>CAWAMT010000008.1:0-504917 GCA_963783185.1 uncultured Gammaproteobacteria bacterium | reverse complement strand
AGAAAAATCAATGTAAACACTAAGAACGTCTTGTTCCTCGTAGGCAGCAATAACAAGCCAATGCGCATGCTCTTTTTGTTCTATCAAGTTTCCTGCAGCAAGCGGCGTTGATTGCCATACCATTTCGTAATAACTGTTTTCGGGTAACGAGGGATGAGATACATTCTCCAATCCCGGTATCCAATAGCGCTGGCGATTAAATACGGTTTGAGGCAAGGGTGCTCGTGGCACATAATCCAGCTCTGGCGCTTCTTCGATAATCATGTGCGCATTGGTGCCGCTGAAGCCAAAGCTGCTGACACCGGCTCGGCGCGGCTGAGTTTTGGTGTTTTTTTTCCATGCCTAGGTTGCTGAACGGGAATGCGCGCTGAGAACCGACTTAAATCCATATAGGGATTCAGGGTCGTTAAGATGTAGATTTGCAGGAATTTCTTCGTGCTGCAAGCTCAGCACTGTTTTGATTAAACCCACTAAACCCGCCGCCGCTTCTAAATGTCCTAGGTTACTTTTCACTGTTCCAATAATGAGCGGAAAATCACCCTCGCGTTGATGCCATAAACTTCACTAATGGCATCCATTTCAATCGGGATCACCTAGTTTGGTACCCGTACCATGGGTTTCTAGATAACTGATGCTACTGGCCAGTAACCTTGCATCATTAAGCGCTGCTTGTAACACACTGACTTGTGCCGCTTGATTCGGCGCTGTGATGCCATTGGATAAACCATCTTGATTAATGGCCGAGCCTTTTATCACCGCTAGAATGTTGTCATGGTCACGCTTGGCATCGTTTAAGCGTTTTAAAACAATCACCGCACATCCTTCGCCTCTGACATAACCATCGGCATTGGCATCAAAGCTTTTGCAATAACCATCCGCTGATAACATGCCCGCTTTCGCAAAGGCAATGCTTAATTGTGGGGATAAAATAAGATTCACGCCGCCCACTAACGCTAAATGGCATTCTCCGCGCTGCAAACTCTTACAGGCTTCATGGGTCGCCACTAACGACGAAGAGCACGCGGTATCAATCGATAATGCAGGGCCTTTCAAATTATAAAAATACGCTAACCTTCCTGCGGCAATAGATGCTGAATTTCCCGTGGCATAATAAAGCCCTAAATCTTCGGGCCTTTCCGCTTGCGCTTGCAAATGCTCATAATCATGGCTGTAAATCCCAATAAACACACCGGTTAATGAATTGCGTAAAGACTCGACAGGAATAGCCGCATTTTCTAAGGCATACCAACTTTCCTCTAATAGCAGGCGATGCTGAGGGTCCATGTGAGACGCTTCTTTGGGTGAAATATGAAAAAATGCCGCATCAAACATCTCCACCTGATGGATAAAGCCCCCTTTACGAATGGGAATAGGAACACCGGCTTCATTTTCTACCCAGTCAGGGCCTTGCCAGCGATAAGCAGGTGCGTCTTCAATCGCATCACGGTTTTGCGATAACAACTGCCAAAAATCATCCGTGCTTTGAATGCCTGCGCTTAAACGACAGCTCATGCCAATAATGGCAATATCGTCATGCGCTTCGCTGCGATAATTGCGCTTAGCACGTTGCTCAAGGCATTCGTTTGCCCCTGGCTCAAATACTGGCTTAAGGCGGCAAGATTTGGGTATTGAAAAAATAACGTCGGCGAGGGCTCTATTTGAAACGCTTGCGCTACCCAGCGCCGAAATTCCATTAAATCTAAAGAATCTAATCCCAACTCTTTAAAAGGTCTATCAAGACTTACGCAAGTAGCTTCTCGAGCCTAAAATACGTTTTAGGCCTGTTGCTAGGGTCTCTTCGATGTTTTCAATACTGGGCTTTTCGGTTATAATGGATGAGGCTACAGCGCTCATTACATTCTGCAGCGGATATTCAATTAAAAGACCGTTACCTTCATTTTCAATATCTTCAGGACGATAGCCATAAACGATTTCTCGAATGACTGCCCCATGCTGTTGGTGAAAGCGAGGTATAGCATCAGGGATATAACCTTGCTCATCGCGCATTTGAACATAGTCTTCATAGCGCATTTCATCGGGTTTAAAATCACGGCAACGGGTGATAGCCGCAATGCCTTGAATTCCGGGCAACAACCTACCCCATTGCAACACAAAATTAAGCAACTGGTCGCCAAAACCCTGGTCTTGTAGCGCAGGGTCGACATTCAAGCTTATCAACTGCAAATAAGCACCTTCGGGCTCGTGTAATTGTGACAGTGTTGCTAGTTGGGCCGTACGAAGCAACTCCATGCTTGCAATCCGTTGCGAATAAACCACGGCCACAATGTGCTGTTGTTGGCATAACACCAATTGCCCCATGGGAAACAGGTTTAATCGTGCTAACAAGGCTTCTCGCCCCATTCGCAAGTGTTCAGGCCAGCCGCTTTCCAGTTCGAGGAGTCGGTCAATATCCTCAAGCCGTGCGGCTCGAATACAGTAATCACGCTTTTCAAAAAGCTCGTTGAGCCTGTCTATCCAGATCCTGCTCATGACATTGCTCATTTCGCGCAAAAACGGCCACACAATCTCCAAATAGCAATCCTTCCATTTGCGCTAACAGGGGGCGATAAGAATAAATAACACCTGCATTTATAACGCGCTCAAAGAGAAACTCGCCCTCTTCAGTTAAACGCCATTGTGCCTGCTCATCTTCAATCATCCAGTTTTTATGCTTAAAAATCTCAATGAGTCGTTGCTTTAGTTTTTTATTTTTCAATTTCGAAGTTAAGGTAATAAAATGATTTTCAAGCTTTACCCAAGCCTGGATTTTTAAATTCATCAATAAGGGGATAATCAAAACACCGTCCAGGAAATCGGGCAAACGCTCGTCCTGAACATCCCAGCCGATTAATAATTTTTTCAACCATCGAAAAACCACTTTATCAGTCAGCCAAGCAGAAGGTTGAATAGAATACAGCGCCAACAATTCATCTGGGATACTCTCTTGGCAAACAGCTTTATTCGTTAGCGAATACTCTCCCCCTGCACTGACCTTAAGCCAATCAATAGACACTAAAAAATGTAACGCCACCTGCAAGTGGCCTGAATTGGCGTGTAATTGCTGGCAAAGTTGTTCTTGGGTTAAGGCATTATTGGCTTGAAGCACGGAAAATAACCCGTTCTTTTTGCAGGCAATTATGATGGGAATGCCTGCATAACCATGGCAATAGCGATTAAGTTGCTCAAGCATAGTTCTACCTTTAAAATAAAAACGCTATCTCCTGGCGAAACACCTTCAAATAGCCATCGTTAAGCCTTTCTTTGGGACTCGTTAATTTTTATGGCGTCGGCAGAAGTTATAGTGGTTTGTTTTGTGCCCGTCTTCTAAATCTAGCAGTAATTTAAGGTGAGCTAGAACCAAGGGCGTTGTTGCGTAACGCATTGCGTACTCGTTAATTCAACTTTGGACAAATAAAAAGAAAGTTGCATGACTTTTTAATTCATAAAATGGCTCCACTCCTGTCTCGAAATCGGTAAATTTCTGTATAATGGGCGGCATTGTTAAATCATAATGAGGTTAAAGCAATGGCGCTTTCACAAAAAAAATTACAACAGAAACGAGAAAATAAAAATAAAAAAAGGACAACATCTAAAACCAATAAAATAAAACCCGCCACTTCTTCTTCCAATTATATTAAATATTCTTCCCCAGAAGAACAAGATAAGCGGATTATTGAAATATTTTCAGAAAAAAATGTCACCCATGTTCCTGTAGTTGATGATGACTCTCTTGCCATTTATTCTACTTATTTAGAAAAGAAAATTCCTTCAAAAACAAAGCTCACAGGAATGGAGGATGTTGGTTATTTTGGCTGGGAAGAAGGCTACTTTTTCGGTGCTATGGATGAAGAAGACTATCTTGAAATGAAAGCGGAACGTGGTTCCTATCAGGATATTTATTTATTTTTAGAAATAGATTATATCGATGAGGAAAACGGCATTATTGCAAAAGTGGAACGGATTGAAGATAAAAAGATTTTTCATATTCCGTTAGAAGATTTAGAAGGTTGCGATAACAACAAAGAAGTGAATGACATTATAAATGATTATTCTTATTGGAAAGTGAATTATTAATATTAAAAGGAAACGGACTTCCTATGTTACAAGATGCTTTGGAAAGGGTTAAAAAATTTCGTGGCGAGATTTATCGCGCAATTAAATATCGCGCAGATGCTTTTATGGATCTCCTTGATTCGTTGTGTAGCAATGTGACAGCGAATACGCCTGTAAAACTTAGCTTAAATGCTCATCATCAACGCACCTACAATAGCATCACTGATGTGGTAAGTGAATTCCATAAAGGTGAGACTGAGCAAAGCCAAGAATTATTTGGCACAGTGTTGAAGCAAGTATTCGAAGAAAATAGGCAAAGGAACTATTACTTATTTGGCGCTGATTGTACGCCTGCGCCAAGACCGCAATCACAAACAGTCTCTACTAATCGTGGTTTTGTGTATTCGCCAAACCCAATAGCAGATAATAAACCAATCACTATTGGCCATAAATATAGCACCTTGTTTTTTTTGCCCCCAAAAGCAGAAAACTCACCTCCATGGGTTTTGCCAGTCAGTGTACGAAGAGTAGCAACAGATCAAAATGATACTGTTGTTGGTGCAGAGCAACTTGCGGAGGTATTAGTAAAGGTACAAAAAGAAAACCCAACAGTGCTTTGCGTTAATGTAGTAGATAGTGGTTATTGCAAACCAGACTATATTGAAAAACTACATGGTGGTGAAAACCATAACGTCAATTTGGTCACCATTGTGCGAGCTCGTTCAAATAGGGTGGTTTGGCAACGTCCAAAAGAAAGGCGATCTATTTATGGAAATAAACGAGGGCACGAACGGTGGTATGGAGACGTATTTCGTTTTAATGATCCAGAAAGTTGGCATGAACCTGACAATACATTCGAAAAAAGCGTCCTCAATAAAAAAGAGAAAAAATGTATTATTCGGATAAGCGGATGGAACAATATGCTCATCCGTCAAAAGAACGGGATAAGTATGCAGAAACATCCTTTTAGATTATGCTCAGCCTGAGCACATTATCTGATGTATTTCCTCCTTATTCTAATCAAATTATTTGATGCTTAAATAAAAAAACCCCTCAAAGAGCTTGACTAAAACTCTCGAGGGGTGTTCTCTTTCGGTTACCTAACCAGAAGGAGAACTTACTAATGTCTCAAATTTTTCTATTCAATGCCAGCTTTCATTTACTTTTAAATCAAATTGATCAAGCAATGGCTGATAATATCCTGCAGCAAAGGTGTCCGTATTGTAAGGGTAATCTACACAAAGCCGACTATCCGCGTAGTCCATTAGGCGTTCTAGCGGAGTTCCGGCATCACTACGAGACTCGCCTAAGCTTTTGTTGTGCCGACTGTCGTAAACGCACAACGTCAGCGTCTGTGAGGTTTTTTGGACGACGATGGTACCCTGCACCATTTGTCATGCTCATTTCTATATTATCACTGGGTATTAGCAAACGGCGTTTAGCGCAATTTAAGCGACATTTCGGCTTTACTGTGAGTGAGTCTACCTGGAGACGCTGGCGTAGATGGTGGCGTGATATGTTTGATAAGACACGATTTTGGATGCAGGAAAAAGGACGCTTACCATCTACCCCAGCAATAATGCACGGCCCCTATCCACGGGTACTATTCGATATATTTCAGGGGGAATTCGAAAAAAGAATATGTCTGCTTTTACGCTTCCTTGCCCCGCTGACCGCGGGCAGTTTACGCGCTGTTTGAGGGAGGAACTGTTTCACGCAGAGTATGCTGCTTCAAACAAAAAACCACATCGGGTAGCCTAGAAACTCCTTAAATAACCAGGAGTTTTTTTATGAATGACCACACCAAAGATGCTGACACTCGTCAAGCACGTTGGGCACGCTTTCGCTTCTCAATTATTGGTCCGTTGCTTTCTGCGCCACCGGATAACGGCGAATTGAAAAAAACGTTGGCAGCGCTTTCCAAAAAACAGTGGCGTCATCCGACAATGGGTACCCCCGTTTTTTTCAGTGTATCCACGCTGGAACGTTGGCTGTATCGTGCAAGACAGAGTCTTGATCCGATACGTGCTTTACGCATCAAACGTCGCAGCGATGCGGCTCAATCACGACAATTAAGTGTTGAGCTCAAGCAAATGATTCAGGCGCAACATCGGGCGCATCCCAGCTGGAGTTATCAGTTGCATATTGATAATGCAGCAGTTGCAGTAAAACATGCGCCTGAATTAGGCAAAATGCCCTCATACAGCACGATTTATCGCTATATGAAATCCAATGGATTGCGCAAACAAGGTAAGGTTAAGCAGCATCATACGGATGGCTCTCTTCGCGCTCAGGAGCGATTAGACAGCCGCGAGGTACGTAGCTATGAAGTAGAGTACGTCAATGGCTTATGGCATCTCGATTTTCATCATGGCTCCCGCAATATTCTTGGTAAAGATGGAAAATGGTACAAGCCATTATTGCTAGCGATATTAGATGATCACTCTCGTTTGATTTGTCATGCGCAATGGTACCTTGATGAGAGTGCGGAATCATTGGTGCATGGGTTTATGCAGGCGCTGCAAAAACGTGGATTACCACGTGCGCTCATGAGTGATAATGGCGCGGCGATGATGTCGGCTGAATTTACTGAAGGGCTGGAGCGTTTGAGTATCCTACATCAACCGACGCTACCTTATTCCCCCTACCAAAATGCCAAACAAGAAGTGCTGTGGGCGCAAGTTGAAGGTCGTTTGATGGCAATGCTAGAGGGAGAACCTGAGCTTACTTTGCCGTTGCTGAATAAGGCAACGATCGTTTGGGTTGAATTTGAATATCACAAAAAAAATCATACTGAAATTGCTTCAACGCCCTTAAAGCGCTATTTAGAGCATACCAATGTTGGCCGTCCCTGTCCTGATACTTCAACACTGAATCGTACATTTTGTACTGAGGTTAAGCGTAAGCAACGCAGATCAGATGGCACATTATCATTGGATAGATGTCGCTTTGAAATACCGTCTCAATATCGCCATTTAGAGGCCTTGCATGTGCGTTACGCGCGCTGGGATATGAGAACTGCGCTGTTGGTTGATCCGCACAGCAATACGATTTTGGCAACACTGTATCCACAAGATAAAACGGCTAACGCAGATGCATTACGGCGCACGCTGAATAAAGCGGAAAACACCATCAATAAAACTGAACCAACCGGCATTGCGCCACTGCTCAAAGATTTAATGGCTGAATATGCAGCAACAGGTTTACCCCCTGCTTACTTACCCAAAGGAGAAAAATAATGAACTCAAAATTACTCGCACTGTATGGCCTAAAATATAATCCATTTGCACCTGAAGTGCCGACAGAAGCTTTACATCCGTATACTAAGCTAGAAAATTTTTGTTGGCGTATCGAACATAGCTTTATTCGTGAAGGTGGTTTTGCGTTGATTAGTGGCGATCCTGGCACCGGGAAAAGCGTAACCCTGCGCTTATTAGCAGAAAGATTGAGTCATGTACGTGATGTTCATGTGGGTGTGCTGACGCACTCCTCCGCACGATTATCTGATTTTTATCGTGAGCTCGGTGATATCTTTGGTGTATCCCTCAATGGACATAATCGCTGGCATGGTTTTAAACATTTGCGTGAACGTTGGTTGCAGCATGTCGAAAGTACTTTGCTGCGCCCCATAATTTTTATTGACGAAGCGCAAGAAATGTTAGTCTGCGTGTTGAACGAATTACGTTTGCTCACAAGCGCACAATTTGATTCGCGGTTATTATTAAGTGTTATATTTGCTGGAGATCAACGGCTAAATGATAAACTTCGTCGCGATGAATTAGTGCCGCTAGGTAGCCGGATTCGAATTCGTTTCAACACTGAATATGCAAGTCCAGAGCAGTTAATGCAAGGACTTGATCATCTATTAGCTTGTGCAGGCAATCCTAGCTTAATGACGAAAGAGCTCATGCAGACACTGTGTGATCACGCGATGGGAAATTACCGTGCGTTATGTACTATGGCAAACGAATTATTAACAACAGCAGCACATCAAGAAAAAACACAATTGGATGAAAAGCTTTATCTCGAATGCTTTGCTGCACCTACACCATCGCGATCATCTCGAAAACAAAAACCTTTGATAATTGGAGGCACTCATGGATAAGCCTGTATTAATCATACAAGCGCCTGAGTTAAATGATGAGTCTGTTGTTGGGATATATATTTTCCTTCAAGAGTTGATAATGGCGTTTGAGTCGCATTATTTTCAGCAACTTCGAGAGCATCATCAGGAGGCATCTTTCAAAGATATAGATGATTTATTTTAATCTCTAGCAGTAAGGCATCTTGATAGAAATTTGACTTGCAGGAGCGCCATGGATGGCGCGGGCAAGTAAAATGAACAAACCCGTCTTGAGCGGGTGCGTTAGTAGGGACAAAATAAATCGAGCACCGATCTCACCCTGTTTCTTTACAAAATAAAAATCAATCTAACTTACATATAACCATTAATTAATCTGAAAAATCAAGCATCAAATTGTGTGGTTATGCTCACTATAGGCTTTTGTCCAGCCAACATATGGATCGTGATTAAGTAAGCTTGTTGTAATTTTGTAGCGTAAATCAAGAATCGATTTAGCAATTACATTAGGAAGAGTAACAGTATGTTCAATTAGTGAAATATTTTTCAAATACATTTGCATTTCTTTTTGAATAACATCTTTGTTCGGGAAGCAATTCTGAAAATGAACGTCCATAATGTAAGTAAGCAAGTTCATTTGTTATCATAGTGCTTAATTCAACAAGATATTGTGCTGTATAATCAATACCAAAATAAGAGCCCATACCATAAAGACTTCCATAATCCATTAAATCTGCTTTTTGAAACCCTGCTTTGCCAAAAACTATTTGATCAGCTGTCATGATTGACTGTCCTGACTCACTAACAAATTTGTCAGGAATAGGTGGAACATATTTGTAGGTATAAAAACCTGTCCATATCATAGCTCCCCAACACCCTATTACCACTAGAAGCAAAATTAAAATAAGCGTTTTCGTTGTAGTATCCTGTGAGGAAACAGATATCTGTGTGTTTAACAAAGAAAATTTTGTAGGACTCATAAATAGTTCTTATTTAAACCCTAATCAAGGTTTATCTAGTTTAGTATGAATTTCTTGAACTTCAATGAATCAATTGGTTTTTCGCTTTAAAATTTGGGGGCTCTTCGGTTAGAACCGCAATTGAAGTAGATTTGGGGCGTTAGAAAATTTAATTCATGTTAATGAATTATCCTGGACTTTATGTAAATTTTAGATACAAAAATGGCCGTTCTCCTTTACTGTTGTAGTTCTTAGCAACCGTGGGAAAGGAAACCAGCCATGGCTCATATTGTCGCTGATTTTAAATATGTGGAAGATGCGTTTAAAGTCAATCTGGTGTCGAATATGGCGTGAAAGATATCAACAATATAGGTAACTACTCAGGACATATAAGGTGATTTTTTACCACAGCCTTCGCACGCTAATGTAATACCATAGGTGCACTCATTGCAACGCTTGCAATGCCATTCGCTATCTTCACGACAAATCCCGCAGGCACAGCAGTGCCACATATTATCTCCATAAGCTACTTCGCCAATACAGAAAGAATAGTAAAATATTTCGCCGCATTCCGGACAGGAATAGTTAGAAAGAAGATCTTTAAGCGCTACACTGTTGCATTCACACGGTAATTTATATTTTCTATTCAACGCTTTTTCTGAAAGCGATACTACTTTTTTGATGTGATCGCGTGCGCAGTCTGTAAGCTGCTCAGAATTTCCTACCGCATTAAACGGATTTTTGCAGTTTAGGCAGCCACATTTATCGCCACACGCATGACCCGCTTTTAAGCAAGCACAACGCTTAGTTTTGCATTCCGATTGGCAGTCACAGGTAATAACATTTTCTTTCATGAGCTATCATTTCCAGAAATTTCTGATGAAGGAATGAATGGCAATCCTTTAAAAACATTGACCAACGCATCCAAAACATTCAGACCATTTTTTCGTGCCGTTGAAATGTATCCTCGGGTTCGACAAAACATTTCTGCACCGTTAAGGCTTCGAAAGCAGCCTGAAATTTTTTGCTTCACTTTGCACATCCGAATGTCCTGCTCTCCTAGATTATTCGTAAATGGAATCGTGAAATCATACATAAAGGCTAATACTTCTTTTTTAAAATTGTTTAAGCGATCCCACAGATTCTTTGTCGGGTGCTGCTTTGGTTTCCCTCTTTTTTTTGGAGTAGCAGGTGCCGGCAATATTGGAATTTCATTTAAACCATCGCTTAAAATACGATCATATGCTTGCTCATAATGCTTGATGCGCTGAGGATCCATTTTATCATTACCTGCTTCTTTAAGAAGCTCCACTTCCGCCTTTATTTCAAGCAGGCAATCTCTCATTTTTTTACACCAAGCCTGTTCATATTGTTCTTCATGGTACACAAGTTCTCGAAAATGATGGGCATTGCATAAACCATGAGTACAGTCGGTGTAATTAAAATAAGGTTTCCAATAATAGTGTATGGCGCGCCCCTTAAAATTTGGCAATATCCCTATTTCATCCATTGCCTCAACACCACGCTTTTCGTGAATTTCATAATGGGTTAATTTTTCCGTTGATGCAACGTGGAGCCAATGCAATTTTTTATTCACCCGCATGCCAGATTCATCAAAATTTACCCGTTTGCTGTCTATCAACTGTTGCTTAACCGCTTTAGAAAATCCTTCTAATTTTTTATCACAGGCAGCATAGGTATTGAACAATGTGCCTTCGCTTAAAGGCAGCGAGTGAACATCTCGAAAAATATCTTGTAACCGCTGATAGGGCATCAATTGATTTTGGTTATAGTAAGTGGCGAGGCCTTTTACGCGACTACCATATTGGACAGGTTGCGTAATATGATCGGGAAAATTTCCTTTATTGACAAAACTGCATTTTGGGCAAATCTTGACGTCTGCCTGATGCTCTGTGACTTGCACTTTCATCACTGGAATTTCAAATTCTTGACGACACTCTATATCCGTTGCTTCCACATCGGTAAGACTGCATTGGCAATTTTCACACGAATGAACGTGATGTTGTTCAACAAAATCAGGATCTGCAACTTGACTCAGCGTCAGTCCAGGATGACCATCCTGCCCACCTGTATTGCGACCTGTATTTTTTCGCTGGCTTTTTGGTTTGGGTTTTTTCAGTCCATCACTCGAAGGGGGTTTACTACTGTTTTGGCTATTTTTCGCAAGCTGACCTTCTAATTCTTTTATTCGTGCCACGAGTCTTTTTGTACCTCTTGATCTCGCGCTTGAAGCTGTTCTTTTAATTGTCCATTTAAGCGCGTTTGTTCCGATAACAATTGATTCAACATCTCAAGTTCATTATCGAGGTTATTCGTTAATATGCGTTTTTTAAGCTGGATAAAGCAAACAAAGGTGTCTTCCATGATTACCAAACAATTCAGAATTGGGATTATATACTACTTTAGAATGGCTGAGTAGTTACCAATATAGATGAAAAAACAAGTTTTATGAGTTTATCCGTTGCACTTACGATAATTTCTTATTATCAGAACAGTAATCGTGGCTTTGTGGCCATAGCTAAGCGCATAATAAACGAAATTTTAATTTAAAAGCGAGGCGCTAGTTTTAAAACATCTACAGGGGAAATTCAGCATAAAGACGCCCACCATTGAATACCGTGGAGAAATTTTCGGGTGGCCCTATATTATAATGACTAAACTAGAGAAGCATCTAGAAACACTGTGGGAAGAACTTGATCACGATAATAAAATGATCATCATTCGTGAACTAGGCGCATTAATTCGAGAAGTTAATTATTACCTACTTCAGGCCTCGAAGATATTGATTGTCATTGGGAACAATTCATCAATAATCAAATAGAACATTGTGTAGAACAACGGCATGGTTCCACAGAACTTCCAAAACATTTTTGTTACGACAAATTCCTTCCTATCTGGAATCCATTAAAGAATTATTACCACAAATTAAAAAACCGGTCATTTTAACAGGCGAATATACTCAGCCTGAGCACATTATCTGATGTATTTCCTCCTTATTCTAATCAAATTATTTGATGCTTGAAATAAAAAAACCCCTCAAAGAGCTTGACTAAAACTCTCGAGGGGTGTTCTCTTTCGGTTACCTAACCAGAAGGAGAACTTACTAATGTCTCAAATTTTTCTATTCAATGCCAGCTTTCATTTACTTTTTAAATCAAATTGATCAAGCAATGGGCTGATAATATCCTGCAGCAAAGGTGTCCGTATTGTAAGGGGTTAATCTACACAAAGCCGACTATCCGCGTAGTCCAGTTGCTCGGCGTTTCTAGCGGAGTTCCGCACTCACTACGAAGAGTGTCATAAACTTTTTTGTTGTGCCGACCTGTCGTAAACGCGTAAGACGTCAGCGTCTGTGAGGTTTTTTGGGACGACGATGGTAACCCTGCACCATTTGTCATGCTCATTCTCTATTTATTATCACCTGGGTATTAGCAAACGGCGTTATAGCGCAATTTAAGCGACATTTCGGCTTTTACTGTGAGTGAGTCTACCTGGAGACGCTGGCGTAGATGGTGGCGTGATATGTTTGATAAAGACACGATTTTGGATAAAAGGATAAGGATCGCTTACCGTCTACCCCCAGGGCAGATAATGTACGGCCTGTTCACCACGGGTACTATTTCGATTATATTTTAGGGGGAATTCGAAAAAAAGAATTATGTCTGCTTTTACGCTTCCTTGCCCCGCTGACCGCGGGCAGTTTACGCGCTGTTTGAGGGAGGAACTTTTTCACCAGCAGATTATGCTGCTTCAAACAAAAAACCACATCGGGTAGCCTAGAAACTCCTTAAATAACCAGGAGTTTTTTTATAGAAAATGACGCACCAAAGATGCTGACACTCGTCAAGCACGTTGGGCACGCTTTCGCTTCTCAATTATTGGTCCGTTGCTTTCTGCGCCACCGGATAACGGCGAATTGAAAAAAACGTTGGCAGCGCTTCTCCAAAAACAGTGGCGTCATCCGAACACATGGGTACCCCCGTTTTTTGTTGAGTGTATCCACCGCTGGAACGTTGGCTGTATCCAGTGCCAAGACAGGTCCTGATCCAATTATACGTGCTTTATCGCATCAAAACGTCGCAGCGATGCAGGCTCAATCCACGAACAATTAAGTGTGGAGCTCAAGACAAAATGATTCAGGCCGCGAACATTCGGGCACATCCCCAGCTGGAGTTATCAGTTGCATATTGATAATGCAGCAGTTGCAGTAAACGTCGCCTGATTCGGCAAAATGCCCTCATACAGCACGATTTATCGCTATATGAAATCCAATGGATACGAGAAACAAGGTAAGGTTAAGCAACGTCATCCGGATGGCTTCTCTACGCACTCAGGAGCGATTCGACAGCCGCGAGGTACGTAGCTATGAAGTAGAGTACGTCAATGGCTTATGGCATCTAGATTTTCATCATGGCTCCCGCAATATTCTTGGTAAAGATGGAAAATGGTACAAGCCATTATTGCTAGCGATATCTGATGATCGTGTCCTTACGGCAAGCTCGTGTGACTTAATTTATTCTCATCATTAAACTGTAATCATTAATAACACAAATAGGCAGCCTCTATGTTTCCTGAATCCATCCCATTTGCCTTGCATGTTCCGTATGTTGCCTTGCCGTTTTCAATAAATCAATCAAGTCCCATTGAGTGGTTTTTGGCAGATTGCTTGCTTTTATTTGACTCACAAAGAGTTCGAATTGATCTTGAGCCAGATAAACGATGGTAATAATGATGTCTGAAGGCATAAAAATCTCAAAAAAAATGCTTGACTTTATTTTAATACGGGATCATTTTAATCACAATTATTTTTTATAGCCAAATTGGATGGCTGACATAGATGTCTAAACGCGAAAAACCAGAAGAAATACCGATGACGCAGGAGGAACTAAAAGGTCTCCTTGCTCGCATCAAAGAAAAAACACTTCAAGACAATGATTACGCGACTCTTGAGAAGCTGATTCATTTTGTTGTCTGGATGCAGATAAAGCTTCAATCTGCCCGTATGACAATGAGAAAATTTAGAGCTATGATTTTTGGAAGTAAAACTGAAAAGCATAAAAAAAAGAAAAAACATGACGAGGAATCTGGTCAGGACAAGGCCAGTAAAGACGGGGATACCGTCGAATCAACTGAGTCGACCGAAGCGAATATAGCATCGCAAATAGAAAAATCTGCTGAACAATCATCTACCACGGACACATCAGCGCAGTTAAGTCATCATGGAGACGCTTCAAACGACACCGTTCTATCAACATCTGATGAACCTCGCAAAAAAGGTCATGGTAGGCATGCTGCTAATGAATACATATCTGATGAAGTAATTGATGTCAAACATAATGATTTAAATCCAGGGGATCCTTGTAACCCAATGTGGGGGATATCTCTATTCAATCCCCATTACCCCCGGGGGTATTATTCGCATTTACGGACAGTCCAGTGCAAAGGTTGTAAGGTATCGATTTCATCGATTACGATGTGCCTTATGTGGTGATACGTTCACACCTTGGGCACCACCTGAGTATTCAAAAGATAAATATGATGCATATTTTAAAGCCATTTTAGTTTTGTATAAATATTTTCTAGCCACCCCTTTTTATCGTCAAGCACGTTTCCAAAATATGTTGGGTGTACCTATGGCGGCTACAACACAGTGGGATTTAGTTGAGTCCGTAGCTGATTGTGTTTATCCGTATTCTTTGCACTTGAAGAAAAAATGGCCAATGGCGATAACATTGAGCATGATGATACTCATGTAAAAATACTAGACGTAATGAGAGATAATAAACTGAATCCGGATAAAGAACGCACAGGAATGTATACCACCTGTATTAAAGGAACTGCAGATGGTCATCCTGTTTGTTTGTATTATACTGGCACACGCCATGGTGGTGAAAATGTGAGTCAACTGCTATCAAAACGTGATACAAGTCTTCCTCCCATTCGTCAGATGTGTGATGCATTGGCTGCTAATGTTTCCAAAGTATACAAGACTATTTTATGCAATTGCTTGACGCATGGTCGGCGTAAATTCAAAGAAATTGAACTTGATTTTCCTGAAGAGTGTGATTACGTTCTTGAACAACTTGGCCAAGTTTATAAGCATGATGCAACCACAAAAGAATTAAATATGTCGGCTACGGAACGTTTAGCCTATCATCAAGAACATAGTTTGCCCGTAATGAATGATTTATGGGATTGGATGCAAAAACAATTTGAGGACAGACTGGCTGACCCAATTCTGGACTGGGTAAAGCGATTAAATACATGAAAAACCATTGGGAAAAGTAACCCGATTTTTATCAGTTGCCGGTGCCTTGATTGATAATAACCTAGTTGAGCAAGCGTTAAAGCTCACTATTAGAATACGAAAAAATGCGATGTTTCATAAATCAGAGCACGGTGCCTTGTTGCTGCCGTGTTGTTAAGCTTAATCGCCACATGTGAGTTGGCAGGTAAAGAACCCCGTTCACTATTTAACGGAGCTACAAAAAAACAAATCATCTGTTTTCAAGCAGCCCCATTTATGGTTTCCATGGAATTATGAAGCAACGATCCATGATACTGAACGGATTGCTCAACAAGTTTCCGCCTAAACACGCTTCCAATCAGGAGGGATATGGGTCGTGCTTGGGTCGCCCTGATATAACAACACGTGCAAATGCTGCACAGAAATTGCTTTGCTTGCTGCCGTATCTTGAGGCCACCAGCTCAGGCGACCCTGTGAAAAGCGTTTCATACATAACCAATAGCCTTGGCCATCATACACCAATAGTTTAATGGCTGTTCGGTTTCGATTAGTAAACACGAACCAGGCGCCGCCCATGGATCGACCTGTACTTTTTGCTTGCAAACGGCAACTATTCCGTCGATTCCTTTTCTGAAATCTAAAGGAGCAATGCCTAAAAAAAATCGTTGCTGAGGGGTAAACTGTAACATGGTGCCTCACTAATCAATAAAGACACCATTTGTTTGAGTTCGCTGATGTTCAAGCCACTCAATTTAACGGATGAAGCATGCTTGCAATTAAACTCAATGCTACATTCGTTGGTTTTATTATTAGGTACAGATAGCATGGAAAATTGTTGAGTGCATTCAACCAACTCAGGCACGTTCTCTTCTGATATGGAAAACCTTGTTAGATTGGCTTTTATTTGAGCGCTGTTTAGATGCAGATTTTTTGAGATTTGGCTAAGATTGTAATGCTTGGTTAGCGGCTCAACCAAAAGCCATAAATGATCTGGAATAGGTTCGCGGCGATTGCGCGTCGCACGCCATTGCTCAAATGCGTTGATGGCTGACTGCATTAAACCATCCATACCGATAAATTGCTGTAGCATCGATGACATGATGTTCTCCCATTGTTTAAATGAATGAGAGTAATGTATCAATCAGACTGATGCTAAGTCACACGAGCTTGCCGTAAGCACACAGATGATCACTTCTGGTTTGGTTTGTCATGCGCAATGGTACCTCGATGAAACTGCTGAATCGTTAGTGCATGGATTTATGCAGGCCTTGCAAAAACGCGGGCTGCCACGTGCGCTCATGAGTGATAATGGTTCTGCGATGATCTCAGCCGAATTTACTCAAGGACTGGAGCGATTGAGTATCCTACATCAGCCCACCTTACCTTATAGCCCTTATCAAAATGCAAAACAGGAGGTGCTATGGGCGCAAGTTGAAGGACGTTTAATGGCAATGCTGGAGGGAGAATCTGAGTTAACATTACCCTTGCTAAATGAAGCGACGATGCCTGGGTTGAATTTGAATATCATCGTAAAAAGTGCATTCTGAAATAGACTCGACACCATTGAATCGATATGTCCATGACCAAGTGTTGGGCGCGCTTGTCCTGAACAGTCGTACTCAATCGAAGCATTTCGCGCTGAAGTAAAGCGTAAGCAACGTCAGATCTGACGGCACCATTCCCTGGAAGATGTCGGTTCGAAATACCTAATGCCTATCGTCATCTTGAGCCTTACACCTTCGTTACACTAGTTGGGATCTGAGTTCTGCAATACTCATCGATCCCCACAGTAATAGGTGTTTAACGACACTGTATCCGCAAGATAAAGTAGCCAACGCTAATAGTATTACGACGAACATTGAGTATATCGGAAAATAATATGTCTCATGAACCTGAACCGATGGCATTGCCCCTTTGCTTAAATACTTAATGGCTGAGTATGCCGCAACGGGTTTGCCACCTGCTTACTTACCTAAAGGAGAAAAATCATGAAAACAAAATTACTTGCGCTTTATGGTCTAAAATATAATCCATTTGCGCCTGAAGTACCGACCGAAGCATTACATCCTTATGCAAAGCTTGAGAATTTTTGTTGGCGTATCGAACATGGCTTTATTCGTGATGGTGGTTTTGCATTGGTAAGTGGCGATCCTGGCACCGGGAAAAGCGTACACTACGCTTTTAGCGGAAAGACTGAGCATGTCCGTGATGTGCAAGTGGGTGTATTGACACACTCCTCGGCAAGATTATCTGATTTTTATCGAGAGTTGGGTGATATCTTTGGTGTGTCCCTCAAAGGACATAATCGCTGGAATGGTTTTAAAAATTTTAGTGAACGTTGGTTGCAGCATGTTGAAAGTACTTTGATGAGACCTATACTTTTTATTGACGAAGCACAAGAAATGCCAGTCTGCGTGTTGAACGAATTACGTTTGTTAACCAGCGCACAATTTGATTCTCGGTTATTGCTAAGTGTTATCTTTGCTGGTGATCAACGTGTAAATGATAAACTTCGTCGCGATGAATTGGTGCCGCTTGGTAGCCGAATTCGGATGCGTTTCAACACTGAATACGCTAATCCCGAACAATTCATGCAAGGGCTTGAGCATTTTCTATCTCGTGCAGGGAACTGAGCTTGATGACGACAGAGCTAATGCAATCATTGTGTGATCATGCGATCGGAAATTATCGTGCACTTTGTACTATGGCGAATGATCTTTTAACAACTGCAGCACGTCAAGAAAAAACACAATTGGATGAAAAGCTCTATCTCGAATGCATTTTCTGCTCCTACACCATCCGATCCTCTCGAAAACAAAAACCTTTGATAATGGAGGGTCTCGTGGATAAGCCTGTATTAATCATACAAGCGCCTGAGTTAAATGATGAGTCTGTTGTTGGGATATATATTTTCCTTCAAGAGTTGATAATGGCGTTTGAGTCGCATTATTTTCAGCAACTTCGAGAGCATCATCAGGAGGCATCTTTCAAAGATATAGATGATTTATTTTAATCTCTAGCAGTAAGCATCTTGATAGAAATTTGACTTACAGTCGATGGATGGCGCGGGCAAGTAAAATGAACAAACCCGTCTTGAGCAGGTGCGTTAGTAGGGACAAAATAAATCGAGCACCGATCTCACCCTGTTTCTTTACAAAAGAAAAATCAATCTAACTTACATATAACCATTAATTAATCTGAAAAATCAAGCATCAAATTGTGTGGTTATGCTCAATATATCCCAATGAACTTCTTGGTAAAACAAGTTGCGGGCCTTTGGCATATTGATGGATTAATTGATTTTGGCGATGCCCATGTCAGACTGGCGGAATATGACTTATTAGGCCCAGGCGCTTTTATCATTGGCAATGGTCGGTTTTAAACTATATAACACTTCATGGCTATTTGCATATAGTAACAAAATGATTCACTATAAATAATAATAATTATTTTAAGGGTTTTGAATTTTCATATTCAAATAACAATTAACATTCATAACAAACTTGATGATTAAAATCCAAAACTACTAGAATAAGGGCACGCTTTAATTCTGGTAACCGAAAAAGTAATTATCACAATTTTTGTACTAGGAATGTAAGATTGCCACAAGAAAATTAAAATATGTCTCGGGGAATGGTTCATCCTTTAAAGTAAAATGCCACCACTCGGTGTCCTCGTGATTTAAAGGGATAAAGCCGTGTTTGCCCATGATTTGATTCAGTTTTCGCAGTTTGATAGGGTATAGTGCCAACAGTCTCATTAAAGGGATGAGATAATTCATCCATAAAATCAAAATGAGTGCCCATATCCAATTCCTTGTGTGTTTGTAACTACTCAGCCATTCTAAAGTAGTATATAATCCCAATTCTGAATTGTTTGGTAATCATGGAAGACACCTTTGTTTGCTTTATCCAGCTTAAAAAAACGCATATTAACGAATAACCTCGATAATGAACTTGAGATGTTGAATCAATTGTTATCGGAACAAACGCGCTTAAATGGACAATTAAAAGAACAGCTTCAAGCGCGAGATCAAGAGGTACAAAGACTCGTGGCACGAATAAAAGAATTAGAAGGTCAGCTTGCGAAAAATAGCCAAAACAGTAGTAAACCCCCTTCGAGTGATGGACTGAAAAAACCCAAACCAAAAAGCCAGCGAAAAAATACAGGTCGCAATACAGGTGGGCAGGATGGTCATCCTGGACTGACGCTGAGTCAAGTTGCAGATCCTGATTTTGTTGAACAACATCACGTTCATTCGTGTGAAAATTGCCAATGCAGTCTTACCGATGTGGAAGCAACGGATATAGAGTGTCGTCAAGAATTTGAAATTCCAGTGATGAAAGTGCAAGTCACAGAGCATCAGGCAGACGTCAAGATTTGCCCAAAATGCAGTTTTGTCAATAAAGGAAATTTTCCTGATCATATTACGCAACCTGTCCAATATGGTAGTCGCGTAAAAGGCCTCGCCACTTACTATAACCAAAATCAATTGATGCCCTATCAGCGGTTACAAGATATTTTTCGAGATGTTCACTCGCTGCCTTTAAGCGAAGGCACATTGTTCAATACCTATGCTGCCTGTGATAAAAAATTAGAAGGATTTTCTAAAGCGGTTAAGCAACAGTTGATAGACAGCAAACGGGTAAATTTTGATGAATCTGGCATGCGGGTGAATAAAAAATTGCATTGGCTCCACGTTGCATCAACGGAAAAATTAACCCATTATGAAATTCACGAAAAGCGTGGTGTTGAGGCAATGGATGAAATAGGGATATTGCCAAATTTTAAGGGGCGCGCCATACACGATCATTGGAAACCTTATTTTAATTACACCGACTGTACTCATGGTTTATGCAATGCCCATCATTTTCGAGAACTTGTGTACCATGAAGAACAATATGAACAGGCTTGGTGTAAAAAAATGAGAGATTGCCTGCTTGAAATAAAGGCGGAAGTGGAGCTTCTTAAAGAAGCAGGTAATGATAAAATGGATCCTCAGCGCATCAAGCATTATGAGCAAGCATATGATCGTATTTTAAGCGATGGTTTAAATGAAATTCCAATATTGCCGGCACCTGCTACTCCAAAAAAAAGAGGGAAACCAAAGCAGCACCCGACAAAGAATCTGTGGGATCGCTTAAACAATTTTAAAAAAGAAGTATTAGCCTTTATGTATGATTTCACGATTCCATTTACGAATAATCTAGGAGAGCAGGACATTCGGATGTGCAAAGTGAAGCAAAAAATTTCAGGCTGCTTTCGAAGCCTTAACGGTGCAGAAATGTTTTGTCGAACCCGAGGATACATTTCAACGGCACGAAAAAATGGTCTGAATGTTTTGGATGCGTTGGTCAATGTTTTTAAAGGATCGCCATTCATTCCTTCATCAGAAATTTCTGGAAATGATAGCTCATGAAAGAAAATGTTATTACCTGTGACTGCCAATCGGAATGCAAAACTAAGCGTTGTGCTTGCTTAAAAGCGGGTCATGCGTGTGGCGATAAATGTGGCTGCCTAAACTGCAAAAATCCGTTTAATGCGGTAGGAAATTCTGAGCAGCTTACAGACTGCGCACGCGATCACATCAAAAAAGTAGTATCGCTTTCAGAAAAAGCGTTGAATAGAAAATATAAATTACCGTGTGAATGCAACAGTGTAGCGCTTAAAGATCTTCTTTCTAACTATTCCTGTCCGGAATGCGGCGAAATATTTTACTATTCTTTCTGTATTGGCGAAGTAGCTTATGGAGATAATATGTGGCACTGCTGTGCCTGCGGGATTTGTCGTGAAGATAGCGAATGGCATTGCAAGCGTTGCAATGAGTGCACCTATGGTATTACATTAGCGTGCGAAGGCTGTGGTAAAAAATCACCTTATATGTCCTAGGTAGTAGTTACTAGTGAGATTACATTAGAAAATTTTGATGAACTGTTCGCCGGAAATCCTGAAGATATTGAAAGAAATCTCGAGTGCTCTCTTTCCAAGGCCCAAATGCTGGAAGATAAGTCAATCTATTTGCAGATATTATCACAAATCGCGCTAGCCCAGGCGATGCAACAGAAGTTTGATATTGCTCATAAAACGCTTGATGAAGCAGAAGCAAGCCTCTCTCCAGAGTATCCGCTGGCACAAGTAAGAATTTTACTTGAGCGTGGTCGTGTTTTTCATCAATCAGACAATATTGATGCTGCATTACCTTTATTTAAAAAGTCCTATGAATTGAGTGCAAGACTAGGATTTGAATACCACACTGTAAATGCAGCTCATATGATTGCAATTGTCCTAAAGGACAGTGATAAAAAATTAAATGGAATCAAATAGCAATTAATAGAGCTGAAAAAGCGGAGGACACCCGTGTTCATGCTTGGCTTGGGGCGCTCTATAACAATCTTGCACAAGCCTATATTGAAGCGAAAGAATATGAGAACGCCGTCCATGCTTTCAAGAACGATGTCCGAATATCACGAAGAAAAAGACGAAGTGCTTGTACTTCTTACTGCAAAGTGGGGGATTGCACGTAGCTTACGCTCACTAGACCAGTTGGATGAGGCTTTTGAAATTCAGCTTGCTCTGATAAAAGAATATGAAGAGATTGTTAACAATGCTCAATTTCCATTGAGGTGATCATTGTGGGTCGTGGAATGGTTTATGATGAATTGTGTGAACTTCATCGTATTTTTATGGGAGATTTTGAGCACTCGCTTACCAAGATTTATCCAATAATTCTTGGTGCCTTAAACTAATGCGAGAAAGATTAGAAAAATTGAGATATTTGAGCATAGAGAATTAAAATATGTTTTTATCGACTAGCATTATGGAATAATAATATTTCCCAAGAAATAGAAACCACAAATACCGGCATTATTGAAAGAGCAGGATTTTTATTCCGGTATAGCATTGAGGGTACAGGTATACCTACACTAGTGATTGGCAGTGCAATCTATTATCCTCGGACTTTTTCACAAAATCTTCACGACACTTGCGTCTTATTTTTTTAATCACCGAGGTTTTACGACACCTTCTGCTATTTTGGATACATCCGCATTTGAGCTCGATGTGCTTATTGATGATATAGAATATATGAGACAGCAATTAGGATTGGAACGTATTATCATTGTAGGACATTCTGGACATGGATTTATGGCATTGGAATATGCAAAAAAATACCCTCAATATGTATCTCACGTGGTACTTATTGCGATGGGACCTAGCAATAACGCTGAACATCAACAAGCAGCTGACCCTTATTTTAGAAAACTCTGTATGTCCGCAACGAAAATTAGTTTTGAAGGAAAACTTGCAACACTTCCTTGCCGAAATAGAGGCCCATCCTGAGCAGCGGTTTATTAAATTCTGTCTTCGCTTAGGTGCAGAATTTGGTATGATTTTAACTTCGATGCTTCGCCATTATGGAAAGACGTGGAAGTCAATATGCAAGTTATTGATTATCTTTGGGGCGTTGTTTTTCGTGATATAGATATCACCAAAGGACTAGATAATTTCAATAAACCGGTATTTCTAGCTTTAGGCTTGTTAGATTTTCTTGTTGCACCTTTTTATTCATGGAATGTAATTTCTCCACAATTTCAGAATTTAACAATGCGAATATTTGAACAAAGTAGCCATACACCGCAATATGAAGAGCCAGAATCATTTGATAATAAACTTTGCGCTGGTTGTTGCAACAAAGTTAAATTTTATTTACTGTAATCTGCTTTTGCTATGGCATTTTTTTTAGATAAACAAGCGTCCTTCATAACAGGTCAAACATTATTTGTTGATGGAGGGGGAAGTATTGGGATGGTATCATAAATAAAATGATTAGAAATGAACTTATATATTCAGATGAACAAATCATGCAGTTCCTACAACATGGGTATGCCATTACTGTTAAAAGATTAAGGTTTATAGATATTGGTTCTTTTTATGCATTCAAGCTCGAGATAAATAATAATAAAAAATTATTTCTGAAGGTTTACCCAAAACATCAATCGCTGGTTCCCATAACGCTTACAATTGAATCAATAAATAATGTGGGAAAGACACTTTATCATTTACGAAAAGAGTTTGGCATTATGCATTTATCTCATTGTATTCGTCTATACCTTCCCCAATCAATTTTACTCCAAACGGAAAATTTCATTCTTGTTTTATTTTAACATGTTGCTCGTTTATAACATTCTCTATATGCCCAATCAACTGATTGCAGATAAACTTGCTGAAATATTTTTTCCAGCTTCACCAAATACCGTTACAAGGTTTTAAGTATCTTGAAAAAGAAAATTTTAATATCGAATATGCGCTTGGTTTGAAAAATTGGTTTCTTCCTTGCCTACTAACTGAAAACAAAAATACTCAGCAAATCCTATCTCTTTTGCGGAAAAATAAAGAAAAATTATTGCTCTTACTGGATGAGCTGGAAAAAATGCAAATAAAATTTTCAAACCAAACATTTTTTATTTGTTCTTACTCATGGCGATGGGCATCATTATAATGTATTGCAAACGAATACCCAGTTATCTTTAGTTGATTGGGATAGTATCAGATCGCCCCTATTGAGCGTGACTTGTGGCATTATGAAAATGCACCGCTTATTGACGAATACCGCAAACTAAAACCTACTTATGAGGTAAATTCGATGCTGTGCAGGTTTTATCGCTTGCAACGTTTTTGTGAGGATTTTGTGCTATTATCTTGACCAAATTTTACTAGACAAAAACCTGACGCAACAGCAATCTGAACAAGATATAAGCGCATTTACTAATCATTGGGGATGGTCAATATTTTTGACATGAAAACCGTCTAAAAAATTAGCATGATATAGATTCCGCCCCTAAAGATTAGATTTAGAAAGTTGGTGAATCACTTAATAAAAGAATAAGGACACCCACTTAATATTGTTTAGAAATAAAGTTTGTTTGTTAACAAAAAAAGTGTTAAGTCAAAAAGTGTTAAGTCAAAAAGTGTGGAATCCTGTTTAATATGTATGGGTGTCCTAATTCTGCTATTCATATTGATGTTTTTGTCCAGTTCCATGTTGATAATATGTAGAGAAGGCTATACCCATTTTTTAGCAAAACCGAGAACAGCATAGCCTTTATTTTCTGGTGCTTGTTTTAATCAATCATTAATTAGTTAATCCATATTTCTATGGAGGATTAGATTCATGTCGAGAAACGTATATCATTGACAGTAGAATAAATATTGAAAATGAATAGGCGTTGACCGTTGTATTTGTTTGCCCACATCGAAAACCATTCAGCGCCAATTCTTGAAAAGCCAAAATACCACAGAAGTAACGCTAATGTAGCACCAATAATGAATAGGGCGCGACCATGTTGAAAGCGCCAATCATGCTTTATATTAAATCCCATGATAAAGGACTAATCAGGCATAGTAGGCCAGACAGTAGTTCAACCGATATTATAATAAAATAGGCATAATGGTGCAATGTTTCAGATGCTATCCGACGAGCATAGAGGATATATCTGCCTAAACCAGGGCTGCGTAGTTATCCATTGATAATACGTGAGATACGAATTGAAAATTGAGTTCATTGTTTATGGTATTGTGCATACCCGACCAATAAACAGAACAATCCGATACAAAAAGAAAGTATCGTTTTAAGAAATTCTTTCGATAATCATGGCATTTTAGGATGCTGCTTCACTCGTAATTGGTATATTTCCATGCAGGTCGATTAGGATACGGAAATCCTCCGCACACGAGACTACTTGTTAGATCTAACTGGAATATATATGTGCCTACTAATCCGTTTTCACGAACGCTAATTTTTTTCATTTTTAAAACCCTTGCAGCAATTACGACTCGTGCCCACCCTCAATCTACCCAAGCGTGATACAAGACCTTCATCTAAAAACGCTGGGATTTCGAGTAAAAATTGTTGAGCGGTTGTTTCCCCTTTTTTCTAGTGCCTGAATTTCCAACTTTGGCGTCTTTTGTTGATTAACACGCCCAATTACTCTATTCTATAAAAGGCTGAAGAACCTTCCGGTATGTTAGGCTCCCGTTTAGAGATATGTAAACCGTAAATGAGGTCAATGAAGACATTTAACATGAGTACAAAAATGATGAAATTTCAATATTCACTTCACAAGGAAAAAAACGCAGATATTTCGATAATAAAACAGTATCTGATGAGTCTATGGCGATGAGTGCCTTCGGCCAAGGTTCTAATACTGCCAAAAGGTTGAAGAACCTAATCAGTTACAGGAGCATAAAAAAGCGCAACAGGCTTCTTGATAAAAAGAAAAAAGAGTGTTCTCCTGAAGAACCTAATTTTGGTTTGTTCGACGATAATCAAACCTTACACAGTCCTCCCCCTACCTGTACTATTTTATAATTTGTTCATTCCATTTTTTCTTGCCATTTTTTATCAGTTGTAAATGGGAATGTGAATCATGCATGAGTACGCTCAATCGTTACTTCTTTTTGGGTTTTTCTAGATATGTAGCAGAACACCCCGTCTGGTCGGCCGTTAATTTAACAAAGGCTGATATTGATCACCTTGCAATATTAGCCCCAATTTATCGAGCATCCTATTCAATTAGCGGTTGTCATGAATCATGTGCCAGCTATACAGTATTTGATAAAAAAGCAAGAATCAATAAATGTTGTTACTAAATATGATCACCTACTTGATTTTGACTGCCAATCATAACGCATCTGACGCTATGGAGCTATTACTGAATTTGAGGGTAAATTATCATAGCAGAAATTATCAAGGTTCAAGGGCCGTTCATTATGCCGCCTCTTACGGCTCTGAAGTGGTACTTGAAAAGTTATTGGCTATTGATTCAATTCGCAGTAAACTTGTTAATTACGAATTTCCAGTAAAATATCGTGGAGCAACCCTTCATACACCGCTGGAATGTGCACTTAACGCAAATAGCCTTGCTCGTTTTAAAATGATATTGGATGTTATAAAAAATCCGGATGAGCTAACGAGTGCTGGCGTTAATATACTCAATCGAGCAATAGAAAAAAACAAAACTGAATTTGTGTCCTTATTGCTGCAAAATGGTGCTAATCCCCACGTTATCAATAATGATAAAACAACGCTTTATCAGGCTTATGAAGTGAAAAACAGCCAAATATCAAAGCTATTACTAGAATATAACGTTAATCCTTTTTTAACCTTAGCGGGTTTCTTTGCGATGAAGAAATCTGTATTGCAGCTTTAGAACATGCTAGAGCCTGAGATGAGAAAAAGTATCACAGATTTTGTCCTGAGTCAGGGTCTTGTCCAATCAAGCAACTCGAACTATAATTGATGGCGCAAGAGGAAGAGTGCACCAGTGGATCTTATATCAAGATTTTGTAAGAATGTAAATCAAATTTCTGTTGAGGCGAGTATAAAGTTAATCTCGCAAGTGTTGAATCGTCAAAATGACTTATTTGATGTGTTTAATGTTACATATCCACCGCGTTACTTATACCTAGAATATTCCTCGAGAGATATACCTGGCGAGCTTCAGTCACATTTAGATGAATTAAATCAATATAGACTTGCATTGCAATGGCAACAAAATGTGTGTCCCGGTTCATTCACGTTGAGAATATTATGGAAAGTCGTTCAGTAGCGTTTAATCAAGATACTCTACAGTGGTATCAGCTGGTGCGCAGTAATAGTTTGCAAGATGGGATGTTGCAGCAACAAGTGAGGCCTGTTCTTAAGCCTGCCTCGATTAATATCCACGCTATTTTTATTCTAATGGCATTGGTCAACGTTTTACTACTTTACTTTTTGATGATTTGTCTCGCAAGATGCCCCTTTTAAGAAACTTGCTCAAAGTAGACCACGAATACCATAACATACTTTTTTTGAAAGAAAACGCTTTCTTAAATGCGAGTGAAAAAATTCGGGCGAAAGAGATTGCAGAAAAATATTTATTTGTCCTATTAGTCTCGAGACCATTAAAACGCCAGTGCTGACTATCTATGGGCACTATTATGAAAAGGAGCGCATCAAAGAGTGGTTAGGCAAAAAAACCATCTGTCCCTTGACAAAGAAGCGTCTAACTATGGAGGACTTAAGGCCGCCTAGCAAGGATTATTTGAGATTATTACGAAATGGCGAAAAGGATGGTATAGATGCACTCTATCGGTTTGAAGGAAATGTGGTTCGGGAGCAATATCTTCTCGCCCGTCGTAGGTGTAACAAACTGATAAGGAAAATACGGGATGGTTCAAAATAAGGTAACAAATATTATTTTTAACAGAAAAGTGCAGGAGAAATCCCAAATAGTTTGGATAAACCGCGAATATGTTTTAATGTAAGTTTTCTTTCTCCTTTTAAAATTTTAGAGACCAGTGATTGACTTCCCTATTTCCGGCAAATGACCGGCCCTCCCCAAGATCATGCTCTACCATAATGAATTTTAGCAAGTCTACGGGAGATACTTTCTTGGGTGGATAATGATTAGTCATAGGCTTCAATATTATTTGCTACTAAGCGCAGCAAGCTTGTAGCTCGCTCATCTTTCTTATGTCGTGTTAAGTACATGAGCTCTCTCGCAAGCTCTAATAATTTTTCATATTCTGCTGCATTGGCAGGAGAATGAGTATAAGGAGTAACATACTCCCAATGCTTGAGGGTCTGCTGTTTACAGATACTGAATTCATAATTTTCCTCCTCTCAACGCATCTTCATTTTTTTCATGCTGTATTCCGCATGCGTCCAGACGCGTTTCACTTGAACAACACCAGCATCATAATCAATTTCTGTTATCAGGCGGGATGTTTATTTCCCCCAATATCAAAAATTGTATAACAATGGTGTACATAATCGACACTTCGAAACAATAATTTCAATTCATTAAAGCCGCCATAGTCCGTACGCCTTCATCACCTCTTCCCAAGCTGATAAGGGCTTCCTGCTTTGCGGATGACGAATGCCAAAATCCGCTATTATTTTTCTTCCAATAAGTATCATAAAGATGATTGTATGACAATATGTCCAGTAATTTTCAATGCCTTTCGGTAACATTATTTATGAGGCAACAGGAGGTCACCTTCGTTTAAATTTCAATCAGGGACAATATATCACCCTTATTTGCGACATTAGCCATTCATAACATCCTCATTTTTGGCTAGCATGTCCACTTGAATGGAAATAGGTCTTATGAATTGGGAACTGGCACATTTGTAGTGGAAATGAGTTGTAAAATTTTTCTGTTTAAGGCTTGTGCGAAATAAAGTTTTATCGAAAACAATAATAATAGAGATAAACCATGCTCAAGCAAACCTATGATTATTTCGCTGGCGCTAATGCCATGCGTTTAGGAAACTACTACGTCCAACCAGAAACCCTGGATTTAGAATTAGCCATACAGCATTTCAGAAAAGCAACTACATACCAACACAGCGGTGCTTGGTTGGTGCTCGGCCGGGCGTATGAAAATAGCAACAAAATAGAACATGCAGCGGCTAGTTATTTATTACTGGAGCGCCCTTTAATAGTGCTTGTGAGGTTGCACTCAAACGACTTGCTTCTTATGCAAATGCTGATCCTGCTGCAGTTTATTACCAAGGTGTGCTATCTGAGCAGAGAAAAAATTGGACAGTAGCAATGAAACACTATCAAGCGGCTGGCGCAAAAAATAATCCGCATGCGTTGTTTCGCTTCAGACTCTTTGCAAAATGACGCTGAAGATAAACCGCATCGCAGGGAGATTGGTGCCAGATCAGGACCAAGCACTCGCACATTACTGCCAGGCCGCAAAATTATATCATGCCCCTGCATTGGATAAATTAGGTATATGTAGTGAAACGAATCCGAAAGCGGCATTCATGCTTGTTAATTTGTATCGTGATACAAAGTGGCCTTCTCATAACGAAACGAAAGCAATCAGCTTTCTTGAAAAAGCAGCAAGCTTAAACCATATACAAGCTGCCTACGAACTGGCCGAGGATGTACACCGCACAAGGTCGGCAGGACATATCAAAAGATGCAAAAAAAGCGATAGTTTATTATCTACAAACAGCCAAGTTAGGCCATCCAACGGGTTTGTCCGAAGCTTGCCATTTGGCTGAAAAAGAAAACAGTGCACAAGGCTATTGGCTCATTTCTCAATACCACCATCAGAAGGCAGCGTACACGGATGCGGTGAATTGGGGCCTGCTTGCTGCCGAACGTCATACACCAGAGGCGCTGGTTTATCTTAATGAAACAAATTTCAAGGCTGGAATCGATTACGCTATTGCTGGAATTTATGAAAATGGCAGCGATAAAATAAAAGCTAATTTTAACCGTTGTCTAGACTTTTATAAACGTGCCGAAATGAAAGGGCATCCTCAGGCTGCCTTTCGACTGGCTGAGTTCTATGAAGACGGACTTAAGATCGCACAAAACTATTCCAGCGCATTGACTTATTTCATCAGTGCAGCGGAAAAAGGCCATCTGCAAGGTTTATCTCGTGCATTGGCATTGGTTAAAACGCAAAATAATGGTGAACTGTATTATCGAATTTCGCGCAGTCTTACGATAAGACCCATCATGACCAGGCACTTGTGTATTACTGCCAGGCGATAAAATTAAATCATGCACCCGCACTCCGTACATTATGTAAATTGAGTGAAACAGATCCAAAAGCAACGTTATTGTTTATTTGGATTTATCGTGATGAACAATGGTCTGAGCATAACGAGACCAAAGCAATCAGTTATCTTGAAAAAGCAGCCAGCTTAAACGATATGCAGGCCGCTCACGAGCTTGCTGAGCTATACGCACGAGGTCAACAAAATACACCAAAAGATGCGCAAAAAGCGATTAGGTATTATCTACAAATGGCAGGGTTGGGGCATCCAGAAGGTTTGTCTCAGGCACGGACATTGGTAAGAAATCACAATATAGCAGAACTTTATTATGAATTAGCGCAATATTACGATAATAAGAAAGCAGACGTCTGCGCGGCATTGCCCTTGTATGCGCGTGCTACAGATCTCAAGCATCCCAAAGCCCAAGCTCGTTTGGCTGATCTCATTGCAAAAGATAAAACGTATGCCGTCTGGGTTGCTAGACATTATGAAAATGGCGCTCATGGTTATCAGTCAATCCCCTGGCGATCGATTATTTGCTCAAGGCAGCTATTGCGAAAGACGCAGACGCTTTTAATGCACTTAAGACCTATGCCGATCAAGGCAACCCCTATGGGCAATACATCTTCGGTGCGCACTATTTTCATTCGAAAGGACAAGTCAATCAGGCGATTGAATGGTGTCTGCGTGCAGCAGCACAACAACACAGTGATGCAAGGCGCTATTTAGAAGGAGCTTCTTTGCCTGTAGACGCATTAATTAAATTAGCCAAAATCTATGAAAATAATCAAGATGTGTTCGAGAACCATAAAAAAGCAAAACAGTTGTACGAAAAAGCCTGGCAAAAAGGTGCTTCACATGCAGCTTATCATCTAGGCCAGCTGGCACTAGCATACCCTGCTCAAGATGGTCAACCGTTTAATCAAATTGCCTGGGATCACTTTGTTAGCCGCTGCAAAAGGCGGATATGAGCTGGCGTTAACGCCATTATCTTGCCTGGCATCAACAGCCACCAGCAAACATCAACAGCAGTTAGCAGACTGTTATGCTCGCTTTCCTCACAGCCAAGAAGAGGTAGAAAAGTGGCAAACACCTCAACGAGCGCCTAGTAGTGCAACGCGCAAGTTAATCCGTTTTAGCAACATCCAAACAGAACCAATAAAACCGCTACCACAACAAGCCATACAAACGTCACGATCGCTAAAAAGCGCTAAATAAGGTTGAGTTAACAACAGTATTTAGTGCTAAGTAAAAACACAATCAAGTATTAAGGGATAAAAAAGATGCCAAATTATTATGATATTTTAGGCGTAGACAAGCAAACCGCCACAGATAAAGATATTCTCAAAGCCTTTCGCAAACTTGCATTTAAACATCACCCAGACAAACCCGGTGGTAGTCATGCGAAAATGCAAATGCTTAACGCTGCGTATGAAGCACTGAAAAATGAAAAAAACCGAGATGAATATGATGAGTTATGGGAAAATTCACCGGAAGCCGCCGATGAGGACAGCGAATCGTCGGGCAAACAGCCAGTGGTTATTTAGATCCTACCGGGGTGCCTTATTCTGAAAGCTATCGTCAACAATATGGCGAATTGCTAGCACAATATCAAGCGCAACCGCTAACACCTTTTCGCCAATGACACTTATGCGAGCGATCACTATTTTACAAAAGTAACGCACGATTCTTATAAGCCAGACACTGAGACGAGTCCAAGTAGCAGTAGCTCATCTGACGTTGCTGAACGCTTAAATAAACTGAAACGTGAACCACTTGCCGCAGCTGTTGCACAGTACATATGCTGACTTATTTTAACAGTGACTATGATAGACAATCAGTGGAAGAAATAGTCAGGATCTTGCAGCAAAAAATAGATATTAGCGCCAAATCGTCCCATTACGACCACGCTTATCCATTTTATCAAGCGCTAGTCACCATTTTATTGCCTCCAGCCAGATAAGGATGCGAGTAAAAGTTTAGCGGGACTTTACCGGCGCTGAAAAAATAACCGTGTATGCACAAGCAGCAGCAAAAAATGATGCGGCTGATTACGCACTGCTTTTTCAGAGCAGCTTATATCGGGATTTCTTTGTGTGCGTCCTCGGGGATTATTGGCAGTCTAAACATGCAACGTTCTCGCCAGAACAATTAAAACGTTTTTTAGGAAAAGAGACTGCCAAGCAAATGCTGCAGAATTTGATGCGCCAATTGTCGGCCAAGCGTAAAGCGGGTGCGGATACTGAAACACTCAAAGAATTAATTGTGTTGCTTAACACGATGTATGGATTTAAAAAAGACATCGAAACGGAACAAGACAAGGCCGACAATCCAAAAGCGCTTCGAGAACTTGGGTATCGTTTATTAGACTGGCTGCCTGCCTTACTGCAAGGTAGCCGACATGCGGTGTTGATGAACACGTTTATGCAGGCGGGTATTACTTATCAACGGGCAAGTCAGCAAGAGACTGAACCAACCGTGCAAATGGCGGATGAAAGCCTTGCTTTTCGACTTTACGCCACGGCGATGCACTTAGCCAGTTATACCACGCCGGATATTAACTTACATACAGGTATATACTGTCTGAGTTATATCGGGCAATTTCGTTATCAAGAGGTTACGCTTGAGCACGATGTGCCCTTGTTAAAAAAAGTAGATACTCTGGCAGATGTATTTCCTATGGCTATAGGGCATCAAGCCAATATTGATTAGCTGGTGGCCGATAATGCATCCATCGTTCTTCTGCGCCATTATTTACATACCTTGGTCGCGATTATTTCCAATAATGTAGATGACGAGCAACCATTTATTGTCATTGATCACGATTACGTGAGTGTTGTTTATCAAGCTTATGAAGCCTGCCTAAAAAATTGGTATGAAGAAACCTACAATCCCAAAACAGAAGAACAAATCCGCACGTTATTGATGTGGCATTTGCTTCCAGAAAAAGGCTGGTCATTCTCTGATTCCGACCAAAAATCTCCAACCGCCCCATATCATGTTAGAACGCGATCAGGAAGGTTGGCTCACACGAAAGAAAGTTTGCCAATCAGTCGTGATAAAAACGTAATTGTTTTTCGTTCTATTGATGGTGTAGAAATCGATTATGGCACTGGCGAAATTAACTTTTCTATCCGTCCTTGGCAGGAAACTGATTTCCCAAATGTCGGCGAGTGGTTTCGCCAGTCGCTTGAAGATCTTATTGGCTGGGCTGTTAATGCGCAGCCATATTCAGTTTAGACCCCGTTGATCCGCATCGTTTTTATCATCCCTTTAATGAGCAGCGCGTGGTGCCTGCGGCGCTTTATCAAACACAGCTGCATCACACCATGTTAATCACCGACTATTTACTTTAAATTTTTCACTGTAGGTAGCGAGGCTCAAGGCACATTGCCTTACAATCAGCGACCTATTAATAAGTTGATCGCACATTTACCTCAGTATCTCAAAAACATCATTCTTGAATTTCAAAATCCCAGCACCAGTGATCAAATCCATCGCTTTTGGATAGAAGCAGAAGAAGTTGATGTGGCGAACAGTGAAGAAGGATCTTGGCAACGAGCGGATTGAACATCTTCATTAAGTAACATGCGTATGGTGGTGAAAAAACACCGGATGACGCGCGATGCACAGGGACAACTCGTTGATACGACAGACAGTGAAGATGACCAGGAAGGCTGGCATTTTTATGTACGAGAAGATGGCACATTACCCAGGAGCCTGTTAAAGGAACTAAAAACGCCCGCCATTATCTTTTAGGGAAAAACAGGGGAATACCTTTTGTGGGAAGGTGATTACGATAAAAAATTAACCGTGTTTCAACTGAAAGACTATGACCACCCCTTGAGTCGATTTTTTCAATTTCCCGCAGAGAGAAAGACGGTCGTGTTAAAGTAACCAGCAAAAATTGTCTGCAGCTGTATCATCTCACGCGGCAAGTGGCTTATCAAAGCAAGCAGCCCCATCGATTTTCACCGGAATATGTTTTGCAGGAGTTTACCGCGCATTACGATGAATTTGCGATTTATTTACCAGAATTTGAACGGCTTAAGCAAGTTAGTAAAATGACGGTGATTGTGAGGCTGATGAATAGCGTGCGAGAAAATGGGCGGGGAATCGTTGCCAAATTACAAGCCAAACTTGACGATTTATCCTATTGGCGTTCCCAGGAACATATGTTGTCTGATAATTTAGTGCGACAAGTAGCAAATATGAAAATGAAGCTCGAAGTGAGCAAAACCGACGCATACCTGAACTTTTTTCTCGCGTTCGTAGAAGTTTAAATAAAGAGGAAATGATTAGAGAACAAACGCAAAAATTACACAGCGTGCGTGAAGACATTGGTACATTCAGTTACTCTGAAAATAGTCCGGAAGTTAATCGTGTTGTTTTGAGGAGAATGTACGGCTTAATAAGAATCATATTGTTAGTCGATATGGTTGGAATGCCTGGTCACAAGCGAAAGGGGATGTTAGACGTAGAACTTGGGGCCATCGTTCGGAAATGGCAAGAATTACAGGCCAAACTGAAACAAGTAGAGGAGCAATTGTGGTCTTTATTTTCTCAATTTTTTAATAGCAACAAGGTTCAATCGAAAGTGACGAGTTTCTGTATGAGGATGTAGATGATATTGCTCGCACAATGGCAGAGAGTGCCTACGATGATTATATTGACGCCATGGTTGGCGAAATTGCCAAAAATAACCCCACCTGGCAACGTCAGGAAATGCGAAGTGCCATCACCAACCCCTCTTACGATTGTTACCGGTTTATCCAACAAGCAGTTCTTGATCACAGCTTAAAAAGCGTCAGGCAGCAATTGGAGAATGAAAGAGGCAAAGATGTGATTTGAATCCTTAGTCAAGAGCGAACAGAAATTATTTCGCTACAGGCGCGTCACCGTAAAATTTTAAAGGCGTTGGATGATCTTGGTTTTGCTAAAGAAGAGAACGTTGATGAAACGAAAGGCAAATGTTTATGGGTGCCAGCAGTGTCAGCCATGGGGCGCATGAACGTGGTAGTCGTTTAGTGTATGGAGGTGTGAGTGTAAGGACCAAAACGTTAACATGATTCCCTCAGGACACCCAACTCATCAAACGATTGTCAATCATGTGTTCCACAACGATGGGCAACGATTGTTGCCGGGGTATATGCTGGCCAATCAAAACCGTGCGCCAGTTGCGAATGCTCCTGTTATGTCCGCCAGCAACTTCAGTGGCGGGCATCTCTAGTCGGTGGTGGTGATGTGGAGCTGATCACTAGGCGGCACGCCGTTTGGAGGTGGTCAGCCGCCGAATGAGCACTTTGATCGCAACTCTGCTAGCAGTATTAATGCCCAGGATGCCCTTAACCGCAAGCTCGGATCATTGGAAGCTGCTCAGCTAAGGTCTGTTAGGTCTGAAATTAGGTGATGGTAGAATTAGTTACTATGGACAAGAAAGACCTCAAAAACACCCGGTCCGACCAGAGGTGCCTCTTTTGTAACGGAGCATAATCCAAAAACAGGACAAGTCAGGACTTGGATAGATGCTATGATCATCCTGGAAATATAAATAGAGTGCATCCCAAAACGATTGATGGCCAACAGCTTAAAAGTCAACATTATCCTCCGACAAAGGTGGAATTAGAGGCATTTCGAAAATTTTCTAAAGGGGTCTAGCAGTGTATACTAAAGTTCAGTTTGGTAAAGATTTGAAAGAGAGAGTCCAAAAAAGACAGTCCATTTTGCAAATTGCGGATTGGGCATATCAGATTTATATAACTCCATCTGAAATAGAGGGTTTCGATAATCTATTAACAGCATTGGGTCTGATGGAGGTTGGCCCAGAGTTTGCTCGAACCCATGAAGAATTGGGCAAAATCACCAATAATTTGATTACAGTAAGAGCAATTAACTGAACACCCCCCCCCCCCCGTCGTCAACATCGACTTCCTCGTCGCCCAATGACCTCGGCGACGACGTCGTCGCTGACACACCCACTGCTCCACGTCAAGAAACCCTTCACCCATCGCCGAGCTAACCCCCTCAAGTCTACAACATCGCTGACACGACAAGCCCGGCGGCCAACTGATCGCCAGTAGAACGATCACAATAACGACGAAGCATTCCTTCTCCTCACCAGATTGCAAATGGCTCAAGCATCTCGAGCACTGAGAGATGTGGAGGAGGGCGCGGTCTCCGTCGATGATCGGTCGGCTGAAATTGGCGGTGCGCTGAATTCGGGTAGCGTCGCGCTGATCTTTAAACGGGTGGCGCAGTGGATTGGGATGCCGGCGCGATACGTCGCCGCCGTAGTGGGCACTCGACCGCGTCGGAGCTACACAGGATCTCGCGGCCCTCGACATTGACCTCGCGGCAATCACCCAGGCCGGTGGCTGGAAATCGCCGCGGATGCCGCTGCAATATGCGGAGAAGATCAATGTGGGAAGATCAGGAATGGCGAGGGCGGCAGAGAAGACGGGGAGGGACTCGATCAAAGACTGAGACACGAGGTGTTCTCGGCGCAGACCGTGCCTTGTATCGTCCTGGATCATACTTGGAAGGGGGGGTGGATAGGCACTGAGCCCGAATCCCAGTCGAACCCCTGTTATTACGAATTTCCGGTCGACGTCGAAGCTGAGCCCTGGCGAGGCCGCTGGATGGAGTGAAATGAAATGCCGGCCAATCGACGAGTGTCGGAGATGTGCGTGCTGTGTACCTTGGTGCCGGCGACAACAGTCGAGCACATCCCGGCGAAGCTTTTCTTCGATAAACCACTCCCCGACAACATGATCACGGTGCCTGCATGCGCCACGTGCAACAACGGTTCGCAGCGCGACGACGAATACCTGCGCGCGTTCGTGATGCTGCTCCGTGACTCCCAGCCCTCCCAGGCAATCGAGCGCGTACGCGAACGGACCGCCCGGCATCTGCATCGAGCGGATCGCCCGGGCCTGCTCATGACCTTTGAGGAATCCAGCGAGCTGCGCTGGGAGATTCCGGCCGGCGGGGGCGCCCCTGTACCGGGCTTATTCACAAGGCCCGACCGAGAGCGTCTGTGGCGTGTGCTCACGAAGTACGCGCGAGGCTTGCACTTTTGGAGTACCGGGACGACGGTACCCAAGGATGCGGTTCTGTCGATCGAGCGCATCTTCAACCGCATCAATCACCCAGAGGAGTATTGGGAGCCACTTCTGGCCGGGGCGGCCTGTGCTCGAGCGGGAATCTCCGTGACCGTGGGCAAGGAGTCCGAATTTCAGTACTTTTTCCGCGCTCTCGACAAGGCAGACGCGGTCTCAGTCATGGTGCTCGATTTCTATCGCTCGTTCCCCTACGTGGCCATCGTGGGGAAGCCAGGCACCAACCCCTCAAGGATGCGCCTGCCGTTTTAGTGCTGCGCGGCTTCGAAGACACCTGCCCCGGATAGGCTGAAAGCGGGCGCCGTTCAAGGCGTGGCCTTTTATGAGGACGGGGGGAAATACTTGTCCTGGCGATTGTGAAAGGCAGGCATGGTGCCCTCGAGGATGTCGACGATCGCGCGATTGATGGTCGGATTCTCAATGGCGCCGGAGAGATAGTTCATCGTGTTTTGATTGGTTTTATCCAAATTTGCGCAAATGATTTGCTCCGCATCGCAGACCACGGCCAAATTGGGGTTGTGCGTCACTATGAACATTTGCCGTCGCCGCTTCGCTTCCTTCATGCAAGGCACAAGCAATTCAAAAACAGTCTGATTGTCGAGGTTCTCCTCCGGTTGATCGATGACCAACGGGATGTCGTCCTTATCAACGAGCAAGTAAAAGACGAGAAGTAGCGTGCCCGCTCCCCGGGGGATAGCTCCGACAGCTCCTTGGTGCCCATCCGCAACGCGTAGCGCGGCTTGATGTAGTCCAACGAAAAAATGAAATCGTAAAGCGACAAAGGAGTTTTGCCCTTGCGAAGTTGATCACCGATCTTGACCCCCTTCCCGTCGGGGCGCCGGTCCGTTTTGAGCGCGGAGATGATCTCATTTAAGAACGTTTCCGTGCCGGCCTCAGTATTGAAGTTTTGCCGAGCTAATATGGCCTTCAATGCCTTAGTGCCGGGCTCTACGCCGCAAAACGTGCCCATGGACCCTTGACTGATCGACTCGAAGAATTTCTCCTGGAAACCGACATCTACGATACCGACCTCAAAATTGAGTTGGAACTTGTCTTTGGCTAGGGCCCGGGTCTCGATAAATCGATTCACCGGCGCATAGAGTTCACGATAGGTGTCGGCGAGTCCCCGTATCACCTCGTGAATTTCCTTTGCCTTGGCTATACGGGCGTCACTTGCGAGTTGAAGCTGCGACGGAATGCCGTCCAAGTCCTCAAGCTGCGCTTGGTAATAAGCTATAGTGTCGAGTGATTCCCGACTGCCGATAATGCTGAGCCGCTGAGCCTCCCATGCTTTGACGGCGGTCTCGTAGGCCTGGTAGCGTTGATTAGGCTCGTCTAGGGCGTCTTCGAGCGACTTGATCTCTCGCTCGATCGCCTCCTTATTTTGAGGAAGGCTTCCACTTTCGCTCGCATCAAGGCTTAGATTGACGCGTCCTTGCTCATCGAGGAGCGCTTGGCGCCGGTTGTTGAGCTGCGCCCGGTCCCAGGTGATGCTCAGCACTCTGTCAGGAGAAAGGCCGAGGCTTTCAAAATCAGCCTTGCTCTCGTTGAAAAACGTCTGAATCTGGCGATTTAAGTTATCGAGCCGTGCGGTCATTCGGTCGGCGGCTGCGATGAGTTGCGCCGAATTAGCGCGCTGGCGGACGGCATTTCGGATGTTGGCTTCCGCGGTTAGCAATTTCGCCTTGGCCGTCTCGATGGCGGCGGTGGTCTCAGCAATCGTGCTCTCACGCGCAGGATCGTTTTCAGGCTTTGCTACGGGCGGGAGCCTCGATGATTCATGAGCCGCCAGCTCATTCGCTTTTTTGTTCAAGAGGTTTTCGATCGTCTTGCGAAACTCGGGCTCCGCCTTAGTTTCGAGAGCGATGATCTGCTCGTTGATTCGCCGCAACTCCTGTTTCAAGAGTTCGCTCGTCTGGTTGGCCTCGGTCGCCTTATACGCGATAAGCTCATCGAGAGAGGCTTGATTCAGTCGATAGGCGGTATCGACATGCGAGAAGATAACTTTTTTCAGTTCACGGTCAAATTCCGATTCCTCGATTTCCCCAAGTTGGGTGCAAACCTTCTCGAGGAAATTCTGCGGAATATACTTCACTAGCTCCGGCTCGCGCTCATCCACGATTTCGTCAAGACCTTTGCAGATCGCAGTCCCGCTCTCGAGCGTCAACGTCGCCTGGAAATGTCTTGCCTTATTGTCGCGCTGTTGGCGAAAATTGTCCGGGGATAGAAAGGTGAAGTTCTCATGCTGGCGGGTGTTACAGAGGAGTCCAATAATGTCCGTAAGAGCGCTTTTTCCCTTTCCCTTATTTCCGATGATCGCGACGAGCCCGGGATTTACGGGGATATCATTATTGAACCACTTCTCTGTGATGGCGGCGCTTGCTTTGCGGTTTATCGCGATGGATTTTATGTATTTCGTTGGGTTAGCGCGAACTCTTGCGAGCTGCGGCGGGAGTGTACCGATGAAATGCCTTTCATTGAATTCAATGAGGAGTTGCAGGAGCCCCTCGAAGGTTGTGTCGGCCTTGACCCACGTGAAGCATTGCCCCAACCGATTGTTGTGCGCGACCGCATCTTGGAAAGAATGCGCGTCGCTGCAATCGAGCAGACGCGCGTTCACACCGCCCGAGAGTAGCGTAGCCCGCGCCTTCTCGAAGTGCTGGACTGTCTCCGAAGCGGTAAATACAAGATCTGCGCCGTTGATGATGTTTTTCTTGTCTGCGATCGATTGATCGTTCCACTTAATATTGGCCCATTCCGTCTTTCCGACCGCAGTCACACATTGTTTCCGGAAGTAGGGCGAGTCGAGAGCCTCGTTGATCGAATCGAGGCTCAAGCAAAGATTATTGAACCCCTCGATGAGCGGTTGGCCGAAATTCTTGCGCTCGTGTTCGGGGACGCTCTCGATGATTCGTTGCCCGAGGTCAATGAGGCTTGCCCGCGTCGGTAGGGCCTTCCACTGCCCCGAAGTATGAAAACGCTCATATTGGGGAGTGAGCGCATATTTGCTCGATAGGGCGTTCAAAAATTGCTGCTCGATCAACTCGGGGTCAAGTTCGTTCGAGAAGATAATGTGGTAATTGACTCGGCTTAAGTGACTCTGGCTGCCGCCGAACTTGTCGAGCCGAAGCTCAATTACTGGCAGGAAAAGCTCGATATTCTGGAGCCGTCCCTTTACCTTCTCGGCTAGGACGCGCTTATAGCCATCCAAAAAGACGTAGTCATTGATGCCAATGACTTTGAATTCAGGTGGAAGTCCTTCCAATTCATCTAAGAATCGGGGCCAGGGATCCGCCCCCTCATAGTCATGCACAATCGATTCGGGTGTGTGGACGTGCAAGTCCCATTTGCGCCAGATTGAGCCTCGTGGGTCATTCATTGTCCCATTCCTTCCTTGGAGATTGCTGGCTCGGTCGCTTCTCGGCTATCTCTTTCCAGCGCGCGTATGATAGCGAGCTTCGGGCACTGCGCAAGTTAAAAGCGTCTTTAAGGGTTTCCATAAATAGTTCGCGTATCGGCGGGTGGGAGATCTCACGCCTCTCTATGAAAGAAGACGGGGGTCGTCAGCCGCTCAGGTCGCCGATCTCCAGCTCGCGACAACTAACCCAATTCTTCCACGTTTGACCGTTTTTTGACGACGAGCTTCATTAGGATCCGTCTGTTAATCTTCTCGGTCCACGCCTTCTGTGCGGACGACCGTTTGCGCTTGTGGCACATCTGCTGAAGAAACTCGTATTCGTTGGTTCCGTAAAGGTAACCGCTTTTCCACGCATACTCGATCAGGGCTTCGTTGGCGTTCGCAGAGTGATCTTTCGCAATACGCTTAAGGCCGTCGAACAAGGTCCCGGTATCGATGCCCATGAAGCGGTTGATGCATACGTTGCCGACATGGGTCCGGTGGCGAGTTATCCTGTTTTCAATATAACAATGCTCCTTAATCTCTTGGCCGCAGGGGCTGTGAATATCAGTAGATCGTGGCCTATCCGCAGTTGACGATGTCCTGAATCGGATTCAGCACAGTGCGAGCCTACATTTGTCACGGTTTCATGAATTTGGTGCATCCGATTTAGGACACCATTAACTGCCAGAATGGCTCAAACGCGACGTATTTTGGACTGCGCCGCATATGGCCCCGGCGGCCACCTCAAACTCCCTCCACCCGTGGCCGGGTCAAAATCCCCCACCTGGCGATGGCGGGACGCGCGATGATTACGCGGTTTGACGCCCCTTGGCAAGACGCTCGGCGGATTCTTTGAGCCGCCAGCTCTTGCCGACGAACTTGAGGAGATGACCGTGATGCATGAGCCGATCGAGCAGCGGCGTGACGATGACGGCATCACCCAGCAGCTTGGCCCAGTCGTCGATTTCTCGGTTTGAGGTGATCAGCGTCGATGATTTTTCGTAGCGGCTCATGATGACGTCGGCGAGTTCGTCGCCGGCGTGCGGCGGGAGCTTGCGCAGGAACAGGTCATCGATCACGACGAGGTCGGCGGCTTTGATCGTCGCTCGATATTTTCTGCAGCTCGCCGAGTTCGCGGGCTTGATTGATGTCATCGACGAGAACGTGAGCCTCGCGATAGAACACGGTGTAGCCGCGTTGCACCGCCAAGAGCGCGAGCGCTTTCGCGATGTGACTTTTGCCGACGCCGGGTGAACCGATGAACAGCGCGTCCTCGCGCTCGTCGATAAACTTCAGGTTCGCAAGTTCGAGGATCTCGCGCCGCGGATTCTTCGGATTGTAGTTCCAGTCGAAGTCCTTCAGATCCTTGCGTTCGGTTAAGCCCGAGAGTTTGAACCGCCGCTCGATCAGTCGAGAGCGGCGCCGATCGAGTTCGTCTTGCACGAGGGCTGAGAAGGCCTCGATGAAGTCCATCTGCTGCTGCGCCACCTGCAGCGCACGGTTCTCGAGCGTCGCGGTCATCCCCGAGAGGCGCAGTGCCCGCAGCGAGCGTTCCAGTTCGGTGATTGTCATCGTCATGCATCGTTCTCCTATGGTTTACGGGGTATTGCTCGTCTGATCGTCAAAGCGGTGTTGTGCGTTTTCGAAGAAGGCGTGGTATTCCTCGATGTCGCGGATGTGCGGGCCGGTCTGTTGCAGCTCGGGCACGGCCGCGCGGCGCTCGGTCTCGACGGCGTTACGCTCGAGGATGCGCTTGAGGGCGTGATAGGAGGGCTGGCTCAAGGTGAGCACGCGTTTGGCGGCGTTCTCGATGTCCTCCTTCGCATAACGGCGCGGCAAATTCGACATGCCGTAGAGCGCCTTCTGCCCGGGCCGGCCTAAGCGCAGGAAGATATCGCGGCCGAGCTCGAGGCTGTTCGGCCCGAGCTTGGCCACGCGGCCGAGTAATCGCACGGTCTCGCGCGAGGGATTGAAGATCCGATCGGAGTCCTTGCATCTCGAAGTGCCCGGGTTTCGTCGAACGCGGATGGCGGCGCAGCATCTGGCCGGCGCGCGTCCATGATTTCGACGTCATGCTCGTAGAGTCGTACCGTGACGATGTCGCCCGGTGAGGCCGGGATCGCCGCATAGTACGAGCGCAGGACCTGCACCAGGCCGCTGTCATCGACGGTGTGGGAGGTTTCGCGGAAGTAGCGGAAGCGGGTCGCCGGCAGGGCCTTGAGCGCCGGCTTCTCCTCGGCGAACATCGCGAGCACCTGGCGTTTCTTGCGTCCGTGGATGCGCGGTGCCGCCCATCGCTCCTCCCAGTGCGCGAGCCACGCGTTCTGCTCCTCGATGGAGTCGAACTTGCGGCCCTTGAGCGCCGTGGACTGCGTGTGCTGGATGGCGTTCTCCACCGTACCCTTGCGATCCGGATCCACGACGCGCGCCGCGTCGGCGACCGCACCGTAATGCGCGAGCATCGCGGCGTAGAGCGGGTTGTAGAGCGGCGCGTACAGATCGGGCTCGATGACGCCTTGCTTCAAGTTGTCGAGCACGACGTAGGCGACCGAACCGCCGAACGTGCGGAACGCTTCCTCGTGCAGACGCGCCCAGCTTTCCTGATCGGCCTTCCACACCACTTTGCGAAAGCTCTTGCCGGAGTACTTGAGCGTCATCACGAACAGATACGGCCGGCGATATTTGCCGTTCGGCAGCCGCGTCAGTGCGCCCTGACCAAAGTCGACCTGGGCCTCTTCCCCGGGCAACGCGTCGAGCACGTCGAAGCGCTCAGGCTCCCGGGCCTTCAGCGCCGCGACGAAGCGCTTGACCGAGTTGTAGCGGTGGGTAAACCCGAACCTCTCCACCAGATCCTGATAGATGCTCATGGCGTTGCGCCCGAGCGCCACCTGGCTCTCGATCCACTCGCGATGGATCTCGCACGCCGAGGGGGTGGCCACCGGCTTTGGAGCCGGTGGCCGGGGTGGGGGATTTTGCTCGAGGTCGGCCGCTTCGGCAGCTTTTTCCGCACAAATCCCGGTGGCCACCCCGGGGGATTTTGCTTCTCGATCGATGCGCCGGATCGTCTTGCGATCCACCCCGAGCACCCGCTCAATCTCGCGCTGGGATTTCCCCGCATCCAGCAGGGTCTGGACGGAAATCCGCAAATTAGGCTTCAAGACGTTCACTCCCGGCCCCTTTTTTCGCAAAAAGGACCTAGCGTAACGTCCCGCCGCCGCTCTCTAGCTCGGCACCGACCGGCGCCGATTTACGGCATCAAGGGTGGAGGAGTTTGACCCCGACACAAGTGGAGGAAGTTGGCCGGCCGCCGGGGGTCTGCTCAAACATTCATCATCGTTTTGAGCCTTTGTCCTTCTGCTCTTCGGACTGGCGGATGGCACTCGTGTCATGCACGTCATATCCACCCTCGGCATCATAAACTACTTGCTTATTGCCGAAGTTCCGCGACGCCATTTCGGTCAAGACGTGGCTATAGGTGGCTTCAATTTCTTTTACCGATGTTCCACACACCTTTGCAACGATGTGTATCGGTTCTCCCGCCAGCAGCTTGTTGGTTATATAAAAGTGCCGGCAGTGGTAGGGATCGAACCAGCCGAGACTGATGTCCTCCAACTGCTTGCGGAGCGCGCCGTAACCTTTGTAAATGACGTCACTTGCGGTCTTCTTTTTTCGCCCCTTGTTGTCGAACGTGGCGAAGACCAAATCACTTGGATCTTTGTGGCGTTGAAACGTATCAACCCAGCGAATCAGGTAGTTGATCTGCTTGGAGTCTTCTAACCAGCCGCCACGCGAGGCGAGCAGGACAATTTTTCTGCCACGCCTAACTTTGCTGGTTTCGGGGCGAATCGTGATGACGCACTCGCTAGTATTTCGATGCAGCTCGATGTCGCGGTTTGTCAACGCAAATGCTTCACCACTCCTCATTCCCGTATTAGAGATTAGGAGAATGAAATGTTGAACCATTCTCCTGTTGTACTTATCCTTCTCGGCTTCGCTTGCGCGACCCATCTACGTAGCGTGTTGATCACGTCTGTATAGTTTCGCTGGGTCATCCGTTCCCGCGCAGGAGCTTCTTTTTCGACAGTGAAGTCCCAGTTCGGTATGTTTTTTTCCGTACACCAACGCTCCTTCTTGGCGAAGAGAAACATCTTCCGAATCGTGAGTAGTTCGTCCCGTACCACATCCCGTCGCAAGGTTCGTTTGGCGGCTTCCGCGCCGGCTAGACGCCACGCGAGATATTCCCCGAAGATAGCGCCATCTATCGCGCTAATACGAGTCTCCAGCACATTTGCTTTTTCAAGTTTCTCTTTGAGGAACTTGATGCCGTTTTCGATTCGGTAGTGATGGGCGCGTTGGGTATTGAGCGCGAGTCTTCCGTCGGCAACCTGTTTCTCCTGATCCAGCACAAATCGGCGCTTTAGATCCGCCAGCGAGATCGCAAGAATGCGCTGCCCCGTCTCGAGTTTCGCCAAGAGGTGGACTAGCTCTGTCGTAGCCCGCTCTTTGGCTTGCCTTGGGTCTTGAGTTCCTAACGATTTGCGGAAATAGCGCCCCTCTTCCTTGAGGTACAGGCGCATAAAGTAGCTGCTGGTCCCGACATCCGACCGTCGATAGATGGTCGCCCGGTAGGCACCGAATGGAACTGTCTTTGTCCCTAACCGCGCCACGGGTCCCGTACGAACCTGACTTGGCTTTGGAGCGAATTACCCCACCTCTGACGGTTGTGATCATGTCAGAAGGATCTGGCGCGGTTTTACGCGGTGCGGTCTTCCGACTTTCCCGTGCCATCAGTCGCCCCAGACCTCTCTGCGGGTAAGTCTACGGGCAGATTCTTAGCATAAGTCTTTGAACGGGAATGTCACGGGAAAGTGATATTGATATCGTAACATACTGTTTATAATGATTTTTCAGCGCTTGCGACCTATTCCCACTCGATCGTCGCCGGCGGCTTTCCGGAAATGTCGTATACCACGCGCGAAATTCCCGGCACTTCGTTGATGATCCGATGCGCGACACGGTCGAGAAATCGTACGGCAGGCGCGCCCAGCGCGCCGTCATGAAATCGATGGTCTCCACCGCGCGCAGCGCGATCACATGATCGTAGCGCCGGCCGTCGCCCATCACTCCCACCGATCGCACCGGCAGGAATACCGCGAACGCCTGGCTCACCTTGTCGTACAGATCATGGCGGCGCAGCTCTTCGATGAAGATGGCGTCGGCGCGGCGCAACAGATCCGCATACGACTTGTGGATCTCGCCGAGAATGCGCACCCCGAGCCCGGGACCGGGAAAGGGATGGCGATGTACCATCTCGGCCGGCAGATCCGAGCTCCAAACCCAGCTTGCGCACTTCGTCCTTGAACAACTCGCGCAACGGCTCCAGCAGCTTGAGCTTCATGTGCTGCGGCAATCCGCCGACGTTGTGGTGCGATTTGATCACGTGCGCTTTGCCGGTCTTGGCGCCCGCGGATTCGATCACGTCCGGATAAATCGTGCCCTGCGCCAGCCATTTCACGTCCTTGAGCTTCGCCGCCTCCTCGTCGAACACTTCGATGAAAACGCGGCCGATGATCTTGCGCTTCTTTTCGGGATCCGCCTCGCCGGCGAGCGCGCTCAAGAAACGCTGCTCCGCATCGACGCGAATCACGCGCACACCCATGTGCTGCGCGAAAGTCGCCATCACTTGATCGCCCTCGCCGAGGCGCAGCAACCCATGATCGACGAACACGCAGGTGAGCTGCGCGCCGATGGCACGATGCAGGAGCGCCGCCAGCACCGAAGAGTCGACGCCTCCCGACAGCCCCAACAGCACCCTGTCGGAACCCACCTGCGCGCGAATTCGCGCCACGCTGTCCTCGATGATGTTGCCCGTCGCCCAGGTCGCAGCGCAGCCGGCGATCTCGCGGACGAAGCGCCGCAAGATCTCGCCGCCCTGCAAGGTATGCGTCACCTCGGGATGAAATTGCAGCCCGTACAAGCGCCGCGACTTCATCGGCCATGGCCGCCAGCGGCGCGTTGTCGCTCGCGGCAATGACATTGAATCCCGGCGGTACCGCAACGACCCGATCGCCATGGCTCATCCAGACATCGAGTACACGCCGCCCGGCGGCATCGCGATTGTCCTCGAGACCATCGAGCAGGCGCGAGTCGCCGGTGGGCCTCACCTGCGCCGCGCCGAATTCTCGATGCGTGGATAGCTCCACCTGGCCGCCGAGCTGCGCAGCCATGGTTTGCATGCCGTAGCAAATGCCGAGCACCGGGACGCCCAGATCGAAGACGCTCGGGCGGCGCTTCCGGACCTTTAACCGCGTAAACCGATTCCGGACCGCCGGAGAGAATCACCGCCTTGGGACGGAAATGCCTGATGTCCGCCGCGGCGGCGTCGCAGGCGTATATTTCCGAATACACGCCGAGTTCGCGCACGCGGCGGGCGATCAACTGGGTGTACTGGGCTCCGAAATCGAGGATTAAAATTCGGTCCGCATGAATGTCGGGCATCAACCTATCCGGTAGTTCGGCGCTTCTTTGGTGATCGTCACATCGTGCACGTGACTTTCGCGAACACCCGCGGTGGTGACGCGGACGAATTGCGGACGAGTGCGCATCTCCTCGATGCTGCTGCTGCCGGTATAGCCCATGGCGGCGCGCAAGCCGCCCGCCAGCTGATGCAATATCGACACCAGACTGCCTTTGTAGGGCACGCGGCCCTCGATCCCTTCCGGCACGAGCTTCTCGAGTTCGGTAGTCGTGTCCTGGAAGTAACGATCGCTCGATCCATGCGCCTGCGCCATGGCCCCCAACGATCCCATGCCGCGGTACGCCTTGTACGAGGCGCCCTGATACAGCTCCACTTCTCCCGGAGACTCCTCGGTCCCCGCAAACATGCCGCCGATCATCACGCAGTGCGCGCCCGCCGCCAGCGCCTTGGCAATATCGCCGGAGTAGCGGATACCGCCGTCGCCGATCACCGGAACGCCGGTGCCGGCAAGCGCCTTCGAAACTCGGGAAATCGCGCTGATTTGCGGCACGCCGACGCCGGCTACGATGCGCGTCGTGCAGATCGAGCCCGGGCCGATCCCTACTTTGACCGCATCGGCTCCGTACTTGACGAGATCGAGCGCGGCCTCGGCTGTGACGATATTGCCGCCGATCACTTGGATATCCGGATATTTCTTCTTGATCTTGGCAACCGTCTCCAGTACGCCGCGCGAATGGCCATGCGAGGTATCGACCACCACCACGTCCACACCGGCTTCGCGCAGCGCGGCGACGCGATCCAAGGTATCGGGCGCCGTGCCCACCGCGGCGCCGACGCGCAGGCTGCCGACGCTGTCCTTGCAGGCGTTCGGGAATTCGGTGGCCTTTTGAAAATCCTTGACCGTGATCATGCCCTTCAATTCATGATCGCCGGCAACCACCAGAACTTTTTCGATGCGATGCTTGTGCAGCAGCGCGAGCACTTCGTCCTTGGGCGCGTTCTCGCGCACGGTGATCAAACGCTCCTTGGGGGTCATCACCGAGGAGACGGGAGCATCGAGTTTGGTTTCAAAGCGCAGATCGCGATGGGTCACGATGCCGACGACTTTGGTGCCGAGCACCACCGGCACGCCCGAGATGTTCTTTGCCCGCGTGAGTTCGATGACCTCGCGAATGGTCATGTCCGGATTGACGCTGATCGGATCGCTGATGACGCCGCTCTCGAACTTCTTGACGCGGTCGACTTGCCGCGCCTGATTGTCGATCGACATGTTCTTGTGGATGATGCCGATACCGCCCTCTTGGGCGATCGTGATCGCCAAGCGGGCCTCGGTAACGGTATCCATGGCGGCGGAGACCACCGGCAAATTGACTCGAATTTCGCGGGTTAATTGACTCGCCAACGACACTTCGCCCGGCAATACTTCGGAGTATGCCGGCACCAGCAGCACGTCATCGAAGGTGAGTGCCTCTTCCAGAATACGCATAAGCGTTCACTTAAGGTTCGTCTAAGAGGCGGCGCATTGTACCTTGCGCCTGCGGCGCGGTAAACCGCTATCATTTGGCCATGGAGACAGCCCAATTATCCGGTGCCATCGCGCGCCCCGAGCGCGATATCTACACGGTTTCGCGCCTCAATCGCGAGGTGCGGGTGCTGTTGGAGCGCGGTTTTGGCAGCCTGTGGCTGGAGGCGGAAATTTCCAATTTCGCGAGGCCGAGTTCCGGACACTGGTATTTCTCGCTGAAAGATGCCGCCGCGCAGGTGCGCTGCGCATGTTCCGGCAGCGAAATATGTTGTGTTCCTTCACCGCGCGCGACGGCCAAAAAGTGCTGGTGCGCGCGCGTATCGGGCTGTACGAGCCGCGCGGCGAATACCAGCTCGTCATCGATCACATGGAGGATGCGGGCCTCGGCGCCCTGAAGCGGCAATTCGAGGAATTGAGCGCCAAGCTCGCCGCCGAGGGCTTGTTTGCCCCTGAACGCAAGCGCGCGCTGCCCACGCTGCCGAAGCGGATCGGCATTATCACTTCGCCCACCGGGGCGGCGGTTCGCGACATCCTGCATGTGCTCGCGCGGCGCTTTCCGGCCGTTGCGGTGCTCATCTATCCGGTTGCCGTGCAAGGCGCGCAAGCGGCCGCTGAGATCATCGCGGCGCTCGAGCCTTGCCGGGCGGCGCGCGGAGTGCGATGTCTTGATCCTGGCGCGCGGCGGCGGCTCCTTGGAAGATCTGTGGGCCTTCAACGATGAAGGACTGGCGCGCGCGATCGTCGCCTGCGCAGATTCCGGTGATCAGCGGCATCGGCCACGAGATCGATTTCACGATCGCCGATTTTGCCGCCGACGTGCGCGCCCCCACCCCTTCGGCGGCCGCGGAGCTCGTGGTCCCCGATGTAGAGGAATGGCTGAGCGCATTCCTGCGCTTGAGCACGCGGTTGCAGCGCGGCGTGCGGCGGCGGCTTGCGGAGCAGCGCGAGCGGCTGGGTTGGCTTCGCGGGCGAGCGGCACTCGTGAGCCCGATCGCGCGGTTCGCGCAACAGACGCAGCGCCTCGACGAGTTCGAGCAGCGCTTGTCGCGCGCGATGCGCCGCCGGCTCGATAATCATCGCGAACGTCTGCGCTGGTTGACGGGACGCGCCGCGCTCGTCAGTCCAGCCGCGCGGCTCGTGCAGCAATTGCTTCGGCTGCAAGATTTCGCGCAACGCATGGGACGTGCGCTGCGCCACATGCAAAACACACGTCGATCCGAATTCAGCGACTATGAGAGCCGGCTTTGGAAGGCAAGTCCGCTTGCCCGCGTGCGCGACGCGGCTGCGCGCCACGGTGCCCTACTCGTGCGCCTGCAGGCGGCAGGTCTCGAAAGCGTGCGCCGCGCGCGCGAACGTCTGTTGCCGCTGGTGCGCACTTTGAATGCCGTAAGTCCCCTCGCCACGCTCGAGCGGGGTTACGCCATCGTCACCGGTGAAGACGGGAAAATTCTGCGCGATGCGGCCGAGGCCGTTCCGGGCATGATCATCGAGGCGCGGCTCGCGAGGGGTCGTGTTCGAGCCAAGGTTGAAAAATCGTGACAAGATCGCAGAGTCTCAGGGGCGCGGCGATGATGATTCCGGTGCTGATGCTCATCGCACCGCGGCCGGCCGACTCTATGGACCTGCCCCATGAGAGCGCGGTCCCGGGCGGCGTAAAGATCATTCGGCTGAACGCTGCCGGCGATGTCCCTCCCTATGTCGAAGCCGACGGACACCGCGCTCTGGTCCTGCAAGACGGCCTCGGGTGGGCCGCGGTGGTCGGGATCCCCCTGTCGGCGGTACCGGGAACGCGGCAGGTGACGGTGCGCAGTCCCGAGGGCCGGCAAGAGATCGAATTCATGATCGGCCAGAAGCTCTATGCCAGCCAATCCCTCAAAGTCGCGCCGCGGCAAGTGAATCTGTCGGCCGCCGATCTCGCACGGGTGAACCGCGAGCGGGCGAGTCTCGAGCGGGTCCTCGGCCATTGGAGCGAACCACCGCCGAGTACGCTGCGCTGGTCGCCGCCGGTGCCCGGCGTGCGCTCGAGCTCGTTCGGCATGCGCCGAATCTTCAATGGTGAATCACGTAATCCGCACAGCGGCATGGACATCGCGGCGCCCACCGGAACCCCGGTACTGTTGCCGGTAGCCGGCACGGTCCTTGAGACGGGAGACTATTTCTTTACCGGAAATACCGTCTTCGTCGATCACGGTCGCGGACTCATCAGCATGTACTGCCATCTGAGTGCGATCGACGTTCAGCCCGGACAGCAAGTCGCTGCCGGGACGCGCATCGGTGCGGTCGGGATGACCGGGCGTGCGACGGGCCCCCACTTGCACTGGGCCTTGAGTCTGAATCACGCCTGGGTCGATCCGGAACTGTTTCTGCTCTAGCTCGCGCTCAGCATCTGGTCGACTTGAGGGCCGTCCAACGCAGGGGGGGACAGCGCCGCTTGGCGCAGCCGCGCACTGTGTTCCTGTACGGCCGCGCCGGAAGGCTGCATTTCGACCTGGCCCTGGAAAAAGGCGCCCTCGGTGATCCCGACGCGCGGCGCGAATACGTTGCCCTTGACCTTGGCGGTCGCGCGAATATTCACCGACTCGGTGGCATACAGATCGCCCTCGACCTTGCCGTCGATGACGATCACGCGCGCGCGAATGTCGCCCTTCATCGTGCCGTCCGTACCGACGGTGAGGCTCTGGGTATGGGTGATCGATCCCTCAACGCTGCCCTGGATGATCAAGTCTTCCTGCGCCGAGAGTTCGCCGCGGAATCGCAACGTGGGTCCGAGCACGGAGGTGCGCGGCGCGCTTTCCGGCGCACGCGCTTCGGGCGAGCGAACTTCGGGTGCGCGCATTTCCTGCGCTCTCGGATCGGACGGACGCGGCGGCGGTACCGGAGTTCGCGGCTCGACGCGGGGTTCGGGCCGCGCCGTTACGGGTTCTTGCGCGGCCGTACGGCCGCCTGAATTGGCATTCATCATTTCGTTGTCTCCATCGTCCGATTTTTTGAACCAGGCCATCGTTACGCCGCGCTGCCGGAAGTTTTGAGGCTGCGAGCAGGCGCGGGATCTCTGCTTGCCGTGGGTCTGGCCGGACTTCTTGCCGTCCATGTCGATGCTGCCGCTGAAATTGGCTCCTTCGATGATGCTGACCGTGGGCGCGTATATGTTGCCGCACACCTTCGCGGTCTCTTTGACGAAGACGGATTTCTCGGCCTGCAAATCCCCGTCGACCGTGCCCTCGACGATGATGAGTTGCGCGCGAATATTCGCCTTGACCGTGCCCTGCACTCCGACGGTCAGACGCTGCGTATGGGTTATCGACCCCTCCACGCGGCCCTGTATCAACAAGTCCTCTTCGGCGCTCAAATCACCCTTAAAATACAGGGTCGGACCAAGGACCGAAGCACGCTCAGTGGCGCTGTTGTAGGGGTTGCTCATGCAGTTTCTCCAGGTGTCGTGGACTTCGGACAAGTGGGGCAAAGACTACCTGGCATAATTACGGACGGAGTGCGACTCAGGTCACGAAATCCAGGAATGAGGAATTTCGGAGTTTCTGAATGTCGCCATTTGCGGACGCCCTCGCGCTTGCCGTCGCGGCGATGCTGGCGCTACTCCATGCTCTCCCCATGCAGGGAGATATCGAGCCCCTCGCGCTCCTGTTCCTCCGTGACGCGCAGGCCGATGGTCTTGTCGATGATCTTCAGAATGGCGAAGCTGACGACGAAGCCGTAGACCAGAGTCGTCAATACCCCTTTGAGCTGCGTCAAGAGCGACCCGTCCATGCCGCTGATTTCCTTGCTGACGAACACCCCCGTGAGCAGCGCGCCGACGATGCCGCCGATGCCGTGCACGCCGAATGCGTCCAGCGAATCGTCATAGCCGAACACGTGCTTCAGAGAAGTGGCCGCATAGAAGCACACGACCCCGGCCGCGACGCCGATGATCACGGCGGCGGTCGGGCCGACGAAGCCGGAGGCCGGCGTGATGGCCACCAAGCCGGCCACCGCCCCGGAGGCGATTCCGAGCACGCTGGGCTTGCCCTTGCTGACCCACTCCGCGAACATCCACCCGAGCGCGGCAGCGCCGGTCGCCATTTGCGTCGCCAGCATCGCCATGCCGGCGCGGCCATCCGCCGCCACCGCCGAGCCGGCATTGAAACCGAACCAGCCCACCCACAGCAGCGAGGCGCCGATGAGCGTCAAAGTCAGGTTGTGGGGCGGCATGGCCTCCCTGCCGTACCCCAGGCGCTTGCCGAGCACCAAGCAGCTGGCCAGACCCGCGATGCCCGCGTTGATGTGGACGACGGTGCCGCCGGCGTAGTCGAGGACGCCGGCCGCGTTCAGCCAGCCGGTCGGTTCCCACACCATGTGCGCGATCGGGCGCGTACACCAGCAGCGACCAGGCCGACAAGAACACCAGCATGGCGGAGAATTTCATGCGGTCCGCGAAGGCGCCCGCGATCAGTGCCGGCGTGATGATCGCAAATGTCATCTGAAACATGGCGTACACGGTCTCGGGGATGGTCGGCGCCAGGTGCGACACCGTCAGCTTGCCGGCGGGATCGCCGTGGACGAAGGTCATGCCGTTGAACAGCGCGCGGGTCGAGCCCCCGATGAAGCCGCTGCCGGGGGTGAACGCCCATGAATAGCCGATGAGCCACCACAGCATCGTGACCACGCACGTGCACGCGAAGCTCTGCATCAGCGTCGCCAGCACGTTTTTCTTGCGCACCATGCCGCCGTAGAACAGCGCGAGACCGGGTACGCACATCATCAGCACCAGCGCCGTCGAGGTCAGCATCCAGGCGGTGTCGCCGGCGCTGATCTTGTCCGCGCCGATCAGCGTGGGCTCGGTGATGGCGCCGGATGCGGCAGCGGCACTCGCGCGCGGGTGCCGCCGACTGCCGTGCGCGGCCGAGCGCCGTCGGCCGGCGCATCGTCCGCCCAGGCGGGCGGCATCGACAGCGCCAGCATGCCGAGGAACAGCCAATTGAGACAGCTTGTTCATCTATGGATCCCCCTAAACTTAAGACTAAATGGCGCTGGCGTCCCGCTCGCCCGTCCGGATGCGCACGACTTGCGCGAGATCGAAGACGAAAATCTTCCCGTCGCCCACTTTGCCGGTTTGCGCGGATTTGCGGATCGCCTCGATCACCTGGTCGACCAGCGCATTCTCCACCGCGATTTCAATCTTCGTCTTCGGCACGAACTCAACGGCATACTCGGCGCCGCGATAGATCTCGGTATGGCCGCGCTGCCGGCCGAAGCCCCGCACTTCGGTCACCGTGACGCCTTGCACCCCCACGTCGCTGATCGCCTTGCGCACGTCGTCGAGCTTGAACGGCTTGATGATTGCCGTAATGAGTTTCATGTGTGGCCTTCCGAATTCGGTACGCGTCGAGTGCGCATCGGGTGCGCGACTGAAGCACCGCTTGTGCCAGCGTGCGGAGACCTGAACGCGATCAGCAGGTTACCGTGTTCACTTAAGAGCAAACCCCGACGCACTCTTGCACCGAATCAGGGCGCGTGCGAAAACGCCTGCATGCATCGCTTTGAAGGCGCGGCCTCGTGCGACTGCGCTCATTGCAAGCGACAGTTCCAAGCCGCACCAGACCGTCCTTGCCTGTCGCCTTGTCGTTGGCCACCAGGAACACCCGTCGCTGTCGATCTGCGTGTCGGCGAGCAATGCCTGCTGCAAGGCCATCGCGCGTTGCTGGCCGAGCGCTTTGAGTTCGGCATCGCCGACAACGAGGCGCTCGCGCATCCCGTGCGTCAGAAACTCGATCTTGGCCGCCACGATCTCGGGCTTTGGCTTGAGGCTCGTCACCGCATCGGGATATTTCGGCTGCGCGCCCACATCCTTCGCGTAGAGCTGCGTCAACAGTTCCAGCTTGGCAGCCGGGATCCAGCTCGATCGAAGGGCGGCGGGCGGCGCCGGGCGCCCTTCTTGCGGCTCCCCTTGGCGGCCTCGAGCTCGCCGAGCTGGGCGTTGAATTGCGCGGCCGCGAGCGCCGGACGGTCGATGTCCGGCACCACGGCGATCGGCACTTCGATCTTGAGCTGCGGCCGCTCCATCAGCGCTTTGGCGACGGCCTTGATCTTATCGGCAGCAGCCGGGTCCAAGCGCACTGACGCCCGGCTGGAAATCGATGAACTGCATGTCCGGACCTCCGCCGAACAAGGACCCCAGCAAGGCGAAGGGCGCGGTGACCGCCTTCTCCAGGATATTGACGAAGACCTTCCAGATGATGGGAGCCAAGCGAAATTTCGGATCGTCCAGCGAGCCGGTCACCGGGAGATTCAGATCGATGACGCCATTGCGATCCTTGAGCAGTGCCACCGCCAGCTTGATCGGCAGCGACACCGCGTCCTTGCTCGCGGTCTTGTCGCCGAACTCGAGCTGATCGATGACGATGTGGTGTTGCGCATCGAGCTTGCGGCCTTCCACCTTGTAGTGCAGTTCGGTGGTGAGCTTGCCCTTGGTGATGTTGTAGCCGGCAAACTTTCCGGAATACGGGTTGAAGACGCTAAGCTCGATATTGCGAAAATTCAGTGCCAAATCGGCGTACAGCGGCGCGCCCAGGACGTTGACCTCTCCGCTGATCGACACCGGCGAGAACTCGTCCACCTTGCCGTGCAAATCGACTTTTGCGCGCGAATTCGGCTTCGACGACAGGCCGAGCACGGTGCCCTCGAGTTTTTGGATGCCGGCCGAGAAATTCGGAGCGATCGACAAATCCGTGAAATTCGCGCGAGCATCCTGCACGACGATTTTCTTGATCGACATCGGCATGGACGGGGACGCGGCGGCGGGCGGAGCGGCGGCGGCTAACTTGGTCCCGCTTGACTTGGCGCCGGCGGACTTAGGTGGGGCGGCCTTGGCCCCGGCAGACTTAGCCGCTGCGGACTTCTTCCCGCCCGACTTAGCTTCGCCCGACTTAGCTGCGGCCGATGTGGCCTCGCTCGACGGCGACGCGGGCACCGATCCTGGTGCGGCCAATACCCGTTTCACGTTCAGGCTCCTGTCCGACTCTATGATGACCCGCGCATAAAGCTTGCGCGCCACGACCTGGGCAATATCGAGCCGATCCGGGTCATGTTGGTAGTTCACGCCAAGCACATCCAGACGTTCCCAATTGATGAAATCATCATGCAGTGCGTCGTCGACGGTGTGCAGCTTGTCCACATGGACGTCGCCGGTGAACTGCAGGCCGGGCTTTTGGCTCCGCGATCCATAGTGCAACTTCGCCTCGGTGGCCAAGCGGCCGCCGCGCAAAGTCATGGACGTCTGCCGTGCAATGTAGGGTTGAATCGCGGTCAGATCGAGGCCGGCGAGTTTCAGGGTTAAAGAAGCAGCCGCCGGTTGCGGCGTCACCTCCCCGCTCACCGTCAGCGAACCCGTTTCATTGATGTGCGTCTCGAGGGCCACGCTCACCGGCTTTGCCATATCGAGGCTGACCCCGCTGATGCGCAATGAAAGCGGCGCCAACACCACTTTGACGGCAGGCTGGATGGTGCGATCCTCGGCGGAGATATTGGCATCGCGCAGTTCGAACTGGCGCAAATCGAATTGCCAGGGGGTCGGGGCAGCCGCTGAGGGCTGGACTGTGCGAAGCGTAGGAGCTCCGCTCGCTCCGGTTTGCTGAGCCGGCGGCTCAGCGGCGGGGTGCGCGGCCGCGAGCTTTGACAAATTGACAGAGCCGTCCGGCTCCAGCCAAGCCGCCAGCTTCATTCCGGTCAATGTCAGCGAATCCACATGCGCTTGGCGCTTCAAGAGATCCACCGAAGTTCCCGCCAACAGCAATTGGGGAACCGTGACCCAATCGACGTCCGAATCCTTCGGTCGAACGGACAGATCCGTCACCGTTACCGTCGGAACATCGACATGCAAGTCGACCGCATCCTTGAGAGAGAACTTGTACGTGGCACTCAGATCGATGCTGCCCGAGTTGACCGCGAAGTTGAGGCGATCTTTGATGTAGTCCTAAATCGTTCGCCCGCGCAGCCCGGAGAGGCGCAACTCCCCGTCCGACTCGATCGGCTGCACCGACAAATGTCCATGCCACTCGACTCGTTCTCCGAGCTTCGATGTACCGGTGAAGGTGAATAGACCGCCGACGACGTCGGTCGTGAAATTCTTGAGTTCGAAATTGATCGGTTCCAAGCTCGCCGCAAATTCCGACGGCCGGCTGCGATCGTCATAGCTCATCGAGCCCTGGGTGACCTTGAAGGAACCTATGTGAACTCGGGGCAACGGTTCGTTTTTCTTCTCATCCGGCTTCGGCGGCGATGGCTTGGGACGCAGCTTGAGTAGATTCAGCGCACCGTCCGGCGACACCGCCGCGTTGACGAAGGGCGCGGTGACGTCGATGACGGCGAACGTATAGGCGCGTTTCCACAGCGACGAAAATTCAAAATCCACGAACAGCCGCTCGAATCCCACCAACTTCTCGCCGCGGTCCCCGTGAAGCGCGAGATCCTTGATCTCAACTTGAAGGAGAAATGGGTTGATGTGGATTTCGCCCACTGTGGGCGTGACCGGCATGGTCTTCGGGATGTTCTCGAGCAGCGCCGAGCGAACCAATTTTGGAGCGATCAGGAATCCGAACGCTGCGTACAGCGCCACGGCCAACGCCACGGCCGCGAGTATGAGCACGATCTTCGATCTGAACACTTGCAGCACAGGACGTCCCGCCTCTACGCCACGGCCGTCTAGTGTATCAAAAGACTCCTCAGCGCTTGTTGCGCTGGATCAGGCGCTTGCGCTTGCGCACTTGACGGGGTGTCAGCGGATTGCGTTTGGCCGCATAGGGATTCTCTTCGCCGCGAAAGGTGACGCGCACCGGCGTACCCATCAGATCGAATGCCTTGCGATAGACGTTCACGAGATACCGGCGGTAGGCATCCGGCACATGATCGGTTTGATTGCCGTGAATCACGATCACCGGCGGGTTGCGTCCGCCCTGGTGCGCATACCGCAGCTTGATGCGCCGCCCGCTCACCAGAGGAGGTTGATGGCTCTCGATGGCCGCTTCCAGCACGCGGGTCAATTCCGGCGTACTCATGTCGCGCGTCGCCGCGGCGTAAACTTTGCGCACCGCCGCGAACAACTCCCCCACGCCGCTGCCATGACGGGCGGAAATGAAGTGCAGCGGTGCGAAATCCGCGAATTGCAGCCGCTGTTCCACCTGACCGCGAATCAGGTCGCGTTGTTCAGTGGGAATGTTGTCCCATTTGTTGACCGCGAGGACGAGCGCTCGGCCCTCTTCGATCACGGTGCCCAACAAACTCGCGTCTTGCTCGGCGACGTTGTCATGCGCGTCCATCACGACAATGACCACGTGGGCGGTCTCGATCGCCTGCAAGGTCTTGATCACGCTGAATTTCTCGACAGCCTCTTCAACCCGTGCGCGGCGCCGTACGCCTGCCGTATCGATCAGCGTATAGCGCTCGCCATCGCGTTCGAAGGGCACCATCACCGCATCGCGGGTTGTACCCGGCTGATCGAAAGCCACCATGCGATTCTCGCCGAGCAGGCGATTGATCAAGGTGCTCTTGCCCACATTGGGCCGGCCTATGACGGCGACCTTGATGCCGGTCATTTCCGGGCCGTCTTGAGGATCCGCCGTGAGTCCCTCGAGCGCCGCCTCGAGCAATGAAATCACGCCTTGATCGTGCGCGGCCGCAATCGGGTGCGGCTCGCCCAGCCCCAGTTGATGAAAATCGGCGACCGCAATGTCGTGGTCGAAACCCTCGGTCTTGTTGACCGCCAGCCACACGGGTTTCCCGCTGCGGCGCGCCAATTGCGCCACGAATTGATCCTGCGGCGTCACGCCCGCGCGGCCGTCGACCAGCACGATCAACCGATCGGCCTCGGCTGATGGCGCGCTCCGTTTGGGCAATCATCGAGACTTTCGATGACGCCCGGCGTTTTCCACCAAGCCGCCCGTATCGACGACGATGCAAGGCACCTCGGTGCGCCGGGCGAACCCGTACTGCCGATCGCGAGTGAGTCCAGGCAGATCCGCGACCAACGCATCGCGCGTGCCCGTCATGGCATTGAACAAGGTCGACTTGCCCACATTCGGTCGACCGATCAGTGCGACTACGGGCAGCACGCGGTCGCGCGAGCGATTACGGTTTTGGCGTATGGCGTACGCGCGGAAGGCGGCCAATCTGCCGCTGTCGGTGAGCACCACCACTGTGTCTTGCACCGCCACCGGCGGGTTGCTGACGCGGTATTTGGCGACGCGTTCGCCGCGCGACGAGTTCGCCGGTGTCCTTATCCAGCCAATGCAAGTAGCCCTGGTAGTCCGCGACGCGCAATGGCGGTGCTGGTCACGGCCGGCGTGCTCAGGCCGCGCCGCTTCAATTTCTCGTTGCGCCATAGCTCCGATCCGTCGCGCTGGCGCATCGCCATGACGACGCCATCGGATTGCGTCACGATATATATTCTCCTCATCGACCGCCAAGCCGCGATAGCTCGACATTTCGTGCGCCCACCAGATCTGGCCGGAATCGAGCGCGAGCATGGCCGTGCGGCCTTGGTATCCGGCGGCGAACACGTTGTCGCCGACCACGCGGACGGCCGAATCGATGTCGACCAAACGGTCGAGCTCGGTGCGCCCGTGCGGCGAGGCGAGCGCCGTATCCCACACGGTGTCGCCGCGTGGTCAAGCGATACCGCCATCACCTTGCCGTTGTCGAAGCCGCTGATGGCCACTTCCTTGGCGATGATCGGAATCGCCGTACCGCGCAAGCTCAAGCGCGGCACCTGCTGCTCCACCGACCACAGTTCCTTGCCGTTGCTGGCATCGAAGCCGTGCAAACGGCCGTCGACCGAGCGCATCACCACGACTTTTTCGCTGATCGCCGGAGCGGACAGCAGTTCGGAATTTACCCGCGTGCGCCACAGTTCCCGCCCGGTCGCACCATCGAGCGCCAGATACCTGCCCTTGCTCGAACCGACTACCACCATCCCAAATCCGGCGGCAGGACCGGCGGACAGCGGCAGCTTGAGCTTCTTGAGCCAGACCTTGCTTGCCGGTATCCAGTTCGACAGCCAGCAATTCGCCCTTGTCCGAGGCCGCGAACACCACACCATTGTCGACCGCCGGTCCCAAGCCCGAGCCGCAGCTTCACCTGCTTCTTGCCGCCGCCGAGGTTTTCGCCCCAGATTTTCTTCACCGGCAGCGTGGCCGGAAACTTCACAAGCGCAGCCGGCGGTTCGACGTCCTTGTCCTTGCTGCAGCCGGCGGCGAAGAGCAGCGCCGCGAGAGTGAACGGGAGCAATAAGCGCATCAGGGTTTAGCCTTGTTGGAGGTGTCGGGCGGACGGCAAACCCATGTCCGCGATTTTCAATGCCAGCAACTGCGGAGTCCGCGCTGCTCGCAGAGCCCGCTGCTCGCGGGTCGGCGCCCAGCGCCGCCTTGTATTCGGTCACCGCCTTGGGAAGTCCTTCTTCGCATAAAACGCATCGCCGCGCACTTCGTGGTATCGGCGCGGCGAAGGCGCCGGGTCGCCGGCGAGCGTCTTGATCGCATCGTCCGGCTTGCCTTGATCGATCAACACCCGCGCGAGGCGCAGGCGGGCGATGTGCCTGAGTTCAGTGTCCTTCGAGTTATCCATGACCTGTGTCAACGGAGGAATCGCGTTCGCGTCTTGACCTTCATCGACATACGAGCCGCGCAAGGGTCAACTTCGCCTGATCCGCATACGGCGAGTTCGGGTAGTCCTTGATCAGGCCATCGGCGATCTGCCGCGTCTTACCGCTGTCATTGTGCTGGAGCGCGGCTATCATGTCGCCGAACTGCGCAGCCGCTTGCAGCGCGCGCTCGTTGCGATGACCCTCGTAATAGCGCAGCCCGAACACGAAGGCCATCCCGAGCACGACGGCGCCGATCATCCAAGGGCCGTATTCCGACGCCAATCGCTTGACGTGCTCCAGCTGTTCATCGTCCGTCAAATATTCTTCTGCCATGACCACTCCGCTTACTCCTCCGCCCTCTTAAAGACCCAACAATGCCCCCAAGCGTTCACTGATTTGGGCGATAGGACACTCCTCCTGCGCCATTTCCTGGCGCAAGGCCTTCAGCGCGACGACCCCGCGGGCCACTTCGTCATCGCCTAAAATGATCGCAAACTGCGCGCCGCTCTTGTCGGCACGCTTGAATTGCGTCTTGAAACTGCCGCCGCCCAGATTGATTTGCAACCGCAGGTCCGGCCATGCCTCGCGCAATTGCTCCGCCAGTTTGAACCCTTGGATCTCGGTACGTTCCCCGACCAGCACCAGATAAACCTGCGGCCGATCGCGCGGCAGGCACCAATCCCTGCTTTCGAGCAGCATGACGATGCGCTCCTGTCCCATCGCCCAGCCGATGCCGGGCGTGCCGGAGCCGCCCAATTGCGCCACCAAGCCGTCGTAGCGTCCGCCGGCGCACACCGTGCTCTGCGAACCGAGCGCATCGGTCGTCCATTCGAACACCGTGCGCGTGTAGTAATCGAGTCCGCGGACCAAGTCGCGGCTCGACATGATACTCGATGCCGGCGCTTTCGAGGTGCGCGCACAGGCCTTCGAAATGCTCCTTCGACTCCGCATCGAGTGCCTCGAGCAAGTAGGGGCGCACCGGCGACGATGCGCTGCATGTCCGGATTCTTGCTGTCGAGTATGCGCAGCGGGTTGCCATGCAGGCGCCGCTTGCTGTCCTCATCGAGCGCCGCTTCGTGAGCGCTGAAATATGCCGTTAGTTGGTCCCGGTACGCGGCGCGCGTCGCCGGCGTGCCGAGCGAATTGATCTTGCAGCTTGATGCGAGTCAACCCCAGCCGCCGCAACAGCCGGGCGGACAGGAGAATTATTTCCGCATCGATGTCGGGTCCTTCGAACCCGAAAGCCTCGGCATCGATCTGATGGAACTGACGATAGCGGCCGGCCTGCGGCCGTTCGCGTCTGAACATCGGGCCCATGCACCAAACCCGCAGCCGGCTCTCGCGCAGCAAGCCGTTCGAGATCACCGCGCGTACGATGCCGGCGGTCGCTTCGGGCCGCAGCGTGATGTGATCCTCGCCCTGATCGACGAAGCTGAACATCTCCTTCTCGACGATATCGGTGAAATCGCCGATGGAGCGCTTGAACAATTGCGTTTGCTCGATGATCGGGACGCGAAATTCCTCGTATCCATAGCCCGCGAAGACCTGACGCGTGATCCGCTCCAAGTGCTGCCACGCAGTAGTCTGTGCGGGCAACACATCGTGGACGCCGCGCAGGGGCTCGATGACCTTACCCAAGGAAGCTCCTAGCTCAGCCGTGCGGTTGGGCGGTGCGCGGTTGCACGCCGTTCGTTGGCACGGGATGGGAGTCGTGTCGCAATACACCGTCGGCGCCCGCCTCGAAGCGCGCCACGTCGCCGGTGACGAATTGCGGCCCGATCACGACCGCACGGTCGTTGACTTCGAGTTGCACGCCGCTCGCGAAACCCAAATACACCTGCAGGGGCGCGGTCCCGGCGATCGTCTTGACGCTGTTGGCGCGGCCGTTTCCGGAGTACACCCGCCGGCCAGCCGAATCGTGCACGTCGACCCAGGAGTCCGCCGAAAAACTCAGGCGCAGGTGCGCCGACCTGCACCGAGCGTCGACTCGGGCTCGCTCGCGCCCGAGGTACTCGACATGGCGGAGGGCGTGGCGGCGGCGGACGCGGGCGTTGGCGGTATGGCAGCGGAACCCGCTGCCTCGCGGGCCGTCAGCGACGGGTTCGGCCGCGCTGTCCGAACTCTGCTGCGCCACTGAACGCTCGGTGGTTTGGTCCACGGCGGGCGACGGCGCGCCCGCCGCCGAACCGTTCGACGAGACGGCCGCAGGGGCGGCGGAGCGCTGGCGCCACGGCTGCCACCAAAAGATGCCGCCGATCACGACGGCAATTGCCGCGAAAGCCGCTATTTGCGGCCACGGCAAGTTCGTTGCGTCAGGAGCCGTCGAGCGCATCCGCAAGCTGCCAGCCTGCGAAGCAGCGGCCGCCGGCATCGTCGGGGGTATGTCGTTGGCCGCGGCAATATCGGCCGGGGACAGTCCCAAAATGCTGGCGTATTTCTTCAAGTGTCCTTTGGCGTATACGGGCGGGCCGATGCGCTGATAGTCGCCGGCCTCGAGCGCATCGATCACCCACGCATCGAGATGCATCTCGTCGGCGACCTTTTGCGCGCTCATTCCGCGCCGTTCACGCTCGGCCTTCAGCCGCTGGCCGAGCGTTGGCGAGACTTCGCTCATCGCTCGACGCCGGAGCGCATCGATTGTGCCTGTTCGGAATTGGGAAATTCCGTCTGCACGCGTCGGGCATAACCCGCAGCCGCGGTGTTGTCGCCGAGCTTGCGTTCCGCACGGAAGCCCAGCCAGAGGATTTCGGGGGTCGCCGGATTCACTCGCCAGATAGCGCTGCACGAGCGCGAGCGCCTGAGCCGCATCGCCGCGGTCGAACGCGAGGTTGCCCAGCTGCAGCATCGCCTCGGGCATGTTGGGCCTGATCGCCAGCGCGCGATTGAAATAGCGCTCCGCATCGACGACGTCGCCCGCCGCCGCGCACGCAGACCCCGGCGTTGACCAGCGCCACCTCCGGCGTCGGATAAGCCGGATTGCGCGCGACTTCGACGAACAGTTTTTCGCCCGGCGATTGCCTTGCCGGTACGGCATAGAAAGCCCGCATAGCTGTTTTGGATTGCCGGATCCTGCTTGCCCAAACGCGCGGCGGTCGAAAAGGCGCGTTGAGCCTTCGTCATTTCGTTGAGGCGCTCGTACACCAGGCCCGCAGTCTCCTGCACGTTCGGATTGTCCGGCGCTTCGGTCGAGCGCCCGCTCGATGCGTTCGCGCGCGCCGCGCAAGATTGTTGAGTCTCATGTACTCGATCGCCATCTGCATGTTGGCGACGCGCCGCCTGGCTCGGGTCATCCTTGTAGCCGCGATTTGGCTTGCTGATAGAGCGCCGGCGAGCTGTGACAAGCCAGCAGCACCGACATCAAAGTCACCAATAGCGCCGTTAGCAATGCCGGTTCGCATCGGCCTCCTGCCTCATTGGACCTCCGCCGACGCGGCGATCCCGTCAATTTGGTGCCGAGGCGCACCAGCGTGCGATCCGTCACCCGGCCCGCCAGCTGGCCGCAGGCCGCATCGATGTCATCGCCGCGCGTGCGGCGCGTCGTCGCAATCACGCCGTGCTCGTTGAGAATGTCGCGAAACCGCAAAATCGTCGCCGCGGGCGAGCACCGATAGCGCGTGCCGGGAAACACATTGAAAGGAATCAAATTGAGTTTGGCCGGCCGGCCGCGCATCAGGCGCGCCAGTGCCGCGCGTGCTCGGGCTTGTCGTTGACGCCGTCGAGCATGACGTATTCGAAGGTGACGCTGCGGCCGTTTTGCCTGTCGATGTAGTGCCAACAGGCCGCGAGCAATTCATCGATCGGGTGTTTGCGATTGATGGGCACGAGTTCGTTGCGCAAGGCGTCGTTCGGGGCATGCAGCGACACCGCGAGCGCGACGTTGCATTCCTCAGCGAGTTTGTAAATCTGCGGCACCAGTCCCGAGGTGCTCAAAGTCACCCGGCGGCGCGACAAGTCGTAACCCAAATCATCCATGAAAATCCGCATGGCCGGAACGACGTTGCGGTAGTTGGCGAGCGGCTCGCCCATACCCATGAATACGATGTTGGTGATGCTCGCGGCCGTCGGCCCGGCCGCGCGGCCGCCGAGCAATTCGCGATGCGCCAACCAGACCTGGCCGACGATCTCCGCGACGCTCAAATTGCGATTGAACCCCTGCTGCGCGGTCGCGCAGAAGGTGCAATCCATGGCGCAGCCCACCTGGCTCGAAATGCACAGCGTCCCGCGATCCGGTTCCGGGATGTAAACCGTCTCGATGCCCTGCACCTCGTCCATGCGCAGCATCCATTTGCGCGTGCCGTCCGATGAAATCTGCTCCGTGACGATCTCCGGCACGGCGATCTTGGCGACCTCCTTGAGTTGCGCGCGAAACTCCTGCGCAAGATCGCTCATGGCCGAGAAGTCCGCCGGCGCCCCGCCGATAGATCCATTTCATCAGCTGGCGGGCGCGAAACGGCTTCGCGCCCAAACGCTCGGCCACGAACGCCTCGAGTTCCGCACGCGGCAAGCCGAGAAGATTCACGCGATCGCCGACCACTTAGTTCCGATACTCCGATAGTGCCGTCTGCGTACGCTAGCGCGTACGCGGACAGACCTCAATTTCGCGGAAAAAATACGCTATTTCCCGCGCAGCCGTCTCTGGGCGCGTCCGAACCATGAACGATGTTCTCATCGATGCTGGTCGCAAGATCGGCGCGAATCGTGCCCTGGGCCGCCTTCTTCGGATCGGTCGCGCCCATGACCTCGCGATTCTTCGCGATGGCATCCTCGCCCTCGAGCACCTGCACCATGACCGGACCCGACGTCATGAATCTCACCAAATCCTTGAAGAACGGGCCGCTCGCGATGTACGGCGTAGAATCCTTCGGCCTCCGCCTGCGACGAGATGCATCATGCGCGCAGCGACCACCTGCAAGCCCGCCTGCTCGAATCGACGCAGCACCTCGCCGATCAGGTTACGGCCGACGCCGTCCGGCTTGATAATGGAAAGAGTGCGCTCAATGGGCATGATGACCTCGGGTACGGTTTCGGGAGCGGCCCTCAGGGGGCCGACAAAGACCGCGAAGTGTACTGGAGCAGGCGCGTCCAGGCAATCGCGATGACAGCCGAAGTGCCTGTATTACTTGGAAAAAGCGCGATTCGGCGCGCAGCCGCCAAACCCCGATCGTCAGACGTTGAAACTCTCGCCGCAGCCGCATTCACCCTTGGCTTTGGGATTCTGGAACTTGAAGGCCTCGTTCAGCCCCTGTTTGACGAAATCCACCAAGGTTCCGTCGATCAACGGCAAGCTTGCCGAATCCACCACGACTTTGACGCCGCGAGCCTCGAAAACCGCATCGCCCGGATGAATTTCGTCAGCATAATTCACGACATACGCAAATCCCGAACATCCGGTCTTCTTGATGCCGACCCGCAGGCCGACCCCGGCGCCCCGCTTTCGCCAGATGTGAACGAACTCGATCAGCCGCTGATTCTGTCAACAATATCGCCATACCGCGCTGCCCTCGCATCTCACTCTAACTACCCGCCGACAATACATAACACGCATGCGCCCGCTGCGCACGGACCTTCAGCTCATTTTTTCGCATGGGTCTTTGCATTGCGCTGCAAAAGCCGGCCGAAAGAACCGTTCGCTACAGATGTGGGGATGGGTTGACCGGGACTCAATAGCTGCCGGGCGCCGCCGCGCTCATCGCGGCGATCCATGCGTCCTCTACGATCAGCAGGCGCCCTAGCTTCGGAATAGGCACCTCAAAACGCTCGCGTATCGACTGCACGCCCTCCGGCAATTGAGGTCTGGCATCGCAGCCCCGGCGCCTGTTCCGCCAGCCAAGCCGATATCGCGATGACATGCGGACACGCAAAGGCCAGGAAACGCACGGCCTGAATGGCCGCTCGCCCGGAAGTCGAATTCAACTGGACGTCGAACTGCACCCAGGTTCCCTGAGCCCGGCTGCCCGCCGCGCCCCGGAAGCTGCCGGGCCCGACCAGAACCCCCGCGCAAGTGGCGCTTTCAAAATAACGGCGCGTCAATTCACTGTATTTCATGCGCCGCCGATCCTGCGCAGCCGCTCGACCGCCTGCGCTACCACGCTCACCGCCGTGTCGACATCGGCCTCGCTCGAAAAGCGGCCGAGACTGAAGCGCAGGCTGCTTTCCGCAAGACGATCGTCGCGGCCAAGCGCGCGCAGCACATAAGATGGCTCCTGGTGGATCGAAGTGCAGGCGGAACCCGTCGATACGGCGATATGCGGCCGAATGGCTGCGAGCAGGCTCTCCCCTTCGACATCCTCGAACGACACGTTGAGCAGATGGGGCACCGAGCGCGCACCGTTGCCATTGCGAAGTACGCCGCCGAGCGAGACCAGTCCGTGCCACAACCTGTCCTGCAAAAGCGCGATCCGCTCCGCCTCGACCGCCGGGGCCGCCTTTGCCAATGCAAACGCCGCACCCATGCCGACCACCTGATGCGTCGCTACCGTACCCGAGCGAAGGGCCCGCTCCTGCCCGCCGCCGTATTGCAGCGGCTGCAGCTGCACACCGCTCTCCCGCGACACGACCAACGCGCCGACACCCTTGGGTCCGTACGCCTTGTGCGCCGAGAGCGACAACAAATCGATGCCGAGCGCAGCGAAATTCACCGCGCATTTGCCGACGCTCTGTGCCGCGTCCACATGCAGGCGTGCGATCCCGGACTTTCGGCAAAGCCCCGCCATGGCGGCGATGTCCTGGATGACGCCGATTTCGTTGTTGACGTGCATGATGGAGACGAGAACGGTGTCCGGCCGCAGCGCCGCCGCCACGCGTGCGGGATCCAGCACCCCGTCCCGCTCCGGTACCAGGTAGGTCACCTGCCATCCGCGCCGCTCGAGTTCCCGGCAAGGGTCGAGAACCGACTTGTGTTCGGTGCGAACGGTGACGATGTGGCGGCCGGCGTCGCGGTAATAGTGGGCAATGCCAAAAATCGCGAGATTGTTCGCTTCGGTGGCGCCTGAAGTCCAAATGATTTCGGCAGGTTCGGCGCCTACCGCCGCAGCCACCTGTGCACGCGCCGCCTCCACGAGATCGTTCGCCGCCTCGCCATAATCATGACTCGCAGAACCAGGATTACCGAACGCCCCGCTCTGCGTCAGGCACTCGGCCATGCGTGCTGCGACAAACGGATCCACTGGCGTGGTTGCCGCGTAGTCCAGATACGCCGGGGTCAACTTCACGCTGGGCGCCTTCAATCGTGCGGGCGGCTTCATTGGCGCGGGAGGCTTCATTCGCGCGGGCGGCGCGCGGATTGGCCCCGCCGGCCCTGAACGGCGCTCAAAATGCCGCGCAGAATATTGAGCTCGTTGCGATCGAGCTGCGCGCGATTGAAGAGCCGCCGCAGACGTTCCATCAGGTGCCCGGTACGATCGTCGAAATCAATTTCGTTCAGAACCTGGTGCAGGTGTGCGTAAAAGTGCTCGACATCGCTTGACGGTGCCAGCGGGAGCTCCAATTGCACCCGCGACTGCGGCTCCTCGCGCGCCATAAAAATCTCATACGCGAGAAGCTGCACCGACATCGCCAAATTCAACGAGCAATAGTCAGGATTGGCGGGTATCCGGACCAGCACATTGCAATACTGTAGATCGTCCGTGGCGAGTCCATAACGCTCGGATCCGAACAGCAGCGCGGCGCGGTTTTCTTCCCCGAGACCGACGATACGGCCCGCCACATCGCGCGGAGTGGTGAATTCCCAGTAGTAGGAACGCGGGCGCGAGGTCGTGCCGGCAATGAAGCCGCAATCCTCGATCGCCGCCGCGACTGTCTCGACGATGCGCGCACTCCTCAGAATGTCGTCCGCGCCCGCGGCGAGCGCATTGGCCTCCGCATGCGGAAATGACCGCGGTCTAACCAGCGTAAGGTCGCTGAGCGCCATGTTTTTCATGGCCCGTGCGACCGAACCGATATTGCCTGGGTGACTTGGGTCGATGAGGACGATGCGAACGAGAGCGGTCATGCTCTGTTATTCTACCGCGACCTTATGCAACCACTGCTCAATATCGGCATGCGTGCCGCGCGGCGCGCCGGTGATTTGATCGTGCGCAGCTTGTCGCGTCTCGATTCTCTGAAAATCGACACCAAAGGCCGCAACGACTTCGTCACCGACATCGATCGCAAGGCGGAGGCGGACATCATTGCGACGATTCGGCGTAGCCATCCGGATCATGCCTTTTTGGCCGAGGAGAGCGGCCGCAGCGGCGACAGCGAGTACGTCTGGATCATCGATCCTCTCGACGGCACGACAAATTTCTTGCACGGCTTCCCGACTTTCGCGGTATCGATCGCGGTCGAGCACCGGGGGCGCCTGCAGCATGCCGTCGTTTACGATCCCATGCGGCAGGAATTCTTCACCGCATCGCGCGGCGACGGCGCACAGCTAGAAGGCAAGAAAATTCGCGTCAGCAGCCAACGCACTTTGGAAGGCTCGCTGATCGGCACCGGTTTTCCGTATCGCATGAATCCGGCCCACATTGATAACTATTTGGCAATGCTCAAGGTGATCATGGCCACCGCAGCCGGTGTACGCCGTCCCGGCGCCGCCGCGCTTGATCTCGCCTATGTGGCGGCGGGCCGGATCGACGGCTTTTGGGAATTCGGCCTCTCGCCTTGGGATACCGCGGCGGGCACTCTGCTCATTCAAGAAGCGGGCGGCCGCGTCGGAACGCCGGCCGGCGTCGAGTATGCTCTCGGCCCGAACATCGTCGCGGGCAATCCGAAGGTGTACGAAGGGCTGCTCGAGGCCCTAGGTCCCCTCACGCCGGCGGCCCTGCGCAGCTAGAGAGGCGCGACCGGCGCTGTATGGCCGGAATTCACCGGTTTACGCAGCTTGCTGTTGCGATAGCCGTAGACGAAATAGAAAGCGATTCCGAGCGCGCTCCAGAGGACGAGCCGCAGCCATGTGGCGCCGGGCAGCGAGGCGGCCATACCGGCGCAGAAAATGACGCCCATGCTCGAAGTGAACCAAACCCACTTGACCCTGAAGGGGCGCGGCAATTCGGGCCTTGTATACCGCAGCACCAAAACTCCGACGCAAACGACGATGAAGGCGATCAGGGTGCCGATCGAAACCAGCTCGCCGAGAATGCCGATGGGTAACAGACCCGCTAGCGTGCAGGCCGCGGCGCCGGTGATCAGCGTCGCAATATGCGGTGTACGGAACTTCGGGTGCACGGCGCCGAAGAACTTCGGCAAGCAGGCCGTCATGCGACATGGTGAGCCAGATGCGCGCCTGTGGGATGATCATGGTAATGATTACCGAGGTTAGTCCGAACAGAGCGCCCCATATGACCCAGGTCGACAGCCAGAACAATTGCGGGTGCGACTCGAGAGCAACCGCAACCGGCGCCGCGTCGTTGAGCAGCTTGAAGGGCACGAGGCCGGTCATCACGCTCGACATTAATATATAGAGCACCGTGCAGATGGCAAGGCTGCCAAGCATGCCGATCGGCATGCCGCGCTGCGGATCCTTGGCCTCCTGAGCCACGGTCGAGACGCCGTCGAAACCGATGTAGGCGAAGAAAATAATGGCCGAGGCCTGCAGAATGCCGCTCCAGCCGAATTCGCCGAAGGTGCCGGTATTCGGCGGTATGTAGGGCACCCAATTGGCGGAATTCACGTACACGGCGCCGAAGACTATGACCGCGATGACGATGCTGACCTTTATCGCGACGATGATGGTATTCACCACGGCGGATTCTTTGATCCCCTTGTAGCAGAGCGCCGTGGCGGCGGCGACGATAAAGATGGCCGGCAAGTTTAGATAGGCGCTGGTGCGATGCACCTGATACCCCACCTCGGCCGCCTCGAACGGCGCCGAACTCAACCAGTCCGGAATGAAATTGATGCCGAAGTGATCGAGCAATTTTATGAAATAGCGGCTCCAACCGACGGCCACCGTGGAGCATGCCACCATGTATTCGAGGATCAGGTTCCAGCCGACGAACCAGGCTACGAATTCACCCAGAGTTGCATAGCTATAGGCGTAGGCGCTGCCGGCGACCGGAACCATCGCCGCAAACTCGGAATAGCATAGTCCTGCGAACATGCAGCCAATGCCGGCGATGACGAAGGAGATGACGATGGCGGGACCGGCGTGCTGGGCGGCGGCGAGGCCTGTGAGCACGAAGATACCGGTGCCGATGATGCCGCCAATGCCGAATGCGATCAGGGATGGTATCCCGAGCGCCCGCACCAAGCCTTCATCGGATGCCTCCTTTTTATAGTCGGCAATCGGCTTGGTTGCGAACATCCCTCTTACATTCATTTTATGCCCCAAGTTAGCTTAAGGTAACGCACTTCAACACTTTACTTCCGCCGTCGCAAGCGTACGTTGGCCCATAGCACGGCGGCTGAGCAGGCCATCGCAAAATACAAATAGCCGTGCGGGATCCCCATGTCCAGCGACTGCGCTATCAAAGATCCCCCTACGAGCACGAGAAATGCCAGGGCCAAGCCTTTGATGGTCGGATGCCGTTCGATGAAGCGGCTGACCGCGCTGGAGACGACCATCATCACGAGCACCGAGACCACGATGGCGGCGATCATCACCTCGACGCGGTTTGCGAGACCAATCGCGGTGAACACCGAATCGATCGAAAATACGATGTCGATGATGCCGATCTGCAGAATGATGAACCAAAAGCTATGCATCACTCCCGCGTCGCGCCCGGCCTTTTTGCCCCTGAGCATATCGCGAATTTCCATCGCACTCTTGACCACCAAAAACGCTCCGCCCGCAAACAAGATGATGTTGCGCACGGAAATGGGCTTGCCCAGAAACGCAAATAGCGGCTCGCGCAAGTTGGCGAGCCAGATGACCGAAAATAGCAGCGCAATTCGCGTCAGCATGGCGAAACCCAAGCCCGACGATGCGCGCGCTCCTGCGCTGCGCCCGGGGCAAGCGGTCGATCAGAATGGAGAGGAAAATGATGTTGTCGATGCCGAGAACGATCTCGAGCACCGCCAGCGTGGGGAAAGATAGCCAGGTCTGCGGATCTAAGAGTAGTTCCACCGAACGACTCTATCTGAATCCACCCGCCCTAGGGTAAGCCGTCGATTTCTTCGGGCTTGGTGAGCTTGCGCTCCAGCAGGTCATCGGTCCTAAGACCCAAATCCAAAGCAAGCGCGGCTGAAATGTAGATCGATGAGTAGGTACCGGCGAGGATGCCGATCACCAAGGCAGCGGAGAACCCGTGCAGTGTTTCTCCGCCGAAAATCAACAGCGCCACCACCACCAGCAATGTCACCAACTTGGTCATCAAGGTTCTCGACAGCGTCTGGTTGATGGATTCGTCGATTACCTGCGCGATCGGGAGTTTGCGGGCCGTGCGTGCGCGTTCCCGCACTCGGTCGAAGACGATGACGGTGTCATTCAGCGAATAACCGATCACCGCGAGGATGGCCGAAATCGCGGTAAGGTCGAAAGTCATCTGAGTCAGGGCAAAAAAACCCACCACGCATATCGGGTCGTGCAATACCGCGAATATCGCGCCCAGCGCCAGTTTGGGCGTGAAGCGCAACAGTACATAGATCAAGATGAGCACCAGCGTCGCCACCAGCGCCCATGCGCCCTTGATGAACAATTCCTGGCCCACTTGAGGCCCCACGACTTCCGTCCGCTGCAGTTTCACGCCGCCGTCGACCGTCTTGAAAATCTCGAGGATCCTCGCGCCGATCTGCTCGCCCTTCACGTTCGGATCGGGCGGCAACCGCACCAAGATATCGCGCGAACTTCCGAAAGCCTGAACTTGAGCCGCGGGCACTCCCGCTTTGCCCAAGGCAGTGCGCAATTGCTCGATGTTCGGCGCCTGCGGGAAATTCGTTTCGACGACCACGCCGCCGGTGAAATCGACGCCCAGATTCAGGCCGCGCACCGCCACCAGTCCGAGCGATGCGACGATCAGCATCGCTGACAACCCGTACCACACCTTGCGGGTGTTCATGAACGGGAAGCGCGTTACCTTATGAAAAAATTCCATCGAATAAACCCTCGCGGCGAACCTATCGGCTAGATGGACAAGCGTTCGACCTTGCGCTTACCGCCGTATACGACCTGAACCAATGCGCGGCTGCCCATCAACGATGTGAACATCGATGTCGCAATTCCGAGCACCAGCACCACCGCAAAACCACGTACCGCACCGGCGCCGAACAACCACAACACCAAGCCTGCGATCAGCGCGGTGACGTTGGAGTCCGCGATCGCCGAGAACGCCCGGTCGAAGCCTGCCGTGATTGCGGCGCGCGGCGATACGCCGTTGCGCAATTCCTCGCGGATGCGCTCGTAGATCAATATATTCGCATCGACCGCCATACCGACCGTCAATACGACGGCCGCAATTCCGGGCAGCGTCAGCGCCGCTCCCACCAGGGATAAAAATGCCGTGAGCAGCACGACGTTGGCAACGAGCACGACATCCGCGATCAAACCGAACAGCTTGTAGTAGATCGCCATGAACACGAAGGCCGCCAACATTCCGAACACCATGGCATTGCGACCCTTGTCGATATTATCCTGCCCCAGGCTCGGGCCGATCGCGCGTTCCTCCACGGGAGTCAACGGCGCCGCCAAACCGCCGGCGCGCAGCAACAGAGCGAGTTCGCGGCCCTCGATGGGATTGACGCCCGTGATTTGGAAGTTGTTGCTGAACACTCCGCGGATGGTGGCCCGATTGATGACTTCTTCCGTGGTGCGGTCGACCTCGACTCCTTGGGCATTTTTTTCGCGCGAGCGGTCGATGAACACCACCGCCATCAGATGACCGATATTTTCCTCGGTGTTTTTCAGCATTTTCCCGGCGCCGCGGCTATCCAGGCTGACCGACACCGCAGGGCCTTCCTGAGTATTGGGCTGGAAGGACGCATCGGTGAGCTGATCGCCGGTCACGACCACGTCGCGCTTCAGCAGCACCGGCTGCTTCTCGCGCGTGTAGTACAGCTTGGAACCCAAGGGCACATGGCCGGTCGCCGCGGCCTCGAGCGGATTGTTGGTTTCGTCGACCATGCGAAATTCCAAGGTCGCCGTCTTGCCGAGAATTTTCTTCACCTCGGCGGAGTTTTGCAGTCCGGGCAATTGAATGGCGATGCGATCGACGCCCTCGCGCGCGACCTGCGGCTCGGACACCGCGAGTTCCGGGCTGTTCAATCGATTTCGAAGGATGACGATGTTTTGCTGTACCGCGTAATCCTGGCGTTCCTTGATTTCCTGCGGCGTGAGCTTCAGCTCCAACGCGGGTAATCCGTCGACGGTGACCTCGGTCAAATGCAAGTTGCGGTTGTCCGCGAGGATTGCTGCGTTGCCCTTGGCCAAGCTATCGGCGTCGCGAAACAGCTACCCGTACGCGGTCCGTCGGATAGTCCACCTGCACGTCCTGGTAGGGCACGCGTGCACTGCGCAGCGAGGCGCGAAAATCCTGTTCGCGATGATCGAGCTGCTGCTTCACCGCGCCCTGCACATCCACCTGATACACGAGGTAAACGCCGCCGCGCAGGTCCAAGCCGAGCTTAAGCGGACTCAAACCGAAATTGCGCATCCATTCCGGCACGCGCGAGGCCTGCGACAGAGCGATGGTGAACTCGTTGGGGCGCGCTTCGGCGATCAAATCGCGTGCTTTCAACTGGTCTTGCTTGCTGCTGAATCGCAGCGTCAGGCGGCCCTGTTCCAGGAACGCGCCGCTTGGGCTGACGCCCTTGGATTCGAGCAGCTGCTCGATGCTGGTGCGGTCGGTTGTCTTGCACGGCCGCGCGATCGCGCGCCAGCTGCAGCGCATTCTCTTCGCCGAACAGATTCGGCAGCGCCAGGAAAATCCCGATCAGCAGAACGACCGCGACCAGCGCGATCTTCCAGCGCGGATATGAAATCATGCGCTCTTGACCGTGCCTTTGGGCAGCAGCTGCGCGACCTGGAATTTCTGCAGCTTGACGGTCACGCCGCTGGCTATTTCCAGGGTCAGGAACTGTTCGCCGACTTCGACGACCTTGCCGAGAATTCCGCCGGTGGTGGCCACTTCGTCCCCCGCCGCGATCTTGGACAACATCTCGCGCTGTTCCTTGGCGCGCTTGTTTTGCGGCCGGATCAGCAGAAAGTAAAACACTACCAACAGCAGCACGGGCAGCAACATGGCGCTCATGATGCCCTGCCCGCCGGCCCCGCCGGCGGCCTGCGCATGGGCCGAATTGATGAAGAAATCCATAGTGTTACACCCATTTTTTGCGGCGGACGCCGCGACACAAAGCCGCGTAGTATACAGCAGCCGGCAGAACTTAACGCGCGCAGCGGCTGTACGGCGGGCCCCTAGCCGACGCCGGTCGGCAGAGCGGCCCCGTCAGGGCGGCGCCCCCGTAACGCATAGAACTCCGCCGCATAGGTCGCAAACCGCCCCGCCTCGATCGCCGCGCGAATCTCCGCCATCAGCCGCTGATAGAAAAACAAGTTGTGGATCGTGTTCAAGTGCGATCCCAGGATCTCGCCGCACTTGTCCAAATGGCGCAGGTAGCTGCGGCTGTAGTTGCGGCAGGTATAGCAGCCGCAGCCCTCCTCGATCGGGCCGGTATCCTTCTGATGCACCGCGTTACGGATGTTGAGCACGCCCGCGCGCGTGAACAGATGCGCGTTGCGCGCGTGCCGCGTCGGCATGACGCAGTCGAACATGTCGATGCCGCGGCGCACCGCCTCGACGATGTCCTCCGGCCGGCCGACGCCCATCAGATAGCGCGGCTTGTGCAGCGGCATCTGGGGCATCAGTCCATCGAGCACCCGGCTGCGTTCCGCCTCGCTCTCGCCGACGGCGAGGCCGCCGACGGCCAAGCCCCGCGAAACCGATCTCCTCGAGCGCCGCGAGCGAGGCGGCGCGCAAATTGGCGTGCACTCCGCCCTGCACGATGCCGAACAGCGTCCCCGGCGGCTCGCTGGCGTAATACTCGCGATGACCGCGCAGCGCCCAGCGCATCGACAGCTCCATGGAGGCTCGCGCCTCGGCCTCGCTCGCCGGATAGGGCGTGCACTCATCGAAGCTCATGGCGATATCCGAGCCTAGGACGCGCTGAATGCGCATCGACTCCTCCGGCGAGAGAAACACCGGCGCGCCGTCGACCGGCGAGCGAAAGCGCGCACCCTCCTCGGTGATTTTGCGCATCTCCTTGAGGCTCCAGACCTGAAAGCCGCCCGAATCGGTGAGTATCGGCCGCTGCCAATGCATGAAGCGATGCAGCCCCCGATGCGCCTCGATCACCTCGAGCCCGGGCCGCAGGTACAGATGGAAGGTATTGCCGAGGACGATCTCGACGCCGATGCCCTCGAGCTGCTCGGGCGTCATCGCCTTCACCGTGCCGTAGGTCCCGACCGGCATGAACGCCGGCGTCTCGACGGTGCCGCGCGCGAATGTCGAGGCGGCCGCGCCGCGCCGCGCCGTCCCGCTGCAACAACTCGAAACGCATGCCGGGCGCAGTGCGCTCACGCTCGCTCCAAAGCCGCTGCTGCGGGTGTCAAGAACATCGCATCACCGTAGCTGAAAAACCGATACCGTCGCCGCGACGGCGTGTGCGTAGGCCGCGAGCAGCGCGTCGCGTCCGACGAAGGCCGCGCACAGCATCAGCAGCGTCGATTCGGGCAGGTGAAAATTGGTGACGCATCGCATCCACCGCGCGAAACTTGTAGCCCGGCTTGATGAAAATGCGCGTCGCTCCCTTGATAGGGAACCGAGCCCCCACCCGCACGGCGCGCACCGCCGTGCCGCGGCGGCCGTCTCCAGGCTCCTCACCACCGTCGTGCCCACCGCGATCACGCGGCCGCCGGCGGCGCGCGTGGCGTTGATTGCCGCACAAGTGGCTTCGCGGCACCTCCAGGTATTCCACGTGCATCTCGTGCCCCTCGATGTCGTCCACCCGCACCGGCTGGAAGGTGCCCGCGCCGACGTGCAGCGTGACGAACGCATGCCTCACGCCGCGCGCCTCGAGCGCGGCAAAGATGTCCGCGTCGAAGTGCAGTCCCGCCGTCGGTGCGGCCACGGCGCCCGGCGCGCGCGCATACACCGTCTGATAGCGCTCACGATCCGCATGCTCCGGCGCACGATCGATATAGGGCGGCAGCGGCACCGCGCCGTGCGCCTCGAAGAAAGCGCAGCACGTCGCCGGAGAATTCCAGCTCGAAACAGCTCCCCGTCGCCGGCCGAGCATGCGCGCGGTCTGCCCGCCGGGCAGCTTCACGACGGCATGCGGCTTCAGCCCCTTGCTGGCGCGGGCGTGCACCAGCGCCGTGTCGGGTAGTCAGCACCCGCTCGAGCAACAGTTCGATCCTGCCGCCGCTGTCCTTCGTCCCGAAGACTCGCGCAGGTATCGACCCGGGTGTCGTTGAACACCAGAAGATCGCCGCGGTCAAAAGCCCCGGGAAATCGCGAAAATCCAGGTCTCGCCAGCGCCGCCGTTGCCGTCGAGCTCGCAACAACCGGCTGGCCGAGCGCGGCGTTGACGGGCCGTTGGGCGATGAGTTCCTTGGGAAGATCGAAGTGAAAATCCGTGCGCCGCATTCTCAAGCAATACTACCAAGTGCGCCGATCGCATATACTGCGCGATCTGGCATGCCCGGATGGCGGAACTGGTAGACGCGCCGGACTCAAAATCCGGTGGTGGTGACACCGTGTGGGTTCGATTCCCTCTCCGGGCACCAGATACTAATTTATGGACACGCCTTGAATTTCTGCAGTCACTGCGGCTCGCCCGTTACCTCGAAAATTCCCGCCGGGGATCACCTGCCGCGCTTCGTGTGCACGAGCTGCGGCATCGATCCACTACAAGAACCCGCTGCTGGTGTTGGGCTGCGTGCCCCAGTGGCAGGGCAAGATCCTGCTTGTGCCGGCGCGCCATCGAGCCGCGCTTGGGTTTCTGGACCGTGCCCGCGGGATTCATGGAAAACGGCGAAACCATGCAGCACGCGGCGGCGCGCGAATGCTACGAGGAGGCGTTGGCCAAGGTCGAGATCGGCTCGTTGCTCGCGGTGGTCAACGTGACGCACGCCGGCCAGGTGCACGTGATGTTTCGGGCGCAGTTGCTGCAGCCGGAATTCGCGCCGGGCCCCGAGAGCCTGGAGGTGGGCTTGTACGAGGAAGCGGAAATTCCTTGGGCGATCTGGCGTTTCCGAGCGGCGAGTTCACGCTGCGAAAGTACTTCGCCGATCGTGCCGCCGGCCGCGAGGATCATCACTTCACGGAGCTCACGCGTCCGTTGAAGAGGTAGGAGCCTGTCTCGCTCGGCTGTGGCAGAATAGCGCCCATTAACCGCTCGTTCACACATTAATCGTTCATCAAGAAGGGTAAGTCATGGCGTTCGTGGTCACCGAAAGCTGCATCAAGTGCAAATACATGGATTGCGTGGAGGTCTGTCCCGTCGACTGCTTCCATGAAGGGCCGAATTTTCTGGTGATCGATCCGGACGAGTGCATCGACTGCACGCTGTGCGAGCCCGAATGCCCGGTCGAGGCCATCTATTCCGAAGAGGAAATTCCCGCCGGGCAGGAGAACTTTCAGCAGCTGAACGCGGAGCTCGCGAAGAAATGGCCGGTGATCAGCGAGATGAAGGAGCCGCCGGCGGATGCCAAGCAGTGGGAAGGCGTCAAGGACAAGCTGAAACTGCTGGAGCGATGAGCCGGGCGCGCCAGCGCTTGGACGCGGCTGGCGTAGATTCTGCGCGAGGCCTAGCGCTTGGCCACCTGAGCTCTTTGATCGCCTGCACCAGTTCGCGCGGCGGCATGTATCCGTTGATGAAGTCGCCGTTCTCGCGTGACGATCGCCGGCGTGCCGCGCACTCCGATGCTCTGCCCCAGTGCATATTCGCGCGCGACCGGCGTCGGTCCGCAGGTTTTGTTCATATCCAAGCTGGCCCCCGGCCTTGGCCCGGGTGAGCGCCTCATTGCGATCGGCCGAGCACCACACGACCTCGGCCTTGCGCCAGCTTTCGGTGTTCGGACCGGAACGCGGATAGAACATGTAGCGCACGCGCACGCCGAGCTTGTTGATCTCCGCCATCTCGCTGTGCAGCTTGCGGCAATACTGGCAATCCACGTCGGTGAACACGGTGATCGTGTAGAGCGGATTCTTCGGCGAGAAGATCACCATCTGCGATTCGGGTACCGCGCTGATCATGGCGCAGCCGCGCGTGCGATCGAAGCGCCTCGCGTCAGATTCTCGCGCGTGCTCATGTCGTATACGTTGCCGTCGAGAAAGTACTTGCCGTCGGCGGTCAAATAGCTCACGTCGGCGCCCTGCGTGAATTCATAGATGCCGGGGATCGGCGAAGGCCTCAGATCCTCGATCTTCGACCCGGCCGGCAAGCAGCTTCACCAGCGCCGCCCGCGGGTCCGCAGCTTGCTCGGGTCCGAGCCGCCCGGGATCCGCAGCTACATCGGTCCGGCGCGGCCCACGCGTAAATGAGCGGTAGCATGACTGCAGCCAACACGGCAAGGCGTTTCAACATGGGGCGCTCCAACGGATCAGACAATGTTGGACTCCACGGCTAGGCGAGTGGTTCACGAAATTCTAACAGACGGTCCGTGCCCGGGGCCTACCAGGCGCCTAGCCGCGCGGGTGGTGTTGGGAGTGCAGTTCTTTCAGGCGCTCGCGCGCAACGTGCGTATAGATCTGCGTCGTCGACAGGTCGCTATGGCCGAGGAGCATTTGCACGACGCGCAGATCCGCTCCGTGATTCAACAGATGGGTGGCAAACGCATGCCGCAACGTGTGCGGCGAGAGTTCCTTCTCCACGCCGGCTTTTTTCGAGTAGCGCTTGATGATGTGCCAGAACGCCTGGCGCGTCATGCGGTCGCCGCGGCGGGTCGGGAACAGGTAGTCCGTCTGGCGTTCCAGCAGGATTTCCACGCGCGGGCCTTGCATGAATTGCTGCAGCCACTTGACCGCCTCATCGCCCAGAGGAATCAGGCGCTCGCGGTTGCCCTTGCCGACGACGCGCATCACGCCTTGATTCAAATTGACCTGGTTGTGCTTGAGGCTCACGAGTTCCGAGACGCGCAATCCCGTGGCGTACAGCACCTCGAGCATGGTGCGGTCGCGATGGCCGAGAGGATCGGAGACGGTCGGCGCCTCGAGCAAGGAATCGACCTCGGCCTCGGTGAGGGACTTGGGGAGCGAGCGGCCGATTTTCGGCATCGCGATTTGCGCAGTCGGATCGATCGCGATCAACCCTTCGCGCACCATGAAGCGAAAGAATCGCCGGAAACTCGACAGCTGCCTCGCGGTCGAACGGGGCCGGGAACCGCCCTCGACGCGCGCGGCGATGAAGCCGAGGAGTTCGATGCGCGTGGCCTTCAGCAGAGCGCTGTCGCGCTCTTCGAGCCAGCGCGCCAACGCGGTCAAGTCGGCGCGATAGGCGGCGAGCGTATTGGCCGACAGGCCGCGCTCCATCCACACCGCATCGAGGAATCGCTGCAAAGCAGGATCCGCCGGCATCGCGGGTAGGCGGTACCCCTGCGCCCGAGGTGCGTGTATAAACCGACCGTTTCAAAGCCGTCGCCATAATTTCCCGCGTGAAAGCCGCACGAAATGGTGCTGTACGCGCTACTGGAGTCTTCAGTATGCGAGGGGTGCTTGCGGGTCGGCGTGACCAGCCTCACAGTAACTATAAGTATTAACATAAGGAGAACCAGATCACAGAAGTCAAACCGCCGAGCGGTGCTGGCGCAACACCTCTATGCAGCCTATTGCTCGTGCTGTTCCTCGGTCATGGCGCTTGATCCTGCTCTCGGTCACATATGTTCCTGCCCGACCTGCGCGGCCGCCGCCAGGTGGCCGGCGCGTTCTCGCGCGGCGTTCTTCCGCGCGGCCGGAATCCCGTTCCGGGTCGAGGGAATCGAGCACTTGCCGCGCGCCCCCTGCGTGGTCGTCGCCAATCACGCGCAGCTACATCGACGGGATCGTCGCCGGCGGCGGCGCTGCCGCCCGATTTTGCCTTCGTCATCAAAAAGGAAATGGTGCGCGTGCCGCTCGCCAGCCTTTTGCTGCGGCGCCTCGGTTCGGCGTTCGTCGAACGCTTCGATCGGCACAAAGGCGCCTCCGACGCCCGCCGCGTGTGGAAGCTCGCGGCCACCGGCCAGTCGCTGGTGTTCTTTCCGGAAGGCACTTTCGATGCCACCGCCAGATCGGCAGATTTCTCGGCGGCGCGTTCTGCGACCGCGGAGCGCTCGCAGATGCACATCGTCGCCGTCGCGATACATGGCACGCGGGCGGTTCTGCCCAGCGGCAGCATCTTGATTCGGCGCAACGCCCATCCGCTTCGAGATCCTGGGGTCCTCGATCCCGAGGGCGCCCGGCAGCGCAGCCGGGAGCTTATCGCCCAGGCGGTCGGCGAGCCGCTGGCGCCCTAGATTGTTCGCGACTCCCCTGCGCCGCGCGGTTATACTTGCGAAGTCCCTCGTTAGACCCACGGAACGCATACCTATGAGCTCGGATCCCATCGTCATCCTCGCCGCCCGCCGCACGCCGGTCGGGGCCTTCCAAGGCGTTTTCGCCGGCGTCACCGCCCCGCAACTCGGCGCCGTGGCCATCAAGGCCGCCGTCGCGGACTCCGGGGTGGCCGCCTCGCGAGATCGATGAAGTGATCATGGGCTGCGTGCTGTCAGCCGGTCTTGGCCAAGCACCTGCGCGCCAGGCCGCCTTGGGCGCCGGCTTCCCGGCGAGCACCCCCACCACGACGGTCAACAAAATGTGCGGCTCCGCGATGCGCGCCGTGATGCTGGCGTCGCGACCAAATTCTGGCCGGTCCGCGCGACGTCATCGTCGCCGGCGGCCTCGAGTCGATGACCAACGCGCCCTATCTGCTGCCGAAGGCGCGGGCGGGCTACCGCATGGGCCACCAGGAAGTGCTCGACCACATGTTCTTCGACGGCCTGCAAAGCCCCTGGGACGGGCAGCTGATGGGCTGCTTTGCCGAGGCGACCGCCGGCAAAGTACGAGTTTACGCGCCAGGCGCAAGACGAATTCGCGAGCGAGTCGGTGCGCCGCGCGCAAGCCGCCGTCGCCGAGCGGCGCATTCGCCGAAGAAGTGGCGCCGGTCACCGCTAAGACCCGCAAGGGCGAGGTGGTGATCGACAAGGACGAGACGCCCTCCACGCTCGATGTGTCGAAGATCCCGTCGCTCAAGCCCGCCTTCAAGAAGGACGGGACCGTGACGGCCGCCAGTTCCGCCGAGCATTTCCGACGGCGCGGCCGCCCTCGTGCTGGCGCGCGAATCCTATGCCGCGGCGCGCGGCCTGAAGCCGCTGGCGCGCATCCTCGGCTATTCGAGCTTCGCCAGGGAGCCGGAATGGTTCACGTTGGCGCCCGTCGGCGCGATCCAAAAATTGCTGAGCCAGTTGAAGTGGCGCGCCACGGATGTCGATCTGTACGAGGTGAACGAGGCGTTTGCGGTGGTCGCGATGGCGGCCATCAAGGATTTGGGCTTGGACCATGCCAAGGTGAACGTCAACGGCGGCGCCTGTGCGCTCGGGCATCCGATCGGCGCGACCGGCGCGCGTATCCTGACGACCCTGCTGTATGCGCTGAAGAACCGCGGCAAGAAGCGCGGCATCGCGAGCCTGTGCATCGGCGGAGGCGAAGCGACGGCGATCGCCATCGAAATCGTCTAGACGGTAGGTGACGCGGCGGGGGGGGCGTCCCTGCCCTAACCATGCCCAATCCCTTGGCCATCCTGGTTGGCAGCTTCCGTGGCCTATCAACATGGTGATCCCCACTGAGTAAAGCGACGGCGGCTGCACGAATCCCCTCATGCGCGCTGTCCGCACAGGTGGATATCTCGTTCGAAATCGCCGTTTGTGGTCTACTACGCGCGCCGTTTTACCGCGACAAAATCGGGTCTCGAACCTTAGCAGGGGCGAATGTCGATGACCGAAAACCAACGTGATGTCATGGAGTATGAGGTCGCGATCGTCGGCGCCGGCCCCGCCGGGCTCGCCTGCGCGATCCGCCTCAAGCAACTGAAACCCGACCTCGAGCGTCTGCGTGCTGGAAAAGGCCGCGAGCCTGGGCGCACATTCGCTGTCGGGCGCGGTGTCTGGAGCCGGGACCGCTCGATGAGCTGCTGCCCCAATGGCGCGAGCACGCACCCGCGATCTGCGTGCCGGCCGATGCGCGATGAATTCCTCGTTCCTGACCCGGCGCAAACGCTACAAGCTGCCGCTCACCCCGCCGCAGATGACGAATCACGGCAATTTCATCATCTCGCTGGGGCAACTGATTCCGATCCTGGGGGCGGAGGCGGAGCAGCTCGGCGTCGATGTGTTCGCGGGTTTTGCGGCCGCCGAAGCATTGTTCGATGCGACCGGCGCCGTGAAGGGCGTGCGCATCGGCGACATGGGAGTGGAAAAGAACGGCGAGCCCGGGCCCGAATTTCGCGTTGGGAGCCGGAAATCCACGCCAAGATGACCATGTTCTGCGAAGGCTGCCGCGGCAGCGTCTCCAAGCAGCTGATCAAGCGCTTCAAGCTCGATGCCGGCAAGTCGCCGCAGACCTACGGCCTGGGATTCAAAGAGCTGTGGCAGCTGCCGCCCGGACGCGTGCAGCCCGGCCTCATTCAGCATACGCGTGGGATGGCCGCTCGACAGCCGCACCTACGGCGGCAGTTTCCTCTATCACCTCAACAACGACCGCGTGTACGTGGGCTTCGTCGTCGGCTTGGATTACGAGGATCCGCGGTTCAAGCCCTTCGAAGCTTTCCAGCAGTACAAGAATCATCCCGACGTCAAGCCGCTGCTTGAAGGGCGGCGAGATCCTCGCCGGCGGCGCGCGCACCGTGATCGAAGGCGGCTATCAATCCATGCCGACGCTGGAAATGCCCGGCGCGATGTTGGTGGGCGATGCCGGCGGGACGCTCAACACCCCGAAGATCAAAGGGATCCATCAGGCGATCCGCTCCGGTATGACCGCCGCCGCGCACTATGTCGAGACCGGCACGCAGCGTCGGGTTCGACCGAGCGCTGGCGCGAATCGGCCGGTGGCCGCGAACTGTACAAGGTGCGCAATATCCGTCCCGGGTTTCGCCGCGGTCTGTGGCTTCGGTCTCGCCAACGCGGCGCTGGAAACCTACGTTACCTTCGGCAAATCGCCCTGGACGCTCGCCAATCACGCCGATGACAAGGCGCTCAAGCGCTCGATGAATACGCCTCGCCCGACCGTGCCTGGGGGGAACGGGAGCTGCCGCCGCGCGACCGGCTGGCGTTCGTGTTCTTTGCCTCGACCACGCACGATGAGAACCAGCCCGTGCATCTGCACGTAGCCGACCCGACGACTCTGCGCCACGCGCTGCATGCGCGAGTTCGGCAATCCCTGCACGAATTTCTGCCCCGCCAACGTCTATGAAATGATCCCCGACGGCGCCGGCGGCAAGAAACTGCAGATCAACGCATCGAACTGCGTGCATTGCAAGGCCTGCGACATCAAAGATCCGTATACCGATCAAATCACCTGGGTCACGCCCGAGGGCGGTTCGGGTCCCAACTACCAGAGCCTCTAGCTTCAAGGTTTCGTGACCAGCGTCGACCTTACGACTGTGAGCGCGCGCTTGCGGGAAAGGTGGCCGCCCACCGGTTGGAGTTCGACGCGGCACAGCAGCAGGCGGCCGCGCGCCTGCGAGCTTGAGCGAAAATCTGTCGCGCCAACCGCCCGCCTCTCCTTCAAACGCGTGCGCTCGTGGCTGCCGTGGCCGCCGGCTCGGCGCGGCAGAACCGGGCCGCGCGGGCTGTATCTCTGGGGCGGCGTCGGCCGCGGCAAGACGTTGCTGATGGATCTGTTCTTCGCTTCGCTGCAAGTGCGCAGGCCGCAGGCGCGAAGCGCACTCATTTCTACCAGTTCATGCGCCGGGTGCATGCGGAACTCGGCCAGCATCGAAGGGCGCACCCAGCCGTTGGAGGTGGTGGCACAGCGTATCGCGCGCGCGCGCGCGTCATCTGCCTCGATGAGTTCTTCGTCGCGGATATCGCCGATGCGATGATTCTCGGCGGCCTGTTCGAGGGGCTCTTCCGCCGCGGCGTGATCCTGGTTGCGACCTCCAATCTGCCGCCGCAGGATCTGTACAAAGACGGGCTAGCAGCGCACAACGCTTTCTGCCCGCTATCGAACTCATTGCTGATCGCATGTCGAAGTCCTGCACCTGGACGGCGGCATCGACTATCGGCTGCGTCAGCTCGAACAGGCGCCGACTTACTTGGAGCCAGGCTGCCCGGGACGCCGGCGGCGCTCAAGAGCGTTTCGCCGCGCTTGCCGGCGGCGCCGCGACAGGACCCGCGACGCTCAGACATCGAAGGCCGCGCGCTGCGCGCCATCAGCCGCGGGCCCCGGCATGGCTTGGTTCGAGTTCAGCGAGCTATGCGAAGGCCCGCGCAGCCAGAACGACTACATCGAGCTCGCGCGCCTGTATCGGCACCATCTTCATCGCAAACATCCCGCATTCACGCCCCAAGACGAGGACGCGGCACGGCGCTTCATCATGCTGATCGACGAACTCTACGATCGCGGCGTCAAGATCGTGGTATCGGCGGCAGCTGCGCCGCCGCAGCTGTATCAGGGCGATCGATCTGCGCTTCGAATTCCAGCGCGCCGCGAGCCGGCTCATCGAGATGCAAACTCAGCACTATCTCGCCGGGTCAGCACCGTGCCTGAAGCGCCGTCCTTGCAAGCCCTGGCATAATTCGCACATGCCGACGGTCGCCGAATTCAAAATAGAATATAAGCAGATACTCGATTCCGACGGGGCGCCATCGTGGCGCCGCTGCCGGAGTTCGCCGCGCACCATGCGCGATGTCTTGCGCATGTATCGCGCGATGACGCGAGTAGCGGGTGTTCGACGCCAAAGCCATGAATCTGCAGCGCACCGGACAGACTCGGCACGTATCCGTCCTTCGATTGGGCACGAAGCCACGCATGTCGGGGTTGGCGCAGCCATGCGGCCCGGAAGACGTGCTGGCGCCCGTATATCGCGAATTCGGGACCCAGCTCGTGGCGCGGCGTGACCATGGCGGAGATTCTGACCGTACTGGGGCGGCGATGAACGCGGCAACGACTTCGCCCTTCCGGGCACGATTTCGCCTGGTGCGTGCCGATCGCCACCCAGACCCTGCATGCGGCGGGCGCGGCCATGGCGTTCAAACTCCGCAAGGAGCCGCGCTGCGCGCTCGCCTACATTGGCGACGGCGGCACTTCCGAAGGCGCGTTTTACGAAGCGCTCAATCTGGCCGGCGCGCGCGCATTGCCCGTGGTGTTCGTGATCGTGAACAACGGCTGGGCCATCTCCGTTCCCGTCGCCGCTGCAAACGGCGTCGCGACACCCTGGCGCAAAAGGCCGTGGCCGCGGGAATTCCCGGGGTGCAAGTGGACGGCAACGATGTCTTCGCCGTGCGCGCAGGTAGTAGGCGAGGCGTTGGAAACGGCGCGGCGCGGCGGCGGCCCATGCTTGATCGAAGCACTCACCTATCGCTTGAGCGATCACACGACGGCCGATGACGCCAGCCGCTATCGGGGCGCCGAAGAGGTCAAGGAGGCGTGGGCGCTCGAACCGTTGATTCGCATTCGCCGCTATCTCAAGAAGAGCATGGCGCTTGGAACGAAGAGCAGGAACAGGCCCTGCTGCACGACTGCACTCGCCGAGTCGAGGCCGCGGTGAGCGAATACTTGAGCGTCCGCGAAGCAATCGACCGACGCCATGTTCGATTACCTTGTTCGCTGAATTGCCGCAGCATCTGCGCGAACAGCGCGCCACCGCGCGCAAGATACGGCGCGAAGCCCAGCGGTCATTGAATTGGCAAAAATAACCATGGTCGAGGCCATCGCGATGGCGCACGGCTGGGAAATGCAGCATGACGAGAGCGTCGTCGTGATCGGCCAGGACGTGGGCGCGAACGGCGGCGTGTTTCGCGCGACCGCCGGGCTGCAGGCGCGCTTCGGCAAGGATCGCGTGCAGGACACGCCTTTGGCCGAAGCGACCATCGCCGGCATGTCGGTGGGCATGGCGACGCACGGCCTGAAGCCGGTCGCGGAAATCCAGTTCATGGGTTTCATGTATCCGGCGCTCGATCAGATCGTCAATCACATGTCGCGCATGCGCTACCGCACGCGCGGCCGCCTGAGTTGCCCCGTGGTCATTCGCACGCCGCACGGCGGCGGCATCCACGCTCCCGAGCATCATTCGGAGAGCACCGAAACGCATGCTCTGCCACATTCCGGGGATTCGCGTCGTGTGCCCGTCGTCGCCGGCGCGCGCCTATGGCCTGCTGCTCGCCGCGATTCGCGATCCCGATCCCGTGATGTTTTTGGAGCCGGTGCGGCTGTACCGGGCGATGCGCCAAGAAGTGAGCGATGACGGACAGGCCCTGCCGCTCGATCACTGCTTCATATCTGCGCGAGGGCAGCGATGTCACGCATCGTGACGTGGGGCGCCATGACGATCGAGACGCTGCGCGCCGTCGACGCGAACTCGACGGCCAAGGCATCAGCGCCGAAGTCATCGATCTCGCGACCTTGAGTCCGATCGACAGCGAGACCATTCTCGCGTCGGTCGCCAAGACCGGCCGCCTGGTGATCGTGCACGAAGCGGCGCGCAATGTCGGCGTGGGCGCCGAGATTGCGGCGATCGTGGCCGAGCATGGCCTATACGATTTGCACGCGCCGATCCAGCGAGTTACCGGCTTCGACACCGTCATGCCGCTGTTCAGGCTCGAGCACGACTACATTCCGAGCGTGCAGCGCATCGTCGACGCGGTGCACCTCACCTTGGCCGATTAGAGACTCCAGCAATGAGCACATTCAGGCTTCCGGATTTGGGCGAGGGACTGGCCGAGGCCGAAATCCTCGAATGGCACGTCAAGCCCGGCGACCACGTTCTCGTGGATCAGCCGATGGTATCGGTGGAAACGGCCAAAGCCGTGGTCGAGGTCCCCGTCCCTTTCAGCGGTATCGTCACCGCGCTGCATGGCGCCGTCGGCGACATCGTGGCGACCGGCGCGCCGCTGATCGATTTCGATTCCGGGACCGTCGTCGGCAGCATGCCGGTCACCAGCGACGGAGGAATTCGTCGAGTCGGTAAGCTGCGGACGGCCGCGCGGCAACGGCGAGGCCCGCAACCGCGCGGTGCCGGTGGCGCGCGCGCTCGCGCAAGCCGCTTGGACTCGATCTCGACGAGCATCGAAGGCAGCGGACCCGCCGGACTGATCAAGCTGGACGATGTCGCTCAGCGCATGGCTGCCGCTCCGCACCCGGCCCGCCGGCATCAGCACGCTGGCGGGGTCCGGCGACGGACTCAGCCTGACGTTCCCGCCGGAGCCGCCGCGGAGCCGCTGCGCGGCGCGCGGCGCGCGATGGCGCACAGCATGTCGCTGTCGCGCGACCAGTTCCGTTGAGCACCGTCTGCGACGATGCCGACATTCATGCCTGGACGCAGCGCGGCGATTACATGCTGCGGCTCATGCGCGCCATGATCGCCGCCTGGCGCGCCGAGCCCGCCTTGAATGCCTGGTACGATGCGGCCAGCAGTTCGCGCATCCTTCGCACGCACATCGACCTTGCGATTGCCGTCGACACGCCGGCCGGCTTGATCGTGCCGGTGCTGCGCAATATCCAGGACAAGACGCCGGATGAGCTGCGCGCCGCGATCGCTCGCGCAGAAGAACGCCGCGCATCGCCGCAGCCACGCCGCCCGAGGACCTGCGCGACTTCACGCTGATGCTGTCGAACTTCGGGACGCTCGCGGGCCGCTACGGCATTCCGCATGTGGTGCCGCCGGCGGTCGCGATCCTGGGCGCCGGGCAAGGTGCGCCAGGATGCCGTGGTGGTCGCCGGCGCGGTCGTCGCGCACCGGCGCATGCCGCTGTCATTGAGCTTCGATCACCGCTGCATCACCGGCGGCGAGGCGTGCCGATTTCTGGCCGCCGTCGATCGGCGATCTGGAAAAGCCAGAGTAGCGCTTAGGAAACGACCATGCACCAAGCGACCACCGAACAATATCCGGAAAATCGTCGCCGCCATCGTGGCGGCGGCGGCCCGCTTGCCGAAGTCGCATGCGCGGCGCCGGACTCCGAAGCGCTTCCTGCAGGCGTACTACGCCAACGTCGATGCCGAGGATATCGCCGCGCGCGATCCCGCCGACGCTTGCCGCCGCCGCCTTGTCGCATCTCAAGTTCGCGCGGCAGCGGCGCGGCCGGGCGCTGGTGCGGGTGTTCAATCCCACGCTGCGCGAACACGGCTACATCTCGCCGCACACCGTCATCGAGATGGTGAACGACGACATGCCGTTCCTCGTCGATTCGATCGGGCTCGCGCTGACCCAGCGCGCTCTCACCCTGCATTTTCTGGCGCACCCGATCTTCGCGGTGGCGCGCGACAGCGCCGGCGTCCTGCGCGTCGATCGAGGAGCGCGGCCGCGGCGGCGACGGCAAGCATCAGCGACTCGAGTCCTTTCAGCACGTCGAAGTGGATCGCATCGTCGATCCCGCCGTACTGCGATCCCTGTGCGCGGAGATCGAGCGCAGCATGCGCGACGTGCGGGTTGCCTGCGCCGATTGGACGAAGATGCAGGCCGCGGCGCGCCAGGCGGCCGATGACTTGAATTCCTTGCATACTCGCTTCGATCCGCGCGACGTGAGTGAAACGCAGGCGCTGCTCGCTTGGATGGAGGATCGCCACTTCACGTTCCTGGGCTACCGGGAATACCGGCTGCGCGGCCGCAAGGCACTACGCCGCCTTGGACCCCGTCGACGCCAGCGGGCTCGGGATCCTGCGCCGCGGCCACAAGCGCCGGCGCAGAGCACCAGCCGTACGCTGCCCGCCGACATTCGCCGCCAAAGCCGCTCGCGCGACCTGGCGCTCGTGACCAAGGCGAATCTCCAATCGACGGTGCACCGCGCCGGGCTATCTCGACTATGTCGGCATCAAGCATTTCGGTCCCGAAGGGCCGAGCTGATCGGCGAGCGGCGCTTTCTGGGCCTGTGGACTTCGTCGGCCTACAACGCCAACCCGCGCGAGATTCCGCTGGTGCGCCACAAGGTGGCGCAGGTCGTGCAGCACTTCGCACTCGCGCCCGACAGCCACGACGGCAAGGCGCTGCAGCACATTCTCGAATCCTTTCCGCGCGGACGAGCTGTTCCAGGCGAGCGTGCCCGAGCTCATCCGCATCGTCACGGGGATCTTCGGTCTGCAGGAGCGGCCGCGCGTGCGCCTGCTGCTGCGCCGCGATGCGTTCCGCCGGTTCTACTCCTGCCTGGTCTTCGTGCCGCGCGAGAAATACAACACGCAGGTGCGCCAGCGCATCGAGCGCGTCATCGGCGAGGCTTTCTCCGCCTTCAGCATGGAATCGCAGGTGCAGATCGCCGAATCGAACCTCGCGCGGATCCACATCGTCGCCCGCACCTGCCGAGCGGTCGGACGCGCATCGACGCCGACTGCGCTGGAACGGCGCATCGCGGTCGCGGTCCGCTCGTGGGCCGATGATTTCAAGACCGCGCTGCTGGCGCGCTTCGACGAAGCCTATGCGCTGCAGCTGTTTGCGACCTACGCGCAGGCGTTTCCCGCCGCCTACACCGAGGATTTTCAGCGGCGACGCCGCCGCGCTCGATGTGACCTTCCTCGAAGCGGCGGAGAAGGACCCGGCGCGCCTGCATCTGGACATCTATCGGCCCGATCCGCGGCGCAAAGACAAGTTTTTCCTGAAGATCTTCCGCGGCCAGGACGCCATCCCGATTTCCGATCTGCTGCCCATGCTCGAGAACATGGGACTCAAGGTCATCGCCGAACGGCCCTACGAACTGGAGTTCGCAGGCGGCCGGCCGCGCCTGGATCCAGGATCTCGAGCTCGTCATGCAGGCGCGCCGGTGGCCAAATTCGAAGTGCTGGAAAGCGAAATCAAGAGCGCCTTCACCGCCGTCTGGACCGGCCGCATGGACAGCGACAGCTTCAACCAGCTGACGCTGACCGCCGGCGTGCCGTGGCGCCTCGTGACGGTGCTGCGCGCCTATTGCCGCTACCTGCTGCAGACGGGCCTGCCCTTCAGCCAGGGCTACATCGCGCAGGTGCTGGTGAATCAACGCGAGCATTGCGCGCGTGCTCGCGCGACCTCTTCGTCGCGCGCTTCGACCCCGCGCGCTCCGACGCCGACCCGCCGCAGCGCCCTCGCCCGGCTCGACGAGCAAATCCGCGCGGAGCTCGAGGAGGTCACGCGCTCCGACGAGGACCGCATCCTGCGCGCCCTGTGGAACGCGCTGTCGGCCACGCGTGCGCACCAACGCCTATCAGACCGCGCCGAGCGGGGCAGTTCAAGGATTATCTGTCCTTCAAGATCGAAAGCCAAAAGCTGCGCGAACTGCCGCTGCCGAAGCCGATGTTCGAGGTCTTCGTATTCTCGACGCGCATGGAAGGCGTGCACCTGCGCATGGGGTACGTGGCGCGCGGCGGCATCCGCTGGTCGGATCGGCGCGAGGACTTCCGCACCGAGATACTCGGGCTGATGAAGGCGCAGCAAGTCAAGAACACGGTGATCGTGCCCGGTGGGCGCCAAGGGCGGATTCGTCGTCAGGCGCAGCATGCGCGGGCGACCGCGAGGCGCAGCAAGCCGAGGTGATCGCCTGCTATCAGACGCTGATCCGGGGATTGCTCGACATCACGGACAACATCGTCGACGAGAAGATCGTCGCCCCCGCGCGACGTCGTGCGCCACGACGGCGACGACGCCTATCTCGTCGTCGCGGCCGACAAGGGCACCGCGACGTTTTCCGACATCGCCAATGCCATTTCCGAGGAATACGGCTTCTGGCTGGGCGACGCATTCGCTTCCGGCGGCTCGGCCGGCTACGACCACAAGAAGATGGCCATCACGGCGCGCGGCGCTTGGGAATGCGTCAAACGCCATTTCCGCGAAATCGGCATCGACATCCAGAACCAGAACTTCTCGGTGGCGGGCATCGGCGATATGGCCGGCGACGTGTTCGGCAACGGCATGCTGCAGTCGCCGCACATCCGGCTGATCGCCGCCTTCAATCATCAGCACATTTTCATCGACCCGCAGCCCGATGCGGCGCGCTCCTTCAGCGAACGCGAGCGCCTGTTTCGCTTGCCGCGCTCCACCTGGGAGGACTACTCGAGGGCAGCGATCTCCAAGGGCGGCGGCATCTACTCGCGCAGCGCCAAGAGCCTGACCCTTGTCGCGCGAAGCGCAGACGCTGCTCGAGTCTGCCGGCTCAGGTCACGCCCAACGAAGTCATCAAGGCCATCCTGAAGTCGCACGTCGACCTGCTGTGGAACGGCGGCATCGGCACCTACGTCAAGGCGAGCAGCGAGAGCCACAGCGACGTCGGCGACCGCAGCAACGATGCGGTGCGCATCGATGCCGCGAACTGAACTGCAAGGTCATCGGCGAAGGCGGCAATCTCGGGCTTCTCGCAGCTCGGCCGCATCGAGTTCGCGCGCCGCGGCGGGCGCCTCAACACCGACTTCATCGACAATTCGGCCGGCGTGAACTGCTCCGACGTCGAGGTGAACCTGAAAATCCTGCTGAACGGCGCCGTGCGCTCGCGGGAAATCACCCGCGCGGGCCGCGATCGGCTGCTGGTGCAGATGACCGACGAAGTGGCGGCGCTGGTGTTGCGCAACAATTACCTGCAAAGCCAGGCGATCAGCACCAGCGAATTCCAGGCCAAGGAGCGGCTGAGCGAGAGCGCCTTCGTCATCCGCGCGCTGGAGCGCTCCGGCGACCTGAACCGCGCGCTCGAATTCTTGCCCTCCGAGGAGGAAATCGCCGAGCGGCGCAAGGCCGGCGAGGGACTCACGCGCCCGGAACTCGCCATCATCTTGAGCTACGGCAAGATCTGGCTGTATAAGGCGCTGATCCACTCCAACGTGCCGGAGGACCCCTACCTGTCCGCCGAGCTGAATCGCTACTTTCCCGCGCCGGTACAGCGAGCGCTTCGCCGCGCGCGTGAAGCGCCACCGCCTGCGCCGCGAGATCATCGCGACGGCGATCACCAACAGCCTCATCAACCGCATGGGACCGGTGTTCCCGGTGCGCGCGCAGGATGACACCGGCGCCGACCCGGCCGCCATCGCGCGCGCCTACACCATTGCGCGCGAAGTGTTCGCGGTGCGCGACATCTGGGCGCAGATCGAAGGCTCTCGACAATCGCATCCCGGCGTCGGTGCAGTACACCGCCATGTCTCAAACCACCCGGCTGCTGCGCCACATGAGCTATTGGCTGCTCGAGAACCGGCGCGGCAACCTCGACATCGAGCGCGCCGTGCGGCGCTACGCGGCGCCGGTGGCGCGAGCTGTGGCGCGATCTCGACGACGTGCTGGCGCGACCGCGCCGGGCCGCCTGAGCGCGCAGCGCTCGCAGCTTGATCGAGCAGCACGTGCCCGAGCAGCTCGCCACGCGCATCGCTTCGCTGGAAACGCATGCACTGCGCGCTGGACCTGGTCGAAGTCGGCGATGGCAGGCGCGCGTCGAGATCGGATATGCGGCCAAGGCGTATTTCGACATCGGCGAGCGCATCGGACTCACCTGGATCAAGGAGCAAATCGAGAGCCTGCCCGCCGAGGGCCATTGGCAGGCGGTCGCGCGCGGCACGTTGAGCGACAACCTGTACGACCTGCAGCGCAAGATCACCGGCGCGGTGCTCGCGTGCAAGGGCCGCGACGCGGCGGCGCGGGTCGATCAGTGGATGCCGGCGCCATTCGGCCGCGTCGATTCGCTGAAACGTATCGTCGTCGATCTGCGCACCGGCGTCGCCGCCGGATTTCGCGACGCTGTCCGTCGCCCTGCAGGCCGTGGCGGCTGGCCGAGGAGAGGCGGCATGCGGAGATCGCTTCGGCAGGGATTATCTGCAGAGCCGGATCGCCGCGAATTCCCGCTGGCGCGGCACATCGGCATCGTGGTCGAGTCCGCCGACGACGGCAGGTGCTCGCGCGCCGCTGCGCCAACGCCAATCACAAGGGACGCCTTCGGCGGCAGCTTTTTGCGTCGCCGTGCTGCCGGTGGGCCTGGGTCACGCGCTATCTGCGACGCACAAGTCGCCGCCGACGCCGTGATTCAAGAATCCACCATCCGGTACCTGGCGCCGGTGCGGGGGCGTGCGCGACGCCACCGCCGCCCGGCGAGCAGATCGAAAGTTCGCAAAATGCTGCAGCGTGCGGCCGCGGGCGCATTCGCCTGCACGTGGACATACTACGGCAACGGGTGGCGACTCGCTCGACGGCGTGTTCGCAGCAACACGGTGAAGGAGACCGCGTGCCGGAAAATTGATCCTGGTCCGTCACGGCCAAAGCACTTGGAACGTCGAGAATCTGTTCACCGGCTGGCACGATGTCGATTTGAGCGACTGGGCGCGAAGAAGCGGTCCGCGGGCCGGAATTGCGCGAGAAGCTCGAACCGCACATCGCTTCACCTCGGTGTTGAAGCGGCGATCCGAACGCTGTGGCTGATCTCGACACCACCGATCGGATGTGGATCCCGGTCGAGCGCAGCTGGCGACTCAACGAGCGTCATTACGGCGCGCTGCAGGGACTCAACAAGGCTCAAACGGTCGAGAAGCACGGCGAGGCTCAGGTCAAGATCTGGCGCCGCAGCTACGATATCCCGCCGCCCGCGTTGGCATTGGATGACCCGCGGCATCCGCGCTTCGATCCGCGCTATGCCGATCTCGACCCGAAGACTGCTGCCGGCGGCGGAATCGCTCAAGGACACGCTGGCGCGCGTCCTGCCCTTTTGGGAAACCCGAATCGTTCCCGAGCTTCGTGCCGACAAGGAATGTGCTCGTGGTCGCTCACGGCAACTCCCTGCGCGCGCTGGTCAAAATGCTGGATCTCATGTCCGAGAGCGATATCGTCGAGTTCAACATCCCGACCGGCATTCCGATGCTCTACGAACTCGACGAGCAGATACAGCCCACCAGCCGCCGATTTCTGGGCGATCCCGGCGCTATCGCCGCGGCGCAGGAAGCGGTGCGCCGGCAAACCGAAAAAAAATGACGGCGCCTGACCGACGGCGCTCTAAGTGTCCGGCGCGATCGCCACCTTGATGCCGCTGAGCGCGTCGGTGAACTCGACCTGACAGGACAGACGGGACGTGGCCGTCCCGGAAATCGGATAGTTCCTTGAGCAATTCCAGCTCATCGCTCTGCGGCTTCGGCAAGCGGTCCGACCCAGCTTTCGTCGATGTACACATGGCAGGTCGCGCAAGAGCACAGACCTCCGCAAATCGCAGCGACGCCGTAGTCGAGCTCACGCAGAATCTCCATCATCTTGAGGCCGGCCTTCGCCTCGATCTCGTGCTCCTTCCCGTCACGGTCCACTACGATCATCCTGCGCCATTGAACTCTCCGTTGCAGTCTGTCGACCACTCGGGGGTACGTCGCAGGCCGGCTAGTGTGCCGGAACTTCCCCGGCGCGACCACCGGACTCCGCACTGCAGCCGCGCTGCCAGCAGTTGTGCGCGCGCGGACATGCTCGCGCCCGCCGGCCCGGCCTCGAGTTTCAAGTAAAGCTCGCTCCACAGCAAGCACACGTAGTCGTACAGCCAGACCAGCAGCTTCAGGCGCGCGTCTTCCTGCGGCGTCGGCTGCCGGCCAAGATAGCTCGCCAGCAGTAATCGGCCCGAATCCGCGTCCCAGATCATTGTTGCCGATCCAACCGGCCAGGTCCCAGTATGGCTCCGAAACGTGCGCGTACTCCCAATCGAGCAGCACCAGTCCGTGACCGCCGGCGATGAGGTTCTGCGCGTGCAGGTCGCCATGGCAAAGTACGGGCGCGGCCGCCGGCGGTTCCGCGAGCGCCGCGAGGCGGGTTTCGAGGCGGACGCGATCGCAGACCGCCCTGCCGGCGAGCAGTGATTCGCCGCCACGCCGCGCCCGATCAGCGCCTCCTGGTACTCGCGCAATCCACGCTCGCGGGCTCATCCTGCGGGGCGGATCGGCGGCACGGGCAGCGCGTGAATGCGCCGTGCGAGTTGGGCGAGTCTTCCCGATATTTTCCGGCAGCCGCACTTGTTCGGGCGTCCAGGACCGGCCCTCGACCCAACGCGTCACCAGAATCCCGCGGAGCGGCTCGCAGCACTCGATGATGGGGGCGATGCCGGCCGCCGTCGCGCACGCGAGCACCCGGCATTCCCAGCCGCGATCGAGGCCAAGGGCCGCCGCATCGGGGACCGGAACACGCAATGAATACACGCCGCCGTCGCGCGCCACACGGTAACTTTCGTTGACGAGACCCAATCCAAGACGCTCAATCGCGACGGCACCCTCGCCCGGCACGTAGCGCCGAGCAAGCTCTTCAGATCTCGTCAGGCAGCATGCGCCACGAGAGGTAGGCTGCGGCGCCATTCGCGCATTCCGATCACGATCAACACCAGATACAGCGCGAACAACAACGTTGTCAGATAAAGGCGCCGCGTGAAATACAGGCACAGGCTCACGGCATCGATGACCAGCCACCAATGCCAATTCTCGTACACCTTGCGGGCGACCAAGAAAGTGGCGAACACGCTCGACCAAGTAACCATGGAGTCAAGGAAGGGCCATGCGGCCGGCGTGAACCGGCGCAAAAAATAGGAACTCACCGCCGACAGAGCGATGACCGCCGCCGAGTCCCAGGGCGTTGCGCCCCAAAGACCAGCGGCGGACCGCGAGATCAGCCGCGCCGCCGGCCGCCTCGCCACTGCCAATATCCGTATATCGCCATGGCCGCGTAGAACGCGTTCAGCACCGATTCCATGTACAGACGTGCGCCGAACAGCACCCACACGTAAAGGCAAGAACTCACGAATGCGGCCGCCCAACAGCCGATCGATTGTCGAATCGCAAGCAACAGATATACCACCGCGAGCACCGCCGCGATGATTTCGATCCAACTCGTGCCGCTCCATGCGTTCACGAGCTGGACCGAAAGTTCGTCGATCACGGCGGAGCCAAGCCCGGCAATACCTTCATGACGAAGACCAACTGCGGCCCCGTCGTCGCGGAGCGCTCGATCTCTTCGGCAATGATTGCCATCACCCGATCGAGAGCCCCCCACACCTGGGTGCTCAGCGAGTTGGTTCGCACCACCAAGTCCGGATAGGTATTTAAGCGGTCGATGAAACCTTGAATCAGCGGCAGATAGTCCCCCGCCAAGGGGTACATGCTGATTTCGACCGCGCTGCGCATTGACATCGATCCACCTGCTCCCTACGCCGGTACTAACCGGGTCAGGTTCAACGGGTTCGCTTAGGATCGGAAATACGATCTCCCGCGTCTCAGGTCCGGTCACGGACCACCCCAGGGTTTACAGAAGTGTAGCCTGCTGCGCGGATGCGTGCAAAACTCCCGCATCGGTTGCTTAAGGCCGCAACGGCCGTGGAGACCGGGTTGCGAATTTTTCAGGTAGACGCTTTCACGCGCACACGCTTCACCGGCAACCCCGCGACCGTCGTCCTCGATGCGGATGGACAAACCGACGCTACATTGATGGCCATCGCGCACGAATTCTCCCACGCCGAGGTGGCTTTCGTGCTCTGCGCCACGGCGCCCGATCACGATGTCCGTTTGCGGTTCTTCAACGCGCGAAAGGAAGCGCCCTTCGTCGGACACGCCACCATTGCGGCTCATGCGGTGCTTCTCGCCCTCGGCCGCCGCGGCTTCGGCCTGGTTCGCCAGCATTCCGCCGGCGGCATCATCGAGGTCCGCGCGCAAGAATCGCAACAGCCCGCGGGCAGCGAGGCCGTCATCGAGTTTCGCCAAACGATGCCCGAGCTCGACAATCCGCTGCCGTTCAAAACCACACTGCGAGTTGCCGAAGCGCTGCGAATGCCCGCAACGCAGCTGCACGAGGTCATGCCCGCGCGCGTCGCCCGCAAGGGCAGCACGCGTCTGCTCGTGCCCGATCGGCGATGCGCGCGCCTTGGATTCGATCGCGCCGAATTTCGAAACCTGATATCGATCGGCAATGAACTCGGCAGCGACGGTTTTTTTGTCTTTGCCTTGAATCGCGGTTCTAGCGCCGATGAACTGTCGACCGAGTCGCGCATGTTCTGCCCCGCGCTCGGCATCCCGGAGGATCCCGTCAGCGGCAACGCGCATGCCATGCTTGCGTCCTATCTGTTCGAACTCGGGCAGTTCGGCAAGCACTCGACGGGTTTTGTCGGATACCAGGGCCGGCAAATGAAGCGGCCCGGGCAGGTCAGCGTTAAGCTCGAGATGGATCAAGGCAGCCTCGTGGCCGCGCACATCGGCGGCAGCGCGATCATCGTCAGCGAAGGCACGCTGGCCCTCTAAAGCGCTTACTCGCCCCAAGAGGGGTACGGTAGCCCGTTAAAAAAGGTGACGTTGTGGCGTCTTGACGTTTTAACGACGCCCTTCAAACAGACATGCCGCGGGCGGCCGGCTTTCCTCGCAGCGGATTGGACCCTGGTCATCAACTCGCAAACGCCCGTTTGCCGCTCAGGTTGCTGCAGTCGCGGCCGGCGCCGATAGATCCATCTTCAGGCTGACCGCCAATCCATCGAGCTTGGCTTTGACGTCTTTCGCCGCCGACACCGCTTCGTCCATATTTCCGTTGCCAAATGCGCCTTGCGCCTTCGACCAGAGCGAGGTCGCATCGCTCAAGCCGGATTTCGCCGCATCCAAGATCGATTCCCTCAGCGAGTTTTCGGCTGATTTCTTGCTCAACAGATCGATGCGGCTCTGGATGGCCGTCATGTACCCCGGCACCGCGCCCGACAAGGAAGTCCACTGTTCGTTGAGGCCTGAAACTACTTCGGCTTTCTTCGCGGCCGCGGCGCTGGCCAGACCCATCGCCTCGTTCAATACAGCCGGCGCCGCGGTCACGACCGATTTGTAGTCCTGCCTGTCGAAAGCCGCCTTCAAGTCACCGAGCTTGGTCTGCACGTCGTTCAATTCATCGGGAACGTATTTCGCGGCATCGGCCGAGGCCATGCTCACTGCCGTCTCGATGTCGTTGATCATTTTCTGCGCCGGCTCGCGCTGACTTGCGCAAGCCGCGATCATCAAGGCAGCAAGAGATATCAGGGCGGCTTGTCGAACCCGCGGTACAGACAGCATGGCGAACCTCCTAGCGGTACTCCAAGTCCCGTCCCCATCTAGCCCAATTCCCGCCGTGCGCGATCCAGCCATTGTGCCTGAGCCCTTCGGTAATGCGCCGGACCCAACTGCGCACCGTCCAGCAGATCCTTGAGTATGTTGCGCGCCTGCTCGGTCTTTCCACGGCGCTTCAGCAGCACCGCGTAACGAAGTCGCGCCTCCGCTCCGGGGTAAGCGGGAGCGATCGCCGCATATTCGTGCTCGGCTTCATCGAGCGCGTTCTGCTCCTCGAGGGTACGAGCATATAAGAGATGCCCGTCGGTGGACTTGAAATCCGGATTGTTTTGGATCAAGCGCTCGAGTGACGCACGTGCGGCGGCAAAGTCCTTCTTGGCAAATTGCGCTTGCGCGAGACCCAGAAGGAGAGTCGGATCATGTTCGAAGATTCCTTTCAGTCCGCCTTCATAGACCGAGATCGCCTCATCATATTGGCTGCGATCGAACAGCTCTTCCGCAAGCCGGCGGCGCGCATCGACGTTGCCGGAAATTTCCACCTCGGCGCTGGCGCGACGTAGATCCCGATCGGGATCGATCATGCGCTGCATGCCCGCTTTGGCACGGCGTCCGGTTTTGCCGCCGACCAATTTGGGTAGGATTTCGACCACGACGTAGGCGATTGGCCCGGCCGGCGGCAATAGCGCGATGGCCCAAATCCACAGCGAATTGCGGCCAGTTTTGATCACGTGCACGATCAAGCCGGCCTGGACCGCTATGGATAAAACTGTGACGAGAATGACGGGCACATCGAACTCCGAGCGCGACGCCTTTTGGCGCCTTGGTGCCCCATTGTAACGACGCTAGCGCTCCGCGATTCGAATCTTGCGCTCCACTTCTCGGCATTTGGACCAGCCGATATTCGACAGCGAATACCCAAGCACGTGTTCGGAGCGGGCATCGACGGTAACTTCCATTTCGCAGCCGTGAAAGCCCGCCGGTGCGCCGTCCGGTTTTTGTTCCAGAAACCAAACATACACCTGCTTCGTCGGTGTGGCGTCGACCTTGCGGGGTTGTCCAAAGGCTTCGCGCAACCTGCTTACCGGTTTACCTACGCTGTCGGCCGCGATGCGCGGGATCGGGCGCACCGCGTAACCGGAGCCGTGGCATCCCGCCAGACCCAAAGCGGCGACCGCGAGTGCAGAAACTAGGACACGCAACATAATCCAGTCCCCATGCCAAGAGCGAATGCCGCAGTGTTGCCTAAGGTCGCTCCAATGCCGCCGACTCAGTTCGCAGAATGGAAATCTACAGGGTGGGCGCGGCGCTTGCGTAAGCGCAATGCGTGCGTCATTCCGCTCGGCAGATCTTCCGCGTGGTGCACGGCTATGACCATGGTCAAGTGCCTCCGCACCAGACGCTCCAGCAGGCGCTTGACGATGGCGCGCTGCCGCGGATCAAGACCCGTCAGCGGTTCATCGAGCAACAAGATACGTGGCCGGCCCGCCATCGCTCTCGCAATGAGCGCGCGTCGCAGCTGTCCATAGGACAGTTCGCGCGGGAGCCTGTCCGCGACCGACAACAGCCGGAAGAATTTGAGCCAACGAAACGCCGTCCGGCGATCGCGGGCAGTCGGCTCATCGGCGAGGCCGATGCTTGCGTAACGTCCGCTTGCCACTAAATCGAGAACGGTGACGTTTACCGCGTAGTCGGTCTGCAGCTCCGGCGATACGTAGCCCACTTGCCGTTTCCATTCCGAGATCGGCGTTCCCCGTGGAAATCCCTCGCGCTCGATTCGGCCGCCCAAAGCCGGCGATAGATCGCCGTACAACAGTCTTAGAAAGCTCGTCTTGCCGCTGCCATTCTCGCCGAAAATCGCCCATCGTTGGCCACGGCGCAGTTCCCAGCTGAGGTCGCGCAGCACCGCGCGGTAGTCGACATACAGTTTCGCGTGAACGAGCCGCAATATCGGAGGTTGATCTGCGGCCGCTTGGCGCGTTGCCATGCTGGTCGTTCGGGGTTGCGGGTGGGCGTTTTCGCCCGCCTCGAGGCTCAATCGAGCGAGTTCGGCACGGCCCAAAGGCTTCATCGAACGCAGCCGGCCGCGGTGCAGCTCGATGATTCCCCTGGTGCCTCGGGGGACGTCGCCCGCGCGATGCGTCGTCACAACCCACGATCGGCCCTGCTCGCGTACGACATCGAGGACCCGGTTCATGCGTTCGCGATACGCCGTATCCAAGCCGTTGTAAAACTCGTCCAGCAGAAACCAGTCCGGCGCTTGGGCCAGAGTGCGGGCCAACAGCGCCAGTCGTTTCTGGCCATATGACAGCGAGAGGAAGTGGCGAGCGGCGAGGTGCGTAAGACCACAGGTCCGCAATGTCGCCCCTATCCGCCGATTTTCGGCCGCGCTCGGCGGCCTCAACAGCAAATCCGTCCGATGCATGCCGGTGGCGATCAAATCGCGAACGCGAAGATCCCAGCCGTAGCGTGAATATTTGTCCTGAAGCTCGCCGCCTAGGTAGGCGATGCGAGGCTTTGCCTCGATCAGATCCACCTCTCGGCGGCCTATTCGATAGACGCGCTTTTCGCGGCCGTTGGGTGTCGGCCACACGTCGGCGGCAAGCAGCTTGAGCAATTGAGTTTTGCCGGAGCCGTTATCTCCGATGAGCGCCCAGCGCTCACCGGCTTGGAGCCGAAGCGTGATGCCGCGCAATGCCCAATTCCCGCCGCGCCGCACGCTCACGGCGTGCAGCGACACGCTCAAGCGCTCGGTCATTGGCGACGGACCCGCCAAACGCCATCGTGCTCGCTGACTCTACCCTCGCGCACCAACTTGATCAGATGCGCTTCCAAACTGAATCTCGCCCACGGATGCCGTTCCACCGGCACATCGTCGTAAACGACCGTCGTCAGCATATCGAGTGTCGAAGCGCCGGCGAGACAGCGCAGCACCTTGTCCTCGCGCGCCATTCGGTGCGCGTGCAATTTCTCTACAGCACTCTTGGCGCGCGGAATGACATCGCCATGGCCCGGTGCGATGCGATCGAAGTCGTAACCTCCCAACTTGTCGAGAGAGTTCATATACGCCGCCATTTCTCCATCCGGCGGCAGGATTACCGGCGACACTCCTCCGAGCACGTGATCGCCGGTGAACAGCAGCTTTTCCGCAGCCAGCAAGTAGCACACGCAATTGGATGCGTGCCCCGGAGTATGGATCGCGACCAAAGATGTATCGCCGAGCTCGAGAGTTTCACCATCGCGAGGCGACTCATCCGGGCGAAAACCTTCGTCTTGACGGCCGTCCTCGGGGGGCGGCAAGCCGATGAGGCGCGCTCCCGTCTCACGGGCGAGCGTGCCGGCCAACGGCGAATGATCGCGGTGCGTGTGAGTCACGATGATCCAGCGAATTGAATTTTCGGCGGCCGCGAGGATGCTTCGCATGTGGTCCGCATCGTCAGGTCCGGGATCGAGCACTGAGATCTCACGGTCACCCAGCAAGTAGGTGTTCGTACCGGGGCCGGTCATGAGACCTGGATTTCTGGCGAGAATGCGGCGCACCCGCGGCGAGAGGATCTCCGGTTTACCTGGAATCATTGCAGTCGATGCTTCATTAAGTTTTTTGGCGAGCGGCCCACCGCGCACCAAGCACGGCCGTTTTATCGAACTTCCGTGTCTGTCAGTGAACTTCGTCCCATTTTGACATAGTTGCGATGGGCCGCGGAGCCGCTACACTGGGAGCCATGTCTAACTCTCCCAACGCTCGGCGACTCGGCGGTTCTCGCGCCTGGGCCGAGTTGTCGCGGCCGGACGCGGAACAGAGCCAGAGGTTCTTGGCCGAAGCCTTGGCGTTGCTGCTTGCAGACTTGCTTCGTTCGGTGCTATCCGACGCGAGCCCGGCCCTACCTGCGGACGAATTTGCGGTCGAGCGCTACCGGAATTTGGCGGACTCTTTGGCGGACGGGGAAACTCGGCGGCGCACGAGCCTCGGGATTACTCGCGCCGGTCTGGCCAAACGTTGCGTGACGTGGCTCAAACTCCTGCTCTCGCCGGCCCCAAATGCGCAAAGCAGCGCGCCGATGCGCGAATTCGTCGATGCGCTGGGTTTGTTTCCGGCGCTTTTTGACAGCGAACCCTCGGCCCGTTCACGGCGTGCGCGGCTCACCTGGCTGCTCACCCACGACCGCCGGCTCGATGCCAGTACGCGCGAGGCCGCCACGGCCCTGATTGAGGCCTGTGAGCACCTAGGGGTTTTGCTCTGGCCAGATGCCGAGTCTGATTGACGCAGTTCCTATGTGGATGGGCGGACTACGGCGTATAATATTGGGTTAGCTTGTCGTGCCGCCGGAGTTTTGAATGCGCACACCTTTGACCCCCGAAACTGATGCTGCGGCGGCGCCCGCGTCCCCGCCGGCCCCCGATAAGTCCCGATTCACCTTTCAGAAGCTCATGCAGCCGTTCACAGTGCAACGCGGCATTGCAACACCGCTCGTGTGGTTCTTGCTGGACTGGTTGGTGCTGGGCGTCGCCATCGCGAGTTTGCTGGTTGTCGAGTCCTGGTGGGTCAAGGTATTTGCTTCGCTGGTGGCTGCGCTGTGGATTGCGCGCCTTTTCGTCATCGGTCACGACGCCTGCCACGGCTCTTATACTCCCAATAAAATACTCAACAAGTGGATCGGCAGAATTGCCTTTCTACCCTCGCTGACTCCCTTCAGCCTCTGGGAAATCGGTCATAACCTCGCCCACCACGGCTTCACGAATCTCAAAGGCCGTGACTACGTGTGGACGCCTTACTCGCCGCATGAGTTCGCCCGACTGTCGTGGGTTCGGCGCCGGCTCGAACACATTTACCGCAGCGGCGTCGGCCAGGGCGTCTATTACATGATAGAAATGTGGTGGAAGAAGTTGTTCTTTCCCAGCCGCAAACACGTATCCACCCGGCGCATGAGCTATACGTGGGATAGTTTATTGGTATCCGGATTTGCCGCCGTTTGGATCGGCGGCCTGACGATTTGGGGAATATACAGCGGCAAATCGATTTGGTCGCTGCTGATCTTCGGTTTCGTCGTGCCGTTCTTCTTCTGGAATTGCCTGATGGGCTTCGTGATCTATGTTCAGCATACGCACCCTCGTGTGGCTTGGTATGAGCGGCGCGATGAATGGAGCGCCAACGCGGGCTACGCCACGACCACCGTGCATATCAAGCTCATGCGGCCGCTCGACGGCTTGATTCACTACATTCTCGAGCATGGTGCGCATCATGTGAACATGGGCGTGCCGCTATATCGCCTCAAAGAGGCCCAAGCGCGGCTAAGCGCCACATTGGATGAGCGATTGAAGTCGGAAGTCTTTACTTGGCGCTACTACTGGAACACGGTGCGGCGCTGCAAGCTGTACGATTTTGCGGAGCACGTCTGGATGGATTTCGACGGCCGCATTACCTCGGCACCGGTCGTCTCGCGTTAATCGGACCGGAGCCGTCGCCGCGCTACCGCTTGAGAAAGCCCGCGTGATGCCGCAGGTGATCGGCCATAAAGGTTTGAATGAAGTAGTAGCCGTGATCGTAGCCCGGCTGCATCCTCAAATTGACCGGCTGGCCCGATTTCGCAGCGGCGGCTGAAAATTTCTCAGGGTGTAGTTGTTCGGCGAGGAATTGGTCCGCCGTGCCCTGATCGATCAGGATCAGCCCAGGGAATCGATGGCGCGCGACCAACTCGCTGGCGTCGTACTCGCGCCACGCTTGGGTATCCTTGCCGAGATAGTTCGTGAACCCCTTCTGCCCCCACGGACACTGCATCGGCGCCGCAATCGGCGCGAATGCGGAAACCGATTTGTATTGAGAGGGATTACGCAGCGCGCAGATCAATGCTCCGTGGCCGCCCATCGAGTGGCCGAAAATTCCCACGGCGTCGGCGAGCGCAGGTAGATTTGAATTCACGAGTTCCGGCAGCTCGCCCGTGACGTAGCTGTACATGCGGTAGTTCGCCGACCATGGCGCCTCGGTTGCGTCCACATAAAAACCCGCACCCTGTCCGAAATCCCAACTGTCCGCATCGCCCGGCAGGCGCGGCTCTCGCGGGCTGGTGTCGGGCGCCACCAACATGATTCCCAACTCGGCGGCGAGACTCTGCGCATGGCTCTTGATCGGAAACGTTTCCTCCGTGCAGGTCAGTCCGGCCAGGTAATACAGCACTGGTACATTCGCTGCTCGCGACTGCGGCGGCAAATAGACGGAGAATTTCATGCTACCGCGCGTTTCGCGCGATGCGTGTTTGTAGAATCGCTGCACACCGCCGTAGCAGCCATGCTCGGACAACAATTGAATTGTGCTCATGATGACGCCATCTTACCCTACCGTTACCTTAGAACATCCCAAACCGACTTGGAAGCTCACAAACGTATGAACATTGAATTCTCTGCCATCGAAGCGCGCGTGATCGGTTGCCTGATCGAGAAGGAAATCACTACCCCGGATCAATACCCGCTGTCCCTAAACGCGCTTACCAATGCGTGCAATCAGAAAACCAACCGCGAACCGGTACTCGATTTGTCGGAGGCCGCGGTGCAACAAGCAGTGGATTCGCTGATGAAGAAGTACATGGTGAGCGATAAATCCGCAGGCTACGGAGGCCGCGTCACCAAATACAAGCACCGCTTTTGCAACACGGAATTCGGCTCGCTGAAATTCTCCAAGCAGGAACTCGGCATCATTTGCGTCATGCTACTGCGCGGACCGCAAACACCGGGCGAGTTGCGGTCGCGCACCAATCGATTGTGCGAGTTTACCGATGCCGACGCGGTCGAAGAGACTCTAAAAGGCCTCATGGCACGGGAAGACGGTCCCTTCATCGCGCGTCTGCCGCGCGCGGCGGGGGCGCGTGAATCGCGCTACGCCCATTTGTTTTCCGGAGCGATCGAGTCGGCGCCGGAAACAGAGGAGCGGCTGGAAGCGCCGGCGGTCGCGGCCAGCATGAATCAGCGCCTCACGCTCCTCGAAGAGCTGGTCGCGCAGCTCCGTTCGGAGGTCGATGCGCTCAAAAATCCCCCTTCGACCTAGTGCGGCAGCGAGGCCGTTTGTTTGGCGATGCCGTCTCGCTCCGATAGCCATTTGCCGAAGGCATCGACATCGGCGGCGCGTACCCCGTGAGCGTCGGTTCGATGATCGCTCTGCCACTTCTGCATCGTCTGCATCAACTTGTCGGCTAGATTGGGCGCGTGGTTGAAAAGATCCATGTAGGCGATTTTGGCATCTTCCAATCGATCGACAGCAAGGTAGGCCTCGGCTCGGTGCTCGATCGCCTCGAGCAGATCGGGTTTCATCGCCAGCACATGATTGTAATCGTCGATGGCTTCGTTGTAGGCACCGAGCCGCAAATGGATGTAGCCCACATTGTCCCAAGCCTCGACCATGTCCCCCTTGTTGCTCAACGCTTCGGTGAACTGGTCCAAGGCGCGGCTGTAGTTGTCGCCCACCTTTTCCATCTCCCTGGCCTTCTTGTCGGCATTCGGCGCGGCGGCGGCGGCGGCCTCGAGTTCCTTGGCCTTGTTGAGAGATTTCATGCCTGCGTTAAAGGCTTTTCGGGCTGCCACATCCGGTTTCACGGTCGATTGCGTCGGAGTTTCTTCCTCCTGTGGCGCAGACGGAGATCCCCGGCCGCCGGGCATCTGACCCTGACCACCGGGCATCATCTGGGCGAGCGCGACGTTCGCGTCGATCAACGTAGCGGCCATGATCATCGCGAGGCAGCTCAAGAACTTTCGATGCATCGTACCCACCCCCCGGCCATTTCCCAAATCGTGCAATACTTGCCTCATGAACCGTAATCTTAGGTTCTTACTGACCTGCGCGCTGGGCTATTTGGCGCAAACCGCAGCGGCCGGAACCCACCCAAGTATGGCCGAGGTCCTGGCGGCCTCCCGACCGACGGATTGGCGGCCGCTGGATCCGAACGACACTTTATATGTCGAGTTGCCCGCCGGAAGGGTGGTCATCGAATTGGCGCCGCGCTTTGCACCGCTGCATGTCGTCAATATCAAGACTCTGGTGCGCGCGAGGTATTTCGACGATCTGTCGATTTTGCGCGTGCAGGATAACTATGTCGCGCAGTGGGGAGATCCCGACAATCGGCATCCCGTTCCCGCGGGGGTCGGCAAGGTCGCCCCGGAATTCGACACGGTGATTTGGCCGCACATGTCCTTCACGCGTTTGCCGGACGGCGATGTGTATGCACCGGAAGTCGGCTTCAGCGAGGGATTCCCCGTGGCGCGGTCGGAGAAGGAGCATCTAGCCTGGCTCGCGCACTGCTATGGCATGGTCGGAGTGGGGCGCGATCTCGATGTGGAAAGCGGCAGTGGCGCGGAGATGTATGTCGTCATCGGCCATGCACCGCGGCACCTGGACCGCAATGTGGCATTGGTCGGACGGGTCGTGAAGGGCATGGAGTTGCTGTCGAGCTTGCCGCGCGGCAGTGCTGAAATGGGCTTCTATTCCAAAGCTGAAGCTACGGTGCCACTCAAGGCCATTCGCCTCGCATCCGACGTACCCGTGGCCGAGCGTACTAATCTCGAGGTCATTCGCACCGATACGCCGCTATTCGCCGCGCTCGATCGAATCACGCCGCAACCGCCCCGAGGATTTTTTCAAGTTGCAGGCGGGGCACATCGAGTTGTGCAATGTGCCCATCGCCGTGCGCGAGCCGGCGCCGTCCGCGCTTCATTCGCCCTGACGAGACGCCTCTTCAATCCCGATGCGCAGGGTCGTGGTCGCAATGCGCACTTCGATCAGAAATGCCAGTAGCGCGGCCGCGAGGGTCACCATCGAGAGAATGAACATGCACGCAATGAACGCCGATAGATCCCAGCGCAAAAACGCATTGACGAACAGCATGACGACGACGAGCGCGATAAATAGCGCCGACAGTGTGATCAAGGTGATCGCAGCATTGATCCAACGGGCGCGGCGTGCGAGGACCGCAAGCAGCGCATGAAGCTCTCGGCCTTCGGGGTGATGCGCCGACGAGCGTAGTCGATCTTCCATCGCCCGAGCCCGGTCGACGATGCGAGCAAGCCGGCTCGTCAAGACGTTGAGCGTGACTCCGATCGCCGAGATCAGGAAGATCGGTGTCAGCGCAACTTGAATCAAATGCGCGATATCGATCGATTGGACCGAGCTGACCGCCGTCGGGACGCCGTTCAATTTAGGCCACCAGCTGATCTTGCCTTTAAATCAAAACGCCCCGGCCACCTTGAAGCAGCCGGGGCGCTCAGCACAGCCCAAATTACTTGGCGGTGGACGGGGTGGTGGTCTTCTTCTTCTTGCTGTGCTTCTTGGAGGCGGGCTTTCCAGCGGCGGTCGAAGGAGCGGCAGCGGCAGGTGCGCCGGCGGCAGGTGCGTCAGCAGCCATCGGAGCAGCGGTTTTCGGCATGTCGGCGGCCATCGCACCGGCGACGATACCGATCGTCAACAAGGCAGAGGTGATCAAGGTTCCGGACTTATTCATGGGGTCTCCAGCAGTGGTATAAACGAGCGCTTCGAAGAATACGCCGGATCAGCGAAATTCGACCGAGATGAAGATCATTTCACAAAGACGCGCCGCTGCGCGGCACTCCGCGGATCCCCTTGCTTTAAGTTCTGTGCCGGCGGGAGACGTGCCAGTACAGATACCCGACTATCAAACCGTTGGCGACCAGCACGAGGGCGGCGCCGACGGTGGGTCTGTGAAACAATTCCCAGGCTTCCAGGGGCATCAGTGAGGCGGTGATAATGGTTGTCAACCACTCTGCCCACCGGCGCCTCATCCACAACCCAACGCCCTCGACCGCGAAAACCGCCGCATAACACAGAGTTACCACTCGCAGCGCGCGAATTCTCGATTCACTCAATCCGCTGAACCATTGAAGCCCATGCTTCACCACGTCGTGTTCGAGTCCCGACGGTCGACCCGCTAGCCAAGACAGCAGCTTTGCCGACAGCGAAGCGTCGTGCAGGCGCAATTCACCATATGCTGCCAGCAGCAGCAATAAAACCTTGAGCAGCTTGTAAACCGCAATGGTGCGCAGCATCCCAAAGCGCGGCTGCGGCGCCGAGTCGTCGGCGGTAGCCATAAGCCGTTAGGCCTGACCCGCCGGGGGCTGAAATTCCAAGGTGGCGTCCAGCAACGCCGGAATATCGAAGACGGCGCGCTCATTGTCGATGACCAGCGGCGCTACTCCCGCCGCTGCTACCAAGGCGGCGGGCACTTGAATGCGGTCGCGCTCTCGAGCGACCGTCCACGTCTCCAACCGCTTGTCCTGGAAAGCGAGGTTTAGCGCTCCCCAGCGCAGCAGAGCGGCCCGCGCCAGAGGCGTATCGCCGCCCCACTGGCGGTGCGCCAGCGTCATCGCGGAACCAGCCGCTATTTCACCCTGCGGGAGGGTCATGAGATCTTGGATGTACTTCACCATTTCATCCGGTGGGACATGCAGATCCAAGTAGGGCGAAACCAGGTCACTCATCGTAGACACATTTTATCCTATTGCGCCGAAAAACGCGGCCTGGATGCGGGGTTCCTGCCACGGTTGCGGAACGGTTCACGACCGCAATGCGAACGCCGCGAGAGCGCCTTCGGGCGGCGCCTGGGGGAATCCACGCTCAATCTGATGGTCAAGTCGGATTTTCGAGGCTGAACATCGCATTCTCGTCGTCGTACGCAAAGGCCTCCGCATAGCGGGCCCAGCGTACGACGGCACGCAACGTCTGGTCGGCTTCTTCTTCGCTCATGAAGTCTTCCAACTCGTCGATGAAGCGGCTCTTCCGAGCGGAGTGACTGGCGCGCTCATCGAGAACCCTGCGAATGTGCGCCGCCAGCGGCACATAAGTCAGCAGATGCCGCAGGAAAATCCGCTTGCGTTCATCCACATCGCCGTGGGCGAATGCCAATCCGTCTTCGGCAAGTTTGAGGTCCCCGCCCTCGAGCTCAGCGAACCGCAGCAGCTGGAGCGTTTCTGCGACCGGAAACAGCTCGTCGATTTCCATTTGAAGATTGGAGGCGATTTCCGGCAAATCCGCTTTGCCGCTGAAAGGAGCGGCCGCGACCGCCTCCATCAGGCCTGCGAGCAAATTGGAAGACACCTGCGGTAATACACTGCCGATTCCGAGCCCAGGAAAGCGTTCTTGACGGCCCCCCGCCGCCGGCCCTTTCGGTCGCGCGGTCATTTCCACGTAAATGCGCTCGACCATTTCGCGAAAACTGGGGTCGAGGCGGTTGCGTGGCTGGGGCAGCGTCACTTTGATTTCGCTCAAAATCCTGCCGGGATTGCTGCCGAACACCAGGATGCGATCGCACATCAACACCGCCTCTTCGATGTTATGAGTGACCAGAATGACGCCTTTGATCGGCATCCGTCCTTCGGCCCACAAATCCAAGAAGTCGGTGCGCAGAGTTTCCGCGGTGAGTACGTCGAGGGCAGAAAACGGCTCGTCCATGAGCAGAATGTTCGGGTGCACGACCAGCGCGCGCGCGAAGCCCACACGCTGACGCATGCCCCCCGACAACTCACGCGGATAAGCGGATTCGAAGCCGTCCAGCCCGATTAGATCGATGGCTGCGAGCGAGCGTTTGCGGATTTCGGGCCGCGGCAGGTGCTGTGCCTCGAGTCCAAGAGCAACATTTTCGTAGACGGTGAGCCAAGGGAACAATGCAAAGCTCTGAAATACCATCGCGATCCCGCGGGCGGGACCTGAAATGGGCTGGCCCAGATAGCTTAGGTGCCCGGCGCTCGGCTCCGCCAGTCCCGCAATCAAACGCAGCAACGTTGACTTGCCCGATCCGGAGCGGCCGAGCAGGCCCATGATCTGCCCCTCGCGCAATTCCAGATTCATACCCTCGAGCACCAGCAATTCCTCGCCATCCGGTTTGGGGAACGCTTTGCCGACGTCGGTACATTGAAGTAATGGAGAACTATTCATTCCCGCCCCTCTCAGGTCAGTCGATATTTGCGCTCGGCGTAGTAATACAAGGGCCGCCAGAAGAGTCGGTTGATGGTGACGACGAATAGACTCATCACGCCGACACCCAGAACGATCTGGTGAAAGTTATCGGCAGCCGCGGCGTCGGCTATATAGGAACCCAGCCCCCGCGCCCTAACCTCCGTATGACCCCACGAGACCAGTTCGGAGACCTGCGCGGCATTCCACGATCCACCGGATGCGGTGATGGCCCCGGTGACGTAAAACGGCAGTACCGCCGGCAAAGCCACTTTGCGCCACCACAGCCAGCCTTTGAGTCCCAAGTTTGAGGCGGCATAGCGCATCTCGGCCGGAATCGACGAAGCGCCCGCGATGATGTTGAATAAGATGTACCACTGCGTGCCTAAAATCATCAAGGGACTGAGGTAAATATCCGGATTCAGCTTCCAAACGACGATGCCGTAGACGGCAAGAGGAAACAATAAGTTTGCCGGAAATGCGGCCATGAATTGGGCGATCGGCTGCACGATCTGCGCCGCCCGCGGCCGCATGCCGACCCAGATTCCGATGGGTACCCACACCAGGCTCGCCAACGCGATTAGAACGAAGACTCGCAGCATCGTAATGAACGCCAGGCCGCACACGTACATGGCCTCGTGAAGCGGAGTGTTCGCGATGAGCACCGCAACGATGTGCCAGAGCCCGAGCACCACCGCGACGATGACCACCGACAGCCAAAAGCGATCCCAACTGCGCTTGGGCCGATCCACCGTGTCGGCCTCCGGCCCATCGGTGCGCTTCACCGCTCGGCTGGTCCACAACACGGCGGCATGAAACGCCACCATCGCGGCGCTGACCAGGCGCGAGCGGCGCATCATGGTCAGAGCCCATGAATCCGGTACGCGCTCGCCGGGCTCCTGTTCGACTCGGAAGCGGTCGACCCATGCTACCAACGGGCGGAATAGCAATTGGTCGTAGAGCAGAATCACGATCAACATGGTGACGATCGCCCAGCCGATGGCTTTGAGGTTTTTCTGTTCGATCGCGAGAGCGATGTATGACCCCACGCCGGGCAAGGAAACCGCCGAATGTCCCACGCTGATCGACTCGGACGCCACCACGAAGAACCAACCGCCCGACATCGACAGCATCATGTTCCAGACCAGCGCCGGCATGGCGAACGGCACCTCCAACTGCCAGAAGCGCATCCACGGGGACAACCTAAACGATTCGGCCGCCTCGGTGAGTTCCATCGGAACAGTGCGTAAGGATTGATAGAAACTGAACGCCATATTCCAGGCCTGGCTGGTGAATATGGCGAAAATGGCCGCGAACTCCGCGCCGAGCACCCGGCCCGGCGCCAAGGAAAGAAAAAAGACGCTTGTAATGGAAATGAAACCTAAAATCGGCACCGACTGTAGAATATCGAGGATCGGTACCAGCAACTTGCCGGCGCGCTCGCTCTTCGCCGCCCAAGTCGCATAGGTCATCGTGAAGACCAGTGAGAAGAAAAGCGCCGCGAGCATGCGAAAGGTGGTTCGCGCGGCATATTCGGGCAAATGCACGGGATCCAATGAGAGGGGCGAGACCTCGAGTTGGGTCAGGGGCGCGAACAAGCCGCGCGCGGTCTCGCCCAAAAAGGCGATCAAACCGATGACAACGATGAATGCCAGCACGTCCCAGCGCGAGGCCAGCTCACGAAGAAAGACATAGGGCTCGAATCGTTTCATCCACGTATTCTCGCAGGACAGACAACTAAGTAGCTAGTAGGGTAGTGACTTCAGGACGTTCTCACGGAGCATTTTTTCGGGCACCAGCTATGGACGACAGTCTCGCCTGTAATACTTCTGCCATCACGCAGTACGCGCAGACGCGCTTCAAAATTCTAGGCGCGATCAGTTTTTCGCATTTTCTCAACGACATGATCCAGTCGCTGATCGTTGCGATCTATCCGTTGTTGAAGGGCGAGTTTCAGTTGAGTTTCGTTCAAATCGGTGCAATCACGCTGACCTATCAGGTCTGTGCGTCGGTATTGCAGCCGCTCGTCGGCGGCTATACCGATAAGCACCCCACGCCGCATTCGCTGAGTGCGGGGATGGGCTTCACTTTGCTGGGACTGGTGACTCTGGCCATCGCGCCGAATTACCCGAGCGTTTTGATTGCGGCTGCCTTGGTCGGAGCCGGCTCGTCGATTTTCCATCCGGAGTCCTCGCGCATCGCCCGCCTGGCGTCGGGCGGCCGCCACGGTTTGGCGCAGTCGATCTTCCAGGTCGGCGGAAATGCCGGCAGCGCGGTCGGGCCGTTGCTCGCTGCTTGGATCATCATTCCGCACGGCCAGAGGAGCGTCGCCTGGTTCGCACCCGCCGCCCTTCTCGCTATAGCAGTGCTGTGGAACGTCAGCGCCTGGTACAAACGCCAACATATCGACAGACCCGCACACGTTAAGCCGAGGGCGCCGGTGTCCAGCCCGCTGTCCTCGCGGCGGGTTGCCTGGTCGGTGTGCATTTTGCTCGTGCTCATCTTTTCGAAGTACTTTTATATGGCGAGCATCTCGAGCTATTACAGCTTCTACTTGATCGAGAAATTTCATTTGCCGGTGCAATCGGCGCAACTGTACCTGTTCGTATTTCTGTTCGCGGTCGCGCTGGGCGGCCTGTTCGGCGGACCCATCGGCGACCGCGTGGGACGAAAGCGCGTCATTTGGTTTTCGATTCTCGGCGTTGCGCCCTTTACCATGGCGCTGCCCTACGTCGGTTTGTTCTGGACCTGTATCTTGAGCTTCGTCATAGGACTGATACTGGCGTCGGCCTTTTCGGCGATCCTGGTGTTCGCTCAAGAACTCATGCCGGGCAAAGTTGGTGCGGTCTCGGGGTTATTCTTCGGCTTTGCTTTCGGCATGGGCGGAATCGGCGCTGCGGTCCTCGGCGGGGTAGCCGACCGGCACGGTATCGAATTCGTGTATCACCTGTGCGCTTTTCTGCCGTTGCTCGGTTTGACCGCCGCTTTCCTGCCCGATATCGAACGGCGCGTGGTTCAGAGAAGCAGCGCTTGACCCACCAGCTCGTTTTGCTGATCACGCAGTATGGTTTGCTGATCGTCGGCGCGAATGTGCTCTTGGATCAAATCGGACTGCCGATTCCTGCATACCCGACGCTGATCGTGGCGGGGGCGCTGTCGGCAGCAGGCAACTTGGCCTTAGGACCCCTATTCGCCTTGTCGGTGCTCGCCTGCGTCCTTCCCGACTGCGGCTGGTACCTGTTAGGGCAGATCTACGGCATTCGGGTGCTGAAGACGCTGTGCCGCATTTCCTTGGAACCCGATTCTTGTGTGAACCAGACTCAAACGCGTTTCGAGCAGTGGGGAATCAATTCATTGGTCATCGCCAAATTCGTACCGGGCCTCGCCATCATCGCCCCTCCCCTCGCCGGCGCCCTGCGCATTGGTTGGCCGAGGTTCATCTTGCTCTCTACTGTGGGCGCGGGGCTCTGGGTAGGCAGCGGACTGATCGCCGGCATGCTGTTCCAGTCGCAGATCGACCGACTGTTGGCTCACCTGGACCGCATCGGCAGCGTAGCCGGATTGGCGGCCGCGGGATTGCTGGCGGCGTACATCGCATTCAAATGGTGGGAGCGCGCCCGCTTTTACAAGTCATTGAAGATGGCAAGAATCAGCGTCGAGGATTTGTATGGACTCATGCAATCGGGCGCCGCGCCGACCATTATCGATGTGCGCTCACCCACGGCCCGGGCGCTTGAACCGCGCTTTATACCGGGCGCCCTCCACGTTCCCCTCGAGAATATCGGTCAACACCTAGGCCATCTGCCGCGCGATCGGGACATCATTCTGTACTGCACTTGCCCGAGCGAAGCCTCCGCCGCCCGAGTTGCCAAACTGCTGATGAATCAAGGTTTCAAAAAAGTGCGCCCCTTGCACGGCGGACTCGATGCATGGATCGGCGCAGGATTCGCTGTCGCAACGGTAGCTGAGGCCGCCCCTTGAGCGAATCAGCGCTGCATCACGTCGTGATCGTGGGTGCCGGCTTTGGCGGCTTGACCGTGGCACAGGGTTTGAAGGGTGCCGCTGTGCGCATCACCTTGATCGACCAGCGCAATCATCATTTGTTTCAGCCCCTCCTCTATCAAGTCGGCACCGCGACGTTGGCGACCTCGGAAATCGCGTGGCCGATCCGGCAGCTGCTGACAAGACGAAAAGAGATCACGACCCTGCTCGCCGCGGTGACCGGAGTCGAAACTCCGAATCGCGAGGTGCTGCTCGAAGATGGGAGCACGGTGGGCTACGACACGCTGGTGCTCGCAACCGGTGCGCGCCATGCCTACTTCGGCCACGACGAGTGGGAGCCGCATGCGCCGGGTCTGAAGACATTGGAGGATGCAACTTCCATCCGGCGCCGTGTGCTGCTGGCATTCGAGCACGCAGAGCGCGAGATGGATGCGGCACGCCGCCGGGCATTGCTCACCTTTGTCATCGTCGGCGGCGGCCCTACCGGAGTCGAACTGGCGGGCGCAATCGCCGAACTAGCACACACCACATTACCCGACGGGTTCCGGCACATCGACACCCGCAAGGCGAGGATCGTCTTGATCGAAGCCGGTCCGCGAATTCTTCCTAGCTTCACCGCCGAACTATCGGCCTACGCTCATACGGAACTCGAGCGCCTGGGCGTCGAGATACACTTAGGTTCGCCGGTAAGCGAATGCTCGGAACTAGGAGTCGTCTTCGGCGGTGAACCGTTGGCGGCCAAGGTCATCCTCTGGGCAGCCGGCGTGCGCGCTTCACCGGCCGCAGCTTGGTTGGGCATGCCAGCCGATGGCGCCGGGCGCCTGAAAGTGTCGCCGGATTTGTGCGCGCCCGGGCGGCCGGAAATCTTCGTCATCGGCGATACCGCGACCATCGACGCCTGGCACGGCAGACCGGTGCCGGGGATTGCTCCCGCAGCCAAACAACAGGGAGTGCATGTCGCCGCCACGATCAGACGACGCCTCGCGGGCGATGCCGCGCCGCGCCCCTTTCATTACAAACACTCCGGCAATCTGGCGACGATCGGCAAACGCTCCGCCATCATCGACTTCGGCTGGATCAAGATTCGCGGATGGATCGCATGGTGGATATGGGGCCTCGCGCACATCTACTTTTTGATAGGGGTGCGCAATCGGTTGGCGGTCGCACTGAACTGGCTCTGGATCTACGTCACCGGGAGCCGCAGCGCCTGCCTCATCACCCAAGGCGAGCAGCGGCGGAACTCACCCTAGACCGCATCCGCGGGAGCTCAGGAAAATGCCTGAATACCGGTCTGCGCCCTGCCCAAAATGAGAGCATGGATGTCGTGCGTGCCCTCGTAGGTGTTGACCACCTCGAGATTCACCAAGTGACGGATGACGCCAAATTCATCCGATATCCCGTTGCCGCCCAACATATCGCGGGCGGCGCGCGCGACATCGAGCGCCTTACCGCAGGAATTGCGCTTGAGCATGGAGGTGATCTCGACAGCCGCAGTGCCCTCGTCCTTCATGCGTCCCAAGCGTAGGCACGCCTGGAGCGCCAATGTGATCTCGGTTTGCATATCCACCAATTTCTTCTGGATGAGTTGATTCGCAGCCAGTGGGCGGCCGAATTGCTTGCGATCGAGCACATAGCTTCGCGCGGTATGCCAACAGCTCTCGGCCGCGCCCAGCGCGCCCCAAGAAATACCGTAACGTGCGGAATCCAGACAGGTGAACGGGCCCTTCAATCCCTTGACACCGGGCAGCAAATTCTCCTGCGGCACGAAGACGTCATCCATGACTATTTGCCCGGTGGGCGAAGCGCGCAGGCCCACCTTTCCGCACAGTGGGGGCGCCGAAAGCCCCTTGAAGCCCTTCTCGAGAATGAAACCGCGGATCACGTCGTCATCGGTTTTCGCCCAGACGATGAACACGTCCGCGAAGGGACTGTTGGAAATCCACGTCTTGGAGCCCGTCAATCGAAACCCGCCGCTCGCGGTGCGCGCGCGCGTCACCATACTGCCGGGATCGGAGCCATGATCCGGCTCGGTCAAACCAAAGCACCCGATCGATTCACCGCGTGCCAGCGCCGGCAGGTATCGGTGCTTCTGCTGCTCGCTCCCGAACGCGTAGATCGGCAACATGACGAGGGATGACTGGACGCTCATCATCGACCTGTAGCCCGAATCCACGCGCTCCACTTCCCGCGCAATGAGCCCGTAGCTTACGTAGTTGAGGCCGCCGCCGCCGAATTCTTCGGGGATCGTCGCACCGAGCAGCCCAAGTTCACCCATTTCACGGAAAATCGCCGCATCGGTATGCTCGTGCCGAAAGGCCTCGACGATACGCGGCGCCAGTCGTCCGTTCGAATACTCGCGCGCCGCATCGCGCACCATTTTCTCTTCCATCGTCAATTGCTCATCGAGCAATAACGGATCGTCCCAGTGAAAGTTCCCCTGCGCCATATCGATGCCCTTTGGTTCCAACAGAAGCTTGAGCATCGCATAATCAGGCACCATGTCCTAGGGCCGATGCGGCTCCACAGCATAACAAGCTCAAAAGCACAGCAAGAGGTCGCGGAGGACTTTCGATGAATCACGCCCTGTCGCATATCACCGTACTGGATTTATCACGGGTCCTTGCAGGTCCGTGGGCCGGACAAGTTCTCGCCGATCTCGGCGCCGAAGTGATCAAGATCGAACGACCTGAAACGGGGGACGATACCCGTCGATTCGGACCGCCATTCTTGCGCAATGCCGACGGCACCGAGACCGCCGACGCCGCTTATTACTTATGCGCCAACCGCAACAAGAAGTCGGTGACGGTGGATATCTCGACACCCGAGGGACAGGCCGTCGTCCGGGACCTTGCGAGAACCTCGGATGTCGTCGTTGAAAATTTCAAGGTCGGCGGTCTCAAACCCTATGGTCTTGACTACGAAACGCTCAGGGCTGTCTCTCCGCAACTGATCTATTGTTCGATCACCGGCTTCGGCCAGACGGGACCGTATGCATCGCGCGCCGGATACGACTTCCTGATCCAAGGCATGGGCGGTCTGATGAGCATCACGGGACGCGGGCCGCACGAAATCGGCGCCGGCCCGCAAAAAGCCGGCGTTGCGGTAACCGATATTCTGACGGGTTTGTACGCGACGATCGGAATACTGGCTGCGCTCGGCCACCGCGACCGGACCGGCGTCGGACAATATATCGATGTATCGTTGATGGACGTTCAAGTCGCCTGTCTTGCGAATCAAGCCTTGAGCTACCTGGTCAGCGGGCAGGTGCCGGAACGGTTGGGAAATGCCCACCCGAATATCGTGCCTTACCAAGATTTCCCCACGAGCGACGGCTACATGATCATCGCGGTGGGAAACGACGCCCAATTTGCGCGGCTGTGCGCGGCGGCCGGCATGGCGGCGCTCGCGAGCGATCCGAAGTTCGCAACCAATAAGGCGCGGGTAAGTCATCGCGAGTCGCTGATCGAAACGCTCTGCGGCGCCACACGCACTCGAACCACGGCGCAGTGGATTGCCGACTTGGAAAATGTCGGCGTTCCATGCGGACCCATCAACTCCATCGACGCCGTGTTCGCGGACCCGCAGGTCAGAGCGCGCGAGATGCAAGTGGAGCTGCCGCATCCGTTGGCAGGTTCAGTCCCACAGGTCGCGAATCCGCTGCGCCTATCCGCCACTCCGGTGAGCTATCGAAGCGCGCCGCCGACGCTCGGAGAACACACTCGGGAGGTGCTGAGCGAGAGATTGGGGTTGTCCGCCTCGGCCATCGACTCCATGGCTGCCAAAGGCATCATTTGATCGCCGTGGCCGTCACCCTTTGTGGTGCGGGCCGGAATGGTTGGCCGCCAGCACGTCTTGGATGCGGCGGTCCGGCACGAACCATAGAACCGCAACCAGCAAATAGATTCCTTGCGATAACCGCGGCGACCAAAAGGCGGCCGCGATGCCCGCAAGATAAAGGATGGGCGATAACTTGCCCTTCCAATCCCGGCCGACAGCATGCTTGAGGAGCGAGTCCGCGCCTTGGGAGGCGATGATGGCCTGTTGCAATATGAAATATGCAAGGGATGCCATCAGAAGAACGACGCCGTACAGGGCGGAAGGCGCCATGGCAAAGTGATTTTCGCCCATCCACGCCGTGGAAATTGGAAATAACGACAGCCAGAACAGCAAATGCAAATTGGCCCACAAGATGCGCCCGCTGACCTCAGGACATGCATGCAGCAAATGATGGTGGTTGTTCCAATAGATGCCCACATAGACGAAGCTCAGCACGTAACTAAAGAACACCGGGATCACCGGCTTGAGCGCGCCGAGATTCTCGCCGTGCGGTACCTTGAGCTCCAGCACCATGATGGTGATGATGATGGCGATGACGCCGTCGCTGAAAGCCTCCAGCCGGCCGCTGTTCACTCAACGACTCCGGCGGCCCGCAAACCAGGTGCTTCAGAACACACTCGATTCCTCCTCGCTTCCGTTATGCTTGCAAACATGAAAAGAGCCTACCTTACGTCGCTGGCCGCCTCCACACTAGCCTATGCGCAGCTGCTCTGCGCCTCAGCAGCGGCGCCTGCGCCCCCGGCCGTCGACCAACAGCTGGCGCGGGACATGCTGAAGGGGCTGGTGGAGATCAACACGACGCATGCGTACGGCTCGACCGAGGCGGCGAAAACCATACGTAGCTGGTTGTTGAATGCAGGCTTTGCCGACTCCGATGTGGTGCTTCTCGCCCCGCCCGACCATCCGACGAAGGGAAGTGTCGTGGTGCGCTACCGGGGAAAGACCCCGGGCCGAGCGGTACTCTTCCTGGGACATCTCGATGTCGTCGCAGCGAAGCCGGAAGACTGGTCGGTCGATCCTTTCAAATTGACGCAAAAGGACGGCTGGTTTTATGGGCGGGGCAGCATCGATATGAAGGACGGAGACGCGGCGCTCGTGGAATCGTTGATCCGGTTGAAGCGTGAACGCTTCGTGCCCGATCGGGACTTGATCTTCGCGTTCACTGCAGACGAAGAGGCGGGCGGAGATTCGAATGGGCCCGCGTATCTCCTCAAAGAGCATCGCGACTTGATCGATGCGGCATTGGTCATCAATCTCGACGGCGGCGGCGGCGATTTGAAAAACGGGCGCCCCCTGTATTTCGAGATCGGCACCAGCGAAAAGACCTACGTGACCTACACGTTGGAGACGACCAGTCCGGGCGGACACGGCTCTTTGCCGGGGCCCGACAACGCAATCTATCGCCTGGCGGATGGCCTCGGCCGTCTCGAAGCCTTCAAGTTCCCGGTCATGTTGACCGCGACGACGCGGAGCAGCTTCGATGCGCTTGCGAGCCTGGATCCCGGGCCGGCGAGCGCCGACATGCGAGCCGTCGCGCAGACGCCGCCCGATCTTGCCGCGGCGGAGCGATTGAGCGAGAACGTACGCTTCAATGCGCAGTTGCGCACCACATGCGTGGCGACGTTGATCTCAGGCGGTCACGCCGAAAACGCCCTACCGCAACGAGCGAAGGCGACCGTTCAATGCCGCATGATGCCGGGCGACAACGCCGCCAACGTGCAGACGCAGCTCGTCAAGATTTTGAACGATTCCGCGATCCGCGTGACGCAGGACGCACCGCCCATCGTGAGTCCGGAATCGCCGCCGACGCCTCAAATAATGAACAAAATAGCGGCTGTCGCCCATTCCATGTGGCCTGGGGTACCGGTCGTACCGACGATGGCCACCGGCTTCAGCGACGATCGGCAGACCCGCAATGCGGGGATTCCGAGCTACGACGTAAGCGGCGTTTGGATGGATGCGGATGAGAACCGAGCCCACGGCCGCGATGAACGCGTTGGAGTCGAAGCGTTCGACGAGAGCGTGGAGTTCACCTATCGTCTCATCAAGGCGATGGGACGCCCTTAGCTCCGTGTCTGCCGGCATAGTGGCTGGTAAATTCCGCGCCCAGTAGGAATACTTGCGCGGAGTAATAGACCCACAACAGCAAAACCAGAAACGATCCCGCAATCCCATATACGGAGGCAACGGCGATCCTGCCGAAGTAGACCACAATCACCAATTTACCGGCGGCGAATAGCGACGCCGTCACGAGTCCGCCCACCCACACATCGCCCCAGGCAATCTCCGCATTGGGAACATACTTGTAGATCAGCGCAAACAGCACCGTTGCAGTGGCGAATCCGAACAGCATGTTCAGCACGAATAGCACGCGGGGCCATTCGGCGATGATGGTGCCGAGCCAGTTCCCGAGTCCTTCGAGGCCCGCGCTGACAATCAAGGACACCAACAGCAAAAATCCAACGCCCAAGATCAATCCAAAGGACAGCACTCGAGCGCGAATCAGGTTCCATAAACTCTGCACCGCGTCGCGCGGCGGCGTGTGCCAAATCCGATTGAGCGCATTCTGCAATTCGGCGAATACGCTGGTGGCGCCGATCAGCAACGCGATGAGTCCGATCGCCTTGGAATATCCGCTTTGAGCGCTGTACTTGGCGCTGATCAGCAATGCACGCACCGCGGTTATCCCCGCGTCGCCGAGCAGATCGCGCATTTGCGCCAAGATCTGCGATTGCACGATGTCCGGCCCGATGAACTCGCCCGCCACCCATATGACGATGAGTAAAATGGGTGCAATTGCGAAGAGTGTGTAGAAAGCGATGGCCGCACCCATGCTCGGCGCACCATCTTTGAACCATGAAATCAATGACTGGCGGATGATGCGACCGATATCCACCAAGCGCAAAGCGCGAGATCTCTGCGCCACACTCGCTATCATTCAGAGGCCCCTAATCGAAGTGTGCATGGGTCATTATGTACAACAGAAAATCGGGGCGCAGCAGGCTTTTATCGTCGGCATTGTCCTACACCGGTTTAGCGATGTCGGTACTACATAAAAAGATACGTTTGATCCACTGTATTACAATGGCGCGGGTTGAGAGCCAAAAAAAATGAACACGTCAATAAAGAAAGAAAATCAAATAGTTTCGCAGACGCGTGGCGGCGGACGGGCCGTGCCCCGAAGAGTCACTGCGGTTCGCATCTTGGTCGCCGGCGCGGTCGGTCTCTTGCTGTACGTAGCGCAAGATGCCTTCATTCCCGTGGCTCTGGCCTGTTTGTTTGCGCTCGTTCTCTCGGGGCCGGTCGAATCATTGCATTGCGTGGGTGTACCGCGCAGCGCAAGCGCTGTCCTGATCATGCTCCTGATCATCGGTACCGTTGCCGGCGTATCGGATCTCGTTTCGGACCCCGCACAGCATTGGTTCGCCGATGCTCCGCGCACCGTGCGGATTATCGGGAGAAAGCTTAAGCCCGTGACGCAGTTCATGAGCCGGATCGACGATTTGCGCAATTCGGCCGACAACATCGGCAGTTCGAATCATCCCGCCTCGTCCGCGGCGCCGGCCAACGCTCCTCAGGAAAGCGCGCCGATCATGTTGTTCGAGATCACCCGGGGCGTCGTGGTGAGCACCGTCACCGTGCTGATTCTAACGCTGTTCCTGCTGGCAGGCGGTCCACCCATGCTCGCGCGAATGACTTCGGCAGTGGTCAGTGATCTTAAATCCGCGCATGCGATTGGCGTGATCGAGAAAGTCCGGCGGGAAGTCGGGCGATTTTACGTGACCACCGCTCTGATCAACGTGGGCTTGGGGCTCGCGACCGCGTGCGCAATGTTGCTCTGTGGCATGCCAAACCCATTTCTTTGGGGCACCGTCGCGTGTGTGCTGAACTTCATTCCCTACGCCGGTCCGACGGCCACGTTCATTCTGGTGACCTCGGTGGCATTCGTGTCTTTCGACGGATTTGCGCACGTAGCCGCCGTCGCAGGAAGCTTTATCGTGTTGACCGGCATCGAGGGGCAAGTGGTGCAGCCGCTGTTGGTCGGCCGGCGCCTTCAACTGAATCCGATGCTGGTGTTCCTGGCATTATGGTTCGGCGCTTTTTTTTGGGGAATCGCCGGCATCGTGCTCGCCACTCCTGCTCTGGCTGCTCTGAAAGTGATCGCCGAAAATTCGGTGCACGGAAAGCCGGTGGTGGAATTCTTGAGCCCCGAGGGGGTTAACGGTCCCGAACCCATGGCGAGCGCCGAGCCAGGAGACAACTCCGAAGCCGGCGCCCCTCCTGAAGCAATCGCCAACCTCTAGCGGCGTCGAAGCTCTTCCCGGGAGCACAAGGGATCGTTAAGCCTGCGATTTGCAATCGCCGGCGCTAGAATATCGCCATGAAGCAAATCAGCGAACCGTCTCGAAATGTCGATGTGGTCTCCGAGACCGAAGTGTTGGTCGTCGGCAGCGGACCCGCGGGCCTCGCGGCGGCGCTTGCCGCCGCGCGCGCCGGCGCTCACACCACCCTCCTCGATCGGAACGGTTGCTTCGGGGGCAATATCACCCAAGTTGGCGTGGAGGGCTTCGCCTGGTATCGCCACCCCGGCACGGTCGACAGCGAAGGGATCGGCATCGAATTTGAGGAGCGCGCCAAGGCGATGGGAGCAGCGATGCCGGAACCCCAATCGACCAGCTACGCGTTGGACGCCGAGATGTTCAAGTATGTCGCCGACGTCCTCGTCCAAGAGGCGAAAGTAGAGCCAATGCTTCACAGGCTGTTCGTGGCGCCGATCGTGAGGGACGGAGCGATTCGGGGTGTGATCACGGAGAGCAAATCCGGGCGCGAAGCGATTCTTGCCGAGCGGGTCATCGATGCCACGGGAGATGCGGATGTCGCGATGCGTGCCGGGGCGCCGACGCGCAAAACTCCGAGAGAGCAGATGATGGCGGCATCGGTGATGTTCTCGATGACGGGGGTCAACAAAAAACGGTTCATAGAGCAAGTGAAGGCGGATCCGCAGACTTACAGGGATTGGTCGGGCAACGGGGAATGGAATATCGAAACCTCCGGCAAGGAGGACGCCTTGTTCTCGCCCTTCCTGCGCAAACCCTTCCAGCAGGCGCTTGCGGCCGGCGTCATCCCCGCCAATCTCAGCACCATCGCGGGCACGTGGGGTGCCGTCTCGGATCAGGGAGACCTGACTTACCTGAATCTCGTCCACCTGCCGCAATGCGATGGAACGGACGCTCGGGACTTGACCTCCGGGGAAATGGCAGGCCGGCATCAGGCGATCATGGCGGTCGAGGCACTGCGTCGTTTCATGCCGGGGTGTGAAGACGCCAAGCTACGCAACTTCGGCATGACGCTCGGCGTACGCGACACGCGCAAGATCGACGCGCTGTACAATCTCACCGACGCGGACGTACGGCAACAGGGGCGCTTCGAGGATTCGATCGGAATATTCCCGGAGTTCGTCGATGGCTACGGCATTTTGCTGCTACCGACGACAGGCCGATATTTCCACATACCCTATCGCTCGCTGGTGCCCAAAGGTGTCGACGGTTTGATCGTCGCCGGCCGGTGCACCGGCGGCGACAAAGTGTCGCATGCGGCAACCCGCAATATGATGTGCTGCGCCGTCACCGGCCAAGGCGCCGGTGTCGCCGCGGCCGTGTCGTTAAAAACTGGAGAATCCTTCGAGCACCTCGACATTGCCCGGGTGCAAACGGAACTTAAGCGCCAGGGCGCGCGTATTGCCTAGCCATTCAATGTCGAACCTCGAATCCTCAGATTATCAAAGCGGCTTCGGAAACGAATTTGCAAGCGAGGCGCTGCCGGGCGCTCTGCCGCGAGGCCAAAATTCGCCGCAGCAATGCCCGTACGGTCTTTATGCCGAACAATTATCCGGTACCGCGTTCACCGCGCCTCGACATGCGAATCGGCGCACCTGGTTGTACCGCATTCGCCCGTCAGTAACGCATGGCCCCTTTCAAGCTCTGCAACACGATGTATTTGCCAACCAGGCTTCCGATGCGCCGCTGGCGCCGAACCCGCTGCGCTGGGATCCGTTGCCGCTACCCTCGAGCCCGACGGATTTTGTCGAAGGACTCGTGCCGGTAGCGGGAAACGGCTCGCCGGAGCTTAATTCGGGATGCGGCATTTATCTTTATGCGGCTAATCAGTCGATGCGCAACCGCTATTTCTATAGCGCCGACGGTGAGTGGCTGATCGTGCCGCAGTTGGGCGCCTTGAGGCTCGACACGGAGCTCGGCCGCATCGACGTCGAACCGCAGGAAATTGCGGTCATTCCGCGCGGCCTACGCTTTCAGGTCGGCGTGCAAGCCGGAGCCGTCAGGGGTTACATCTGCGAAAATTTCGGCGTACCTTTCAAATTGCCCGAGCTAGGACCGATCGGCTCGAACGGCCTCGCCAACCCGCGCGATTTTTGGACACCGCGAGCGCGATATGAAAACAGCGGCGGACGGCACGACCTGATTGCCAAATTTCTCGGTCGGCTTTGGGTTGCGCAAATGGATCATTCGCCGCTCGATGTGGTCGCCTGGCACGGCAACAATGCACCGTACAAATATGATCTACGGCGCTTCAATACGATCGGCTCGATTTCTTACGATCATCCTGACCCCTCGATTTTTTCGGTGCTGCATTCGCCGAGCGACACACCCGGCATCGGCAATGTCGATTTTGTCGTTTTCCCTCCCCGCTGGCTCGCGATGGAACACACCTTCAGGCCGCCCTGGTTCCACCGCAATGCGGCGAGCGAATACATGGGATTGATCACCGGCGTGTACGATGCAAAGAGCGCCGGCTTTGTGCCGGGCGGAGCCTCATTGCACAACTGCATGACGGGGCATGGCCCAGACGCACCGACCTTCGAAACGGCCATCCACGCCGACACCTCGAAGCCGGTGCATCTCAAGGATACGATGGCGTTCATGTTCGAGAGCCGCATGGTGATCAGGCCGTCCCGCCATGCGTTCGCAGGACGTCCGGCGCTGCAAAAGGATTACATGGCTTGCTGGCTGGAACTGAAGAATCGCTTCGATTCGAGTCGTCCCTGACGGTACAAATTGCACGTGAGTAATGCCATGCCGCTCGATGCCACGAACGATCCGAACCGTAGGAGCTGGGTGAAATCGGCAAATGGCACGGATGCCGATTTTCCCATTCAAAATCTGCCCATAGGGACCTTCCGTCAGCGCGGATCGGCCGCAGTGTTTCGCGGCGGCGTTGCGATCGGAGATCAGATCCTCGATCTCGCCGCCCTTGCGGCAACGGATGTGCTCAAGGACGACGCGGCAGAGGCGGTGGCCGCGGGCGCAGGTTCGACTCTCAACGTTCTGATGCAGCAGGGCCCGAAATATTGGACTGCCCTGCGTAACGCGCTGTTCGCTGGATTGACGGAAAACTCCACACTTCAACCGGCATTCCTTCGTTGCCTCATTCCGCAAGCCCTGGCGGAATATGCAGTACCGGCGCAAATCGGGGATTTCACGGACTTTTATTCATCGGTCCATCACGCGACCGCCGTTGGGCGCCTCTTCCGACCCGATAATCCCTTGACGCCGAACTATAAGTGGATGCCCATCGGCTACCACGGCCGAAGTTCGTCCATCGGCGTCTCGGAACAAAGTTTTCATAGGCCTCAGGGGCAGCGTCTCCCGCCTGGTGAGTTGCAACCGGTCGTCGGCCCGAGCGCGCGGCTGGACTATGAACTCGAGCTCGGCGTGTTCTTGGGGAGCGGCAATGCGCTGGGATCGCAGATTCCGGTCACTGCTGCCGAATCGCACGTGTTTGGGCTGTGTCTGCTCAACGATTGGTCGGCGCGAGATATACAGGCGTGGGAGTATCAGCCGTCTGGGTCCGTTTCTCGCGAAAAACTTCGCAACGACCATTTCGCCGTGGATCGTTTCATTGCAGGCGCTGGCACCCTTTCGCGTGCCGGCCGCGAGAGTTTCGAGCGACCCCGAACCGCCGGTTATCTCGTGTCGGCGTCGAACGATGCGGCCGGCGGATTCGATATCCGGCTCGAAGCGTATCTACAGAGCGCGTCGATGCAGGATCGTCGCGAGCCGCCGCAGCGGCTTTCCTCCGCAGTTTTCGCCACTCTTATTGGACCGTGGCGCAGCTCATCGCGCACCACACCATCAACGGATGCAATATGCGCGCAGGTGATTTGCTCGGGCACCGGCACTCAATCGGGTCCGACTCCCGAAGAAGCCGGCTCGCTGTTGGAATTGAGCTCCGGAGGTACGCGACCGATTCGAATTGGGTCTACCGAGCAACGCACCTTTCTGCAAGACGGAGATACGGTGATATTTCGCGCCTGGTGCGCGCACGCCGGGCGCCGTCCGCATTGGATTCGGCGAGGTGCGTGGCCGCGTTCTGCCGGCCATTGCGCCGTCTTTCGCCTCTCCCATTAGCAAGCCCAGCGGCGCGGCACCATTGGGCTAAAGTCGGATGCCGCAGCATCGATTCTGACGCAAATATCCGATTTTGTCCTACAGGAGACGGCCGTGCATTCGCTTCAGCATAGCGGCATCGGCGTTCTTGAATTAACTTCCGCAACGCTTGGGTCCACCATGCACCTACTTCATCTCCTTCGTGCTGATTTTTGGATTTTGCCTTCTGCTCGTCGTCGGACTGCTCAGTGTGTTGCAAGACTTGATGGCGCGGGACTTCCTTGCGGTCCCGGCGATGTCGGAACGGGATTCACCCAGCGAATATCGGTATCGAAGTGCCAGTTCACCGTGTGCCGCGGGAGCCACGGATTTGGACTCCCTCGGAAGAATATGAGCGGCGCACGAGGCGGCTAAATTTCGATTTGCCTCGCGATTTCGATCACTCGTTCCGGCGGCAGATTGAAGCGGTCCACTATTTTCGCCGAGTTGCGGTATAGGAATGCGAACAGCGCGATGCGCCAGCCCCGCAGCGCGCGGCCGTGCGGCTTGGACACGACGAGATCGCGGGCGGCGACGAACACCGCCCCGTCGAAATCGACAGCCCCATCGAGGCCCCGCAGCTGATCGAGCGCCGATCGTCAAGTCCGGGATTTCGAAGAAGCCGAAGCGCGCCACCACGTGCCACAAACCTTCGCCCACATTCTCGATGACGGAGCACCTCGGTCCGACGATGCGCGGCGTATTCTCGAACACGACGCTGAGTGCGATGGCCTTGCGCGGCAGCACCCCCATGAAATGCGCGTGATCCATGATGAGCCGCGAGACCTTCTGGCTGCTGCTGGTCAGAAAACACCATGGTGCCGTCGACGCGGGTAATCGCGCCGGACTTGAGATCCGACAAAAATGCTGTGCGGCATTCGGGCGTCTGCATCAGCGCGGCGTGCATCGCGTCGATGCCGGCTCGCCAGGTGACCATGACGACGAACAGGACGGCGGCGAAACGTCAACGGCAGCCAGCCGCCCTCGGCGATCTTCAAGAGATTTGCGCAGAAAAAGCTCGCGTCCACGATGAGGAAGACGGCAATCGCCGCAACGGCGAGCGACGAGGAGCGGCCAGCGCCACACATCGCGCATGGCCTTGTACAACAGGATGGTGGTGAGCAGCATGGTGGTCGCGACGGCGGTACCGTACGCGCCGGCCAGCCGATCCGAGCTGCCGAATGCGATGGTTGTCGCCACCGTCGCAACCATCAGCAGCCAATTGACGACCGGGCACATAGATCTGGCCGTAAACGCGATCCGAGGTCTGGCGGATGGAGACGCCGGGAAGCCAACCCAGCTGCATGGCTTGGCGGGTCATCGAAAAGGATCCGGTGATGATGGCCTGGCTCGCGATGATGGTGGCAATGGTCGCGAGCGCGACCAGCGGATAGATCGACCAGCGCGGGCGCGATCTGGAAAAACGGATTGCCGCGTGACCGTGCCGTTGCTCCATCAAGAACGCGGTTTGCCCGGCGTAGCTCAAGAGCAATGCCGGCAGCACGATCGCGTACCAGGACCAGCGGATCGGCCCCTTACCGAAGTGGCCCATGTCGGCGTACAGCGCCTCTCCGCCGGTGATGCACAGAAATACGCCGCCGAGCACCAGAAAGCCGCGGCCGCCGGAGTGGCTCAAGAATCCGACCGCGTGGCGCGGATCGAGCGCGACGAGCACCTCCGGGATGCCGGGCAATGGCGGATACGCCCAACACCGCGATGACGATGAACCACAGCAGCATCACGGGTCCAAAAGCGCGCCCGATCTCTGCGTGCCGAAACGCTGAGTCGCGAATAGCACGATGAGTATCACCACCGCCGCCGGCATGACGAACGGTTTGAACGCGTCGGTGGCGACGTTGACGCCTTCGAGCGCACTCAGCACCGAAATCGCCGGCGTGATGACGCCGTCGCCGTAGATCAACGCCGCGCCCAGCAGCCCCATGCCGGTCAGCAGCCTGAATCCCGGCGCAAATCCGTTGGCGCCGATGAGCGACATCAGCGCCAAGATGCCGCCCTCGCCATGGTTATCCGCGCGCATGACGAACAGGCAGTACTTGATCGAAATGGTGATGATCAAGGTCCAGACGATCAGGGACAGAACGCCGAGTGCGCGACCGGGGTGAACTGTCCGCCCATGGCCTGCACCACCGTTTGCAGCGTGTACAGCGGACTGGTGCCGAGGTCGCCGAAGACGATCCCGAGCGCGGCCAGCTTGGCCCACGGCGCGGGCTCCCTGACGGCGGACGCAGGCGTCGAATTATTCATCGTCTTAAGATCGGCAGTCACTTCAGATGTGGGGTGGTAAAGGTCCCCCACCATACTTGTTCCCGGAGCAGCCGTCAGTGCTTTTTCTCCATCCTGTGGGTGTTGGACGAGTGAAGTTCGAGCGTTTCGCCTACGTATTTTTTGGCCCGAATAATATCGTGATGTGCCGCTCGAATGGTTTACCGTTTTGCAAGTCGTTCCCATCAGCCATCAAAATGAAAACATTCTTGATGACGCATCGAAAAACAACGTGGGCAATGGTCCTGATTGCCGGAGTATTGATTACGACATTTCTGCTGCTCGCTTTTATTGACGGCAATGTGTTTAAACCGGCGGTAGCCCGGGTAATTTCTGCCAGAACAGGCCGACATGCGGTCATAGCAGGGGACTTGAAATTGCATTTGTTGTCCTGGACGCCGAGTGCAGAAATAAACGGATTGAGTTTGACGAATCCCGAATGGGCTGATAAACCGCTCATGTTTGAAGCCAAGCAAATCGGCCTCAGCGTCAGCCTGGGGCGGCTGCTGCGCGGCCAAATCGTCATTCCACAAATCAAGCTCATCGATCCTGAGTTTAATCTGGAGCGTGACTCGCGGGGACGCGCGAGCTGGAATTTTGACAGTGCCGCAGGAGCCCCGAAGGGCAAAACAAAGCCTGCACACATTCCCACGATCCGCAGTCTTCTGATTCAAAACGGACATCTTCATGTGCTCGATCAGATCCGCAAACTGCGTTTTGGCGGATCACTCGCGGCAGACGATGAGTCGGGAAAGAACGACGCGTCCGCCTTTAAAGTTCAGGCAAAGGGAACTCTAAACGAGAAGCCGTTCAAGCTCGATGCCAATGGAGGCCCGTTGTTGAATCTCGCCCCCGAAAGGCCTTACGCATTTGCGATGCAGGTAAACGCGGCGGATATCAAACTGGACACCCACGTCACCGTACTCAAGCCTTTCGATTTAAGTTTGCTGGACGTTGCTTTTGTCGTGAGCGGGAAGGATCTAGCTGACCTCTATTACCTCACAGGACTGGCATTGCCCAATACACCGAGTTATCGGCTCGCTGCATCGGTACACGTCTCCGGTACGACTCTCCGGGCCGCTAACTTGAATGGCCGGGTAGGCGCGAGCGATTTGGAGGGAAGCTTGGCGGTAGAAACCGGCGGCCCAAGGCCGAAGCTTCAAGGCAAGCTCATGTCGCGATCCTTGAATCTCATCGATTTGGCGCCCAGCTTGGGCCAGCCGGCGGAGGCGGCGGCAGAACCGACCCCCAAGGCTGGCAACTGGGTATTACCCGATGCGGACCTGCAAGTCGAGCGCGTGCGCGGTATGGATGCGGACGTTACCTACGAAGCCGCTTCGGTGCGAGCACCAAAGCTTCATACCACGAAAGTCGATTTTCACTTGGTGCTCAACAACGGCGTCTTGACCCTCGAGCCGTTACGTTTTGTGTTGGATCAGGGCACTTTTAGCGGCAGCGTGCGCATTGATGCTCATTCCGATATTCCGCAATCAGCTATCGACATGCGCATCGTGGATGTGAATCTGGGCCAATTCAAGACCGCCAAGATGACGGAGGCGCCTCTGTCCGGAGCGCTCATGGGCCGCCTCAAAATACAAGGTAGCGGAGGCTCCATTCATAAGTTCGCCTCCACTGCCGACGGTGCCATCAGCATGATCATTCCCACGGGACAAGTTAACGAGGCGATGGCGGAACTCACCGGAATCAATGTGACCGAAGGAGTCGGGCTGCTCTTGGCCAAGAAGGACACGCAAACCGCGATTCGATGCAGCGTCATCGATTTTCAGGCGAAAGACGGCACGCTGAATGCCAAGAGCCTATTTGTCGATACCACGGACGTGTTGATCAAAGGGCGAGGCAGCGTTCATCTCGGCGATGAGCGATTGGATCTGGAGGTCCAAGGGGATCCCAAGAAACTTCGGCTTACTCGCGTACGCGCGCCGATCACGGTCAAGGGCACGCTGGCACACCCCGCGATCGGCGTAGATGCCGGCAAATTGGCGAAGCAAGGCGCAGTGGCAACGGCGCTCGGCACTCTGTTGACGCCGGTCGCGGCCCTCATCGCCTTTGTCGACCCAGGCCTGGCTAAGAATAAGGACTGCGCGGCGTCGCTATCGAGTGTTAGCCTCTCAGCCTCGATGACCCGGTGACCCGGATTAACTCGCGCATCGCCCTTGTGATTAAATGAGGAGTCTGATCCTGCCGCTGAAGGGGGCATTTGAAACATTCCAAATCGATCTGCTTACGTTTAGGAGCGGGGTTCATATGCATCTGGTTCGGATGCGCGGCCGCCGCCGACCGCTCGCATGTACTGAATATTTATGCGTGGCCCGAGTACTTCCCGCCCCCGCTCGTTGCCAAATTCGAGGCAGCATCGGGAATTCACGTGAACTACGCGGTGCTCGACTCCCCGGAGATGGCCGAGACGATTCTGTCGGTCGGCAGCTCGAATTACGATCTGGTCACCATGAATGCGGCGCCCGAGCTGGGTCGGGAAATACCCAAGGGCTTCTGGAAAGTGCTGGATTGGACGCGCATCCCGAACGCGCGCAACGCGGATCCGAAGATCATGCAGTTATTGAGCACCGTAGATCCGAAAAATCAGCACGCCGTTCCCTGGATGTGGGGCACCACAGGGCTGATTTACGATGTCGACAAGATCAAGGCGATCATGCCGAACGCGCCGCTCGACAGCCTGGACATGATTTTCAGAAAGGACGTGGCGGCTAAATTCGCTCCGTGCGGGATTGGATTGATCGATTCATGGGGCGATATCCTGCCCATGGTGTCCCGGTACGTCGGTCAACCTAGTCTGTCTTCCGATCCGGCGCAGCTCGATGCGGTGATGGCCAAACTCCGCGAGGTCAAGCCTTACATAAGACGCATTTCGACCTCCGGCTACTACCAGCAATTGGCGGAAGGTGAGCTTTGCCTTGCCATCGGTTATTCGGGCGATGCCTTGATCGCCCGTCGAATGGTGAATGAATCTCACGGCACCAGAAAGATCGATTACTCATTCGCGCGGGAGATGGTGCCCTTCTACATCGATAGCATGGCGATCCCGGCCGATTCGCCGAACCCTGCGGCGGCACTTGCCTTCATCGACTTCGTCATGCGGCCCGAGGTGTCGGCATCCGTTACCCGCTTCATAGGATTCGCGACCGCAAACGCCGCGGCATTGCCTTATCTCGAACCGGCAGTGCGGGACAACATTGTGATTTATCCTCCGCCGAAAATTCGCGACCGTTTCGAACTGCAAAAAGTCTATTCGTCGGACGAAGCGCGCGTTTTTTCTCGCGCGTGGCTGCAGTTCAAGTCCGAGCTGTGAAAAGTCGATTCGACGTAATCTAATCGGCAGAGCCGAGTGATTTCGACAGTCCGAAGAAAAAGCCGCGCCGCGGACCGTATTGCGGGGCGCCCACACCAACGCCCGTACCGTTGCGGATCTGATATTCCTTGTCGAATAGGTTGACCACGTCAAAGCGGGCCGTGAGTGTGCCGGAGCCGGGAATGGTAAAAATATGCGTCATCCCGGTGTTGACCTGGGTGTAATACGGCAGACTCTGCCCATTCGGTATGCCGGTGCCGCCGTAGGCGGTGGTCTCTCCCGGCGGCAATGGAAGATCCGCCCGCAGCCCGGAGCCCACCAGGAAATCCGCGCTGACGCGTGTATCCCGCCACAGATACGACACGCCGCCTGAGGCGGTTTTCTGCTGCTCGTGATCGAGATGAATGTAATTGTTCGCGATGTAGGCAAGATCCTCAGGCGCAAAGTTGAACTGCGCCGATTCGATGGCTTTACCCTTGGCGCTTTGAGCTGCGAAATTAAAATACGCTGTGAAATCTTGCTTCGTATAATTCGCGGTCAATTCCCCGCCGTATTGCTTGCCGTAGCGGTAATTGAACGGCGTTAGGATAATGGGCGCACCGAACTGACCCTCATCGATGAGGTTCTTCGATTGTTTATAGTAGGTATCCATGCCCACGACGAAACTGTGCGTGATTTTTTGTTGAACGCCGAGATCGTAGTAGTTGGCTCGCTCGGCCAACGGCGAGGTTGCTTCGGGCGTCAACGGCGGGTTGGTCGTATTCTCAAACAGGGCGATGTCCTTGCCGCCGACCAGCTCGAAAGGCGGAGGCGACAGGTAGCGCGAGTATCCCGTATGGAAGGTGGTGTCCGGCAGCGCTTGCCACACCACATTCACCCGCGGACTCGTTTGATTATCGCTGGTATAGGCGGTAAAGCGGTCGAACCGCAGACCATAATTGATCGTAAGGGTCGGGATGAGCTTCCATTCATCCTGCAGGTACGCGCTGTAGATCCACTCGGTCTTGCCGCTGTTGTCAATCAGCGTCGTCGGAACATCGCTCAAGGGAATTCCGGCGTTATCGGTCAGGAGCACCTGGGAGCTGGTGTTGCTGACCGCATGATCGGTCTGCGTGAAGAGGCCGGCGCGGATTATGTTGTCTTCGTTGAGATGGTATGCGGCATCGCTTTGCGCCGCATAAGCCACATTTTGTTTGAAGGCATTTTGTGCAACGCCCGTGAACAAGAGATCCCCCGGAAAATCCGGGACGAACGTCAAGCTCGAGTAGCGGGCAATGATCGAGGTCTGGATATCGAGCGCGCCCGCGGAATGCAGCCAGCTCAAGGCGCCGAACTGCGTGACTTCGCGCTGATTCTCGTTCAGATCCTGGCTGGGGTATGCGGATGTGCCGTTGACGGTGTACCCCAGCGACGGCTCGACCCCATCTAGATTCGGAATTTGGTACTTGCCCACCGCGCTGCCGAGCATCAGGGCGAGCCTATTCGCGCTATCCAAGATGTCCTCGAAGTAGCCGAAACCGTGGTACTGAGTCGTCTGGTCATGAATCGGATTCGCGCTGCCATCGGGCGACTCGATGCCTAGTTCATTGCGCAGAAAATCGCCGGTGACGAAGTAGCTGAAGGCCCCGGTGCCGCCCCCGTAGGTAAAACTCGGCTCCACGGTGCTATGACTTCCGCCATATATCGCCACTGAACCGCCGGGCGAATCCAAGCCGTTTTTAGTCGTGATGTCGAGAATACCGGCGGTGCGCAGTCCGAATTCCGCCGGCAACGCGCCGGTAATCAGGCTCACCGAAGATACAAAGCGAGCATCCTGGGACTGCCCGAAGACACTGATGCCTTCCGGCAGGATGACGCCGTTCAAGCGATATTGCAGTCCGTTGTGCTCGCCCCTGATGTGATATTGGCCGAACGAATCCTGGGCCACCTCGGGCATCTGCAGAACCACTTGATTGAATGCCGTGTTCGCGCCAGCCGGCATCGCGGCAATGGCCGCAGCGTCGACGGTATAAGTGGATGCGCCGGTCTGCGTTTGTATGTGCGAGCGGCCTTCATCCAAACGCTGCGATATCACCACGATTTCATTCAAATCGGTGCTGCCGGCGGAGGTATCGGGCGTCTCCGCGAACGAAAAATCACCTGTCAAAACAAAAATGAGGGTCGCGGCGGCGCCGAACCAGGCGCCCCGAGGGGAAAATGGGACCATGAAAATGACTCCGCAAAAGCTGAAAACCCAAGACCCACCGCCGATTGCTCGGGGCGGATCAACGCAAGGCCAAGGGTCAGCTCAAGGACGGAGGACCGCGGCTGCGCGGCTGCGGAATTGCCGCGTTGACGACTGCAAATTGCAGCTCCACGCCGCGCTCGGTCTCGGCGCGCAGGAGTGGTGGAATATGAAAAGAATGACTGAAGGCCGGGGTAGTCGCCTGTGCGAAGGCGGGGCACAAAGCGCACGCATTGTCCGCAAGGCCGCCGGCATCACGGTGAACATCGACACCCTGAACGCCGGAGAAATGGCTGAGTTCATGAACGACCGCGCCCTGCTGCGCGGTGATCAGCAGCAGCACGAGATACAGTGCTTGGCGCACCTGTCTCATTTAATCAGGAACCTTTTCACACGGTCGCATAGCGGAAAGCTAACAGAATCGCGAACCCAATGCAGCATTCATCGCACAGTCGGGGAAAGGCTGGCTATGTCGCACAATTAGCGCGCTGGGTGCAATAATCGCTGCTGACTTGGCTCGCCAAACGAGGATTCACGATGAAACTACGAACCCGGGTCGAAGGCGGTGGCACCCCGCGCCCCGAACGGTGGGGCGTCGACAGCGAATACGGCCAATTGCGCGATGTGCTGGTCGGTCCAATCGATCATTTCAATTGGCAGGCGGGCAATGCGGTCGCGCAACGCGCCGAACGGGTCGGCTTGCAGTTCGATTTCAAAGTGGCTCGCGCGCAGTACAGCGAAATGCTCGACGTGTATCGGCAAGCCGATGTGAGAGTTCATTCATTGCCGGCCAATCCTGTCCTGCCCTATCAAATATTCGCCCGCGACAGCAGTGTCATGACGCCGTGGGGCGCTGTCATCATGCAACCCGAGAAGGCTTACCGGCGCGGGGAATATGCAGCATGTCTGCAGTTTTATCTCGATGCCGGCATCCCGATTTACGATCTCGTGACTGCCGGCAATGTCGAAGGCGGGGATTTCATGGTGCTGAAACCCGGCATCGCGATATGCGGCTTTTCCGGCGAACGCTCGAGCGAGCCCGCGGTGCGGCAACTGCAAACCTGGTTCCAGGCCGAGGGGTGGGAGTTTCATACCTATGCATTCGATTCTCACTTTCTGCATTTGGATGTGCAGATGGGCATGATCGCAGAAGGTCTCGCGGTGGTATGCATCGAAGCCGTAGAGCCGGAATTGGTCGACTGGCTGAAGTCAAAGGGCATTCGGGCAATTCCCATTGCGTACGGCGACGCCATGCAATTGGGAAGCAACGTGGTGGCGCTCGGCAACGGACGCGTGCTGGTTCCGGCCTCCAGCAAAAATCTCGTTGCGGCCTGCCGCGCAGAGGGTCTTACGGTTTACGATCCGGATGTTTCGATGATCGGCAATGGCGGGGGCGCGGTGCATTGCATGTGCCAGGCATTGAAGCGGGATCATGTCCGAGTTTCATGACCGCACGAGGCGCACCTTGGTTCTCGGCGCAGCCGCAGCGGCTGCGGTATCCGCCGTCCGCGGCGCAGGTTCGAGCCCGTCGAACCCGTCGAGCGCGGCGACATTGGCCTTAACCGAACTCAGCGCGGTCGAGGCTGTCGCGCATATGACTCGCGGCGAACTTCGCGCCGAGCGATATGCCGAGGCTCTTCTCGCACAGTGCCGCGCCGCCGGTGCGCTCAATGCATTCATCACGCTGGAGCCCGAGCGGGTACTCGAGGATGCGCGCATTCGTGATCGCGAGCGCCGAGCCGGCGCGAGCTTGGGCCCTCTGTTCGGCTTACCCATACCGGTCAAGGACAGCGTCAACACCGCGCGACTATCCGACCACCGGCGGCACGCCGGCCTTGCGACATTTTCGGCCGAAGGAAGATGCGCCCGTGGTCGCGTCGCTCAAGGCGGCCGGCGCCATCGTGCTCGGAAAAACCAATCTTCATGAGCTGTCCTATGGCTGGACCAGCAACAATCTGGCGTTTGGCGCGGTCCACAACCCTTATGATCCGGCGCGCATTCCCGGCGGCAGCAGCGGCGGGACGGCGGCGGCCGTCGCGGCCCGGCTGGCGCCCCTCGGAGTTGCGGAAGATACCGAGGGTTCGATCCGCGTCCCCGCGGCGTTCTGCGGCATCAAAGGATTCCGACCGACGACGGGACGCTACTCGACCCAAGGCTGCGTGCCGATTTCGCCGCTATTCGATCAGGTCGGACCGCACGCGCGTTCGGTAGCGGATTTGGCCCTGTTCGATGCGGTCATCACCAAGGATGCGCGTTCGATCACCTCTACACCGTTGCACGGCGTGCGGCTCGGCGTCGTGCGCGATTACTGGTTCACGGGTCTCGATCCGGAAGTCGAGCGCATCTCGTCGATTGCCGTTACTCGACTAAGGATGCGGGTGCAGAGATCATCGAGACAGAACTGCCAGGACTTGCGCAACTCATCGATCTGACGACCGACCAGGTGCAAAATCATGATGTCCGCTTGGCCCTTGCGCGCTACCTGAAAGATTATGGCACGCGGTCTGACTTTGGATGAATTGATCGCGCAGCGCGAGCCCGGACATCCAAGCGGTCTTTCGCAGCGACGTCATGCCGGGCGGCGCTAATTTCGTTTCCGAGGCGGTCTACGCCGCCGCGCGCGATCAATACCTGCCGGCACTGCGCCGGTTGTACCAGGATTACTTCGCGCGCACTCGGGTCGCGGCGATGGTCTTTCCGGCGACGCGGGTGCCGCCGCCCCGCATCGGCGAGGAAACCGTTCTGCTCATTCGAGGCCAGCCGGTGCCCTTCGATATGGCTGTTGCGCGCAACATCGCACCCGGCAGCACCGCCGGCATACCGGGCCTGGTGTTGCCGGCCGGCCTCACGCCCGATGGACTACCGGTCGCGTTGGAGTTCGACGCGCCTGCGGCAAGCGATCGTGCGCTCCTGGCACTCGGTTTGAGCCTGGAAGAGGCGTTGCGGCCGATGCCGGCTCCCCGCCATCGGCCGTAGCTTATCGGAGGCGCGCGCACGGTTCATAGCTACGGCTTGAGCAGCCATCGGAGTATCAGGGCGACCACACCCAACCCGGCTACGCTGGCCGCCCAAATGGCGAGGAACCACAACAGCCGCTGATATAGCGCACCGGGCGCTCGCTCGCTCAATGGTATCCCTCTTGTCCAACCTTGCCGCGAAACACCCAGTAGGCCCAACCCGTATAGAGGAGGATTATCGGCACGAGGGCGCTCGCCCCAATCAACATGAAGATCTGGCTGCTACGCGGTGCGGCGGCGTCCCAGATCGAGACTCGCCCGGGAATGAGATCCGGCCACATCGAGATGGCGAGGCCGAGCATGCATAAGCCGAATAGGGTCAGAGTGAGTAAAAAGGGCAGAAAATCCTTGCCCTGACGGATGCAGCGAAACAGCAGCCAACCTATGACCGCCACCAGCAGGGGCATCTGCACGGCCGCGAGTTCCCCGGGCCATGCAAACCACGCATGATAGTACTGGGATTTCAAAAACGGCGTGTACGCGCTCACCGCGGCGATGGCCGCAAGCAGCCCGAGGCTCAAGGGTTTGGCGATGCGCCGCGCATCCTCGTGCAGCGGTCCGTCGGTCTTCCAAATCAGCCAGCAACAGCCCAACAGGGCGTACCCAACGATCAGGCTGCCGCCGGTCAGAATGGTAAAGGGAGTCAGCCAGTCCCAATATCCTCCTGCATAGCCCCGCCCGCTCACGCTGATCCCCTGAAGAACTGCGCCGAGCGTGATCCCCTGAGCAAATGCCGCAACTACCGAGCCGAGACAAAAAGCCGCGTCCCACCGCGCCCGGTGGTTCGGATCGCGCCAGCGGAATTCGAATGCAACGCCGCGAAAAACCAGACCCAGCAGCATCGCGATGATCGGCGCGTAGACTGCCGGTAGTATGATCGCGTAAGCGAGCGGAAACTGAGCCATGAGGCCGCCGCCGCCCAAGACCAGCCAGGTCTCGTTGCCGTCCCAAACCGGCGCGATGCTATTCATCGCCATATCTCGTTTGGCACCCACTTCGAATCTCGTGAACAGGATGCCGATGCCGAGATCAAAGCCGTCCATGACGACGTACATCATGACGGCAAAGCCGATAATGGCGATCCAAATTACCGTCAACTCGGAGTGCATGCCTAGCTTCCTTTGACAATCGCTGCCGCCGGCGTGATGCCGGCAGCCTGTGTCGGCACGTCGGCAAGCGCGGTTTCATGTGCCGCGGGCGGCCGAGCCATGAGCTTCAGGAGATAAACGGTCCCCGATGAAAAAGCGGCGAAATACACCACCACGAAAGCGATGAGGGAGCCGGCCACGGCCGGCGCACCGACCGGCGACACCGACTCGGCCGTCCGCAGCAAGTGATAAATCGTGTAGGGCTGCCTGCCCACCTCGGCCGTGACCCAACCCGCGATGACGGCAATGAATCCGGCAGGTCCCATGATGATGGCCGCACGATGCAGCAGCGGCCATGTATAGAGTTTGCCGCGCACCCGCGCCCACACGCTGAATAGCCCCAGCCCCAACATCGCGAAACCGAGTCCGGCCATCAGCCGAAAGGACCAGAACAGAATCGCAACCGGCGGCCATTCGTCGCGCGGAATGCTGTCGAGGCCCGCGAGCGGGGCGTTCGAATCATGCCGAAGAATCAGCGAGGCGAGTTTGGGAATTTCCCAGCTGTAATCGATCCGGCGATGATTTTCGTCGGGAATGCCCAGGAGCACGAGCGGCGCGCCTGCGGCGTAGGATTCAAATCGTCCTTCCATCGCCATGACCTTGGCGGGCTGGTATTCCAGCGTGTTGAGGCCCTGAGTATCTCCGGCGAGGATTTGAATGGGCGCAACCAGAGTTGCCATCCACATTGCCATGGAGAACATCTTACGGGCGCCGGGATTCGCCCTATCCCGCAGAAGATGCCAGGCGCCAACCGCGCCGACCGCGAGCGCGGTGGTGAGAAAAGCGGCAATGACGGTGTGGACGAATCGATAAGGAAAACTCGGGCTGAAGATAATGGGCAACCATGATCCCTTGGGTACGAATTGACCCAGGTCGTTGATTGCCCAGCCCGCAGGCGTCTGCATCCAACTGTTGACTGCGAGTATCCAGGTTGCGGACATCAGCGTGCCTGCCGCCACCATGCAGGTGGCGAAGAAGTGGAGCTTGCGCCCGACCTTGTTGATGCCAAACAGCATGACGCCGAGAAAGCCGGCCTCGAGAAAAAATGCGGATAGCACTTCATAGGCCATGAGAGGTCCGACGATGGGGCCCGCCTTGTCGGCGAACACCGCCCAATTCGTTCCGAATTGGTAGGACATCACGATCCCCGACACCACCCCCATAGCGAAGGTGATGGCGAATATCTTGCTCCAGTAGCGGTACAAATTGGCGTAAACACCGTGGCCGGTTTTGAGCCACAAACCTTCAAGGACCGCCAAATAGCTCGCCAGGCCGATCGAAAACGATGGAAATATGAAATGGATGGAGAGCGTGAACGCGAACTGAAACCGGGCTAGGAGGAGCGGAGTCACGCCTCAACCCGGTATGCTAAGCGATGCACGCCATTTCTTGCACGCCAACAGTATGACACTTTACGGCGGCGGATATAATTTGAGTTGCCCTCGAGGAGTTCTCTTATGGTCAGATTTTTGATCGCCGCTGCCGCAACCGCGATGTTCGCCGGCGCTCTTTACGCCGAGACGGCGGCGACGACGTCCGGCGAATTAAAATTCCGCGAGCTGTACAAGGAACTCCTCGAGACCAACACGACGCTGTCCGCCGGCAGCTGCACGTTGGCCGCACAGCGCATGGCAGATCGCCTGCGGGCGGCCGGCTTTAGCGACGGAGACTTGCATCTTTTCGCCGCTCCCGACCATCCCAAGGAAGGCGGCCTGGTGGCGATCTATCCCGGCCGCGATCCGAAGCTCAAGGCAATTCTGCTGCTGGCTCATCTGGATGTGGTCGAGGCGAAGCGTGAAGATTGGGTCCGCGACCCATTCACGCTGGTGGAAGAAAATGGCTCGTTTTACGCCCGGGGGGCGATCGACGACAAGGCGCAAGCCGCGATCTGGGTCGACTCGCTCGTTCGCTATCGGCAAGAGAATTTTCGACCGCGCCGCACCCTGAAGCTTGCTTTGACCTGCGGCGAAGAAACCTCGAATGCTTTCAACGGAGCGCGCTGGCTCTCGGAAAATCAACGTGATCTCATCGATGCGGCGTTCGCCATCAACGAGGGCGCCTTCGGAGAGCTCGACGCGGACGGTCATCGCATTGCGCTCGAAGTTCAGGCCGGGGAGAAAGCTTCGCAGAACTACCGGCTGGAGGTCACGAATCCCGGCGGCCACAGCTCGCGGCCCGTCAAGGACAACGCCATCTATCGTCTGGCCGCGGCGCTGATGCGCATCGAGTCCTACGACTTTCCGCCGCAATTTACCGACGGCAATCGCGCCTACTTATACGGAATGGCACTCATCCAGGCCGCAAAGGGCGAGACTGATCTCGCCGCCGCCATGCGGGCGCTCGTCATAGATCCGAACGATGCGGGGGCAATAGCGCTAGTCTCCGGCAAAGATCCGACTTGGAACGCGACGCTGCGCACGACCTGTGTCGCGACCATGCTCGATGCCGGACACGCGACCAACGCCCTGCCGCAGCGAGCTCGTGCAAATATCAATTGCCGGATCTTTCCAGGCGTTGCACAGGAGACGGTGCGCGCGAAACTCGAGGAGCTCGTCGCCGACAGCCAAGTCAAAGTGACGACCCTGGAGACTCGAGGGCCGAGTTCGCCGCCGCCGCCCCTGACTCGCGCAATATTGGGTCCCGTCGAGAAGCTGGCTGGCGAGTTCTGGCCCGGCGTGCCCGTGCTGCCGATCCTTCAACCCGGGGCGACCGACGGTCAGTTCTTGAATGCCGTGGGTATACCCACGTACGGCATCGAACCGGTATTCACCGGGCCCGATCTCGGCCACATCCACGGGCTGAATGAACATGTCGGCGTGAAGTCGCTCCTGGATGGCCGAGATTTTCTCTATCGTCTCGTGAAGATCTATGCAGACCAGAAATAGAGTGCGATCGGGTAAACTCGGCGGCGGCGTAACTTACAACCATGCGAATCAAGGCAGGTAATCCATGATCAAAGTCAGCGTACTGTATCCGAACAAACCCGGCTCTCACTTCGATATGAATTATTACGTTGCCAAGCACATGCCGTTGGCCATAAAGCGGCTGGGTAGCGGGTTGCGCAAAACGGAAGTCGACGCCGGCCTTCAAGGGACAGCTCCCGGTGAGCCCCCCGCATTCTTCGGCGGCTGCCAATTCTACTTCGATTCGATCGAGGCATTTGTCAAGGCATGGGGTCCGGTGGCGGCGGAAGTCACCGCCGATATCCCGAAATATACGGACGTGGCACCGCTCATCCAGTTCAACGAGGTCAAGCTCTCGGTGTGAGCGGCGCGGCGGCCCCGCCCGAATTCCGATGAGCATTCACGAGTTCTTCCCCACGCGCGTGTATACGGCTGCTTTGCAGAGGGTCGGTACGCGCGATTTCAACCGCCAGCTGCTCAAGGAATGCCGGCAGCTGCGAAAGGACGACGCGGGGGGCCGCCGCTGGTCCGCCGAAAACTATCCGGGCGGGTACACATCGTACGGATCGATCCATTGGTTGCAGCGCGCCTCGCCGACCTTCGACGCCCTCCGGCGCAAGCTCGAACGCCACGTCAAAGCATTTGCCGCCGCCGCGGAGTGGGATCTTGATAACCGCGAATTGTCGATGACGGATTGTTGGGTCAACATCATGCCGCGGCGAACGGTGCACGGTTTGCACCTGCACCCGCTGTCGACCTTGAGCGGCACCTACTACGTACGAGCCCCGAGCGGCGTTCCCGGAATTAAGTTCGAGGACCCGCGATTGGACCGTTTTATGGCCGCGCCGCCGCGAAAAATCAATGCCCGACCCCCGAATCGCGCGTGGATGACGGTTCCCGCGCGGGCCGGACACCTGGTGCTATTCGAGAGTTGGCTGCGGCACGAGGTCGTGTTCAATACCGTCGATGCTGAACGGGTGAGCGTGAGTTTCAACTACAATTGGTTTTAGTGCCATTGAGATGCGCCGCCCGCGTAGAATCGCGCCATGCCAACCACTACCTCAGATGCCACCATGGCGGTATTTCTCGATCTCGAGAACATCGCCCTCGGCGCGCGCGATGCCAATTATCCGAGCTTCGACATCGAGAAGGTGCTCGCACGACTGCTGCTGAAGGGCCACATCGTCGTCAAGAAAGCTTATTGCGACTTCGATCGGTACAAAGATTTCAAGCGCGGCTTGCACGAGGCTGCGTTCGAACTCATTGAAATCCCCCACGTTCGTCAGTCCGGTAAGAACTCGGCCGATATCCGCATGGTCGTCGATGCGCTCGACCTGTGTTACACCAAGGGTCATGTCGACACCTTTGTGATCATCAGCGGCGACTCGGACTTCTCGCCGCTGGTCAGCAAGCTGCGTGAAAACGCCAAGACGGTGATCGGGGTCGGCGTCAAGAACTCGACGTCGGACCTATTTCTCAATAACTGCGACGAATTCATTTATTACGATGACCTCGTTCGCAAGGAGCCGTCCAAGCGCCGCCGCGTCGCAACTGCCGCCCGTGCCACGACGGCGCCGGCGGAAAACGTGCCGGCGGAGAACAAGGGTCCCGATGTCTCCGATGCCCTCGAACTGGTGGTGGAGACTCTGGAAGCGGTGACCGAAGAGCGTGGGGAGAATGAACCGATTTGGGGTTCGATGATCAAACAGGCCATCAAGCGCCGTCATCCGGGGTTCAACGAGCGCGCGTACGGCTTCAGGTCGTTCAACGATCTCTTGGCTGATGCGCAGAAACGCGGTCTGCTGACGTTGCGGGCAGACGAAAAATCCGGCGGTTACACCGTGCGGGTGGTAGAGAGGGCTGCGCCTCCCAAGCCTTGAACTGAACCCAACCGCCCTCACTTTCTAAGGTCACTAGGGTCGTAGCGGTTGGGAATCATGACTGTTTCTCGCAGAAAATCTTGGATGTGGGCTGAAGCTTGCGCGCTGCTCGATGCGGCGGAGCGCCGGCATCGCCATTTTTACGAGCTGCTGGCTGCGCCGTCGAAGGTGCCGGTTTGGGAACCCCCGGCCAACGTCTTTGCGCGAGGCCACGAACTCAACGTCATGGTGGCGCTGCCGGGCGCGCGAGCCGAGGAGGTCATGGCGCAAATCACCCCGTCCGGCATCCTGATTGAGACCACGGTACCCCCACCCGCCTTTGAGACGGGCGTCGAGGTGGTGCGCTTGGAAATTCCCTATGGCCGGATGCGGCGGCGCATCGAACTGCCGCCCGGAAGTTACACGCTGCTCGAGCATCGCCTCGAACGCGGCTATCTGTTTTTGCGTCTGGCGGAGTCGAGGCTATGAACACTGGCGTGAATCAACCGCAAACCACCGTTGCACCCGAGGATGTACTCATCATATTGCCGGTGCGGGATCTGGTGCTGTTTCCCGGAGTCGTGCTGCCGATTGCCGTCAGCGGCAAGCGCGCGGTCGCGGCCGCCCAGGAGGCGGTGCGCACACAGCGCCGCGTCGGTCTGGTGTTGCAAGCCGAGACGAGCGCCGATGCCGATTCTGAGGAACTGCACTCGGTGGGTACCGCCGCGTCGATCGTTCGGTTCGTCACCGCGGCGGACGGCACGCACCATCTCATCGCCCAGGGTGAGGAGCGATTCACGGTGCTCGACTACGTGAGCCGAGACCCGTTCTTGATCGCCCGCATCGAACCCCACAAGGAAGTTACGACGATCGATCGCGAAATCGAGGCGCGCGCACTCAACTTGCGCGAGAAAGCCATCGAGGCAATGCAGCTCCTGCCCCAGGCACCTGCGGAACTCGCCAATGCAGTTCGGGCCATCGAGTCGATTCCAGCTCTCGCCGACATCGTGGCGAGCTTCATGGATCTTAAGGTCGCGGACAAGCAGGATATTTTGGCGACATTCGACCTAAAGACTCGCCTGGACCGGGTGCTGGCTCACTTGAACCGGCGAATCGAAGTGCTAAAAGTTTCACGGCAAATCGATGAACGCACCCGCGAGGCCTTCGACGAAAGGCAAAAGCAGGCGGTGTTGCGCGAGCGGTTGCATCAAATCCAAAAGGAGCTGGGTGAAACCGACGGTTCCGGCGCTGAACTCGAGGACCTGAAGAAGGCCATCAAGGACGCCGCCATGCCTCCGGAGGCGGAGGAGCAAGCGCAACGTGAACTCGCGCGCCTCGAGCGTATGCCTGAAGGTGCCGCGGAGTATTCCATGACGCGCACCTATCTCGATTGGCTCATCGCGATGCCCTGGTCGAAAATCGACCCGGAGCAGCTCGACATCGAGCGGGCGCGCAAGATTCTGGATGACGATCATTATGGATTGGAAAAGGTCAAACGGCGCATCCTCGAATTTCTGGCGGTCCGGAAACTAAATCCGAACGGCCGTAGCCCGATACTCTGCTTCGTGGGTCCACCGGGCGTCGGCAAGACTTCATTGGGCCAGAGCATCGCCAAAGCGCTCGGGCTTCAGTTCCGACGCGTGAGTTTGGGCGGCGTGCACGATGAGGCAGAAATTCGCGGACATCGGCGCACCTATATCGGCTCGTTGCCGGGGACGATCGTGCAGGCCTTGCGCAAAGCCGGCCGGCGCAATCCCGTGCTGATGCTCGATGAGGTGGACAAGCTCTCGGCAAGCTACCAAGGGGATCCGTTCTCGGCATTGCTCGAGGTGCTCGATCCGGAGCAGAACAACACTTTCCGCGACAACTATCTCGGCGTCCCGTTCGATCTGTCGAAGGTGCTGTTCATCGGTACTGCGAATGTGCTGGATTCCATTCCCGCGCCGCTGCGCGACCGCATGGAAATCATTGAACTGACCGGCTACACGGAGGAGGAAAAGCTTCAAATTGCCAGACGCTACTTGCTGACGCGCCAACTAGAGGCCAACGGCCTGACGGCCCATCAAGTCCAAGTGTCCGATGAGGCCTTGCGCCACGTCATTGCGGACTACACGCGAGAGGCCGGCGTGAGAACTCTCGAGCGCCAGATCGGTGCGCTGCTGCGCAACGCGGCCGTGACGATCGCCTCGGGCCGCGCAACCAGCGTCGCGATCGACGCCCCCGAAGTGCCCGGAATCCTGGGGGCGGCACGCTTCGAGAACGACGTCGCGCTTCGCACCAGCGTACCGGGCGTGGCCACCGGGCTTGCCTGGACGCCGGCCGGCGGCGACATTCTGTTCATCGAATCGAGCCGCGTTAAAGGCACCGGCAAGCTCATTTTGACCGGCCAACTGGGTGACGTGATGAAAGAAAGCGCTCAGGCGGCGGTTACCTTGGTGAAATCTCAGGCGGACCGGCTGGGGATCGATCCCGCGGCACTCGACAATTGCGACCTGCACATTCACGTGCCGGCGGGCGCCATCCCGAAAGACGGGCCGAGCGCCGGTGTCGCAATGGCGACATCGCTCGCCTCGCTGCTGACACAGCGCACGGTGCGATCCGACGTGGCCATGACGGGCGAGATCAGCCTACGCGGCGTCGTGTTGCCGGTGGGCGGCATCAAGGAGAAATGCGTGGCAGCTGCACGCGCCGGCATCCGCACGGTCATCCTGCCGGCCCGCAATCGCCGAGATCTGGAGGATATCCCGGAGAGCGCGCGCAACCGGCTAGAGTTCGTTTGGGCAGAAAAGATCGAAGATGTCCTTGCCCGCGCACTCGAAGACGCACCGGCGCATCGGGCGGCGGCTTAACGCTAGTCCGGCGCCGTGGAAAGCCGATTCAACCGCGTGATGCGCTCGAGCGCGGGCGGGTGGGAATCGTAGAACGCCGAGTGGACGGGATCCGGTGTCAGTGTGGACGCGTTGTCTCGATAGAGCTTGACGAGCGCCCCCGCCAATCGGCGGGCGTCGGTGTGCTCGATCGCAAAATCGTCGGCGGCGCGTTCTTGCCGGCGCGACCACCACGACTCGAGCGGCGTCGCGAAGAACGCAAAAACCGGCACGGTCAAAACGAACAAGAGCACGGCCATCGAGGGCGAACCCACCGGTACGCCCAAGGCCGTGTAAAAACCCGGTTCGCGCGCGAACCAACCGAGCAGCGCGAGCCCAGCGAGCACCGACACGGCCGATACTGCCAACCGCTGCCTGACATGATGCAGGCGGAAATGCCCGAGTTCATGAGCCAGCACCGCTTCGATTTCATCCATGTTGATCCGGGCCAACAACGTATCGAAGAACACGATGCGCTTGTTGCGTCCGATTCCCGTGAAATAGGCATTGCCGTGTGCGGATCGACGTGACCCATCCATGACGAACACGCCGCCGCGTGCCGCGAAACCGCAGCGTTCAAGAAGCGCTTCGACACGTTGCCTGAGCGCTGCATCGCGCAACGGCGCAAATCGATTGAACAGGGGCGCGATGAATCGCGGCGCGGCCCAAGTCAATCCCAGCGTCGCCGCCGCCCAGACGAGCCATGCCCACGCCCACCACCAGCCGCCGGCTTTTTCCATGAGCGCCAAAGTTGCGAGGATCAGCGGAGTTCCCAGCACCAGACCGAGCAGCAAACGCTTGGCAAAATCGAGGGCGAAGAGAGCCGGCGAAATCCGATTGAATCCAAAACGCGCCTCGATCCGAAATGTTCGCCACAGCGCAAAGGGTAAACCAAGCAGCTGGAGGATCAGAAGCACGCCGAGCACCACCAAAGTTCCCTGCCAGGGTTCAGGCCAATTCACGTGACGGAGGAGTGCACCGACCGTGGCGAGCCCCCCGCCAACCGTCATCAGAAGCTTGACCAATGCTTCGAAGAGCGTCGCCCAGCGTCCTAGCCGTACCCGCGTCATCGTGTAGTCGGCGGCGCGCTGCTGGTCGGTAAGCGCAATCTGGCCGGAAAATAAATCAGGTACGCGGTCACGATGGGCTCGCACGGCGTCGATCTGCCGGGACGCGAGCCAGAGGCGGATCACCGTCTCCGCCGCGAGCGCGGCGACAAAGAGTTCAGTCAGCCAGCGCATCGCGCACGGCGCCGCAGCGAGAGTTCGATGTCATGGAAACAGGGCAGTCGAATTGGCCGGCGACCGGAATATTAGAGGTTTCTCCTCGACAGCGGGCCGCTCGGCGTCGACAGCGGGCCGCTCGGCGCGGCTGACGACCTCGGATACCAGGTGGTGATGCGGCGATAGATCGCAAACCGGGTCCGCATTGGCCGCATCGCCGGTCAACAGAAATGCCTGGCAGCGGCAGCCGCCGAAATCGCGAACCTTTTCAGGACAGCTGCGGCAGGGTTCCTTCATCCAGTCATCGCCGCGGAAATGGTTGAAGCCCGAGGATTCGAACCAGATCTCGGCCATGCTCGCACTTTGCACGTTCGGGAACTCGAGACCCGGCAACATACGCGCGGCGTGACATGGCAGTGCGGTGCCGTCGGGAGTGACGGTGAGAAAAATCGAGCCCAGCCCGTTCATGCAGGCCTTCGGCCGACGCTCGAAGTAGTCGGGCACCACGAAGAAGATCCGCATCGGCCGACCCTCGCGTTCTCGGAAACGCCGTGTGGTCTCTTCCGCTCGTTCCACCTGGGCCCGGCTCGGCATTAAATGTTCTCGGTTATGCCAGGCCCAGCCGTAGAACTGTGTATTGGCCAACTCGACGTAGTCCGCCCCCAAGCGATCAGCCATTTCGAGGATTTGTTCCACGTGATCGATATTCAGCCGGTGCAGCACCACGTTGAGCACCATGGGATAGTCGTACTGCTTGATGAGTGCGGCCACCTTGGATTTCAAATCGAAGGTGCGGGTACTGCTCAGGAAGTCGTTCATCTGCTGCGAACTATCCTGAAACGAGAGCTGAATATGATCGAGCCCAGCCTCCTTCAGCGCGCGTATCCGTGCCTCGTTGAGACCGACGCCGGACGTGATGAGATTGGTGTAGAACCCGAGCCGATGGGCCTCCGCCACGATAATCTCGAGGTCGTCCCGCGCGAGCGGTTCGCCGCCGGAAAGGCCCAATTGCACCGCGCCGAGCGCGCGCGCTTCGCGCAGCACACGCAACCAGTCGTCGGTGCCGAGTTCCGGCCCGTTTCGCGCGAAATCGGTGGGGTTGTAGCAAAAAACGCAATGCAAGGGACAGCGATAGGTAAGTTCGAGCAGCAACCATAGCGGCGGTCCCGGCTTGGCGGTCACGACGCCGGCCAAGGCATTCATGGCGCAAGTACCAGCCATTGCTTCTGCACCGCCATGCTCACGAACGCGACGACGTCGCCCGTCAACCCGGTCGTCGCGAAGGTCCGCTCGAGATCCGCGGTAATTTCGGCAATCGTCGCTTCTCCGCTGCAGCGTTTCAGGATTTCCCCGGCGCTGGCATTGAGCTTGATCATGCCTTCAGGATACAGCAGCACATGCGCATTTTGCGCGGCCTCCCACTGCAGCCGGAAGCGGCGCTCGATGGCCGGCCGCGAGGTCTCCGTGATCGAACTGTCTTTCATTCCGAACTCGCGTAGCGCAGCGCCATGGCGTCGCTCATCTGCCATAGGACATCCAACTTGAACTTCAATATATCGAGAGCCCGCTCCTGCATTTGGCGCGTATCGAAATGATTCAAGGTAAAGGCGAGCCCAAATTCGACGTCGCGGCGCGCCAGACTCACGCGGCTCTGAAAATAATGCAATCCCGCCGGGTCGATCCAGGAATAGTGCTGCGGCCAGTTAGCGAGGCGTTGTTTGTGAATCTCCGGCGCGAATAGCTCGGTCAGCGAGGAGCACACCGCCTCCGGCCACGGCGCCCGGCGAGCGAAATTGACATAGGCGTCCACCGCAAACCGCACGCCCGGCAGTACTTGCGACCAGGCTCTCCACCGACTCGCGCGACAATCCCACCGCCTCCGCCAAACGTAGCCAGGACTCGATCCCGCCCGGGTCATCGCCGTAGCCGTCGTGGTCCAGAATGCGCTGCACCCAGTTGCGCCGCACGGCGCGGTCCGGACAATTGGCAAGAATCGCGGCGTCCTTGATCGGGATACTGATCTGGTAGTAAAAACGATTCGCCACCCAGCCGCGGATCTGCTCGCGGTTCGCGGCGCCCGAATTGAGCAGCACATTGAAGGGATGATGGATGTGGTAGGCGGCGCCTTGTTTGCGCAGCCGCGCCTCGAATTCCTCGCGACTCCATGGCGCGCCGTTCACAACGAAGATCTCCATGCCGTCGCGCGCAACTTCGACGCCGCGCCGAGCCAGCTCGTCGGATTCCGCGGAATCCTCATCGAGGATGGGATTGGTGTTGTTGATGTGGATCAGGATCTTGCGAGTCGCCGCGGGCAGTCGCTCCAGCCACTCCAGCATGCCTTGCGGGCCGCTCTGCGGCAGATGGCCGATGTCCCTCGCGCGCTTGGTCGACACCCCCAGTCGAATCATTTCATCGTCGGTCCAGAACGTCCCGTCGACCAGCACGCAGGCGGCCGATTGCATCGCTCCCCACAAACGTTCGTCGATGGCGCCGAGGCCCGGCGCGTACACCGCCGTTTGACCGGTGACCCCATCCTCGATCACCAGCGCCACGTTGTCGCCCGCGACCGGCGACTCGCGATTCGGCGAATACGGAGCAGGCTTGCTGGCGACCGGCAGTGCGCGCCATCGCAGATCGGCAACCGCTCGATGGTGAAGTCTTGATCGAGATCGATGCGGCGGCGGTCGACGCCGCAATAGTGGGCAAGCACACCGAGAACCGGATTGCCGCGGGTCAGGTCCGCGTAGGTGCTGTCGGTGCACCAAATCGGCCAAGGACGCGCGGATTCGCGCAAGCATGTAAAGGCCGGTGGTGTGATCGACCTGCCCGTCGACCAGAATGATCGCGGCGAGCGCGCTGTCGCGTACCGCACGGTTTGGCTGCAACATCGGGGTCGACTGCAATTGCGCCATGATGTCCGGCGAGGCGTTCACCAGTACCCAGGAAGCGGGCGTTCTCGCCGGCTGACGGCGATCGAGGACTGGGTGCGGGCCTGTGCGCGCAAGGTGCCGGCGCGATAGCCCGCACAATTCGGGCAATTGCAGTTCCATTGGGGAAAGCCGCCGCCGGCGGCAGACCCCAGGACACGAATTTTCACGGGAAAAAGCGGGCGCGCCCGCGTCACGCGGGCGAGCGCCCTATCGGCGTTTCAGCGATTGGAGATGTACATCGTGATTTCCATGCCGAACCGGAAGTCGATGGCTTGCGGGGTTTCCCATTTCATCACGAATCTCCTTCGTAGGTAGACGGCTCTCATGGTCCGCCCGTGGCCGCGCCTTCGAATCAGCAGCATCATGAAACTCGACTCATGATTTTCATGAGGCTGCGGCACCGCCAGCCCCAGGGCGGTCGCGCCTGCGGCCGACGCCGCCCTGGTACCATGCGGCGGATGAGACTGCGGACGCGCTTGAATCTCGTGGTGGCCGGCCTCAGCGCCGCCTTCGTGATCGTGCTGATCGCCGCCGAAATTCAGAGCACCCGGGCCTCGGTGCGCGAGGAGATCGAGGCGGCGAACCGCGTGGCGGCACAACTGCTGGGCCGGCTCGCGTCGATTTATTCCACCATCGGAGGCCCGGATCTGGTGCTGCAGTTCCTGCAACAGATCGGCCGGGTGCGGGCGAACGAAGTGTGCTTGCTGTCGGCCGACGGGAGAGGTCTTGTACCGCTCGCCGGAGGCGACCTACAAGGCCGGACGCGAGGCGCCCGCGTGGTTCGCGCGCTTGCTGGCGCCGCAATTGCGATAAGGTACACGTTCCGCTGCGCGGCGGCGTGCTGCTGGTGGTCGAAGCCGCAACCCTCACGTGCCGTACTCGACGCCTGGGATGACATCGCGCGGCTGTCCGCCATCGGGGCGATCATGTTCGTGATCGTGAACGGCCTGGCCTTCTGGATCGTCGCGCGCGCTCTCGAGCCGTTCCCCATCATCGCCGACGGACTGGAACGCATTCAGCAGGGGGAGCTCGCCTTTCGCCTGCCGCCGCTCGCAGGCTACGAGGCGAACACCATCGGCACCGCGTTCAATCGCATGGCGCAGGCCGTGGAGGACAAGGTGCAGGCCGAGCGCCAGGCGCGCGATGCCGAGGCGCGGCTCGAGGAGCGCCGCGAAATGGCGTCCCTGGCGGACCAGCGGGTCGAGGAGGAGCGGCGCCTGATCGCGCATGAACTGCACGATGAGTTCGGCCAGTCGGTCACGGCCATCCGCAGCCTTGCACTCGCCATTGCGACCCAGGGCGGCGCGCGCGATCCGGCAACGGGCGATATCGCGCGGCTGATTTCCGACGAGGCGGCCCGTCTGTACGATGCCATGCATGGCCTGATTCCGCGGCTCGCGCCGCTGTCGCTGGACACGCTCGGCCTCGCGGCCACCCTCGAGAGATCTGGTGCGCGACTGGCAGCGGCGCCACCCCCTGATCAGTCTTGCGCTTGCGCCATGAACTGCCGCCGGATCTCGGACCCAGCATCACGCTGGCGATCTACCGAGTGGTGCAGGAAGGCCTGATCAACGCGCTGCGCCATGCCCAGGCCTCGCGCGTGGACGATCGTGGTGCAAAGCGACGCCGCAGCACATTGTCGTGACGACGTGACCGATGACGGAGTCGGCTTGCCGAGCGATTGGGCGCGACCCGGGCATTTTGGGCTGCGCGGGTTGACCGATCGGGTCACAGCAGCTCGGCGGCACTTTCGAATGTCGGCAATCGGGCAGAGGGCGGCGTATTGCTCACCGCCGATATTCCGCTTAAGGCGCCGACATGATTCGCGTGCTGCTCGTCGACGATCACGCGGTCGTGCGCATGGGATTTCGGCTGCTGCTGCAATCGCTCGCCGACCTGTCGGTTGTCGCCGAGGCCGATTCCGGCGAGGCGGCGTGCCAGATGTACATGATCTTGCCCCCGACGTCGTCGTGATGGATCTCGCCATGCCGGGCATGGGAGGGCTCGAGGCCCTGCGCCGCATTCGCGCCCAGCACCCCCAGGCGCAGCGTGCTCGCACTCTCGGCGCACGATGACCCCATGCACGCTCGGCGCGATCGCTGCAGGAAGGCGCGCTCGGTTTCCTGTCCAAGCGAAGCGCTCCCGAAGCGCTGCTCGAGGCGGTTACCACCGTGGCCGCCGGACGGCGCTATATCGACCCTGCCCTCGCGCAGAAGCTCGCTTTGGCGGAATTCGACGGCGCATCGAAATCGCCCGTCGAGCGATTATCGGAACGCGAGTTCGAAGTGTTCGTGCGGCTTGCCGGCGGCGCCACCGTGCAGCGCATCGCCCAGGATCTTAAACTTTCCGCCTCGACGGTCGGCACGCATCTGTACAACATCAAGCAAAAACTCAACGTCGTGAATCAATCCGAACTCACGCTGATCGCCATTCGCCACGGCCTCATCGAGGCGTGAGTTGGCCGGCGCACATGCCATCTCATATGCCATCTCATATATTAGCTTCGCCGGGCGCCTGCATATCGGTAACAATCGCTCGATACCCTGGAATCCATAGGGAATCGGGGCGTTCGAACCCGTAAGTACGTCCAAACCGTGGTCGCACTCTAGGGCGATGCCCCTAATTCATGTATAGGCAATATCGTACATCGCTAGTAGTATGCCGTTAAGGGTTTCTACCAAGGGTCGCCTCGGCACTGCTTAGATCATGCGTAAATCAGCTTTGAATGGAGAAAGAATGGATCATATGCCGTCTGTCGAGTACCTCCCTGGAACAGCGGGCCAGGTGCGCGGCGGCACGCGGCAGAACAAGCTGTTGGCGGCGCTTCCCGGCGTCGACCGGAAGCGCATGGAAAGGCATCTTTCGCTGGTGCAAGCTCGAGCCGGCAAGACTCTCTATGAATCGCGCGCTCCGTTCCGCTACGCCTATTTTCCAACCACGTCGATCATATCAATCGTACACGAGGCGCCGGATGGAGCTTCGACCGAAATCGGCACCGTCGGCAACGAAGGTCTCATAGGAGTGACCGCGTTCCTAGGCGGCGGACCGACTGTGAATCGCATTGTCGTTCAGACCGACGGACAACTTTACCGCGTACCGAGTGAAATTCTTAGGGAAGAATTCAATCGAGGCGGTGTCGTGCAGCATTTGCTGCTGCGGTACACGCAGGCACTGCTCAGGCAGATCGCGCAGACGGCGGTATGCAATCGGCGTCACTCCATCGATCAACAACTGTGCCGATGGATATTGCAGAGCCTCGATCGACTCTCGTCGGAAGAACTCACGATGACCCACGAAATGCTCGCCAACATGCTGGGTGTGCGCCGTGAGGGCGTATCGCAGGCAGCCCATAAGCTGCAAGGCGCCGGCCTCATCACCTACCGACGCGGGCGCATCACGGTAATCGATCGCGGCGGCCTCGAAGCCTGCAGCTGCGAGTGTTATGGGGTCGTGCGCCGCGAGTACGATGATCTGCTGGGTGCCTATTTGCTGCGGGCAACGCCGTTCGCTGCCTCATCGGCCAACGTTCACGCATCGGCGCGCGGCGAAGTCGACAGCATCGGAGAGATGTTTTCCGTTTGAAGCCGAGCCTAAAGCGAAGACCTGAGAAAAATACGTAAGATCCGGGAACAAACCCGGCAAGCGCGGCGTCCACCTCGTAACTCCTCCGGCCTAGAGCGAGGCAAACTCGATGTTCACCACGTCCACGTATTCAACAACGGGAATTCCGCTCATACCCGTGCCGCTCTCGCCGGGCACCGCTGAGACGACCTGCGCTACCGTGCTGTCCGTGGACTTGCGCGGATACGATGTGCTGGCCGAGAAGCTATCCCCTGCCCAAGTCGTATCATTGATGGGGGAATTCTTTACCGTTCTAACCGAAGCGGTGCTGGAAAGCGGCGGGCAGATCTTCCGCATGGCTGAAGCCGACATGATGGCCGGCTTTGGCGTGGGTGATTCTCGCCACACTCAAATCCGCGAGGCGATGATTGCCGCTCGCACGATTCAGCAGCGCTTTGCGCCAATCCGGACATCGTGGCAGAGCCTTTACGCGATTGACGCCGGTATCGGCATCGGTGTCCATCGCGGAGAAGTCGCGATCGGTGTTTTCGGTCCGTCCGAACGTGCAGGACTCACCCTCGTCGGCGATACGGCCCATGTCGCGTCGTTGTTGTGCCGGCGGGCACGCGCCGGCGAAGTGTTGCTATCCGCGGCAGTCCATCTTCCGAACGAACCGATGCCCCTGTTGCATCTTCCGCAACTCCAACTGCCGGGGCGCAGTGCAGCATTGGATGTCTGGTGCGCCCCGCTCATACCGCGGCAAGGGCGTTATCCAAATCGGCAACAAGGTCTTTGATGTGTTCGAGGCCGATCGACAGCCGCACGGTATCCTCTGAGACTCCGGCCTGAATCAGTTCGTCCGGCGTGAGTTGCCGATGAGTCGTCGATGCGGGATGGGTGGCGAGAGACCGAACGTCGCCGATGTTCACCAGTCGGGTAAATAGCTGCAGGGCGTCGAGAAAGCGTGCGCCGCGTTCGCGTCCCTGACCGGCCGGACCTTTGAGCCCGAACGTCAATATACCGGATGCTTGACCCGCCAGATATTTCTTCACCAACGCGTGATCGGGGTGATCCTCGAGCCCTGCGTAATTCGTCCACGCCACCTTGTGGTGAGCTTTCAGATGTCGAGCGACCTTCAATGTGCTTTCGCTGATTCGATCCATACGCAAGGACAGCGTTTCAATTCCCTGCAATATCAGGAATGCATTGAACGGCGAAATCGCCGCGCCGGTATTGCGCAACGGCACTACGCGCGCACGGCCGATATAAGCCGCAGCTCCGAGCGCCTCTGTATAAACCACTCCGTGATAACTCACGTCGGGTTCGTTAAGCCGTCGAAAACGCTGCTTGTGGGAGGCCCACGGAAATTTCCCCGAATCGACGATGGCGCCGCCGACGCTCGTTCCGTGGCCCCCGATGTACTTGGTGAGCGAGTGCACTACGATGTCTGCACCGTGTTCGAACGGTCTGCACAAGTAGGGAGTGGGAATCGTGTTATCGACTATCAAAGGCACGCCGTGACGATGCGCAATCTCGGCGATGCGGGCGATGTCCGTGATGTTGCCTTGCGGATTGCCGAGCGATTCGACGAATACTGCCTTGGTTTTTGCATCAATGAGCGCTTCAAATGTGTCCGGTTTTCGGTAGTCTGCAAACCGGCATTCAATGCCGTACTGCGGCAGCGTATGCGCAAACAAATTGTAAGTGCCTCCGTAGAGCGCGCCCGAGGAGACAATGTTGTCTCCTGCCTCGGCAATCGTGAGGATTGAATAGGTTACGGCGGCTTGCCCAGATGCCAGCGCCAACGCCGCTACGCCGCCCTCAAGCGCGGCCAGGCGCTGCTCCAACACGTCCTGTGTCGGGTTCATGATGCGGGTGTAGATGTTGCCCGCGACCTTGAGATCAAATAGATCGGCGCCGTGCTGAGCGTTATCGAATGCGTAGGCCACCGTCTGATAGATGGGTACCGCAACGGCCTTGGTGGTGGGTTCCGGTGAATACCCGCCGTGAACGGAGATCGTTTCAAAGCGCCAGTTTGCGCGGCTATTGAGGTCCGCCATACGAATGCTCCTGATGGATTGAGGGGCCACGAGCCTAAAAGAAGTGCTCGGCCATTTACTAATCAAGAATCGGCATATGCTTATTCAGTACACCAATAGCGCAGTCGCGGTCCCAAGGCAAATCGGCCTTGATTTGCGCACTGACGGCCTCGCGACCGGTGAAGTTCGAAGCAAAGACCAGTAAGCTCGACGCATGCGAATACTTGGTACGGTGACACCCCGAGCCCGTGAGGGCCGGCATGAGGCCGCGCGCATTTGCCTGCTCGTGAGCCTAATCGTTCTCGGCGCCTGGGCCTGTGTCAACCGTTCTTGGGCCGCATCGGCCACAGGCGCAGCGCCGCCGCTGAAGATCGACCTCAACGCGTTCGATGCTCAGAAAAAAACTATCGCATTGCCGAATGGGATGGTCCTCGCCTACGTCGACATGGGAGATCCCTCGGGCCCCGCGGTGGTGTTGATCCACGGCTACACCGACAATGCCCGCGATTGGGTGCCGATGCTGCCGTATTTGTCGAAGCGATTTCGGCTGATCCTCGTCGATATCCGCGGGCACGGGCGATCGAGCAAACCGGAGTGTTGCTACACCCGTCTCGATTTTGCCTACGACATCAAGCTTCTGTTGGATGCGCTCGGGGTGCAGAAAGCCGATATCGTCGGCCACTCGCTGGGCAGCATCATTGCGCAGACATTTGCCGAATACTGGCCTCTGCGGACGCAGGATGTGGTGTTGATATCCTCGACCGGAGGTCCGCCGCCCGGCACCGCGAAAAAGCCGCCCCAGTTCGATTTTGCCGCGGAAATCCGCAAGCTCAAAGAACCCATCGACGCCGACTCGCCATTCATGATCGCCTGGTGGGATTCGCCGACGCCCGTGGATTCCGATTTCATACGCCGGCAACGCCAGGATGCAGCCGCGATTCCCCTGCGGGTCTGGATCGCCGTGCTCGACCAGGGGCTCTCGGGCGATACCATCTACGCCGATCTACAAAGCACATTGCCTCGTCTCACGGCTCCCACCCTGCTGATTTGGGGAAGCAAGGACCCGATCATGGAAGAGCCGGTGCGCGCGACTCTACGCGACGCATTGCCGAAGGCCCAGGTTAAAGTCTTCGAGGGCCTCGGCCACAATCCCTTCTGGGAGGATCCAATCGGCGTCGCGAAAGTCATCAACGCCTTCTTGGAGAGCAAGTCTTAAGCGCTGTCCGCCCGAATCCGCCGCACCGGGTCTGTCACGACCTTCAGAAGTTGTTCCTATACTGGAGGAGCACGGTCAGCGGCTGCAGGGTCGCCACCTGCGGTATCACCGTGCCGGAGCTGTTGAACTGGGCGTAGCCGATATAGCCGATGTCACCAAGGTTCGGCTTCGCGTTCGTCAGGTTGTGCAGGTTGAGCGATACTTCGGACTTGTCGCGCTTCACACCCAATCGCAGATTGAGCAGCGAGTACGGAGGCCGCTCCGAGAGTGCACCGATGCCGCCGCCGTTGAGCAGCGAAACGCTGTCGCCGGTGTAGCTGTAGTCGGCCGATACGAATCCGTCGAGCTGCGAGGTGAGGGCCTGTGTATACACGCCTCCGACCGATGCGGTCCACGCCGGCGTATCGAGGATCCGCGACCCGGGAAGGATCCCCAGGTCTCCCAATATGCCGGGATTGTTGATGTCGGTCTTTTCATAGCCGATACCGAAACGCAATTGGAATGCCGGTGTGACGCGCCCGGTTATTTCGACCTCTCCGCCGTTGATCTTCGCTTCGCCGCCGTTGAGCTCGAGATAGAAACCGCAGGGCAACGCTATCTGCTGCTGCAAATTGCTCCAGTTGATATGAAAGGCGGCGGCCGAGATCAATATTGCCGGCTGGGGCAGCTGCACTTTCGTACCCAGCTCGTAGCTCCATAGCGTGTCGGACTGCAGGTGCTCGATATCCGCCACCGGAAGCCCCGGCAACGCACAGAACGGAAAGTTCGCCTGCGCGCCGCCCGCCCGAAAGCCCTTCGAGGCGGACGCATACACCATGGCGGCGTCGGTCGCCTGGTACGACAGGCCAAACTTCGGATCGAGCCCGGACTGCGTACTTTCAGTCGGGCTGCTCGGCGTCACACCGCCGTCCAGGAAGCCGGCGGCCGTGAAATCGGTCGTCTGCTTCAGCCAGTATTGCCGGGCACCCAGCGTGGCGGTGAACTTGGTTAGGAACTTGTAATAGAGCTCCCCGAACAGCGACTTGTCCTCCTCGGTGCCGGGGTTATTCTGCGTCCAAATGAGGGAGGGGCCGGGAACGCCGAGCAGATCGTTGGCGTAGGTGTTAGGAATGGAGAACAGCGAGCGAGTCTTCGAATAAAACGCGCCCATCGTTCCGCTCAAGTTGTGGATGGGATCGAAGGACAGGCGCAGCTCTTCGGTCAGTTGATTGTGGTAATGTTCTCCGTCCCACAGGAACGGCTGAGCCGGTAGGTTCGTGACGTTATAGTAAGCGCTGGGGAAGATCTGCTGCGTCCCGTAGGTCGAATCCTCCAGATCGTGATTGTGCCGGTAGAAATAGCTCGACGAGGAGACCACGCTGAAGCCGTCACCCTGATACTTGAGATCGAGCGAGGGCAACGCCCACCGGTCCATCGCGTCGGGCTGGAGATCAAATGCACGGTTCAGCGTGTAGTCGGGCTCGAACCCCGGCAAAGGCGCGAAGGTCGCCGGGAAACCGTGATAGTCGGTGTCCTGATACATGATTCGAAGCCGCGCCTCGAAGCTCTCGCTGACTTTGAACAGCGCTGCAACCGAACCGCCATAACTGGTTTGCGCACCTTGATTGCCGACGCTGGTGCGCGGCACCGTCAGGAAGGGATCGCCGGTCGCGGGACTCGAGGGGTCGGTCGGGAATGTGCGGGTCAAATAACCCGCGTCGTGATTCCCGAACAACACCACTCGAACCGCCAAGACATCCGGGCTCAGCACAAGATTGCCGACGATCCCTGCGCCCCCGTCGGCACCGCCTCCGCCCGACGTTACACCCGCCTGCGTCATGTAGCCGAAGTCATCCATGGTCAAGTTCGGCCGCTTGGTGATGAGGCGAACGTTGCCGCCGAGTGAGCTCTCGCCGAAAAGAGTGCCCTGGGGACCTTTCAGAACTTCAATATTATCGATGTCCAGGACCCGCGGATCGATGGATCCCGGAACCGGTGTGTCGTCGATGTAAAAGCCGGTCGCGCCCCCCGTGCCGAACAGATTCTGACCGGTGATGCCACGAATCGCGACGGTGCGCGCATCGGAAATTCCGGTCGGACCGCCGCCATAAGCGAACGAGATATTGGGCGTCTTGGTCGCATAGTCGTCAAATGACTGGATGTTGTACGCCTCCAGCGTCTGGGCGCTGAAAACAGTGACGCTGATAGGCACTTCGGCGAGCGACTCGTCGCGTTTGCGCGCGGTGACGACGACGGTGTCGAGCGTATTATCCGCTGTAGCAGCCGGTCCACCGGCATCCGCGGCGCACGCACCGGTGCCGTGAATAGCCACCCCGACAGCGGCGAACACATACAGTAATGGCGCAACTGAATTCCAACGCATCATCAGTCCACCTCCGGAGTTGTTCTTCGAGCTGACCCCAAGACCCGACAAATGATGTCAGAATCCGCCGTCCCCGAAACGAATTATTTTTAGGGCTTTGAGTTCCTGAGGAAAGCTAAGCAAGCGGTCCCGTCAACGGATGTGATCGCGACCGGAGGGCCGCGATCGTATCCGACGATTCGATGCTAGTGCTCCAACAGCTCAAACGCGTGAAACGGAAGCTCTTCGAGATTTGGTGTTCCCCAACCGCTCGCCAAATCCCACCCGCGCGCCGCACTGTAGCCGGGGGCGACCGCCCCCGGTACGTCAAGGAGCTGATTGTTTCCGACTGCGATGTCTCGACCAAAACTGCTGAAGCGGCCGAATCCGCCAAGCGCGTATAGCGCGGGGTTGAGCAGTCCGAGGGGTCTGCCCGCGTATTGGTTGAGGTCTGCCACAATGCCAGCCCACTGCGGCGAGCCTTCGCTCGTGCCACATATGCCGTAGTAGCCTGCATTGTCCGGTCCGAGATAGCTCAGGTAGACAAGGATCACGTTGAAGCAATCGGCGTTATAGGAGACGTCGGGCAGGCCACGCATGCCGCCGAGTTGCGCCCGCACCTTCCTGGGCAACGAGAACTCCTGATAGGCGGGCGCTTTGAATACCTGGCTGATGCCGCCGCCACCGGCACAGCAGCCGTCGTTGTTCCAAACGGTCTCCGACTGGTAGTTGCCGGATGTGTCTGCATACAAGGTCGTGCCGCCCACGGCGGTCACGAGCGGCGATGACGCTGGAAAGCCTACGGTGGGAAACGGATAGAACGTCACACCGTCGGTCTCTGGGTTGCTGGTTCCGTCATCGCCCGCAGCCGCCAGCACCGTGACGTGCTCCAGTGCAGCCCGCGCAAACAGCGCCGAAAAATCCTCGATCACCTTCGGTCCCGCGGGACCGGCCGCATCGAAAAGCAGGGTGTTTTCCGTCGCGCTCCAACTCTGCGAAATGATCTTGCCGAGATGGTGGTCAAGCGCATATTTCTCCAGCGCCAGAAATTCCGGCATACCTTGCACGCCCTCGGTCTCGTCGACCGGGCTCGTCAGCAAGACAATGGCGGCGCCTGGGGCCATGGCATGCGCCCACTCCACATCGAGCGTCGTCTCGGCTGCCCAACCGGGCTGATCCGGGTAGGTGTTGGGGTCGAAGGGCACGGTACCGAGAGGCGCAAGTATGCGGAACGACGGCGGGTCCGGAAGTCCGTAACCCGCATCAAAGGCTTTAAGGTCGGCGGCAATCGTCGGACTGCCGTAAGAATCGATGATGACGATGGTCTGCCCTGCCCCGACCATCCCGGCATGAAGAAGTCCGTCGAGCCCATATGCGGTTCGCATCTCCTGCGGTGAGTAACAGGGGGAACCGAAATTGACGCGGCAGTACGCATCGGTGGGCGGAGTATCTGCGTCCCGACTAACCAAGTTCCTGACCAGAGCGTGCTGCGAAGCCGCTACATATCCCGACCCGAGCACGAAATACACCGCCGCAAGGAATGCGGATCGCGCGATACGGGCGCATGAAAGATTTTCCATGATATCCCTCCTGCCGTTTTGGTTTGTTTTCGTGATTTCCGAGAGAAGCAAAGTCAATTACGCTTCGCCAAAACGCCTGTCAAGCACGCGCGGCGACGCGCATGCGAGGCAGCATGCACACGAAGATGCGCTCTCGCGGATCGCGAGGGTCGGCCGATCGGTTAGGAGAGGTGCTCCCAGTGGCCGGGCAGGTAGTGCCATTGCGCACCAACCTGTTCCCATCGGTCGGCAACCCAACGTGAGGCTCGGCGCTCCATGATCCAAGTCCCCGATACCCAGGCATAGGAGCGGCCATTCCACTCCCAGTGTCCGGGGCCCCAAACGTAGCCGTCGCGCGGTGGTGGAGCGTGTTCAATTCGATCCGGCGGCGGCGCAGCGTTGGTCACGATGTCCGTTCCTGCGGCGGCGAATGGGGGGATGACGGCAGCGCCGACTGCTAAAGCAATGGTGACTATCAAAGTATTACGGACCGATCGAAGCTTGGATCGACGGGGTGCCATGACGATCTCCTTACCTGATATGAACGAAGCATACGATAATCGTTCAATTTGTCAAGTGACACCCACTGAAAAGGAGTCTAGGCCGAGTTCTGCGTTCGTTGGCCCCCATTCTGAGTTAGCTTTGCGAGCGCCCTGACGCCCGCCAAGTGAATAGCCGCGAAAGCGCTGAGTTCGGTCTCCATGTCGGCCGCGGTCCCGCTGCGATTGGCGAGATTCGCGCTGCCAAAATAAAGGGCCCGGGCGAGCTGGTTTGCGTTCGGCGATAGCTCCGGATCATCGGCCATCGCGGCACTCAGCATCTCGAGAATCGCCGCATCCAGTTCGGTGAAGATCGCGCCGGCCATGCTGTGCGTGTATGAAAAGAGCTCCGCGGCGTGCGCCGATCCGCGCACCAGCGCAAATATCGGCCGGTGTTTGGCAATGACGGCGTCGGCTAGACGCGCGTCGAGCGACGCATCGGGCTTCATCAACGCCTGCTCCACGGCTCCGCGCAGCAAGCGCGCCATGCGCGCGCACACTGCCAAAAAGAGTTCGTCCTTGTTCTTGAAGTAACTATAGAGAGTGGCCTTAGCCACATCGGCTTCGCGCGCAACGAGTTCCATCGTGACAGCACGAAAGCCTACCTTCTTGAACAATTCCTCTGCCGCGCGAATAGCCCGCCGGTAACGGGCGTTTTCTTCGTTCGGCGCGGTCTGCAGGGCGCTGTACATGAACGAATCATACGACAGTCGTACGGGATGCCCTAGTGGCCGCGATTGCTCCATCGGCAGCCGGCGCACTAGCGCTTTCGCTCAATCAGCGCCAAGTCCGAGTTCACCTGTACGCGGTCGAACAAGATCTCCGAGCCGGAGGCCGCGAGGTCGAAATCGCGAATGACGAAATTCGCCGGCAGCTCCGCGAGTAACCGTTGGGAGCCGGTTCGAATATCGAGGAGGGAAAAGTTCTTGTGACCGATATCGCCTCCGAGAATCAAAAGTGTTTGCGTGTCGCGGAAGAATGCTACCCGTCGTGCACCCCGGCTCAGCATCACGGTCGGCATCGGATACGGCCGCCCGTCCTCGGCGGCGGCTCGCAATGGAAACGTCGTTCCGACGTCCGCGCCCGAATAAACGAGAAATCGACCATCCGGCGACCAGACGGGATCAATGGAATACTCCGACACCAGAGGAAGCGGTGGGTCGCCGTTCAGGAAGATACGCGTCAGCCGCGGCTCGCCGCCTCGGAGCACCGCAGAGACGATCGATTGTCCATCGGGTGCCCAGGCCGGATTACCCCGTAATGAGAGCGAGTCGGTCACGATTCTCAGGTGCGAGCCATCATGGTCCATGCGGTACAACAGCGTTCTGCCGCTGTCTTCAACCGAGAAGGCTACCTGGCGTTGATCCGGTGCAATAGCCGGCTCTCCAACGATATGCGACTGCGCGCTGCTCCAGATCTCGCGGGTCGTTCCCTGCGTCAACGACCAAATGCTCTGTCTATCGCCTCGCCACGATACATACAAAAGAAAGTCAGCACCCAGCCGTGGCGTGACGGCATTCGCCGATACGAGCGCTGGGCGGTTTGCGGCCGTCGCAGCACCGCCATCCTCCGTGAGCGGGATGCGCCAAACACTGGTGCGGGCGTTCGCAATCGTCGCGGCCAAACGCGCGCCGTCAGCGCTCGCGGTCAGCGACGTATAATTTTCCAGCCCCGCACTGATGCGGTGTGGAATGCGCCGCTCCACGTCCACGGCATACATCGACTGTCCGGACTCATCCGCATCGCTCGCAAGGTAAACCAGCGTGCGGCTATCGACCATCACCGGATAACCGACGCGCGCGTTGTGGAACGTGATCCTTTCCAGCCCCGCCCCGGAGGGCTGAATTCGCCAGATGTCCCAGACATCCGGCGGCACGCCGCGGACAAAATAGATGAAAGCATCGTCGGGCGACCACACCGGAAAGTGGCAATGCACGCCCGCCGGTGCCACATAAATCATACGATCCGGGCGCTCACCGGACTTTCCTGGCTCGCGTACGAACATCGGGTCGCCCGGCGCGGTGGTGTGGTACACGAGCCGCTTGCCGTCGCGCGACCAGTCGAACTCGCCGGCAGCCCGTAGGTATGGCTGCAGCGGACCGCCGGCCGTCGGCACGGCCATGATATTCACGTCGCCGGGTTGCGAGCCGCCCGCTAACCTCGTCCAGAGTGAAACGAGCGACGAGTCCACCGAGAAGCCGAGCACCCGGATCCACGGATTGACGAGGTCATGTGCTTCGCCATGGGTCAAATTACGATAGGTGCCGCTGCCGACCTCGCTGAGCCAAACATCGAGTTGCCCATCGAGATCCCCAACGAATGCCACGAATTTCCCGTCGCGAGACATTGCCGCCGCCTGTTCGGTGCCGGGGAATTCCACCAGACGAGTGAATTTGGCGTGGGCAAGCGGACTATGCCAAAAGTAGCCGCTGTCGGCCGCCAACCAAGCGATCGCGCCCGCCATGAGCATCACTCCGGCTGCAACGCCCAGCCACGCGAGCCCGCGGTGGCGAGATGTAAAGCTCATCATTCGGTAGGGAAGCGTATCGGGGCGCGCATGAATCGCCTCGCGGCGCAGGTAGCGGCGCAGATCTTCGGCAAAGGCCTCGGCTGTCGAGTAGCGCTGCTCCGGCCGCTTCTGAAGTGCCTTCAGGACGATCGTGTCCAGATCGCCTTGCAACGCCTTGCGAAAGGCTTCCAGCATCGTGGACTGCGCCGCCGCCCCCGGCGGTGCGTTCGCAATGGCCTCGCTCGGCCGCGGCGGATCGGCCGATAAGACCGCGTCCTCGAGATCGCGGCGCGTGGAGCGCGCGTGTGCGTATGGCCGTCGCCCGCTCAGCAGTTCGTACAGGACCACGCCCAGCGAATAGATGTCCGTTGCCGGACCAAGCGATTCGCCCCTGATTTGCTCAGGTGAGGCGTACTGCGGCGTCAACGTTGAGCCGAGCTGGCGGGTGAGATCCGACTCCGCCGCCATCCCGTCGACGAGTAGCTTTGCGATGCCAAAGTCGAGTAGAACGACCTGACCACCCTCTCGGACCAGGATGTTGGAGGGCTTCAAATCCCGGTGGATGACGTTCCGGCTGTGCGCGTGCGCGACCGCCGCAAGGACCTGCAGAAAGAGCCCGAGGCGCTCATCGATCCCCAATCGGTGGGACTCGCAGTACTCGGTGAGCGTATCCCCGGCGACGAACTCCATCGCGAGGAAGGGCTGACCCTGCGAACTGACGCCGGCGTCATAAATATGCGCGATGTTCGGATGCGTGAGGTTCGCTAGGATGTCGCGCTCGCTGGCGAACCGATCGGCAAACTGGGCTTCCAGCGAGTGCACGTGCGGAAGCTTCAGCGCGATTGGGCGCGTCGTGAGCACGTCGGTGCGCATTGCCAGCCAGACCGTGCTCATGCCCCCATGACCGATCTCGTGAACCAGCCGATAGATGCCGACGACGGAGTCGGCCCGAAGTATCGCCCGCTCCGCGGTGGGGTCGGGTTGACCTGTCATTGGAGCTTAGGAGCCAATCCCACGGTCTCTCTCCGGTGTATCCCGGTTGGTGCGTAAGGCGGTGCCGCGGTGTGCGCCGCGATACCATCCGATATTAACGCACTCACATTGCCGTTCGGCCGGAAATGTTCAATTTCCGGAACTTGTTCGCAGCATCTGATATATCGGGGGCACTCGCCCTCGCAGCCGGTGACCGGGTGTCACGACATCCGAGGCTCGCTCTTGACGGTGGGGGCTGAGGGGTTGCGCATCCTGACCAGCAGAACCTCGGTTCCCAGCGCGACTTCATTCCCATCCGCGAGCGGGGTCAGAGCACGAATTTGTGTTCCATTCACATGCGTTCCGTTTGTACTCTCGAGATCCTCGATCGATGCCGCGCCGGAAAACACGATGATTCGAGCATGATGCCGCGAGACCGTCGCGGCATCGATCACTAGCGAGCATTCAGCGCCCCGCCCGGCGATATGCTCGCCGTCTGTCAGAGGCATCACTTGGCCGTTCCAAACGAGCGATATGACCGCTGCAGATACGGCGGAAATCCCGGACGAGCTGACGCTCGCGCAGAATGCATACCCGGTTTTGTAGACCGTCCGAATGATTTTGGAATCGCGCGGCTCATCGCCCAGCACCGAGCGCAACTCCGAAACCAGGCGGGTAAGGCTGGTGCGAGCGACATAGACATTTGGCCAGAGAATTTCATCGAGTTGTTCATTCGTCACGACAGCCGGACGCCGTTGGATCAGCACTTCGAGCAGCTGGTACATCTTGGGTTCGAGGGGCACAATCTCGCCCCCGCGCAAGAGCTGGCGAGCCGGCAAATCGAGAATGCAGTCCCCAAACGACAGTTTCATGGGCTCCGAGCCAACAATCCCAGGGGCAAATATTCAGTGTTATGGAGGCCATAAAGCAAGAGGGGTCCGGACGCGTGCGCTCGTCCGAACCCCAGCGCCCTGAAATTGGGCTCTCAACCGGTCAATCGGTGCGATTGGCGGCAAGGACCGGGACAAATTGTCCGGTCTTCTTTTGGTAGTACGCCGTCAGAGTGGGCAAGTTCACTTGAGCCACCGCCCGAGCCTCCGCTTCGACCGCGCAGGTTCGCGCGCGCGCCAAGTTGGCCGGGTCCCGAATATCATCGACATTGCAGACATGTCTCGCGGCCGAATGAATGCGCCGGTAGAGCACAGCGACTCCCGCATTCGCGCCGACATTCAGCTCCTGAAATTTGACAGTTTCTGCCGGCGCCTGATCGTCCGGCTGGCCGGCGAATGCATTGGAGCCGACGAGTATGCAGACCAGCATTATGGCGGCAGAGCAAGCGGCGAAATGGCTGCCGTGAGTTGCGATGTTCGAGTTCATGATTGTCTCCTGTTTAACGTGGTTAGGAACCGTGGCTTCGGCTCGGACTCCGTTTTGATCGGTCGCGGTCCAGAAGCCTTGGAAACAACGTTAGCTTTCGGTCGGCAGGAGATCTTTAGGGAGTTCTTATAAAGTTGTGAATCTCGAAACACGCATTCGCGGCAGATATATGACCGCTCAACTTAACTCGCTATCGTGGAAATAAGATCGAAGAACTTCACCATGTCCACGTTGCCTCCCGAGATGATCGCAACGATCGGACCTTGGCCCGCCTTCCCGGTCAAAGCAGCCGCGACTGGAAGGGCACCGGCGCCTTCGGCGATGACGCGCGCTTTTTCCGCTACCAACCGCATGGCCTTTCGCGTTTCATCCAGACTCACGACGATGCACCCATCCACGGTCGTCTGCATTCGTTCCCACATTCGCGGAAATAAGCTCTGTCCGCCCGCGCCGTCCACAAACGACGGCTTCCAGTCGTTGAACGCTTGAGGCGATCCCATCGCATAAGATAGCGCCGTCGGCGCGGCCGTATCCGGCTCAGCGCCCCAAACCTTGATTCGCGGATCGAGCACCTTCAAGGCGCTACCGACGCCCGCGATGAGGCCGCCGCCGCCGATCGCGGCAATCACAGCGGTGGTATCCGGCAAGTCCTCGAGAATCTCGAGACCCATCGTCGCATGACCTGCGATGAAATTGTGATCGTCGAACGGGTGCACGAACGTCCCCTCCGCTCCGGGGAAGGCACGATCTCCGAGTGCCTTCCACGCGGTTGCATAGGGCACCGGGATGAGTTTCGCGCCGAGCGCTCGCATTCTCTCGATCTTCGATGCCGGCGCCGTCTCGATCGCGACGACGGTGCAAGGCACGCCTGCCTGCCTTGCCGCATAGGCGATCCCCTGCCCCGCATTCCCTGCGCTAATGGTCCACACACCTCGTTTGCGCTCGGCGTCAGACAGCATCGCCACTGCGTTGACGGCACCGCGCAGTTTGTACGAATTGGTTGGCTGCAGATTCTCCAACTTTAAAAAAATGACCGGGAGGTCCCGCCCCAGATCAAGACGAACCAGCGGGGTGCGTACGATGGTCCCTGCGATCCGACCTCGCGCCTCTTGAATTTCGGCTAACGTAATTGCGCGCACCGCTTCGATTGTCTGAGGCATTGGAATCTCTCCCTGCACGCGGCTACGGCGTCTTCAATCCCTTTCTCTGCTGCTTGTAGCTTTCGCGGCGCATTTTCTCAAAGCCTGTGCGCTTTTCGTGCCCCGCGTCGGCGGGATAGTCACGGAAGTCCTGGAGAACCTCATCGAACAGCTCGCGCAGCTCGTCCTTGAATTCGGGATGCGAAAATATGTAGAAGCGGTTCTCGCGCATGGCCTCGAGCACCCGTGCAGCGAGCACGTCGGGCTCCATGCCGTACTCGTGGATTTCCGCCAGGCGCTTCACATTTTCCGTGTCGACCGGCTTGGCACCGGCCTTGAGAGTTTCCGGCCGGATATCGTCGCTCGCGTAGATATAGGACTTTACCAGTCCCGGGCAGAGCAACGAGACGCCGATCTCATGCGGCGCGAGACTCCCCCGCAATGACTCGGACATGCCGCGCACCGCGAACTTGGTCGTGTTGTAGATCCCCGGTTTCCCGGCGCACAGAAAGGCAGCCATCGAGGCCGTGTTGACGACATAGCCGCCCTTGCCCGCCGCGATCATGCGCGGCACAAAGGTCGTGACGCCGTTGATGGGGCCATGCAGGTTGACTCGCATCACCCAGTCCCAATCATCGTAGCTCGACTCCTCGATGGTTTGGAACAGGTTGACGCCGGCGTTATTGAACAGCAGGCTCACGGTCCCGAACTTCGCTTCGACCGTGTCCGCGGCCCGGGCCATGGCCTCGCGCGAGGAAACATCGACCTGCACTCCCATGACCCTTTGGTTCGGGAGCGACTTCAGCGCCGCATCGATCGACTCGCCGCGAATATCGGCGAGCGCGACGTTGCACCCTTGCGCCAGAAGGGCGCGGACCAGTCCGATTCCAATTCCATTCGCGCCGCCGGTGACGAACGCGGTACGGCCTGCAAAGTCCTTCATGTTTTCAATCCTTTCTGACGTGCAATTTCGGCTTCGTGAATCGGGTTGCGGAACAAGACACTGAATGTATTCTTGTACTCGAGGTTCTCCGGTAGGTTGGGAACCGCCGCGCACATCGCCTGTGCTCGATCCTCGACCCCTTTCCGGAATTCGCTGTGGGTCATGATGTACAGCTCGTCGTTCAGTATGCCTTCAAGCACCCTTGCGCCGACATCCTCCTTGGTCATGTACAGATGGAAGAAGTTGCCTCCCTGCCGACGGCGTTTATCCGCCTCGGCATAGCCGGTGTCGGAAAGTTCCGTGGGCCGCGTTTTGGCGGCATCCGCGATGTTCGACTGCACCGCGCCCGGACAGAAAGCCGAGCAGATAATTCCCTGCGGCTCGAGTTCGGCACGCATGCATTCCATCATGTGAACGGCGGCGCCCTTCGAGGTACCGTAAATGGTCGCACCCGGGTGCGGCATGAGACCCGACATGGACGCGGTATTGACGATATGACCGCCCTCACCGTGTTTCTTGATGCGCGGCAGGACGGTGACGATGCCGTTGATGGTTCCCCCTAAATTGACGCCCATCACCCAATCCCAGTCGGAGAAGGTCGCCAAATCCGTCGGGCCGACGACGGCGACGCCCGCGTTGTTGCACAAGAGGTGGATCTTGCCGAAGCGCGCTTCCGCCGCGTCCGCCGCGCGCGCGTATTCGGCCCGATCGGTCACGTCGAGCTTAAGAGCAAGGACGCGATCGGGAGACCCCAGTTCAATCTTGGCTGCCGCCAGATGATCATCGCGGACGTCCGCGACGACGACATTCATGCCCGCGCCCAATAGCGCTTTGGCTATACCGAGCCCGATGCCGCTCGCGCCGCCGGTTACAAACGCAGTCTTGCCGGGGAGATTCTTCATACGGTCCCTCGTGACAGGATCAATAAAAGGCTGGACAAGCAGCCGCAAGCCCATATTGTATCTAACACTAATAATTCGTGGTACGTACGACCGTGGTGCGTACGGCGGCTGGGCGAAGAGACCGATAATGAATAAAGCAACTCCTGCGGCGACCATCACTCCTGCGGTGGATGAGCAGCCCGACACGCAGCCCTGGCCTGCGCGCCGGGCCGCCTATTACGCGCTCTTCGTCATTATTCTTGCCACCATGCTCAATTTCCTCGATGCCCAGGTGTTCGGGATGATGGCGCAACGGATCAAGGTCGATTTCAACCTGACCGACGAACAACTGGGCTTTCTGATCGGACCGGCCAACATCATCTTTTACGTGTTGATCGGAATCCCGATGGCACGGCTGGTGGACATTTACCCTCGCAAAATCGTGCTTGCGTGCGGAATCGCTGCGATTGGCGGCATCACGGCGCTGGGTGGACTGGCGCAGAGCTTTCGGCAGCTCTTCTTGAGCCGCATGTTGGTGGGCGCGGGCGGCTCGGCGCATGCACCGGGAGCGTATTCCATCCTCGCCGATTACTACCCGCCGGCAAAGTTGCCCCGCGCCATCGGCTTTCTACAGCTCGGATTCATCGGCGGTAATGCGCTCGGCATCTTCTTGGGCGGCCAGCTCATCAGCATGGCCGCCGCGTGGCCGGTGAGTCAATTGTTGGGGCTGCGCATGCACGGCTGGCAATGGATCCTCATGATGGTGGGCGCGCCGGGACTGGTTATTTCCTGCCTATTGCTGCTGATGAAGGAGCCGCCGCGGCGCGGCGTGAGGGCGCACGGAAAGCCACTGCCCGTGCTGGCGGTGCTGCGCGAAATGCGTGCGCGCAAGGCGATCTACCTGCCGTTGTTCATCGGTCTTGCGTTCAGCGCCACCCAGTCCGTGGGCATGTTGGCTTGGCGCGCACCGTTCCTTATCAGGACGTACGGATGGAATGAAGCTCGGATCGGTAAATGGATGGGCCTCATGTTTCTGGTGTCCTCGCTGATAGGAGCTGCGTTCGGCACCTTGTTTGTCGAATGGCTCTCCAAACGCTACAAGGACGCGAACGTGCGCGCCTCCACGATCCTCTTTGCGATCGCGGCGCCCTTTGAGATTATTGCGCCGCTGATGCCATCGGGCGGACTTTCGCTGCTGTGCCTCGGCGCGGCCGGCGTATGCGGTCTCGCATCGGCCGTGCCGCAAAACGCCGCCATTCAGCGCATCACGCCCAACGAAATGCGCGGTCAGGTCACCGCTGTCTACCTCTTCATGTTCATTGTGTTCGGTGCGCTCGGAAGTCAGTTGATCGGCAGCATCACTCAACGGGTGTTCTCCGATTCGGAATTGTGGAAGAGCATTGTGCTAACGGCCTCGATCCTCATGCCGCTCGCCGCCTTCACGATTTCGCGCGGAATCAAACCCTATGGGCGGGAGGTCGAGCGGCTCGAGGCTATCGAGAACAGCAGCGCGCGCCAGTGAAGCAGTGGGCTAGTGAAGGCGCGCGGCCGCGATGTCGGCACCCTCGCGCAGCGAACGCAGCTTCTTCCAGGTCACGGCGGGATCGATCTTGCCGTAGCCAGCGAAGGTACCGAAGCCGCAATCCGTGCTGGCGATGACGCGCTCCCTCCCGACAATATTGGCGAACCGTTCGATGCGCTGCGCGATGAGTTCCGGGTGTTCGACGTAATTGGAGCAGGTATCGATCAATCCGGGCGCGAGTACCTTGTCATCGGGAATCTTCGTTGCGGCCCAGACTTTCCACTCGTGTTCATGCCGCGGATTGGCGGCCTCGAACAAAATGGTCGACGGCCGCGCTTTCAAGATGATCCCGATCACCCGCTCGAGCGGTATGTCGTGGTCATGCGGGCCTTCATAATTACCCCAGCAAACGTGCATGCGCATTTGGTCGGGCGCGATGGCCGAAGTCGCTGCGTTGAGCGCCTCCACATTGGCTTGCGCAATCTCGAGGAATTCCGCTTCGCTGGCATCTTGGAATCCCGTGTGCCGCGACATGGCGAGATCGGGACAGTCGAGCTGCAGCTGTAAGCCGCTTGCCGCGATGGCCGTGTATTCCGGCCTCATGGCCTCCACCAAGTCCGCTAGGTAGGCTTCATGGTTTGGATAGTACGCATTCGGTTGAAAGGCCGTGATGAGACCTGGCGAGGCAGCATTCAAGAAACCCTTCACCCCGCGGCCCCTCAAGGAGTTCTGGAAGCGCCGGATGTCGTCGCGGCACGGCTCGAGATTCTTGAGCTTCACCGGCGCCACGCAACTCGCCCTCACGAACTCCTGGTCGCCCATGATAGCGGCGAGTTTCTTACGCAGTTGCGGCAGCGGCGCTAGGTCAAGCGCCGGCTTGCGCGTGACGTTGCCGCCGAAGCCGGAAAGGCGCTCCGTGATATAGGTCGAGTATCCGACCTTTCCGAGTTCGCCATCGCTGAGCACGGACAGGCCCACTTCGACCTGACGGGCCACGGCATCGTCGACCGCCGCCTGAACCTTGCGATCGAATTCGGCCATGCTATAGGGTTTGCCGTGATCGCGCGCGAGGAGCAGCGGGACCAGTTCGTCGCCCCGGGGCAAACTACCAACATGCGTCGTGAGTATCGGGAGCAATGCCTTCAGTTCGCGATGTTCGACCGGTAAGAACTCGGCGGTGAACCGAACCGTTCGCGAAATCGGCGAGTGAAGTGACTCGGTTCGCTGAATCCGCAATTCCAGGCGATCTCGGCAATTCCAAGCCCATCGAATCGCTTATCGCACAGCAGCCGCTGCGCCCGGCGCAGACGGCAGGCATACAATTCTTGGCTGAAAGTGGTGCCCGCGGACGCAAACAGCAGATGGACGTAACGACGCGACAGACCGAGCGCGGCGGCGACCGTCGCCGGATCGAGGTCGGGTTCGTGGCAGCGCTCGCGTATCGTCTCCGTAACACGGCGCAACAATGCCCGCTTGTGGGTGGTCGGCGACGGCTCATCGGTTGCGGCCGCGAGTCCCAGCAAAGAGACGATTTGTTCTGCCACCGCGGTCGGCGGCAACCCGGATGCCCCCACCGTCGCGGGTGTGATGTTGCCCAACGCGGATGCCAACGTCGCCCCCCAACCACTGCGTCCGTCGATCAGGCGCGCGGCCGCATCTTCTGGCGCAGGCAACCAACTCTTGAGCCAATCTCTTCGGATCTCGAGCACCAAGGCTTCGACGCCCCGGGGAAAGTCGAATTCGAAGCCGGCAAGGCAATCGATCAGCAAGCAGTCGCCGGCCTCGACTTTGAGATTGCGGCCGTATTGTTCGGCCAATTGGACGCCCTTGCGAACATGGATCAGGTGGAAGAGATGATCCTTGGCGTTGCAAGCAGCGGTGCGCTCACGCCAAACCTTTTGCTCGCTGACTGAAATGAAATTCGCCTTGATCGGACCGAAGGCGCGTTTCTCGATGTGCCCGAAAAACGCTCGCTCTTGCGAACTTTGAATGTGCATCTGCAGAAGATTCTCGCAGATCACGTCCCGCCAATACGGCAGCGCCTTGCCCGGCTGCAGGTGTTCGGTCGACCAGCTTTGTTCGAGTATTTCCATGCAGCCTCCCCGCCTATCTCACCCGCCGCCTCTTCGTGTAGTTTGGCAGGCAGCCGGTAACATGGGATGGCATCTTGATCGGTTGGGATCTTAGATACAAGACGGCGCCGCTGGGCGGTCGTGCGTCTCTTTTACCGTCGCCTCCACCCCGGGTGTCAGCTCCTGTTTCAACGGAGGCGCACAGATCTCGGTATGGCAGCGCAATCTAACCACTCTTGACGCCAACGCCATATTCGATCTTGGCGTTCCGAGTTGCTTGAAACTCCGCCAACGATTGTCCGCGCATGGCGGCGTAGACGTGCAGATTCGACACGCCGACCACTGCGGCGAGCTTCTCGAGCACAAAGAAAATCACTCCATAGTGAATAAGCCCGCGCCAGTCCAACCGACGCACCAGTAGAGCCTCCTCTGCGGTCAATTGATACTGACTCATCAGCGCGTCCGCGTTCTGACGGAACGCTTCGCGGTGTTCCGGAATGATCAGGTCATGCAAGAACCGGTTGAGCCGGTAGGCTTTGGCGCTGCGCTCCAGCGTATACGGATACGTTCCGGCGAGACGCTCGATGCCTTCGAGCTGCAGGTCGCGGAAAGGTGCGCTTAAGGGATATTCCTCGTCATTCTCGTAAATCGCCGTGGCGATTGCCGTCATGGACGGGAGGTAGTACGTGCGGTGGATCCTGCGGATTCGATCGGTCAGAGCGCCGCGCATGATCAGCCACATGATGACTTCGGCACCTTCGAAACCTCCGCGCTCTGCATACTCGGCATGGGTCAGATCCGTCAATGCCTCAGGGTCGGTCTCCAGCAGATCGAGAAACTGCTGGTCCCATTCCGGGTTGTTGAATCCGCAGCGCTCCCCATGGACCTGATGCGATAGGCCTCCGGTTCCCACGATCACCACTCTAAGATCCGACGGGTATGCGCGGATCGCGCGGCCCAGCGCACGTCCCAACCGATAGCAGCGCCGGGCCGTGGGTATCGGAAACTGCAGCACGCCGACTTGGAGCGGAAGTATTTTCCAAGGCCAGCTGCCGTCGGGGTTGGCCAGCATCGACAACGGCGAGAAGCACCCGTGATCCACGGGCTTGCCGCGGAAGAACGAAATATCAAATTCCTCGGCAAAAAGACTGGTTGCGATCGAGCGTGCGAGTTGGGGAGCGCCGGGCAGCGGCGGAACATCGCGCACGCCGCCGCCTTCATCAGCCGGCCGATACAGATCATCGACCCCCAGCGCAAAGGGTGAGTAGTGATCAAAGAAAAACGACGTCACATGATCGTTGTAGATGGTGAGTAGAACATCCGCGCGCTTCTCGGCGAGCCAAGCACGAATCGGCTCGTACGCATCGAAGATCGGTTTCCAGATCGGATCGTTCTCGAGGCGTCGATCCTTGGCGAACCCTATGGTCGGGGTATGCGATGTTGCGATTGCGCCGATGATCTTAGCCATGATCAAGGTCCTCAAATGCTAGTAGAGCTTCCGGGCGGAGTTTCTTACCACGCGCATGCTAATCCTTGGCGAGCGTCGCGACGAGTGCGCGATCGAGATTTTCCATCAGCCATTGGCGCATTCCGTAGGGTTGAATTACAGTCCGGCTGTTCACACCCGGCCGAGGAGTTTTATGTCAGCGTTGCCCAATCGCCGCAACATCATCCGGTTGATCGGCGCAAGCGCCGCCGCCGCGTTCGCGCAGAGTCTCGGCGCAGCAGAAGGCGAGCTCCGATTCCCAAGCGCAGCGGTGATCCGTGCGGTCCTAAAGGACATGCCGCCCGAAGCGCTTGCGGGTGGCGCAACGCTGTTTCATGAGCACTTGTCGGTTGGCTTCGATTTCATGCCGAGGGTCATGTCCGAGTTCCGCACCCTGCTGGGTCCGGATGCGGTCCTTCCTTCGCTTCCGCCCCCCGAACAGCGGAGGATGATGCAGGATCTCGATGTCATGTCGGAAGAAATGCGTTCGGCAGCGGCGCAAGGCGTCGCGTGCATCGTGGACGCGGGCCACCCGGACATGGGCCGGAATTTTCAGTTCCTGAAGCAGCTGTCGCTGAAATCCGGGATGCCGATCGTCGCAGGGACCGGGTATTACACCCAGCCATTCTATCCGCCGGAGATTGCCCGCTGGGACGAGGATAAGATCACCCAGGAACTCCTCCGACAGGTGAAGGCCGATGCGATCGGCGCGTTTGGCGAGATCGGAACCTGGAACGCAATGACTCCCGACGAGAGGAAAGTGTTCCGCGCCGTAGGCAAAGCACATCTCGCGACGAATCTGCCGATTTTCACTCACACGAATATGGGCAAGGGCGCGCTGGAACAGCTCGACGTGTTGGAGTCGGTGGGAGTCGACCCCAAGCGAGTCGCGATCGGACATCTTGGCGGGCTGACGGACTCCACGGCTGCGGTTCAAAAGGCTATTTGCAAGCGGGGCGCATTCGTCGGTTTCGACCGCCAAGGCGGCCCAGGCGATAAAGATCAAGTGCCCGCCGTGTTGGCGCTCCTGGAGTCCGGTTACGCAGACAAGCTCTTGTTCTCATCCGATTTCTCTTTCGCCTCCGATCTCAAACGCAACGGCGGCGCCGGGTACGCGATGACCGTGACCGTTTTCGGACCCACTCTGCGCAAGGCCGGCGTCACCCAGAGCACGCTGCACGGAATCTTCGTGGATAACCCACGCCGATTTCTGGCGTTCATCCCGAAGATCCCCCGAAGCGCCTGAACGCTGCGGTGCTATCATTTCACTCAACCGACTGTGAAGCGGAATTAGACTCTTAAGGAAGCCAGGATCGAATCCTCCGGTGCTACAGTCGACTGCAACGACGGTCGCCATTCAATCAAGGGACATCAAATGAGCGTGCAGGCACCTAACGCCGAACGGCAGATATGGATTTACACGCAAATGCTGCGCATCCGCGAGTTCGAAGAGCGCGTGAAGCGTACCTTCACCGAGCATCCCGGCGTGATCCGCGGCCATACGCACCTCGCCGATGGCGCCGAGGCGTCGATCGTCGGCTCGCTCTGCCACTTCCGCGCCGGCGACGCTGCGCTCGCCACCTACCGCTGCCACGGATATCCGCTGGCCCTCGGTAGCGACCCTAACGCCATGATGGCCGAGATTTACGGCCGCGCGGACGGCCTGTGCAAGGGCCTCGGGGGGTCCATGCACCTCACCGACGTCAAGCGCGGTTTCCTCGGCACCTCCGGCATCGTGGGCGCCGGCATTCCCCACGCTGCGGGCGCCGCCTGGGCGGCGCAGATCCGCAAGAAATCCGAAGTCGTGTACTGCTTCTTCGGTGACGGCGCGTCGAAACAGGGCGCGTTCCACGAGACGCTCAACATCGCTTCGCTATGGAAACTGCCGGTAATCTTCGTGATGGAGAATAACGGCTACAACGTCGTGACAACCTCCGAACAGGAGGACGCGAACGCCGCGAATGGCGAACCGCTTGCCGTCAAAGCCAAAGCGTATTCGATGCCCGGCGTCACCATCGACGGAACGGATCCGTTGGCGGTATTCGCCGCCGTCGGCGCGGCCGTCGAGCGAGCTCGCACCGGCGCCGGCCCGACGCTGGTCGAGTCGAAGGTTTACCGGCTGTCCGCGCACGGCAACATCATCGCACCGCCCGGAGTGCCGCTGCACTACCCGGAGCACGAAGCAATTACCGTGTTCGGCAAGCGTGAGGAATACGAGGCGGCGCTGCGCGGCGATCCGGTACCGCGCTTTCGCGCCACCCTGATCAAGAGCGGCGCGCTGACTCCCGCGAAGGCCGACGAGCTCGGCGCGCAAGTCGCGAAGGAAATGGATCAGGCGGTAACCTTCGCCGTCAAAAGTCCATTCCCTAAGCTCGAGTCTGCACTCGAAAACATCTACGCCTGAGCCGGAGCGACACACATGGCACAGCTTCCCTTTATCGCCGCCATCGACGCCGGCATTCATCAGGAAATGCGGCGCGACCCGAGCGTCCTCTACTTCGGCCAGAACATGGCAACGACCGAGAACCACGAGTTCGTCGCCGCCTATGGACACGATCGCGTCCGGGTCACGCCCATCTCGGAGACCGCGGAGATCGGTATCGCCATTGGCGCGGCGATGGCGGGCTTGCGTCCGGTGGTTGAGCTCTATATGGCGGAATTCATGCTCGTCGCCATGGATCAAGTCGTCAATGAAGCACCCCGCTTCCGCTATATGTCGGGCGGGCAGGTGAAAGTGCCGCTGGTACTGAAGGCGGGTTTCGGCTTCGCCTGCGGCTGGGCCGGTCAGCACACCGGGTCGCTGACTGCGCTGTTCATGGGAGTTCCCGGACTTAAGGTCGTCGTGCCCTCGACGGCGGCCGACGCCAAGGGACTGATGGCGACGGCGATCCGCGATGACAATCCCGTGGTTTTCCTGCATCACTACCTGCTCACGCTAGAAATGGGCGAGGTGCCCGACGGCGAGCACTTAGTTCCATTTGGCAAGGCCGAGATTCGCCGACCCGGCGGCGACGTCACGATCGTTGCGACCGGCTGGATGGTACAGCGCTCGCTTGCTGCGGCCGAGAAGCTCGCCAAAGAAGGCATTCACGCAGAAGTGATCGACCCGCGCACGGTCGCGCCGCTCGACCTCGAAACCATCCTCAAATCGGTGGCCAAGACCGGACGCCTCGTTCTGGTCGATCAGGCGCCTCGCCACGCGACTGTCGCCGGCATCATCGCGGGCGATGTCGCGGAGCATGGATTCTCCTCGCTCAAGGCACCGATCGTGCAAGTTACCGCGCGCGACACGACAGTGCCCTACAGCGAGCCGCTCGAGGCGCATGTGATCCCCGATGAGGAACGGATCATCGCGGCGGTCCGAAAGGTACTCCAGGGACGGCGCTGACGGCCGGCGCGAAGTTACTCCACGCGCCAGTCGCGACCCTCGAGTATCGCGACCAGGCGCGCGAGAAACTGCGAGGCGAGACGGCCGTCGGCCACGCGGTGATCGACCGTCAGCGTGAGGTCTGACAGCGGGCGCACGGCGACGGCTCCCCCTCTCGCCACGACGCAATCGCGCTGGCGGCCAACGGCAAGAATCGCGGATTGCGGTGGATTGATGATCGCCGTGAATCGGTCAGGTCCGTTCGCCCCGAGATTCGAGATGCTGAACGTGGCGCCGTCGAGCTCTTCGCGCTTCAGCCGGCCTTTCAAGCCGCGCTCAACGCAATCCTGCCGATGCCGTGCAATTTCCGCGAGGCTCAGTTGCTCGACATTATGGAGCACCGGTACGAGCAGTCCATTGTCGACTGCAACCGCAAGACCGATATGCGCGCCGCTCGCCTGTACGAGGTGGGCGTCGGTAGACTCGGGATCGCCTGAGAACGTGGCATTCAAAGCAGAAAACTCGATCAGCGCTCGGGCGACAGCCTGCAACAGGAAATCGTTCACTGAAAGTTTAATTGAAGCATCAGACAATCGCCGAGAGAACTCGCCGCGCAATCCCTTCATCTCGGTCCAGTCGACCGAGAACGAGACCGTAAACTGCGGTACAGCGGCATTGCTCAAGGTCATGGCGCGCGCCAATGCGCGGCGCATGGGGGACAAAGGCCGCGCCGCTGAGTCGGCCGCACGCGGCGCGCCGCTGGCTCGTTGCACATCGTCCAGCTGAATCCGTCCACCGGGCCCGGTGCCGGCGATTGCGCCAAGATCGACGCCTCGTTCGGCAGCGAGTTTACGCGCGACGGGAGTGCTCAAGATACGTTCTCCGCCGCGCGCCGCCGTCGCGGCTGTCGCGGCTGTCGGGGCTGTCGGGGCTGTCGGGGCTGTCGGCGCGATGGTCTTGGGATCCGCCGCGCGTGGCTGCGCTGAAGGGGCGCGCGCATTCTGCGCCTCGGCAGACTCGATCCAGGCAACTTGATCGCCGACAGTTGCCACACTCTCGGCCTGCACGAGAATCTCGGTCAGCGTCCCGGTGGCAGCCGCCTCGATTTCAACGACGGACTTTTCGGTCTCGACTTCGAGCAGCGGCTCACCGGCAACCACGTGCTCGCCGACGCTCTTCAGCCAACGGACGACCTTGACTTCCTCCATCACGAGACCGACCTTCGGAATTTCCTGCGCAACCAGGGGCACTGACGCTACTCCATGATCTCGCGCACAGCGCGCACAATATCCGCGCTCCCCGGCAGCAACGCCCGTTCCAGTTCAGGAGCGAAGGGAATCGGGACAAAGCTGCAGCCTACGCGCAGCACCGGAGCGTCCAGTTGATCGAAGAGTTCCGCGCCGATGCGCGCTGCAATTTCAGCGCCCACACCACCGTTGCGCACAGCCTCATGCACGATGAGCGCGCGATGGGTCTTCGACACCGACGTCGAAATCGTCGCCATATCGAGCGGCAGCAGCGTCCTTAAGTCGATGACTTCCGCGAAGATGCCTGAGTCCGCGAGTTCCCGTGCCGCCTCGAGCGCGCTTTGCACCATCGCCGAATAGGCGATCACGGTGACATCAGTGCCCGGCGTCGCGATTCGCGCCTTGCCGATCGGCGTCAATTCGGCGCCCTCCGCAAGTTCCTCTTTCATCGTGTACAAGCGCTTGTGCTCGATGAAGAGCACTGGTTCGCCGAGCCGGATCGCACTCTTCAGAAGGCCATAAGCCTCGGCGGGCGTCGACGGCGCGACCACAACGAGCCCCGGCACGTGGATGAACCAGGCTTCGAGGCTCTGCGAGTGTTGCGCGGCAGCTCCGCCCGCGGCGCCCGCCTGCGTTCGCACAACCAAGGGAACAGAGAGCTGACCGCCGGACATGTAGCGATACTTCGCGGTCTGGTTCACCAGGCAATCCATCGACAGCGTGGCAAAATCGATGAACATGATTTCGAGCACGGGTATGAGGCCGCACAGAGCGGCCCCGGTGGCGAGGCCGGTGATGGCCGCCTCGCTGATCGGCGTGTTGCGTACGCGAGCGCTCCCGTGCTTCTGCGCGAGGCCTCGAGTGACGCCGAAAGCGCCGCCCGCGGCGACGTCCTCGCCCAAGAGGTATACCGCAGGGTCGCGCGCCAATTCCTCGTCGAGCGCTCGGCGCAGGATCTCGATGAACGTGTGCTGCATGGAAAGCTACCCCGGAATCCCCGCGAGTGCGGGCGAACGGTAGACGTATTCACGCACGGTTGCCGGATCGGGTCGCGGCGCCTCGATCGCGCGCTGAACCGCCTGCAGCACCGTGTTCCGTGCGCGCTCGGCGATGGCCTCGAGCTCTTGCGGGTTGACCCCGCGCTCCACGAGGTAGCGTTTCAGGCGCTCGATGGGACATTTCTCGCGAATCTCCGCGAGCTCCTCTTTAGATCGATACTGCTGCGAGTCGCCTACGTAGTGCCCCGCCATGCGATGGGTCATGCACTCGAGAAGATAGGGACCGGCGCCCCGGCGCAGGGTATCGATTGCAACTCCCGCGGCCGCGAATACCGCCGTCAGATCGTTGCCGTCGATAGTCTGCGTGGCAATGCCGTAGGGTGCCGCGAAACTGCTCACGTGTTTGACGTTGGAGTGTTCCTCGCGGCTCGTGAACTCAGCGTACCCATTGTTCTCGCAAACGAACAGCACCGGCAGGCGCCACAGCGCGGCGAGATTCAGCGTCTCGTGAAACGCGCCGGCGCCCGTGGCACCATCGCCGAAAAAAACCACGCTGATATTTTCTTTGCCCTGCGATTGCAGAGCCCACGCGGCACCCGCTGCGAGCGCGAGATTGCCCGCCACGACGCCGGTCGCGCCCAGCACGCCCTTCGCCGCGTCGACCAAGTGCATCGAACCGCCGCGACCGCCGCACAAGCCGGTTTGGCGGCCCAGAATCTCGGCGAAAGTCGCCTCGATGTCGCTGCCCTTGGCGAGCACATGGCCGTGTCCGCGATGGCTCGTAAACAGCACGTCATCGCGTTTGAGCTGCGTGCAGATCCCGACTGCCACGGCTTCTTGCCCGGTGGACAGGTGCGGGAATCCGGGGATCTCGCCCGCTGCCGCGAGCCTCTGTACGTGGCCTTCGAACAGGCGTATCCGCCAGAGGGCTTCGTACATTTCGGTCCAGTCGGCCAGTGTTGGCTCGGTCATGGGGCTCCCCGGCTACTTCCGCGCCTGACGCGCCGAGATCAGCACTCGCTGCGTTTTTTCGAACGCCTCGGCCGCCGCGGTCTTGAGGTCCCATTTGCGAATGTATTCATTCAGTACCTCGACGCCGATCGGCCCGTCATATCCGACTGACCAGAGAGCATTGAGGAACGCAGCGATATCAAACTCGCCATCGCCGGGCAGCAAGCGTTTGTTGACGACGGAATCTTCGAATTTCAACGGCACGGCGAGAGTGCCGTCGTTGATTTCGACACCCATCAAGTCACTGGATTTAAGTTTGCGGACGATCTCATCGGAGCCGATGCCGATGCGCTGCAAGTGCAGATTATCGAGCATGATGCCGCCGTTGCTCACGCCGGATCCGCGCGTGATCGCCAGCACCTGATCGAGCGAGGGCACACGCGAGAATTGCGCGGGCAGCATTTCGAACAGGACCTTGGTTCCGCGCTCGGCGGCTTGACGGCAAAGCGGCGCAAACTCCTCCGTCATCTGCGCAACATCGGCGCTATCATTTCCAAGATCGGCAATCTTGATATGCCGGGCGCGCAAAACCTCGGCCGCCTCGAGAAGGAGCGTGCGGGTTTCATCCGACGCCGTCCTACGTGCGTCGGTACAAAACCAGTCGAGCAGCCATTCGACTTCAACATGAACGATGCCATTTGCGTCCAGGATTTGCTTCATATCCTTAAAGCTGTATTTCTTCCTGATCTCGAGGATATCCGCGTGCCAAAATCCCATTCCGGTAAATCCGGCTTTCGCCGCGACCTCCACGCGCGTCCGGAAATCATGCAGGCAGCGTTGATCGCCGAGCGGATCCGCTCCGACGGCGAGCGTCCAGAAGGAACCGATAATTTCAATTGGCTTTGTCATGGTGTCGTTCGCTTTTCCCGGTTTCGGGCATGATACATTCACGACGGCGTCCCCAGCCAACCGGGAGAGCACAAGGAATCTGCCCTTAGCGCACGTGTTTCTCCCGCGCCAGCGCCGCGGGCGCCGTCTCACGCAGCATCGCGGCCAGCACGACGATCGCGACGATGATGCCGACCAAAATCCACAAGGTCGTGCCCAGTCCCTTAAGGTCGGCCACCTTGCCGGCAACGCTCGGTGCCAAAACCCCGCCTAGAATCTCACTGACTCCCATCGTCAGAGACAGCGCGGTAGCGGTTCTGGCCGGGCCCATGATCTCCGACGGGATTGTCGCCATGGCCAGCGGAAACACGCCGCTCAAGGCCGCGCCCACCGCGATGCAGGCGATGATCGGCACGAGTTGCGTGCCGCTGATGAACAATAAGCCAAGCGGCAGCACCAAACCCATCAACGCAGCCACGAAGATAACGGGCTTGCGGCCGAACCGGTCGGAGGATCCCGGTACCAGGAACGCAACGGCCATGGAGGCCACGCCGTACGAGGACATGATCCAGCTCATGTGGCGCTGGTCGAACCCGCGTACCTGGATGAGATACAGCGGGGTGAATGTGAAAAGCACCATGAGGTAGGCCACGAGCAGCGTCGATATCGCTATGCACAGCAGTATGGAGCGATCGGCCAGCGCGGCGGCGAACCCGCTCCGTTCAAGAGAAGATCCGGGCGCCGTGGCGGGTTCGCGCACCAGCGTCGCGATCAGCAGCGCCATGACGATGCCCGGTAGGGCGGCAAGAAAAAATGCGTTGCGCCAGCCAAAGCGGATCGCCATCCACACGATGATCACAGGACCCAGCGTGTTCGCCAGCAGATTGGCGCCGAAGTTCTGCGTGATGCCCTGCGCGAGCCCGCGGCGCTCATGAGGCACCTCCGCCGCTATCAGCGTCTGCGTAATGGGCATGATGCCGCCCTCTGCAACGCCCATCAACAGGCGGGCTCCGAGCAGCCAGGCGAATCCGGATGCATAGCCCGAGAGCACCGACGCCATCGAGAAGACCACGGTTGCCACGACCAGCATCAGCTTGCGGCGCCCGAACCGATCCACGAGGCTCCCCATACCGAGCCCTGCAATCGCCCAGCTGAAGGAAAAAGCCGATGCAATGTTGCCGATCTGAAAGTTGCTGAGGTGTAGATCCGCCTGGATGAACGATGTCAGGTAGCTGAATACATTGCGATCGAAGAATACGACGCCGAAATTCGCACTCAGCAGAGCCACCAGCAGCCACTGGTAGCGGCTCATTGAAGTTGACATAGCGTTCCAGCGACCGGTGATATTAGTGGCGGATGGTACAAAGCGCGCCGCCGTCCACCGACCAGGCCGCGCCGTTGACGAAGCTCGCCATGGGCGACAGTAAAAACGCGACGGTCTCGGCGACTTCTTTCGGCTGCCCGATGCGCTCCTGCGGTGCCACCTTGCCCAAGGTCCGTTTGCCGAGCTCGACATCGCCGTTAAACAGGGTCTTGAGCATGGCTTCCAGCAGCGGCGTTTCAATGACGCCCGGCATCACCGCGTTCACGCGTACGCCTCGGGCACCGACATCGGCGGCGGCGGTGCGCGTAAGTCCAATCACCCCATGCTTGGCGGCGTTGTAGGCGCACGCTCCGGCAAGCCCGCGTTCACTGGCGATCGACCCGGTGTTGACCACCGCGCCACCGCCTTGGCTCAGCATTACCGGAATCACATGCCTCAATCCTAAAAATATACTGCGCAAGTTTACGGCGATCAGGCGATCGAATTCGGCCTCGTCATAATTCTCGATCGACGCAACCTTGCCCTCCGTGCCGGCGTTGTTGAACAGCCCGTCGATACGGCCGAAGGCCTTGCGTGCTGCGGCGACGTAGCCCTGCACCGCATCCGATCGGCTGACGTCCGCATGAAAAATTTCGACTTGTGTGCCGAAGGCCGCGATGGCGCCGCGGCGCTCCTCCAGCCCGTCGCGATTGATATCGACCAATAGAACATCGGCGCCCCTCGCCGCCAGCACCCCGGCCGTTGCATGCCCGATGCTTCCGGCACCTCCCGTAACGATGATCTTCTTGCCTTCAAAGTCTTTCACTTGAGCTTCTCCAGTAACAGATCCGCCGCCCGCTCGGCCAACGCATTGACGGGAATATTGCTGTTGCCCGCGATCACGGTGGGGATGACCGAAGCGTCCACCACACGCAGAGCGTCGACACCTTTGACCCGCAGTGAATTATCCACGACATCGCCCATGCGGCATGTTCCGCAGGCATGGTGCACTGTGACCAAGGAGTTGCGAATATGCGTCTCGATCTCGGCGCGCGCTTGCACCTTAAGCCCGGGCGAAAACTCGCGGCTGGCCAGCGGCGCGAAGGACGGCGCCGACAGAATCGAACGCGCGACCTCGAATCCCCGCACCAGCACATCCATGTCGCCAGGCGCGGCGAGGAAGTTGAAATCGATCGCTGGTTTGTCGTGCGGGTCCTTGCTGACCGGCGTGACGCTGCCGCGGCTGGCCGGCCGTACGTTCACGAAGATGATGCCGTAGCCATGCCCGCGCGGCAGCCAGTGGCCGTCGGCATTGCGATGCGCCGGCATGAAGATGATCTGCAAATCGGGGCGATCGGCCTGCGGCCTCGAACGCATGAAGCCATTGGCCTCGAACACATTGCTCGCCAGGGGCCCGGAATGAAGCAGCAGGTATTGCGCGGCCACGCCCACGCTTCGCGGCACCGTTCGCCACGACAGGCCGTAGGATTCAGTGTTGGCCGTGCGTACGGAGATCGACGCGGCCGGATGATCGTGCAGATTTCTGCCGACCCTCGGCAGATCAAGCAGCGGCACGATACCTAAGGATTGAAGAGCAGCGGCATCGCCAACGCCTGAGAGTTGCAGCAGCTGCGGTGAGCCGTAGGTGCCGCAGGCGACGATGACCTCGCGACGCGCATGCACGATACTGCGCGCGCCGCCGCGCTCGATCTCGACGCCCGTTGCACGGCGGCCCTCGAACAACACCCGGGTGACCAGCGCGTCGGTCACGATGTTGAGATTCGGACGGCGCCGCGCGGGATTGAGGTACGCCGTAACTCCGGACTCGCGCCGCCCGTCGCGGATCGCCGCCTGCCGCGGGCCGAATCCCTCCGGATCGCCGCCGTTGAAATCGGCACACCGCGGCAGGCCGAGTGTGTCGGCGGCCGCCAGGAAGCGCCGAACCAGCGGATTGGGTTTGGGAATATCGATGACGTTGACCGGGCCGCCCCGCTGGCGCTGCGGCGTGTGTGCCGCCGCGTAGTTCTCCAATCGCTGGAAATAGGGGAAAAGATCGGCGTACCCCCAGCCGGGCTGCTGCCATTCGTCAAATTCGCGCGGATGTCCGCGGAAATACACCATGCCATTGATCGACGAACAACCGCCGAGCACACGGCCGCGAGGCACCGGCAGTGTGCGGTTATCGACGTGACGCTGCGGCACGGTCTGGTAGCCCCAAGACTGGCGCGGATTCCCGATGGCCTTCGCCACCATCGCCGGCACGTGAATCGCGGGGTCGTCATCGGGCGGCCCCGCCTCGATCAGGGCGACGGTGACGCCCGCTTCGGCTGACAGTCGATTGGCCAGGACGCAACCCGCCGTGCCGGCGCCGGCGATCACGTAATCGAAGGCATCGCTCATCGGCCGCTGCGACAGCGGTGCTGGGTCATGCGCCGCCGCCGAACAGGGTCGCGACGTAGTGGCTGTCCATATATTCGCGGATGGCGAAGATTTTGCCGTCCCGTACGTCGATGCTCCAGGCGTAGCGATTGTCGTAGGGCCTGCCGTCGCGCAACGTTCCCCTGCCGCGCGATTCGCACATCACGGTGTCGCCGGTCGACACCATGCGATCGACGGTGGTCTTCGGATCGCCGGGGACGAACAGTCCGCGCACGGGCGCCAGAAACTCATCGACGATCTTGTCGCGCGGTCCATGCACGCCGGCTCCCGGCACACCCTCGACCATCGGCTGCCAGGTGGCTTCCGGATGCAGAGTCGCGCGGATGGCCTCGAGTTCGCCGCTGCTCAAGGTACGGAAGAAATCGAGCACCAGCTGTTCCTGCGGTGTGCGTGCGGTGACCATGTCTATTACCCCTGCTTCGCCTGATCAAGCTCGGCAAAGGCCTCGCGCGCGATTCGCACGCTGTCGATGCCGGCCGGCACGCCGCAATACACCGCCACCTGCAACAGCACTTCGCGAATCTCCTCGCGCGTCACGCCATTGTTGAGCGCCGCCTTGACGTGCAGCTTCAGCTCATTCGGTCGATTCAGCGCGCTGATCATTGCGATATTGATGAGGCTGCGTTCGCGCAGCGCCAACCCCGGGCGTGTCCACACATAGCCCCAGCAGTATTCAGTCGAGAGCTCCTGCATCGGCATGCTGAATTCGTCGGCGCTTGCCATCGAGCGCTCCACATACTCAGCGCCCAGCACCTGCTTGCGTAGTTTCATTCCCTTGTCGAATCGATCCTGTCCCACAGCCTTACTCCTCTATACCGCCGATTTGGCAACCCGCCCAGTCTTCTACGACCTTCACCAGATCAGTGCAGTCCGCCGCCGAACCATGGATCTGGTGTGTAATGGATAACATTTGGCGCACGGCCGCGCCCACGACCATCGGCACACCCAGTGCCTCCGCCTCATCGAGGCACATCCGCACGTCTTTGAACGACAGTGCATTGGCAAATCCAAAATCGAATTTGCGATTGAGCACATGCTTCGGAATCTTGTCCTGTGTCGCGCTGTTGCGCCCCGACGAGGCATTGAGCACGTCGAGCATCGCGGCCGGATCGACCCCGGCCTTGACTCCCATCGCCAGCGCCTCAGCGGCAATGGCGAGCGATGCCGCGGACATCAGGTTGTTGGCGAGCTTCACCGTCTGGCCTAGGCCCGGCTTCTCGCCGAGCTCATAGACTCTGCCCAGTACTTCGAGGAGCGGGCGTACTCGTTGCATGGCCGGCGCCGGGCCGGAAGCCATGATCGCGAGCTTGCCCGCGGCGGCCCCCTTCACCCCTCCTGATACCGGCGCGTCGATAGCAGCGATCCCGCGCGGCGCGAGCATTCCCGCGATCGCTTGCGCCGCAGCAGGACCCGAGGTGGAGAGATCGACGAAAACCTTGATCGTAGGTGAGTCGGCGATTTGCCGCGCAGTCTCGCGCGCATCGGCGGGACCGGGCACGCTGGCCATGGCTACCGTGCTTGACGCCGCGGCGTCCGTCGCAGAGCTTGCGACCTTCGCGCCCAACGCTGCCAGCGGCGTCATGGCGGAGGCCACCGGATCATAAATCGTGAGCTCGTGCCCGGCCGCGATGAGTCGCGCCACCATACCCGAGCCCATGCGGCCTACGCCGATGAAGGCAATTCTTTCCACGCAAACCCCTGTGTCAGCGTTGCAAGCCCGAGTCTAGCAGTCTGGCAGCCAACCGCGTCAGCTGTGCGGATCGAGATCCACGCGCACTGCATTGGCGAGACCGGCGTGATTGTCGAGACCGGCGTGCGCCGCCGGATAGCGCGCCAGCACCAACGGATCGTGCCCCGGAATGACATGTTGGGGCGAACTCGCCAACGCCTCGATGGTCGCGAAAGCATCGAGGTAGGCGGCGACATTGTCGAGAATCGGAAATGGCCGCCGCTCGAGCCAATTGGCGTAGAAGTGTGCTGCGTCCGATGCCAGTACCACCCAACCGCGCTGCGTATGGACGCGCACGATCTGCAGGCCGCGCGTATGGCCGCCGATGCGATGAAGCGTGATGCCCGGCGCCAGCTCCGCGGTTCCGTCATGATAGGTCACTCGACCCGCAAACAGCTTGCCGACCATCGCCTGCACATCGCGCGCGTCATAAGCCCCACGCATGACGGCGTGGCACATCGCGCTACCGGTGCAAAAAGCCATCTCCTCGGTTTGCAGGTGATAGCGGGCGCGTGGAAACAACTCGTGATTGCCTGCGTGGTCGTAGTGCATATGACTGATGATGACATCCGTCACTTGCGCGGCATCGACGCCCACGGCCGCAAGCCCCGCCTCGACGGGCTGCACCAGCTGCCGCCCGCGCGCGGCGCCCATCGCCTCATCGAATCCGGTATCGAGCACGAATGAGACGCCGGGACCCCGGATCGTCCAGACGTAGTAATCCAGCGGCATGGGGCCGTCGTGCTCATCGCCGCCGATGAAATTGTGGCTGGCCGTCCGCTCGAGATGGGCATAACGGACCGCGCAGATTTCATAAATCGGAGCCATATCGGTATGCTCGCGGGATCTGCTCCAACAAGCAACTCCGGAAACGAACACAATGACAGCCGCCGATATCGTTGCCGTGGGGTCAGGCCACAACGGGCTCGTGGCTGCCGCCTATCTGGCGGCGGCCGGCAAGAAAGTACTCGTACTCGAGCGCAACGCTTGGTTCGGCGGCGGGGTGCTCTCGCGCGAACTCACGCTGCCGGGCTTCCGCCACGACCAACATTCCATGAGCCATATTTTCATTCAGGCCAACCCCCTGCTGAAGAACGACGAGCTGGGGTTGAAGTCGCGCTATGGACTTGAATACATATTCCCGGACGTGCCGATGATGTCGGTGTTCGAGGATGGCCGCACGCTCAAACTGCATCGCGATCGCGAGAAGTCGGCGGCCGAGATCGCGAAATTTTCCAAGCGCGATGCCGAAGCTTTTCGCAAGGTATCGCTGCAGGCCGCCGCCTGGCTGCCTATGATCGCGGCCTCGCTGTATGCGCCGCCCGCGCCCGTCGGTGCCACTTATGCGATGTTTGACCAGAGCCGCGAAGGTCGCGAGCTGTGGCGCGTGATCCAAATGAGCAGTCACGATTTGCTCTGCGATCTGTTTGAAAACGAACAGGTGCGCATGCATTTCGCGCGCGTGGCCGGCGAGAACTTGGTGTCTCCCGATGAAAAGGCCACCGCCATCGGCGTTTACGTGTTCCTCGGCTTTCTCGAGGGCTACGGTTTCGGTGTTGCGCGCGGCGGCGCCGGCCGTTTGACCGATGCCCTCATCGCCTGTATCCGGGACCACGGCGGCGACATCATCGCCAATGCCGATGTGGCGCGCATCAAGGTCGCCAACGGCCGGGCCACCGGCGTCGAGACCGTCGATGGCCGCAGCTTTGCGGCGAAAGACGCCGTCATCGGTGCCATTCATCCCCACCTGCTCGGCGGCATGATCGAGGGAATGGATTCCAAAGTGCGCGCCGGGGCAGAAGCCACCCACATTACGCCCGCGGCCTGCATTACGGTGCACGCTGCGCTCAGCGAGCCGTTGAAGTTTCGAAGCCGAGACGCGATCGATGGGGTGATGGTCGAGATGCTGCCGATGAGCTACGAAACCCTGCGGCGGGACTTCGATGAACTGCGCTACGGTCAGTTCATGCCCTACCCGCTGCTGGGTCTCGGTTCTCTCTCGCAGTTCGACCCGAGCCGCGTGCCCCCGGGCAAGGCCATTCTGCATTTATGGGATTATGTCCCTTACGACCGTCCGGATGGCCGCAGCTGGGACGAATCCAAACAAGAATACGCGGATCGCATGCTGGGCCACCTCTCTAAATTCGTCGCGAACGTTCCGGACTGTGTGCTCAAGGCCCACATCGACAGTCCCCTCGACATGGAACGCACCAGCCCAAGCTTCCGACGCGGTGACCTGCACGGCATCGCCACCGCCACGTATCAAAGCGGCGCGCATCGCCCGACGCCGGAACTAGGGGGATACACCGTGCCCGGCCTCGACCGCTTCTATTTGGTGGGACCGTTCCAGCATCCAGGCGGCGGCGTGTTCGGCGCCGGGCGGGGTACGGCGATGAAAATGTTCGAAGCGCTAGGCATGAATTTCGAGAAGCAGGGGCGCGTCAAGTGAAGCTGCACTCCAGCGACGGCAGCGAACTTCTGACCGTGAGCGCGCTGGAGCGGGACGGCAACTCGCTGCTCATCAAAGGCAAGGTGTTCGGCGCGATGCCGATGAACGCGCGCTTGAATCCTAAGGCCGCGCGTGCGGCGCTCAAACTGCTGTCGCCGCGGCTCATTCTCTTTCTGCTGACGCTGCCGTTTCGCAGGGGCTGATTAAGCCTCGGTTGTCCGCTCACAAAGTATCCGTGACGATCAACACCCCATTCGACTACGTCATCGTGGGCGCAGGCACCGCCGGATGTGTACTGGCCGCGCGGTTGTCCGAGGACCCGCACACACGCGTGTGCCTGGTCGAAGCCGGCGGCCCGGCGCGCCATCCGTTCATCCAAGTGCCGGCGCTGGTGGGCGCGGCCATCATGCACAAGGGACTCACCTGGGGCCTCACTACCGAGCCGCAGACGGCGCTCGACAACCGCCGTCTGCCGCTGCCGCGCGGCAAGGTGGTAGGAGGTTCGGGCTCCATCAACGGCATGGCCTATCACCGCGGACACCCCAAGGATTACGATGATTGGGCGGCCGCCGGCAACGCCGGCTGGAGCTGGCAGGACGTGCTGCCTTATTTTCGATTGTCGGAAAACAACGTCGACCGGCGCGATGCCCGTCTGCACGGCATCGATGGTCCCATCCACGTGACCTTCATCCCGAAACCCAATCGCCTGAATCAGGCGTTTCTCGATGCGTTCGCAACCGTCGGCGGCTATCGACGCTGCGATGATTTCACCGGCCTTGATCCGGAAGGGTACGGGCTTCGCCAGGGTACGATTCATCGCGGCCGGCGCGATTCGAGCGCGCACGCCTTCCTGCTGCCGGCTCTGCAACGCCCCAATCTCACTCTGCTCGCCCGCACCGCCGTCACCGGCATTCGCATCGAAGCCGGCCGCGCCACCGGCGTGGATGTATCGGCGGCCGGCGGACCGCGGTCGGTGTTGGCATCGCGCGAGGTGCTGCTGTGCGCCGGGGCGGTTCACTCACCGCAGCTCTTGATGCTGTCAGGATTAAGGTCCTGCACAGCATTTGGAATCGCTGGGCATCAAGGTCAAGTCGGATCTGGCCGGAGTCGGCGCCAACTATCACGACCATCCGGCCGTGATCGTTGCTATGGAGATGCGCGACACCACATCCTACGGACTATCGTGGCGCACGCTGCCGCGTGGCTTTGGAACCTCGCCGAATACACCGCCGCGCGCAGGGGACCTTTGGCGAGCAATGTGTTCGAATCGACCGCCTTCATTCGAAGCGGCACCGGCGCGGGAGCCGATCGCCCCGATATCCAGATCGTGTTTCAGCCGGCGCGCCGCAATCCCAATACGTTCCCGCTGCCCTTGGGTCATGGCTTCGCCATCAGCGTGGTAAATCTCTACCCAGCGAGCCGCGGCGAGGTGCGGCTGGCGCAGCAGCGACCCTCGGGCCGCGCCGCGCATGATCCGAATACTCCTGGCCGACGTCACGGACGGCGTGCCGCTGCTGCGCGGTCTTAAGCTTGCCCGGCGACTGTCGATACGGCCGCGTTTGCGCGCTATCGGGCCACCGAAGTGCGTCCCGGCCGCGGCTTGCGAAGCGAAGCCGAGCTCAAGGCGTTATCCGCGAGGGCAGCCGCCACCGTCCATCATCCGGTGGGCAGCTGCCGCATGGGCATCGACCCGATGGCGGTAGTGGATCCCGCACTTGAGCGTCCGCGGCATCGATGCACTAAGGGTAGTGGACGCCGCGGTTTTTCCAGGTATTGTCGGCGGCAACACCAACGCACCCATCGTGATGGTGGCCGAAAAGGCCGCGGATTTGATCACGCGGGCGAAGTCAAGAGGAGTTATGAATGGCGGCTGAACACATCAAGCACTGGCAAGTGGGCGATGTCGAGATCGCGCGCATCGTCGAAGTCTACGGCTTTGAAGATGACATCAGCATGTTGCTGCCCGACGCCACACCGCAGTACGTGCAGCAGTTCGGGTGGCTGGTGCCGCACTTCGCCACGCCCGCTGGCCAGATGATCATCTCCTTCCAGTGCTTCGTGCTGCGCTCGCAAGGGCCGCACGGCGATGATCGACACCTGCATCGGCAACGACCGGAAGCGTGAGTTCGAAGTGTTCTGCAACATGCAGAACACGCTTTCTCGAGGATCTCAGCAGCGCCGGCTTCCCGGCAGAGCAAGTCACCGATGTGCTGTGCACGCATCTGCACTTCGATCACGTGGGCTGGAACACCCGGCTAGTCGATGGCAAATGGGTGCCGACTTTCCCGCAGGCGCGCTATCTGTTCGGACGGCGAGAATGGGAGCACTGGAAGCATCTGCGCGACACCGGCGGCTATCATCACATGGACCATCTGCAAGACTCGATCGACCCGATCCTCGCGGCGGGACTGGAAGAATTCATCGACGCCGGACTTCCGTCTCACCGATGAAGTCTCGCTCATTGCGACGCCGGGCCACACCCCCGGCCATGTCAGCGTGCTGATCGACTCGCGCGGTGAGCAGGCCGTCATTACCGGCGATTTGATGCACAATCCGATCCAGATCGCCATTCCCGCCACCGAAGGCCGCTTCGACATGGACAAGCCGCAGGCGGCGCGCACACGCTGCGACTTCGTGCAGCGCTTCTGCGATACCGGCACTCTCGTGATCGGCAGTCACTTTCCCGAGCCTACGGCAGGGCATATCGTGCCCGACGGCAGGCCTGGAAACTAAACGTATGAGCGGCGCTGCGGCTTATCCCGATTTGTCCGGTCAGCGCGTCTTCATCACCGGCGCCGCACGCGGCCTGGGCAGTCGGTGGCCGAAAAATTAGCGGTTGCGGCGCCATCGTGGCCGTGACCGATGTCGAAGCCGCCGGCTGTGAAGAGACGGCCAGGCGCATTCGCGCCGCAGGCGGTGCGGCATTCGCGTACCGGTCGATGTCGCCCTGCGCGACCAGTTCGATGCACGCCGCCGCGCAATTTGCCGAGGCCTGCGGCGGCATCGACGCCGTGATCAATAACGCGATGTTGTTGCGCTACGAACCGGTGGAAAACATCACGCCGGAGACGCTCATCGCAATGACCGCCATCGGCATCAACGGCAGCGTCTGGGGCGCGCAGGCGCTGCTCGCGCATTACGATGCGGTGCGCGGCGGCGCCATCGTCAACATGGCCTCGCCCGTGGCGGAGAAGGGTTTCCCGAATACGGCGGCCTACAGCCTGGTGAAAGGCGCCATCGTCACTCTCACCAAGGTTCTGGCGGCCGAATTGGGGCCGCGCAATGTGCGCGTCAACGCCATCGCACCGGGTTCGGTGCCGACTCCGGGCGCGCTCGGGCTCAACGACAAGGAGGAATACGACCGCCGCACGCGCTCCATCCCGTTGCGCCGGCTGGGCCGCGAAGCAGGACAACGCCGAGGCTTGCGCATTTCTGCTCTCACGGCGCGGCGTCGTTCATCAACGGCGAAATTCTGCACGTGGACGGCGGCATTGCGGCCGCGGGGTAGTGGCATGTCGAAGGCAATTCCTGAATTCGACATCGACCCGTTCTCGCGCGAATCGGTCATGAATGCGCGGGCGTCGACGATCGGCTGCGCGAACTGGCGCCCGTGGTCAAGCTGCCGCGGGAAGAACATCACCATGCTCGCGCGCTACGAGCACGTGGCCGCGGGCCTTCGGGACTGGAAGAGCTTCTCGTCCACGTCGCGTCCCTGGCACGATCCGAATTCCGTGCGGCCCGAACTGCTGCTCACCGACGATCCGCCCAAACACACCCGCGTGCGCGCGGTGGTGGCGAACGCGCTCTCGCCGCGGGCGCTGTCGCACATGGCTGAAGCTTTCGCCGCGACGCCGGGAGCATCGTCGAGGGTCTGCGCTCGCGCGAAGGGCGAGATCATCGACGCGGTCGACCGATATCACGCAGCCGTTCGTCTACAAGGTGCTGCCCGATCTGATCGGCCTGCCGCTCGAGGGCCGCGAACACATGTACGCCTTCGGCAACATGGTGTGGGCGACGATGGGGCCGATGAACGAGTTGTTCCACGAAGCCATGAAGAACACCGAGCCGTCATCGCCTGGGCGGGCCGGTGCTGCAATCGTGAGAACCTCGCTCCCGGAAGCCTCGGCATGGCCATGTACGAGGCGGCCGATCGCGGCGAGGTTACCGCGCAGGAAGCCAATCTGCTGGTCGGCATCCTGCTGTCGGCGGCCGCGGATACCACCGTGCTGACCCTCGCCAACACCATCCGCGCCTTCTGCGAATTTCCCGACCAATACCAGCTGGTGCGCTCCGACCGCACGCTGGTCAGGGCCGCGTTCGAGGAAAGCCTGCGCTGGGATTCACCCTCGCGCATGGCCGGACGCATCGCCATGAAGGAGGTACAGATCGAGGGCTATCGTCATTCCCGCGGGCGAACGCTGCGGACTGATGTTCGCCGCCGCCAACCGCGACCCGCGCCGTTGGGATGACGCCGGATCGTTTCGATCGTGCGCAGAAACAACCGCGACAACTTGGGGTTCGGGTACGGCGTGCATGCCTGCGTGGGCAGGGTGCTGGCGCTGCTCGAGGCCGAAGCGCTGCTGGGAGCGCTCGCCGACAGCATCGAGCACTTCGAACCGGCCGGCGAACCCGAACCGTGGATGACCACCATCGGCCACGGTCCCATTCGGCTTCCCGTCAAAGCGCGATTTGCCGCGCACCGAAGCTGAGCGATTCGCGGCCGGTCTAGCGCGCGGCGGAAATGACCATGTCCGACAGTTTCTGGAAGCGCTCGGTATTGGCATTGCTCTCCATGAGACCGGCCGAGAGGAAGCTGAACGTGAGATCGCGCTCCGGATCGACCCAGAACAGCGTCGTGCCTGCGCCGTAGTTGCCGAAGGTGCCCGGCGACGCCAGCGTGCCGAACATGTGGCGGCATATCGCCGTGCCGCGCAACGAGAAACCCGAGACCGATGTACGCCGGCGCCGGATCCCAGCCGCGCTCGCGGCCTCGAGCCGCATACAGCTCGTTGGGCTTCTCGCCGGTCCAGTTTCGGCGCGCCAGAGCGAGCGTGGCCGGCGACAGGATGCGCGCGCCATCGAGCGTGCCGTCCAGCCGGAACATCTCGGCAAATCGAAACATGTCTGGCACGGTGGAGGCGATACCCACCCAGGGCATCTCGGCGTGTTCTTCCTCAAACGCTCCGTTCGGACCCAAGTTGCTATGCCCGCGATGCCCGATCGGATAGTTGCCGCGAAAATCCGGCACCACATGGCGCGGCTTCAGATCGGCGCGCAACCCCACCGAGGTATCGGTCATCTTGAGCGGCGTCAGAATTTCATCCTGCACGATTTGGCGGTAACCGCGGCGCTTCGGGTCGCTGCGGCGCACACACTCCGCCATCAACACGTGATTCACCAGCGGCGAGTAGGCCACCGTCGTGCGGGAGGTTCCACGGGCTTAACCACCTCGATGACGGCGGCGATCATTTCGTCGAACCGATCGATGTACATATTGGGCTTGAGTTCGAAAATGATCGGAAAGCCCGCCTGGTGGGACAGCAAGTGCCAGATTTGCACCTTCTCGCGGCCGTGACCGCTGAACTCGGGGATCAGTTCCGATACGTTCGAGGTCAGGGCAAAGTATCCGAGTTCGATTGCCCGCAGCACCAGCGTATTGGTGAATGCCTTGGTGATGGAGAAGATGCTGAACACCGAATTCAGCGCGAGCGGTTTGGTCTGAGCCGCGTCGGCGCTCCGATGGCCGCCTCCAGCGCGACCGCACCGGCACGCGCCACTTTGATGACGGCGCCGTGATATAGCCCGGCCTTGATATCCGCGCGGATGACATTCTGCACGTCGGTCAGACGTTGTTGATCCATACCTGGCGATGGCCATTTAACCCTCTCGCTGATCGTTGTGTGGAATACGTCAAGTATAGCGACCGGTCGCCGACTGTATCCTGATCTTTGCCACCGGGCACCCGATTGCAGGGGTAGTGACTTTTATGCAACGAACCTTACCCTGTGGGACAAATAAGAGTGCGCTGTGAATTGAAACAGGCGTGCGCCGATGGTGTATAAAACGAACAAGTACGGTCCCGACGCGACCCATTGCGGCGGGTTTAGGTAATTAGAGGACCGGACGGGGGATGCAAATTAACGCAATTGTGCTCGCGCACCAACCACGCGCGATTTGTACCTGGTAAAGATCATTGGGGGAATTGGGATGTCTAAAAGACCACTGCTTGGAAACATACTTCCGGCAAACGCTCGCTGCCATCGCTTTGCGGTAGGTTCGGTCGCAGCCACCGTCGCGTCGATGCTCATCGCATCGACAGCATTCGCCGATGAACTGCGAGGAAATTGTCGTCACTGCGCACGAAGCGCAGCGAGAACCTCCAGAATGTGCCGATCGCCATCACGGCCTTCACCGGCCGACACGTTGCGGAGCAAAGGACTCACCGACCTGCATGCCCTGTCGAACCTAACGCCGAACGTCAATCTGGACGGCGGCGCGCCGTTCTCCGGCGACACCTCGGTGCTGTCGGCGTCGATCCGCGGCATCGGCCAGGACGACTTCGCCTTCAATCTGGATCCGGGCGTCGGCGTCTACCTGGACGGCGTCTATCTCGCGCGCACCATCGGCGCGAACCAGAACCTGCTTGGATGTGGATCGCATCGAGATCCTCAAGGGTCCGCAAGGCACGCTGTTCGGACGCAACACCATCGGCGGCGCGATCAACATCGTCACCCACACGCCGGGTACCGAATCGAAGCTCAGCGGCAGCGCGACCGTGGGCCAGTTCAACCGCCACGACGTTCTGTTGACGCGCCGACATGCCGATCTCGAGCAACGTCCTGACGACGGTCAGCGTGTCCTCGCAGACCCGCGACGGCTACCAGAACGTGGTGCCTTATCCGCCGATTCCGTCATCGGCAGCACGCCGTACCAAGTCGATTCGACAGACCGACTTCCCGAAGGCCCCCGGGAGTCAGAGTTCGTCCGCCAACGGCGGCCAGAACGTGCAGGCGATTCGCGGCAAGCTGCTCTGGCATGCGAGCGGATGTTCTGGATGTGACGCTCGCGGGCGACTACACGCATGAAGACCAGTCGGGTCTCGCCAACATGGTCCACAGCGTGACGACGGCCAACGCCACCACCTACGTATCCCAGCGGCCCTGCGCCGGGATCGCTGTTCGGCACGAACATCTTCGGCAACTCTGTACAACATGTGCATCACCACGCCGAGCCGCGCTGACACGGCGGCTTCGGCGGCCTGTTCAATACGACGAACGGCCTGTGCGGTCCGCTCGCCGTGGGCACCTGGAACTCGACCACCGGAAGATTCTACGGGAACCGCCATATGGCCGGGCAGTCCGGCGCTGGGCGGCGTGGGTTCCGTGGGAGTGCCCAACTCGGTGCTGACGGGACTGCTCGCCGCCTATCCCGCGGTCGCCCCGTACGTCACGCAGGGCGCCAACGGCGTCGGCAGCGTGATCTACCCGGGACAGACGCCGCGCATTTACTGGGACTTTGCCAACACGCAGACCGGCAACATCGATACGACCTACGCCAACGGTCCGAGCTTTGCGAAATCGGATGCGTACGGCGGATCGGCGACGTTGGACTGGCAGATCGCCCACAACATGAAGTTCAAATCGATCACCGGCTGGCGCGGCATCACCTGGAACATCGGCACCGACCTCGACGGTACCCCCGATCGATTCAAGAAGTGACCGACAGTCAGGGGCAGCACCAGTTCTCTCAGGAACTCCAGCTCAACGGCAAGGCGCTCAACGATCGCCTGAACTATGCCACCGGCCTGTACTACTTCACGGAAGCCGGCTACGTGCATGATTTCGTGCCCTTTGACACGGGCTATCTGTACGTCTACGACCTCCACAATGACGTCAAGACCGATTCCTACGCCGTGTACTCCCACCTGGACTTCAAGCTGACCGATCAGTGGGGACTGACGGCCGGCGGCCGCTACTCGGAGGAGCGCAAGAAATTCCTCGGCGGTCAGGCGGATCTGGACGGATTCAACTTACAAGATCTCAGGCTGCCTGGATCCGAACGCCAACGCCGCAAACCTTCCTCGGTCCGGGTGTCCCGCCCATCACCTGCCAACAGTTGCTGGGTTTCCCGGTCGCCGGACAGCCGCTGCGCTACTTCCCGAACGTTTGGGACCACCAGGACTGGAATGTGTTTACGCCGACCGTCGGGACGCAGTACCAGATCACCCCGGACATGATGGCCTACGCGAGCTTCTCGAAGGGCTTCAAGTCGGGCGGCTGGACCACCCGTCTGTCGCAACCCAATCGCGAGTCGCTGCACATGGCCCGGTTTCAATCCGGAGTACGACAAGACCTACGAAGTGGGTCTGAAGTCGCAGTGGTTCGATCACCATTTGCAGGCGAACGTGGCGGCCTTCGACAGCTTCTACGATGGCATCCAGCTGAACGTTCAGGAAGGCCCGTCGCCCGTTTATCAGAACGCGGGTAACGCGACCATCAAGGGCGTGGAACTCGAGTTGCAGTCGGTGTTCGACAATGGCCTGTCGCTGAATCTTGACGGCCGGCTATCTCGACGCCTACTACACCTACCTGAATCCCTGCCTGCTCTACTACACCAACGCGGCAGGCCAGTGCGTGCCGTCGGCCGGGCGCAGTACGTCCCGGGTTTCGGCGGCTTCTCGTACGAGCAGCGAACTGCCGAAGACGCCGAAGAACAAGTTCACCTTCAGCCCGACCTACGACTTCCATCTCCCCAACGACGGGACGATGCGCTTTCAGGCCGACTACACCTACGTGGCGCATATGTTCAACGATGGTCCGAACACGGTCCTGCTGGAGAGGGACTCGACGAATACCGTCAACGCGGCAATCCACTACATTCCGCCGAGCAGACAATACGAGTTCATTGTCGGGGGAACCAACCTACCGAACGATCGGTACATCACCGTGGGTTCGACGAATTACACCGCCGGCGAGGTCGTCGCATCCTACAACCCGCCGCGGATGTGGTACTGTCACGATCAGCGCCAAGATGCCGTAACGATAGCAATGTCCTCACCGTCACGAGGTGCTGTTCAGTCGCTCGAATCGCTGCTGAACGGCGCCGGCAGCATCGTTGAGTTCCTGCGCAATCAGCAAGCGGGCCCGAACGTCTATCCCGGCGTGCCCGCCGAGTACACCAACTGGCGGGATGAACAGCGCGCCTGGGCGGAACCTGCGTCCTGTTCAACCAGTCCTACCACATGGCTGAGCTCATGGTGGAGGGACCGGATGCGCTCGAGTTTCTGAACGGTCTCGGCATCAACAGCTTCAAGGGATTTGCACCCGACAAGGCCAAGCAGTTCGTGCCCTGCAGCCATGACGGCTACGTCATCGGCGACGGTATTCTGTTCTACCTGGCGGAAAACCAGTTCAATTTGGTCGGCCGTGCACCCGGCACTCAACTGGGTGCTGTTCAACGCCGAGATCAGCGGTAAGCGACGTGACGTGCAGTTACGACGAACGCACGGCGGCGCGTCCCGATCCGCAAATCCGTCGCCACTACCGCTATCAGCTGCAAGGACCGAACGCCTCGAAGGTGATCGAGGCGGCAACGGCCGCCCGCTCCGGATCTGAAATTCTTCAACATGTGCGGCATTGAGATCGCCGGCCGTGCGGTGCGCGCGTTGCGGCACGGAATGGCCGGGCAGCCGGGATTCGAATTGATGGGTCCGTGGGACCGACGGCCCGGCGATTCACGCGGCCCTGGTCGAGGCCGGCAAGGCGCATGGCTTGAGGCTGGTCGGCGGGCGCTGCTATTCGTCGAATACCCTGGAATCGGGCTGGATACCCTCGCCTCTTCCGCCGTCTACACCGGCGAGAAAATGAAGCCCTTCCGCGAATGGTTGACGGCAAATCACTACGAAGCCAAGGCCTCCATCGGCGGAAGTTTCGTCTCCAGCAAGATCGAGGATTATTACCTCTCGCCCTGGGAGCTGGGCTACGGATTGTTCGTGAAATTCGACCACGATTCATCGGCCGTGCGGCGCTGGAGAAGATGGCCGCAGGGCCGCATCGCAAGAAAGTCACGCTGGCTCTCGACAATGTGTCGGTGACCGACGCACTCTATACGATGTTCGATCAGGGTCTGCGTGCCAAGTTCATCGAGTTCCCGAGCGCCGTCTATTCGATGCATCCGTTCGATCGAGTGACGGTGGACGGTAAACTCGTGGGCCTCTCCACCTGGATCGGCTATAGCGCCAATGAGGGCAAGATGCTCACGTTGGCCATGCTCGATGAGCGTTATGCGGCGCCGGGCACCGAGGTTGTCCTTCGTGTGGGGCGAGCCGGATGGCGGCACCACCAAACCTGCGGTCGAGCGCCACAAGCAGGTGCAGATCAAGGCCGTGGTATCCCCCGTGCCGTATTCGAACGTGGCGCGCACTGCTTACGCCGACAGCTGGCGCAATCGATCCGCTTGAGGTAGCTAACGTTCGTCAGCCGCACGGGCCGCTGCACGCGTCACCGTTTCCTCGATGATGGCCGCGGTTTCCTGGGGCAGATCGATCATGACATCGTGTCCACAGGGCAGCTCATAAGAGACGCACGTGGGTTCCTTTCTCATGGCGCGCGCAAAATCCTGAAACAGCGAGGCCGGGTTCTCCGTCGCAAGCACGTAGGTTTTGGTTTCGATGCGCGCGTGACTTCCGGTCAGTTCGATGGGTTGGGTCAACGTACCCAGCGGTTGGGGAGTACACGAAGAGTCGACCCATAGCCGATCCTCTTCATTGACATTGAATGCCGCAGCCGGGATGGGCGGAACCGACAGCCCGTTGCTTGCACTCGCACTCTCTATTTGAGCGGCAGCGACTTCGGCGGGGAGAATGCCGTGGAAGGATTTGCCGGCCGTCGGCAAAAAAGCGTCGAGGTACACCAACGCCGATATCCTATCGGTCAATGCATCCGCTACGCCGGTTACCACCATGCCGCCGTAAGAGTGCCCGACGAGGGTGATTTCCCGAAGATCTTCCCAAATTATCAAGTTGGTGATGTCGGCGATGTGAGTCGATAGATTGATCGAGCGGGTGAGCAAGTGCGAGCGCTCACCGAGTCCGGTCAGCGTCGGGGTGTAGACCCGGTGGCCGCTGGCGCGCAATAGATCCGCAACTCGCCGGTAGCACCAGCCGCCATGCCATGCGCCAGCAACCAAGACAACGGTCTTCGCATGCATCAATCTGCCGCTCGCACCTTGAGCGCCAACAGCGCCGCCGCCGACAGCAGCGAGCCTGCGGCCATCATCGTGGCGACGGTCTGCAACCCGAGTCCCGCCTGGAAAAGATACCCCGCAATGATGGGCGCCAACACCGCGCCGCCACGGCCCACACCTATGGCGAAGCCGGTGCCCGTCGCGCGTACATGCGTCGGAAAAACCTTCGCGAACAACAAATAATATCCTGCTATCGCCGAATTGATGAAGAACCCGGCAAATGCAACTGTGCTCGCGAGCGCCGCGAGGTTTGCATGGCCGCGCCCGAACAGGACAACCATTGCCGACGAGCCGAGGAGCGCGACGATGGTCAGCGCCTTCAGGCTGATGCGCGTTGCAATCAGTCCGAAGATCGCGACTCCCGTGGCGCCCCCCGCATTCGACCAGGTCAACACGCCGGCCGCCGCCTTCGGCGCAAAACCCATGTCGACGACCAATTTCGGCACCCACTTGATCATGAAGTAAAAGCTCGTGACATGCGCGAAATAACCCAAAGTCACGAGCACCGTCGTGACGATCAAGCCCGGTTTGAATATGTCCATCACGGAGCGCTGATCCGATTCCACAGTCCCCTGGGTGAGCGCAAGGATCGAATCGTGACCAAAGCGCGTCAGAATCCGATTGATGAGTTCCAATGCTCCCGGTTTGCGCCGGCGATCGAGAAAATCCACGGATTCGGGCACCAGGAACCATACGAGCGGAATGAATGCTGCCGTGAGGCAGCCGCCAAAAATGAACACATCGTGCCAAGTGCCGCCGGCCAGCAATTTCTGCACCACCATACCGCCGATCACTCCGCCCAACGGATAACCGATCACCATGAGCCCGACGGCCAGGCTCCGCCAGCGTTGGTTGGATAGTTCCGCGGCGGTCGCATTGATCGAAGCCAACATGCCGCCAATCCCGAGACCGGTCAGCAACCGCCACACCAGCAGCGCCGGGACGCCGCCGGCGCGACTGGCGCCGAGCATTCCTAGGGTCATGGCAAGTAGACAAGCGAGGATGGTCGGGCGCCGCCCGATCTTATCGGCCACCCCGCCGAGCAGCACGGAGCCCAAACCCATGCCCACCAATTCCATCGAGAGAATCCAGCCGAGCGTGGCCTTGTCCACCCCCCAGTCCTTCGCAATCCCAGGCGATGCGAAACTGATCGACAGCACGTCGATGCCGTCCATCGCGTTCAGCCCGACGGTGACGAGAACCGCCAGCCATTGGCCGACGCTCATGGCGCCGTGATCGATAATCGATTTCGGGTCTCGATTTTGCATGTTCTTCTTCCAGCGAAGCACGCGCCTTTGCTCGCACGAAGTGCCGCAGCGATTCGAGCTCACCGTCGCTCAATTCCGCAAATCGAGGCATTCCACGGTTGACCCGAGCGCCATCGCGGACGATCGCCGCAAAACCTGCCGCCGACAAGACGACGGGAGAGGCGCGCAGGTCGGGTGCATTCCCGCCCGCGACCAGACCCGTGCCATGACACAACAAGCAGCGCACATACTCGTGCGAGCCTGCTTCGACCAATGCCGGATCGATCTTGAATTCCGGCGCCGCCAGCGGCTTGGCAACGAAGGGTGCCGGGGCGGGCGGCAGACGGACTTTCCCGTCCAGTGAAAATGTCAGGAGACGCCTTTGAAACCCTCGCGACGCCCATCCCCATCTCGCCGACAGCGAACCGTAGGCACCCGTGGACCCATTGAGCGGGCCTGAGGTGATTGTGACGAACTGACGCCCGTTCGCGCTGTAGGTGATGGGCACGCCCGTGACCGCAACTCCGGCATCGAAGGACCATAAGTCCTTACCATGGTCAGCCGAGTAGGCGTGAAGATGCCCGTCGGCGCGTCCCTGGATGACGAGATTTCCGGCAGTGGCCAGGGTACCTCCTTCGGATATTCCTGGAGTCTCGATCGACCAGACCTCCTTTTGAAGGATCGGATCCCATGCTTTGAGAATGCTCTTTCCGGCATCCCTCGGCACATCCGCATCACCCGAGGTAAAGCCTGCGAACTCCGGAGTGAGCGGCTTGGGCTTCCAATCGTTTTTGTCGACGCCCTCATCACCGAACGGGTACGCCATTTCCAAGGTGGGCACATACGCGAATCCCGTCACCGGACTGAAGGATTGCGGCGTCCAATGGTGCACGGCCTGGAAGCTCGGCCACAGCAGCACGTTTTTATCCCGATAACGCGCGCCGGGAGTCTCCACCGGGCGCCCGGTTGATAAATCCACCCGTTGGGCCCAGGTAACCTTTCCCAATTTCTCCGCTGAAATGAGCCGGCCGTTTTCCCGGTCGATCACATAGAAGAACCCGTTCTTCGCGGCGTGCAATATCACCAGGCGCCGGCGCCCGTCGATGTTCAGGGAAGCGAGCGTCATGTCGGTGGCCGAGTCGTAGTCCCATGCATCGCCCGGCGTCGTTTGGTAGTGCCATACGTAGCGGCCGGTATCGGCGTCGACGGCTACGACCGACGCGGTGTACAAATCATCGCCGCCCTTGGGACTGCGGATTTTCCAGTTTGCTGGACCGGCGTTGCCCGTACCAAAATACAGGCGATTGAGTTCCGGATCGAACGTCATCGAATTCCAGACATTGCCGCCGCCGCCGAGCTTCCACCACTCGCCGGTCCAGGTGCGTGCAGCCCGGTCCATGACCTCGTCCGATGCTGCTCCATCCTTGCTGCCAGGTTTCCCCGGCACCACGTAGAAGCGCCAGATCTGTGTGCCGGTCTCGGCGTCATATGCGCTCACGTAGCCGCGAACGGGCGAGAAATCGGCTCCGGCATTGCCGATCACGATCTTGCCGTTGAACGCGCGGGGCGCGCCGGATATGAACGCCCCGTTGGTAGGGTCTAGCGTTTGCGCGCTCCAAACCAGTTTGCCGCTCCCCGCATCCAACGCAAGCAATCGCCCGTCCTGCGTTCCAACGTAGACCTTGTCCTTCCAAAGGGCCAATCCGCGGATGCCCCAGCCTGCCCGCAGCTTCCGTCCCGCGCTTTGCGGCACTTTCGGATCGTAGCGCCACAACAATTGCCCGTCCGTAGCCCGGATCGCGTGCACGATGCTGTATCCGGCTGCGAGATAAATGATGCCGCCGGCTTCCACCGGCGCGGTGATCGAATTCGTAACGTCGAGATCCAGATACCAGGCCAATCCCAGGCGGGAGACGTTGGAGTCATTGACTTGCCTTAAGGGACTGAAGCGCGACTCGCTGAAGGTCCGGCCGTAGGCGGGCCAGTCCGTCCCATCGGCTTCGTTTCCCAACTCTGCGTTGCCGACAGCCTTCGTCGCGTGGCCGTTAGTCTGCGCTGCCGAGAGTGCCGCGAACAGCAGCGCAGCGAAAGCCATCAACCCGCGATATCCAACCATTCGTTCCTTAAGTCCCGCGCACGTAGTCGCTTTGATTTTTCTCATACTCGATGAAATAGTCGAGCGCAGCGGGATTCCTCAATGCGGCGCGGTTGACCGCCTTGTCTGGATCGACGCCCATGAGAATTCGCCGGATGGGTACCTCGAGCTTCTTGCCCGTGAGCGTGTAGGGAATATCTTGTACATGATAAATTTTGTCCGGCACGTGCCGCGGCGAGTAATCGCGGCGAAGCTGCTCGCCCACGCGCCGGGTGAGCGACTCGTCGAGTAGCCTCCCGCCCCGCAACTTCACGAACAGCGGCATGAAAAATTTACCGCCGGGCAGATCCAAATTGACGATCAGGGCGTCGTCGATTTCCTCGAGCAAGGCGAGCGAGCGGTAAATTTCCGCAGTACCGATGCGGATGCCGTGCCGGTTGAGGGTGGAGTCCGACCGACCCAGCACGTACACACCGCCGCGCCGGTTGAACCGGGCGAAATCCCCGTGCCGCCAGATTCCGGGATAGACGTCGAAGTAACTCTCGCGGTATCGGCGGTCTTCGGGATCGTTCCAGAATTTCACTGGCATCGACGGCATCGGCTGGGTGATGACAAACTCGCCCACCTCATCGACGATTTCCCGCCCCTCACCGTCGAATGCAAAGGCGGCACACCCCAGCGCGCGCGCTTGAATCTCACCTGCATACACGGGCAACAACGACACTCCACCCACGAACCCCGTGCAACAATCGGTGCCGCCGCTTCCGGATGCCACCCATAGATCCGCCTTTACATTCTCGTATAGCCATTGCATGCACTCGGCGCTGACCGGCGAGCCGGCCAGCGTCACGGCTTCGAGCCGATCCAACTGGAATCGCTCTTTGGGGACAACGCCCGCCTTGCGCTGCAGATCGATATAGGCTGGGCTGGTGCCGAACAGCGTCGCTCCCGATTGCTCGATCACCTTCCACAGTGCATCAGGCTTAGGGTATGCCGGGTTGCCATCATAGAGGACCGGGATGACATCCGCTGCGAGTGAGCTGACCAGAAAATTCCACACCATCCAGGACGTCGCCGTAAAAAAGAACAATGGATTGCCGCGAGTCGCCTCGTAGTTGAAGTGCAGATGCTTCAGGTGTTCGAGAAGAATGCCCCCATGACCATGAACAATCGGCTTGGGCAATCCCGTCGTTCCGGAGGAAAATAGGATCCAAAGCGGATGGTCGAACGGCACTTGCTCGCACGCGAAATCCGCCGCAGCTATCGGCGGTTGACTCATCAACTCGTCCCAGCACCGAACACCGCCGCCAGGCACGGTATGTTTGCCTTCAGTGCCGTTAGGCACATAAACCGCATGTTCGACGGTATCGAGCCCTTTTAGAATGTCACCCAGTTCGGCACTCCGGTCGTAGCGCTTGCCGCCGTACTGATAGGCATCGACGTAGAAAAAAACCTTGGGTGAAAGCTGCTTGAAGCGCTCCAACACGCCCTTGGTGCCGAAGTCGGGGCCGCAACAGCTCCAGATGGCGCCAATGCTCGTCGTGGCGATCATGGCGATTACTGCCTGAGGTGCATTGGGCAACACGGCCGCGACGCGATCGCCGGGTCGAACGCCCATTCGGCGCATTTGCGTTGCGAGGATGCGCACCTCATTACCGAGCGTAGACCAGCTCATCCGCGTGAGCGGCTCACCCTCTCGCATGCTCATGAGAGCGGTGGCCTCGGGACTCTCGCGCGCGAGAATATAGCCCGCATAGTTGAGCCGCGCCCCCGGGAACCATTGCGCTCCCGGCATGCTCCGACGCCCGAGCACTTTCTCGAAGGGCACCGACGCCCGAACGTCGAAATAATCCCAGATCGAATGCCAGAATGATTCCAAGTCGGTGACGGACCAGTGCCACAGAGCCTCGTAGCTTTCGAAGTGAAGTCCCCGATGCTCCGCGAGCCACTGCATGAAGCGCAGCACTTGCGAGCGATCCCGTCGAGCCTCGCTCGGCGTCCACAAAAGGTCGCCTTCGCGAATGCTCGTCATGGAGGCACACTTTCAAGGAGATCTCCGAGGCGCCGCAGCACATGGTCGGGACGCCGCAAGCCGGTCTGCCGCTCCCACTCCTCGCGCGCAAATACTCCCGTCGTCACCGCGAAGGCGTTCGCGCCGCCGCGCCGCGCCATGATGATCTCGACCGATGGGTCATCGCCGACGATGCCAAGATCGGCACGACGCAATCCCAGCCGGCGCGCCACGAATCGAAGCGCATGCAGCGAGGGCTTGCCCGTCAGGATCATCGGCGCCCGGGTCATGCGCCGAATGGCACCGACGATCGCGTACGAGTAGCCCATTGCTCGGCCCTGCTTCGTGGCGAAAAACGGCACATCGGAAGCTACATAGAGCCGCGCCCCAGCCCAGATCGCATGACAGGCAGCTTCGATGGCCTTCATCGTGCACTCCGGATACCAGCCCACGTATACGGCCCCTACTTCGCGCTCGCCCGGCTCACCCGTGTGTACCGTTTCAATTCCCGCGTCCCTCAGAGCCTGACCGACCCCGGAGCTGCCGAGGATCAGCGCTCGACGTATGCCGGCGCGCACCATGAGATCGGCTGCGACGCTGGACGGGGTAAGCATGCACTCGTCGCGCACCGGCAAACCGACGCCGCGCAATTTCGCCGCTTGCTCCGCCGGCGGATACGCGCTGCCGTTGGTCAGTACGACGAAAGGAAATGAGCGTCGCGCAAGTTCCGTCAGAAGTTCAGCGGCGCCCGGCAGGACCTCATACCCGCCCAAGGATCGATCGCTCAACAGCAGGGTGCCGTCCAGATCGAACATCAAGCCCTTGAGGCGCGGCAGTGCGGCATCGCTCCGAGTCGTGCTCACGGCGCGGCTCCCGCGTCATCGTCCGCCGCTACGCACGCGCTATGGCGGCGAAGTTCAAGCTTCACTCCCGCCTTGTCGACTGCCACGTAGTCGATATCGCTGCGAGCCGAGAGCTTTGCAATGAGATCGAGAATAGGACTGATTGTCGGATTGTAGTGCCGCCGGGCAGGTCCGGCCGCCAGCATCGCATCGACTTGACCCGCCGGCATCGTTGCGCGCAGCAAAAATTCCTCATCGCTCAAGCGCTGGCCGATACGCCGCCGCAACTCATCAAGGCTCGCCATTTCAGGTTCGGCACGCAGTTCCCGCGTGCGGGGCAGCGACTCGATGCGCTCCAACACCTCGGCGGCTATCGGCGCCATCGGCCGGCCGAATCGACCGATCGCATAACGGATTGCCTCGTCCGGAATCACCGTGTAGCGCTCCTTGTTCATCACATTCATCACGGCCAACGTCATGAGGATTTGTGCGAAGGGCGTCATGACGATGGGCCACCCGAGCTCTTCGCGGACGCGGCCCAACTCTTCGATCACGGCTCCCTCGAGGTGCGACACTCGCGCCTCGGCGAGCTGGCGGCGCGTGGTGCCGACCATGCCGCCCGGCAGTTGATGCTGGAGATAGCGGGCATCGAAAGCCTGTGGTGCGCCGACGGGCAGACCCTCGGCCTCGGCCAGTTGGGTGAAGTACTGGTTGACGCGGCCCAACGCTTCGTCATCGACGGCAACGCGATGCCCCAGCGCGCGAAGATTCGCGGCCACGCGCGCGGAATGCGGGTTAGAGGTCCCGTCTGCGGCGGCCCCGGAAGCACACTGCAGCGCCGCCACACCCAGATTGGGCGCATCCATATAGGTGTGTTCGGCAAGACCGATGGTGCAGTGGGAATGCAGCTCCAGCGGCTTCCCGCCCATCACCGCCTTGACGGCCGGAATCAGGGTTTGCGCCCGCGACGGGCTTAGCAGTCCACCCGGATCCTTGATATAAAGCGCATCGATGGACGGACACGCAGCGAGTTTGCGAGCTCGCTCGATGTAGTGGGCATCGTCGTGGATCGGGCTCAAGGTGAATACGAGTGCCACGATGACGTACTCGCCGCCGCCCTCCTTCACCATACGCGCGCAGGCCATGTTCGATTCGGCATCGTTCATGGGGTCCGCGAGGCAGAAGCGCCGGATGCCGTTGCGCGCCAGCGTCCGGAACGCCAGCGCCATGAAATCCGGACTGGCAGTCTCCCAGGAGATGAACCGAAATCCGGTCGACATGAACTGCAGCGGCGTACGCGGCGTCGCGGCCGCCATCAACCGAATCCGCTCCCACGGGTCTTCCTTCTTGAACCGCACCGCCACACCCATGTGTGTCGAGGTCGTGAAGTCGATGGCACGGAAACCGACCCGGTCCATCACCTGGGCGATGCCAAGCGTCCTCGCCGTATCGATCCCCAAAGCCGCCCACAGGCACTGGTTGCCATCGCGCAGCGAGGTCTCGACCAATTGAATTTCAGCCATGCGAGGCACCCATCTCGTCTTGATGAGCGAGGTCTGGCCGGCGTGCGTACAACCGCTCGACGAAGCCCGTATCCACACCCCCGGCTTTGAATTCCGCATCGTCCAGCGCGGCTATGTGGAAGCCGAGATTGCTCTTCACCCCGATGATGCGTGTAGTCGCGATGGCGCCGCGCAAGCGCGCCAAGGCCTCGGCTCGATCAGGAGCCCACGCGATGATCTTGCCCATCAGCGAATCATAGAAGGGCGGAATGCTGGAACCCGGTACGATGTGAGAATCCACGCGAATGCCGGCGCCGGTAGGCCACGAGACATCGCGGATGCGCCCAGGGCTTGGGCGAAACTCGTTGCGATAGTCCTCGGCGTTGACCCGGCATTCGATGGCGCACCCCGTTGTACGAACCTCGGATTGCCGCAGCCGCAGGCCGCTTCCTTCCGCGATGGCGATCTGCTCAGCGATGAGATCGATGCCGGTAACCGCCTCGGTCACCGGATGCTCAACCTGGATACGCGCGTTCATCTCGAGAAAATAGAAGGTCTCGCGCCGCGCGTCGACAATGAATTCGACCGTCCCGGCGCCGCGATAGCCAAGGCGTTCCGCGAAGCGGACGGCGGCTTGCTGCAGTGAATTGCGCAGCGCCGCTGACAGGCCCGGAGCCGGCGTCTCCTCGATGAGCTTCTGGTAGCGGCGTTGCACGGAGCAATCGCGCTCGCCCAACTGAATGACTCGTCCCTCGCCGTCGCCGAGAACCTGCACTTCGACATGGCGGCCGCGGTCAACGTAATGCTCCAGATAGACGCGCGCGTCGCCGAACGCCGCGCCCGCCTCGGCTGCGGCCAAATCGAGCAAGTCCGGCGAGGTCATCGATCTGCTCGACCAGCTTCAAACCGCGGCCCCCGCCCCCGCCCACCGCCTTGACCAGCAGCGGCATGCCAATCTTGCGCGCCAGAGCCTCCGCCTCCTCACGTGAATTCGCGGCGCCGCCCGGCACGACCGGCACGTTGGCCGTTTCGGCCTCGGCGCGCGCCCGCAGCTTGTCGCCGACCGCGACGATCTGCTCCGCCGTCGGCCCGATAAAAATAATGCCTGCGGTTGCACACAACTCGGGCAGAACTGCGCGCTCGGACAGAAAGCCGTATCCGGGATGAATCGCGTCCGCACCGGTAGCCACGGCGGCATGCACGATGGCCGCGGCATTCAGGTAGCTATCCGCGGATTTCGCCGGGCCGATGCACACGACACGATCGGCCTGTCGCGCCGGCTCGCTGTCGCGGTCGGCTGACGAGACAGCGAGCACGGCCTCGATACCCTGGGCGCGGCAGGTTCTGATGATGCGCGCGGCGATTTCTCCGCGATTGGCAATCAGGATTCTGCGGATGGCCATGGATCAAGCGTCCTTACGCGCCCGCATCAGGACTTCGCCGAACTCCACCAGGGTTTCGTCGGCCGGCAAGATTTCCGTGATGACGCCCTTGACGCCGGCCCGCACCGTATTCATGAGCTTCATGACTTCGATGATGGCGATGACGCTGTTCTCGTCCACCATCGAGCCGATCTCGACGAACGGCGCGGATCCCGGCTTGGGCGCTCGGTAAAATGTACCGAGCATCGGTGAGGTGATGTCCTTGAGACTGGTGTCGACCGGACCTGAAGCGACGACTGGCGCAGCGGTTTGCGTCTTGCCTAAGCCCGAACGCGAAACGGTTGTGGCTGCCGCGTCCAAAGGGACGGGCGGCATTGCTTCGCTGCGAGCGAACCCGCCGGTGGCGCCGCCGCGGCGCAGCGTCAGCTTGACGCCGTCTATCTCGAGGTTCAACTCGTCGAACTTCGATTGTTCGACAAGGCGCATGATTTCCGCGACATCTGCGGCGGTGAGAGTCACCGTTGTCCCCCGAAAATCTTCATGACATGCAGCAGCGGGTCGGTGACGCGCGCGGCGGTAGTTTGATGGTCCTTGTTCGACCAAACCGTCTCGGGCCGGCTCTGGAGCAGCAAGATCTCACGCGTGTGCCGGTCGATCGCCCACTCGATGTCCTGCGGACGGCCGTAGTGGCGCTCAATCTGTCTACCGATGGCGCGCAGCGACTGCAGTTCCTCGTCGGAAAGGCACGGTTCCCGGCGCAGAGATTCCTCGACGGGAAGCTCCTCGACACCGCCCTTCGCCGATCGCGCGTGGCGGATGGCCTTGTCCGAAATGTCGCGCACCGAGATTTCGCCGGTGATCTTCCCCACGACCCAACGATCCGGCGTCACTTCTCCGCTGACCAGCGCAGAGCCCAGTCCCCAGGCTCCCTCGATGGCGATCACGGACCGGTCCCCACTGATCGGACTACGCGTGAACATCACTCCGGCCGTACGCGCATCCACCATGGTCTGCACGACAACCGCCATGGCCACCGTCGACTCTGCAATCGCACGCCGCCTGCGATAGCTCAACGACTCAGATGAATAGAGGCTGGCCCAACAGCTGCGGATCTTGTGCAGCAATGCGTCGGCCTCGGTAACCCAAAGATAAGTGTCCTGAAGGCCCGCGAAGCTCGCATCCGCCGCATCCTCGGTCGTCGCCGACGATCTCACCGCGACGGCCGGCAGGGCCCTGCCTCGCCCATGATCCGGTAAGCATCGCGGATCTCCAGCTGCAGATCGTCGGGCAGAGGCGCCTCTTCGATGCGCGCGCGGAGCTCGCGCGACACGTTCCCTATCCCTTCCAACTCATCCGCGGCGAGTCCCTCGACGCGCGCCCGCAGGCCTTCGCGCCGTTCCAACACATCGATGAAATCCTCAAACGCCTCGGTGCGCACCACGAAGCCGGGCGGCACATTGATGCCGGCCCGACGCAGCTCGCCCAGGCTTCCACCTTTGCCGCCTACCTTAGGACGGTCGTCGAGACCGATGTCGCGAAACCAACTGATATACTTCGCCACGGCTCGATACCGAAATCAGTGCAGCAACGTGACGATGCCCCGTCCACCGTCGACGCGAATCCGCTGACCATCCCTGATCTTCGAGGTAGCATTGCCGGTGCCCACGACGGCCGGCAGCCCATACTCGCGTGCGACGATGGCGGCGTGGCTCATGGAACCGCCGATGTCGGACACGGCGGCGCGAATTTTCTGAAAGATGGGTGTCCAGGTCGGATTGGTGACATGGCAGACCAGAATATCGCCCTGTTGCAGACGCGCGAGTTCTTCTACCGACTTTACGATGCGTGCGATACCTTCCACCACGCCTGAAGAAGCGGCAAACCCGCGCACCTCGTTGCTGTCCGTCCCGGCGCCGGCGGACAGCCAGTTATCCAGGCTCTCGCGCGTTATCCCCCACAGCATCACAATCGCGGGATCATCAATGACATCTGGAATGGGACCCAGCGCCGGCGGTGTCTCGTGCCGGCCCCACTCCGCGATGGCCGCCTTGCGCTCAGCGACGATCGGCGGCCAGTAACTAGGCCCGCGCGGCTCCGAACCGCTCGACCACGCGTTCATCAGGTCGATTATGGCCGCCTCGAGCTCGTAGTGCGTGAGCTGGAACACATCTTCGGCGTTCGCGAAGAAACCATGCGTGGCCAGCAATGTTCCGAAGCTCCGGATCTTGTTGAAGAACAGATTGGTGTACCAATGTTCGCAATAGAACTTGTGTCCCTCGACGTATGGAAACACTCGGTGGGCCAGAGCGATCATCTGATCGTAGGCCGTGCGGTCTTCGTCGTTGGCAAGAAGCTCGCGATAGTCAGCGATCAGCCGGCCGCGCTCATCGCGCAGCCGTTCAAACTGGCGCTCCAGCGACTCGCCGGCTCGTACGCTGCGCGCATAGCCCGGAATCGCGGAGAACGGCATCGATAAATCGTCATTCCAACTGCGGTGATAGTGATAGAACCCGTCGCCCACGTTGATGTTGAACCAGGGATCGCGCGAAGTCGCAAGTTCCTCGAGCCAGCGGCGACCCGGTTCGCCTGACGCACGCAGCGATCGCAGAACGTCGTCGACCGAGGAACCCTCGCGGAAGTGCGAATCGACATCAAGATCGACAGCACAGCGGGCGAGGCGGCGCAGTTCATCGTCGGGCCGGAATATCTCCGCATCCATTCCCGCCACCATCCGGGCAATGGTCTGGTCCGTAATCTCGGGAAACGCCTTTTTGCAGAAGCCGAAAAACGTCAAGTAAGCGCCATAGCCCAGCAACAGAAACTCGAAGTGGTGGTGCCACATCCGGAAGTAGCCCTCGAGCGTCTTCTGGTAAGTCACCAGCAGGTCGTGGTTCGAGGCAATGCCGCGGCCCGCGTGCACGTGTTCGAGCGGCTCGAACTCGGGCAGTGCGGGATCGGGCATGGCCTTTGCGTCCTCGATCAGCTTCAGCATCTTCTGCTTCCACTGCGCATACAGCGTTTCCCAATTCTGGTAGTAATAGAATGCGCGCTTCTGAAACTCCGCGGTGCGGCGGGCAATCTCCTTGGGATCAGTGACCCCGTTACCGCCGATGTATACCCGGCCATTGATGATGCGGTGATCGATGCCCAGGGTGGTCGGCAGACAATGCACCCGGGTGTTCGCCGCCCCCAGCGCGCAGTAGGCCGCTTCTGCCGTTACCATGTCGAATGCGGACATGGGCTCGGGAAAGTGCATGGAATTGTAGAACCAGAATTTCTGATCGTCGGCCTTCGAGAACTGAATGTGATAGGGGTAGGCTGCCTGCGCCTTTTCGGTTCCCGCAATGACATTCACTGAACTCGGCAGCGGGAATTCCCGGGGCTTAAGCTTCGCATTCATAGTGCACCTCCCGACGCGATAATGTGATCGCCGTGATCAGGACTGCCGCGTCCGCCAGCCTTCGTGATATCCCTGGCGCGCATCGACAGCATAGGGCACCGGCGCCACCTTCACCCGCACATCCATCTGTTTGTGCCGTTCGACGGTGGATTTCTTCGTGCCGCCGCCCTCTTCTCCCCACACCAGCGTGAGAACGTCGCCCTCATTGATGTTGGGATCGACGACACCCAGCGATAACGCCGAACGTTCGTTGTAGCTGTAGCCGCCAAACATCGAGAGACCGACGATCTTGCCGCCCATCATGACTTTGTCGTACGAGGACGACGCGTAATTGGCGATCGGTATATCGAGGAACTTGTAATGCTCGGCGCCGGGCATAAACAACGACGCGTAAATCTTGCCGCAGTCTTCGCCGTTCCAGGCAAAGGTGACTTTCTTGCGATGCGGTTCCTTTGATTTCTTTTCAAGCGCCTCGCGCCCGATGAAATCATGATCGAACTTTACAAACGGGCCGTAGCCCAATTCATAAGGCGTCAGGTAGTAGTCTTCGATGTTCTTCGAGACGAAGCTCCCGCCGATCGAACCCGTACCTTCATAGCCGCCGGCCGGCAGCCACTCCCGGTATTTCTTCATCTTTTCGCCGGTATACACCGCCGGCAGCGGTGAGGGAATCCATCCGGATTCCAGCGTATTGCTGGCGTAGGCGCGTGATCCCACCGGCACGAGATCAAACTCGCGTCCGGCTTCGAGTATCGCGTCGCGTATCTCATCGCCCTCGGCATAAGGACCCCAAACCTCAAGCCCAGGTGCACCCGCCATACCGTGACGCAGCGCGCGCACCTTGCGGCCCTTGATGTTGATGGCATCCATGGTGAAGAATTTGACGTCGGGGATCGGTCCGCCGTTGAGCTTTTCCAGCACTTTGGCAGCATTCGGCCCCTGTATCTGGTAGCGATAGTGGCGCCGTGTAACAGCCTTACCGCGCGGATGCGAGGGCGAGCGATCGTCACGGATCATATCCACCTTGAAGCCGCCGGTCTCGCCGTGAAATTGAATCCAGTTCACCGACGGCGCGCGCCCGACGAACAGCAGCTCGTCCTTGTCGAGATAGAACAAGATGCCATCGCCGATGACATATCCGTCGTAGCTGACCGGCACCATCTGCTTGGCTTTGTTGACGGCGAAGTTATTGAAGCTGTTGATGGTGGTATACGAAATGAGCTTCAAGGCGTCGGGACCCTTGACGGTCAGCTCCGCCATATGATGCGTCTGGTCGAATAGCACGGCGGTTTCGCGCCAGGCGCGCTGCTCATCGCGCCAATTGTAGAACTCGCTCGGCACCACGGGATACACGTAGGCCCCGATGCGTGAATTGCGCAGCATGTCGACGGTATTGCCGGCGCTCTTCAAGAGACTTTCGAGATTTTGCTGACTCATGACGGCTGATGTCCTCTGGTGTCTGATTCGATTGTTAAATGAAATACGATTCGTGCTGCGCCTCGCGGCATGGCTACACCGCCGCCAGCCGCAGCCGAATCAGATTGCCGCCGGCGACTTTGCGCAGCGGCGCTTCACGTTTCGCGGCCGCCTGTAGATTGCGCTTGGCAAGATTCGAATGTTCGCGCGCCACGCTTTCGGCGCGGGCGCTCGCGCCCTGCCGCCAGCGCCTCCAAGATCGCGCGATGCTGCTCCTGCGAGAGGATCAGAGTCTGATGCGCATCGGCCAGAGCCGATTGCGCCACCACGAAGGCGCTGGGCGAGGCGAAGGGCAACGCCACGATGCGCTCGACGGCGCGAGTCAACACGGGGCTGCGCGCCAATCCCACGAGCAGAGAATGGTAGCGTTCATTCAGACGCACGAAATCCGAAAATTGCTGCACACCGAGGGTGCGGCGCTTGACGATGGCGTCCATGGCGCCCACGCAGTCGCGCAGATCGCTGAGTTCCGCATGCGACGGACGCCGCTGGGCAGCGCGCCGTGCCGCCGCGCCTTCGAGCATGCCGCGCACATCGATGGCGTCATACACCTCGGCTTCGTCGAAAGCGCGCACTACGAAGCCGCCGGAACTGGACGGTTCCAGCAACCCTTCCTCCGCGAGGCGCAACAAGGCGGCACGGATCGGCGTGCGCGACACGCCGGTGCGCTCGACCAGCATGAGTTCCGGCACGCGTTCGCCCGCGCTCAACTCGCCATCGAGAATCATCTGGCGCAGGCGCAACTGCGCCTTGAGAGTCTGTGCGGCGCGCGGATCGCCGTTGCGCATCAATCGAGTCATGTAGCTGAGTGTGCCTCAATGTATACGTTATCCAAACATGTATACAATACTTCGGCCGCGATGTAAAAGCGTAAACGCGAGATGGAATCTTTGGAATTTGGCCCGCGCGCCTACAGCCGCCCTGCGGCCACCTCGCGACCAATATGATCGGCCTGGCGCAGCACCAGGGCGACGATGGTGAGTGTCGGGTTCGCAGCGCCGGCCGTGGTCTGCACGCTGCCATCTGAGATAAACAGGTTCGGCACCTCATGCGCGCGCCCGTAAGCGTTGGTGACGCCCTGCCCCGGATCGTGGCTCATGCGCGCGGTGCCCATCTGGTGCGTGGCGGGCGGCATGGGACTCACCACCGTGCGCTTCGCGCCCACTGCTTCATAAATCTTCCGCCCCTGCCCGGTGGCGTGAGCGCGCATTGCCACATCGTTCGCGTGCGGATCGCAGTGAATATGTGCGACGGGCAGGCCGTAGCGGTCCTTGAGCGTGGTCGACAACGTGATGCGATTATCCGGGCGCGGCAGATCTTCGCCGTTGACGAGCATGCCGGCCATGTTGCGGTAGTTGTCGATGACTGGAGGCGAAATCGCGCCCCCAACCGTAAGGCAATCCGATGAGCGGGAGCGTCGGCAGGTCGAGCATCGCGAGTTCCAGATGATAACCGCCCGCGAAGCCGCGGCGCGGATCGTGGATATTTTCATCCTCGACGACGCCCGCCAGCACCGCGCCGCGCCAGAAACTCACGGGTTGATCGAAAATGCCAAAAACGAAGCTCAAAACGTGATGGCAGTAATTGCGGCCCACCTGGTCGGATCCGTTCGCCAGCCCGTGCTTGAAGCGCCCGGACTCCGACAGCAGCAGCAGCCGCGCGGTCTCGATGGCGTTGCCCGCAACGCACACGATACGCGCGCGCTGACGTTGCTCCACTCCCGCGGCATCTCGATACACGACGCCGGTGGCCCGGCCCGCATCGTCATGCTCGATTCGTGTAACGAAGCATTCAGCTGCGCAGGTCGAGCTTGCCGCTGGCCTCGGCCTGGGGAATCTCCGTGTACAGCGTGCTCCACTTGGCGGCGGTCTTGCAGCCCTGCACGCAGAAGCCCTGCTGAATGCAAAATCCCCGGCCGTCGCGCGCGCGCGAATTGATCGCCAGATAATTGGTGTGCACGCGTTTGTAGCCGAGGCGCCGCGCGCCGGCATACATCACCTTGAAATTGTTCGACGCGGGCATGCCCGGATTACCATTGCGGCGCGTGACCCCGAGCCGCTTCTCGGCCACCTGATACCAGCGTTTCAGCTCAGCGTACTCGATCGGCCAGTCGGCGAGCGAGGCTCCGGGTATATCGCCATACACGCTGCGCGCGCGTATCTCATAGGGCTGCAGGCGCGGTGTTGCGGCGGTCCAATGCACCGTTGTGCCGCCCACCGTGCGGCAATGCCAGGCGGGAAGCGTCGGCGAAGTTTTAACCGGATCCCAGGTGCCGCTCTGCGAGCGCGGCTCGAGCCAGGTGAGCTGACCGAACGCTTCGCCGGGATTTTGTGAAAAAGTGGCGAGCGATTGACGCTTGCCCGCCTCGAACAGCACCACCTTGAGGCCGCGGCGCGTGAGTTCATTGGCCATGGTGCCGCCGCCGGCACCGGAACCGACGATGACGACGACGTCGGGTATCGTTGAGCTCGAAACGCGGCATGACTTTCGCGCCCCTTACCCGATCGGCATCGGACCGCTGTCGGCCAACGGCACTTCGGGAAGCCACTTCAGATCGTTGAAGCCGCGCAGCAGGTAGCCACCCTTCGAGAACGACTCACCCTCGAAACCAAAGTGCGCCCAGGCGATCGGGTTGCTATAGAGCACCAACAAGGTTTTTGTCCGCACGGATTGGAAGAAGGCGCCGGATTCGATGTGCTTCAACTGTTCGACGCGCGCCTCCTCGGGCATACCGGCAAATCCGTCGCCCAGACTCGCGACGCCGGCCGTAAGATCGGTGCGCGCCTGTGCCGAGGCCGCCGCGTCGTCATCGATGGCATTGACGACCAGGGCGTAGGCGGCATCATCGAGGGTATCGTGCGGCGAAATCGTACGGATCATGGCCAGCAGCGCCGCGGCCTCTGCGGAAGTCAGCACGCGCAGCTCCACTGCCCAGGCGCGGCTCGGCAGCATCGAAGCGAGCGGACTGCCCAGGGCGATCACCCCGGTCAGCACGCCCATCCCGCGCACGAACGAGCGGCGATCTGCGCTCTCGAGCGAACCGGCATGCGTGGCGCCTGTATTCACGGCCGCAAGGGTCTGCCATAGGGAGCTGATAGACTCTACCCATAGCGAACAAGAACCTGATGTCCAGCGTACCCACGCGCGGACGAGCTTCGAGTAGAGTCGCCGCTGTTCGGAAAACTATATGATTCCTGAGGTAGACGGGGGATGAAATACGAGACCAGGCTGATCTGGGTACTGACCATCACTTTCGGCTTTGTGTTTCTCGACCGCAATGCCGCCAGTTTCCTGATGCCCTTCATTGCCAATGACTTGCATTTCAACAACAGCCAAGTCGGCTATGTGGCATCCGCGCTCTCCTTGACCTGGGCGGTCGCCGCGTTTCTGGGCGGCATGTACTCTGACCGCACCGGCGATCGCAAGACCTTTCTTTTGATCACAGTCGTGGCATTTTCGTTGTGCTCGTTCGCATCGGGGCTTGCGGTTTCATTCGCGACCCTGTTTTCGACTCGACTGCTGATGGGCATGGCCGAGGGACCGATCCTCCCGATCGCTCAATCGCTGGTGGCAATCGAATCCACGGCCGCCAGGCGCGGCAACAACATGGGAGTGATGCAGAACTTCGGCAGCAACCTCTTGGGCTCGTTTGTGGCACCCCTCGTATTGGTCGCCATCGCCTCGACGTACAGTTGGCGTTGGGCTTTCTATGTGTCGGGAGTGCCAGGTCTCATCATGGCGCTGCTTATTGTCAAATATGTGCGCCAGCCCGCCGCGACATCAACGCCAGCCTTGTCCGCTGCACAGACGGCAGCGCCGCTTGCTGAGACAAGGATGGGCTATGCAGAGATGTTGCAGCACAGGAACATGTGGCTTTGCATGCTCATGGCCATCTTCATGGTGGCGTGGATGGTGCTTGGATGGGCCTTTCTTCCGCTCTTCTATACCAAGGTTCGCCAGATCAGCAACGGCCAGATGAGCGTACTGATGAGCGTGCTGGGACTGTCGGCGGCCTTCTTCAGCTTCGTGGTGCCGGCGCTCTCGGACCGCTTCGGACGGCGCCCTGTCATCGTCATTTTCAATTTCATCGGATTGCTGGTTCCGCTCGCCGCGCTGCATTTCCAGGGCTCGCTATTCGTGCTGGGTACGCTCATTTTCATCGGCTGGTCCGCCAGTGGGACTTTCCCGCTGTTCATGGGCACCGTGCCATCGGAGACTATTCCCGCACGCTACGTAGCGACTTCGCTTGGGATGGTGGTAGGGCTGGGTGAGATCTTGGGCGGCGTGGGTGCACCGGCGATCGCCGGCCGCGCGGCCGATCACTACGGTTTGCAGGCGCCCGTCATGATAATGGCCGCCTGTGCAACCGTCGGCACCGTACTTGCGTTGTTTTTGCGCGAGACAGCGCCCAGCCGCTTACCGCGATAAGACGATTGATGGGGTCGCTGGCCGTATCGGCCCGCGATCATCGGCGTCATCGAGTGTCAGGCCTCACCGAGTTTCCGCCAAGCCAATATGGCTTTCGTGTTGTCCTCGCCGGGGCCCAAGGAATCGCGGGCTTCGGTCCATCGCTTGCTCGTGAGCCTTACCTGCGGCGTCGCGCAACCGAGTTGCTCGCTGAGTTCCGCCGCGATGTTCACATCTTTTGCCATCAGGCCGATGGCGAAGCCAGTATCATAAGTTTTCGGCAGTACGTAGTTCTTCATGACGATGGTCGACGCAAAGGACTGCCCCGTAGATAAATTGACGATATCGACCATTTTTTCTTGATCGATACCGTAGCGCTCTGCAATCAGCAGCGCCTCCGCAAGCACGGAAAAGTTGCACGCACCCACGACGTTGTTCAGCGCCTTCGCCGCGTGGCCGGAACCCAATTTACCGACCTCGAAAAGCGTTTTACCCATCAACGACATGACCGGCCTGACCCTTGCCATCGCGACAGGATCGTCACCACCCATCATAATCGTGAGTGTCCCGTTCGCAGCACGCGGAACACCACCCGATACCGGCGCATCGATCAGCACGATCTGTTTTTTGGCAAGAGCCGCTCCCGTTTCACGGGTGATCATGGGTTGGCTCGAACTCATATCGACCCAAATCGTGCCAGGCTTTGCATAAGCAGCCACACCGCCTTCACTCAAGGCCACTTCGCGCACAGCGTTGCCCTCTGGCAGCATCGTAATAATTATCTCCGCAGCCGCAGCGTCGCTGATTTGGCCTAAAGTTGTTGCGCCGATCTCCCTGGCAACAGATGATGCCAAGGCTGGCTTGGCATCATAGAGAAAAACTTCATGACCGCCCTTCACAAGGTTGGCGGCCATCGGTTTGCCCATGTTGCCGACACCTATAAAGACAATCTTCATGGATCATCCCGTCGAGTAAATCGTTACGACGCGTAAAGCATACGCGAATCTACGCGGATTTGACTGCGCCGAAGCCCCTCGTGTTAACACTACGTCACCGGCAAGCGCTAGACTCTGGCACTGCCAACTCGGAAGATGACGTTATTTGTGCGTACGCTGGTTGTTATTCTGTGGGCTTTCGTCTCCCTGGTGTTCGCGTGCGAGCCTGGCTTCTGTGCTGATGCGGGACCGCTCGTAATCTCGGTGCCGCAGGGATTTGAGGGCCCGACCCGAAATGACGGAAATGGAGGTGTGACGGTCGCGTGGGTCGAACGCCACCCCGCGTCGGACGGGGGCACGTTGCTGCAAGTCTCTGCGATCGACGTCGGGGCCTCGCTCGATGGAATTACCCACGCGCAGGCCGTAGAGGGTGCGAACCATTACCTGTTGGAGTTTGTCCGCGGCATTGGTCGCTCCCTCGAGAATTTCGCTTTTGGCGAGTTCGAGCAGGTATCTCTGGCAGGGCTACCGGCCGCTCGGGTCCGATGGACCGCAACCATTTCGCACCATGCCGCGATCGGCATCATCTATTGCGTGCTAGTGGGCCGCTCCGTCGTTAGTCTGCAGACCCAGGATGTCGGGTCTGATATTACGCCGGCAATGTACAGCGCGATCAGCGCGATTGAGGGCGCCCGCGTTCGATGAATCGAATCTCTAGCGCGCCTGCCGCATCGCGGGCACTGTCGCCGCTCGTCGTGAGCTGCCTGGCGGTGACTTGGCTGGTTTGGGGTTCGACTTATCTGGTCATCCGTTTCGCGTTGGTTGGTTTCGCACCCTATTTTCTGATGGCGACCCGTTTCGTGGTGGCTGGTGGACTGCTTCTCGGGTGGCAACGGGCACGCAGCGCCGTGATGCCGACTGCGCGTGAGTGGCGCAACGCGATAATTGTCGGCACGTTGATGCTCGGCGGCGGCATGGGCGGCGTTGCCTATGCGGAACAAACCATCGCCTCCGGTTTAGTCGTTGCCTTCATCGCGGTAACGCCGCTGCTCTTGGTGTTGATCAACCTTGCGTTTGGCATTCGTCCGCAGCGCAGCGAGGCGCTGGCGGTTGTGGTCGGTCTCGGCGGCGTGCTGATGCTCACGCAGGGAGCAGGACTCCACGGCTCCCCGACGGGACTTATCGCCATCATGATCGGCACCACGGGGTGGGCGCTCGGTAGCGTGCTCGCTCAGCGCGGATTCGCTCTTGCACCCGGGGCAACGGGGTTCGCGACGGAGATGCTCGGCGGCGGCCTCGTGCTTCTCCTCATTTCTGCTCTCCGGGGAGAGTCGTGGCATTGGCCAGCGCAGAGCGGCGCTTGGTTGGCGTGGCTGTATCTTGTGGTGTTTGGATCGTTGATTGCGTTTAGCGCGTACATGCTACTGCTGGCACGTACCTCGGCAAGCCTTGCGGCAAGCTACTCGTTGGTGAACCCGGTGGTTGCCCTGCTGCTTGGAGTGACCCTGGGCGCCGAATCGGTGTCGAGCTGGGAGTGGTTGTCCGCGGGCGTCGTCATGATCGGCGTGATCATCTTGTTTGCGGGTCGGAGTCGATAGACCGCGAAAGGCGCGGTACCAGATTCGTGACGCTTGCATCCGAAGACGCGGGGCCCTTAAGGGCCCCAATTTTTGGCGCGATACTATTTTTGTTGTTTGACGGATTGTTATTATCGAGCGGCAGGGAGATTACCACTATGTTGAGGCAGTGGGCTATCGAGGGATCGACGCCAAGACAGTGCGGGGTCACTCGCACCTCTTAGATCGTAGTGAAGGTCTGTCGTCGCTCTATCCGTTAATGGTTTGGAGGCCATGGTTTGAAGGGTTTTGGAGATGCGCGAGCATCGAATGTGGTTAGGGGTGCCCGCAACGATCCAGGGACTGCGGATGCTTTCGGAGGGAGTCGAGGTACCGCCGCAGTCGGGTTTGTTTTAGGAGTTCGGTTCCGAGTTTCCCGCGCCATTGCCCGGCTCGAGCCGCAATACTCGGCCGTCCGACTCGTCTGTGCAGACATAGAGATAACCGTCCGGCGCCGCGCGCACGTCACGGATGCGCCAGTTCAAATCGTTCAATAACTCTTGTTGACCGACTACGTTTCCTTTCTGATCGAGGTGAACGCGACGCAGATGCTTGAACGCCAATGCACCGACGAACAGATCGCCGTACCACGCCGGAAACTTATTGCCGCGGTAGATTGCAAGTCCCGATGGCGCAATTGACGGCGTCCAATAGATGACAGGCTGCTCCAGCCCCGGCCGCTGCGTATACGGTGAAACGTAGGCGCCCGAATAGTCCATGCCGTAGGTAATGACGGGCCAGCCATAGTTTTTATGTGCCACGATGATGTTCAGTTCGTCGCCCCCCCGTGGACCGTGCTCCGTCTCGTAGAGGCGTCCACTTTGTGCATCGTAGATCAAGCCCTGCGCATTGCGATGACCCCAAGTGTAAATTTCCGGACGTACCGCCGCCTCTCCGATGAACGGATTGTCGTGCGGCACGCTGCCGTCTTCGTTCAGGCGGACGATCTTGCCCAAATCGGACGTCAGGTCTTGCGCCTTCTCGCGGTATTCGAAGCCCTCGCCAATCGTCAGTACGAACGTTCCGTCTGGGAGAAACGCCATGCGTCCGCCGTAGTGATTATCCGTGTCCTTCAAAGGCATAGCTTTGAAGATCACTCGCAGGTCTCTCAGTGCAAAACCATCCAACCGCGCGCGCGCTACTTGAGTGCCGTTGGCCCCCTTCGTTCCAGCCGCGTAGGTTAGATAGATGATGTTGTTCTGGGCAAAGTCGGGGTGCAGCACAACATCGAACAGCCCCGCTTGACTGCCGGTATGTACCGCAGGGACACCCGCGATCGGTTGAGGCAGCAATGAGCCGTCTTTGATCATGCGCAACCGACCCACACGCTCGGTTACCAGCATAGAGCCGTTCGGCAAGAACGCCATCGACCAGGGATGATCGAGTCCCTTGGCAATTTCGGTGACTCTATACCCAGCCTTGATTACTTCGGCGGGCTGCGGCGGGGATGGCGGGGCACGCACCTGCTCAGCCGCCGCGCCGGAAATTGCCATCGAGGAAATCGCGACCGCCGCCACTGCAGCGAAAATTGACGATACGACGCGCGTGCGAACCTCCTGGAAGGAACGCCCATCCGTTAGGATAGGGAACTCTCAGCTAACTCAGGGCATGAGCGAATGGCAGACCACTGGAGGGTTTGGATGCTACGCCGGATCGTAGCTTTTGTCGTTGCTGCCGGCTTGATGACAGTGCTGGGTTCAGTCGCTCATTCGTACTTCGTTCAACAGGCGTGGTCCGCGGCGGCCGGCCTCGCCGACGGAGCCGGTGCCGCCCCAATCCCGTTTGCTGATCGCCTCTCCTGGGCAGCGCACGATCTCGGCGGCATGATGTTGCCTTACGCCGCCGTCACCTCGATCGCACTGCTCATTGCATTCTTGATCGCGGGCGTAGTCGCTCGTTTCAGCGGCTTTCGCGTACTCATCTTCGGGCTCGCCGGCAGCTTCGCGATCTACGTCCTGTTCACGGCTTTAAAGTTTTTTTTGGGAACTGTCGGCATTTTCGGAGCGCGTGGAGCGATCGGACTCGCCGCGCAAATGGCGATCGGTTTGGCGGCGGGTTTGCTGTTCGCGCACCTTACCGCGTGCGGCCACCCGTCGCGGCCGGCGTGAGAGTAGTCGCAAGGGGCAAATATTCAAGCAAAGGAGTAGCGCAGGAATAAATGGCTCGCACCCTGCCGCACGTCAATCAACTTTCCCCACAACGGGTTTCGCGGCGCGAATACCTTTCCCATGACCATACCCGGCCTTCCATCACCCGCCACGCGGCCCGCAATCTGTGGCGCCAGTGTCAGGAATTGCTCCGACACCAACCTCTGGCTGAAGAAATCGGCGAGTAATCGCGGGCCTCCTTCCACCAGTACTCGTTTGACCCCGCGGATGCTGCAAATGTGGTCGCGAATCGCGCTAGCCGAGATCTCCCGCCCGCTGCGACCGATTGCGCGAATCTCGACGGTATCGGGAATTCGCTGCTTGGCCAGTCGTTTTGCACCCGCGGTCGTCGTGATGATCGTCACTTGCACTCGTCCGAAGGAAAATACCGGCAGTCGCAAGTTGAGCGATCCGCTACCGCTGACGATGACATTGATCGGCGGCGCCGACCTGCCAAGCGCCTGCCTTAGGCGACCATATTCCGGCGCGAGTTCTCGACAAATAGCCTCGGGCGTCCAGGCATGTTGACTATCGGCGGCCAGTGTCCCCGAACCGACGATGATCACGTCGGCTACGGCACGCAACAGGCCCATCACCATTCGATCCTGGGCGTTGAAGCCGCTAATGTCCCCGCCATTCGCGTGCCCTCGCGTACGCAACGACACCACCCCATCCAGGGTCGTTACAAAATTGCTGAAGATGTACGGAAGCGAGCCGGTCGGCGGCAATCGAAAACCGCCGTAGAGTCGTGCCAATCTCGCCGGCAGCACCAACGCTTTACCCTGGTTTCCTGTCCAAAGCGTTTTGAGCGGCGTTAACGCAGAGGTGCTCAAGAGTTTTGTCGTGAAGTCAGCCGTCCGCCCATGCCCATCCAGTTATGCGCCAACCGGATGCGGTTTTCTGCAGGGACATCGTAACTGTCGCAGGCTTGTCCTTAACCGGCTTGCCCTTCTCCGTGTAGGTAAGAGTGGCCGGAATGACCACATAGGCACGGTCACCCGTGACATCGACGTGCCGAGGTTTGCCAGAGTCGAGACTACGTTTGTCATCTCATTTTTCTTGAAGAAATCCTCGGCGTCATTCATCCACTTGGAGCAACCGCCCGGGCCGTGCCATTCGTGCGGCGGTATATCGTCGATAATAGAGGTTTGATCGGCGCAAGCCACGACCGCTGATTTTACGTCGCCCGTGTTGAAGCCATCATCCCACTGTTTCACGGCCGCCATAACATCCGTCCTGTCAGAGGCTACTGCCCATCCCGCGATTGAAACTCCCAGAGCGAAGGCGATGATTATTTTCTGGTGCATTGAATTCTCCGTTTCCATTGAGAACTTGCTTTTTTCTTGGACGCTTCGTCTTCCGAAGCGAGTGCGACCAGTCACAAGTGTAGTCCGTCGATACGGTCGCTTACAACTTCGTAGCACTCGAATCGCGATAACCCCAAAGCCGTTTTCGCGCCGCGCCTTTCGTGCAATCAAACGCAACCGGAGCCACGGCTCGCGATGAGCCGTCTGTGTAGCCAGGAATGCCAGGTCTACGCGGCAGATGCCTCTTGCACCGGTATACCTTGCTGTAGTGACTCCCCGTCCACTGTGGTGCGCAGATGCTTCGGAACGAACGACAAGGCCAATGCGCTCAGGCAGGAAGTCGCCGTCGTGGCAAGACAACACCACAGGAATCCGTGTGTTCCCCCCGCCTTGTATAGCCAGACGCCGAAGGTATCACCTGCTCGCCATCCGAGATTGTTGGCTCCGGTCACAGCCATCATGAGTGTGCCGTGTAGCCCAGGTGGACAGGCACGCATCGCCACGTCATACAGCGTCGCGTACGCGGCGCCGCTCGCCAGGCCCAGCGGCACGGCGAACCAGATTGCGGCCGTCGTCGAATGCATTGCAGGCAGTCCGAGGCACAGCGGAGCACTGATCAGCAAGGACCATGCACCGAGCCGGCCGAATCGCACCTTCTGGCACAGGTATCCGTAGATCAGAAAGCCAGGCAGGAACGCAGCAAAATATGTCGCTGTCCAATAGCCGTACGCCGATACAGGACCCCGTAGTTCGTCAACGAAGTAATACTGGAGCACGGTCTGCAGCGCCGGCGCGAATTGCCACAGAACCATCATCATGACAGCCGGATAAACGGCGCGATGGCGCACCAGGCGCCTGAGATCCGCAGCCAGTGTCGATCTCGCGGCGATTTTCGGATCATATGTTTTTTCGAACACATCCTTGGGCTTTAGGAAGCTGAAGAACGCGATAATGACGGTAAGGCCTGAGACCATCAGAAAGATGTCTCGGGCCGGCCAGCGGTCGGCCACGGAACCCGCAAAGAGTGCCCCGCCAACGAACGGTAGAAAGGCGCAGAAGCTGAAAACAGCGGCGAGCCGCCCGGACATAAACTGTTCCTGGGCCACCAGCGCCATCAGCCCCTGCTGTGCGGCGGCCATTAGCATGGAGCAGCAGCCGAGCAGCAGTACCCCTACGAGAAGGCCGGTATAGCTAAGTTCTCTGCAAGCCAGCCAGACCAGTATCCCCGTTGCTACGATCGAGAATATTCGCAGGTAACCTCTGTCACGCAGACCGAGGGGATTCCAAAGGTCCCGTGTCAGTCCGAACAGGATCGCCACATACAGAGGGAGACCCGATACCACGCGATAAACCGACACCTGCATGGCGGTGGCGTGTAATTTTACCTGCAGCAAATACGCAGTGGTGAGATCCAAAAGGGTGCCGCCAGTGCCGCACAGTTCCAACATGATCGTCGCGCTGGCGAAGTACAGGAAGATTGGCCACACCCGCCTTCGGGTTCCTCCGGCCACCGACTCAATTTTCACGATTTACTTGACCACCTAAGGTGGTCCAACGGAGGCCACCGCAAAACCGCTCGCCATTCGTTTATCAGTTTCCCGGGCACGATGTTGAGTTGGCGAAAAGGGCGCGTACGGCTTTAAAGGCAGCGGGTCCGGCATGCTGGATGAGAGACTTTCAGAGTCGGAAGGATCGGCCATGGCACAGGCTTCTTCGTTGGGGCCCGCTTAAGGCTACCTCATCAGACGAGTGACCGCTTCCTTGCTGTGATATGTCTACTCGAATGTGCAAAGTGACCGTCATGATGGAGAGCTACTAAAATCCCGCAGTCAAGTCGCCCACAAGACAATAAGATTCCAGTGCTGGCGGCACCCCTGGTTCGCCGTCAGACCGGCGGGCTGTTAGAGTTATCCACAGACCCGGGACAAGACACCAAGAGCTGATGTGACCACAAGGGAGGGTGGGCTCAGACCTATGAATCAGACTCCCAGCGGCATGCCCGACATCGCCGAGTTGTTTCTTGTCGGCGACCTGCATGTCGACGTCGGACAGCAGCGTGTCACGCGTGCGGACATTGAAATCCCCCTGCCCAATCTATCGTTTCAGATGCTCCTGGCACTCATTCGAGTCGCGCCTAACGTCCTCAGCAACGACTTGCTCATGGCCCGCGTCTGGCCTGGGCTGATCGTGAGCCCGGAGACCGTGGCCAAGCGGGTTAACTTGTTGCGCGAGGCGCTGGGAGATAGCGCGCAAGAACCGCGCTACATCGCCGGGGTGCGAAGCCGCGGTTACCGGCTCGTTGCGGCCGTGTCTCCCGCCCGACGGGCGGCGCCGCCGGTCGAGGGTCCGATGCCCGTGCCAGTGATCGTCGCGCAATTTGACGAGTTGTCGACCGGCGACACGGTCGCAACCGAGCCTCGAACAGTCACCACCAAGCCGCGACGGATCTGGTGGCTGGTGGCACCAGTCCTATTGGCGGCCATTGTCTTGATTGCTATAGGTGAGCGTACGGTGAACAGCTCTCGCAACGCGGGCGTTCAACCTATACCTGAAAAACCGTTGCGCGACACCGCGGCAATCGGCGCGCGGGCACGCACGGTGGCCGTCCTGCCCTTCGACAATTTTAGCCCAGATGCCGCCGACGCGTATCTGGCGCAGGGCCTCCCGGAAATGATCCTCAACCGCTTGTCTCGAATCGATGGGCTCTCGGTGATTGCGCGCAATTCCTCATTCGCACTTCCGACCAAGGACATCGATTCAAGCGAGATCGGCCGGCGTCTCAATTCCGGATATCTAATCGGCGGCAGCGTGCAGCGCGAGACGGATCGGTTGCGGGTGGCGGTGCATGTCGTGGATTCGGCCGCTGGCACTCTGATTTGGTCGGCCCATTTTGATCGCGGTCTGCACGACATCTTTAGCATGGAGGATGAGATTGCCGACCAAATCGCAAGTGCGTTGTCGGCGCGCCTTGGGGAGCCTGAACCCAAGCCCCCGGCCGGAGTCCGCAGCGCGAATTTGGAAGCCTATCTCGCCTTCTTGCGGGGTCGGACCTTGTTGGGCCGCTTCACCGTCGCCGAGTCGGAGGCCGCGGTACCGTATTTTGAAAGGGCAATTGCCTTGGATCCCAATTTCGCGTCCGCCTACGCTTCATTGTACGACGCGAGGATGCAAGCGGCCGATCAACGCCGCGAGGATTTGAAGCTGGCCAGGCAGCGCTACCGTCATTTGATCGATCGGGCCCTTGAATTGGACCCTAAGTTGGGCGCCGCATATTTTGCGCGTGCGATGTGGGGAGACGAGCCGCATGATGCGAGCGCGACACCGAGTAACCCGTTGATCGTTGCACTCGAGCGCGACTTTCGTCAGGGCGCCGCACTGGATCCCAGCAACGGGCGCGGTCTCAGGGCTTACGCCGAGTTTCTTTATACGTTCAATCGGCCCGAGGAAGCCAAGAGCGTTCTGAAACGCGTCTTGTGGGTCGATCCGATGTCGCCGGGTGCGCGTTTCTCAGATGCGGTGTTCAGTCTCGACGATAGCGGCGCCAAGGCGGAGCAAAAAACGCTGCAGGTGCTGGAACTCGATCCGAACTTCGTTCCGGCGCTGCTGTATTACGGAACATTCCGTTGGCTGTTGGACGGCAAGCTGGCCGAAGCCATCCAGATCGTCGAGCATGCCATCGCGCTCGATCCGAGCAATCCTCAGCTTCGTCAGACCGCCGTGTCGATGTATCTCGACCTCGGCGATTTGAAGGCGGCGCGCGATGTCGCCGCCGGCACGCCTACGCCGCAAAGCGCACGCACGACGGGGCTGCTCTTGATGCACGAAGGCGATTGGCGACGTGCGGGACTCGCTGCATACGACAAGGCCGGATGGACAAGCGACGACGACTACTGCCAAAACTGGCTGGCCGGCGATGCGATTCGCGACTATGCATTGAAGACCGGAGAATGGAGTCGCGCGATTGGGTTCATTAAACAGAAATACTATTTTGGCGACGCTCCAGCGGCACACCTGGATTATTGTAATTGCCGCGCGGCCGTATTTCTTTCACAGTTAATGGCGGCTGCCGGTCAAGCCGATCAGGCACTGGCTCTGCGGCGTGCCGCGTCAACGTGGAACGATACCAACGCGACCAAGGTATTGGGAGGTGCTCGACGCCTGCGCGCTCTGGTTCTGCTGCTCGACGGCAATACGGACGTGGCGCTCGCCGAGCTGGCGGAATCATTCCGATCTGGGGAATATGCTTTTTGGTGGTACACCATCGAACACGATCCCATGTGGTTGCCGCTCCACGGCGACACACGATTCCAGGCCATCGCCGCCGATGTGCGGCGCTATGTCGATGGGCAGCGCAGCCAGCTCGAAGCGCTGCGCGGACATGGAGATGTGCCGAGGCGCGGAGACCCGGCCACTGCGCACGCACTACACTGACGACGGCCGCCCTGACCCGCCCCGTTCAATTGCCCAAAGCGAAGACGCGATGGTTCGCGGCGCCCTAGGCCACGATGACCGCCGTCTTTGCTGAATCTTCACGGAAACAGGAACCCACCTTCACGCAGAGTTCATGCACGCCGAAGCGCTTTGAATGACAACGGATCCCATCGGCAAACCGCCACGAGGGGATCTTCATGTTGCGCTTAATCGGATCTGTGATTGGCCTGGCTTTTATAATGGCCGCCTGTGGGGGTGGCGGTGCGGTCGGAGTCGGCACCGGCGGAGTTGGCGCGGGCGGACAGTTGTCTGCCCCCCAAAACCTTCAATATGGAGCCGGAATCGGGGAAGTCGGCTTGCCCTACGGCCCCTTCCCGCCGACAGTCAGCGGCGCGGTAACCGCATATTCCGTGCGCCCGGCGTTGCCGGCAGGTTTGACGCTCGACCCGACCTCCGGGGCGATCTCCGGGACGCCGCTAGCAGCGTCTCCCGCAACGACCTACGTCATCACGGCCAGCAATGCGGGGGGCACAGCGACAGTAGCCGTGTCGTTGCTGGTACTCGTGCCACCCACTCTGACCTACACGAGTCCCGTGACCGCTACGATGGGTGTGGCACTGCCGCCGTTGGTACCAACGCTCAGCGGCGATGCAGACACGCTTTCAATCAAGCCGGTGCTTCCGACCGGGCTGACGTTCGATCCTGCGACCGGCATCGTGTCCGGCACCCCGAGCAGCGAGCGGGTTGCGGTCACCTATATCATTACCGCCAGCAATAGCGGGGGCGCAAACACGACGGCCGATTTGGTATTGGCCGTTGGTCCGCCACCGGACGGCACCGCGGTAACCGGCGTGTTTCGCGGTGCGACGGTGATGGGGCTTGGTTATGTGTCGGGCACCCACCACGGCTTGACCGACAAAAGTGGTGCGTTTACGTATGAAGAGGGTCAGGGCATTACTTTCTCCGTCGGGGCGGTTAGCGTTGGCGCAGTCCCCACGGCGAAGAATCTGGTGACACCAGTGGACCTCGTCGCCCAGGGCACCGGCACCTCAAACCACGTCTTGAACGTGGTGCGATTTCTCATGATGCTGGACCAGGACGGTAATCCGAACAACGGTATCCAGATTTCGGCAGCCGTGACTGCGGCTGCGGCGAGCTGGGCGCCCGTGGACTTCGACACCGCGGACCTGCCCGCAACCCTCAGCCCGCTCATTCAACAAGCCAGTGCCGCAGACGGCGTGTCTCACGTATTGCCCGATGCGGCCGCCGCGCAGGCGCATCTGCGTTCGGCGTTCTACTGCACCCGCTCTGGTAATTACTACGGCACGTTTGGGGCGGGCCGTTTGGCGGGCTTCGGACGCGGTGATTTCACAGCATCCGTCTTCCCAGACGGCAGCATGCACTCCACCGCCTATGCCAGCGACACCCTGCCTGGATTCGATGTCCAGACGAATGACGCTGTGAGCCCGATGCTCGATGGCACCTTCGCGCAGAGCGCTGTAAGTCCCAGCGTGGACCTGCAGGGTTCTTTCGCCGATGCGACCTACCTTAGTGGCACCTTCGTCTCTCCGTTCACGGCGCTGGGAAATTTTCAGGCTGTTGCCGATGCGAGCGTCGCCGCGACCTATAAATTCACCGGGACCTACACAGAGACATTCACTGACTCAACGACGGGCGGCCCCTACTCGGCGCCGGTCTCTTTTGGGATGGACGACTCGAACCAAGTCTCAGGCCTCGCCTTCGGCGAGCTATACGGTGGCATCGCCTTGGGCGCCCTATCCGGTACCGTGTCAGGCAACACGTTCACGGGAACGGCCAGCTACTCCTATCCGGGGAACGGCCGGGGCCATACGTTTCATTCTCCGGTTTCGGGTACCTACTCGAACACCGCTTCCGGGGTCACATTCGTTGGGCAGTTCAGCACGATTGATAATCAAGAAGTGGTCACGTTCTCGACAGTCGGTTGCCGGGCGAACTAGGCGTGTGGAGAACCCGGAGGAATGGGGTGAGCCGGTTGTGCCTCGTCAGCCTATTCATGGGCCTGTCCTGGCTTTCTGCCTGTGGTGGCGGCGATCGAGCGCCTCCCCCGCAGTCCGCATTGTCGTACAACGGGTCGCAGCCCTTTCCGGCAGTCGTCGGCGAGACCATCTCGTTGACGCCTTCGGCGTCCATATCGGTCGATAGGTATGTGGTCTACCCGCCGTTGCCCTCCGGACTGTCGCTCAATGATTTGACGGGCGTCATTTCAGGCACGCCGACCAGAGCGAGCGCAACCGCGACCTTCGCAGTCACCGCGACGTATCCGGGTGGTCACACTACGTTCCCCCTGGTGCTGAGCGTGACGGAGCCGCCTAGCCGGCTTTCATACCCCAGTCCGGCGAAAGGTATTGTGGGAGCGGCCCTCACGCCCTTGATCCCGAGAATTGCAGGAACAGCCGAACACTATGCTGTGACGCCGGCCCTGCCGGCCGGAGTGATGCTCGATAGCACGAGCGGCCTCATCGCCGGCACTCCCAGCGTCGCGAGAACGCTGACCCCTTATACGATCACGGCGAGCAGTCAGGCCGGCAATACCAGTTTCGTTTTCCTGTTGGCGGTGGCTGCACCGTCTCCCCGCGGCAACCATCGACTGGCGCCACGCGCTTCATGCAAGCGCGGTTGCATCACTCGATAAACCCGCTTCCAATGACTACGAGGGGGGGGGAAATCATGTTGCGTCATTTCGTCGTTCAGACCGACTTACACAAGACGACGTGCTCGACAACATCACGCTCTACTGGTTGACGGACACGGGGATTTCTTCGGGTCGTCTCTATTGGGAAAACAAGCTTCCGTTTTTGGACTCTAAGATCAAGAGCCCATCCTGATACGCAGTCCTTGCAGAGCGAGGGGCGCAAACTCAAGTCCCGCAAAATCCCGCAACCATCCGCTTCTTGCGCGATTTGGCCATATTTCAATCCGTATCTCTGTGGATCGAGGGATGCGTAGTTCTTGTCGCTAATTACGCGGATTGCCGACCACCTGGTTCGATGTCGCGAAGATAAATTTGTAGGTTCCTTTTTCAATAACATAACAGGCCCCCTCCCACTCGAAATAGGCACGAAAGCGCATGAAAAGGCATCAAACGCGACGTTTTCGGTACGTTTAACAGGATTGATCTATATACACGGCCCGTGTATGGTCTGTGTATGGCTACCAAGACTATTTCCATTGAAACCGATGCTTATGAACTCCTTGCGCGCGAAAAGAAAGACCATACGGAGTCCTTTTCGCGCGTGATTCGACGCCTATTTGCCGAGCGCCCCGCACTCACAGCGGGCGAGGTGCTCGATGCGATGCGGGACTTCAATGGCAAGGGCGCTGGACCCCGGCGTAAAGCACGCTAATCATGCTGCTGTTGGATACCAGCTTCCTCGTTGAATTCGAGGATGAACTGGCCAGCGAACGACCCGGTCCGGCTTCCGCTCTGCTTGCGGCACGTCGAAAGATGCCGATTGCCATCAGCATCATTACCCTAGGAGAATTTGCAGAAGGTTTCCTTGATCCGGTGGCACTCAATGAATTCTTGATGCCATTTCGGGTCGTACAACTTTCACGCATGATTGCTTGGCGAACCGCCCTACTGCAGACCTCGCTGCCACGGCGGTTGGGCGAAAACGACGCTTGGATCGCCGCAACTGCGCTCGCCTACAAGGCAACGCTGGTTGGTCGCGAGCGCGCGTTCGCGCGGGTGCCTCGGCTGAATTATCTGACGTTCTAAATTGCGACAGTCTATTTATTAACTGCCGCTGCACGGGCCAACTCTACCGCCCGTAAGCGCGCCCCTACACTGGCCTCGGCAGGCTCGAATATCCCTTGCACGATCGCACCATCACCGTCGCGCAGTGCGGGCGCATCTGCATCGGGCGCCGTAGGATCGGTATGTATGCACCACGGTCCAACTGAAATCACCTACCAGGTAGAACGGTTATCTCTATCGGCATGGGATTCAGTGCTTGTTTTGGTAAATTCGCCTGTGTCACCAAACCGCGCGTGTGCGAGAGCGTAGTGATTAGTCCGCAGAAAAGCACGGCGTGAAGTCCCAAAATCAAGAAAAGCGTACCGGAGCGAAGGGAGACATAGTGGAAGTTTCGATCGGCACGTGTGATATATCCCCTCGCCGCCACACCAGGACTGGCCACCGGTACTCGGCTTCGCGAGTACTCGTTAACAATTACCAAGGTCGCCCAACAGCAACCCATCGCGAGGCGCAGTCTCGACAGTGCCGAAGATCGATACTCCAAATCCGCGAGCCACTCCTCTTCGAGCCTTGAGGATAAGGATTCTGGCGCTCGACGGGCCGCGTGGTGAATCAACCAGGGAGATACACTCTCCCACTCGGGTTGGATCGACCGCGATTTACGCTGGCTGAGAGTCAATGTGGGGCAATCCCCTCACATCGTCCGTTCTTAGGGGCATAGGTATCACCGTTACGTGTTTCGCGGCCTTGGCTTTGGGCTATGAGATTCTTCAATGAGACCCATGAATTCTCGTGAGGTTTTCCGAAGTGATCAATGAATCATGATTATCGACCGATCGCGTAACCTTGCATAAAACGAGGGGTTGCAGCTGCCTTCAGCATGCCATCGGCGATTCCTGCCACACACACCCGGCCGAGCGCCCATTCACCCTCGACGGTCACCCGATGCCCGCGCTCTCGCAACGCGGCTATAGTCCGTTTCGGATAGCGTCGCTCGATCAGCAGTTGTCCTGGCGCCCGGTCACGCGGATAAAACGAGGCGGGGCTGTGCCGGGTATTAAACAGAGGTGCATCAATGGCCGCCTGAAGGTTGAACCCGTGATGAATGTGCCGCAGGAAGACTGTCGAAGTCCACTGGTCTTGCTGATCTCCGCCGGGCGTGCCGAGGGCGAGCCACGGCTTTCCCGCACGCCCAACCATTGTCGGTGAGAGCGTTGTCCGGGGTCGCCGCCCCGGAGCAAGCGAGGAAGGTAGCCCGGCGGCAAGCCAGAACATTTGTGCCCTCGTCGAGATCGGAAATCCAAGTTCAGGCACCACTGGAGAACTCTGCAGCCAGCCGCCACTAGGCGTCGCCGACACAACATTGCCCCACCTATCGACGACGTCGAGATGAACTGTGTCGCCTTCGACTTCCGGAAGGTCGACGAATGTTGGCTCGCCTAGTCCGGGCCCCACCGGAGTCTCACAGCCGGCCCGACCAAGAATAGCTCTCAGCCGCTCACTCGCGCCGGGCAGGTCTCCTGGGACGAGTTCAAGGGACGCATCCTCCCGCACGAGCGCCCTGCGGACAGAGTTGTATCCGTCAGAAAGCAGTGTTTGCAGAGGAATGTCCGAGTAAAGCGGATCGCCGTAAAAGATGTCCCGGTCTGCCATCGCTAGCTTGGTGCACTCGACAATAATGTGCGCATACTCATCTCCGAGCGGATCCAACCTAGCCAGATTGAATCCCTTGAGCAGTGCGAGCAACTGGAGAAAAACCGGCCCTTGACCCCAGGGTCCTGTTTTGTAGATTCGAGCTCCGCAGTAGTCATAGTGCGTCGGCGATTCGTAGGAAGCTTGCCAGCCGGCCATGTCGTTACCCGTTAAAAGCCCAGCATTCCTTCGTCCGGAGGTATCCATACATTCGGCGTACCGGTAGAGCCGGTCGATCGCTTCGGCAACGAAGCCCCTGTAGAACGCCTTGCGAGCGGCCTCGATCTGCCTAACACGGTCGCCACCCGCTGCCCTGGCTTGGTCAAGGATGCGTTTGTAGGTCCCAGAAATACCGGGCGTACGGTACAGGGCGCCGGCCTTGGGTCTTCGACCGTGGTCCAGCCAAACCGCCGATGAACTTGGCCACTCTGCCCGAAAAAAATCCTCAACTGCGTGGATCGCCTGAACTGCCCGCGGTACCAACGGAAAACCGCCTTCCGCATAGCCGATTGCTGGCGCGAGTACGTCTTCTAGGGTCATGGTCCCGTAGTCGCGCAACATCAGCATCCAGGCGTCAAAGGCACCGGGCACTACCGCGGGAAGCAACCCAGTTCCAGGGACGAGTCTTAGCCCAAGGGAATCGAAGTGCTCGATAGTCGCGGCGGCCGGGGCGGTGCCTTGACCACACAATACGCGGGGTGCGTCATCGTGAGCCTTCCAAAGGATGATCGGCACTTCACCACCAGGACCATTGAGATGCGGCTCAACAATCTGGAGCGTGAAACCTGTGGCGACCGCTGCGTCGAAGGCGTTCCCTCCGCGTTCCAAGATGGCCATTCCGACGGCCGATGCGATCCAGTGGGTGCTCGTTACAACGCCGAACGTGCCGGTGATCTCAGGCCGCGTGGTAAATTCGGATTTCATTGTTCAGATACTAATTTCAGAAATACTAGCCAGGAAACGTGTAGCAAGTCCGCACTTTGGTGTAGAACCGCATCGTGTGGCGACCCATTTCAGGCTGCCCGTAACTAGAACTCTTCATTCCACTCAAAGGGGCGTGGTAGTCAATTCCCGCAGTCGGTAAATTCACCATCGTGAGACCACTGCGCGCATTCGCCTTGAAATGCGCCGCCAATTTCAGCGACGTGGTCACGATGCTCGATGCCAATCCGAACTCAGTGTCATTGGCAACTGTGATCGCCTCCTCGTAGTCGCGGACGGGAATGACGCAGGCGATCGGTCCAAATATTTCTTCGCGATTGATCTGCATGTCATTGACTGTATCGACAAAGAGCGCGGGCGATAAGTAATGGCCCGGGTGGCGGCGGCTCAGCAGTTCCCCTCCCAGTGCTCGGCACCCTCCATTCTTCTCTCCGATCCGGATGTATTCCAGATCCTTGGTCAATTGCCTACTATCCGCCACAGGGCCAATATCTGTGCTTGGGCTCGTGGCCTCGTCGATGACGAGGGTGCGCATTCGGTCCAACAGCGCACGCGTAAAGCGGTCTACAATCGCCCGCTCAACGATAAGCCGGCTCGAAGCCGTGCAGCGCTGTCCTGTCTGAAAGAACGCGCCCTGAACCGCACATTCGACTGCTGTAGCCAAGTCAGCGTCCGCCGCGACAATGAGGGGGTTCTTTCCACCGAGCTCGCATTGGGCAGGAATCATCCTCGCAGCCGCTTGCGCTGCAATTCCTCGGCCTGTTGCTACTGACCCGGTGAAACTCACCGCATCCACCTGCTCGACGATGGCGTGGCCGACCTTACCACCGCCCATGAGGAGGTTGAACAAGCCCTTCGGCACCCCGGATCTGCTAATGATATCGGCAAGCGCCCAGGCTGAAGCTGGGACTACTTCACTCGGCTTGAACAGGACGGCGTTGCCATAGGCGAGCGCTGGAGCGATTTTCCATGCGGGAATTGCAATGGGAAAGTTCCAGGGGGTAATGAGTCCCACGACGCCAATCGGCTCGTTGAGCGTTTCGATCCCAACGCCCGGCTTGATCGAAGCCATGCACTCTCCGCTTATCCGATGTACCTCACCTGCGAAATAGCGAAAGATTTCCGCAGAGCGGCTAACCTCCGCCGTAGAGTCGCGTAGCGACTTTCCTTCCTCACGTGACAAAAGCAATGCAAGTTCGGCGCGGCGACGGTCGATCTCGTTGCCGATCTCGTAAAGTACGCCAGCACGCATACTGAGGGGCGCCCGGGCCCACTGCCGGGCGCCAGAGCGAGCAGCCTGCATCGCGTCCTTGACCTGATCAAGCGTCGCTTCAGCATACTCACCGACGATATCAGCGGTATTGGAGGGATTGATATTACGCGATGCAGATTCCCCCAACACCCAATCACCGGCTACTAAATTGGGCATTACAGCCATCGGATCAACACTCCTCTTCTTTGGCGCGGACGCCTCGCAGGATCGGTAGGTCAGACTCGATTCGTCATCGCGTGGCAAAACCGTTTGAGGCCGCGCTCGAGCCTTGCCAATAAATCATCAGTCTCATCTGCAGTGATGATCAGCGGGGGAGAGACGGCCACGGTCTCACCGATCGCGCGAACGATGAGACCCTCCTCGAGACACGCCATTTCGAATGCAAGCGCGGCTTTGACGGACGAATCAAAATTTTCCCGGCTCGATTTGTTTTTCACCAACTCGATGCCTGCGATTAACCCCATGCCGCGTACCTCTCCAACAAATGGATACGCAGCGAGCCGGCGAACGCCAGCCTGAAATCTCGGTGCGATCTCGCGAACATGGGCGAGCAGTTTTCGTTCGTCATAGATTTTTAGTGTTTCAAGCGCTACTGCAGCCGGCACGGGGTGGCCTGAATAGGTAAATCCGTGACCGAATACTCCAAGTTTGTCCGATCCATCCGCCAAGGCTGTGAATACACGCTCGTTCACCAATAGCGCAGAGATTGGTTGATATCCCGACGAGAGCCCCTTCGCGACAATGATCATGTCCGGCTTCAGGTCGAAGGCTTGCGATCCAAACATATGACCGAGTCGACCGAAGCCGCAAATCACTTCATCGGCCACAAACAAGATGTCGTGCTTGTCCAAGACCTCTTGAACTTTGCGGTAGTAGTCTGGGGGAGGAACGATAATCCCGCCTGACCCCATGACAGGTTCCGCCCAGAATGCCGCCACCGTCTCGGGATCCTCCTTCAGAATCATCGATTCCAAGTTGTCAACAATCCGGTTCACGAACCGCGTCTCGCTCTCACCCTCATTACCGAAGCGGTAATAGTGGGGGCAATCGGTGTGCAAAATTCCAGAGATCGGCAGATCGAAGCCGAGGTGGTTCCGCGGGATTCCGGTAAGACTGGCGGTGGCTAGGGTCGTGCCGTGATACGCCTTGAGTCTGGATATCACCTTCTTCTTCTTCGGGCGACCGAGGGCGTTGTTAAAAAACCGAACCATCTTCAGGGCTGTATCGTTTCCTTCGGAGCCGGAATTGGCGAAATAGACTTTGGACATGGGCACGGGCGCCATGGCAATCAGTCTTTCGGCGAGTTCTACGGTGACATCAGTCACTTTGTGACCGAACGAATGATAGCAAGGCAGTTTCATCATTTGCTGATGGGCCGCATCAACGAGTCGGGATTCGCTGAAGCCCAGTGAGGCGTACCAAAGCGCAGAGACGCCTTCCATGTACTTCGTACCGTTGATGTCGAAGACATAGATACCTTCACCGCGACTAATGACCAGAGGCCCGGATTCCGCGATCTTATGAGGGTTCGAGTAGGAATGAAGATGGAACTCGACGTCCTTGCTCTCAAGAGAGTTGACCATGGCTTGTTTCACGAGCGAACGCCTCCTTTCAATCTCATACGTCTGTTCATTTCGATAAATCGAGTTTGCTATTTGCTCTTTCGATGACTTCCACAATTAGCGATGGCCCAAGCGCGGTCCTTTAATTTGTGGCGCCAACTGCACATCCCAAATTGGTGGCTCCCTTGATAGAGCGATCTCCGTTTCAACCTGCGTAGCGCACCCAGGACAAATAAATTGTCTAAACTCAACCGGTTCATCGATGTACTCCGCCGGATCTCGATTGACCGGTGAGAGCGCAGTGACCGGGATCTTCTGTACGATTAGCGCCAACTTGTAGTTCTCGGTATCAGCGCAGTGATCGCAACCGCAGCGACGACAAATGAATCGCCGATTTTCTACTCGAAGATAGTCGTTGATGCGAACGGAGCCGGGCGGATCACTTTCGGAGTATGGAAGAACAGGTGGAACCTGCTCTCTGCCGAGGCGCGCCGCGCGTATCGCGGTCCGCCGCTTGTCCGTGGCGGCCTGATCAACGTCGCCGGTCAGTAATACGACACCGTATAATCTCTCGGCTTCTTGAGCCGATACCATTCCGTGGTCGACGTCGCGCGCGACCTGTTCCGGTTGCCGATCAAGCGGATCTCCGTAGCCACCGCCGCCGAAGAAGGTAATTGCGTATACATCATTGATCGATTGAGTGGTCTGCGATTTCGGTTGCAAAATCTCAGTGATTCCCGCGAGCGAACCGATGTCCTGCGGAATGGAGCCTTGTTTGATCGCTTGTCGAACGTCGGTATTTCTCCGCATAAGATAGATTACCGACGCACCTGGATAACCGCCGCTCAGCGCGCCGCCGTTCGGAATCGCCACATGAAAGGCCGCAGATACGTGCGTAAATTCCCGGTTGGTCTTGTGCAGAATGAATGCGAACCTCCCGCCAAGCCCTCCGCGCCATCGACCCGCGCCGCCCGTATCTACTGCCTCTCCTCGATAAAGTACAAGGAGCGGCCACGTGAATTCGGTGGACTCAACGTTTGATACTCGCGCGGAAGGGATGCAGTACGCGCCCGCCGTGTTCACCCCGTCTGCGAACGATCTCGCACCGAAGCCGGTGAGATTCGCTTCTTGAAACTGAGTGACAAAGGCGTAACCCGTCTTGTCCCATCCAAAAAGCTGCATCGCCGGCCACGATCCGCCGCCACCCGAAAGTGCACGCGTGCGATGCTCCGGATGGGTCAGCAGCATCTTCGAGATAGTCGCATGCGCGCAGTTATGAGCAAGCCACGTTCCAGTAATCGAGCCCATGCTCACCGCCGCCGGATACTCAGCATTCAGAATAGTGCCCCGCGGATTGGTGATGGTGATGCACCGCTGCAGGCCGCCGGTCGCCCAAGGTATGTCTCCAACGAGCACCGGCAGCATTGCCGCCAGCACCCCCGCACGAGCGCCGGAGGTCGCCGAATTAATGATGCCGGTTTGCGGCGCTGATCCAGTGAAATCGAAGTGCAGCCGGTCACCCAACTTTGTCATTTCGAGTCGGGCAGCGTAGACGCCACGGTCCCCCGCGCACGCAATTTCCTGGAAGTCGACATGGCGCCAGGTGCCATCTGGGATTTCAAGAAGCCGTGCGCATAGTTGGCTTTCTGCCCGATCCATCACCCGCCGCATCACTGCTTTCACCGTATCTGCGCCATACCGCTCAATTGCCTCCAATATTCGCGTCCTTGCGACGTTGTTCGCGGCGACTTTAGCGCGAAGGTCTAGGGACAAGAGCATGGGCTGTCGGGATCGGCGCGTGTAAAGGTCCTCAATGTCAGCCTGCATCTCGAATTTTCTGATGATTTTCACTGGTGGAAGTGGCGGCACCTCGCCGAAGACGTCTTGCGAATGGATTGAGAAACTGCCGGGTGCAGGACCGCCGACGTCGACCTGATGAATGGATGCACCGACCCAGCAAAAGAGTTTGTTATCGTTAAAGACGGGCGCGAATACTGCAACATCGTTCTGATGTACCGCTCCAACCCATGGGTCGTTGCACAGGAACATATCGCCGTCGTCAATCCCGGGGCTCTCCGATCGATGCTGCAGCGTCCACTTGATCATCGGTTCAAACACGATGCCTTGATAAAGCAGGTAAGGAGTCATGAAAACTGCCTCGCCATTTTCATCGGCAATCACGGTCATGAAATCATTGGCCTCGGTTGCCACGGGCGAACCCGAGACGTGGCGAATGGTGGCACCGGCCTCGTCGCAGATATGCCAAAGCCGGTGGCTCAATACTTCTTCAGTGACAAAATCCACATCGACCGGATTTTCAAGCCGATGCAGCTTCAATTCAGCTGCGATCTTCATTTCCCCAGGGGGGGTCAATTCGGCGTAATAGCGTTCGGCTCCTGCGACCCAACTCATGAACCTAACCCTCCGGATGTGCTCTCTCTGTTCAGCATGAGATTCCCAAGGCCATCGGCGATGCACGACCATTTGGGCGGAACGACGACTGTCGTGGTTGCATACTCAAGGACCGCGGGACCTGCGATGGTTTCGTTCGGTCCAACCGAATGGCCTTCGTAGATTGACGTGTCGACAAAAGCCTTATTCACCGGCCAGTAAACACGACGTTTACAGCGCAGTTCCGCTTTGCTCGACGCAGCATGCTGTGCGCGCAACGCAAATTGCTTTCGCCTGCCGACAGCTTCGAGGCGAAGAGCAACTATCTCGATGGGTGCTTTCTTCCATGCGGCACCAGGTCCGAAAGCCTCGACATATCGCCGTTCAAATTCCAGCCGGATATCGAAATCTGGAGTTACCGCTGGTGGAATTTCGACGACCATCTCGTTCAGCTGGCTTACATATCGGACTTCGGCGAAGCGGCGCATCGTGCGATCGTTCGGAGCAATTCCATCTGCCTGGAGCTGCGCATCCGCGTCTCTTGTAAGTCCCGCGAACAACTCGTCGATCGCATTCAATGAGAGTGGCTCCCTCAAACTGCAAGACAGCTCATGGACATGCAGAATGTCCGCCATGGCGATGCCATAGGCGCTGAATACGGAGGACAATTCCCCAAGAGGCACCATCACCGCCTTGGCATTGAGGTCAGCGGCGTAGAACGGGGCGTGTAGCGGACCGAGGCCGCCATAAGCACACACCAAGAAATCCCGCGGATCGTGACCGCGCTCCACGCTTACCTTGCGAACCAAATCGGCCATCTTGGCATTCACGATTGAGAAGATCGCGGCAGCCGCCTCTTCGATCTTGATGCCAAGCGGTTTTGCCACATGTATGTGGAGCGCCGTCTCGGAGGCTTCGCGATCAAGCTTAAAACGGCCGCCGAGAAATCGTTCCGGGTCCATATAACCCAGCACTAGGTTAGCGTCAGTCGTCGTCGGGAACTCTCCTCCGCGCCCATAGCACGCAGGACCTGGAGACGCTCCGGCGCTTTGCGGCCCCACCATGAGCCGCCGTGAAGCGGCGTCGACACGTGCAATGCTGCCGCCCCCGGCCCCGATCGATACGAGGTCTAGCGTCGGGCAATACATCACCCGCTGGTCGATGATGGATGTGTTCCGCAGTAGCGGGCGTCCATTCACAATTAGACCGACGTCAAACGTGGTACCACCCACATCCGCGCAGATGACATTCTTGAAGCCCGCAGCTTCTGCCACTCGCATCGAAGCAACAATGCCGCCGGCCGGTCCAGAGAACAGCGTTGCGATCGGCCGATTACGCGAATGTCGTTCAGTACCCAGTCCGCCCGCGGAATGCATCACTAGCACAGGAGCCGAGACCCCTTTCTGCCCGAGGCCGCCGGTCACCTTGTCAAAATATCGGGTTACGGCGAGTGCCAAGTAGGCGTTCACGACGGCAGCCTCGGTTCGCTCGTATTCACCGAGACGCCGTGCCAATGCACTGCCCAAAGAAATGAAAATACCTGGATGGCGCTTCGCGATGATTTCTTTCGCGCGCAATTCATGCAGAGGATTGAGAAAGCCCCAGAGAAAGGAGACTGCGATGCATTCCACGCCGGACGAGACCATTCGATCTACCGCATGTTCGATCTGGGTATCTCGCAGAGGGACGATAATTTCACCGGTGTAGTCGATGCGTTCGTCAATTTCCGCGACAAGCGCCTTAGGTACGATAGGCGTTGGCTTGTCGGTAATTGAGTAGTTCTGTACCTCTTGGAGCGGCCTCCCCGCCACGCGGCCATTAACCCGCATGATCGCGAGCATGTCCCCATGCCCGCGAGTCGTCAGAAGGCCAACCTTTGCGCCCGAATGGGTTACCACCGTATTCGTCGCGATGGTCGTGCCCAACGCAACGGAATCCATCGACGAATAAAAGGCATCGCCTCGGCCTTTTCCGCTGGTACGCGCAATTTCGAGCACATCGAAAACCCCCTGTGCCGTGTCGCTAGGGGTCGAGGGAGCCTTGTGTGCGGTCGCCCGGCCTTGGTCATCGATATGCACCAGATCGCAAAAGGTGCCACCAGTATCAATGCCGACAACGCTCATATATGTCCCAAGGGAATGTCCCTGTTACCACGCGGGGGACTTGATGTGGAGGAACGACTCGAAAGATCGTTGCTCAAATGCGAGTCCCTTGTGAGGTGAGGCATCTAACGCTGATCGACTGTATGGCAGTTGCGCATGAACAGTCATGTGCTTCCCCCCGAATCGCGGCGCAGCGACTGAGCCATGCAGTGAATTCCGCCGCCGGTCTTGGAAATTTCGCTCATATCCACCTCGGCCACTTCGAATCCATGTGCACGCAATTGCTCAATCAAGGAGCGGCTTGACTTCGGTACGATAGCGCGGTCCCGGCCGAGAGACATGAAATTGCAACCAAGATTGATCGTGTCTTCGAACGGCACATCGATGATGTCGTGACCCTTAGCTTTTAGCCACGCAACGACGCCGGGCTCGGTACAGGCGAGGCACACGGCGGTGAGCTGCCTCGCGATGGGCACGACCATCAAATCAATGTGCACGTAGTACTCATCGAAGAACGCGAGGCGTGTTTCCCAACCTTCTTTTTTGAACCAACTTTCGACCTGGCGGGCACCCTCTTCTTGAGTGCGGCCGCCGCCGCAGCCGATGAGCACGCAGCCTTCTTCGATCACGTCGAAGTCACCGCCTTCGAAAGTGCCGGCCGTCACCATGTCGTAGATCGGGATACCGAGCCGCTCGTAGGTGCGGATGGCCGCAAAATTCTCACCGCGGCGCCACCAATTGGCCATCGCCGTGATGATCACGCCGTATGGAGTCATCACACTCGAGTCGCGCGAGTAGACCTGCATGGGCAGCTCCGGCTCGGCCAGGTGCCAGTGCATCCGCACTCCGAAATGCGCGTATGCGCTCTGCAGTTCTCGATGCTGTGCTTTGGCGACCTCAATATCGGAGGGGTGTTCGCGAAGCGTTTTGCGCGATAGCGAACTCGTTGCCATGTGACGCAGGTGATCCGCCGGACCGAGCAGCACATCGGTCAACGGGTCGGTTTCGTTTCTAAACCCCCATTCGATGAGCGGTGAGGTTCCGCCGTTGCTCTGGCGACGTCGCAGCGTGAAGGCGTCCGAAACGTCGGGGGCTTGGTCTTTAGGCATGAGTTTCTCCCGTTGAGGCGCCTACGTGGCACGAAGGGTCGAAATGCGGCTTAGTGATCCTTGAACGAGTAATTCAGCGCAAGGCCGATCGTACGCGGACGTGCGACGTACTCTGCCCGGTTGTGCTGCGGTCCAGGGGTGGTCGACACCGACGTCGCCGCCTGTTGATTGGTGAGGTTGTTCACGAACGCATTGACTTGCCAGGCCTTACCGAATCCCAAGCCGGTGCGAACATTCACCAATGTGAACCCGGGCAGATCGGTCGCCGTCACCGATTGTGGCAAGGCCGTCCAGAAATCGCTGCGGTAGGAGGCATCTAGATGCGCGTGGAATTCACGTGTGTCATTGATCGGTACCGAAAACTCGAGGGCCGCCGTGACCTGCTGCTTCGAGACCCCCGGCAAGCGTTCCCCCGAGACGCCAACAAGGTCCGGGATGATGCCGCGTTCGAAACCCGAAGTTAAAATGGCATCGGTATAGCTGTAGCCGAATTCGATTTTGGTGGAGTCCGACACAGGCAGCGTCAACTCTGCCTCGGCGCCGCGCGACCGTGCGGTGTTGCCGTTGGTCACGTACTCGAAGCCCCCTGTGACCGTGGCAGCCTCGATCTGCGGATCTTGCCAGTCAATATTGTACAAAGTGAATGTGTAGCTCGATCCACCGCCCCAGGAACCTTTGATGCCGATTTCGGTGTTGTAGGCTTTGTCGGGCCTGTACGTCAGCAGAGCGGGCGACTCGCAGTAATAGCAGGGCCCGATCGGCAGCGCGTTGGTTCCGCCGCGGCGAAAACCCTCGGACCAAGTGGCATAGATCAGTGCGTGAGCCGCGATCTCGTAGGAGGTGTTGAGCTTGAAGACCTGGCTTCGAAAGCCTTTGGCTTGGGTGTCGGCGGTCAAACCGGTTGGATCGGTGCCTGACCCCGAACAGAACGGCCCGCACATGGGTAATGTCTGATCCAGGGTTTGATCGTAATGCTGCCAGAATATGCGCGCACCTGCGGTCGCCTGCCACTTGTCATTGAAATGGTAGGAGGTCTCGTTGAAGAGCGCGAAGTCGGTGAACGTGACGCTGCGATCGAGGGTAAAACTGTTGTCCGGATATGGGTTGAGTGAGGGGCGGATGCCTCCTTTGTAGTACTGAATCACGTCGCCAAAGGACGGATAGGGACACGCCGCGCTTTGAATAGTGCAACCGGCCGGCTGATTAACCCCGGGGTAATTACCCGTTCCCGGGAGTTGGCTCCAACTCGCAAATCCCAGAATCGGCTCGACTTGGTCGAGCGTCTGCTTGCGGTCGCTGTAGTAGGCGCCGGCGACCCAGTCCCAAGGCCCGGTATTCTTCGACACGAAGCGAACTTCCTCCGTGAAGGCTTTGTCCGTGAAATGATCGATGAGTGGCGACAGCGTACGAGGATAATTTCCGTAGTACATGGCAAGCGATTCGATGAAGCCGGTATAATCGAATTGGCTGAACCCCGACTGGTTCGTATAAGAAGACGACGAAGACACGGTTGCGAAGCCAGCGTCGTAGGACACATCGAAGGCACCCAGGTCGGTCTGAAACGAGCCGGGCTGGTCCATGTATAGAGTCTGGTCGTAGCGGTCACCGGGTTGGACTTGCGAGTAGCCGCCGGATTGATCGGTCTGGTGCTGGTAACTCCACGTGAGTTTCAAGGCGTCGGTCGGCTTCCAGAGTAGCGCCGCGCGGGCATACCACGTGTTTGCCCAATCGATGCCGCGATGCTCGGTGAAAATGGGTGGGCTCGTGACTGGGTTGCTCGGATCGGCGAGAACCGGCTGCGCACCGGGTCCTAGCACGGCGACCGACAGCGCATCCGTGAATCCAGCGAGCCTTTCGTAACCGCCCGAAGCGCGAAACGCCATCGCATCGCTGATCGGGAGATTGCCGATGAAGTCGACTGCTTCGTTTGGATTGGAGGCATTTTCGGTTTTTGATGCCCGCGTCGAGACATCGAATGAGGTTGACGTGGGGTCCGGCTCGTTGTGGATCATGCGCATGGTACCCCCGAGCGAACCCGAACCGTAGAGCGTGCCCTGAGGACCGCGCAGCACTTCGACGCGCGCGATGTCGGTCATCTTGAGGTTGACGAATAGTGGTGTCTCATCGACGTAGGTGGACACCGCGGGTGCCGCACTGTCTTGGTTCTCGGCATTCACGGCGCTGGCGTTGAGGCCTCTGATGATCAACGTGTCGTTGATATTACCCGCTCGCGGCCCGAGGTTTGGACCCACCAGACCAGGAATCATGTTGGTGAGACCTTGCAGGTCCGTAATTCCTGCATCGGCGATTTCCGCCCCGCTAATCGCTGAAATATTGTACGGGACATCCGATACGGATTCGCTGCGGCGCGTCGCGGTGACCACGATCTCCTCTATCTCGGCGGCGGCCGCCCGCGGCGCATGAAGCTGCGTGGTGGCAGCAAGAATCGCCGAAATAGCTATTGACAGACGAGTGTTGTCCGCGGTCTGCGAAATTCCATGGTTATTCTTCAACTGAACGTCCCCATTCGAATGCCTGATACTCACGTCTCGACAGGTCAATCTGCGAAATGCGCACATTTTGTCTGGCTGTCGGCTGCTAAACCCGTGACTCCATTTGCAGCCGGCCCTCCTGCAGCGGTCGAGAACCTTAGGGTTCTGGGCCGGGACAAGGGCCAAGTCGCGCCTGAGTCCTTCAATAAACATGGCGACCTCACAACGCCCTCGCCCCGCGCCTTCTTTGCCGCCGCGTCAGACCCGTGGTCGCTGTCGCAGGAGACGTATTGAAACGATGCGGACAGCACCTCACCGTATGTAAGTTTCTTGGCCGCTGGATAATCGGCACTTACCATAAAGGCCGTTGAACTATGCAGTGCGGTATGGCCACCACTGTCTCCCCCTGCGCGCACAATTTTCTATTGCGTAGCGCTACGCCGCAGCGTGCGCTCCGCTGCCTCAATACTCTGGCGCAGTGTGTGGACGACAAAATCAATTTCACTCCGCGTGATAACAAGCGGCGGGGAAAGGATGTTCAGGTGCATGACAGGCCGTACGATGAGGCCCCGCGCTTCCGCCTCGTCCGAGACAACCTTCCCGATGTCCATGCTCTCCGGAAACAAACCCTTCGTGTGTTTATTCTGCACGAACTCGATGCACGCCATCAGATGGCTGCCGCGGACGTCCCCCACAATGGCGAGATCATTGAGCGTCTGAAGCTGTTCTATGAAGTAAGGCCCGACGCCGCGGACATGCTCGAGGATTCGATCGCGCTCAAGGATTTCAATGTTTTTCAGAGCGGCGGCACAACACACAGGGTGACCGCTGTAGGTAAATCCATGAGCGAAGTACCTACCTTTTCCAGGCTCCGAAACTACCTCGTACATACGCTCGGAAAATAACATCGCTCCGAGCGGAAGATAGCCCGACGTGAGGCCCTTTGCGCAAACTAGAATGTCCGGGTGTATTTGGAACATGTCTTGCGACACGAACCAGTGACCAAGACGGCCGAATGCTGTCACCACTTCGTCTGCGACAAAAAGTATGTCGTAGTCCTTACAGACTTCCCATGCACGCTTTAGGTAGTCCGGCGGCGGCACAATTACGCCTCCCGACCCCATAATGGGCTCCGCGAAGAATGCCGCGACGTATTCAGCACCGCCGAGCTCGCGAATCTTGGCAACCATCTCATCGATCAGAGCTCCGGCAAACTCTGCATCGGATAGACCATCCATGCCGGGTGGCGGCCGATACACGTTCGGTGAGGAAAGATGGTGGATACGTGTCGTAAGTACATCGAAATCCTTTGGACGATCCGCTGCCTTCCCACCGAGTGATATGGAGGCATAAGTCGAACCATGGAACGCCTCCTTCCTCGTCAGAACGTGCTTCTTGTTCGGCTTTCCGCGGCAGTTCTGGTAGAAGTGTGCGAAGCGAAAGGCCGAATCGACGGCGGTCGATCCACCGGTCGTGAAAAATACGCGCTTCAAATCACCGGGTGCCAGCGACGCGAGGCGCTCCGCGAGAAGGACTGCCGGCTCGGTTGTCATGTCAACGAAAGGATTGGAATAGCTGAGCGTGCGAACTTGATCCGCGATCGCCGCGACCATCTCTTCGTTACCGGTTCCAATATTTGTACACCACATGCCGCCCACAGCATCTAGGTACGCACGCCCTTCGGAATCGACGAGGCGTGTGCCTTGCCCACTCACTATTGGTAACGAGGTTGATTGCTGCTTGCGGTCGAGAGATCCGTACGGGTGTACCAGGTGCGCCCGATCCTTTGCTACCAGCGCCTGTGTGCGACTGGTCGAGGTTCTCAGCCGGATCGACGGCATGGACATGTCCCGTGTAATATTTTGAGCGCTTCCGATGCTACCGAGGCTCAGTCCTACCACGCTATGCCCCAAAGGGGTCACCGTAATCACCTATTGTGCTTTGCGCCGCGGCGTTTCTCTCCAAGGAAAGCATCGAAAAGCGGCTTTAGGTAGGGCCGCGATCAGGGCGCTAGGGATTATCGTGCGGCCAAGGTTGGACGGAACGTCCGCTCGATGAACTGTGCGAAAAGCTGCGCCTGCGAGTCAACGCCAAGCTTCCGATATATGCGCTTGCGGTGGTTGCGGACGGTCTCGCCTGAAATAGCCAGGGCGCGGGCGGCGGACTTTGACGAGTGCCCCCGAAGTATCATGCCAACCACTTGGTGCTCTCGAGCCGTCAATACGGGTCGCCCAAACTGCTCGAGTGCTCGACTCGCAAGCGTGCGCTCGGGAGGCGGTGCGCGGTCTGACGCCCAGTTCTTTCGAATTAACGCCTGAACCAATGGATCTACTTTTGCAAGAGCGGCGATGTCGCGACGGGAAAAATGTTTCTCGCCCGCAAATCGAGCCACGGATACCTGCACGCACGCTTGACCGTCATCCAGGCGCGCCAGGTAGCACAATTCGTCCAAGAGACAAGTGTAGCGGTAAAACTCTTGAAAATACTGGCTTTGGTGAAACTGATCAGGAGCGATATGTCTAAGTGTGTAGAGACCTGAGAGGGCGCCTTGCTGAAAGATCGTAAAGAATGGATCGAGCATGTACGGACCTCGAACGTACCGCTCAATTTGTATCTCCATATCTTCCGGTTTGACACCGTGCGATGCGACTTGCGGTGGATCCGCATTTCGAAAGATGCAGATAACTGGTGGCTCGGCGACCGCGACTCGGTTGATTAGATCTGCCAAGGCGTGCCACTTCCCCGGTCCGCCAATGCTATCAATGGCAGCGGCGACGCCGTCGAGAATGATCGACATAGTTCTAGACGATCTCTCTGCTCCGGCTCTAACTAAACGCGGCCTATCGATGCGCTTGGTTTTCCTAGATGCTTCACCACCCATGTGCGTTCACCTCCGCTAAGCACCGCTACCTCAATGCCCCTCGAAACCGACACCAGCCGCCGGGGTTGGGCACGGCCTAGCGTGGTTCGCCTAAGGTCTTTGGCCCCACTCGAACCTCACTCAGTCGCCCACTGACCCGAAAGGGGGCTTCTCCGCTATTCTATTCCGGATGTAACCTGAGGAAGAAGCTGCCGACGACTGAGTACGAGCATTTGCGGAGGCGACGGGACCGACGACGAGGCCCGATAGTCGATGCGACGACATTGGTGCGCCGAGCTCGATCTTGATGTCACCAATAGGTGCATGCCCCAATGGCATGCGACGCGCTAGGACATAGGAGATTCGTCGATGCCCGGGACCGTTACCTCAGTTCGCGCTGACCGGGCTCAATTGTTTGCCATCCGCTCGATCGTACGACCGGACCACGGTCTTGAATAACCCGCTGACCTCGGTGGTGGAATCTCTCCCACCCGGTGAGATGACGTACAGTGAGCGGACCCACCTGGAGCGGAATCATCTTCCACTTTGGAAGGTCGCCGCTCTCGGGCTCGTCTATATGCAAATTGCTCCGAGCATGGCGATGTCGGCAGGCGCACTCATTTCGTTCTCCGGTCGGGCCGCCTGGCTGTCCAACCTACTCTCCGTGGCGGTCTTGTCGCTTCTGGCCGTCGTCATAAGCGCCTACGCCCGCCGCTACGTCGTTACGGGGTCGCTCGTCTCGTATGCTTACGAGGCTCTCGGTGCGCGCGCGAGACTATTTGTCGCCGCTTGTATGATGCTGGGGTATGTTGCTCTGACAGCCGCGGTAATTCTCGGCGTCGTGGTCTTCACGAGCAGTGCGCTTCTTGATCTTGGTGTGAAAAGCGCCTCGGGCACCGCTTTGCAATGTGCTTCGTCGGTCATCATCAGCCTGCTCGCTGCGTGCTGCGCGTGCCTCGGAATCGAGGTATCCGTTCGGGTTGTCGTGATCTTGGGTTTTCTCTGCGTGCCGTTTGTCGTTCTGGCGATGGCTGCCGCATTTGTGCAGCTGCATCCCGCGGTAGCCATGCAGTTCAGCTTTGAGACGGTCTCCCTCCGGGGGATCATTCAGGGCGCGGTCGCTGCCACGGGTTACTACGTTGGATTTGACGGAATCGCGGCGCTGGCGGTCGAAACAAGGGATCCGAAGCGCAATGTGCCGCGAGTGCTGGTCGGTACTGTGCTGATTGTCGGTGCGGCGATCACCGCGAGCTGCTTCGTGCAATACCCGATGCTCCTCAATCACGCTGATGAGCTGGCAGCCGGCGCCTCGCCCGTCGCCATCTTCGCGCACGCAATCGGTTGGGATTGGCTAGCGATTGTCGTTGATGTCCTGATCGTGCTGGCCTCGCTAGCCGCGACGGTAACGCTCTACAATATTGGTGCTCGAATTATCGCCACGACCTCAATGGATGGGCTGTTGCCGGCGCGTCTCAGCAGCGTTCACCCGCGATTCCACACGCCGATTGTCGCGGTGGGTGCGCTCGCGATTGCGGCAACAAGTCTGACGGTTGCGCTGCAGGCGATTCTAAAGATGCCTCCGCTCCTGTCGTCCGTCTACTTATCCAACCTTATGACATATTACTGGCTCGGCCCTTATCTCCTCGTGTGTGTTGGGATCCTCCGAGTCCTTCGCCGCGAGGGAGCTCGCGATGTCCTAACGACTGGAGCTGCTTGTCTATCGATAGCAGCAATTGTGTATGTTGCGGTCGAAATGTTTCGTAGCCCTGTGGATGCCGGAACGACATATCTACCATACCTCGCCGTCGTGACCATCGTCGCTGTTGTGCTCGCGTTTCTTCTCACACACCGTGACGCAACCGTTCCAGAGAACGAGGTCGAGCAATTATAGAAACCATTTTCCGGCTGTGCCGCATGAGTGACTGTTTGGACCTCCGTAAAGCGCACACCGCGCCGAATCACAGCCAATATCAACACAATGCAATAGGAAGCCGAATATGTATTTTCCGCGAGAGGAGTATGAAGAACGCTGGACTCGCGTACGGGCTGCGATGCAGGAGCGCGGCTATGAAACGCTAGTCGTCTGGCAGCGAAGCGCTGGGGGCTTTGACCGTGCTTCCAACGTCTACTGGCTGACCAACTACGGGAGCCTCGCTTCTGGGCAGGAGCCTGCGCAAGAAGGCGTTGACGTCGGGCGCGGCTTTGCCGCGGTCGTATTCCACCGCGGCCGTGATCCGGAGTTGCACATTGCTGAGCCCATCGAGTATATCGACGTGTCGCGGCTCGCCTGCGGCGAGATCATAAGCCACCCGGTTGATCTCCCGACCGGTCTCGGAGAGCGACTCCGGGCAATGGGCGTGGAAGGGCACGTCGCTTACTCCGGGGAAGACTTTCTGCCGGTGCTTTTCGATCGTCTCTTGCGGCGCGCCGCACCCACCATAGAGTGGGTCCCCGACGATACCGTGATGATTGGACCCCAATACATTAAGAGTCGGCGGGAGCTGGAGGCTTATCGCAAGTGCGGCGACATTGCGACACGATCGCTGAATTCCGTTATGGAGGCGTTGATTGCTGGTGAAACCGAGGCCGAGGCTGCGGCGCGGGGTGCTGGTGTGATTCTCCGCTCAGGCGGCGGCTTCCAGCGGGTCTCCATGAACCACGGACCCAAGAGCGAAACCGTTATGTGGAGCGATCCTATGTACGGCTTCTCGACGATCGCCCCGAAGCGAGGCGACATGGTGCGAGGCTGGGTCTATGGTCCGCTGTTTCAGGGTTACTGGATTGACCCTGGGCGCTCGGCCGTCTGCGGCAATCAGCCTACGGCCGCCCAGCGAGCTCTAATCGAGGGCGTCAACTCTATCGTGACGACAGTCATGGACGCGATCAGGCCCGGTGCGACACCTCGCCAGGTTTCGGTCATTGGCGAGGCCGCAGCGCGGCGCGTGGGGTACTTCGACTACCCCCAACCGTCACTGTGGGGAAGTTTTGGTCACGGTCTAGGATCTTTCTGGTTACCGCCGACGCTGCCGTCTCAAGACCCGGCGAACGCTCCGGATCCGGGTGGATGGCATTTCGATGATCCGTTTCGGCCGGGCATGGTGGTAACTGCAGAAGCGTTTCTGAGGCATACGGGTGTTGGAATGGGAGTCTGCGAGCAGTGCTTTATCGTCACGGAGGCGGGAATCGAACTTCTGACGACAACGCCACTGGTGTATTGGTGAAGGTTGCGGAGATCTCGATCACGATGCGACGACTGACAGTTCTTTCCGACCCCTCGTCGGTACTGCAACATTAGGTTGCAGCACCGATGTGATTGAGAGAATCCTGAAAAATGTCGTGGCGGCAACTCCTACCCCATGAAACTCAGCCACGCGATCTACGCTGGCAAATTAGGGTTCTCGCGAACTTGCTGACTGCCCGTAAAGATTCTTGCCGAACGCTTCACTCCAATCCGAGACGGCCGACCACGTCAATTCGCGACTGAAATTAATCGGACTCGTAGTTCTCAGTCCCCAGACGTTTGGCCGCGAATGGTCACTTCCATTCGAACTTCTGAAATGCCGCATCTGCATTCAGCAAATGCGCGCCGGGACGGATTCGAACCGCCGACCACCTGGTTCGAAGTCGCAACGATGATTTTATAGGTTCTTAATTTTCAACCACTTAGCAGGCCCGCCCTCACTCGAAATAGGCACCGTAGCGCACGAAAACGCATCAAACGCTACGTTTTCGCTACGGTGCCCCGTGTCAATGAATTCAGGATCGCCCGCTGCGCCATTCTTTGCGGCGAAGCCAGATGTGGACCCCATCACGCCGAATTTTCGCGATGAAGGGCCCACGCTCGGTGGCTACGGTGGCTGCAATTTTCTCGCGCCATTTGAGAAACGTTTCTGCCGCCTCGGCTGTCGTAAGTTTGCCGACGAGAACAAAGAGCTGCGTGCCGCATTCCATTAGCACGCTGAGCGCGAGCGGCGAATAGCGGATGCGGGCATCCCGACTGACGGCGATCCACCCCCGCCGGCCAATCTCCCCTATCCATTCCTCATCGGGAGTCTCCGGCCCGAAGTGATCGTCGTGCCGTTCAAGTCGCACACCTGCGGCACGGAGAAGCGCTGGAAACTGTCGGCCCAAATCTCGATCAGTGAAAAATGTTGGCTCACGCGGCTCGTTCATATGCGAGCGCGTCCATAATCTCCTCGCTAGTGGCTCCGTAGTCCTTTACGAGATCGGCCGCGCCCTCCCCCGCATTTATCCGGTCGACGATGACCGCGGTTGAAACACCCAAGCGCGCCAACACTGGCCTTCCGAAAGATACGCGTGGATCGAGCATTACCGACTTCTCCTCTGGTCTGCTCGGCAGTGGCGGAAAGAAGCGCACAGCCAACCCCTTATCCCATTGAATCCTGCGCAGCAGGCCTTGCAGCACCGCCTGAATACCGAGCTGTCCAGCGCGATTGAGGTTAATGAGTTGGCCGTAGCGCTCGATAAAGAGCTCGCCGGGGCGGGCGTACAGGTCCTTGCTTGCAAGAAGATCAGTTACGTTGAGTTCTTGCCCCGCATAATCCAGGGCTGTCCGGACAGCGGACAGCTTGAACTCGTGTTCGGTGCGCAGCGCCCGAAGGGCCGCCATCTCGATCAGATTGCGAAACGACAGTCGGTGATCAGGGTCGATCGGACGAACAACAACTGGCTTAAAGCGACCCTTGCCTGATTGCCGCGGATAATCTCGACCCAACACCCAAGATCGCACCGTTGGCGCGGGAATCTTCAGATAGTGGGCCGCCTGCGCGATGGAATAGGCAGGGGCAAGGCGCGGATCAAGTTTTGCCACGGCTTTTAAACCCTCGCGGTTAAAGATGTTGAATTGTAGCTGGTTAGCTGAGATACACCATCAAAGAAAGTCGTCAGTGGGTTTGCCGGCTCATGCGTGTCTTCTATACTGCGATGGTGACGCCAATAATCGCCATAAGACTCCCGGCCGCACTCGAGACATTCATAGCTTCGCAGGTACGCGAGGGCCGGTATCCCAGCCGCGAAGCCGCCATCGTCGCCGCGGTCTTGCATCAAAAGCAACGCAGCGAGCAGCTCGGCTGGTTGCGCACCGAAATCCAGATTGGCATCGACTCGGGAGCGGCGGGTGAACTCAATATCGAAGGGACGGTCCGGCGCGGGCGTCGTCGGCTCGCCGCTCGCACTCGCCGGGCGCGCAGATAATGCCGCCTCACGGGCGGCAGGCGGCCCAAAAAGAGACATTCGGCCTACAAAACGGTCGGCAGCACAGCGGCCGTTCGCGTTGTATTTGACGACCCGAGCGGCAAGTGATTTATTGCATCGGATGCAATCGGAAAACCCAAGGATGGTATAGATCGCCGTGAAGATACTTCCCGCAGCGTCACTAACACTCACATTGCTGCTCACAGGCTGCCCGGTTCCGGTCATTATGGATGTCGCGAAGAATGACGTTCAAGGCCAAGTACTCGACATGTCCACCGGCTTGCCGGTACCGGACGCATTAATCGTGCAAACCATATCCCGCGGCGGGTTCTGGAGCACGCCCGCGACCTATGATCTGGGCCACGCCATCTCGGAGAATGACGGGACATTTCGGATTCCGGCGACGCCGCAGCGTTTACTCAATGCTAGTGACCCCGACGCACAGCTCCAGTTCGGGGTATTTGCGATGGGCTATAACCCCGCATGGATTTTTTTCGAGCGAGATGTGCAACCCTTCACTACGCCGGTCCGAATCAGTCGATCGGATGCGGTGGCTCCTCGCTACCTCATTGCCAATCCCTGTTCCCCTGTGCCTTATACCTGGCCCACGTGCCAGCTGATCCGCACGCACCTTAATTTGCGGGCGAACACCCCATAGTGAATGGTCGAAGTTTCCAAAGGAAGCGAGATGCGAATAACCGCTCTGCTGCTGTTGATTGCGGTCTCGCTCTCCATTAGAGGGCAGGCCGTGTCGGAAGCGAAAACAGAGTGCGAAGTACTTTTGAATGAAGCGATGCCGTTTGCGCAGAAAATGCTTCGCGAACACGGCGAATTCTATCCGTACGGGTATGAGATGAACCCCACGGGCGATATTAAGCTGGTGGCGGGTTATACCGGCACCGACCACCCCAAGTCACAAACGATAATTGACTTGCTCGTTGAAGGGTTCAAGCAAGACGCGGCCGCCAAGAAGGTTAAGGCGACAGCGCTCGTGTATGACATGATGGTAGTGCCGCCCGGTGCCATCGTGAAAACTGATGCAATTGCGGTGGCGCTGGATCATCGAGACAACTATTCCGTGATTGTGATCTTTCCCTATGTCCTGGATCACGGGAATCTCACGGTTGGGGCACCTTTTGCGCAAAAAGGAAAATCGATGGTTTTCCCATTGGCCTCTGCTAATTGATCTCGACACATGTTCAGCTTTCGATTCCCTTTAGCCACCACTCGCCACCGGCAGAAACGGTTAAGGGTTGTCCGACAGCTGCCGTTGCGCGCTGAGCTGTCCAAGCCCGGTGAGGCTTGGGGGCAGGTGTTGGACAAGCCTCCAGGGAGGAAACCGCGGGGACGTGCTGATGAGGATCAGCAGAGTCGCGGATCTATGGGGATTTGAGCGTCGGCAGAAGCCAGTGAGGCGAAGATCGTCGAGGCAGCGTGATCGATGTGTGTCGGTGGCGAGCCAAGGACGCAGCGGCAAGGTGAGTTCAAGAGACGATTGTCGTGCCAACAATGGAGCGTTTTGCAGCACGAGGCCACGGGCGTTCGCGGCGGCATGATTTTGCAAAATGCCGCGGTAAAGGTTTTGTTGATTGACGCGATGTCGATCATGGTGCGTGCGAAGAACCCGGCGGGCCACGGATGTGCTGAGCGCGGGCGAAGGTCTCGATGACGAGCATCGGCGCGCCGCAGTGTCGGCACACGAAGGTGGGCCTGGGGCAGCCGTGATCGGCGCTGCCGTCGCCGGGGTCAGCGGGAGGCGTTGGCGCGGGCTGATGCAGAAGCGCGCGAGCGGTGGCGATGTTGCGCTGGCGGTTGGCGTTGGCGAGCAACCCGTAGTGGCGGATGCGATGAAAGCCGGAGGGCAGCACGTGCAGCAGGAAGCGGCGCATGAACTCCTCGGTCGCCAGGGTCATGGTTTTGTGGCGAGTGCGCCCGTGTTCGCGGTAGTCCTTCCAGCGGAAGGTGACGCCGCGATCGTCCAAGGCCATGAGCCGTGAGTTGGAGATCGCGACCCGATGGGTGTAGCGGGACAGATAGGCGAGAACCTGCTCAGGTCCTGCGAACGGGCGCTTGGCGTAGACGACCCACTCGCACTGGCGCAGCGGCATGAGCCAGTCGGCGAAGGCCTCGGCATCGGCCAGATCGAGGTGCTCGCCGAAGAACTTGAGTTGGCCGCTACGATGGAGGTTCTGCCAGCTCTTCAAGGAAGCGGCGCCGGAACAGCCGCGAGAGCACCCGGACCGAGAGGAAGAACCCTGGCTTGCACGGCACCCAGCGGTCGGCATCCGGTGCGAGGCCGCCGCCGGGTACGATGCCATGCACATGCGGATGGTGAGTCAGCGCCGAGCCCCAGGTGTGCAGCACCAGGGTCGTGCCGATCCGGGCGCCCAAATGCTTCGGATCGGCGGCGATCGTGCGCAGCGTCTCGGCGGCGATGTCGAACAATAATCCATAGATGATCTCCTTGTTGGTATAGGCGATGGCACTGATCGGCGCCGGCAAGGTGAACACCACGTGGTAATACGGCACGGGCAAGAGGTCCGCCTGGCGGGCTTCGAGCCAGCGCTGCGCGGCGCTGCCCTGGCACTTGGGACAATGCCGGTTACGGCAGGAGTTGTAGGCGATCTGCGGTTCGCGCGCACGACGAACAGCGCAGCGCATGGCCGCCGAGCGCGAGGCTGCGGCACTGCTCAATGGCCGACATGACCTTCAACTGGCCGAGGCTGAAGTGCCCGCGCTCGGTGCTCTCGCCAAGTCGGCCCGTGGGCGCGGAAGATATCCGCGACCTCCAGGGCATTGCGTGGCACGAGCCGGTGCTACGTCGGTCGGGAACTCTCCAAGGGACTTAAGACTTTGCGCAAAGTCTCGGTGGCGACATGGGTATAGAGCGCGGTGGTCTCCAATTTTTTGTGTCCAAGCAGCACTTGGATGGTGCGGATGTTCTCTCCCTGTTCGAGCAGATGCGTGGCGAAAGCGTGACGCAGTGAGTGCATCGAGACGCGCTTGTCGATGCGCGCGGCCAGGGCGGCTTCATGCACGGCGCGGTTCAGCTGCCGTGTACTCATGGAGTCCACCGGATCGAGGCCCGGGAATAAATAGCCGCCCGGCAGCACCTTGCCCTGGGCCCGGGCGTGGCGCCACCAGGTGCGCAGCCGCTCGAGCAGCAGCGGAGGCAGCAGCGCGTAGCGATCCTTCTGACCCTTGCCCTGCTCGACGCGCAAGAGCATGCGCTCACTGTCAATGTCACCGACCTTCAAGCGCGATCACTTCGCTGACGCGAAGTCCTGCCCCATACGCGACCGACAACGCGGTCCGATGCTTGAGGTTCTTCGCCGCATCGAGCAGGCGACTCACTTCCTCGCGACTTAAAATGATCGGCAAGGTGCGCGACATGCGCACGGGGTGCATCTTGGCCATCAACTCGGGCTTGCCGAGCGTTGCCTCGAATAAGAACTTCAGCCCCGTGATCGTGGCGTTCAGCGTGATCGCCGAGATCCCCTGATCGACGCAGTGCAGCTGGTAGCGGCGCAGGTCTTCAGCCGTGGCCGTATCGGGTGAGCGGCCCAGGAATCGGGTGAAGTGAAGGACTGCGCGAATGTAGGCGTCTCGGGTCTTGGGCGCGAGCTGGCGCATACGCATCTCCTCGAGCATGCGTTGACGCAGCGGTGAAACCTTGCGGGGTGACTCGTTCATGGCTCTGCTCCGGTTGAAAGACGAGGCGAATTGCCTCACCTTGCAACCTACAAAACAGAGCCCCAAACATCAGCTATCCTCTAACCCCAATCGGAGCTACCCCTACCGCGCGAGCGGTTTAGTCCGAGGGTCGATCTGAGACGGACAACAACTGCGTTGCCGGCGACTGACTCAAACCGGACCCTCAGCGGGCATTCACCACAGGCGGCTTCCGGGCAGGCCAGCGCAAGCCTTCGGGCAAGTTGGACGGTCCAAAAACGAAATGAAGCACGCGCCGGGGCGCGTCGTTAATCGCCTTCGAGGAGGCGTGTAGCAGAAGTGGTCGCATCACCATAACTCCACCCCGCGGTACTGGCAACCGAACACTCGCCGCAACGATTGCGCTCCTTCATAACTGCGGACGACGTTAAGCGACCCAGGCGATGAGAGCCGGACACAACACGTAAACCGCCATTCTCCTCATCACAGTCGTCCAGGTGGAGACGAATAGCGACGATTTCTTCTAGTACGGCAACTGGCGGTTGAACGAAAAGATCGCCTTCTTTTTGTGACCAGCCGGTGCATTGCGAACTGTCAACTCGCTCGGCTACCGGAATGCTTAAGTCTTGATGCAACGATACCAGCCAGTTCTTCTCAACGGACTTGACGAACAATGTGCACTGCACCGCCTGGGCTTTCACGGGCAGCAATGAACGCAGATTGGGTTCTAAGCGGAGTTGTTCTGCCAGCTCGCTGCACCAGGGCATGTCTAGAAACTTTCGCGTACCGTGGGTTCCATCCGCAACGCTTGTGGTTCGCGTCGATATGCGTTGAACCTGATGTTCCGGAATGATGCCCGGGATAACGGAATAACCGGCGCTCTCAAATAGTTGACTGTTGGAATGATTGGGCTCCATATGATCGCGCATTCTGCCGCTATGTAAGTCGGGCGGCGGTGGACTGTTACGCATTCATTCGCGTACTTTGGCAATCGCCTCGCGGCGTGCTTGTTCCTCGAACTGGTATTTCCGCCCTCGTTCCCAATGTTCTTTGCGCGAAATATTTGGGTTCGGAGTGCAGGTAATTGAACCATCGTCGTTTCGCACGATTATCTCTCCACCCGCACGGGAAACCCCTAAGATGTCCTCCTTAAAATCCTTTATGGCGATATCGTAGTCCGGACGCACAGGTTGGATGGTGATACGCCACGGCACCCGGTACCGCTTCAGGTATCCAGATCGACTGCCCCAATTGTCCCAACTCCAGTAGCGCGATTTGATATAAGGCCGAGCACCGTCAAACGGGTCAAAACGCCGAGTTAGATATGCCCTGCTCACCGACGGAAATTTCTCGGACAGAACCGTCCTGGTTTACGTATACAAATGAAATCTCCGAGTGCCGCCGAATCGTGCCTATCAGTAGCCACAGCATTTCCGCGACAAGATCAGCGAAAAACCCCAACAGGATATTGAGGAACATTCTCACGCCATAGAAGATCATTTTCATGTCTAACGTCTCATAGAACGCTTTCACTGTTAGCTTACCGCAGGCTGCGAAGGGCCGCTTCCAGGCGATGATTTCGTGAGGCCCAGGGGCTCCTTGTGGCCCGATTTGAGCCGCCCGGGGACTGCTAGGGAGAGCCTTGCTCCCAAGACTTTAGATTCGCCTGGAGCACCCGCTTCAGGCTATCGCGAAGCGTCGCACAGACGCGCAGCATTGCCGTAAGGTCGTCGCGCCCAGGACTTACCACAAGCTGGCCTTGGTTGGCAGCACGGGCAATCTGGTTCAAGTTGCGGCCGATGCTTCCGAGTTCCGCCAAGGTGCGCTTGAGGGCCAGCAGCTCCTCTTGCGGGAGTGGCGTCAGCGACCGCAGGTGAGCTCGCGTCAGCACCGATACATACGTTGCCGGTGGCATCCCTCGTGCGGCCGCACGCTCCCACAAAAGAATCTGGTCATCTGGGCGCAGACGGATCATCAATCGAGCGCCTCTCCGCGACCGAGCACCGCTTGGTGACTCCGTGAGTATCGGCGACAGGCCCGCCTTCAGCAGCACCAATTCGACCAGACGCCTGAGCAGGGCTGACTCGCTGAGAAGTTCCTTCTCAGCGAGCGCTCGCAGTCGCGCTTTCGTTTCCGATGAAACTCGACCCACGATGAATTGATCTGCTTTCACGTGGGTCCAATTGTTCAACAAGAGCAACCGGTTGCCTATCCTGCATTCGCGCTAATTTCAGCGTAACTCAAACCAAGCCAAACATTTTTAATCTGGCGCAGCTGTGCGAGAGCGCGCCGATCACGACGTGGCGTCATGGTAAGAGTTCCGCTGAAAATTCCGCGAAACTCACACACACAAAATCCTTCTCATGCGCCATAGTCGATGCTGGAAAAGCGTCGATGAAATCGCTCGGAACCACACGTCACGACTTGCTTTAGCAGCAAAATGTCATGCCAACGAACATTTCGCAGTCACGACAAGATTTCTCTGCGCCTTCGGGACAGTTGCCGCTCGACTTCTCGACGGCGGCGCCGAAATCACCGTTATCTCGTCCAAAGTCGTCCAGCGCCGTCCGAGAAGTTCCGTTGCCAGCCACTTTCGCCCGCTACCTCACCCGCCGTGAAGCCGCCGCCTATGTCCGCTGCAGCCTGCGCTTCCTCGATGGCATGGGACTGCCCTTCATCCGCAAGGGCCGCTGTAAGGTCTATGACCGCATTGATCTCGATGCACGAATGCAGCAGGATAAGTGCCGAGGGCGGGCCTGGAAGGAGACTTTATGGCCCATGAACGTGGACTCTACCGCCGCAAGGACTCGCGGTTCTGGTGGATTGGCCTCGTTCTCCCGGATGGACGCCGAGTATGCCCAAAGCACTGGGTGTATCAATCGCACCGATGCCGAAAGCTACGTCGTCCGCCTGAAGAACGAAGCAATTGAAGCGAAGCAGCAGGGTATCCTCGGCATTTTCGTATGGCAGCAAGCGGTCGTCCGATATCTCGAGGAGTTCGCGGACAAGAGGAGCCTCTCGGATGATAAGGATCATCTGAAAAAGCTCGATCCTTATCTTCGATCCCTGAGGCTCGATGCGATCGACATGACGGTGTTGCAGCCGTTCATTCGCGATCGCAAGTTGAAGGATGGTGTCTCGAACGCGACGGTCAATCGCGCACTCGAGGTGGTTCGGCGGATCTTGAATGTCGCGCATCAGGACTGGCGATGGCTCAAAGGGGTGCCGAAGATTCGGATGCTGAAGGAACCCCGGCGGCGCGTGCGGTTCCTGAGACGCGAGGAGGCGGATCGATTGATTGAGGCCTTGCCGGAGCACATGAAGCCGATCGTGGAGTTTGCGCTCTCGACCGGCTGTCGAGCGGGAGAGATCCTGGGGCTCGAATGGAGCCGCGTGGATCTAAGCCGAAAAGTGGCTTGGCTCGATCACGGTACGACGAAGTCGGGTGACGGCCGCGGTATACCGCTCAACGCGGATGCCGTGGCGGCGCTCGAAGCGACGCGGGGACAGCACCTGCGCTGGTGCTTCACCTTCTTAGGTAAGCGCATCCAGCAGAGCTCCACCGCGTGGGACAAGGCGAAGCAGCGCGCCGGCATCGAGGACTTCCGCTTCCACGACCTGAGGCACACCTGGGCCTCGTGGCACGTGCAGAGCGGCACTTCATTGCCGGAGCTGATGGAACTGGGCGGATGGAAGTCGTACGAGATGGTGCTGCGCTATGCGCACCTGGCCCCGGAGAAACTCTCCTTCGTGGCCGGACGCATTGAGCGGCAGGCATCGAGGCCCGTCGAGGAGGCGCCGTTCGTGAAAAACGTAGCAAAAAACGCTACGTTTTCGCTACGGTCGGTACATTGATGCTCAGTAACTTCTTGATTGAAAAGCGCGCCCGGACGGATTCGAACCGCCGACCACCTGGTTCGAAGCCAGGTGCTCTATCCAGCTGAGCTACGGGCGCAACCGCGGCGAAGTTTAACGGTTTGAATGCGATGCCGCACGTCCGGTCGCGAATCAGGGGTGGAAAGGTCGAAGGTCCTCGTGCAGTTTGGTGTTTTAAAGTCCAGGTGCCGTCAGGACGCCGCCCGAGCGAACTTTCCATTTTCGATGATTGGCGCCGATTTGACGGCCGCGCCCTTTTTTAGGGGATTTCCCCATACGGTTGAACCAAAGCCGTCTTGATCATTTGAAATGGCGCTCAGGGCACGCGATACTGCTCCCAGGGTGTATAAAAAAATCACAGGGATGCGTGTGCTGTGTTCGCTCGGCGCTGTCGCGGGATGCGCAACGCCGCTCGCTGTCGTTGGCGCTTCGTGTCAGATCAAGCAACTCGCAGAATTTCAGGTCGAAACGACGGATAATCGCCCAATCGTCGACGGTGCGATCGACGGCCAACCGGTCAAGATATTGATCGATACAGGCGCATCGGTTTCCGTCATCACCGGTGCGCTGGCAAAGCAACTCGGCCTGAAAACCGAATCTCAGGCAACCTTGCACCTTTACGGCGTCGGCGGAGAAAAACATGTCGACGCAACTCGACTCAAGAAATTACAATTCGGCAATTTCATTTTGACGGATTTGACCGTGGCGGTCATGTCGCCGCAGCAATCGCGCGCGTCGGGCGCGCGCGAAGGACTCTTCATCGTCGGCTCGGACTTGTTGTCCCGATACACGCTGGAATTCGATTTCGCGAACCACGTCATGCGACTCATGAAGCCGGAAAACTGCAAGCCGGAACAGTTGGTCTACTGGTCGAAATCGTTCTCGATGGGCGACATAGAGACTGGCCGCGGCGACGACACGCACATCAAAACTCATGTTCTACTGAACGGAAAACGCTTCGACGCCTTATTCGATACCGGTGCGCAGGTGTCGTGGTTGACCTCCTACGGCGCCCGGCTGGCAGGCGTCACGAATAACGCCGCTGATCATCCGATCGAGGATCGCTTGCGCGGAAGCAATGGTGCGCCCCTAGCGAGATTCTTGGGAAACTTCGACAGCATATCGATCGGCGATGACGAGACAGTCCACAACGTCAAGCTGTGGGTAGCCGATTTGTTCGCTGCAGACACGGTCGTCGAAACCGGCTCACACATCGGGAAGCCGGTGGATGGCTTGCCCGATTTGCTCATCGGATGTGATTTCTTTCTATCGCATCGGATGGTTGTCTCGTTCAAGGATCATAGGATTCTGTTCACCTACAACGGCGGCCCGATATTCCAAGCCAACGGGAAGCCGCCGGTACAGGGCGATCGACAGGAGACGATGCCCGACGCTGCGGATGCGGCGAAGCACGTCGACGATCCGCCGCGCTAAGCCGACAATGCCCCCAAACCAGGGCAGGCGTGTCTCGGAGGAGGAGGCGGTGGTGGTCGATTATTTTCCTTCGGGTGGCGGCAACGGATTGACGAGCAGCACGCGCAAGCCCAAGTTCGCGACCTTGGGATCGAACTGCCAGATCTGCACGTAGGCGTAAGTGCTACGCTTGCTGGCGTCGGTGAGTTCGCCCACGGAATAAACAAGGGTCGAATCGGCGGAGCTGCCGCGTACGTCTTCCTTCCATGCGCCAGCGATAGGATGAGCGCGAAAATACTGATTGGCCGCCCTGATGCCTATCGGCGCTTGTCCATCCATGAAAAATACAAAATTCCCGTTGCGGCCGTAAGTGCGCAGGGCCGCCGCAAATCCGTCTTGCTGCGCGGTGTCCTGAAAATCCTTGATGGCATTACCCACGGCGTCTTGAGTTGCGGATTTCGGCGGCGGCGCTTCCGCCGCGACCAACGAGACCTGACCCGGAAGCAATTTCGGTTCGACATTCCTTGGGTCGGAGTGCGAGATTCCGCCGTCGAACTCGACATGCCATGTGCAATTGGCATCTCGCTTCCATACGCTCAGGAAGTGTCCATAAGACTGTAGTCCGCTTTCTCCAATGGTGTAAACCCATGGTCCGGAGGTAAACCCGAGATCTCCGCTCAGCGCGACGTCGGCGATGGCCGGATACCACTCGAGCCTGTCCTTGTTGCGCTTGGCGGCTTGATAAATCGGGCGGCCGGCCTCTGGGGCTGGATTCAATACCACGGAATCCCCGGCCAGATATTCCAGGAACGCATCCGGCACTGAGACTTGCGCCTTTTCGACGAAAGCGTATTCGCTCACCAGCAAAGAGCGCATAGCAGCCTGCACAGTCGGGCAGGCCGGTGCGGTCTCTGAATTGGCTCGAGGAATGCAAAGCCAGAGACTCGCGATCGCCGTGAACAGGGCGATCGCGCCGCAGGGCTCTACAGTGCGCGGGGCTAGTCTCACAGGAACTCCCGAGAAGGTGTGGGTCGCCGCGCCACTCTACAGGCTCGCCCAAAGCCCACATTTACCTCGCTTTCGCGTTGACACCGACCCGCGGACGGGAGCTTAACCGTGCGAACTGCGCTCAAACAACTCAATAATCAGGCACTTACGAGTACAGCGGGGAATGCTGGCGGCCTTAAGCCCTTGGCCGTAAGATCGCTGTGCACCGATAAACATCAGTATGCATAACTAGAGGATTCCCGATGAAGGCTTGGATACCGCTTATGCTGGTTTTCGCACTTGGCTCGGCCGCTCACGCGCAGGCGACTTGCACATACCCGCGCGCGCCCGACGCGCCTCCCGACGGCAAGACGGCGACGAAGGATCAAATGATCGCCGCGAAACACGATTTTGATCGCTACAACGGCGAGATGAATTCTTATCTGGACTGCCTGAAGCTCGAGATGGACTCCGCGGCTCCCAAGGATCCGTCGAAGCTCACGCCCGATGAGAAGAAGAAGGCCGACGAGCAACAGAAGATTTTGGTCCAGAAGAACAACGCCGCCGTCGATGAATTGCAGGCCACTGTAGGTCGCTTCAACGAACAGTTGAAGACTTATAAGGCGGCACACCAACCTTAAAATAGGGCGGCGGATGCCCTCCGCCGCACATTTTTGAACTATGCAGGCTAGTACGCTCATTACACCGCGTCTGGCCGAAGAGGCAATCAACTCTCGGCTGACGTGTCTGCCGATCGAATCACTGCCGCTGACGCAGTGTGTCGGTGGGACGCTGCGGGAAAATATTTACGCGGAGCGCGATCAACCGCCCTTCGATCGGGTCACCATGGATGGGATCGCGGTCGATAGCGAGTCGCTGCGCCGCGGCGTGCGCCGCTTCCGCATCCAGGCGACGCAGTCCGCCGGCTCGCCGCCGCTGAAGCTATACCGGGGCGAAGATGCCATCGAAGTGATGACCGGCGCCATTCTGCCCCTCGCCAGCGACTGCGTCATTCCGGTCGAGCAATACGAGATCGCGGACGGTGTTGCATCGTTGAAATCGAACGTCGTATCGACGCCCTTTCACAACGTGCATCGCCGCGGCAGCGACGGCCGCCAGGGCGCGTTGCTACTGCAGAGCGGAACCTTGCTGCGTCCTCCGGAAATCGCGGTCGCGGCTTCGGCCGGCATGGCGCGCGTGCGAGTAAGCAGCCAGCCGGCCGTCATGGTCGTCTCCACCGGCGACGAGCTGATCGAACCGGGCGATCCCATAGCGGACTACCAGGTGCGCCGCTCCAATGCCTATGCGGTCGCGGCGACTTTGCGCAGGCGCGGCTTCGGGCGCGTGGGCGATGATCATGTGCCGGACGACGAGGACTTGCTTCGCGAGCGATTGACCCTGCATCTGACGACCCACGAGGTAGTAATCCTGAGCGGCGGCGTATCGATGGGTAAGTTCGATCTCGTGCCCAAGGTGCTGATCCAGCTGGGTGTGCAACAGGTGTTTCACAATATCGCGCAGCGTCCGGGTAAACCCATGTGGTTCGGCGTCGGTCCCCATGGCCAGGCCGTGTTTGGTCTGCCGGGGAATCCGGTTTCAACGCTGGTATGTCTAATTCGCTATGTGATTCCTGCGATTGCCGAGGCCATGGGCACGCGACGCGTGGTGCCTGAGCGCCTGGCGCTCGCGGCGCCGGTTACCTTCCAGCCGCCGCTCGCGTACTTCTTGCCAGTTGCAGTCGAACACGATGATTGGGGCCGCGCTTGGGCGAATCCGCGGCCGCCCAACGGCTCGGGAGATTTTCTGAGTCTGGCCGGCACCGACGGCTTCGTCGAACTTCCTCCGGGGCCCAATACCTACCCAAAGGGTTTCGTCACCAGCATGTACCGCTGGTAACCTGAAGTATCTATGCAAGCATCCAACGTTCACGACATCCTGGGCGCGAATAATCCGCTCGACCGGCGCGGGCGGCCGCTGCACGATTTGCGCATTTCCGTGATGGACCGCTGCAACTTCCGCTGCCCCTATTGCATGCCGAAGGAGCAATTCCACGAGCACTACCGATTCTTGAAGTCGCAGGAGCGCTTGTCGTTCGAGGAGATCGTGCGCCTCGCGCGCCTGTTCGCGAGCCTGGGCGTTCGCAAGCTGCGACTCACCGGCGGGGAGCCGTTGCTGCGTACCAATCTCGCCGACTTGGTCGGCGATCTCACCGGCATTCCAGGCATCGAGGATATTGCACTCACCACGAACGGCGTGCTGCTGGCGCAACATGCGGTGGATTTGCACGCGAACGGCCTTAAGCGCGTCACGGTAAGTTTGGACACGTTGGACAAGGAGATTTTCACCCGGATGAGCGGCGGATTTGGAGCTCTCGAACAAGTCCTCGAGGGAATCGACGCTGCGATCGCCGCAGGGCTCACGCCGGTCAAGATCAATGCGGTGATCGAACGCGGCGTGAACGATCATACGGCGCTCGATCTGGTAGAGCGCTTTCGCGGCATGCCGGTGATCGTGCGTTTCATCGAATTCATGGATGTCGGCAATCGCAATGCCTGGCGTCCGGACATGGTAGTCCCTTCGCGCGAGTTGGTCGCGCGCATCAGCGCCCGCTGGCCGATGCATCCGATCTCGGAGAACTACCGCGGCGAAGTGGCGCAGCGCTGGCGCTTCGATGACGGCGTCGGCGAGGTCGGCTTCATTTCCTCCGTATCGCAACCGTTCTGCGGCACCTGCACCCGCGCGCGCTTGTCCTCGGAGGGCAAGTTCTATACCTGCCTGTTCGCGACGCACGGACTGGACTTGCGCGGGGCGATGCGCGCGCGGCGCAACCGACGCCGAATTACTGCAGATGATTCGCGGCACTTGGCGCGAGCGCACGGATCGCTACAGCGAACTGCGCGATGTGTTGCGCCAACAGAAAGATCCTGCTGAACGCAAGATCGAGATGTACTACATCGGCGGCTGAAAATCATGACGTTTTCACACCTAGATGCCGAGCGGCGCCCCACCATGGTCGACGTCAGCGACAAGGCGGTCGCGAAGCGAACCGCTGTCGCCGAGTCGCGCGTTAAATTTCCGGCGGCCGTTGCGGCGGCGCTGCGCGAGAGCGGCCTCCGTTCGAGCAAGGGTCCGATATTCGACACCGCCATCGTCGCAGGCGTCATGGGCGCGAAGCGCACCCACGAGTTGATTCCGTTTTGCCATCCGCTCGGGCTCGAGAATTGCCACATCTCCATCGACCTCGAGGGAGATTGCGCCGTGATCCGCTGTACGGTGAGCGTGCACCATAAAACCGGCGTTGAAATGGAGGCGCTGACCGGTGCCGCCGTGGCCGCGCTGACGATCTACGACATGTGCAAAGCGTTGTCTCACGACATCGTGATCAGCGACACGCGCTTGCTGGCCAAAGAAGGCGGCAAGACCAGCTATGCGCGGGAGGCCTCGGCATGACCGCGCCGGTGTACGGCCTGATCCTGGCCGGCGGCGCCAGCTCGCGCATGAAGCGCGACAAAGCGGCGCTCCAGTATCAAGGCAAAACCCAGCTTGATCGCGCCTTTGAACTCGTCGGCCGGCATGTGAATCCGGTGTTCGTCTCGGTGCGCGCCAGTCAGGCCAGTGATCCCACGCGCGCGCACCGGCCGCTGATCGTCGACAGCGTCGCGGGCGAAGGTCCCATTGTCGGCATCCGTTCGGCTCTGGCCGCTGCATCCGGAGGTCGCGTGGCTGGTCGTGGCATGCGATTTACCCTTCCTCGGCGATGCCGCGCTCGCGCATCTTTTGGCGGAACGCGACCCGAAGCGCGAGCGCCACCGCCTATCGCAGCGCCCATGATGGTCTGCCCGAGCCGCTGTGCGCTGTGTGGGAGCCCAAAGCCGCCGCCGAGCTTGCCGCTTACCAGGCGGGAGGAGGACAGTGTCCGCGCAAGTTTCTGATGCGTCATGCTGCGAAGCTCATTGAACCGCTTGATCGCCAGGCGCTCGATAACGTCAACACTCCCGAGGAATATTCGCAGGCGCTCGGATTGCTCGACGCGAACCGGCCGGAAAACTCCTTGCAGCTCAAAATCCAGTACTACGCCTTGATGCGCGAGCAAGCCGGCCGCTCGGAGGAAACGATCGAAACCTCGGCGGGCACTCCCGCCGATCTGTACTCCGAACTAAAGGCGCGCTACGGCTTCACGTTGTCCCGCGAGCAATTGAAGGTGGCCGTCAACAGCGAATTTGCTCCTTGGTCGCGAAACCTTGCTCAAGGCGATGCCGTGGTATTCATTCCTCCCGTGGCGGGCGGCTGATGCGCTTTCGCTTCACGCAGTCGGCCATCGACACCGCAACGGCGCGGCTCGAGTTGCTCGATCTCGGCGCCGGCGGCTACGTGAGTTTCGAAGGCTGGGTCCGTGACAACAACGAGGGACAGGAAGTCACTCGGCTGGAATATGAGGCATTCCAGGAGCTGGGGGTGAACGAAGGCGAACGCATACTCGCAGAAGCCCTAACGCGTTTCCCAATCAAAAGCGCGCTGTGTATCCATCGGCTGGGAGAATTGGGTCTCGCCGACATGGCGGTCTGGGTCGGCGTGAGTTCCGCCCACCGCGGCGAGGCATTCGATGCCTGCCGTTTCATCATCGATGAAGTGAAACACCGCGTACCGATCTGGAAGAAGGAGCACTATCGCAATGGCGATTCTGGCTGGGTGAACTGCGAGCGCTGCTCGGTCGCGCCGCTGCATCCTCATGAGCACCAGCATGGGCACGACGACGAGCCGGCGGTGTCACCGCTGGCCGACTAGGTCTGCCGATGCAGCCCGATTATTCGAGACAAATGCTTCTCAAGGAAGTGGGTGCGGCCGGTCAAACCATATTGGCGCGAGAGCCGTGTTCTGATCGTGGGAGTCGGTGGGCTGGGAAGCCCGGTATTGCAATACCTGGCGGGCGCAGGCATTGGTTTCTTGGGGTTGGTCGACGCCGACGCCCTGCATGCCAGCAATTTGCATCGACAGCCGCTCTATGCCTCGGACCAAGTCGGACAAATGAAGGCATCATTGGCGCAAGCCGCGGTCGCGAAGCTCAATCCCAGCGTGCGGGTCGAAACGCATACCGAACGCTTTTCGCCCGACAACGCGCTCGACTTGGTTCGCGCTCATGACATCGTGGTCGATTGCAGCGACAATTTTCGCACCAAGTTTCTCATCAACGATGCAGCGGTCCTTGCCGAACGGCCGGCTGTGTTCGCGAGCGTCTATCAGTACGAGGGGCAGCTTCAGGTATACAAGCCACTGGCGACTCACGCCTGCTTGCGCTGTTTATGGCCGGACGCGACGGCGGATGGCGTCGTCGGAAATTGCGCAGAAGCGGGCGTCCTTGGCCCCGTGCCCGGGACTTTTGGCGCGTTGCAGGCGTTGCTGACGATCAAAATCTTATTGGCCATGGAGGGGCAGCTCGGCGGTGAACTCCTGCTCCTCGATTTCATGAATTTTTCCAGTACCAAACTCAAAGCCCGCCGGCGTTCCGAGTGTGCCGCGCCCGGATGCGCGCTCATCCACGATCTGCCGCGGGATGACGCGGATCTCGAAATGCGAGTGCCCTCGCTCGCCGAAGCTGCGGCACGCCGCTTCGAATTGATCGATGTGCGAACGGCTGAGGAATATTCGGCATCGCCCACTCCGGGGCGGCACATCCCGATGCCCACTCTGCTCGCGAGCCCAGAGTTGCTCGCGCCCAAAGTGCAATACCTGCTCGTTTGCGCCTCGGGAAAGCGCAGCCTTGCCACCGCACGCGAATTGCGCAAACTCGGGCTTTCGGTGCATTCGCTGGCCGGCGGCTTGCAGGGGCTTGCCTAGACCATGCGTTTTCAGAGTAAGTTGCCGGATGTCGGTACCACCATCTTCACGGTGATGTCGCGCCGGGCGCTGGAGGAAGGGGCGCTCAATATCGGGCAGGGATTTCCGGACTATCCGATCGACCCTCGCCTCGCCGAGTCGCTGCTCGAGGCCGTCGCCGACGGGCGCAACCAATACGCGCCGATGGAGGGAGTGACGGAGCTACGCGAGCAGATCGCCCGAAAGCTCAAGACGAGCTACGCCATCGAGGTCGACCCCCAAGCGGAAATTACCGTCACGTGCGGCGGGACAGAGGCGCTTGTACGATTCGATTCAAGCGGTGGTTGGCCCGGGCGATGAAGTGATCATTTTTGATCCTGCCTATGATGCCTACGAGCCCGCGGTGCGGTTGGCCGGGGGCCGGTGCGTGCGCATCCCATTGGCGCCCCCCGCATTTCGTTTCGACTGGGATCGCGTGCGGCAACACTTGAGCGATCGCACGCGTCTGGTCATCGTGAACAGTCCGCAGAATCCCAGTTGCTCGGTGGCTACGCTCGCCGATCTCGACGCCCTCGCGGCGCTCATTCGCGACCGCCCGATCAGTGTTCTCGCCGACGAGGTGTACGAGAACGTGCTGTATGACGGCAGACACCATGCGTCGGTCCTGGCGCACGCGGAATTGCGCGAGCGCAGCTTCGCGGTCTTTTCGTTCGGCAAGACGCTGCATGCCACCGGCTGGCGAGTGGGGTACTGCGTCGCGCCGCCTAGATTGACGCAGGAACTGCGCAAAGTTCATCAGTTCAACACCTTCAGCATCGTCTCGCCGCTGCAATACGCGATCGCGCGCTATCTGGCGCGATTCCCCGATGCGTGGACCGGGCTATCGGCGTTTTTCCAAGCCAAGCGCGACCTGCTCTCTTCGCTGTTGCGTGGCTCGGGATTCGAGCCGTTGCCGGCGGCCGGAACCTATTTTCTTCTTGTCGATTACGGCAGTCTCGACCGGAGCGCCGATGTCGATTTCGCGGACCGGCTGATACGCGAGGCGAAGGTCGCGACCATTCCGCTCTCGCCCTTTTACGCCTCCCCGCCATCGATGACGCTGCTGCGCCTATGCATCGCAAAGCGAGATGAGACGCTGACTAGCGCCGCTGAGCGCTTGTGCGCCTTCGCCGCGCGGCGGTAACGGCGAATCGGGCGCGGGCGCGCGGCGCGGCACCGCCTCATGCGCCCTCGCGCAATTTCACCGATGGCAGGTTTTGGCGCTGCCGGATCCGCGCAGCGTCCATCAGCATGCGGCCCGCCCAGCGATAGACATTATTTTCCTTGACGGTCCGGCGCATCAAGCTCATCCGGTCGCGGCGCTCGTCGCGCCCCATGCGCATCGCGATTTCGATGGCCTCCGCCGTTTCGTTGACATCGAACGGATTGATCAAGACCGCCTCGGTCAACTCCCGCGATGCGCCGGCGAACGTGCTGAGTATCAGCACGCCGTCCTCATCGTCGCGGGCGGCCACGAATTCCTTCGCGACCAGATTCATCCCGTCGTGCAGGCTGTTGACCAGGCAGAAATCGGCAGCCCGGTACAGCTCAAAGACGCTTCCGGGCTCTTGATGTTCGTCGATCAAAATGATCGGCCGCCAATTCGCCGCGCCGAACTTCGTGTTGATGCGCTCCACTTCGCTGTAAGTCTGCTCCTGCAACTCCCGATAGGCAGGTAATTGGCTGCGCGACGGCGATGCGATCTGCAGCAAACTGATCCGGCCTCGGTGTCTCGGGTTTCTGTCCAGCAGTGCTTCCAGCGCCTGAAAGCGCTCGATGATTCCCTTGGTGAAGTCCCACCGCTCGACGCCCACACCCATCATCACGTCGGAGCCGATTTTGTAGCGCTCTCGCACCGCCACGCGGCAGGCGGCAACGTCGGGTAAGTGTTCGAGCCAACGCGGCGGCCACTCGATCGATATCGGATAGGCCGCCACCCGGCAAACTCGGCCTTGCAGAGTAACCGTCATATGTTCGTGATCGATCTGGCATTCGATGAACCGATCCACCGTGGCGAGAAAATTCTGACAGTGATAGCGCGTGTGAAAGCCGAGAATGTCCGCGGACAACATATGCAGCAGCATCTCGCGCTTCCAGGGACACACGCCGAAGGTCTCGGCATTCGGCCAGGGAATATGCCAGAACAAGGTGATGGTCGCTTTGGGTATTCTCTGCCGGATGAGATGCGGCAGCAGTGCGAAATGGAAATCCTGGATCAACACCACCGGGCCGTCGCTGCTCGCCTCGCTGGCGACGACGTCGGCGAATTTCGCATTGACCTCTTCGTAGGCGCGCCAATCGCTGGGGCGAAACGCGGGCCTCACATAAGCCAGGTGGCACAGCGGCCAGAGCCCCTCGTTGGAGAAACCGTAGTAGTATCCCTGTTCCTCCTCCTCGGTCAGCCAAACCCGCCGCAGGCTATACGACGGGTCGCCCGGCGGTACGCGGATTTGGTCGAATCGGTCCACCGTTGCCCGATCCGCGCTGCCGGCGCCATGGGCAATCCAAACGCCGGAGCAAGCACGCATGATCGGTTCGAGCGCGGTGACCATGCCGCTGGCGGGCGTTTGCACCACGGGACGGCGATCGGCATCGTAGTTATGGATATACGGTTCGCGATTCGACACGATGATCACCTGCGAAGAATGCAGATGATCGCGCACCACCTGCCTCAGCGCCTGCGGGGTCCAATTCTCGCGAAAATCGATCTCGAGCCGCTGCTTCGCCTCCGCCTCGGCCAGTACCTGCCGCACCTGGGAGAGAATCGGCATCGAAGCGCGCGGCGACTTGGCGTTGTCGAGAAATCGCTTGCCGCGAATGTCGCCGAGCAACACATTCACCCATCGGCGCAGCTGCAGCCACGCGACGAGCACGATCAACAATGCCAGCAACAGCACGGAAATTCCCACGAACACCAGAATGAAATCCCGCGCGGTTCGTTGCCGGCGATCGACAAAACTCAAATCGTAAAGCATGACCACCCGAAACGGCGTCGGCTCGGCCGCGTCGAAATCAAAGCGCGACACGAGCACCGATCCGGAAGGCAGCTCAACGGTGCGCGCCGCGGGAGGGCCGGCTTGGCCATTCGTATCGCACGAGATTGCCGCAGGGGTGCGCTCCGTTTTGACGATGGTGGCGCCGTCCGGCCGGCACACCAATACGGCGAGCACGCGTTCGTCGGCGGTCATCTTGGTCAGATAAATACGCAGTCGGGTCTGATTCCCCTGCCCGACCAACTCCGCGATGGGCTCCTCCATCGAGTGCATCGTGAGCTGGGCTCGCAATTGGACATCCGAGCTAAACCACTCGGCCAGCAAACGCTGAATGTAGGGCAGGCCAAAATAAGCGACCACACAGGAGGCCAAGGCAACCGGCAGAACGAAGCGCAAGATGACTGAGCGAAACACCGTGCCAAAATAGCAGACGCATCAATGATTAGCAGCACGCGTCATGCAGTGCAATGTAAATATTACATTATAATTAAAGCATGAGGCATTGGCAGTGACCATGCGGTGAGCTATGTTTTCACATGACACAAATATCGGCTCCCGCGCCCTCGCTCGATTGGTGCCTGTTTCTGGACGTCGACGGTACGTTGCTCGAGCTGACCGACACGCCGTCCGAGACCTTCGCGGATCGAAGAGCTCAAGACGCTGTTGGCCGAGGTGGCCGAGCGGCTTGGGCGGCGCGGTCGCGCTGGTGAGCGGCCGCAGCATCGCCTATTTCGACGCGCTGTTTGCGCCGCTGAAGCTCCCCGCGGCGGGATTGCACGGCGTCGAGCGCCGCAAAGCGTCGGGCGCCATCCAAGGCGCAAGCTACGTCGACGCTCAGCTCGACGCCGCACGCGCGGCATTGACGGCATTCGTCGAAGCGCATCCCGGCACGCTGCTCGAGGATAAGGGCAGGAGCCTCGCCGTGCACTTTCGCATGGCGCCGGAGCTCGAATCGAGCGCCCGCCAAGCCGTGGCCGCGATCGCAAAGCCGATGGGCACGAACTATCACATTCAAGAAGGCAACATGGTGCTCGAGATCAAGCCTTACGGATTCACCAAGGGCACCGCCGTCAAGGAATTCATGCATGAGCCGCCGTTCTCGGGCAGGACAGCCGGTATTCGTCGGCGACGATTTGACCGATCAAGGCGGCTTTCGAGCCGTCGAAGTGTTCGGCGGCATCTCGATCGCGGTCGGCGACCGGATACATGCGACAATGGCGATTGGAGAACCCGGCGGCGGTGCGCAGGTTGGCTTCGGGAATCGCCGCGCTGACGGACACGCATCGCGCGTGACGGCGCTACGCCGGCGGCTAGTCGCGTGTTTGCCCGCTGCCGCGCACCACGTACTTATAGCTGGTCAGCTGCTCCACCCCGACCGGGCCGCGCGCGTGAAATTTGTCGGTGCTGATGCCGATCTCCGCGCCCATGCCGAACTCGCCGCCGTCGGCGAACTGAGTCGAGGCATTGTGCAGCACGATCGCGCTGTCGACGCGGGTCAAGAATCGCTCGGCCGCGGCGGCGTTGTCGGTCACGATGCAGTCGGTGTGTTGCGAGCCGTATTGCCGGATGTGCGCGATCGCCGCGTCGACGCCGTCGACCACGCGCACAGCGATGATGGCGTCGAGATATTCGCGTGTACCAATCCTGCTCGGTCGCGGCTTTCACGCGCTCGTCGGCCTGCGCGCGCTCAGCTCATCGCCGCGCACCTCGCAGCCGGCCTCGAGCAGCGTCTTGACGAGCGGAGCGCAAGTGCGTGCGCCGCGCACGCCGCGATCCACCAGCAGGGTCTCCGCCGAGCCGCAGACACCGGTGCGGCGCATCTTTGCGTTCAGCACGATCTCTTGCGCCATCTCGAGATTCGCGCCGCGGTCGACGTAGACGTGGCACACGCCTTCGAGATGTCCGATCACCGGCACGCGCGCTTCCTTGCTGCACGCGCGCGATCAGATTCTTGCCGCCGCGCGGCACGATGACGTCGATGTCCTCGCGCCATCTCGGCCAGCATGTAGCCGACGGCCGCCCGGTCGGTGGTGGGCACCAGCTGGATGCAGGCGCTCGGCAGTCCCGCGACCTTCAAGCCCTCGTCCAAGCACGCATGGATCGCCGCATTCGAATGCGCGCTCTCCGAGCCGCCGCGCAAAATCACGGCGTTGCTCGATTTCAGGCACAGCGCGCCCGCATCCGCGGTGACGTTCGGGCGGCTCTCGTAAATGATGCCGATCACGCCGAGCGGCACGCGGCGGCGCTGAATGAGCATGCCGTTCGGCCGGGTCCACTCGGCCAGCACCGTGCCGATGGGATCGGCGAAGGCGCTCGATGTCCTCGAGTCCGCGGGCCATGGCTTCGACGCGCTTCTCGTCGAGCTTGCAGGCGGTCGAGCAGCGGCGCCGTCGCGCCCTTGGCGCGCGCGCCTCGCGCATGTCGCGCTCGTTCGCCGCCAGTATCTTGTGGCGCTGCGCCCGCAAGCGGCCGCGGCGGCCGCCCGCAGCGCGCGATTCTTCTGCTCGCTCGACGGCGAGCGCCGAGCACGCGGCGCCGCGCGCCGCGCGCCGCCCGGCCGATCCGCAGTCCATGAGCTCCGCTACGTCCGATCATCGACACGGCTCTCAGCAACACCAAGTCGTCGCGATGCACGATTTCATCGCGGCCGCGAAATCCGAGCACCTTCTCGATCTCGGCGGATTTGCGGCCGATGATGCGCGCCGCGTCGCCGTCCGAATACGCGCAGATGCCGCGCGCCACCTCGACGCCGTCGGGTCCGATGATGCTCACCGTATCGCCGCGTTCGAATCGCCCCACGGCGCGCGTCACGCCGGCCGGCAGCAGACTCTTGCCGCCCATCAGCGCGCGCACCGCGCCGTCGTCGACCGCGATCGCGCCGGCCGGCTTCAAGGTGCCCGCGATCCATTGCTTGCGCGTGGCCAACGGCGTCGAGGAGGGCACGAACCAGGTGCAGCGCGCGCCCTCCTCGATGCGCTTCAAGCGGATGCTGGACAGCCCCCTTGGCGATGCACAAATGACAGCCCGCGCCCACGGCGATTTTGGCGGCGGCGATCTTGGTCTGCATGCCGCCCGATCCCATGTCGCTGCTCGACGCCGCCCGCCATGGCTTCGATGGCGGGCGTGATGTCGAGCACCCGGGCGATGAACTCCGCGTCCGGATCCTCGTTGCGGGTTCGCCGTGTACAGGCCGTCGATGTCGGACAGCAGCACCAGGCAATCGGCGCCCGACCATTTGCGCCACGCGCGCCGCCAGCCGGTCGTTGTCGCCGTAGCGGATTTCGGCGGTCGCCACGGTATCGTTCTCGTTGATGACCGGCACCGCGCCCAGCGACAGCAGGGTATTGAGGGTGCCGCGCGCATTGAGGTAGCGGCGGCGCTGCTCGGTGTCGCCCAGGGTCAACAGAATCTGCGCGACGGTGATTTCGTGCGCCTCCAGCAGCTCCTTGTAGGCATGCGCGAGGCGAATCTGACCGACCGCCGCAGCCGCCTGACTCTCCTCGAGTTTTAGCTTGCCCGGCGGTCAAGCCGAGATGGCGCCGCCCGAGCGCGATCGCGCCCGAGGACACCAGGATGACTTCCTGGCCGCGCTTGCGCAGGCGGCGACGTCCGCCGCAAAGCTTTCCAGCCACGCGCGATTCAGGCGCCCCTTTTCGGCGTCGACCAGCAGCGCCGAGCCCACTTTGACGACGACGCGCTTGGCGTCGGTCAAGCGGCGAGCGGTGGTTTTGCGGTCGGCGATGTTCATGTGTACGCAATATTGCCATTTACTTAGCGGAGCGGCCTCCCCTAATATTCGCCTACCGAATCAGCGCAGCAGTTCAAAAGAAGGACGACCGTACGTGGGCAGAGAGTACGAACCGACCGTCGGGCAGTGGTACGAGGACCTGGAAAACGAGGAAACGTTCCAGGTGCTCAAAGTGGACGAAGATCGCGGAAATCGTCGAGATTCAGCATCTCGACGGCGACATCGAGGAATTGGACGTCGACGGCTGGGCGGAACTCGACCTGGAACTCACCGAGGAGCCCGAGGGCTGGTCGGGCTCCAAGGCCGAAAAAGACGCCGAGGAGGAAGAAGAAGACGACGAAGATTGGGACGACGAAGACGACGAGGATGATGACGACGATGACTTGGACGACGACGACGACGAGGATCGCGAAGAATACTGAGCGTCGCGCTCGTTGATCAGCAGCCGCGCTCGAGCCAGCCGTGCCGGTCGGGCGCCTCTCCCTGTTGAATCGCGACCAGCTGCGCGCGAAGGGCGCGCGTGAGCGGGCCCACCTCGCCGCCGCCACCCGATGTTCGGTGCCGCGATAAATCAGCGTGCCCACCCCGGCGAGCACCGCCGCCGTGCCCGATAGCGCGGCTTCGCCGGTCTTCACCCACTCGAGCATCTCCTCGACGTCGAACACGCGCTCCGACACCTTGATAGCCCTGATCGCGCGCGAGCGTGAGCAGCGAATCGCGCGTCACGCCGTGCAAGAAACGTGCGTGTCCAGGCCGCGCGTCAGCAGCTCGCCGTCGCGAATCAACAAGAAGTTCGCGGCGCCCGTCTCCTGCACCTGCCCGCCGGGGCAGAACAGCACTTGATCGACCTGGTACTTGGCCCGCGCGCTCAAGGTCGGGCCCAACGCCGCGGCGTAGTTGCCGCCGGTCTTGACCATGCCCATCTGCGCCGCCGAGCGCGTGTTCTCATCGTCGACCAGAATGCGCAGCGGCTTCATGCCGCCGGCAAAATAATCCCACACCGGGCTCGCGAGCACCATCAGCGAGCGCCTCGGCCGCGGGCGTCGCCGCCGCGCCGATATTCGCCGTCGTGCCGAACAGAATCGGCCGCAAATACAGCGCGCCCGGCGCCTCGGGTACCGCGTCGCGGCAGCGCGTGATCACGCGCGCGCACCATGTCGGCGAGCTGCGCCGCATCCGGTTCGGGCAGCACCAGCTGGCGCGCGCTCTGGCGCATGCGCTGAATGTGCCGATCCATGCGAAAGATGTGGATCGATCCGTCGGCGCGGCGAAACGCCTTGAATCCCTCGAAGCAGGTGCTCGCATAGTGCAGCACGTGCGCCGCGGGGACTGAGCTCGATCGGCGCGACCGGCTTGATCTCGCCTCGCTCCAGCGGCCCGTCGCGATAGGTGGCGACCGCCATGTGGGAAGTCGAGCAGAGTGCCGAACGCGGGTCGCTGGGGTTGTGCAGTCATGGGGACTTCACCTTGGGTATGAAAATCATCGCCGGATGCTCGAGCAGCTCCTTCAACGCCTGAATCATCGCTGCCGCATCATAACCGTCCACGAAGCGATGATCGAATGAGGACGATAAATTCATGATTCGGCGCACCGCGACCGCGCCCTGATGCACGACGGGCCGCTCCACCGCCTTGTTGAGGCCGATGATGGCGACCTCCGGCGCATTGATGATCGGCGTCGAGGCGATGCCGCCGAGCTTGCCGAGGCTCGTGACCGTGATGGTCGAGCCGGTCAGTTCCTCGCGCGTCGCCTTGTTCGTGCGCGCGCGCTCGGACGACGCGGCGGATCTCGGCGGCGATCTCCCACAAGCCCAAGCGCCTGCGCATTGCGCACCACCGGAACCTTGAGTCCGTCGGGTGTCTGGGTCGCGATGCCGACGTGCACGGCGCGGTGGCGCACCAGCACGCCGCGCGCGGCGTCGTACAGCACGTTGCATTGCGGAAACGATTCGAGCACGCGCACCAGCGCCAGGACGACGAGCGGCAGGTAGCGTCAGAGCCGGCGGCTCCTTCGGCGCGACTTCGAATTCAGTGCTGGCGCAGCGCCTCGAGCTCGGTGACGTCCACTTCTTCCACGTAGGCGAAGTGCGGAATGTTGCGCTTGGCCTCGCTCATGCGCTCGGCGATCAGCCGGCGCACGCCGATGACCTTGATTTCCGCGTTTCCGCGGCACCGCGTGGCGGGCTGCGGCGCGGGCCGTGCCGCGGCCGGGCGTTGCGCGCCGGACGGGCGGCCGGCCGCGACCAAATCGTCGCGCACGATGCGCCCGCCGGGACCGGAACCCGCAACGGTCGCCAGATCGATGCCGGCCTCGCGAGCGCGCCGCCGATTGGCCGGCGAGGCCATGACCCGACCGCGCGCGGCGGGCGCTGGCCGCGATGCCGCGCGCAGCTGCCGCGGCCGGCGTGCCGCCGCGGCGCAGCGGCGCGGTCGCTGCCGGCGCGGCGGTGGCAGCGGCGGGCTTCGCCGGTGCGGCCGCGCTCGGCGGCGCTCGCGCCGCGGCCGCGCCGACCTCGAACACGATCAGCGGCGAGCCGACCGCGACTTTGTCGCCGGGCGCGCCGCGTGATGGAGAGACTCGGCCGCTGACCGGCGCGGGCACTTCGACCGCCGCCTTGTCGGTCATCACCTCGACGATCGATCTGATCCTCGGTGACCACAGCGCCCGGCTCGGTGTGCCAGGCGACGATCTCCGCCTCGACCGTGCCTTCGCCCAGGTCCGGCATCTTGAAGACGAACTGGCTCATGCGGGCTCCATGACGGCCTTGATGGCCATTGCGACCCGCGCCTGGCCGGGAAAATATTCCCATTCGAAGGCGTGCGGATAAGGCGTGTCCCAGCCGGCGACGCGCTGGATCGGCGCCTCCAGATTCCAGAAGCATTCCTCTTGCACGACCGACGAGATCTCCGCGCCAAATCCGGAGAAGCGCGTGGCCTCGTGCGCCACCACGCAGCGGCCGGTCTTCTTCACCGAACTGCACGATGGTGTCGACATCGAGCGGCACCAGCGAGCGCAAGTCGATGATCTCCGCATCCACGCCGAGCGCCGCCGCCGCGGCCACCGCGACGTACACCATGGTGCCATAGGTGATGATGGTCAGCTGCGAGCCGCGCCGCACCACGTCGGCGACTTCCCGAGCGGCACGGTGTAATGCCCCTCGTCCACCTGGCCTTTGGGATGAGTGCTCCACGGCACCGCGGGCTTGTCCGGATCGCCGTCGAAGGGCCCGTTGTACAGGCGCTTCGGCTCGAAGAACACCACCGGATCGTCATCCTCGATCGCAGGTGATCAACAGCCCCTTGGCATCGTAGGGATTCGAGGGCATGACGACCTTGATGCCGCTGACGTGAGTGAATATTCCCTCCGGACTTTGCGAATGCGTCTGACCGCCGCGAATGCCGCCGCCGCAGGGCGTGCGGATGGTCACCGGCGCGAAGAACTCCCCGGCGCTGCGATAGCGCAGCCGCGCCAGCTCGCTCACGATCTGATCGAAGCCCGGATAGATGTAGTCGGCGAATTGGATTTCCGCGACCGGGCGCAGACCGTTCACGCTCATGCCGATGGCGGCGGCGATGATGCCGCCCTCGGCAATCGGCGTATCGAGCACGCGATGCTCGCCGTACTTGCGCTGCAGCCCTTCGGTGGCGCGAAACACGCCGCCGAAATAGCCGATGTCCTCGCCCATGAGCACGACCGACGGATCGCGCCCGAGCATGACGTCCATGGCGGAATTCAGCGCCTGAATCATGTTCATGTTGGCCATGCGACTCAGCCCCGCTCGGCGCGCATCAGCGCGCGCTGCCGTCGCAGATGCTCCGGCATTTCCTTGAATACATCCTCGAACATCAGATCGGCGTCGAGCTTCGGCCCCTCGCTCAGCGTGCCGAACGCACTGCCTCCTTCCAGCTCGCGCCGACCAGCGCCTCGAGTTCGGCGGTCGAGCGCGCGATGGCGCTCCTCCGACCACTCGCCAAGTTTGATCAGATGCTGCTTGAGCCGCTCGATCGGGATCGCCCAGCGGCCAGTGCTCCTGATCGTCCTTGGCGCGGTAGCGCGCCGGATCGTCGCTGGTCGAATGCGCGGCGGCGCGATAGGTCACCAGCTCGATCAGCGTGGGTCCGCCGCCGGTGCGCGCGCGTTGCGCCGCCCACTGCGTGACTGCATAGACCGCGAGAAAATCATTGCCGTCGACGCGGATGCCGGCGATGCCGTAGCCGGGACCGCGCGCCGCGAAGGAGCGCTGCTCGCCGCCGGCATAGCCCTGGAACGTGGAGATGGCCCACTGATTGTTCACGACGTTGAGAATGACCGGCGCCTGATACACCGAGGCGAACAGCAGTGCATGATGGAAGTCCGCCTCCGCGCTGCTGCCCTCGCCGATCCAGCTCGCGGCCAAATGATCCTCGCCCTTGATCGCCGCCGCCATCGCCCAGCCAACCGCCTGCGGGAACTGCGTCGCCAAATTGCCGGAGATCGAGAATATGTTGCCGGCCTTGGAGTGATACATCACCGGCAGCTGACGGCCCTTGCACATGTCGCGCGTGTTGGACAGCAGCTGGCACATCAGATCCACCAGCGCGATGCCGCGGGCGATCTGCAAGTCCTTGATTGCGGTAGGAAGGAAACAGCATGTCGCCGGGCCGCAGCGCCATGCACTGCGCGACCGAGACGGCCTCCTCGCCCAGTGAGCGCATGTAAAAGGAAATCTTGCCGGCGCGTTGCGTGCGCTGCATGCGATCGTCGTACACCCGCGTCAGCAGCATGTGGCGCAATCCGACCTGCAACTCGGCCGGGTCGAGATGCGGATTCCAAGGGCCGACGGCATCGTGGCTGCCGTCGAGCACGCGCACCAGTTCGTTCGCCAGCGGCTCGATGTCGCGCGCGCGCGCATTCACGTCGGGTCGCGCAACGGCGCCCGCGGGCGATAAGTGCACATAGCTGAAATCGGGTTTCTCGCCGGGACGGGCCGGCGACTTCGGCAGATGCAAACGTGAGTGTTTGTTCATTCCCCCAACCTACGTCCGGCGGCGTCGCCGTGTTGCATTCATTTAGGAGCAACCGGATAATCCGGTATGTTTGTTTCAGAATATCGACAATTATGGAAAATTCTAATCAACATCCGATCGATCACTTAGATTTGCGCCTGCTCGATATTCTACAGCGCCACGGCGCGCTGTCGGTGGCCGAAGTAGCAGGTCGGCTGCGCATTTCGACGACGACGTGTTGGAGGCGCATTCAACAACTCGAGCACAGCGGCGTCATCAAAGCGCGCGTCGCCCTGCTCGACCGCAATGCGCTCGGTCTCGATGTGACGATCTTTGCACACGTCAAGCTGTCGACCACCGGCCGAGACGCCATCGCGGAATTCGAAGCGGCGATTCGCGATCGCGCTGAAGTGCTCGAGTGCTACACGCTCACCGGTGAATGGGACTTTCTATTGAAGATAGTCACCAAGAACATCAAGGCTTACGAAGCATTTTATCTGGATTACCTGTCCAGGATCCCCTGCGTGCGGTCGGTTAATTCGTCGGTGGCCGTAACCGTCATCAAAGAATCGACCGCGCTGCCGTTGGGCAGCGCCGAGGGCCGGTAGGCAACGCCGTTTTCGAGTGCCTCGGTGCGGGCCTCACTTCTTTCGCTCCGCAAATCGTCGGATGCGGACGCAGCCTTCGCGCAGCGACGCCTCATCAGTGGCGAAACACAGGCGCACGAAACCGCCCGTCCCTTTGCCGAAGGCCCCCCCATCCAGTACCGACACCCCTTCTGCTCGATACAACTCGTTCATGAAGTCGTATCCCGACAGGCCGCTGTCGCGCACATCGATCAGCATGAACATGCCGGCATCGGGTGCGTGGCAGCGTATCCCCGGAACATCGGCGAGCGCCGCGAGCACCAGATCGCGGCGGCTCGCGCAGAATTCGCGCATACGTGCTTCGGCGGCGGGGGCGACACCCACGGCCGTTAAGGCCGCTTCTTGCACGAACCCCGGCAACCCGTACAGCATGCAGATCGCCAACGCCTCGGCGTGGGCGATCAACGGCTTCGGACCCACCAACCATCCCGCCCGCCATCCGGGCATCGCGTGGGTTTTCGACAGACTGCTGATGGTGACCACCTGCTCGGGTAGGCTCGCCGCCAGGCTGGGAACTCGGCCGCCGGGTGCAAGTCCGGCGTACACCTCATCGACCACCACCCAAAACAGATGTCGCCGTGCCAACTCGCCGATAACGGCGAGATCGGCGGCATTCATGACGATTCCGCTGGGATTGTTGGGCGAGGCGAAAAACAGCGCGCGAGTACGCGGTGTGATCGCCGATTCGAGCGCTGCCACGTCCACGCGAAAACCGCACGCCGCCGACGCGGGGACGCGCACCATGCGCGCGCCCGAGGCCTCGATCGTCGCGGGATAGGTGGGGTAGAGCGGCTCGAGCGCGATCACTTCGTCTCCGGGACCCGCCAGACACAGCGACGCCGTGAACAAGGCGTTCTGCGCTCCCGCCAGGAAAATCACGTTGGCGGCTTCGACCGCCTGGCCGGTGCGATCCCGGTGCACCCGAGCGATGGCCTGTCGCAGCAATTCGCGACCGGGCACCGGCGTGTAGTGCGTATCGCCCGCTCGGAGGCACTCGATCGCGCGATCGATCACGGGCTGCGGTGTGTCGAGATCCGGGTCGCCGACACTCAACACGATCACGTCTTCCCCTCGATCCCGAGCCGCGCTCGCCGCGTAGTGGATGGTCCACGCGTCCGCCCCATCGCCGGCGATGAGCTCCACCAATCGTGAATATTTCATCCGCAAAAGCCTTCCCTTCTTGCTTGTACGTTGGAGGCTCGCTTACTTTTCCAAGCGCCGCATGCCATCCTATCGCGGTTTCGTAAACGGCGTTCAAGAAGGCTCAAATGTCGCGCAGTGTCGGACGGTATCTTGTCGAATTAATGGTTGCCAACGGCATCGATACCGTGTTTGGAATTCCCGGTGTTCACAATCTGGAGTTGTACCGCGGGCTCGCGAGCGCGGACATTCGCCACGTCCTCGTGCGCCACGAACAGGGTGCGGGATTCGCTGCCGATGGGTACGCGCGCTTGAGCGGCCGTCCGGCGGCCGCGTTCACCATCTCGGGTCCGGGCCTCACCAACATCTTGACGGCGGCTGCCCAGGCCTATTCGGACTCTGTCCCGCTGCTGGTGGTCGCTACCACGCCGGTGCGCGCATCGCTCGGCAAACAGTGGGGCGTGCTGCACGAATTGCAGAATCAGTGGGCGCTTGCCGCGGGCGTATTCGGCGTCGCGCGCATCGGCCGCGAGCGCAGAAGATGTGCGCGATCATCTGCGGCGTGTGCCTGGCCTCGTTGCACGCCGGGCGCCCTCGGCCGGCGTACCTGGAAATCCCGCTCGACGTGTTGGCCCAGTCACGACTCTTCCCGGCGGACCGCTTCGCGGAAGCGCGCATCCCTGCCGCAGGCGGCGGCCGCGCAAATCGAGGCGGCGGCGCGCCTTCTCGTCGACCGCCGCGCGGCCCATCGTCATCGCGGGCGGCGGCGCGCGCCACGCGGGCCCGGAATTGCACCGCCTGGTCGAGACGCTGGATTGCCCGCTGGTGACGACGGCGGCGGGCAAGGGCGTGCTGCGCCGAAAGCCATCCGGCGAACCTCGGCACCTCGCTGCCCTACCGCGCCGACTCAAGCCTTGATCGCCGATGCCGACGTGGTCCTCGCCGTGGGCACGGAATTGGGTGAGACCGACATTTATTTCGCGCTCCAAGCTTGCCGCTGAGCGGCCTGCTGATCCGCATCGACGTCGATCCGGAAAAGCTCGCCGATCACTATGCGGCCGAAGTGCCGTCTGGGGCGACGCGCGCTCGCAGCTTGCAGGCGATTCAGCAGGGCTTGTCGACGGCGCTCCGGCTGGAGAACCAGACTGGGCGGAGCGGCGGATGTGCGGCGCGAGATCGAGGGCAGCGTTCGACTCCAAGGCGCGCGCGCAGTTGAATGCGCTCGACGCCATTCGAGCCGCGCTGCCGCGCGACGGCGTCGTGTTCAGCGACATGACGCAAATCGCTTACTTCGGAAACTATGCCTATCGCGACCGATGAACCGGGACACTGGTTTCACCCGTCGGGCTACGGCACTTTGGGTTTTGCGTTGCCGGCTGCGCTCGGCGCCAAGATCTCGAGCCCCGCGCGCGCCGTGCTCGCGCTCGCCGGCGATTTTGGGCTGCAATTCACGCTCGGTGAGCTGATGACCGCGGTCGAAGACGGCGGTGAGCCTGCCGCATCGTGGTCTGGAACAATTCGGCGCTCGGTCAAATCCGCGACGACATGATGGCCGCGAATATTCCGCCCACTGGCGTGATCGCGCGCAATCCCGACTTTGTCGCGCTTGCACGAGCCTTCGGCGCCGCCGCGGTGCGCGGCACGCACGCGGCCCGGCGCTCGCCGAAGCCATACGTACCGCGCTCAACTACGCGCGGTCCCACGCTGATCGAGGTGCACGCATCGGATTTTTCGAACGCGACGCTTTGACGTCGTGCCACCATGCCGCTTTGACGCCAAAACGCCATGCCTCGCGAGGCAAACCCCGCGCGTCTTGGTATCATTCAATTGTCCACAACAAACCGTAGGGCGCCGCGCCATGAAAAGGTCACAATATGACCAACGTCGCTGATTCGGTGCTTGCGCTCGCTGCTGCGCTCGCGGCACTCCCGGCTTTTGCCGCAGAACAATTCAAAGTCGTCGAACGCCCGTGGGCGAGACCACCGTGGATCTCGGGCGCCAAAGGCGACTCCGTCGGCGATCTGCTGGTGTTCGCCAATAAGGTCTTGACGCCGCCAACAAGAGCTCAGCTCGGCTCCGACCAGGGCTACTGCGTGCGCACCATCGTCGGCAAGAGTTGGGAATGCTTTTGGACGCTGACGTTGAAGGCGGGTCAGATCACCGTCGAGGGGCCGTTCTTGGACGCGGGCGACTCGCTTGTTCGCGTCACCGGCGGCACCGGCAAGTATGCGGGCGCGAAGGGCAGCATGAAGCTGCATCCGCGCGACGCGAAACCGACCAGCTATGACTTCACCTACGACTTGCTTAATGCCGTATACCGCCGAGCACTGCTCTGCGCAGCCGGCAGGACTTTCCGGCCTGCGGCGGCGCTGCGAGGGCCTCGATCTCGCGTTTCTGGACGGTCCGGGCGGCAGCCAGGTGCCGACAGCCGTCATCGAGGCGATCGCGGACTTCTACGCCTCCTGCAACGTGAATACCCACGGCAATTTCCCGCCGTCCCGGGAAGTTGACCGGCGCATGAAGAACGCGCGCGAGATCGTCGCCACTTTCCTCGGCGCCGAATCGGCCGAATGCATCTCCTTCGGTCAGAACATGACCACGCTCAACTTCGCATTGAGCGCGGCCATCGGCCGCACTTTGAACCCCGGCGACGAAGTACTCATCACGCAGCTCGATCATGAGGCGAATCGCGGCCCGTGGCTGCGATTGCGGGAGCGCGGCGTGGTCATTCAAGAAGTACGCCTGAAGGAATCGGGCGTATTGGATACCGACGACATGGCGGCCAAGATCTCGGCTCGCACCAAGCTCTTCGCCCTCGGCGCATCGTCGAATGCGCTCGGGACCGTCAATGACATTGCGCCTCGCGCGGCGGCTGACGCGCGAGGTCGGAGCGCTCGCTGGTGGTCGATGCCGTGCACTATGCGCCGCATTTTCCAGTCGATGTGCGCGCGATGGACGCGGATTTTCTGCTGTGCTCGGGCTACAAATTCTACGGCCCGCATGTCGGAGTGCTGTACTCGAAACCCGGCGCACTTGATCGTCTGCCTGTCGACCGATTGAGCGTACAAGACGCGGCAGCGCCCTATCGCATCGAAACCGGCACGCTCAATCACGCCGCAATCGACGGTTTGCGGGCCGCGGTCGAATACCTCGCCGGTTGGGGAACGCGGCGCGACGTTGCGCGAACGTATCATCGACGCCATGACCGGCATTGCCGCATATGAGCATCAGTTGGCAAGTTCCTATCTCGAGGACGTACGGCGCATTCCCGGAGTGCGCGTATGGGGTCCGGGCTTCGCGACGCGCGCCCGCGCGCCGACCGTATCGATCACGTTCGAAAAGCATACCGCAGCCGCAGCGGCGACCGCTTTGGGCGCGGAAGGAATCTGCGTGTGGGACGGAGACTTTTATGCGGCCCGCCCAGTTGAAGTGTTGGGGCTTGCCGGTCGCGGCGGCTTGCTGCGCACGGGAATCTCCATGTACACCTCGCAAGACGACGTGCGCCGGCTGCTCTCAGCCATCGAACGGCTTCACTGATCTCGTCACCGTCCGGACAAGTGCTGCGACAACTGCTCGGCATGCGTACGAAGCTCTGTGGCCGCGGTCGCCTCCCAATGGTCGGCGCGCAACATCGGGCCGAGATAAAATAGATGCTCGCTGGGTACGCCGTCCGCTGACACGCAGGCGCCGTTCTTGGCGGTGCGCAGTCCGAGGTTCAATCCGTCCTCCGATACCAATCCTGCGGCGCGAAGCGATTGAACCAGAGGATCACTCGAGCGCTTCAGCACGTAGTCCGGGCCGGTGGCGTTGATTACCGCACTGACAGCGAACGAATCCGTCTCGACGCTCGCTCGGCGGCGCCATACCACGCGCAACTCCTCTCCTTCCGGAATCAATTGTTGAATTCGGCCGGCGTAAATCTTGAGCCTGCCGCTTCGGCGCATGTGCTCGATGCGCGCCGCCATGCGCGGCGGCAAGCGATGCCGATGCACATCCCAATAACACTGCACGTGCCGCAAGAACCGGCTCCGCTCGCTGTCGGGCAGTTGTTGCCAGAGATTCGGCGCCAAGTGGCGGATGAAAGTAACCACTTCGCGCCAGTCGCCGCCCAAACGCTCCACCTCGCGTGCCAACGCACGGCTGGCCGATAGCACTCGCCGAATCGAGGTCGCGTTCGACAGTAAGACCTCGCCGCTCCCCTGCACCGCCGTCGGCCTGAATATCGTTTGTGCTTGCGGGATCAGGCCATGCCGCGAAATTGTGCGAACCAGCGGGACTTGCCCACCCTCCAAGCTCAGCGCGAGCGCGACGTCCACCATGGTCAACCCATTGCCGACGATCAGTACCGAATCCTGGGGGCGAAAAGTGCGCGGCATGCCCCAGGGGTCATGTATATAGGCCGGATGATGCCGCACTCCGCGCGCCCAAGATTGCACCGGCGGCGGCGGATTGCCCAACGCCAGCACCACCCGGTCGGCCGCGATCGCGTCGCGATCGGGAAAATTCGCCTGCAACGGCTTGTCCGCGACTCCTCGAGTGATGCTCGTCACCTCGCCGAACATACGGGTGAATTCCACATGCGGCGGCGCCGCCCGTTCTGCTTGATCCAACACATCCTGCAAGTAATCGCCGTACAGGGCGCGCGGCATGAAATCCTCGGCATCGGCTTCGGGATGCAACTGCCGGGCAAAGTGCAGGAATTGCAGCGGATCCCGCGAATCGGCCGATAGCCTGCCGGCCGGCACGTTCAGTACGTAAGGCACATCGTGCGCCGCGTAGGCGAGACCTCGGCCGATGGCCGTGCCGCGCTCGATCAACACGATATGCGTGGAAGCGGGCGGCGGGCGGCGCAATAAATTGGCGGCCAAGACGCCGCCGCAGAATCCCGCCCCCACGATGACAATGGTTTGACGCATCTTTGAAAATAGTACCCTATGGCGGGGGATGAAATGCTCTCGCCGACCCCTAGGGCGCACTCATCGACTGCCATTGTGCAGAATTCGTGGTGAAATGGCGTATCTACTTTGCGAGGTGCACATGAACACCACCAACCCGATGCGCACGGACGGCTTCGAATTCGTCGAATATGCCGCTCCGGATCCGGAGTCTCTGCGGCGGCTTTTCGAAAACATGGGTCTGCCGGCGGTCGCGCGGCACCGCTCGAAAAATGTCACGCTGCATCGGCAGGGAGACATCAATTTCATCATCAATGCAGAGCATGACAGTTTTGCGCAGAAATTCGCACGCGCTCATGGCCCGTGCGCATGCGCAATGGCATTCCGCGTCGCCGATGCAGCCGTTGCCTACGCCCGCGCTCTAGCGCTCGGCGCAAAACCGGGGCCGGTCACCGCCGGCCCGATGGAATTGAACATTCCTTCAATCGTAGGAATTGGCGGCAGTCTGATCTATCTCGTTGATCGCTACGGTGAACGTACTATCTACGATGTCGACTTCGTGCCGGTCGCGGTGGCACCCGTGACGAGCGGCGTCGGGCTCACGCGCATCGATCATTTGACCCATAACGTGAAGCGCGGAAACATGAACTTGTGGGCCGGCTTTTACGAGAAGCTGTTCAGCTTTCGCGAAATTCGCTACTTCAGCATCGAAGGCCAGGAAACCGGCCTGTTCTCCCGCGCCTTGACGTCGCCTTGCGGCAAGATTCGCATCCCCATCAACGAGAGCCAGGACGACAAAAGCCAAATCGAGGAATATCTGAGCGAATACAAGGGCGAAGGCATTCAGCACATCGCCTTGGGGACCGACGATATTTATCATACGGTGGACGCCCTGCGCGATCGAGGCACGGAATTTCAGGATACGCCGCGAACCTATTACGAAGGCATCGATGTGCGCGTCAAGGGTCATCAGGAATCGTTGAGCGAGCTCGAGCGGCGGCATATCTTGATCGACGGGAATGCCGACAGCGGCATCTTGCTGCAAATCTTCACGAAGAATGTCATCGGCCCGATCTTTTTCGAAGTAATTCAACGCAAAGGCAACGACGGCTTCGGCGAGGGAAACTTTCAGGCGCTGTTCGAATCCATTGAGCTTGACCAAAAGCGCCGCGGCGTCATTTGACGGTTGAACTTCACGTACTCGCCCATATCTAATCGGACAACGGTCGAATCGACCATTCAGGGGCTGGTTATGCGAAAATTAATTGCTGCTTCCCTGGCCGCTACGGCCTTGACTTTCGCGATCTGCACAGTCCAGGTGCTGGCTGCGGATGCCGAGCCGACGGTGCATCAAATCTATGAAGCGGCCACCACCGGCCACCTCGATCAAGCACAGCAAATGATGGATCAAGTGCTGCGCAATCATCCTCAAAGCGCGAAGGCGCATTACGTGCAGGCAGAACTGTACGCGCGTGAAGGCAATGCCAGCAGCGCACGCTCCGAACTGAATCGCGCCGAGCAGCTTGAACCCGGTCTGCCGAAGGAAAATCCCCAGTCGGTGCAAGCGCTGAAGTCAGAGCTCGGCATCGGCCCGCGGCAGGTCCAAGATGCACGCCCCTTTGGTATGACTCGCGCTCCGGCTGGACCGCATTTTCCGTGGGGCACCGTCCTGATTCTGGCGCTGGTGGTCGGCGTGTTTTGGATGCTGTTCCGGAGGCGCAGGACCTACGTGCAATATCCGGCGGGCGGCATGCCCGCTGGCGGCGCACCGGGTACCTACGGTCCAGCAGGCTACGGCCCAGGGGGTTATGGCCCCGGCGGAATGGGGGGCGGTATGGGCTCGGGTATTGCGGGAGGGCTCGCCTCGGGACTCGCGGTGGGCGCAGGCGTCGTGGCCGGGGAAGAAATTGCACACCACTTCCTCGACGGCGGCCAGCGGTCGGGCACGGTGTTACCCCCTCCTGACGCCGGCCAATCGAATTCCTCCAATAGCGATATGGGCGGCACCGACTTTGGCGTCAACGATCCCGGCTCATGGGACGATAGCTCCGGCGGCGGCGACTTCGGCGGTGGGGGCGACGGCGGCGGGGGCGACTGGAGCTAGAGTTCGATGGCCGCGCGGCGATGGCCGCGTGGCGGAGCGATCTGCGTACCGCATTGGTCGCCGGTTTTGCCGGTGGTGCCCTCAAACGACTACAGTTGACGCGCGTCGCGTAGTCACCAGGGGCAGAGAATGGAGAATCTTCCACCGGTTTACGGAAGCGCTGTATCTGCTCGTGTACAAGTTCAAATAACAGCCGCCGTCATTTTCGGCTGTTTGCTGATTCTTACATCCCCGATCAATGCTCTCGGTCCCGTCGAAATCGACAAGAGACTCGATATGCTCTTCGGCTCTCACCGGCCTTACGAGCAATTTTTAGTGACGCTAAAAGAATCTATTGCGGCAAAAAATTGGCGCGCGGTGGCCGCAATGGTGGCGTATCCGATCAAGGTCGAGGCCGCGGGTCATCAAATTCTCATTCGAACGCCCGATGAGTTTTTGGAGCGCGCTGAGGTCGTGCTGACCGCAAAGGTCATCAAGGCCGTGGAGAGCCAGTCCTACGCTTCGCTCTTCGCCAATCAACGGGGGGTCATGATCGGCGAGGGCGATGTCTGGTTCTCCAGCGTCTGCGGCGACGCGAGATGCCTTGATCCCGCGATCAGAATAACCGCCATCAATCCTTGAAGGCCCCGCGCACGACGACTCTCGCATACGTCCTGGATTTACTCGGGGTCGCAGTTTTTGCCATCAGCGGTGCGCTGGCGGGACTTCACCGGGGTCTAGATTTATTCGGGGTGACGGTTCTAGCTTCGGTAGCTGCGATCGGCGGCGGCACTCTGCGCGACATTCTGCTCAATCGTCATCCGGTTTTCTGGATTCGAGACCCGAAATATCTCTATACGATTCTCGCTGCCACGGCCCTGACCATCCTCGGCCAAAACTATTTGCCGAGCCTGGAAACGGGTCTTCTGGTGGCAGATGCATTTGGGCTCGGTTTGTGCGCACTCTCGGGTGCGCGGATCGCCGAGGCGAGCGACCAGACTCGGATCGTCGTGATTCTGATGGGGACGATGACCGGCGTCACGGGCGGTGTGATGCGGGATCTCTTGAGCGGTGTGATTCCGGTGCTCTTGCGGCGCGATATCTATGCGACTGCCGCCATCGCGGGAATCTGTCTCTATCTTTTGATGCAGCGAGCGGGCGTCAAACGCTCATGGGCGTTTGTCGCCGGGATCGTGTCGGTGGTGGCGGTGCGATTGCTGGCAATTACTTTTGGATGGCAACTGCCAGTCTAGCCGCTGCGCGCTACCGCGGCTGCGACGGCATCGTGCAAAACATGCATGCCGAAAGAGATGTCCTGCACCACACCGTCCAGGAAAAACGTGGGTGTCGCACGGATGTGACTGCGGCGTCCTCCCTCCGCATGCTCGCGGACCTTTTGCAGGTAAATGTGGTCGTCCATTTCGGCGGTGTAGCGCGCCATATCGAGCCCAAGATCGCTGGCGTAGCGGTATAAATCCCGGTCCTTCAGATGCGCCTGATTCTGGAACAGCACGTCGTGCATCGACCAGAATTTTCCCTGCGCGGCTGCGGCCTCCGACGCCTCGGCGGCCATGAGCGCGTGAGGATGAGCCGCTTCCAACGGAAAATGGCGGTATAGGAAGCGGATCTTATTGGGGAATCGATCCAGGAGCAGTTTCGGCGTCTGTACCGCGACTTTGCAGCTCGGACACTCAAAGTCGCCGTATTCGAGCAACGTGACGCGTGCGTGCTCCGATCCTTGCAAGTGATCGTGGGGTTCGGGTGCCACCGCCAAAGTCATCGCGTGCGGTTGTGGGCTCATGAGACCGGCTCCTTGCATGCCGTCCGTTGATGCGCTCGTTGCAGGCTATTTACGCAACCGGCGCGGGTAATTCAATTGGCCTTAGTGTCACACGAATCAGCGCCGATCTTCTCAACAACTGCAACTCGCAGTCGCGGCCAATGTAGCTTGCATCCAAGAGCCGCTGCAAACCGTCGATCCCGCCGACCGGTATTCCATCAAGGGCAATCAGGCGATCGCCGACCGCGACGCCCGCCTGGGCCGCCGGGCTGACCGGGACGATCTCCAACACGTGCACCGCACCGGAACTCTGAAGATTGAAATGCCGCACGACGCGCGTGGCGATGGAGACGCTCGCCCCGGATACTCCCACATAGGCGCGACGTACCCGGCCGTGCGCAAACAATTGACCGATGACCCATTTCGCCGTGTTGATGCCGGTGGCAAAGCAAATCGCCTGGGCCTGCGGAATCATGGCCGTATTGACACCTATGACTCGGCCTCGGGAATCGACCAGTGGACCTCCCGAGTTGCCAGGGTTCAACGCAGCGTCCGTTTGGATGACGTCATGCATGAGCCGGCCCGAAGTCGCGCGCAGAGTGCGGCCCAATGCCGAAATAACACCGGTAGTAACGGTCTTCGAGTATCCCAACGGATTGCCGATGGCTATTGCCACCTGGCCGACACGCAAACTCGTAGAGTCGCCGAATTCCGCGAAGGGAAGCGCAGCGGGAGAGCCGATTCGAAGCACCGCCAAATCCGAGTCAGGGTCGTTCCCCACGAGGTCGGCATCGAAACGCGCGTCATCGTTGAGCCGCACGATGACACGATCCGAACCATGGACAACGTGACTGTTGGTCAGCAAGTAGCCGTCCGGTGTGAACAAGAAACCCGAACCGCTGCCCCGGCGCGTGCCCCGGCCCCGGGATTGTGCGGCACGGTGCTCGACCTCGATGAACGTGACCGCGGGCGCCACGCGCTCCAGAGCACCGATCACGGCGCCGGAGTAGGCATCGAGCAGCGCCGAGTCCACGTCCGGCATGGGGTCGCCGGGCGCCGCTACGTCCGCCGCCGGCTCGCTCGCATTCTCGATAGATGCGAAACGTGGTGCGAGCATCCGCTAGCTCAGAATAATCTTGGGCGCCGCCGAAAGCCCCTCGACGATGAGGCGGTTGACGCGACGCACGAAAATCACCGGGTCGTCGAGCTCGCCCCCTTCCGCCAGCATGGCCTGGTCATATAGCACATGCGCGAGATCCGAAAACGCGGCGTCATCGGGTGTATCTCTGAGCCGCTCGACGAGCGCATGCGTCGGGTTCAATTCGAGAATCGGCAGCGTGGCGAACGGGTTGGTCTGGCCCGCCTGCTTGAGAATCCGCCCCATCCGCAAGCTCATGCCGAACTCCCCCGCAACCAGCACCGCCGGGGAGTCCGTGAGGCGGCCGCTCACTCGCGCGCTCGCGATCTTACCCGTCAAGGCCTTGCCCAGCCGTTCCAGCGTTTCCTTGTAAGCCGACTCCGCCGCCGCTTTTTCCGGCGTCTCTATCGCGGAGGCCACGTCGGCGGCGGCGCTCGAGACGTTGGCCAGCGGCTTACCTTCGTACTCGTGCAAATGTCCCGCGACCCATTCATCGATGCGATCGGTGAGCAGCAAAACTTCCATGCCGTGAGCGCGAAATCCCTCCAGATGCGGGCTGTTGCGCGCCGCGGCGAGCGTGTCGGCGGTGAGGTAATAGATGCTCTTTTGGTCCGCCTTCATGCGCGATACATAATCGGCGAGCGTGACCTCGGCAGTTTCACTGGGGACGGCGGTTGAATGAAATCGCAGCAGTTTGGCAACGCGCGCCTTTTGGCCCGCGTCGTCGATGACCCCCTCTTTGAGGACCACACCGAAGGTCTTCCAAAATTCGGCGTATTCCGCCGGTTTGTCGGCGGCGAGTTCTTCGAGCAGGTCCAACGTGCGCCTGACCAGCGCGGACTTGATCTTCTCCGCGGTCCGATTGTTCTGCAACAATTCGCGCGACACGTTGAGGGGAAGATCGTCCGTATCGACGAGTCCGCGCATGAAGCGCAACCATGGCGGCAACAACTCAGCGGCCTTGTCCATGATGAAGACGCGTTTGACGTACAGCTGCACGCCGCCGCGCTGATCGCGTTCGAACAAATCGAACGGTGCACGCTTTGGTACATACAGCAGCGACGTGTATTCGATATTGCCCTCGACCTTGTTGTGGGCCCAGGCGCGTGCATCTTCGGAATCGTGAGTCAGATGTTTGTAGAAGGCCTGATAATCCTCGTCCTTGAGTTCTGATTTCGGACGGGTCCAAAAGGCCTTGGCACGATTCAGTGTTTCCTCGGTCTCGCCCGTCTTCAGGACGATCGGCACACTCAGATGATCGGAATACTTGCGTACCAATTGGCGCAAACGCGACGCCTCGAGGAACTCCTTGTCCTCCTCCCGTAGGTGCATGATCACCTCAGTGCCGCGATCCGCCTTGTCGTGTGTTTGAATCTCGTAGGCGCCTTCGCCATCCGAGTCCCAGCGCACCGCCGCCGCGTCCGCGCGCTTGGACAGAACGGTGACTCGGTCGGCAACGATGAACGCAGAATAAAAACCGACGCCGAATTGACCGATGAGCTGGGCGTCCTTGGCCGAATCGCCGCTCAAACCTTCAAGAAATTTCTTGGTGCCGGAACGCGCAATTGTGCCGAGATTGTCGATTACTTCCTCCTGGCTCATGCCGATACCGTTGTCCTTGACGGTCAAGGTGCCCGCCGCGGCGTCCGGTATCAAAGTGACGGAAAGCGTGTCCGAACCCAGCAATGACGGATTCGCGAGCGCTTCGAAGCGAAGTTTCTCGCAGGCATCCGACGCGTTTGAAATGAGTTCGCGGAGGAAAATTTCTTTGTGCGAGTACAGCGAATGGATCACCAGTCGCAGTACTTGCTTGGTTTCGGCTTGAAACTCTTTGATCTGTGGCTGTGTTTCGATGGTCATGGCCTTACAATCGTCGTAACTTGTGGTGTCCGCGAGTCATCAGCGGGCTGACATGGGGCCGCCTCGCGATACTTCAAGCCGGCGGGCCCGAACCTAAGCAAGTTAAGGGAACCAGCTAGAGATGGCAAAAAGCGGCAGCGTCGTGGCGGTCTGGGCTGCACTCGCGGGCAATGTGCTCGTCGCCCTCGCCAAATTCGTTGCTGCTGCGCTGAGCGGCTCGGCGGCGATGCTGAGCGAAGCCGTGCACTCGCTGGTCGACACCATCAACGAACTGCTGTTGCTGTATGGTATCGCGCGCTCCGCGCGGCCCGCCGATCGCCTGCATCCGTTGGGCTATGGCCGAGAGGTGTATGTCTGGAGTTTCGTGGTCGCATTGCTGATTTTCGCCCTCGGCGCCGGCGTCTCGCTGTACCAGGGCGTCGGACGTCTCCTGCACCCTCAGCCCATCGAGCGGCCCGACGTGATCTTCTCTGTACTCGCCGTTGCCCTGGCTTTCGAAGGGGCTTCGTGGTGGATCGGCATACGAGCCTTCAGCGCCGCCAAACGCGGACTTGGCTGGTGGGAGGCGTTCCGCCGTTCGAAGGATCCGCCCGCCTTCATCGTGGTCTTCGAGGATTCAGCTGCGTTGTTGGGTATTTTTGCGGCGGCGGGCGGTACCGCTGCGGCGCTCGTGACCGGCGACACCCGCTGGGATGGCGTGGCCTCATTGGTCATTGCCGCAATTCTGGCCGGCGTGGCAGCGCTGCTCGCGGAGGAATCGAAGAACCTGCTGATCGGAGAGCGCGCCGACCCTGCCTTGAGCGACGCCATCATGCGGATCGCGTCCGAGATTCCGGGCGTATGCAGCGCCAATAGCATTCTCACCGTGCAACTGGCGCCGCGCACCGTGATCGCCACCCTGAGCCTGGATTTCTTCGACTACCTGCGCGCCCCCGAGATTGAGCGCGCCGTCGTCGAGTTGGAAACACGCATCCGCACAGCCCACCCGGAAGTGTCGGCGCTATTCGTCAAGCCGCAAAGCGTTCTGGTGGCGGCCGAACATCGTCAGCGGGGAGCCGCCGGTTCCATGCCGGATCCTCTGAGCGACAGCCCGGCTGACGAACCGGCGGTTGATTCTGCCGGGGCCGCGCCCGTTGCCGACGGTTGAAGGCTACGGCCAACCGGCCCGCGGGTCGAACTGGAAATCGCGCTTCATGCGCTCATAGGCTTCTCGAGCCTCCGCGGTTCTAGCCGTGGGTGTTACGAGTTTGATGCTGACCAATTGGTCGCCTTTAGGTACCCCCGGCAAGCCGCGGCCGCGTAGCCTTAGCTTCTGACCGGTCTGAGCTCCAGCCGGAATGGTCAATTCAACCTGCCCGCCGAGGGTCGGAACGGCGACCTTCGCCCCCAGCGCAGCTTCCCAGGGCGCGAGCGGCAATTCGATTTGAACGTCTTTGCCCTGCAGTGAATACAGGGGGTGCGCGAGCAACCTGATCCGAAATATCAGCGGGGGGCGGTGGCCGGTGCCGGCGACCCTGAGCGCCTGACCGTCGGCAATACCTGCCGGAATTTGCACGTCAACCGACTGGGGGCGCCCATTGTCGTTGATCGTCACCCGGCGTTTGGTGCCGGCGAATGCCTCCTCGAGAGTCACTTCGAGCTGCCCGGCATCGGCTTCGGATTGACCATGGCCGCCGGCGGATCCGCCGAACAGCGTCGAGAAAAAGTCGCTAAACCCATTCAAATCCGAAAAGCGCTCGCTCCCGGAGTGCCCAAATCGCTGTTCCCAATCCGGGCGGAGCCCGGAACTGCTGGCCGGGCCGGTAGTCACGGCCCAGCTGATCGTAGGCCGCTCGCTTCTCCGGGTCCTTCAATACCTCATAAGCCTCCTGCACGTCCTTGAACCGGGCTTCCGCGTTCTTTTCCTTGCTGACGTCGGGATGATACTTGCGGGCAAGCTTGCGATAGGCGCGCTTGACCTCCTCGGCGCCGGCATTGCGCTTCACGCCCAGAGTGTCGTAATAATCCTTGAATTGCATGCCAAACCCTGTTGCTGTTGTAATCTCGATATTACCGATAGATAGCCGGCAGTGTCCGAGGAGCGGTCACGATCACGGAAGCGCCGAAGGTGCGAATCCTAGGCGCGCTCCTTGAAATTGGACCGCAACATCCCGACCATTGTCCTGCGGCGATACCATATTGCGGTTTGTTTCCCCAAAGAAAAGGCTCATGAAGCGCATTTTCCTGTTCATCGTGACGAACCTGGCCGTGCTGGCGCTGCTGAGCGTCGTGATGTTCGTCATCGAGCGGGTGTTCGGCGTGCGCCTGCCGCAGGGCAGCCTCGGCGGATTGCTGGTATTCGCGGCTGTGTTCGGCTTTGGCGGCGCGTTGATTTCATTGGCGCTTTCGAAATGGACGGCCAAGCGCATGATGGGGGTGCGCGTCATCGGCACGCCGCAATCGGAAGTGGAGAGTTGGCTGATGGCGACCGTGACGCGCCTGGCGGCACAAGCGCGCATCGGCATGCCCGAAGTCGGGCATCTTCGAGGCCGAGGAAATGAACGCCTTCGCGACCGGCGCGCGGCGCAATGCGGCGCTGGTGGCGGTGAGCACCGGCCTGCTGCGCGGCATGTCGCGGGCACAGGCCGAAGCGGTAATGGGCCACGAAATCACTCATGTGGCGAACGGCGACATGGTTACGCTTGCGCTTTGCTTCAGGGAGTGCTAAACACCTTCGTGATTTTCCTGGCGCGCATCATCGGCGGCCTCGTCGATCGAGCGCTTGTTCAAGAACGACCGGCAGGAATCCGGCATCGGCTTCTTTTTGACCACCATGGTCGCGCAAATCGTGCTCGGCATCTTCGCCGAGCATGATCGTCAATTGGTATTCGCGGCGGCGGGAATTCCGCGCCGATCGGGGCGGTGCTAATCTCGCCGGCACCGGCAGCATGATCGGTGCGCTGGAGGCGCTGAAGCGCAGTCATGGCGAGCCGATGCCGCAGCAAATGCAGGCGTTCGGCATCAACACGGGCGAAACGAAGGGATTTATGCGGCTTTCATGAGTCATCCGCCGTTGGATGAACGTATTGCGGCTTTGCGTGCGGCGAATCTATAAGACGCGCCGAAAACATCAATTAGGAATCCAGATGACTCCAGAAAATGAAATCGTGGTGTTGCCGCCGGCCGCGAGCGCGTGAATCAAGAGCTGTCGCGATGGTTCGGAAACAGCAATTTCGCCGCCCGCTCCAAGGAGATCGTCCGCGGGCGTGGACTTCAGCCGGCGATGTCGACTGGGCCCGGGTCATGCCCTTCCTGCTTGATGCACGCGGCCTGTCTTGCCGTGATCTGGGTGGGCTTCAGCTGGGTCGGCTTTGTCAGTCACGGTGGCGCTCTACGTGGTTCGCATGTTCGCGATCACCGGTTTCTATCATCGCTATTTTTCGCACCGCACTTTCAAAACATCGCGCGTCGGTCAATTCATTTTCGGACTGCTCGGCGCCTCGGCCGTGCAGCGCGGACCGATTTGGTGGGCCGCCCATCATCGCCATCATCACGTGTACTCCGACAAGCCCGACGACGTGCATTCGCCGGTGCAGCACGGCTTTTTTTGGAGTCACATGGGTTGGTTCATGTCGCACAAGCATTTCGCCGCCGATCTGTCACGTGTGAAGGATTTGCTCAAATATCCGGAACTGCGCTTCCTGGATCGCTTCGATATCGCTGTGCCGACCATTCTGGGCGTCGGCGTGTTCCTGCTCGGGTGTGCTGCCAAGCACGTCGCGCCTGGGCTCGGCACCAACGGCTGGCAGATGCTGGTGTGGGGATTCTTCATCTCGACGGTGGCGGTGTATCACGGCACCTACACCATCAATTCGCTCTCGCACGTGTTCGGCCGTCAGCGATACAAGACCGGCGATACCAGCCGCAACAACGTATGGCTCGCGATCATCACGCTGGGGGAGGGATGGCACAACAATCATCACCACTATCCCTCGTCGGCGCGTCAAGGATTCTATTGGTGGGAATTCGACATTACCTTCTACATGCTGAAGCTCATGTCCTTCTTCGGTGTGATTTGGGACTTGAAGCCGGTGCCCGCGGTGATCCGCGAAGGGGCGGGTAAGCGCTTCTAGCTGAGTCCGGCACGAGCAGCTCCGTGAAACTGAGCATCATTCCGGCGGACCACGCTACGATCGGCGTTGAACAGGAGTCGGCCCTGATGCGTCTGGCGAGGAGCTTGCTGCTTCGTCAGCTGAAAAACACGCTATGGCCGGCTGCGCCTGATCGATGGCGCTGCGGATGAAACGTTCGGCAGCTCGAGCGATGTTGCGCCGTTCGATGTGACCATTCGCGTGTCGCAGCCCGCGCTTTTATTCAGATGTCGTGTTTCGCCGGCATTCTGGGAGCCGGCGAGGCGTACATCAACGGCTTCTGGCGGTGCGACGACCTGACGGGTCTGGTGCGCCTGATGGTGGTCAATCGCGATTTGATGAGCGGCGTCGATTCCGGATGGTCGCGCGTCAGCGCGCCGTTGCTCAAGGCTGGCGCATTGGCTGAACCGCAACGACAGGAGCGGCAGCCGCCGCAACATCGCCGCGCACTACGACCTGGGCAACCGGTTCTTCGAGCTGTTTCTCGATGAAACCATGGCCTATTCCTGCGGCATTTTCGAGCACGCCGACGCGTCGCTGCGCGAGGCGTCGCGCGCCAAATTCGACGCCGCCTGCAGCAAGCTGCGCTGCAGCCCGGACAGCACTTGTTCGAGATCGGCACCGGCTGGGGCGGCCTCGCCATCCATGCGGCGCAGCACTACGGCTGCCGCGTCACCACCACCACCATCTCGCAGCGAACAATACGACTTGGCCCGCGAGCGCGTCGCGCGCGCCGGGTCTTGGCGGATCGGATCACGCTGCTGCTGGAGGACTATCGCGATCTGCACGGCCAGTACGACGCCCTGGTGTCGATCGAGATGATCGAGGCCGTCGGGCATCAATACCTGGACACCTACTTCGCGAAGTGCAGCGGCCTGCTGACGCCGCGCCGGGGCGATGCTGCTGCAGGCCATCACGATCCGAGATCAGTTCTACGAGCAGGCCAGCGCTCGGTCGACTTCATCAAGCGCTTCATTTTCCCCGGCAGCTTCATTCCCTCGGTGCAGGCGATGGTGGACTCACTGGCGCGAGTCACGCGATCTGAAGCTCTTTCACCTGGAGGACATCGGTCCGCACTACGCGCGTACGCTGAGGCTGTGGCGCGAGCGATTCTTGGCGCGGCAGAGCGAGGTGCGGCGCACTGGGCTATCCGGAGAGTTTCGTGCGCATGTGGGAGTACTATCTGTGCTACTGCGAGGGCGGATTCGAGGAGCGGCAGCTCGGCGACGTGCAAATGCTGTTGACCAAACCGCGCTCGCGGCGCCCCCGATCGCAACCTTCCATGCCGCGCCCGCCTAGCCGGCGACCCTCGCCGAACTCAAGGCCGTCGTCGGCGACGGCGCCTGGCTCGATGCGCCGGCTGATCTCGCACCCTACACCACGGATTTTCGGCGCCTCTACCACGGCGCGACGCCGCTGGTGCTCCTGCCCCGCGACCGTCGCGAAGTCTCCAATCTCGCGATTTGCCATCGCGACGAGTCGGCGGTGGTGCCGCACGGCGGCAACACCAGCTACTGCGGCGCGGCGACGCCGGATGAAAGCGGCTCGCAGATCGTGCTGTCCATGCGGCGGCTGAATCGCATCCGGCAGCTCGACGCCGCCAACTACTCCATGATCGTCGAGGCCGGCTGCACCCTGGCCGAGGCGCAGGCGGCCGCGCGCGACGCAGACCGGTTCTTCCCCTTGAGCTTGGGGTCGGAAGGCACCGCGCAGATCGGCGGCAACCTTGTCGACCAATGCCGGGGGCACCGCGGTGCTGCGCTATGGAATGATGCGCGACTTGGTGCTGGGCTTGGAGGTGGTGCTGGCCGACGGCCGCGTGCTGTCGGGCTCAAGAGCCTGCGCAAGGACAACACCGGCTACGACGTCAAATCGCTGTTCATCGGCGCCGAGGGCACGTTGGGCGTGATCACGGCGGCCTCCTTGAAACTGTTTCCGCAGCCGGCCGACACGGCCACTGCGCTGGTGGGCATCGACTCGCCGCAGCAGGCGCTCGAGCTGCTGGCGCAGCTGCGCGGCGCCGCCGGCGATCAGCTCACGACTTCGAGCTGATGCCGCGCCTCGCGGTCGAGCTCACGGTCAAGCACGTCGCGGGCGTCGCCGATCCACTGCGACAGGGCACGGCCTGGTATCTGCTGGTCGAACTCACCTCGCCCAACCCGCAGCAAAACCTCGCCGCGCTGTTGACCGACGCGCTGCAGGAGGCGGCGGCGCGCGCCATCGTCAAAGATGCCCTGATCGCGACCTCCGCTGGCGCAATCGCAGGCGATGTGGAAGCTGCGCGAATCGGTGCCCGAAGCGCAGCGGCACCACGGCGCGAGCCTCAAGCACGACGTCTCGGTGCCGGTTTCGCGCATCCCGACCTCATCGAGCAGGGCTCGGAGCTGGTCCGCCGGCTGGCCCCCGAGGGCGACGTCGTGGGCTACGGCCACATGGGCGACGGCAACCTGCATTTCAACGTGAGCCAGCGACCGGATGCGCCACGCAGCGGCGTTTCTTGGCGCGCGGCAAACCGCTCGAATCGCGCCATGTTCGATCTGGTCGAGAGCCTCGGCGGCAGCATCAGCGCCGAACACGGCATCGGCCGGCTGAAAGCGGCCGAGTTTGCCGCACGCGCCGATCCCGTGGAACTCGCGGTGATGCGCGACGCTCAAGCGGGCGCTCGACCCGAAAGGCATCCTGAATCCGGGCAAAGTGCTGGCATGAGGCGCAGGCGTTAAGCTTGCGCGCCCATGCGCACGCTCACGCCTTCCCGTTCGCACCGCGCGCCTGAATCTGCGCGAGTTCGTGCAAGCGGATTTCGAGGCCATTCATGCCTATTCCTCCGATCCGCGGGTCACGCGCTACTTGTTCTTCGGGCCGCGCGACGAGGACAGCACCGCCGACTATCTCGACGGCCTGCTCGCCTCGCAGCAGGAACTGCCGCGCACCCGATTCGAGCTGGCGGTCGAGGAGATCGCATCCGGCCGCGTGATCGGCGCCTGCGATCTGTCGCTCATCGAGCGCGATGTCGTCGACCTCGGCTACATGCTCGGGCACTCGGATTGGGGCAAGGGCTTCGCCACGGAGATCGCGCTCGCGCTCGTCGATGCCGCATTTTTCGATTTGCGCGCCGAGCGCGTCATCTCGACGGTCGACGTCAACAACCAGGCGTCGATTCGCGTGCTGGAGAAAATCGGCATGCGCTGGGAGGCGGTGTTTCGCAAGCACCGGCGCGCCAAGAATCGCTGGTGGGACTGCCACCTCTACGTGCTGCCGCGCGCGGTCTGGGAAGCCTCGCGCGACCGCCAGCTCGGCGAGCGCCGCGCTAGGTCCCGGTCTCTCGGTCGCCGTATCCGCCGCGGCCTGCTCGCGCGCGCGCTTCTTGCGCCCGCTCCAGCACATCGCGCGCTCGGCATGCCCGCGTTGCGGCTGCTGCGCAGCGTGAGCAGGACGCCGACGATGACCGCGACCACCAGCACGATGATGACGAACGGCCTTCATGATCGGGTATCCGCACCTACTCGAATCACGCGCATCAGTCCTTCCTGCGCAGTGCTCGCAACCAACCGGCCGTCGCGCGCGAATATGCTGCCGCGCGTGAAGCCGCGCGCGCCCGAGGCGCTCGGGCTGTCGGTCGCATACAGCAGCCAATCGTCGACGCGCACGCTGCGGTGAAACCACATCGCATGATCGATGCTCGCCATCGACGAGCTTGCGGCGTCGCGAGCGACACTCCGTGCGGCAGCATCGCCGTGTCGAGCAGATGGAAATCCGAGACGTAGGCGAGCAGGCACCGGTGCAGCGCCTCGTCGTCCGGCAGCGCGTCGACGGCGCGAAACCAGATGTGCTTGAGCGGCGGCAGCTTTTGCGGCTTGAAGAAAATTCGGCGGCTGTACGGGGCGAAATTCGAACGGCCGCTTCCTTCGAGCATCCGGCGCATGCCCGGCGGCAACTCGGCCGGCCGGATTCGCGATAGTAGGATTCGAGATCGGCCAGCTCCTCGGGCGGCGGCACCTCGGGCATCGGCGACCTGATGGTCGAGCCCGGTCTCGGCGGCTTGGAACGACGCGGACATGTTGAAGATCTGCTGCGCCGTGCTGAATCGCGACGACGCGGCGCGTCGAGAAATGATTGCCGTCGCGCGCCCGGTCGACCTCGTAGACGATCGGCGCATTGAAATCGCCGCGACGCAGGAAATAGGCGTGCAGCGAATGCACGACGCGCTCTTCGACCGTCGCGGTCGCCGCCACCAGCGCCTGGCCCAGCACCTGGCCGCCGAACACCTGCGGGCTGCCGATGTCGCGGCTCTCGCCGCGAAACAAGTTGAGCTCGAGCCGCTCGAGCGTCATCACCTTGAGCAAATCCTCGAGCAGCTGGTTCATCGAGCTCGAACTGAGCAACGGTCAATGCGCACGTCGGCGCGGCGATCGGCTGCGGCGACGCCGAGCCGCTTTTGCATGATCGGGCTCGTGGTGGTGTACTGCAGGAACTGCCGCTTCTGCGGAAACAAGTGGTGCTGGATCGCGAACGCCGCGAGCGCGGCCTCGTGAAAGCCGCTCAGGATCAGCTTCTTCTTGCCGGGATAGGTATTGATGTCGCCGATGGCGAAAATCCCCGGCACGCTGGTCTGAAATTTCTCGGTATCGACCTTGAGCGCCTTCTTTTCGAGTTCGAGCCCCCATTCGGCGACGGGGCCGAGCTTCGGATGCAGCCCGAAGAACGCGAGCACATGATCCGCGGCGACGTTGCAGCGTCGCGTCGTCCGTCGTTGCTTTGCAGGACCGACGCCGGTCGAGTTTGTCGTTGTCGCTCGTGCAGCGCCACCACGTGGCCCTCCACCAATTGCATCTTGCCGGCGGCGACCAGTTCGCGCATGCGCGCGACGGTCGCCGGCGCGGCGCGAAATTCCGCGCGCCGATGCACCAGGGTCAAGGAGCGCGCCTTCTCGCACAGCGCGACGGTCCAATCCAGCGCCGAGTCGCCGCCGCCGCAGATCACGAGATCCCGGCCGTGGAAATCGCTGGCCGACTTGACGCGATAATGCACGCTCTTGCCCTTCGAATTGCCTCGACGCCGGGCAGCGCAAGACGCCGCGGCTGAAACGAGCCGACGCCGGCAGCGATGACCACGGCGCCCGCCATGAGACGCGTGCCGGCGGACGTCGCCACGTGGAATCTTGCCGTCCGGCTAGCGGCTTGCACCTCGGTGACCTCCTGGCCGAGATGGAATGTGGCATGGAAGGGCTTGGCCTGCTCCAACAGCCGGTCGATCAATTCCTGAGCGCCGCAAACCGGCAGCGCGGGAATATCGTAGATCGGCTTATCCGGATAAAGCTCGGTGCACTGGCCGCCGACTTGAGCCAGCGAATCGATGATGTGCGCGTTGATGCCGAGCAGCCCGAGTTCGAAGATCTGAAACAAGCCCACGGGGCCCGCGCCGATGATGACCGTTTCGACCGGCGTGGCGGGGGCGGACGGGGCTTCGATTGATTCCGACATGATAACGGCGTTTCCCTTAAGGTTCAGCAAAAATTCGAGCCGGATTGTAGCTGAACACGCCCTCGTCTGCGGCTGCAAGAGCCTCGCGTCCTACAACCAAATTCGCTCCGGCCGGTACCTACATGGGCGGTCGGGTCCTTGAACTCGCCGATTGGCATACATATTTTGTCCAATATGCTTCTGCCCACTTGATGTAGAGAATCGGCGGAGACCCATCGCTAAACCTGCGTTCGAAAGGAAGTCACCATGCATGCGAAGGTAGAACCGTCTAGCCCCCACGACATCAGCGAGCGCGCCGACGGCCCGCGCGAATCCACGCGGCCGATCCGAGCCCTGAATCGCGGGCTCGATATGCTGACCGAACTGAACCGGTTGGAAAGAGCGGCGATCAATACTCTCGCCACTGCGGTCGGACCTCCCGCGCACCACCACCTATCGGATTTTGGAGACCTTGCGTTTGGCCGGCTATGTCGAGCGCGATCCGCACGATGATTGCTACCGGCTGACCATCAGGGTGCGTGCCTTGGCGGATGGCTTCGATGACGAGGCGATGGTGGCGCACATCGCCAAACCCCATCTCGCGGCACTTTGCGCGCAAATCGTGTGGCCGGTTTCGATCGCGACGCCTGCGGGGGCCCCATGATGATTCGAGAGACGACGGGGCAGCAAAGCTCCGCTCGCCCTGGAGCACTACGGCATCGGCGCCCGGGTCCCGATGCTGACCTCCGCTGCCGGCCGGGCTTACCTTGCGTTCAGTTCGGGCGCCGCAGCGCGACACGTTGCTGGAGTTGTTGGCCCGCTCGTCGCTGCCACAGGATCGCCTCGCTCGTAGCCGTCCGGAAGTCGACAGGCTCCTGAACGAAACTCGCACACAGGGTTTCGGAATGGCGCAAGGCCCGCGGCGCGGTGTCGGAGGAATCGAGCCTTGCGGTACCCGTGCGGGGAAACGATCGAATCCTCGCCACGGTCGCCGTTCGCTACGCTACCGCCGCGGTACCCCTGCGCGTCGCGATCGAGCAGTTTTTGCCGAAGATCCGCGAAGTTGCCGGCAAGATCGAGCAACAATTCACCTAACAGGCACGGCGGCGGCAGTTACAACTGGGGCATTCGGCTGAGTATTTCGGCCGCGATCTTAGGGTAGCTGCCGCCGAAATGATGGCCGCCCGGCATTTTCACGGCGCTGCCGCCCTGACCCGTCAATTGAGCGCAGGCCGCGTCGCCATCCTTCTCGCCGTATAGACAGACATACGGCGAGCCGCTCCAGCGCTTGAGTTCCGGTTCGGTCGGGAGGCTCCCGGCCCCGGCAGATCCCAGCCAATTGGCGAAGTGAAACTCGAAATTGGCACTGTCGCTCAGTCCCAGCAAGGTCGTCAGCCCTACCATGCCTTCGAGTCTCGGGCGGAAGCCGATTGACCATGAAAGGCAGCGTATCCGCACCCTGTGAGTACCCGATCAAGATCACGTGTGATTTTCCCCAGGCGCTCGAGTAGTGCCGTAGCACCCGATCGAGATCCTGTGCGGCCCCGTCGGGCGTTCGCGGCGACCAGAAATACTTGAGCGAATCCCATCCGACGATCGGGATGTGGTGCTTCGCGAGGTCTTCGGACACACCCTTATCGAGCCCGACCCAGCCGCCGTCGCCCGACAGAAATACCCCGAACCATGGGCTCGAGCCGCCCTGCGTCGCGGGCACCACGATCAGCGGCAGATCGGCGATCGTCGCCGGCAACGTCGGGGCCCCGGGCGTTTTGGAAGCAGCCGTGATTCGCGCGTAGGCCGCTTCGTACTGCGGGACCCAATTCTTCTCGACCGAGTACCCGTAGCCCACCTTGGGTAGCATGACGATCTCCCCGCCAGGTACGGCGGCAACGAATTTTTCAGTTGCCGGGGCCGCGCAGACCTGATCGGTCTCGCCTTGAAGCGAGATCCATTTGCCGGAAACCTGCTTGGCCGGAAGAAAATTCACCCCTTGCAGTACGCCCTTCGAATCGAGCCGAGGGGTCGCCTCGATGCCAGAACCCTTGCACACCGGCTTTTTCAGATCGAGATCCGGGCAGAAACCGATGCTCAAGAGCACCCTTGAACAGGCCGTCGGGGGATTCAGCGAGCGTCGCATACACCAGCGTCGCGCCGGATGAATAGCCGACGAGGGTCGGCTGGAGATACGTCTTGAACTCGAGCTTCGATTGCAGGTAATGACTCAAATTCTCGAAATCAACCGCGGGCGAAACGCACTTATCCGACGCTTGCTCGAGTTCGTGCAAATAGTGACGAATGTCGATGCCTGCAACCACGGCGCCTTGCGCAGTGAGAAGGCGCGCCATAGTGACGACGCCGAGATTCCAGCCGCCGTCTCCGGACACGAACAACACGACATCACGCGGTTCGCCGCTGCCGCGGTACACGTTGACTTCGCCGAAGCGCCCATAGTTGAAGACCTCCGCAGGTGCGGCCGCTGGCGCCTGGCGCGGGCGCGTGGCCGACGGCGCGTCGGCGCGCGCGGGCGCCGCCGCCGGCGCAGCCATGGCGGCTTGGCATCCGAGTGGACAGCAGTATAATTCGTGCCGGCACGTCGACCAGGTGCGTCATTTGACTCAACACCTTGCTGACACCGCCCGAAATGAGCGAGGTGACGTCGAGCAAAGCGCCGGCCATGCCAAGGCCGCCCGGCGCCGCGAGATAGCGTGGACGCCACACGGGCAGAATCTTCTCCTTGTACTTGCGCAGTCCTTCGAAGGGATAAAACGTTTCGCCGTAGCGCTGCACCATGCGCCCGAGCTTGTGCCAGGCCGGTGCGAGCGCGTGCTCCTCCAAGCCCGACAGCGGCGCCATCCCTAAGCTGAACCATTGATAGTGCTGCGCCCTGCCCCACAGCATGCACTCGATCGAGCAGAAAATCGATCACGCCCTTCGGTGCCGCGTCGTCGTAGCGCATGAGATCGACCGACAGCTCGGTGTCCGCGCCGGCGCGCCAAATGTTGGCGAAAGCGACGATCGTCGCCGCTGCGACGGACCACCGCGCAGTTGAAATTCGCAAGATAACGCTCGTCGAAATAATCCCAGAGAAAAGCGCTTCTCGGCGGTGTTCTTGGCACGCGAGCCACGCGGTCGAAACGGCGCGCAATTCGGGCATGATGGCGCCGACGTTTTCGCGCGCCACCACTTCGAACTCAGCCCCGTCGCGCAGCGCGCGCCGATGCGCATGGCGCAGATCCGCGCGCGCGGCACCTTCCAGGGAGAAGGTGTCGAGAGGCACCCGCGCCTCCTCGCCGAGTTTGCTCAACGTCAATCCCAGGTCGATGTACAGCGGCAAGTTGTCGGGCGTGACTTGGTAGAAAACCGGCGATACCGCCATCCCGTCGCAGTTCTCGATGAACGTCCAGACCAATGGTTCGTACAATGCCGACGGTCCGACGGGGTCGCCCATGGAAACCCAGCTGCTGCCCGATGCCTGATACATGATGAACGCCGTCCGATCCGCGTTGAACAGCAGATTCTTGTCGCCGAGCAACGCGAGATTCGCCGTGGTGTCGTGAGCATTCTCGATCAGCTGCCGCCGCGCGGTCGAGATCGGCCTGACTCGGCGGCGAGATCGGCGGCTTCGAGGGGCGCAGCAGGCGCCACAGCGCGTAGGCGGCGGCGATCATGGCCGCCAGCAGCAAAGCGCGCAGACTGCGAGGCGCCGGCGCCTCGAATGCAAACTGCCACCACAATTCATTGCTGTAAGGCACGTGCCGATACGCGAACAAGACCAGCCATAGTCGCCGCGCCGAGCACCAACAGCACCGCCACGACCCAGGACGCGGAAAAGCGCTGCTCGATCAGCGAGGCGCGCCGGCGAAAGCGCTCCCGCGCCGACACCAGCACCACCGCGACCGCGCCGAGTATCGTCGCCTCCTCGTAATCGAATCCCTTGAGCAGCGACAGCAAGACGCCGGCGCACAGCAGCCACATCGTCAAGTACCACGCCGCATCGAGCCGCCGGTACAGGCCGTTGGCGAGCACCAACAGTCCGACGCCCGACGGCGCTGCCCAGCAGATGCGACAGCTCGAGGACCGGCAGCGGCACGAAATGGTGCAACAGCCTCCAGGCGGTTGCCGAGGCCCGGCGTTGCGCCGGAGAAGAGCAGCACCGCGCCGGCGCCGAACACCGCGAACGCGCTCGCCTGCGGCGTGACGGCACTGAGCCAGGTGCGACCGAGCCGCGCGAGCCGCACCATGGGTGCCCGGTGCGCCCACAACTCGTGCGCGCCGAGCAACGCGAGGGCCACGGCAAAGGGGACTGAGGTAGTAGATGATGCGGTATGCGAGCAGCGCGCCCAGCAGCTGGTCCGCCGGCACCGAGCGGAACAGCAGCAGGAACACCGATTCGAACACGCCGACGCCGCCGGGCACGTTGCTGATGATGCCGGCGGCGATCGCGATCAGGTAAATGCCCGCGAAGGCCGCGAAGCCGATCGCCGCCTGCGGCGGCAGCAGCACGTACAGCACGCCGGCGGCACACAGAAGATCGCCGCAGGCGACGGCGATTTGGGCAAAGGCGATGCGCGGGCTCGGAACCGGAATCACGATCTTGCGCCAGCGCAGCGGCTCGTGACGGCTTGCAAGCCAACAGGAGATAGGCCGCGACCCCGGCGAGCAGCAGGCAGCCGGCGAGGACGATCGAGCGAGCGGTGCAGATGCAGCACCGAACCGGACAACGCGGCCTCCGAGAGCAGGGACAGCCCCAGCATCACCGCCGCGCCCAAGCGCAAAGGTCAAGGTGCCGAACGCAATGACCGTCGCGATCTGTTTCGCGGTCAGCCCCAATGCCGAATACGCGCGATAGCGAACCGCACCGCCGCTCAAGGTATTCAGCCCGACGTTATGGCCGATCGCGTATCCCATGAAGGAAATCAGGGCGAGGCGCGGATACGGCACGCGTGCGCCGGCGAAACGCAAACCCAACGCGTCGTACAGCGTCAAACACCCGTAACCCGACCACGCCAGCACCACCGCGCCCAACAAGCGCGAGCTGCGGAATCGCCTGCATGTGGGCGAGAATGTCCTGCCAGCGGTATTGGCCGAGGACGTGATGCAGCCAAAACAACGCCAGCCCGAACAGGGCGATCCCGAGCAGCGTCGTCCACGCCGGGACCTTGCGAATTGTGTGCGGAAGTGTCAAGCCGCGTATCGTATCAGGGCGCCCGCGCTGCGGCTGCAGTGGACTTGTTGCCGAGGGGTCTGTTCACTGTGTCCCAGAAACTGCTAGGGTGAGGGCTACGAGCCTCTTTACAGAAAGGTAACCCGCACATGAGTTCCGCCAACGATGGCCGCCAGGCAGCTATGGACCCGACCCAACTATATCGCGAAGAGACTTTTACCGATCGCAGGGTAGGGACCATCCGCCGCCTGACACCGGTTGCCGCCGACGGAACGCCTGACGCCGCGCGGACAGTCCTATTTGTCGGGCAGGCCCAGGTCATGACGCCGATGGGTGCCGTGCCGATCAGTTTTGAGCTCGACGCGGCGACACTGAATGCGGCGATCGCGAAATTCGGCGAAGCTGCCGAACTGGCGGTGCAACAGACCATGCGCGAACTGCAGGAGATGCGCCGCGAGCAGGCATCCTCATTGGTCATTCCCGATGCCGCCGGCGGCGCATTGCCGAATCCCAGCGATCTGTTGGGTCGAGGTCGGCCGCGGCGCTAGCGCTATTGTCGCTAGCGCTATTCAAGGGATTCCAATACATCCCAACGCGCGTACGCGGCCTCGAGATTTTGCGTCAGGCGCTGCAATCGCTGCAAGGCTGCGCTGGCCTCGGCCGGATTTCGCCGGAAGAGTTCCGGATCGCTGACCGCCGCCTGCAGCGCCGCCTGCTCCGTCTCGAGAAGTTGGATCGCCCCGGGTATCGCATCGAGTTCGCGCTGTTCCTTGTAGGAGCGCTTTCGCGGCTTGGACTCGCCGCGCACCGATCCTCGAGCCGTGCCCGCGCGGGTGCGCCTGCAAGTGCTTGCGCCGGAGACCGTCCCGAAGGAGTGCTTGGGTTGCGCTGACGCAGCCAGTCGCTGTAGCCGCCTACATACTCATGGACGCGACCCTGTCCCTCGAAGACCAGCGTGCTTGTCACGACGTTATCGAGAAATGCGCGGTCATGACTGACCAGCAACAACGTACCTGTATACTCGGCGACCATCTCTTCCAATAGGTCCAGCGTTTCCGCATCGAGATCGTTGGTGGGTTCATCCATCACCAACAGATTGCTCGGCTTGGCGAACAATCTCGCCAGCAACAAGCGATTGCGCTCGCCCCCCGACAACATGCTGACCGGCGCGTGCAATCGCTCCGGCGGAAACAAAAAGTCGCGCAGGTAGCTCGAAACATGCCGTGCGCGACCATCGATGGTGATCGTCTCGCCGCTGCCTCCGGTGACGTTGTCCATGATGGACGCCGTCGTATCGAGCTGTTCGCGTTGTTGATCGAAGTAGGCCGGCAGCAGGGAGGTACCGCGGTAAATCGATCCTTCGGTGGGCTCCAATTCGCCGACCAGAAGTTTGATCAGCGTCGTCTTCCCGCAACCGTTGGGCCCAATGATGCCGATTCGATCGGAGCGCATGACTCGTGCGGAGAAATCGACGATGATGGGCGCAGCGCCGAAAGCGAAGGTTACATTCTGCGCTTCGAATACGAGTTTGCCGGACGGCGCCGCATCTTGCACCTTAAGATCAACTTGCCCTATCCGCTCGCGCCGTTCGCTGCGTTGTATGCGCAGCTGCTTGAGCGCCCGGACCCGGCCTTCATTGCGAGTCCGCCGCGCTTCCACGCCCTGACGGATCCACACCTCCTCCTGCGCAAGCTTCTTATCGAACAACGCCGCGTGTTTCGCCTCGACCTCGAGTGCCGCTCGCTTTTGAACCACATACTCATCATAGTTACTCGGCCATCCGCGCAGTTGCCCGCGATCCAGTTCGACGATGCGCGTCGCGAGGCGGCGGACGAATGCACGGTCATGGCTGATGAACAACAACGCGCCGCCGAAGTCGATCATCATATCCTCGAGCCAGGTAATCGCATCGATGTCGAGATGGTTCGTCGGCTCGTCCAGTAAAAGCAGGTCAGGCGCCGAGACCAGCGCTCGGCCCAGCATCACTCGCCGGCGCCAGCCGCCGGACAGAGAGCTTAGCGTTGCGTCGCGAACCAATTGCAGCCGCGAAATGACTTGCTCCACCTGCAACTCGCCCTGCCAATCGCCATCCGTGCCGCCGGTCGGGACGCCCTGTTGGACCACCGAAAGCACGGTTTCGTCACTGGCGGGAGATACTTCTTGGGCAAGGCTCGCCACTTTGGCGCCCGGCCGTATCCAAACCTCGCCGCTGTCGGGAGAGATCTCGCGGGTAATCACACGCAGGAGCGAGGATTTCCCCTCGCCGTTGCGTCCGAGCAGGCAGACGCGCTCGCCCCTGCGAATTTGCAAGGCGACATTGTCCAGCAAAGGTTTGAGGCCAAATCTCAATGAAACTTTATCGAGGCGAACGAGCGGCATAAGGCCGCGTATAGTAAGCGGCTTCGGCTGCCAACTCACGCTCAAAAAGTGGCTCACACGAAAAATCCCGCCTCAATTGTCATTCCCTGACTCAATGATGGGTCTTTTGCCGACTTGATTTTTTTGTATTTTGCATCGACATTGAGCGACCACGAGCCGCTACCCTAGACAGTTTGGCATGAGATACCAATGAACCACTGGATTGTGATGGTTGCGGCCCTCTGCAACGCGTTGCTGATCGTGGTTGCCGCTCGCCTGATTTATATATATATGCGTGGGCGCGCATTGCAAACCGAAGAGCTGCGTGAGCAGAAGCACCGGCTGGAGCTCAAGGTCGAAGAGCGAACACGGGAACTCGTCGAACTATCGACCCATTTGCAGGGCGTCGCCGAACGCGAAAAGGCTAGCCTCGCCCGCGAATTGCACGACGAGCTCGGCGGATTGCTGGTCGGAGCGCGCATGGACATTTCATGGGCCGAACAGCATCTCGCAGCCAACGAGATCGACATGAAGCATCGCCTCAATCGGGTGCAACAGAATTTGTCCGCGGGCATCGATTTAAAACGCCGCATCATTGAAGAGCTTCGCCCCACCCTGCTCGACAACGTAGGATTCATTGCGGCGCTGCGTTGGCAGTTCAAGGAAACGTGCGCCCGCGCCAATCTCGATTGCACCGAATATTTTCCCGACGAGGAGCCGAAGTTTACCTCCGATACCGGCATTGCGCTGTTTCGGATCGCGCAGGAAGCCTTCGCGAACATCATCAAACACTCCGGTGCAAAGTCGGTGGCCATTGCACTTGATATCGACGATGACAACGTCGTGTTTCGCATCACCGACGATGGTAAGGGAATATCCGATGCAGGCTCTGCGAGAGGCACTAACGGCTTGGCCTCCATGCGGCACCGTGTCTATGCGCTGGGCGGAACCTTCGACGTAGCCAATTCCCCTTTAGGCGGAGCGGAGCTGATCGTGCGAATTCCCGTCTCGAAGGCGTTGCGGCCGTTGGTCGAAGCCGAGGCGACGTATGACTGTGAAAATTCAATGCCCACCGACGACTCATCGGCGAACGAACCCTCCTGGCTGACCATCAGCCGGGAGTTGCGGGCCATTGCACAGATTGGTCTTAGCTTCTGTAGCGATCCATTCGACCGCCAGCGCTATGAGCGCATCCGCGAATTGGCGGCGTCCCTGATCGCACAAGGCACTGGCCAGTCTCGCGCGGCCGTGCTCGAGTCGTTCAGCGAGGACAAGGGATACGCGACCCCGAAAGTCGACGTTCGCGCGGCAGCATTCCTCGAGCGGCCGCGTGCTCATGGTCCGGGAGATCAGTGATGGTGCGTGGACGCTCCCGGGGGTTGGGCCGATGTGACTGAATCGGCCGCCCAAAGCGTGGTCCGGGAAGTTGCGGAAGAATCGGGCTACCAGGCCCGGGCCATCAAGCTTGCCGCGGTTTACGATTACCGCAAGCGCAACCGCCCTCATCATCTCGATGCCATCTACAAGATGTTCTTCATCTGCGAGCTCACGGGCGGCAGCGCTCGGCCGAGCATCGAAACCAGCGATGCGGCATTTTTCTCCCGAGACGCACTGCCGCCTCTTTCCATCGGCCGCACGACCGCACAGCAGATCGACCGCATGTTCGAGCACGCGGAGCATCCCGATCTGCCGGCGGATTTCGATTGACCCCAAGTGTTACATTCTCTTTCCAGGCAAGATCGAGGTGCATTCCTTGTCTCAGGATATTTTGCTCGCGATCGATCAGGGAACGAGTTCCAGCCGCGCCATCGGCTTTCTCCGCCGCGGGCGATATGCTGGCGATCGAACAGCAGTCCTTCGAGCAGATCTATCCGGCGCCGGGTTGGGTGGAGCACGATGCGGAGGTGATTTGGGCGACCGTGCTGTCCACCGACCCGCCAGGTTCTGCAGCGTTTGCGCGATTCAGGGCGGTACCGTGGCCGCGGTCGGCATCACCAATCAACGCGAGACCACTATCCTGTGGGATCGCCGCAGCGGCGCGCCCATTTACAATGCTATCGTATGGCAGGACCGTCGCACCGCGGATCGCTGCCGGGAACTGAACCGCGCCGACGCCGAGGCGGAACTCAGCCGCAAGACCGGCCTGCTGCTCGATCCCTATTTTTCCGCCACCAAAATCGCTTGGATTCTGGATCATGTGCCAGGGCGCGCGCGACGCCGCCAAGGCTGGTCACATCGCCTTCGGCACGGTCGACAGCTTCTTGCTCTGGCGCCTCAGCGGCGGCCGGTTGCACGCGACCGACGCGACCAACGCAAGCCGCACGGCTCTTTATGACATCCACAAAGGCCGCTGGGACGAGGCACTGTGCGAGACTGTTCGACGTCCCCCGATCCTGTCTGCCCGAGGTGCGAGATAGCGCGGGAGACTTCGGACACATCGAGAAGTCCGTGCTCGGCCACGCCCTGCCGATCAGCGGCATTGCCGGCGATCAACAAGCGGCGCTGATGGGTCAAGCCTGCTTCGCGGCCGGCGACGTCAAGAGCACGTACGGCACCGGCGCGTTCCTGGTGCTCAATACCGCACAGCATGTTGGTGCCGAGTCATAATCGACTGCTCAGTACGATCGCCTATCAATTGAAGGGCGAAGTGACCTACGCTCTGGAAGGCTCCATCCTCTCGGCGGGCACCGCGATCCAATGGCTGCGCGATGGTCTCGGCCTCATTTCACGCGCGTCGGACGTAGAGGCATTGGCAGCTTCCGTCGACGATAGCGGCGGAGTGTACTTGGTGCCCGCCTTTACGGGACTCGGCGCACCGTATTGGGATCCCGACGCGCGCGGCGCACTTATCGGACTGACGCGCGCCTCGAGCCGCGGCGAGATCGCACGTGCGGCGCTCGACAGCGTGGCCTACCAGACCTACGACCTGCTCGAGGCCATGGCCGCCGACGGCCTGCGGCCGACGATGCTCAAAGTCGACGGGGGTATGGCGCAAAACGAGTTGTTCATGCAGCGCCTCGCCGATATCTTGGGCTCCCGATTCAGAGGCCGAAGATCACCGAGTCGACAGCTTTCGGCGCCGCCTGTTTAGCGGGTCTCGGCTGCGGGATGTATGGCTCGCTCAAGATATCGCCGCGCTCGGCGAGCAGCCGATGCGCGTTTCGAGCCGAAGACCGGCGCCGCACGGGATGCCGAAATCGACGGCTGGCGAGATGCCGTGCGGCGGGTGAGATCCCATAGGGCCGGTGCCCCTTTCGGCGCGGCCCCTCGGGGTCGCCCCTTCGGCGCAGTGTGACGGCATTTGCAGATTTCACCGATTCGCTGACTCTGCGGTCCTTCCGTCAGCGCATCGATTTGTGAACAATAGATGTCCGCGAGCACTTCATCGACGACCTTCGCCAGCCACACGGATACCAAGCTTGAAGTTCAGATTCAAAGCCTTCGGGCTGCATCTTCTCGGCAGCGCCAGCGTCCTGACGCTGACGCTCGGCGCGCTCTACCTCGGCTGGTATCACTGGCCGGGCTGGTATTTGGCCGATGTCCCGCGGGTCGTCGCCGTGCATGGTCGGCGTCGATTGGTGTTCGGCCCGCTCGCTCACGCTGATCATCGCCAGCTCCGAAAAATCGCGCCGCGAGCTCACGCGCGACATCGCCATGATCGTCGCCGTGCAACTGATCGCGCTGATCTATGGCACGACCGCGCTCTGGAACGGACGGCCCTTGTATTACGCGTTTTCCGAAAACTGTCTTCAAATCGTGCAAGCGTACGACATCGAGCCCGAGGAATTGGACCTCGCCCGCCAGCAGAACGCGCCGCACTGGTACCGCATTGGTACAGCTTGCCGCGCTGGATCTGGGCGCCGCTGCCCGAGGATCCGACGGAAGCGCGGCAAGATCGTCGCCTCCGCGTCCAGGGAGGCTTCGACGTCATCTCGATGCCGCGCTATCTTCAAGCGCTGGGACGAGGGACTGCCGGAGCTTCGTACCGCAACTGAAGAAAGTGGACGACATTGAATTCTTCTCGCGAGACGAAAAAAAGCGGCTGAAGGAGCGCATGCGGGCAGCCGGTCTCGCCACGGATCAGCCACGATGCCATCGCGCTGACCGGCCGCGGGCGACCTCTGCTCGCGGTGATCGATCCGTGCCAGCTTGAAGATTACCGCGATCTTGAAGGCGACGCTAGCGGTGCCCTCTGCCTCGACCAAGTGTCGCGCAGTCCGAGCCGCTCGCGTGTTTGCGGCGCGGTGAGCACACGAGCGCCCAACAGCTCGATGATCGACCGCGCCCGTTCGACCAATTGGAGCGTTCGTCGCCAGGACACCCCGCTCGAGGTAGAGATTGTCCTCGAGCCCCACGCGCACATTGCCGCCCAGCAGCACCGCCTGGGCCACCATCGGCATCTGCATTCGGCCGAGCCCGAATGCAGACCACAGCGCTCCCGCCGGCAACGCATCGCGCATCGCCTGCATGGCCTCCGAACTGGCAGGCGCACCGTACTTGATGCCGAGGCACAGCTGAAACAGGGCCGGCGGATCGATGAGCCCCTCGGCGAGAAGCTGCTTGGCGAGTTCGATGTGGCCGAGTTCGAAGACCTCGAGCTCCGCCCGCACGTTCCTCTCCTGGTAGGCGCGCGCCATGCGCCGCAGATAGCCGGGAGTCGTGCCGTAGAGCACTTCGTCGAAATTGAGGGAACCGCAATCGAGGCTTCCGATCTCCGGGAGCAACTCGAGGACATGCGCAATCCGCTCGCGAGGCCCGACGAAATCCGTGCCGCTTGCTAGATTGAGCGGTGCCTGTTCCGGCCCGAGCACGAGATCGCCGCCCATGCCGCCGGTGAGATTGAGGATCACCTCGCTGTTCGCTTGGCGGATGCGGTCGACGACTTCGCGGAACAGCGCCGGGTCACGGCTCGCGGCGCCGGAGCGCGGATCGCGGACATGCAGATGGACGATCGCTGCGCCGGCCGCGTGGGCATCGAGCGCCGAGGCGGCAATCTGCGCGGGCGTCACCGGCACGTTGCGGCTCTTGCTCACCGAATCCGCCGAACCCGTCACGGCGCAGGTGATGAAGACCTCGGAGGCAATCATGGGGATGTGCTCGACGCCGCGAAGCGAGGGCTGTGATGGTAGACGAGGCATGCCATCGCGGGCAATCCCGCTCCTCGAGTTGAGTTAGGATTGCTCTCTTCGGTTAGGCTCCCAACTGATCGACATGAGCGCACCAACCCTGAACGATCCAGCGGCTAAAGCGAATCACCCAGCCGCTTCGCCGTGGGCTCCGTTTCGCCACAAGATGTTCGCAGTGATCTGGATCGCGACGGTGGTCTCGAACATCGGTGGTTGGATGTATAACGTCGCGTCCGGCTGGCTCATGACCAGCCTCGATCCGGACCCCTTCATCGTCTCGATGGTGCAGGTCGCCAACAGCCTGCCGATGTTTCTGTTCGCCATTCCTGCGGGCGCGCTCGTGGACATCGTCGATCAGCGCCGATTCCTGATCCTTGGCGAGTCCGCCGATCACTGATCACCTCGACCGCCTTCGCAGCGCTCGTCTGGCTGCATCTCATCACGCCGGCCGGTCTCCTGGTCTTCAGCTTCATTGTGACGCGTCGGCTCGGCCGTCACCGCTCCCGCGTGGCAGGCGGTGGTGCCTCAGCTCGTACCGAAATCGGAACTGACCGCCGCAGTTGCGGCGAACAGTGTAGGCATCAACGTCAGCCGCGCCGTCGGGCCGGCACTCGGCGGCTTGCTCATTGGCGCATTCGGGATTGCGGCGCCGTTCTGGCTCGATGCATTCAGTAACGTCGGGGTCATTGCGGCGCTCGCTATGGTGGCGTCCGCCCGGACAAAAGCGGCGCGCACCTGCCGCCCGAAGCCATTCGGCAACGCGGTGCGCACCGGTCTGCGACACGCGCGATACAACAGGCATCTCAGCGCGACGTTGATCCGGGCCAGCGGCTTTCTTCGTATTTGCCAGCGCCTACTGGGCGCTGTTGCCGCTGGTCGCACGCAGCCAGATCGCCGGGGGCCCTGCGCTGTACGGGCTGTTGCTGGGCGCCATCGGGGCCGCGGCCGTGGGTGGCGCGTTCTTGCTGCGACAGTCTCAAGGCGAAATTGGGCGCAGACCGGCTGGTCGCGGCCGCCACTTTGGCCACTTCGGTCGGCATGGCGCTGTTTGCGCTCGCTCACGACCCCGTGACGGCGATCGCAGCCAGCCTCATCGCCGGCGCATCGTGGATCGCCGCGGTGTCGAGCCTCAATGTCTCGGCGCAAGTCGCATTGCCCGACTGGGTTCGCGGTCGCGGACTTGCGATGTATGTGACGGTGATGTTCGGTGCACTGACCATCGGCAGCGCGCTGTGGGGCGAGTTCGCCGCCGTCGCCGGGCTGCCCGCCGCCCTGCTCGTCGCGGCCGCGGGCGCGCTGATCGCCATCCCGCTCACCTGGCGATGGAAGCTGCAGACGGGCGCGAATCGTCGATTTTTCGCCGTCCATGCATTGGCCGGCGCCGGTCACGTCCAGGCGATAGAACCGGACCGGGGACCGGTTCTGGTGACGATCGAATACCGCATCGATCCGAAGAACCGGAGAACCATTCCTGCACGCGCTCGGCCGATATGCGCGCGAGCGGCGCCGCGACGGCGCGTATGACTGGGGGATATTTGAGGACCCCGCCGAGGAGGGCCGATTCATCGAGACCTTTCGGACGGACTCCTGGCTCGAGCATTTGCGACAACACCAGCGCGTGACCAAGGCGGATCGCGTGTTGGAGCAGGCTGTCCGCCGCTTTCAAATCGGCGAAGGGCCGAAGACCACGCATTTGGTCGGCGCACAAGAGCTCGAGTAGCGCTGGCCAAAGCTGCACTCGATCACGCTACGTTGACCGGGTTTCGTGAAACGCTAGGACGCGGGTCGAGGCTCGCTCCCCAAACGGGAAACCGAGGCACCGACGCGTCGCACTCCAGCCGCGCGAGCAAGAGTCCGAGTTCTCCGCGGTACAAGCTCTGAGGATGATCGTCCTTCGGCCATTGCGGCTCGAGCTTATCGAGGAATTCCTGCGCCCGCCGCCGCCAGGACGGCTCGGCGGCGGCCGCAGCGAATACGGCCAGCGAGACCGCTTGACCGGCCGCCCCACAGCAAAGATTCCCCATCGAGGTCCGCGACTCCACTATTCCCCACGCGATCCGCTCCATCATTTCCCGGTCCGCCGTCTCTGCGGACCATTGCCACAATCTCGTCCACACCAACAGATGCCCCGCCACGCCGTTGCACCAGCCCGGCATGAAGTAGGAACTTCCCGCACGCACGGGCCAACGGATACCTTTGCGAATCATCGCCGGCAAACCGCGAAGCCGATCCGCCGCTTCCGATGTCTCTCGCGATGTTCCATCGGCGAGCGCCGCGAAAACCACGCCAGCGACGCCGTGCGCAAAGCCAAGGCGGCTGCGGCCGCCAAACGCGGGCGGAGATTGCTGCCACGCGCGCGTCATCACTGTCTACGAAGTCCGCTGAGCTTCTGTCGAGATCGGACGGGCAGCGGCAATTTCGAAAGCCGGTCCGCCGCCAACGCCAATCCGACTCCGCCGAGATTCGTGTCCGAATGATGCGAGGGCCGGAAACTCGCGGCGGAAAGAAACTGGTCTACGGCAAACTTCGCTCCTTGCGAGTCTCCCACTGCCGCACGGATCAGGCTCTTGGCAAAAAAAAGTCCCGGCTCGGCGCCGGAGAGCGAGGCATATCCGATTCTATTGCGGGTCAGCTCCATTGCGCGAGCTGTAAATGCCTCGGGCTCGTTTGAGCACTGTTCGGCAAGCTCGATCCAGGCATCTGCGGCCCACAAGAGTTCGGCGTCGTCGCACAACTCGGACGCGCGCAACAGGGCATAGGCGATTCCGGGTGCTCCATAGGTAAGGGAACAGCGCGGAGGAACCAGATCGAATTTACGAAGGCGAACCGAGCCGAGCCCATACTCTGCCTTCATCTTCGCCAGGGGATCGGTTTGGTGTCTGATGGAAAAGGCAATGGGCACGACCCGTTCAGGCGTCAACAGCCTCTCGAGGCCGTCGCGCAGGCAAGTCAACGATGGTGGACGTTGCTCGGGATCTTTCGAGAGAAACGGACGAATCAGGCGATCGACGGCATCCCATTCAGCGCGCCACGGATCCGTGAGACGACCCGGCTCCGCTTCCGACACTTGACGGAGCAATGTCTCTCTCTCAGGTGAAAACTCGATGCAATGGACACCGGAGAGGAGGTAAAAGAGCATGGCGGCAATTGCGTAATTCTCTCCGCGCACCGTCGGCACCTGCGACGCGGGCTGGCCGCCGATCTGCAGCAGCAACGCCCGGGCGTATTCTGGCTCAAAGAAGAACGGCACTCCCATGCGGCCCTCGGGGAGCGGCATGCCAGGGACCACGGAATTGGAAAAATCGATGCTCCACGCCCTGTCGTGCAGATCGAATACGACATTCTTAGGTTGAATATCGCCATGTATGATTCCGCGTTCATGGAGGCGCTCGTAGGCGTTCAGCAGTGCGATTGCGAGACGCAGGAGCGCAGGCCTGGATTCGGGTGAAGCACGGAGTTCGCCAAATGCTTCCACGGCGACGCACCCGGACTTCCATTCCGAGACGAGATACGATCCTTGCGATGACGACCCGAAATCCAAAAGGGCGGGTACGAGATCATTCCCAACCATTTGCATGACGCGGCGTTCGCGTTCGAGCATCCCGTCCGCGGCGCCCGAACGAACGAGCTTCAGCGCCCCGAATTGGCCGCGATCGTTCTTTACAAGATACACGGACGAATCGTCGAAATCGTTGATTTTGCGTTCGAGCGACCAAGGCCCGATGCGCCGCGCGCGCCCGGCGCGCCGGGTGCCGCCGAGCCGCACCAGTATCCCCCGGTCGAGAAAGGTTTTTAAGTTTGGATACACCTCCTCTAGCACCGTCTCCGGCGCAGCGAGCATGCGTCTGGAGATGATCTGAACGGCACTTAACAAAGCGCAGGGCTTGGAGAATGCCAGGAGAAACTCGGCGGTTTCACGATTCACCGCGAGAGAGGGAGACCTGCTGGCGGTACGCGTCACCACGAAGTCGTCGTCCGAGCCCTCCTTGGAATCATTTGAAGGCTGCGGTTCAAATCGGCGGATGACGATATCGGAGTTCAGGACGAGGCGGTGGTTCAGGCCGATCATAGTTCCAGTCTCCACTCTCGCGACAGAAGTTGCTGGCGCGGAAGCCAGCTGACCGGATCAATCTCCCTCAATTGCAAGGCAAGTTTCAAATGATCCAACGCGGCGGCCGGTGCTTCTGTCTGTGGTATCGCGTGCGCGCATGCAGCCACCTGATGTGTCAGCCAGGACCTCCAACTCGAGCCCGTGCCGGTGGCTTCGTTCGGCGGATCGACTCCCCAACTCAGTATTGGAGCCCGCGGCACCGGCGCGGAGAACGGCACGGCTTGGACCTTGGCCTCGAGCGACAGCTCCACCAACCGTGAGAGTGACTGCTGGAGCGCGTCGAAGGTCGGCAGGTACGCCACGATCTTATCCGGCCGCCTAAGGGCCGCGGCCGGAAATGCCATTTTGAATACGCTGCCGCCCCGTGACCGCGCGCCAAGCGCGTCGGCGAAACTATGTATGACGCGTCGAATATCTTGCGGGCGCGGAGAAAGATAAATTTTAAATCGGCCCCCGGACGGATTGCCGCGCCGGAAGTACAGCCAACCCGGGTCGGTCTGCGCCGACCATTCACGGCCGCCGATCTTCGGGGCTGGACTTCCCGCATCGACACCCGTTTGGGCGGCATACTCTGCCGAGGCATCGCCCGGAAAGAAGGTTTTTCTAGGGAGCGAGTTGAACATGTAGAGCCGCTCGGCAAGAATTCCGGGGTGCAAATGCCGCACGGCGAGCGCGTATTCAAGAGCGAGGTCCGATATGCCGGCGGCTCCGTGCGCGGTGGAATCACGCGACGGATCGCCGTTATGGCGCAAAAGCGCCGATACCCCGCTCTGGAAGCGCCCATCCAGGCGCACCTCTATCAAGCCATCTAAAATGAGCCGTGCGAGTAGTTGGTCGCAGCTTCGAACTTGCGCGCGAAGCGCGGGCGGCAAAGGGCCTTCTACTTTGAGCGCAGCGAGGAGGGCGAGTTCCTCGACCGTCAAAAATCGGTTTGGAACCGTATGATCGTGGCGGTTGCGCGCGGCCGCTACCGATCCTTTTTCCTGGCCGGCCGCATGAAAGTCGACTTCGAAGCAAGCGCAGGTGCGAAGGGATTCGCGAGACCATTCCGCCGGCGCTGACGGTCTCTGTTCGACCACAGGCATAGACTGTCTAGTTCCCGGACCTACTTCTTCCTTGCCCTCGATTTCTTTGCACTCTTCGCAGCTGCCGGCGCCCGCGATTGAATATGTTCCTTGCGCTTTTTCAGACCCTCGAGCGCACTGTTCAGAATCGCTTCGGCCTGTTCAACTTGCTGCGTCGTCTGGGGCGTTAGTTCAGCCGATAGAGCACGTTCGCGGCGTTCAACGATTGCGAGCCCGGCGGCCAGCTGACGGCGTAGAACCCCGAGATCGGCCAACGAATTGGGGTTGAGTCTCGGCTCATCGCTACGGAAGCAGACTCGAACCGGCATCTCGACCGCAACTCCGGAATTCACGATTATCCCGCATCCGGTGTCCGTGACGACCGGACACAGCGGCAGAGAAACCAACACTTGGCAGCCGCTGTTGGGATCTGGACACGGGTCCGGCTCCGCGATCGCCGCCAGTTCGCCTTCTTTATTGACGAGGGTAACTCCTCCGGGAACACAATCCAGAGTGATTGCGGGCGAACGGCAGACCAACGAGTAGCGCCAAATATTGCACCCAGTGTCGAAATGCAGGCTGCAACCGCACTGCCAAATTTCGGGGTTCTCAGTCGACTCGCCGCATGCGGCCGCCGAGGCTTCGGCGCAGGCTACTGGATCATCCGAAATATGGGGAATGCATGCGGAATCGGTTTCGCACGCCATGGGCGGCAATACCTGGATCAGAAGATTGCGTACACGAAACATTGCCATGTTCATCCCCCTGCGACGCGTGTGACGGCGAGAGAATCTAAACGCTTGGATTGAATGCAATCGCCCGGTTCGGGCTCGGTACTTTTTGGTTATATTCGCTCCGGGAGTGTCGGTCAATCGCTGATCTTGCTGCGCTGCCGAATCATCGAGCAATATATCCACACAGCGGAGCTATTTGTGCACCAGCCCCTGATCGGCTTGGCGGACCCAATCATCCCGATCGGCCGAAGCAGGCAATGCCTGCGCGGCGTCGCGCGCCCGCGCGTAGTTTTCCCGGGCACCGTTCGAGTCTCCTGTTTTCGCCAGCGCTTCCGCCAGCGCCAATAGGTTTGGCGGATAAAGCGGCCGGAGCGTTACGGCGCGACGCGCGGCAGCCAAACCTGCCTCGGCGTCGCCGGGTCCCAGCGGCCACCCCGGCGCACGAATCAGCACCAGCGCCCGCACGCGCGCGGGTCCTGCTTCGTCATAGTCGGGATCCACCGAATCGGCGCGCGCCAGACTCTCGAGCATGCTGTTCAAGGATTCGCCCGCGCGCGTCGGGTGCGCGCGCGCATCGAGGCCGAGCGCGACCGCGTTGCCGTAGAGACACGCGGCCGCTTGCGGCTCACGCGCGAGGCAGGCATCCGCATCGCGGCTGGCCTCGGCCGCCAGTTCGATCGCGAATCTTCGAGTCGGGTTCGTGATCGCTGCGTTGCGCGTCCGCCTCGATTGCCGCGGCAAGTTCAGCGACCGACGACGGCGCCGCGCCCTGTATCGGCGGGGCCGGCCGGGGTTGTGTCGCGCAGCCGGCGATCGCGAGCATCAAGATCCCGCACCAGGATCGCGGGGTCACGGCGCTGCCGCAGCGGGCGGCAGTTTCGGCAGCACGAAACCTTGCAAACGCAGCGGCCCCAATGAGTTGGTACCTCCCGCTGCATGACCCATCTTGAGCAGCCCCTCCTGCAAAGACCGTGCGCGGTCTGCGGTCACGCGCGAGCCGACCACGGCAATGAGCGCGACAGGCAGCTCCGGGGACTGCATGACGGCCTTGAGCTGCGATGCGAACGGCAGGCTGGCAGCGCCGCCGCCTGAGTCTGATCGAGCAGCGCTGCCACCGGTTCGCCGGCGGCGACCCGCCTCAACGCGCTTAAGATTTGTCCCGTCGACGCGATCTTCACGTCCGGCGGCAGCGCCCAGCCCGCGAGCGCGCTATGTCGAACGAAATCGGGGGCATAGCCTGCAACGCTGAGTATCGTGTACCCCGCCATGGATGCCGGATCGGTAACGCGGCCCGCCTTTGCAACCAACGTCCATCGCTGCTGTGGACCGATGTCCGCCACGTCTGCCTGCACGAGCGGCGTCAGATGCAGCTCCGCCGCGTGCTCGACAAAGAACGGATAAGGCACGAAGGCGAGCACTGCGTCGGCCTGGCCAAGCTTCGCCAGGCCGCCCTCCTCGGTCGGATCGTAGACGGCCGCAAGACTGCCCGCCGGCCAGCCGGACACCGCTGCGGCGGCGGTCGCGAATTGGTCTACGAGCGGCTGCGCGTCGCCGGCGCCGCCCGGATAGCCGGGGGCACAGAACACCAGGGTCGAAAGCGTTGCGGCTAGCAGTGTACTCATGTGTTTAGGCTATCATGCTACGGCGCCGAGGACCTTTTCCGGTCGAAGAGAGCGCGCCTGCATCCATGAGTGTGCCCGCTTCGCCCAAGGTCGTTCAATTCTTCCTCCGTGTACTGCGAGCGCGACGCTGGATCGCCGGCGCATTCCTGATCCTCGACGGCTGCCGGCATATTCGGCGCCTTGCGGGTGCCCAACGATCCCGCGATCGAGCGACTGATCGTCGCGCGGCGATCCGGTCGCGCGCGCCACGTCCGAATTCGATCGACTGTTTCCCGAGGGCGAGCAGGCGCTGATCATGCTCGAAGCGCCGGACCCTCTGAGCCCCGCCGCGCTGCGCGCCGCCGACCGGCTCGAGCAGGAACTCGCAAAGATTCCGCACGTCGAGGCTCACAGCCTCCTCGACCTCTACCGCCGCGCCGGTTCGGCGGCGGAAATCAGCCCCGGATGAGGCCGAGCGTACTGCGCACGTTCGCGACCGGAACGCCGCTGTTCCGCCGCGCCGGCCTTCTGGGCGACCATTACTTCGGCATCGCGCTCGAGCTGCGCGTGGCTTCGCCCGCCGAGCGCGACCGGGCACTGGCGGCGATCGATGCGCTCGCTCTGCCGCTCGAGGCCTCCGGCGGTCCCTTCACCAAGGTGCGGCGCGTCGGATCGCCGTGGCTCGATGCCTGGCTCGAGCGGCAGACCGGCGCGGCGACGGTGCGCTTCATGCCGCTGTTCGGACTTTTTCTGATGACGCTGGTGCTGATCATCTACCGCTCCTGGCGCGCGTTGGGGGCCATCATTCTTACGCTCGGCGCCGCTGGTCGCGATCGCCATGGGACTGGCCGATCTCTTCGGCTGGTCGCACACCGTGATCTCGACCCTCGTGCCGCTGACCGTCATGGTCACGACCACCGCCACGCTCGTGTATGTTCATTCGCGCTACATCGAGCCGGACGATTCGCCGACTCTTCTCGAGCACCATGCGCGCGCGCTCGCGAATAAATTCCTGCCGTGCACCGCCTCGATGTTCGCCACCGCGGTCGGCTTCGGCGCGCTCGCCATCTCGGACATTCGTCCCGGTGCGCGAGATGGGACTGTGGACCGCGTGCGGCCTCATCGTGGCGTGGATCGGCTGCTTCACGCTGTTTCCGGCGCTGCAGTCGCTGCTGCGCGACCCCGATGCGCTCCGAGCATCGTGCCGGTCGGCAAATGGTTCCCGGGTTTCGTCGACGTCCTGGTCCCGGCGAGCCGCCGCTATCGCTGGCCGCTGGTCGGCGGCGCCCTCGTGCTGATGCTGTGCGGAGCGGCCGCGTTGTTCGGCATTCCCGGCGTGGTTGCACCGCTTGCGCTCGAAATGGACGTGTTGACCTACGTCAATCCCGAGCGAGCGCGTGGCGCAGGACACCCGCCATTTCGAGGAGTCGAACGCGCTCGACGTGGTCGAGCTCTGGCTGCAGACGCCGCCCGGCCACGCGTTGGACCCGGATTTCCTGCGCGCGCTGGAGCAGTTGACCCGCCGGCTCGAGAGCGATCCGCGCATCACCGCGGTCGACGGTCCGACGTCGGTGCTGCGCTGGGCGCGCTATGTCGAAACCGGATCCGATCAGCTGCCGACAGCGGCGTCCGCGTGGCCGAAGCTCGCCGCGGATCTCGAGCAGATCATGCTGACCGAGCCCGGCGCGCGCAGCGTATGTCGATGTGACAGACCTCGCCAACGTCCGGCTCAGCATCCGCGGCCGAGCGAAGCTCTTCGGACAGGTCGGCGCGATGCGTACCTTCGTGGAGCGGACATGGGCCGCGGCCCAGGCCGAGCGAGCCGGCGCTGCGCGCGGTGCGCGGCAGCGTGGTCGGCAAGGGCGTGCTCGGCGCGGAGATCACGCAGCGTCTGCTGCCCACTCTCACCGAGAGCTTCGCGCTCACGGCCAGCGTCATTTTTCTCGCCTTCCTGCTGGTGTTTCGCAGCCCGTCCGCCCGCTTGATGACGATGATTCCCTCGTTGTTCGCGATCCTGTCCGTGTTTCTCGTGATGCGCTTGACGGGCATTCCGCTCAATATCGCCACCATCCTCATCGGCTCGACGGTGCTGGGCGCGACCGAGAACGACCAGATTCATTTCTTCTATCATTTTCAGGAAGGCCGCTCGACCGGCACGACCGCCGGCGCCCTGCAACACGCCTTGCTGGTGGCGGGTCGCCCGATTCTGTTCGCGACTCTCATCAACGCCAGCGGCTTTCTGGCGCTCGCGCTCTCCGACCTGCCGCCGATGCGCGAGTTCGGCATCGTCGCCGCCTCGGCCTTCGTGCTCGCGCTGCTGGCCGATTTCACCGCATTGCCGGGCGCGTTGTGGATTCTGAGCCGATACGATCGTCAGACTGTCCGTTGAGGGCCGGCGCGAGCCCAACCGATGCAAATCCTGATACTCCTCTATGCTGTTGCCTGCATCTTCGGTGCCGCCGTCGTCCGAGGGTACAGCGGTTTTGGCTTCTCGATGCTCGCCATCGTATCGCTTTCTCTTCTATTGCCGCCGGCGCAGATCGTACCTTCGATCTTCATCATGGAAGTCATGGCAAGCCTGCATCTTTTGCCGGGGGTTTGGCGCGACATCCATTGGCGGTCGCTTTGTTGGCTCACCCTAGGCAGCCTCGTGGGCACACCTATCGGAGTCTATGCACTCGCTCATGTGCCGGCGGTCCCCATGACCCTGGCTCTCGCCGTTTTCGTGCTGTTCGCTGCGGTCCTGCTGGCGAAGGGCTATGCGCTTAAATCTGTGCCGGGGCCGGCTGTCACTTTCACTACGGGCACCGCTTCGGGCCTTTTCAACGGCAGCTTCGGAATCGGCGGGCCGCCGGTGATCTTGTTCTTCTTCAGTTCGCCCTCCGGCGCGGTAGCCGGTCGCGCCTCATTGATCGCCTTCTTTTTGATCACCGATGTCAGCGCACTTGCGTGGCAGGCCTGGAGCGGCTTACTTAGCCGGACGACGGTCTGGAACGGGGTGCTTTTCTTGCCTCCCCTGGCGGCCGGCGTCTGGTTGGGCAATCGAGGCTTCATGAACGCGGACCCGGTAGATTTTCGACGCTGGGTGTTGCGCCTCTTGATGCTGTTGGCGGTCCTGACCGGGGCGAGAGCATTGATGCAAATATTATGACGGCACGAACGGAGCGCGTTCGGCCCTTCAAAAGGAGCCTGGACTCACACGTGCGGTCCGCTTCAAGCTACCATCACCGGGTGGGTGACACGCAGCCGCCGCCAACGAGGGTCAGGCAGTGAGCGAGGTTTGGTCCGGGGGGATGGATTTTCGCCGCGTCGCACTGCGGCTCGCGGCTGCGTTGCTGCTTGTGATTTCCGTGTCGAGCGGCACCGATGCAGCCGCACCCGTTGACCGGTTCGCAACCCTGGTCGAACTCAGCGGTCCCATCGGGCCCGCAATGAGTCGCTATGTCGAGGACTCGCTCGCGGATGCGGGGAACTACCACAGCACCGTCGTCATCCTTCAGATGGATACACCCGGCGGTCTCGATACTTCCATGCGAGACATCGTCAAAGCGATACTCGCTTCGCCCGTGCCGGTCGTGACCTATGTGGCACCGAGCGGCGCCCGCGCTGCAAGCGCCGGGACCTACATATTGTACGCGAGCCACCTCGCCGCGATGGCCCCGGCGACTAATCTCGGCGCTGCGACGCCTATATCGATTGGCGGCGAGCCGAGTACGCCGCCGGCATCGCCGACCGCCAATCCCGGCGAAGACAAGAACAAGAGCGGCCCAGATCCGATTCCCGCAGGCACCGCCGGTGAGCGCAAGGCGGTGAACGATGCCGTCGCGTACATTCGCTCTTTGGCGCAACTGCGTGGGCGCAACGCCGTGTGGGCCGAATCCGCGGTGCGCGGTGCCGCAAGCCTCTCGGCGAACGATGCGCTCGAGCAAAACGTCATAGAAATCGTCGCGAGAGACATTCCGGATCTGCTGCGCCAGCTACAGGGACGCAAAGTCAAACTAGCGGATCGCGAGGTGGTGCTCGACACGCAGCAACTGACGGTGCGAAGTGTTGCTCCGGACTGGCGTACACGGCTGTTGCTGGTATTGACTCATCCCACCATCGCCTACGGGCTGTTATTGATCGGCATCTACGGCCTGCTCCTCGAGGGTTATAACCCCGGAGCGGTGCTGCCCGGTGTCGTCGGTGCGCTCTCGCTGTTGCTGGGACTTTACGGATTGCAACTTCTGATGGTCAACTACGCAGGTCTTGCCCTCATGGCTCTCGGAATCGGCCTGATCGTGACCGAATTCTTCATGCCGGCGTATGGGTCACTCGGCGCGGGTGGCCTGACGGCGTTTGTCATCGGTTCCATCATTCTCTTCGGCAATCACGAGTCGGGACTGCGCGTGGCACTACCGTTGATCGTCGGAATCGCCGTGGCGGGCGGGCTCGTCATCGTCACGATCGGCTGGCTGGCCGCGCGTGCGCGACGCCGGCCCCTGAGCGCCGGTGTCGAGACGATGATCGGCGCAACCGTGGAAGCAGTCAGTGATTGTCAGGACCGGTGCGTCGTTCGCTACGGCGGAGAATTGTGGAACGCCCGCGCCGCGAGCCCACTGCGTGCGGGTCAACAGGCCCGTATCGTCAAAGTCGTGGACCTGACACTCTGGGTCGAACCGCAGAATTAGAAGGAGAGTCGCTGATGAGCCTTTCGATACCCGTCATCGTCGTCGTACTGGTGCTTCTGTTCGCCGGCTCGCTACGTATTCTGAAGGAATACGAGCGTGGCGTGATGTTCACGCTCGGCCGGTTCACCGGTGTCAAAGGCCCAGGTCCGCGACTGGTATTGCCGTTGATTCAGCAGATGAAGAAGCTGGAGCTGCGCACCGTCGTGCTAAATGTGCCGAAGCAAGACGTGATTTCCCGGGACAACGTTTCGGTGAAAGTTAGTGCGGTAGTTTATTTTCGTATCGTCGATCCTGAAAAGGCCATTTTGCAGGTGACCAACCCGTGGGAAGCCACCAGTCAGCTCGCCCAAACGACCCTGCGTTCGGTGGCGGGCCAACACGAAATGGACGAGATGCTGGCTCAGCGCGACAAGCTTAATGCCGCTATTCAGCAGATCCTAGATGCGAATACGGCGGCCTGGGGCATGAAGGTGAGCAATGTCGAAATCAAGGATATCGATCTCGATGAGACCATGATCCGGGCGATGGCTCGGCAGGCCGAAGCCGAGCGCGGCCGACGCGCCAAGGTGATCCACGCGGAAGGCGAAAAGCAAGCGGCGGAAACACTGGCGGAAGCCGCCAGGATCCTGTCGAGCGAACCCGCATCATTGCAACTACGCTATCTGCAAACGCTTGCCGATATTTCCGGCGAAAAGAGCTCGACCATCGTGTTCCCCCTACCCATCGATCTGATCACTCCGCTACTGCGGGCGGCGGCGAAAAACAGCTGATGGGTTTCTTGGCTTAAGAGACATAGAAAAGAATGACCGATCTGCCGGTGCGAAACATTACCGCGCATTTTCTCGGCGATTTCGCCCTGAATGCCGTGCTACCGCTCGTGACGGGCGGCTAGCGGCTCCGTCGTCATCGTCGCTTGGCGCACTAAACCGTGCGCAGATTCACCGACCGCAGCGCCGGTAAAATCTATGCTAAGCATTGAGCTTCGAGCGCCTCAATGAATTCAGACGCGACTACCCACCAGCCCGGCAATTCCTTTCGACCCGATGTCGAAGGATTGCGAGCCGTGGCGGTCTTACTAGTGATCGGCTGCCACTGCGGCATTTCATGGTGTCCGGGCGAATAGTGAGGAACTTGCCTCTTATTGCTCTACGATCGCGGGATTCGGTCAAAATGTGGCATGAGCCGTAACAGCGCGCGGGGATCCAATGTCGTTGCAAGTGAAGCTTCTGTTCAGTGCACTTTTACTTATCAACATAATTTTCTTCGTTAACTGGTTTCGAAGTCGTAAGAACTATGTTGGTCGGAAACGCCCGCTCGTATCGGAATATCCGGTGGGATTTGTCGTCGCATTTTTTGACACATTGGGGATCGGCTCGTTTGCACCAACCACTGCGATTCTCAAGTTTCAGAACAAGCTGGCGGACGAGCTAATACCCGGAACCCTCAATATCGGCCTCAATACCGCGGCGATACTTGAGATGCTGATCATGGTCAGCGTTATTGTGATCGATCCTGTCTTGCTGATGGCGACCATATCCTCGGCCGCGCTCGGTGCTTGGATCGGGGCGGGCGTGGTGAACCGCATTGCCACGACCTGCCATTCAATTGGCCATGGGAGTGGCGTTGCTGATTGCCGGTTGCGTATTTGCTGCGACGAACATGCACTTGTTGCCGGGCGGCGGTGTCGCGATGACCTTGACGGGTTGGCGGTTGGGTGTCGCTGTCGGCGTGAACTTCTTGCTCGGTGCGCTGATGAGTGTTGGCATTGGGCTGTACGCGCCTTGCATGATAGTCGTAACGCTACTGGGCCTGCATCCGCTCGCAGCCTTTCCGATCATGATGGGCTCCTGTGGACTGGTACAACCGACGGCCGGACTGCAATTCTTCCGTTCGGGCCGATTTGGATTTGGAACCTCGATTGCACTCACGATCGGGGCGATTCCGGGAGTATTGCTCGCGGCTTTCGTGGTCAAGCGCTTGCCGCTTGTCGCGCTGCGGTGGCTGGTAGTGTTCGTTGTGGTCTACGCCGCCGTCACGATGTTGCGCTCATTTCGATCAGGCCGGGCCGCCGCACGCACCGTGCATCCGCTTCCCGCTGTCTAGATCAGTCACCAGCGACAATTGGACTTTCGTCCCACGCTCTCATTGCGCTGCGCTACGCAAGAGGAGTCGCTGGAGACCTGTCCTGCTGGGTCGCAGCCTGCACCTTCGTCCAACGCGGCGCCTTGAATCTTTGCGATATGCTCGTTACAGCTGTTACGACGTGAAGGTTGAGGCGGACGGGAGTACAACGACGCCTGCTGATCTCGAAGGGACGGCAAGTTCCTGACGCAGGTTAGTTAACGCCTCTCACCGAGATCCACAGCTCGAGTCCGTGTGTGGACGATGATTTATTTGGGGCCGCGAGTGTCAGTCCAGTTCTCTAGCGAAGGACACCGTCAACGAGTCGCGATGCCGGCTCTGCATCCGGTGCAGAGATCAGCGAACGAGTCTCAGGCGCTCGCACGTCAGATACGAGTGTAGCTCGCGCTGCCGATAGGATCGCAGCGGCAGCGCGACCGCGAAATCAAGATCAGGCGCGCGATATCCTGGAGCTTGAGCTTGCTGCTGGGATGCGCTCTGACCGTGCTGCTGCTCAGCAACACGCGTCTGAATTCGCTGTTTTCCATCGCGCTGTTGCCGACTTGAGGTTCGAGATCAAGCCGGGGGCAAGCCCGGCTGTGCTATTTCCTCATGCGGGACCATACGATCGCCGCCTGGGCTACGCTTATATGCCGTCCCTGATTCAGCGCCTGAAGGCCCGTAATTTCGAAATCGTCAGGCAGGCGGTTCAGTCTTCTGCTTTGCTGCGCTTTATCGATGCGGTTGGCTATGCCGTTTACCATGAAAAGTCTCAGGCAGGCTTGGTGCTGAAGGATAGTTCGGGCCGCACGCTCGAGGCCGCATCCTATCCATCGGCGGTTTATCGGCGTTTCGAGGAAATCCCGCGCGCTGCTGATCGACACGTTACGGTTCATTGAAGATCGTGACCTTCTCGATCCGAAGGATCCCTATCGCAACCCGGCCCTTGAATGGCGTCGCTTCGCCTGGGCGGTGGCCGGACGGCTCGGTGGAATCGTCAATCCCCGCCTCAAGCACGGCGGAGCCAGCACGTTGGCGACGCAGATCGAGAAATATCGGCACTCGCCCGACGGGCGTACGGAAAGCGTTACCGAGAAAATGCGGCAGATCGTGACCGCGACTGCACGCGCTTATCTGGACGGTATCGAGACGACTACCGCCCAAAGGGAGATCGTCACCGCTTACCTTGATTCGACGCCTTTGGGCTCCAGGCCGGGATATGGCGAGGTCGTTGGTTTCGGCGATGCGATGTCCGCGTGGTTCGGTGTCGATCTGGCCGAGGTAAACAGACTCCTCTCGCATCAGGTTGCCTCCGACGCCGAGACGCGGCGCCGTGCGCAGGTCTACAAGGAGGTACTCAGCCTGCTGATCGCTCAGCGTCGGCCCTCCTATTATTTGAATGCCGGGCGAGAGGATCTCGAGCGCCTCACCGACAGCTATCTGCGCGCTCTGGCGTCGGCAGGCGTGATCGATCCCGCAATGCGCGATGCGGCGCTGGTGCGCCGGCTCGTCTTCACGCCGGGGCCGCCGGCACCGGGCGCGCGCTCATTCGTCGAGCGCAAAGCGGTCGATGCCGTGCGGACGGAATTGATGAGAGTGCTTGGCCTGCCGCAGGTCTACAGCCTCGACCGGATGGATCTCTCGGCCGATGTCAGCATCGATGGGCCGACTCAGAGCCGAGTGGCGGCGCTTCTCGAGCGGCTGAGGGATCCCAATGGAGGTCAGTGCGCTGGGGCTGAAGGGCGACAAGCTCCTGGGCGACGGGGATCCGGGCAAAGTTGCCTGGAGCGTTGTTCTCTATGAGCGCGGTAAGGACCACAATCTGATCCGCGTTCACGCCGACAGCATGGAGCAGCCGTTTGACTTGAACTCCGGGGCGAAGCTGATCCTCGGCTCTACCGCCAAGCTGAGAACACTCTCGACCTATCTGGGCATCATCGACGGCCAGTATCGCGAACTGTCGAAGCTCTCGGTTCCGGCGCTGCGGCAATTGGCCGCGACGAGCGATGACCCGCTGCGGCGATGGGCAGCGGACTACCTGGCAGGTGTGCCGCCGGGCCGCCGCGCGCTTGCAGCCGATGCTAGACGCCGCGATGCAGCGTCGCTATTCCGCCAGCCCGTTCGAGGAATTCTTCACCGGCGGCGGCCTCCACGTCTTTCATAACTTCGAGCCCTTCGAAGACAGTGAGATTCCGACCGTCGAACAGGCCTTCGAGCGCTCGATCAATCTGGCCTTCGTGCGGTTGATGCGTGACGTGATACGGCATTACGAAGCTAACTTGGGCGCGCACGAGGGTGTGCACGGTTCCGATAGTTCGATGCGCAAAGATCTGTTGCGCCGTTTCGCCGATCAGGAAGGCACTACTTACCTCAATCATTTCTATCTGACGTACGGGAGGTTGTCGCCCGATGAGGCGCTTGAGCACCTTGCCGGTAGCGTGGCAGCCGTTGCCGCGCCGGCTCGCCATGATCTTCCGTAGTGTGCGGCCCGGGGACTCCCTGGCGCTGATGCAAGGTTTCCTCGCTCGCCATGTCCGAGAGGAGGTGCCCGCGGGCGCTGCCCGAGAAATATACGCCCAATCCGCTCCGAACAGATTTTCGCTGAATGACCGCGGCTACGTGGCCGGAGTCAACCCGCTCGAGCTCTGGCTTGTGGCTTACCTGCATGAGCATCCGCACGTTACTCGGTCGCAGGTCATCGCGGCGAGCGTCGAGCAACGACAACAGGCGTATTCCTGGCTCTTGAAGACCGGGAGAACCCACCAACAGAACGTACGCATCCGGGAGCTCATCGAGCAGGATGCGTTCGACCATCTTTGGCAGGACTGGAAGCAGCAGGGCTATCCATTCGCCCGCCTGGTTCCATCGTTGGCGACCGTGATCGGCAGCTCTGGGGATCGCCCCGATGCGCTCGCCACACTGATGGGGATCATCCTCAATGACGGTGTAAAGCAGCCGACCACTGATCTTGAACACGTGCGTTTCGCTGCCGATACGCCGTACGAGACGGAAATGATCTATCGGCCCGAAGTGTCAAGGCGGGTGATGTCCGCCGAGGTCGCCACGACGCTGCGTCGCGCCCTCGCCGGCGTCGTCGATACTGGAACCGCAGTTAGGGCGCGCGGCATATTCTTCGGACAGGACGGGAGGCCGCTTCCGATTGGCGGCAAGACGGGAACCGGCGACAACCGCTTCGAGTCGTTCGGTCCCGGACACCAACTCATCGAAGCACGCCTGGTCGACCGGACCGCGACGTTCGTGTTCTTTCTGGGCGACCGGCTGTACGGCACAGTCACCGCTTTCGTGCCCGGGGAACAGGCGGCGAATTATCACTTCACCAGCTCACTGGCCGTCTTGCTGCTGACGACGCTGGCGCCAGAACTTCATGCGTTGATCGAAAGGTCGACCGATGCGTCCGGGGTGCGGCCACAACTCGTCAACCTCACGGGCGAGCCGCTTGAACCTACTCATTGATCATGGAATGCACCTTCAATGTCGGACGTGAAGTTCGATGGCCGCGACTTTGTTTGATGAATCCGCTAGTCCGCGCTCTCCTCCGGTGATCGCCCGCTCGTTTTTATTTGACGCACTTTCCCTTCGCAGCGTTGTAGGAGGGCGCCGGTAAGAAGTGCCTCGATTAGCCGGACAGTGCTCTTGAATGCAGCTGCCATAATTCAAGAATGACCCAACAATCAGGCCCAGAGAAGTTATGGAGCCTAATCAGGAAGCATCGATTCGCCATGCTGACGACGCTGGAGGGCGAACAGCTTCTCAGAAGCCGTCCAATGACCACGATCAATCGAGAGTTTGACGGTACCCTTTGGTTTTTCGCAAAGGCAGACTCGGCCAGCGTGGCAGCCTTGCGTACGCATTCCAAGGTATGTCTTTCCTATAGTGATTCCGGCTCCGCCGAGTTCGTGTGTGCGGCGGGTCCAAGCGTGGTGATCACCGACGTGGCGAAGAAGCAGGAACTATGGAATGCGGGAGTGCAGGCGTGGTTCCCCGAAGGGGCAACGTCGCCACTCAATGTTCTAATCGCTGTAACCCCGGACCACGCTGAATATTGGGACTCATCCAACAGCAAGTTGGTTCAGCTGTTCGGCTTCGCAAAGGCTCTGATTACGAACCGGCAGCCGCGCGACCTGGGAGAACATCGCGTAGTCGCCATGTCGACTGAGGCCAGTACGAGTACTCAGCGGCGTCCCGCATAAATACTTGGGACCATATGGCACTGGTTCGTCGCTTTCTCAGCTGACTATTTCGCCTCGTTCGTTTTCGGCCCAGAACTGCACGGTCCTGCCGTCAGGATGCCGGCTCGTGTGCTTGCCCACGTCGTCACGGGTGGTAATGAATCCCCGCCCAACTTGCATGTGATTAAGGTCCTTGATCGCGGCTATTACGCTTTCTAAGGAAAGGTACTTGCGTGGCTCGCTTTGCGCGGACGTTCTCATGTAGTGATACTCGACTCCTGGCTTTGCCATGCGCTGCGCCCTTCTTTGCTAATGAACGCCGCAGGATGCTGCTTTTTATCAACGCATTCCATCGACCCGATTTCATTGAAGCTCGCCTCGGCGTTAATCAGGTCACGATTTTATCTATTGACTTCCTTGCGACTCGATGGCGCACGGCCTCGCCAGGGATTAAAGCGTCCGCAGACTTAACGGAGGAACCCAAGCCGGTCGGCGCTTCCGGTTAGCCACTATTGTGGACTAAGCGCAGGGTGACTGCCTTTGACGACGATGTGGGAAATGGGCGCGTGCCCTCGTCCTGCTTATCGGCTGAGATCAAGGGCCACTCGACCGATCGCAGGTATCTTGCAACAGCATCGCAAGCGACCGCGAGCCAAGGTGGAGCGTCAAGACGATACTCGCGAACCGCAATCTTAAGACGTTCGATTTCACCGACGGGCATGATCGTTAAATTCCGACGCTCATAGGCGCGCACCACGGTCGCAGCAAAACTTGCCGACTCCGTCAAGTCGCCTTGAGGAGCCAGTAGTCGTGCGATGCTTACCAGGGCGGCAATCCTCCAGTGAGATTCCTCGCCTATTCCAGAGGCTATCGTCTCGCAGAGCGCGCAGGTCGCCGCGCCAATTCCCCAGCGTTGGCTGGAGGAAAACACTCGCAGTTGCTTGGAGGCATCAAGATATGTGGTAACAACGTGTATCGTAGCGCGGGCAACATTATCGCTATTCTGCGCCGCTCCCGGGGCAGCGCTCGAAAGTCCGTGACTTGCGAGGAAACGCTCTAGCGGGGCACGCCGTAGTCTGGCGCTTAGTGCGCCGTGCCAGCGCTTTGCAATATCCGGAGGAGGAGTAATAATGGTCATTGGTGGTCTCATCAAAGATTCATCAGTACACTCGCGATCTGATACCCCGGGCGGCCGAGGCGCGCAGCTGATATTGCGGCCCGGCGGCTCAACTTAATCTGGGGCTAGGCTCAAAGTCTGAAGCAAGTGTTGGTTTTTGCGAGGCTGCGCAACGCTCAGAGTTTCGAAGCAAAACGTGATTAAGATCTCAATTGTTCATTTTCATCTTCGCGCCGGCACTTGTTCCCGCCATCCGAGGATTTGCCGTTGACCCGGGTCACACGGGCGGAACCGGTGCCGCAACAGCGCCACAGATCAGATGTTTCCTACAACGGCGTAAGTTGCCCGCTCACAATAAACCAGGGCACCGCCGCGGGAAGAGTGCGCTACCGTCAAGCAGCAACGTGCCGCTACGCAACTTTTCAAACCCGCTGGCCCGAGGATATTTCATGGCTCGTCCGACTTCTTTTTTCATCATCGCGGCGGCGCTGCTCATTGGTTGTAATACCGGCATTAACAATAGCTCTGCGCCCGGAACCCTGACGCCGCAGCGCGGGCAGCTGCTGACCAATCCGCCGATCCTGCTCGCCACCTTCAGCACCTCGGATCTGCTCGGACTGCTGAGCCTCAGACGCGCTCGGACAGGAGCTTCTGACGCTCGCCTACTCGCCCGTCTGCACCGTGAACGTCTACCGGTTGAACTACGAGACGGTCGGGGCGAAGTCCGAGCCGACCACGTCCACCGGCGCGCTCATGGTGCCGAGCGGATCGGCCGCCGGCTGTCAGGGCCCACGTCCCATCGTCGAGTACGCCCACGGCACCTCACCGAACAAGAACTACGACATCGCACAGCTGTCGGGCTCGAACGCCAGCAGCGAGGGGCTCATTCTCGCGGCGCTCTTTGCCGCCGAGGGTTACATTGTCGTCGCGCCGAACTATGCGGGCTACGACACCTCGACGCTCAGCTACCATCCGTACCTGGTCGGCGCGCAGCAAGCGGACGAGATGATGGATGCGCTCACGGCGGCGCGCAGCGCGCTGCCGGTCGCGCTCGCACCGACCGTCACCGACAATCACAAGCTGTTCGTCACCGGTTATTCTCAAGGGGGCTACGTGGCGATGGCCGCGACGCGCGCGATGCAAGCGGCCGGCGAGACCGTGACCGCCTCGGCGCCGATGTCCGGGCCCTATGCGCTCGCCGCATTCGGTGATGCCATTTTTCTGGGCGAAGTGAACTACAGCGCGACGGAGAACGTGGCACTCCTTGCGAACGGTTATCAGAACGCATACGGCAATCTCTACTCGGAGCCGACGGATATCTTCGCCACGCCCTACGCCAACGACATCGCCGGCCTGCTGCCGAGCACGACGCCGATCAGCACCATCTACTCCGAGGGCCTGCTGCCGCAATACGCGCTCTTCAGCAGCACACCGCCCGCCCCGCAGTACGCCTCGATCACCCCGGCGACCACGCCGGCCGACCTCGCCATCGTGTTTGCGATGGGTTTTGCAGCAGCGATTACCTCATCCTCAACAGCTACCGCCTCGCCTATCTGCAAGACGAGCAGGCCAATCCCGACGGCGGCTTTCCGACGATGACCACCGGGCTGCCCGCCGCTTCGCCCAAGAATACCTTTGCGGCAAGATCTCAAGACGAACGATCTGCGCAACTGGACGCCGACCATGCCGACGCTGCTGTGTGGCGGCGATGAAGATCCTGACGTCTTCTTTTTCAATACGCAGCTCATGCAGGAGTATTGGTCGAAGAATGCGCCGAGCGCGCCCGTGACCATCTTGGACATCGCCTCCACGCCGACGGCGAACGATCCGTATGCGGACGAGAAAGACGCATTCGAGGCGGCGGTCACGGCCGTGGAGGTCGCCGCCATCGCCGGCGGTGCCACCGACGGCGGGCATGCCGCGGTGCTCGAGGACTACCACGCGCAGCTCGTGCCGCCCTTCTGTCTGGCGGCCGTGAAGTCCTTCTTCGACGGGCAGGGTGGCTAATCTGAGTCAGGAACTCACACGGAACCACCGGATGTTCTTCGAGAAGTGCGGCGCACAGGCCACTCGGTTCAAAGTCGGCGAAAGTGGCTGGTATGGTAGGAATCGGCGGCGGCGGCGTTATGCCGAGAAGGCTGTGCTAGAGCAAGAGGCGATGGCATTGGCGTTGATCTGCGTCGAACGCGGCGACTCAATTGGCAAGGTAGTTCTTACCACGGAGTAGCGTGCGGTTGATTTTCAGACGGCCCATCCACCTCACGGTGGGAACGCCAGACGAGTGTTTCTCCTACACGGAGTCCCAAAGGAGCCTGCCGCCGCACATCGAGCCATCAAACGCGCGCGCAAAATCATAGAATCATTAGAAGGGGCGCGCTACTTAGGAAAAGAGAGCAAAGACCTGACTTGCTCTTCTGCTGCGAGCCAGTCGTCGAGGGCGCCGCCGCCTGCAAAGCCGCGCTTTTCCGCGCAAAAGTAGGCTGCTTCCGAGATCATGCGATGCCAATCGGCCTCGTGAGGAGGGTCAAAAGATGGCGATGGCCTGACCGGTTCGTCGCCATCGGAAGTCACTTCGATTTTTTTTACCATATGCCAAATTTACCGTGCGCGGCGAGGACGCATAGTCAGAGGGGCGGCCGATCACATGTCAGCTAAATGGAAATGGGAGCGCAAATGCGACGCCTCGCCCAAGGACCGGCGCCTCCTAATCGTGATGCTCAGACTCTTCCTCAGGGCTGAAACCACGGCCAAAACCCGCGCCTCCTGCGGTCCCGCCCAGCCCGCCGCTGCCGCTACTCTGCTTCGCATTCCTTTCGCCCTCTTTGCCACTCTTTGAGGACATCGCACGCGAAGGCCCCTGTTTCGGAATCAAGAGTTGCGAAGGCACGGGCTGCAGATCCAATACCTGACGAATAAAATCACGCAGGCAGACCACCAGCGCAGCAGTTTCTACCGGGCGGCCCGCGGCGAGTTCAGCGGCCGCCGCTGCCGCCAACCGTACCTGCTCTTCGGTCCCGAGAAGAATAATGTCGGACAACGAAGCTTCGACCGCATCGCGAATGCGGCGCGAACGATCGGAGCCCAGTCGTACTCTATCCACCGTTGTCCCGGTCCCAAGGTCAGGCGTGCCATCCGCATTGCGTTTCAAATCCCTAAGATGCGCCGGATCCACGGCAAGATCGCCAGTGAAGGAACCGCCCAACGTTTTATAGGCGGCAATCAACGTGCGCAAGCGTTCGTTAATTTGGCGGTTTTCGCGTTCGCGGCGCTGCTGAATTGTCTGCATCGCGAGCAGTCGGATGCCGACCCCTATAAGGGTAATCACGCTGAGCCCTAGCAGAGTCGAAATCAATGCCTGCCAAGACGAGAAGTCTATATTTCGCACATTGACCTAATGCTCACGCGAGTCGGGTGAATGCCAGCGTCGTCTGGCCTAGGCCGGATTGCTTGGACCAATTCGTCGCCGAGTCCCCCGTGGGCGCGCAGTACGGGTTGTTCATGCAAAATTCTCTTCTTTTCATTGGTTGCTCGGCTTAGCTGCGCTGACGAGCCAGATACTACACAGCAGCGGATGGGCGCTCAATTGGAGCCGCCCTACAGCAAATGATCGCGCTCGCCGACAGCCGACAGTTTGGCCCGCGAGTACTGTCGATTGCACCGCTCAACCGAAAAGAGGATTTTCATGATTAGGCCAATTGCAATAATGGCCTTACTCGCATTGGGGCTGACCTGTGCTAGTGCCGCACTTGCGCAGTCCGCTCCGGACTCGCCTCCCGTACCGCCACGGACCACTCCCGGCTCGCCGACCACTCCGCCCGGCCAGGGGACGAGCCCTGGCTCCCCGAGTGTGCCGCCGTCCGGAAGCTCGCCGGTCCGGCAATGGGCAGGATCGACGGCCGGGTTCTCAACGAAACTAGACCATCCATGACGTTCCGAACCTCAACGACGATTGACACTTCAGCAGCCACCTCAGCCGACGCGGCGCAAATGGCAATCGAAGCGGGGCTCCGTTATGTCTCATCCAAAGAACCCGGCATACGTCGCATGCGCGCCGGCAAAGGCTTCTATTACCTGACTCCCGAGAATCGGCGGTTAACATCCACCAGCGAATTGAAGCGTATCGTGAGCCTCGCGGTGCCGCCCGCCTACAAGGATGTCTGGATCTGCGCGAACCCGCGTGGTCACCTGCAGGCTATCGGCCACGACGCTCGCGGCCGTAAGCAGTACCGTTACCATCCGAATTGGCGGCAAGTGCGCGACAGCGCGAAGTTCGACCGAATGGTCGCCTTCGGCGATGCACTACCGAAGCTGCGGCGGAAACTCACTCGAGATCTGGTGCTCCCCGGTCTACCGCGTGAAAAAGTACTCGCGGCCGTGGCGGCGCTGCTCGATGCCACCCGCGCTCGCATCGGCAACGCGGAATATGCGCGGAACAACAAGAGTTTCGGACTTACGACGCTGCGTAACCGTCACGTTACTTTCGTGCGCGACGGGCGTGCGGTCCTCGATTTTCGAGGTAAGGGCGGCGTTCAACACGAGATTCCTATCGACGACAAACGGATCGTGCGCATTGTCCAGCGTTGTCAGGAGCTTCCCGGCCAGCATCTGTTCCAGTACGTTGCCGACGACGGTAGCCGCTGTCCGGTCGACTCCGGACAGGTCAATGACTATCTGCGCGACGCGATGGGCGATGATTTCACGGCCAAGGACTTCCGGACTTGGGGCGCAACTCTTCGGGCAGTAGTATTGCTCGCGCGCACTCCCAGGGATCCCGACGCGAGCGAGAGCACCCTGAAAAGCGCGATCGTCGGCGTCCTCAAGCAGGTGGCCTCTGAGCTGCGCAATACGCCCGCGGTGTGCCGCAAGTCTTATATCAACCCGGGCGTGTTCGACGCATGGCGCACGGGCGCCATCCATCGAGCCTTCGGCGGAAACCTAGCCAGCGTCTCGACACGCAAAGGCGAAAAGCTGGTGCGGGAATTTCTCAGAAAGCAGTAGCGCTCGCGGTGAGCATATCTTAGCCGGACGACTAATCCGCGTAGGTATCGCTGGATGGACCAATCCTCCAGACCGGCGAAACGAGAGGGGACCGTATGAATCGCATCTTGCGTATTACGGTTCCCGGTTCTCGTGTGTAGAAATCAACTCGTCCTTTTATAAGAGCCATCGAGCCGCAACTTACAAACGCTGGCGCGATGAGACGCCCGCCCAGTTTCGCTTCTCGGTAAAAATGCCGCGAAGCGTTACTCATGAGGCACGCTTGCGGCGAACATCTCGAGAGGTGTCGCAATTCTTCGAGGAGATCGCTCTTCTGCGGCCAAAGCTCCGGGCAGTGCTGGTGCAATTGCCCCCTTCGCTGGAATTTAGCGTCAGGACCACTCGTGCATTCTTTCAGGCAGTGCCACAGATTAAAGGCACTATCATCACCTGCGAGCCGCGGCACGAGAGTTGGTTTTCCGCCTCGGCCGATGCGGTTTTACGCGAGCTTAACATCACCCGCGTCGCCGCGGATCCCGCTCGCTGCGCGGGAGCGGGCGAGGAAGGCGGGGCGTGCGGCCTAGCGTACTTTCGCTGGCACGGCACCCCGTGCTTGTACCATTCAAAATATTCGGACGCGCAGCTTCATGCTTTCGCTACGGAAGTTCTCGGTTCCACAGCCAAAGAAATCTGGTGCATCTTCGACAATACAGCTCGCTACGCGGCTTGGGAGGATGCGCTTCAGTTTCGCCATCTCGTAAGCCGAGAGATATGAACCGCCGACCTCCCGGTCCGTCGCTCGATCATTTGCATGTCAATGATTCGCATCTCAGGTCACCACGCAAAACGTCTAATTTCGCCGGGTATGTTGCTTCGTGTTTGCCATCGGCCTTCATATCTAATAGATCGTCAGATCGAAGAATGTGTCCGAAATTTATGGCTCTCGGCTCGCAACTGTTTGATTGTATTGGTGCGCCCGCAGAAATTCGAACTCCCGGCCTCCCGGTTCGTAGGCCGTCAGTCGGTCATTCACAAGTCAATGATTCTCGCATCAAACCAATGCGCGAATCATCTAATGTTTCCGTCCGATAAGTCGCCTCAAGTGCTTGTTTGTCCCTACACTTTGATAAACACAGGGTGCATCTACCAACATCACTGCTGATTGCAGAATCGGGGGAACGACTATGTTACTGACGTCATTTGATGCGAATGCATCACCGGCAGCGGTTGTCGATGTTCTGCGGCGCGATGGTGGCGTCATCGTCCGCAATCTGGCTCCAGTCGAACTGATCGACGCCTGCGCCGCCGAGCTGCGATCGTCGCTCGATGAATTCGACGAAAGTCAACGCACGGGCTTCAGTGGTCCGAAGACGCTTCGATGTGGCGGTGTGCTGCGCTACGCGCCGCGCTGCGCCGAACTGATCGCTCACCCGATGGTACTGAATGTGGCCGATGCTATCCTCTTGCCGTCTTGCGCCGACTATCAGCTCGGGAGCACCACGGGTATTGAGATATTGCCGGGGGAGAGCGACCAGCAACTTCATCGCGACGATACGCCCTATCCGATTCAGGTCGCAGGACTCGAACTTCAAATCGGGGTGATGTGGTCTTTTAATGACTTCACGGCGGAGAATGGAGCGACGCGCGTCGTCCCAGGCAGTCATCGCTTTCTCCGCGCCTGGCACCGGCCCGACCTGACACACTGGGCGAACGCCGTAATGCCGAAGGGTTCCGCGCTTTTCTATCTGGGATCGACTTGGCATGGCGGTGGCGCAAACCGCAGCCATTCTCCCCGGGCCGGTCTTATCAACACCTATTGTCTGGGCTGGCTTCGCTCGGAGGAGAACCACTGTCTCGAGGTTCCACCGCAAGTGGCACGGCAGTATGACAAGAGAGTCCGGCGTCTCCTGGGATATACGACTCATGGCGCCGGTCACGACCAACTCGGCTATTACGGCGGTAACGACCCGGTCTGGGTGCAGCAAAATGAAGCGGAGGCTGCGGCGCGCGGGCAATTGCCGGGAAGCGTGGATTTACGTCGACCATTGTCGGCAGAACCGGCGACTCGAGATTGAGCTGCAGCTGAACATATTCAGGGCACGATGCTACCAATCCTCGGTTCCGGCATCCGACCGCTCCAGTAACATCGACTTCCGCCGCCTGTAAGGAACGCGTGATTTCATATTTGGAAAGGAACCAGATTCCGATGGAAGCGAATACAAACCACGCGCCCATGTAGCTTAACCCGAGTCGCGTAAGGATCTCCGCTGGAATCGGCGCATTTTCGGCGGCCGTTGGATAATGAATCATGGTAAGCAGCAGGCCGGCAAGCAATGCGCCAAGGCCCATCGCGACTCTCTCGACAAATGTCTGGCACGCGAATATCGCCCCCTCCAAACGTTTGCCTATCGCCAGCACCACGTCATCCGTAACGTCCGCATAGAGTGAGTAAATGATGGAAGCGGTCACGATCCAGATCAACTGGCTGAGAAAATCATAGGTCGTCAGCACGTACCACAGACCATTACTGCCGCGCTCCGGAAGCCATCCCAAAGCAGAGCAGCGGCGGCAGGATCATGCTGATGGCCACGGATGCCGTCAGAAAGCGGATCGCCATGACCTTTTTGTCGCCCTTGACGACATACCGCCGGATCACGGGAGCGACCGCGAATGATGCCAGCGACTCGATGATCGTCAGCAGCGACATCTGCTCACTGCGCATCCCATAGAAGAAGCCGTACTGGTAGATCCAAAGCGCAGCGGTTACGCCGAGACCCGTCCCCACAAACAGACCGGAAAGGAGCAGCGCCCGCATCGAGCGGTTTTGCAGCAGCTCGCCAAAAGAGCGAACCATGTCCTTGAGGCTGGCTGTTTGGACCGAGGTCTTCACATGCAGATGAGGAATTTCCGGATGAAGTCCCACGGTGGAGAACAGCAGCGAAGCAAGGATCACCGCGCCACAGACGACAGCGGCCTGCCGGTATCCGGCGATATTGGTCTGGCCGTTCACGTGCTCGGCGGAATCTTTGAGCCAAATGGCGTACATCGCTATCGTCATGATCGAACCCGTAAACCAACTGACCGAAGTCGGAAGTGACGCGAGTCGGGTCCGCTCATCATAATCGGGGGTCAATTCCGCCACCAACGTTCGGACTGGCACGTCGAACATCATCATCGACAGCCGCAAGAGGATTAACACCGTCAAAAGGTACCCGAACGAACTCCATTGCGACCGCGAACCAGCCGGCGGATACCAAACCAGCACATACAACAGGGTCATCGGAAGTATCGACGCGTACATGAACGGGAGGCGCCGCCCGAGCCGCGATCGCCAGTTATCCGACAGGTATCCGACCAGTGGATTGAATACGGCGTCAAACGTCAGCGCAATTGCGAGCGCAAGGCCGGTCAGAGCCGCGGAAAGGCCAATGACCTGGCTGTAGAAAAAGAAGAGGAAATAGTCGATCCCATTGCTGATGATGCCCGTGGTCGGTACTCCGCTGCATGCGAACGCCCACTGAGAAAGAGTCGCGACCTTTTTCGTCAACCGCAAGCCCTCACGAAGCCGCCAATTTGCTGCGGCGATAGGCGCCGCTTTATTTCATTGCAATCGTATTTTGGCGTTCTTCCGCCGGCGGCTCAGCCCTGCGACACCTCTGGAACCGTGATCATTTAGATTCATTCGTTGCGTCGCATCCTAGCGCTATTTTGAGAGGCTTGGTGGAACCGAGATGAGGGATAGCTTCCTCGAAGGGCGACTCGGTTGGCGAGATAGTTCTTAGCGTCGTGACTTTGCTCTGCAAGCGGAATCTCCCCATCAGTAAGTGCTCCCCTGGGATTGCAGCCTAAAAGTCTGTTGCAAGCGTCAGCGCGTAGTGGCGGTCTGTTCCGGCAGCACCAAGCCGAGAGCGGAGACATGCAGGCCCTGGGCATTGGCCAAATTAAAGCCGTCGAACCGCAAGGTCCACGAGTTATCACGTAGCTTCCATTGGTAGCGCGCGCCCGCGCCCACGGTGTCGAGCGGCGGCAAACGCTGCATATCGTCGCTCGTCGAATATCGGGACGAAAGTCGGTTCCACGCCAGCGACCCGGCCCAGGGACCCCAACTTGGGGGGCGTAATCTAGATTGGCGGTCAGGGTTAGCGGCACAGGACCAATGGGTTCGCTGCCGGTCGCTCCGGGCTGCATGACGGTCAGATCGACACGGGGCCGCAGCCACACGCTGCCCGCCAGCAAGGTAAGCCCCGCGCTGCTATACGACAGCGAAGTCTCGAGACCTTCGTTGTACAAGCGGCCGAGAGGCCGGTAAACGTTCGCGGCATCGAGATTCAGGTACGGCTTATGAATATCGAACACGCCCACAATCACTCGCAGCCTCTCACCGGGCGCAAAGCGTATGCCGCCGTCCACTTGCCACGTGCGCGCCGCAGCCGGCGGCTCGCCGCGATTGACTGCAGAGACTGGCGCGAGGGCCGAATCTTCCAGTCCTTGCGTATAGCTGCCGTAGTAGAGGAGGCTCCTCCCACCCTCGAGCGCCATCCGCAGATTGAACAACCAGGGGGTGGTACGGAATGTCGCGGGCATCAATGATGGCACTTCGTTTGTGCGCCGATAGTTATCCTTCAGTACCCCGATTGCTGCCGACCCCAAACCCTGCCAACGCTCTTCGTAGGTCGCGCCGACATCGAGTTCGCGCGTGAGGTCTTGACTCTGCTGTGTCAGCACGATCGGCGGCTGCACAAATTGCGTTTGGCTCTGCAGATCGATGTTGCCGAAATTCAGGTTGTCATCGCCGCCGTAGCTATGGTCAACGGTGCGACCGCGAATCGCAAATTCCAGCTTGTGTCGATGTACGTCCTGCGTCGCGACTCCGCTGAGATGCACCTCCCCGGAGGTGGAGCTGGAATCTAACGGCGGCGTGACGTCAACGAACGAATTCGCCGTACCGTTGGCATTTAACTGCAGATAGGGACTGAAATTCCAGGGGTCATGCTCCTGCGAATGAAACAGTCCGGCGGCCAGTTGCCACCGATCCGTCAGCTCGCTCTTGACTACCGTGCCGAGCGTGGTCATGCGCCATGCTTGCGTCGTCCATGTTTGACTGGCGAGATCGCGTTCGCGAAATTGCGGCAGGGGCACGGTCCCATCGGTATAGACGGCCGGCAGGCTCTGGTGGCCGCCGCCGACCAGATACGAGCAGAATGGAATTATTTCAGTCTTTTCGCCGGGTCGCCAACGCAGAGTGGTTCCGAAGTCCGCGGTGCCGTCCTGACGATTCTGGTCCGGATTGACGTTTCGATAATAGCCACCGCAAACATCAGCACTCAAGGTCTTCGAAATGATCGGAATCTGTTCTTCCAATTGTATCGTACGGCCGTTGAACGGTCCGAGGCTCGAGAGACCACTGAATGCCCATTGATCGCCCGGCGTACGCAAGCTCAAGTCGGCGATCCCGGTCGGGGATGGAAACGAGTAGGCCTGCGCAGCAATCCCGATGCGCATAGCGGTCTCACGCACCATGCAAGGGCTCGTGACCCAGGTCTGCTGGTCGAAGTAAAGACCCTCGATCCTTAGGTTACCCGCTTGTTGGGGATTGAAGCCTCGCGCATCGGTCGCGGAATACAACCCGACATTTTGCAGGCCGATGGCCGTGCCAAAGGCGTCATCGGCCACAGTCACGGCATTGTCCTGAGCACGCTGCTGCGCTAGCACTTGCGAGGACAGAACAAGGCAAACAGCGAGGAGCCACGCGGAATCCCACTGTGCAGGCGTCGAAGTCCAAGGAGGCCAAATCCGCGGTCGGCGCTGAATACTTTCGATCGACAAGGACTGAACTCCCGCAATCACGCGATTGTTCGGGCTGTCGCTGGCGTCGCTAATCTGCCGCCGACGGCGCTCAGCGCCGGATCATTGGCGCCAGATTATCGCAAAACATCCGCGTTTCACCTATCAAATGGGTTTCCTTCGCAAGCTGCGAAGTGAGGCATTTCCGCCTCGTATCGTAAGATCTCACCGCTGCATCGTCGCATGATCGAAGACATTCGGATGCACAAGCTGCCACCAAGACTCAAGATACGTATATTCATGCCGTGCGGCACCTTTGCTGGATACCTGGGCCGCGAGTTCTTGATTGACTGGTGCGCCCGGAGAGATTGTTCGCGGCCGCGACGGCCGCTCATCCCTCGCTTACGCTCGGGACCGCCGTCGCTTCGCTCCGGGCGTCCAACTTGGCCTGCGGCCAAGTTGTCGAACTCCACGGCCTTCGTCGGCCGGGAGTTCCAAACGAACGTTGCACTGGGCCCAAGAAACGCCGGCTCGGAGCCGGCATTTTTCTTGGACATATGGCGCGCCCGGAGAGATTCGAACTCCCGACCTCCTGGTTCGTAGCCAGGCGCTCTATCCAACTGAGCTACGGGCGCGCATTGAGCAAATCGAAGGCAAATACATGGCGGAGAGGGAGGGATTCGAACCCTCGATGGGCTTTTGACCCATACGCCCTTAGCAGGGGCGCGCCTTCGACCACTCGGCCACCTCTCCGGATCGGGCTCTAGCCCCATCAAGGAGCGCGGGATGATACCCGTGCGGAGCAGTCTAGGTAAAGCGATAGGAGTCTAAACGCCTATTTCAGGCGTCGTCGACGACTTTCGCGACCGAACCGGGCGGTTCGGCCGTCATGATCCTCTTCGCGCTTGATGCGCTCGTAGATCTCTTCGCGGTGAACCGCGACATCCTTGGGAGCATTGACCCCTATACGCACTTGGTTGCCCTTGACGCCCAATACGGTAACCGTTACTTCGTTGCCGATCATTACGGTTTCACCGACACGCCTCGTCAATATCAACATATTCGTGCTCCTAATCTTCCTTGGCAATTACTGCGGCGGAATTGACCGCCTTTGAGACCACTCGCCGTCGAGCACTCGTCGCATGCGAAGCCGGCTATCGATGTCGCAACAAGAAACTCTACTGATTAATCACCCAAGAATACAAGAATACTAAATGCAATTGTTGCATCTTCTTGATCAAAATAAACAAACCGTTCAATTAGACAGGCGGTTTCGTACCAGGGTCTCGACACCCGCCAGCGCCGCGCCGAGATTCTCCGGCTGCGTACCGCCGGCTTGCGCGAAATCCGCACGGCCTCCGCCGCGCCCGCCGACCTGAGCCGCTACCGCACCGGCAATATCGCCGGCCTTCAACTTCGCCACCAAATCGGCCGAAACGCCTGCAACCAGCACGACTTTGCCCTCCTGAACCGTCGCCAGCACGATCACGGAAGAGCCGAGTTTGTGCTTCAGCTGATCGACCGCATCTCGCAACGTCTTAGCATCCGCACCGTCAATTTGTGCAGCCAAAACCTTAATACCGCCCACTGCTTTTGCCTGAGCGGATAGGTCACCGCCCTGCCCACTCGCCAGCTTTGACTTAAGCTGCTGAACTTCCTTTTCAAGGCGCCTGGATCGCTCGATGAGTTCGCGAACCTTTTCGTCCACGTCCTCGCGGCTACCGCGCAGCATGCCCGCAATATCGCGCAGCACCTGATCCGTACGAACTACCCACTCGTATGCCGCCTGACCGGTCACTGCCTCAATGCGCCGGACGCCGGCAGCGACCCCGGATTCACTGATGATCTTGAACAATCCGATGTCTCCGGCTCGTTGGACGTGAGTACCGCCGCAGAGTTCCATCGAAAAATCACCGATCGAAAGCACGCGCACGTCGTTCTCGTATTTTTCGCCGAACAACGACATCGCACCGGCGGCGACGGCTTCATCCAACGCCATCACTCGAGTTTCGGCCGGCGCATTGCGGCGGATCGCGGCGTTGACCAGTTCCTCGATGCGGCGCAATTCCTCGGCGGAAAGCGCTTGAGTGTGCGAGAAATCGAAACGCAGGCGGTCCGGCGCGACGAGCGAGCCCTTTTGCTGGACGTGCTTGCCGAGCACTTCCCGCAGCGCCGCATGCAACAGATGAGTTGCGGAATGGTTGAGCGCGATAGCGGCTCGACGCTCGCCGTCGACCTGCGCCGTCACCTCATCGCCGACAGCGCAAGTCCCCGTCCTCGAGTCACGCCCATGTGAGCGAAAGACGCACCGATCTTTTGCGTGTCTCTCACGATGAAGCGGGCGTTGTCGCCGACTGAGCGATCCGGTATCGCCCACCTGGCCGCCGCTCTCCGCGTAAAACGGCGTGTCATCGAGCACGACCTGGCCCTCTTGGCCCGGCCGCAACGCCTCAACGACCGCGCCGTCGAAAATCAACGCGGTGACGCGGGCGTTATCAGCCAATCGATCGTATCCGCGAGAAATTCGTTTTGCCCGGCAGCTTGACCGAATCGCGAGGATCGGCGCCGAACTTGCTTGCTGCCCGCGCACGGCCGCGCTGCGCCGCCATCGCCGCATCGAAGCCCGCTTGATCGATGGTGAGGCCGCGCTCGCGGGCGACATCGGCGGTCAGGTCGAGCGGAAACCCATACGTATCGTAGAGGCGGAATACGGTCTCTCCCGGAATCACCGAGGAGCGGAGCTTCGCGGCCTCGGCATCGAGCAGCGCCATGCCGGTCGCAAGCGTCTCGGCGAATCGGCTCTCCTCTTGCGCGAGTATTTGAGCCGCGCGCGCCGCGCCGCCGACCAGCTCCGTATAGTAAGAGCCCATTTCGCGCACCAGCGTCGGCACCAACTTGTGGAAGAACGGCCGCGTTTGTCCCAGCTTGTAGCCATGACGAATCGCGCGCCGGATGATGCGGCGCAGTACATAGCCGCGGCCTTCATTGGAGGGCACGACGCCGTCGATGATCAGGAACGTGCAGGCGCGAATGTGATCGGCGATCACGCGCAAACTCGAGGACTCGAGATCCTGCGTACCGGTAATCTCGGCCGCGGCGGCGAATCAACGACTTGAACAGATCGATGTCGTAAGTTGCTGTGCACGCCCTGCATCACCGCGGCGACTCGCTCCAGACCCATGCCGGTATCGACCGAGGGCTTGGGCAGCGGCACCAACACGCCGTCCGATGAGCGATCGTATTGCATGAATACGAGGTTCCAAATTTCCACATAGCGGTCGCCGTCTTCATCCGCTGACCCGGGCGGCCCGCCGGGAATCTCCGCGCCGTGATCGTAGAAAATCTCGGTGCATGGACCGCAAGGGCCCGTCTCGCCCATGGACCAAAAATTGGATTTCTCGCCGATACGCGTGCAGCGAGTCGGACCGATGCCGATTTCCTCGGTCCAGATTCGTTCGGCTTCCTCGTCCTCCGTGAAGACCGTGACCCACAGGCGGTCTTTTGGAATCCCGAGCGTACCGGTCACGAAATTCCAGGCGAAATGAATCGCCTCGCGCTTGAAATAGTCGCCGAAGCTGAAATTGCCGAGCATCTCGAAAAATGTGTGATGCCGCGCGGTGTAGCCGACATTCTCCAGATCATTGTGCTTGCCGCCGGCGCGCACGCAGCGCTGGGCGCTCGCCGCGCGCGAATAATCGCGGGATTCCTTGCCGAGAAATACGTCCTTGAACTGCACCATGCCGGCATTGGTAAATAGCAGCGTGGGATCGTTGCCGGGCACGAGCGAACTCGACGGCACGACCGCATGGCCGTTCTTGCGAAAAAACTCCAAGAAGCTCGCTCGGATTTCCGAGCTCGTCATCATTCTCAATTTGGCGTCGCGTTTCATAATCTCTTAGGTGTCTATATCAAGGTCGGTGTCAAAGCCTAAAGCCATTCGAATCTGAGCGCCCGTGAAACCTCGGTAACCTAGGAATCGCGCCTGGCGCTGTCGATCAGCGTAATTGCTCGGCAGCGAAGTGCCAAACTTCTTTTGTCGCGCCCTTCGCAGCTGCAGCGATCCAGTCGGGATAGGCCTCGATGCATGCCTCGACTTGCTCGCCGTGCATGTCCGATCTTGCGCAAATCCGCGCGCACCCGGTTGGGGCCATGGCCGCGCGCCGCATGATAGGCGACGAAATTCTCCAAGTAGCGGCCGATCATCGACCAATTTCTCGGCGCGCAAGCCGCTCGATCAGCTGGTCGACGACGGCCGAGTCGTAACCCTTGTCGAGCAGTTTGCGGCGCAATTCCCCGGATGCGTGGTCGCGCCGCGCCAACGCATCGAGCGCCGCGACCCGAGCCGCGCGCGAATCGAGCGGATCTACCTCGCGGCGGCCCAGATGTTACGCCTCTTTGGCGTCGCCACCCCGATTCATGGTCGCCTTTTCCGGAATCAACTTGGCGCGAATTTGCCCCTCGATGTCCTTCGCGATTTCCGGATGCTGCTGCAAAAATGTTCGGGCATTGTCCTTGCCCTGGCCGATGCGCTCGCCCTTGTAGCTGTACCAAGAGCCGGATTTTTCGACCAAATTGTGCAGCACGCCGAGCTCGATGAGTTCGCCTTCCTTGGAGATGCCGGTACCGTACATGATCTCGAACTCGGTCTCGCGAAACGGCGGCGCCACTTTGTTCTTGACGACCTTGACGCGCGTCATCGACCCCACGACTTCCTCGCCATTCTTGATCGCGCCGATGCGCCGAATATCCATGCGCACCGAAGAATAGAATTTCAGCGCATTGCCGCCGGTAGTGGTTTCCGGATTGCCGAACATCACGCCGATTTTCATGCGGATCTGATTGATGAAAATGACGATGGTGTTCGAGCGCTTGATGTTGCCGGTGAACTTGCGCAGCGCCTGCGACATGAGGCGCGCCTGCAAGCCCATGTGCTGATCGCCCATTTCGCCCTCGATCTCCGCTTTCGGCGTGAGCGCAGCGACCGAATCGACGACGACCACATCGACAGCGCCCGAGCGCACCAGCATGTCGGTGATCTCCAGCGCCTGTTCGCCCGTGTCCGGCTGCGACACCAGCAAATCGTTGACCTTGACGCCTAATTTCTCCGCGTACACCGGATCAAGCGCATGCTCGGCGTCGACGAACGCCGCGGTGCCGCCGTTGCTCTGCGCCGAGGCGATGATGGCGAGCGTGAGTGTTGTTTTGCCCGAGGACTCGGGCCCGAAAATCTCGATCACTCTGCCGCGCGGAATGCCGCCGACTCCAAGCGCGATGTCGAGGCCCAACGAGCCGGTGGGAATCGAATCCACCTCGTACGTGGCGCCGGCGTCGCCCAAACGCATCACGGAGCCTTTACCAAACTGCTTCTCGATTTGGCTCAGCGCAGCCGCGAGAGCCTTCTTGCGATTCTCTTCCATGGGGAGTCCTTGACGAAGTGTGGCGCCATTATTTCATATTCAGCGCCCGCGCTCATCTCATATGCATCGAAATGACAGAGTTTCTCTAGCGTTGCCGCGCCTCATCCAGTAGTGGCCAGGTGTCGACTACTGTATAGATGGGTCGTGCGCCGGCCGTATCCGAATGCATCAGACTGAATGCCTGCGCACCGTCCAGTCGAATGCAGACATTGCTTGCAGCACAGGGGCTTGCGAGACCTTCCTCGCCAGAGTTACATGCGGCCGAAGACGCTGCAGTGTGCGGGCGCCAAGTTGTGCTTCGCGAGGTCGCGCATGAATCTGTCGCCACAATAGCTCCAGCGACGCGGGAGACTCGCGGGCTGCCGCCACCACCACTTTGGCCTTCGGCCAGTACTCGTACGCATCGAACCGGACGGTAAACGCGGGTATCCGCTGCGCGCCGCCGATCTCGCGCAAGGCAGCGACTTGCGATGCGGGCACCTCCCCGACGAAAGCCAGTGTCATGTGTAGTTTTCAGGCGGCACCGTGGCGATGCCGGCTGAGCCCGAGTTCTAGAGCGGCACGCGGTGATGCGCTGTCGCGTTTCGCTATCGGGGAATATGCGCAAAAAACAATCGCACGACGGAAGCTTCTCGCCGCGCAGATCGTCAACGCTCGAGCAGCCCGGCCAGGGCCAGGCGCACCGTTTTTCGCCGCACGGCGTCGCGGTCGCCGCGAAATCGCCTGCGCTGCGCGGTCAGCAGAACTCGCGCGCCCGCGCCGCTCCGCCCAGCACAGCCACACCGTTCCCACGGGTTTGCCCGGCACCGCCCCATCGGGGCCGGCAATTCCGGTCACCGCCACCGCCAGAGGTGCGCGTCCGTGCGATGCAGCGCCCCGCCGGCCATCGCGCAGGCCACCGCCTCGCTCACCGCCCCGTCGCTTTCGAGCAGCGAGCGCGGCACGCCGAGCCGGCGCAACTTCGCGTCGTTGCTATACGTTACGAACCCTTCGCTGAACCACTGTGAGCTGCCGGCGATGTCCGTCAGAGCTTTGGCGATCCAGCCGCCGGTACACGACTCCGCGGTTGCCACCGGACCGTCCGGTTTGAAGCAGATGCCGCCCCACCCGGGCGGCGAGGCGCAAAATCTCGCCATCCGTACCCTTCATCATGATCCCCTCGAGCGATTGCCCCTTCACGGCCCGCACGGCATGACTCAGTCTTGACCTGTGCGGATTGCCAGCAGCCCCAGACGTGGACAATGCGCGCGCATGAGCACGAGCGCCCCGGTAGAGCACACCCCCATGATGCAGCAGTATCTGCGCATCAAGGCCCAGCACCCCAACGTGCTGTTGTTCTATCGCATGGGCGATTTTTACGAGATGTTCTACGACGACGCGCGCCGCGCGGCGCAATTGCTGGATATCGCGCTGACGCAGCGCGGCGCCTCCGCCGGCGCGCCGATTCCCATGGCCGGCGTGCCGGCCGTCACCCTCGACACCTATTTGGCGCGCCTGGTGCGCAAGGGTGAATCGGTCGCCATTTGCGAGCAGCGCGGCGATCCAGGCAAGACCAAGGGTCCGATGGAGCGCGAGGTCGTGCGCATCGTCACGCCGGGCACCGTCACCGACGAGGCGCTTCTCGACGAGCGTCGCGACAACGTGCTCGCGAGCGTCTGCGGCGCCAACGGCCGCTTCGGTCTCGCCTGGCTCGATCTGTCGGCCGGCCGCTTCAGCGTCATGGAACTCGCCGGCGGCGCGGCGCTCGAGGCGGAGCTCGAACGGCTGCGTCCCGCCGAGTTGTTGGCGCCGGACGGCGCCCAACCGCCGAGCGCGGGCGGCCGTATGCATCGGACCGCTCGTGGCGGCTGCGCCCGCCGTGGCATTTCGACACGGATTCGGCGACCCGCGCGCTCGCCGAGCAATTTCACACTCGAGATCTTGCGCGGATTCGGCTGCGCCGACAAACCTCTCGGAGTCGCCGCCGCCGGTGCGCTGCTCGCCTATGTGCGCGAGACGCAAAAGGCGGCACTGCCGCATCTGCTGTCGCTCACCTCCGAAGAACACGACGGCGGCGCTGATCATGGATCCTGCGACCCGGCGCAATCTTGGAACTCGACGAGAGCCTCGCCGGCAAGCCCGAATTGACCCTTGCCGGCGTATTCGACCATACCGTCACCGCGATGGGCGGCTCGCATGCTGCGCCGCTGGCTGCATCGGCCCTGCGAGACCACGCATACGTTGCGCACGCGCTATCAGGCGGTTGCGACACTGATCGAAGGTTCGCGCCACGCAGCGCTCGCCGAATCGCTGCGCGCCTATCGGCGACCTGGAGCGCATCTTGGCCCGGATCGCCTTGCGTTCGGCGCGGCCGCGGGATCTTGCACAGCTTGCGCGCGGCGCTCGCTGCGCTGCCGGACCTGCACCAGTCGCTCTGCACATGCAGGCGGGTACGACACCCGCGCCGTTGATTGCACACCTTCTCGGGGAATTCAGCGATCATCGCGACGAGCATGCGCTGCTGGTGCGCGCCATCGTCGACTCGCCGCCGCATTTCTTGCGAGACGGCGGCGTGATCGCTCCCGGCTACGATGCGGAACTCGACGAACTGCGCCTGCTCGGCAGCAACACCGAACAGTTTTTGCTCGATCTCGAGCGCCGAGAACGTGAGCGCAGCGGCCTGTCCAGCTTGAAGCTCGGCTTCAATCGGGTACAGGGATTCTTCATCGAAGTCAGCCGCTCGCAAGCCGATCAAGTCCCGAAAGACTATCTGCGCCGCCAGACTGTGAAATCCGCCGAACGGTTCATCACGCCCGAACTGAAGTCCTTCGAGGACAAGGTGCTAGGAGCGCGCGATCGCGCTCTCGCCCGCGAGAAAGAGCTCTATGACGGCATACTCGACATGCTCACGGCGCGATTACCGGCGCTGCAAAAAACCACTGCGGCAATTGCCCAGCTCGATGTCCTGACCTGTTTCGCTGAACGCGCCACGACGCTCGATTGCGTGCAGCCGGAGCTGGTGCAGACGCCGATGCTTCACATCGACGGCGGCCGCCATCCGGTGGTCGAGCGCGCCAGCCGCGAACCGTTCATTCCGAACGACCTACGATTCGATGAGGCACGGCGCATGCTCATCATCACCGGCCCGAACATGGGCGGTAAGAGCACCTACATGCGCCAGACGGCGCTGATCGCCATACTCGCGCACATCGGCTGCTTCGTGCCGGCGAAGCGCGCCGTGCATCGGACCGCTCGATCGCATTTTCACGCGCATCGGCGCCTCGGATGATCTTGCCGGCGGCCGCTCGACGTTCATGCTCGAAATGACCGAGACGGCGAATATTCTCCACAATGCCACGAACAGGAGCTTGGTATTGATGGACGAGGTCGGCCGCGGCACCAGTACCTTCGACGGGTTGTCGCTGGCCTGGGCGTGCGCTGCCTTTATAGCCACCAAAATCCGTGCCTTCACGCTATTCGCCACTCATTATTTCGAGCTGACCAGTCTTGCCGGCGAGACGCCCGGCGTGGTCAACGTGCACGTGGAAGCAGTCGAACATGCCGACACGTTGGTGTTCTTGCACAGCGTCAAGGAAGGCCCCGCGAATCAGAGCTACGGATTGCAAGTTGCCGCGCTCGCCGGCATTCCCAAATCCGTCACCGCCGCGGCTCGCCGCTATCTGACCGAACTGGAGCGCGAACGCGACGCCTTGAGAAACTCGGTGTCGCCGCAATCCGAACTGCCCCTGTTCCTCGCGCCGCTTAGCGTCGCGCGCACAGAATCGGCCGCCCTCGAAGCCTTGCGCACCGTCGATCCCAACGCTTTGAGTCCGCGCGAAGCACTGGATATGCTATTCCGCCTGCAACAGCTCGACGCCGGGGGCACATGAAATGCCGCTTAAGAGCGCTCCGGACTACACCGTTCGGCATTTGAACACCGTAACCGATGCAGAGCTTCAAGATCTGAGTGATGTGTTGATCGAATGCGTGGACAGTGGCGCGTCGGTGAACTTCATGAGTCCGCTGAGCGTGGCCAAGGCGTCGGCCTTCTGGCATCGTGTGGCCGACGAAGTAGAGCGAGGGGAGCGCTTGCTGCTCGTCGCGGAGGATGCGAGGGGCATCATGGGTACGGTCCAGTTGATCGTCGATCAACCGGAGAACCAGCCTCACCGAGCCGACCTGTCGAAAATGCTGGTCCACCCTCGAGCGCGGCGCCGAGGTGTGGGAGCGGCTCTCTTACGGGCCGCGGAAAACCTCGCCCGTGAGCTGGGGAAATCACTGCTGGTGCTCGACACAGCGAGCGACGATGCGCGGCGGCTGTATGCCCGGTTAGGATGGATCAGAGTCGGCGTGGTTCCCGGCTATGCGCTCCTGCCGCACGGGGGACTCTGCGACACCACGTATTTTTATCGTGTGCTGGATTCCTAGGCGCGCGCGGCCGCGCTACTTCAACTTTCTTCATCGCGAAAAGCAGCCATCCCTCAAGAATGCGGCGATTTGCCGCGCCACCGCCGCTGAAAACACCATGCCGCTGTGAGTCACGGGTAAGCTGAGGCGCTCCTTGGCGCCCTCGATGCGCGTCTCCTCGACCAACACGGTGCCGTCGTTCGGCGCGTCGAACGATCCGAGCAGCCGGCCGAGGCCGAGAGGCACATCCCCGGCGACAGTTCCCAATTCACGCGCGCCATTCCAGCTGCGCTCCCGCGACGTCAACAAAACGTCGGCCGCGGCCGACCCAAGGAGGGTTCTTCCGAAAGGGAGTTGTGCCAGGCGCTGCGCCGTAATGCTGCCGCGCACCGGAGAGCCCAAGAGCACGACGCGCCCCGGCGGCAACGACGTGGCGTTGTCGGGCAAGCGCTGCGGCAATAGCGCATTCGCAAAGCATTCCAAAATGACCAGGCCGCCCAAACTGTGGCCGACCAGATGCAAGGTGTCCGCCTGCGTTGTCGACAGGAATCGCGCCAGTGACAAGGCATTTGCGGCCATGTGCCCGGACATCGAAGAATAAGGAAAAATGCAGGTCTCGCATCCCAGTTCGCGCGAAAGGCTGCGACGAAGTCTGGCGGACTCCCAGCCGTTGAACCATAGTCCGTGCACATACACGACCATCGCGCTCATTGATTCGAATTGCCTAGTGTCGTAACTGCTGGATGACGGCGCGATTGGTGCTCGATGAAGCGGTCTCCATGGCCTCGTCCGCCGACACCCAACGATAGTGTACGTGTTCGTGCTCGCTCAAGGTGACCGGCACGCGCCCAAAGAGCTTCAACGCGAAGGCGTGCTCCAGATTTCGCGTGATGCCGGGCGCATATTTCTTGCCGAACGACGGCAAAATTTCGTACACCTGCGTCCAGTTGAGATTGCGCAAAAAGCCTTGCACGATGCCGGTCTCTTCGCTGAGCTCTCGGCGTGCCGCATCGTCCGCGCTCTCGCCCCACTCGAGGCTGCCGGTTACCGATTGCCAAAAACCCGGGGGTTTACGCCGCTCCAGCAACAGAAATTCGCCGCCGGCAGTGTAAATCACGATCAGCACCGATTCCGGGCGTCGAAACGGCTGCAACGTCTACTCGACCTTGGGCGGAACGCGTAGGCGGATGTGCAATTCCTTAAGCTGCGCCTCGCTCACCTCCGTGGGCGCATCCATCAACAGGTCGGCAGCGGTCTGGGTCTTCGGAAATGCAATGACATCCCGGATGCTGTCTGCGCCGGCCATCAGCATGGCCAGCCGATCGAGTCCGAAGGCGATGCCGCCGTGGGGCGGGGCACCGAACTTGAGCGCGTCGAGCAAGAAACCGAACTTGAGCCGCGCTTCCTCTGGCGAAATACCCAATAAATCGAACACGGCCGACTGTAGTTCCTGCGAGTGAATACGCACCGAACCGCCGCCGATTTCCGAACCGTTGAGCACGAGATCGTAGGCCTTGGCGACCGCTTGGCCCGGATTGGCCGCAAGCGCGGCAGCGTCCAAATTCACCGGGCTCGTGAAAGGATGATGCATGGCTGCCCAGCGACGCCCATCGGCATCCCACTCGAACATCGGAAAATCGACCACCCACAGCGGCCGCCATCCCGGCGCGGCAAGTTTGAGATCTTGTCCCACCTTCAGGCGCAGTGCCCCTAGCGCGTCGCTCACCACTTTGCGCGGTGTCCGCGCCGAAGAAAATCAGATCGCCGCTCGCCGCCGACGTGCGCTCGAGAATTCCGGCAACGGCCGCATCGCTCAAGAATTTCAAAATCGGCGATTGCAATCCGTCGCGCCCCTTGGCTGCTTCGTTCACTTTGATGTACGCCAACCCCTTGGCGCCGAAGCGCGCCCACGAAACCCGTGTAGTCGTCGATCTCTTTGCGCGTGAGCTTCCCGCCCTGCGGCACGCGCAACGCCGCCACGCGCCCGTTCGGATCGGCGGCCGGCCCGGCGAAGACTTTGAAATCGCAGCCCGCAACGAGATCGGCCACATCGACCAATTCCAAAGACACGCGCAGATCCGGTTTATCCGATCCGTAACGGCGCATCGCTTCGGCATATGTCATGCGGGGCAGCGGGTTTGGCAGTTCCACGCCGAGCACCTGCTTGAACAAGAACCGCACCAATCCTTCCATCAACCCCTGAATCTGCGCCTGGTCGAGAAAGGAGGTCTCGATGTCGAGCTGGGTGAACTCCGGTTGACGATCCGCGCGCAAATCCTCATCGCGGAAACAGCGCACGATCTGATAGTAGCGATCGAAGCCTGCAATCATCAGCAATTGCTTGTAGATCTGCGGCGACTGCGGCAACGCAAAAAACTTGCCGGCATGGGTGCGGCTTGGCACCAAGTAATCGCGCGCACCCTCGGGCGTCGCCTTGGAGAGCATCGGCGTTTCGATATCGACGAAACCGGCATCATCGAGGTAGTGGCGCATGGCACGCGTAATGCGATGCCTAAGCAGCAAGCGCTCGCGCATCTCTTCGCGGCGCAGGTCGATGTAGCGAAAACGCAGGCGCACCTCCTCGCTGACGTGCTCGTCGAGCTGAAAAGGAAGCGGCTCGGAGCGGTTCAGGATCTCGAGCGTTTGACACAGCAACTCGACTTGCCCCGACTTCAAATTGGGGTTCGCCGTCCCGCTCGGGCGCATGCGCACGACGCCGGTGACCTTGAGCACGAATTCATTGCGTACGCGCTCCGCCCTGGCGAAAACCTCGGCGGTGTCCGGATCGAACACGATCTGCAGCAGCCCCTCGCGGTCCCGCAAGTCGACGAATATCACGCCGCCGTGATCGCGGCGCCGATGCGCCCAACCGGCCACCGTGACGACCTTGCCGATCGACGACTCGCCGACCTGACCACAATAATGAGTGCGCATAAGCTTCGAACCACAAAAGGGAAAGCGCGCGATGCTAAGGCTTAGGGCGGGCGCGAGCAAGCCCAAAGCGGCCGGCTATCGGCGCTTCGCAGCGCCCCTGCCGGATGAGACTAGCGCCGCCGCGCCGGTTTCGCGGCGCTTCTTTTGGCAGCCGGCCGGACCGGCCGTTTGGCCGGCGGCCTCGATCGGGACTTCTTCGGGGCGGACGTTCCGCCGCGGTTCGACGCAGCACTCGGCACCGGCCGGTTTCGCCGCGGCCTCCGTTGCCGAAGGCTTAGCCGTGGTCTTTTCCGCGGGTTTGTCGTTGGATTTCGCCGCGTCGGGCTTCGAATCGGCCGTCGCGGAATCCTTGGAGGCGGCCTCGGTCGTCTCCTTTTTGTCTTCCTTCTTGTCTTCCTTCGGTGCCTCCGCCTCCGGTCGATCCGCGAGATTGCGCTTGTTATCCTGGTCCGACTTGAAATCGGTTTCGTACCAGCCGCCGCCCTTCAATCGAAAAACGGGTGCCGACATCAGCTTCTGCAATTGAGACTTGCCGCAATGCGGGCATTTCTTCAGCGGCGAATCGCTGACCTTCTGCATGGCCTCCAGCGTGTGGCCGCAGTGGTTGCACTGATACTCATAAAAAGGCATGTGTTTCCTTTATTCTCGCCTTCATCCCGATGTTTTGGCCCGCGAGAAAGTATAACGAAGCCGCAGGCCGATGACGCAGCTCAGTGTGGGCGCAGCTCAGTGCAGGCGCTCCTTCTCGAATACCAAGCCGTCGCGTTTGAGCTTCGCCACGACCCGATCGCCCGCGACGAAATCGCCGCGCAAAATCTGCTGCGCCAGAGGATTCTCGATCTGCGATTGGATGGCGCGCTTCAAAGGCCGCGCGCCGTACACGGTATCGAAGCCGGCCTCGCCGATCTTGTCGCGCGCGGCCTCATCGAGCCGAAGCTGGATGTCGCGCTCGGCCAGCCGCTGCCGCAACCGCCCCAACTGGATGTCCACGATGGAACGGATCTGCTCGCGGCCGAGCGGATGAAATACCACGATTTCATCGACGCGATTGATGAATTCCGGCCGAAAATGCTGAGTGACCACCTCCATGACCGCCGCCTTCATCTTCGCGTAGTTCGCTTCGCCGGCGAGTTCTTGAATGACTTGGCTGCCGAGATTCGACGTCATGATCACGACGCAGTTGCGAAAATCCACGGTGCGCCCCTGGCCATCGGTGAGGCGTCCGTCGTCCAAGACCTGCAGCAGCACGTTGAACACGTCGGGATGCGCCTTCTCGATTTCATCGAGCAGGATGACGCTGTAGGGCCTGCGCCGCACCGCTTCGGTCAAATAGCCGCCCTCCTCGTAGCCCACGTAGCCCGGCGGCGCGCCGATCAGGCGTGCGACCGAGTGCTTCTCCATGAACTCCGACATGTCGATGCGCACCAAGGCCTCTTCGGTATCGAACAGGAATTCGGCCAGGGCCTTGCAGAGTTCGGTTTTACCGACGCCGGTCGGGCCGAGAAACATGAACGAGCCGCTGGGACGATTCGGATCGGACAATCCCGCGCGCGAGCGGCGAATCGCATCCGCCACCGCTTTTACCGCCTCTTCTTGGCCCACGACGCGCTTGCCGAACACTTCTTCCATACGCAGCAGCTTGTCGCGCTCGCCTTCGAGCATTCGCGACACGGGAATCCCGGTCCACTTCGAGACGATCTCGGCGATTTCGACTTCGGTCACCGAATTGCGCAACAGTTGGTTGGGTTTCTGTTCGACCTCCAGCGCCTTGGCGAGCCGCTGCTCGAGAGCGGGAATGCGTCCGTACTGCAGCTCCGACATGCGGCCCAGATCCTGCGCGCGCCGCGCAGTATCGAGATCCTGGCGAGCTCGCTCCAGTTCCTCTTTGATGTGGGCGGCGCCCTGCACCGAAGCTTTTTCCGCCTTCCAGACCTCCTCGAGATCCGAGTATTCCTTCTCCAATCCCTTGAGTGCGTCCTCCAGCATGCTCAGGCGTTTGCGGGATGCCTCATCGGTTTCTTTTTTGAGCGCCTCGCGCTCGATCTTGAGCTGAATGATTCGCCGGTCGAGTTTATCGAGCGCTTCGGGCTTCGAATCGATTTCCATGCGAATCAGCGAGCCCGCCTCATCGATCAAATCGATGGCCTTATCGGGCAATTGCCGATCGGAAATGTAGCGATGCGACAGCGTCGCCGCTGCGACGATGGCAGGATCGGTGATCTCGACGCCATGATGGACTTCGTAGCGCTCCTTGAGGCCGCGCAAAATCGCGATGGTGTCCTCCACCGATGGCTCATCCACCAGCACCTTTTGGAAACGCCGCTCGAGCGCCGCGTCTTTCTCGATGTACTTGCGATATTCATCGAGCGTGGTCGCGCCGACGCAATGCAACTCGCCGCGCGCCAGCGCGGGTTTCAGCATGTTGCCCGCGTCCATTGCGCCTTCGGCTTTGCCGGCGCCGACCATGGTGTGCAATTCGTCGATGAACAGAATGATCTGGCCTTCCTGCTTGGCCAGATCGGTGAGCACCGCTTTCAGGCGCTCCTCGAATTCGCCGCGAAATTTCGCGCCGGCGATCAGAGAGCCCATGTCGAGCGCGAGAATGCGCTTGTTGCGCAATCCTTCCGGCACCTCGCCATTGACGATGCGCTGCGCGAGCCCCTCGACGATGGCGGTCTTGCCGACGCCGGGCTCGCCGATCAGCACCGGATTGTTCTTGGTGCGCCGCTGCAGGACCTGAATGGTGCGGCGGATCTCATCGTCGCGGCCGATGACCGGATCGAGTTTGCCCTGGCTCGCGCGCTCGGTCAGATCGATGCTGTATTTCTCGAGCGCCTGGCGATTCTCCTCGGCGCCGGCATCCTCCACCTTGGCGCCGCCGCGAACTTCCTCGATCGCCTTCTCCAACGCCGCGCGCGCCGCGCCGCAGGATTTCAATATCCGGCCGAGTTCGCCGCGATCATCGCAGGCCGCGAGCACGAACAGTTCGCTGGAAATGAACTGATCGCCGCGCTGCTGGGCCAGCTTGTCGGTGACGTTGAGCAGCTTGTTGAGATCGTTGCCGAGCAGCACCTCGCCGCCGACCCTTCGACTTTGGGCAGGCGATCGAGCGCGCCCGCGAGCTCGGAGCGCAGCTTCGCCACGTTGGCGCCGGCCTTCTCCAGCAATGGACGCGCGGTGCCGCCCTGTTGGTCGAGCAATGCCGCCATCAGGTGCACCGGTTCGATGTACTGATTATCGCGGCCCACGGCGAGCGACTGGGCATCCGCCAGAGCCGCCTGGAATTTGGTCGTCAGCTTGTCCATTCGCATGAGAATGCCCTTGAGAGTCGCTCGTCGAATGCTTCCTAGGTGGGGGTTCGCGCCGGGCAATTCAACGGTTTTACGGCGTCTGCAGCCAAATGAGGGTGGCTTGCCGGCCGGTCTTGCCGTCGCGCCGGTACGAGAAGTACCGGTCCGAGTCGGCGTAGGTGCATTCGCCGCCGCCGTAGATGCGCTCGATGCCGAGCCGGCTTGAGCCGCCGGCGCGCAAGCGCGGCCAAATCCGCCATGAAGCGGCCGCGCGCATTCGCCTCGAAAGCCGCCTCGGCCCCGGGGTCGCCCCGAGCAGCTCCTCGCGGACTTCGGCCCCAATCTCGAAATGCCGAGGGCCGATGGCGGGGCCCAGCCAGACCAGCAGAGCTCTCCGGGGCCGCCGCCAGCGCCCGCACCGTCGCCTCGATCACGCCGCCGGCAAGCCCCCGCCAGCCCGCATGCGCCGCGGCCACGACGTCTCCCGAATCGCTCGCGAACAGGAGCGGCAGGCAATCGGCGGTGAGAATCGCGCAGACCCGGCCACGCTGGCGGGTAACGGCGGCATCGGCCGGACCTGCCGCACCGGGAGTATCCAGCGCTCGAGCGTCCGACCCAGGAGCATCCAAGTCCGCGACACGCGTGCCGTGCACCTGGGCGAGCCACGAAGGTTCTGCAGGAAGTTCGGCCGCGCTTCGCAGGCGCCGGCGATTCAAGGCGACCGCTTCCGGCGCATCCCCGACGTGAGTGCCCAAGTTCAGAGACGCATAGGGAGCGCACGCTCGACCCGCCGCCGCGCAGGGTCGACAGAGCGCCGCACGGCTGGGGGCGCCGGCCAATCGGGCGTGAGCCAAGCGACCTCCACCTACGCGCCCTCGAATCGTTTGTCCTGGGCACCGCAGCAGGTCATCGCGCAGGGCAACGAGGAGTTCCTCGAAATCCTTGGGCGGGGGGCTTTGCAACGTGAGGCGCTGACCGGAACGTGGATGATCGAAGGCCAACGTGGCGGCATGCAGCGCCTGGCGCTTGAAACCGCGTAAAATGTCGACCAGCACGTCCCCTGCGCCCTTGGCGCGTGCAAAGCGGCCGCCATACACCGGATCCCCGACGATGGGATACCGCAGGTGCGCCAGATGCAGCCTTATTTGGTGAGTCCGCCCGGTCTCGAGCCTGACGCTGAGGAAGGTATGGGCGCGAAAGCGCTCGAGCACGCGGTAGTGGGTAATCGCAGGCCGTCCATCCTGCCGAATGGCCATGCGCAGCCGGTCGCTGCGGTGCCGCCCAATCGGCTCATCGATCGTGCCTCCGGCGGTCATGACGCCGACGCACACGGCGAGATACTCGCGAGACACCGAGCGGACCAGGAGCTGGCGGCTGAGGGCAGTATGCGCTTCGGGTGTTCGTGCGATGACCAACAAACCGCTGGTGTCCTTGTCCAGCCGATGGATGATGCCGGCGCGCGGCAATGCCGCCAGCGCGGGATCCAGTCCCAATAAGGCGTTTTGCAGAGTATGTTGCGGGTTGCCGGCCCCGGGATGCACCACTAACCCCACTGGCTTGTCCACTACCAGCACATCAGGGTCGTCGTACACCACATTGAGCGCAATCGCTTCCGGCAACACGGCAGTTATCGGCGCTTCGGTGCTCGTCCGCACATGGACGCGGGATCCTGCAATCGCCAAATCGCGGGGCTTGCAGGGCAGGCTGCCGACCCGCACCTGGCCTGCGTCGATCCAGCCCTTGATGCGTGTGCGTGAATGTTCCGGCAGCAAGCCGCGCCAGCGCGCTGTCCAGGCGCTGGCCCGCCAATTCCGCCGGGATTTCGAGGTCGATGACTTGGAACTCTGCGTTCATAGGGCACTCGAAGCTAGCGGCGGGGCATCGGGTATACTGCCGCGCCCTAGGGTCCACCCATTGTAAGGAATTGCTTGTGAGACTGCGTGATCTTGTCCGTCCGTGCGGCGTTCTGTTGTTCGCGATCAGCATCGCGGTGCTGGCCGGGGGCTGCCGCAGCCATCGAGACGACGCCAAATCCGGGCCCGAAGTACTCTATGCCCGTGCTCAGAAAGCCATGAAGAATTCGAGCTATGGGGAAGCCATCAAACAGCTTGAAACACTACAATCTCGGTTTCCTTTCAGCGAACCTGCGCGCCAGGCGCAGCTCGATCTGATCTACGCCTACTATAAGAATCGCGAAGTCGATCCGGCCATCGACGCTGCCGACACTTTCATTCGCGAGAACCCGACCAATCCCCGAGTCGATTACGCCTACTACATGAAGGGTCTAGTGTATTTCGAGCGCCAGGCGAACTTCATGGAGCGCTGGTTCAATGTCGACCTATCGAAGCGGCCTCCGGTCAACGCGAAGAAATCATTCGAAGCATTCGACGAGTTGCTGAAAAAGTACCCGCACAGCGAGTATGTGGCCGACTCGAGGCAACGCATGATATTCCTGCGCAACCGCCTGGCCGATTTCGAATTGTACGTTGCACAATACTACATGCGGCGCGGCGCCTGGGTCGGCGCCCTCAATCGAGCCAAGTTCTGCATCGATAATTATGACGGCGCGCCCGCGGTGCAAGGCTCCGTCAAGGTGCTCGTCGATGCCTATCGGAAACTCAATATGCCGGAACTAGCGGCGAATGCGGAGCGCGTGTACGCCGACAATTACCCGGCCAACGCAAGAGACACCCAGCGAAAGAAGCACTGGTGGAAGCTCATCGGCTAGCCCCTGGCTCCGCCGGGCACACCTTCGCTGCCAGGCGCTTCTTAATGCGAACGATAGCCGCTGGTGATCGGGTAGCGCCAATCTCGTCCGAATGCCCGGCCGCTCACACGCACGCCGGGCGGCGCCTGGCGCCGCTTGTACTCGTTGCGCTTCACGAGATCGAGGATGCGTCCGACGGTCTTGCGGTCGAAGCCGCGCGCCGCGATCTGATCGACCGATAAATCATCTTCGATGAAGGCCTCTAGGATGGGATCGAGAACCTCATAGGGCGGCAAGCTGTCGGTGTCCTTTTGATCATGTCTCAGTTCCGCCGAGGGCGGCCGTTCGATGACTCGCGCGGGAATCACCCGGGATTGGGCGTTGCGCCAGGCACAGAGCCGGTATACCAACAGCTTGCTGCAATCCTTGATGGGCGCGAAGCCGCCGGCCATATCGCCGTACAATGTCGCATAGCCCACCGCCATCTCGCTCTTGTTGCCGGTGGTGAGCAACATGCGGCCGGTCTTGTTCGAGATGCCCATCAGTAGCACGCCGCGGCAGCGCGATTGTATGTTCTCCTCGGCGGTATCCGGCGGCCGCCCCGCGAACTCGGCCTTCAAGGCGGTCAATGTCGCCTCGAACATGCCCTCGATGGAAATCTCGCTATGCTTGACGTTGAGCCAACCCGCCTGCTCTGCGGCATCGTCCCGGCTCATCTGCGAGGTGTACCGCGACGGCATCGCCACTGAGTGCACTCGATCCGCTCCCAACGCATCGACGGCGATGCACAGGGTCAGGGCAGAATCAACGCCTCCGGAGAGTCCCAAGACCACACCCGGAAAGCGATGCTTGTCCACATAGTCGCGCGTGCCTTGGACTAGAGCGCCGTACACACTTTCCTCTTGCCCCTGCAGCGGCACGATAGCGCCGGGCAATGGCACGATTTCCCCGCCATCGCCGCGCGCTAGATCCACGACGTACATGCCTTCGGTGAATGCCGGAGCCCGCATCGTGACTTCGCCCTTTTTATCGAGGACAAAGGAATTTCCGTCGAACACCAATTCGTCCTGGCCGCCGATCAAGTTGACGAACACCAGTGGAACTCCCGTCTCTTGCACTCGCTCGCGGCCGACTTCCTGTTCACGCTGGATTTGCTTGTTTACCTCGTAGGGCGAGGCATTGATGACGAGCAGCACTTCTGCGCCGGCGCGGCGCGCCCGGTCGGCGGGCTCGGGATCCCACACGTCCTCACATACCAATATCCCCGCCTTCACTCCCTTCAATTCGACCACCGTGGGTTCGGTACCGGGTGTGAAATAGCGCTTCTCGTCGAATACTCGGTAATTCGGTAGGCAGGCCTTGCGGTGATTGGCGAGGACCGCACCGTCGCGGATCACGATGGCCGAATTGAAAATGCGCTCCCCATCGTATTCCGGATAGCCCGCAATTAAAGTGATTCCCCGCACGTGGGTTTTCAGCCGGACGATCGAGTTGTTTACTTGCGTGCGCATGCCCGAATGGAACAGCAAATCCTCCGGTGGATAACCGGACACGGCAAGTTCAGGCAGCATCACCACATCGGCGCCGCTCTGATCGCGCGCTTGGTTCGCCGCGGCGATGATTCGTGAGGTATTACCCTCCACGTCGCCGACGACCAAATTGAGCTGCGCCATGACACAACGCAGCTGACGTGGATCGCTCAATCCGATCCCCTACTATATCCGTGCAGATTCATAAATTATCCTCGAGTGCCGATCTGGTCGCATTGAGGCGCGCTATTCTGAATTAAGCTTAACTCCAGCGCAAAGCCGCAAGGACCTGGACGGAAGACGTGGACCTTTTGAACCGCCAATTCGACCGAAGTGCCGGTCCCAAGATCGCACTAAATTGGCGCGTGCTGGGTCTGCTCAACCTGTACCGGGTCCTGGTACCCCTGGTACTCCTGGGCCTTTATTCCCTCGGCGGTTCGCGCGGCATAGCCGTCGACTCGCCGGAGCTCTTCTTCGCCGTTGCGATTTTTTATCTGTGTTTCGGGTTGTGCAACGTTGTCTTGGTGCGCCGGCGCCTGGCGACCGCCCACATTCAGACGATTCTTCAGGCAACCGTCGATCTCGCGAGCCTGATGTTGCTGCTCCACGCCTGCGGCGGCATTACGGGCGGCTTGGGGCTACTGCTGCTGGTGCCGGTGGGCGGCCTCGCGTTCCTGCTGCCGCCGCGCAGCGCCCTGTTCCTGGCCGCCCTGGCCGCCCTCGCCGTCCTCGCGCACACGATTTGGCAGCAACTCAGTGGCCATGCCGATATCACGGCGTACGCCGCCGCGGGTTTTCTGGGGCTGGTGCTGTTCACCATCGCGGGATCCGCCAGCGTGGTCGCGAGCCGCATGCGCGAGAGCGAGGATCTCGTTCGCCAAAAAGACGTCGACCTGGCGAACCTGGCCAACTTATCCCAGTACATCGTGCAGCATCTGCGCGAGAGTTTGCTGGTCGTCGATGCCGCGGACAGGATTCGTTTGATCAACGAATCGGCGGCCGAAATTCTCGGCGACACTCATGCGGTTCCCGGAGCCTTGGTGGGGGAGGTCTCGCCGCGCCTGCTTTACTCCTTGAGTACCTGGCGTCAGGGTGCGCGAGATGAGGACGCGCCCTCCACCTTCGTGGCGGCCGATGGCGCGCGAATGATCCAACCGCATTTTGCGCCGCTCGGCGGGCTGGCGCCGGGCCCCACCCTGATTTTCCTGGAAGACACCAGCCTTCTCGCGGAGCGCGTCCAACAGAGCAAACTCGCGGCGCTTGGCCGGCTGTCCGCCAGCATTGCGCATGAAATTCGCAATCCCGTCGGCGCCATGAGCCATGCCGGCCAATTGCTGGCTGAAAGTCCGCGTATCGGTCCGGACGAGCGGAGACTGACCGACATCATTCATAACAATTCCGAACGAGTCAGCACCATCATCAACAACGTATTGCAGCTGTCGCGGCGGGACGCCACCAAGCCGGCTCGATTGATGCTCGGCGACTGGCTGGAGGAATTCGTGGACGAGTTCTCGGAGACCATGCAAATCCCGATGGGGCGGATCGGCCTCTACGAGGAAGCGGACGATCTCGAGGTGCGGTTCGATCCCAGCCAACTCCGTCAAGTCGTGTGGAACCTGTGCGACAACGCGGTCAAGTACGGCGAGGCGCGCGACGGGATCAGCGTCGAAATCAGATTGAGCCGAATTAACCCGAGTTTTCGACCCTATTTGGAGGTGTCCGATCGCGGCCCGGGTATCGATATTGAGGCGGCGGACCGCATCTTCGAGCCCTTTTTTACCGGGCGCAAGGGCGGCACGGGACTGGGGCTCTTCATCGCTCGCGAATTGTGCCAGCTGAACCGCGCCATTCTCCTCTACGAACCGCGCAGCGGCAGCGGCAGTACTTTTAGAGTCGTCTTCAGCGATCCGCAGCGTTGGGAGGAATAGCGCAGACCTTGATCCGCTGACGCTACAATAGAGCCATGCCGAAGCCCGCAGTATTGGTCGTCGATGACGAGCCGGACATTTGCGAATTGCTGTCCATCACGTTGCAACGTATGGACTTGAGTCCACGAACGGCCGACACCCTCGCCGCCGCCCAGCGCATGCTCAAGACGGAACAGTTCGATTTGTGCCTGACCGACATGCAGCTCCCCGACGGCGATGGGTTGGACCTGGTCAAGTGGATACAGCAATACTCCCCGAGCGTCCCCGTCGCGGTGATCACTGCTCACGGCAACATGGAAACGGCGGTTCGCGCCCTGAAACTGGGCGCGTTCGATTTTGTTTCCAAGCCGCTCGATCTTGCGGGTTTGCGCAAATTGGTCGCCACGGCCATCAAGCTGTCCGACCCCAATGACGGCGACACCAGCGTGTTTGGACCGCGCTTGCTCGGCACCTCGAGTGCCATGCAGCACATGCGCGAAATGATTGCGCGCGTCGCGCGCAGCCAGGCGCCGGTGCACATATTCGGCGAATCCGGCACGGGCAAGGAGCTGGTGGCAAAACTCATCCATGAATCGGGACCGCGCCGCGACGGCCCGTTTGTGCCGGTCAATTGCGGGGCGATACCCACTGAACTCATGGAGAGCGAGCTGTTCGGGCACAAGCGCGGAAGTTTCACCGGCGCGGTCAGCGATAAGAAAGGATTGATTCAGTCCGCGGAGGGCGGCACGCTGTTTCTCGATGAAATCGCCGATCTGCCGCTGCATATGCAGGTCAAGCTGCTGCGCGTCATCCAGGAGAAGGCCGTGCGCCCTATCGGCGAACAATCGGAGGTGGGCATCGACGTGCGGATACTCTCCGCAACGCACAAGAATCTCGCGCTGTTGGTCGCAGAAGGTAAATTTCGCGAGGACCTGTTCTACCGCGTGAACGTCATCGAATTGCGGGTGCCGTCGCTGCGCGAACGGCCCGAGGACGTCCCGGAACTCGCCGAAGCCGTTCTGCGCCGCCTCGGGCGGCGCATGAAAATCACTCCGCCGATGCTCGCGAAAGATGCGCTGGCGGCCCTCGAATCGTACACGTTTCCCGGTAACGTGCGAGAACTCGAGAACATCCTGGAGCGTGCGATCACCATGAGCACCAGCGGCGAAGTGCGCGCCAGCGACATCCAATTGCGGCCCTCGCCCGTTGGATCGGCAACGAGCGCGAACGCGCCGAATGGCAATGCCTTGGGCGACCATCTCGAGGACATCGAGCGCGATGCCATTCTCAAAGCGTTGGAACAGACGCGGTTCAACAAAACGGCGGCCGCCAAGGTTTTGGGAATGAGTTTTCGCGCATTGCGCTACCGGATCAAGAAGCTCGGTATCGAGTAGCGGACGATCCGCATCCGACCATTGATTACGCATACGCCTGCAAATCGGCTACCCCGGCCAGCCATTTCTATCGCATTGACGTTGACGCTTATCATGCTTTGGGTATGGATGCGCCCATATAAGGGGCTCACCGGCGACGCTGAGCTATACGCCGTTCAGGCGCTCGCGAGGATACAACCGGGCCTCGCCCATGATTTATATCTAAGGTATGTATCGCAGGACAGTTATACGATTTTTTCGCCTTTTTATTCCTGGTGTATCGAAGGTTGGGGATTGCAGAATGCCGCTCTGGCGCTGACGATTATCTGCAGTGTCGGCTTTTATGCGGCTTCCTGGGCGCTGGCGCGCCAGCTTTCCGACAGCGCCATGGCGTTCCTTGCCGTAGCCTTGCTCATTGTTACCGTCGGAAGTTACGGCGCTTATAGCGTATTTCACTATTCGGAAGATTGGCTGACGGCCCGATCGCCGGCTGAGGTTCTCATCGTAACCGCACTTGGCTGTCATTTTCGCGGTTGGAAGGCGCTTGGCCTGATACTAGCGCTCGGCGCGCTGATCATCCACCCGTTGATGGCGTTACCCGGCGTCCTGTTGTTGGTATGTCTGTGGCTGCCGCTGCGAGTCAGTGTGATCGCGTCGGGAGTAGGCGTGTTGATTGTCCTTGGCATGGCAGCCATTTCATCGAAATACCGGATGCCCCAGCATGTGCTTGCAATCATGGATGCGGAATGGCTCGAGGTCGTGCGCGAGCGGTCGAAGTTTCTGTTCCCTGAGCTATGGTCGTTCAATGATTGGGAATTGACGGTCCGTCCCTTCATAAGCTTGTCGGTCACGGTAATGGCGTTGCGTGATATCCGCGTACGTAAACTGTGTTTGGCAGCTATGCTGGTGGGCGCCAGCGGAATTGCGGTGGCCTTGGTAGCCAGTGCCGTCGGTCCGGTCGCTGTCTTGGTCCAAGGTCAGGCCTGGCGTTGGGTTTGGATTACCGCCTTCACAAGCGTTTTATTGCTCGCGCCCACAGCATTGAAAGTTTGGCACGACGGCAGCTGCGGCCCGCTCTGCGCCATTTTGCTGGTAGCTGGTTGGGTCTTTCCTGACAACGGCGCGACGGCGCTCTGCGCGCTCGCGCTGATTCTTTGGTTGATACGGGGTCATTTCCCGCAGTCCGCCGCAACGTATTTGCGCTGGGCTGCCGGGCTGTTCGGAGTCGGCATTGCCGCCTGGGTTCTCACGAAATCTTGGCATGCAGCGGTTCCAGGAAATGGCGGAGCAGGCGTCGAGCCCTCAACGATCATGAAGGTAAGGAATATTCTGGGGCTCGAAGTCCCCGCCTTGGTGCTGGTGTGGCTTCTCTGGCTCTGGATCAGAACCCGCCGCTCGGCATGGGTGGTGACAGTGATCTCGGCCGTGCTTATCACAGGAATCGGATTCAGCTTACCTGGCTACGTGAGCCAACGTGCCAGCAATCACCCCCGCCGAAACGGCGGAATTTTCGGACTGGCGCCAGGCGATTCCGGTCGATGGCAACGTATTCGTCATGCCATCGCACAATTCGGCTTCATTCGCCTGGTTCGCGCTCGAACGGCCGAGTTATCTGTCCGTGGACCAATCTGCCGGGGTCGTCTTCTCCCGGGAGACGGCCATGGAGGTGCGGCGACGTTCGGAGGTGTTGCTGCCCGTGTTGGATCCGGATTGGAGGCTCATGACCGCGCCAAAATCGATGTCCAGACCACTGACCAAAGATCGTCTAGAGACCATATGCAACGACCCGCAGCTGGGGTTCGTCGTGTCGCGGGAGAGCGTAGGCTTTGATCCGATGCGTCACACGCAGTCGGGCAGATGGAAGGATTGGAACCTCTACGACTGCCGGCATGTGCGAGCTCTGGCTCCCTCCGCATGAAACAGTTTCTAGGCGAAGCGGTGGGTTATCTCGCTGCGTCCGGGTGTGCGCTCGTGGTCGACATGACGATCCTCTTCTCTCTGGTGCATTTCTTCTCCTGGGGTTATCTCTCGGCGGCGACGACTTCATTTCTCGCCGGCGCCTGGGTTGCCTACGAGCTGTCGCTAAGGATCGCGTTCAATCAGCATCGGCTTCGGGATCGACGCGCCGAACTCGCGAGCTTTGTGGCCATCGGGGCCATAGGGCTTCTCATCAACGCAGCAGTGATTTACATCGGAGTGAGGTTTTTGGGCCTGCATTACCTCATCGCGAAGTGCCTGGCCGCGGGCTTTACGTTCACATGCAACTTCATTGCGCGCCGCCAGATTCTGTTCGTAGGCCAGTCCAGGATTGCAGACTCGTTATGAATTCCGCTGATGGACGCACAAAGACCGCCGTAATCGCGGGGGCCGGCCCAGCTGGATTGACGGCGGCTCTGGAACTGCTGCGCCGTTCGAATATCACGCCCATCGTGTTCGAAAGCGATGAGCAAGTGGGCGGGATTTCAAAGACCGTCAACTACCGCGGCAATCGACTGGACCTAGGTGGTCATCGATTTTTTTCGAAATCCGACTGGGTAATGCGCTGGTGGCAAGAAATTCTTCCGTTGGCCGAAGGCCAGGTCGAGGCAAACAAGGTGCTGCGTATCAACTACCAGAACCAATCGCACGATGTGACTCCGGCAGTTTTTGAACCCACCTCACCCGACGCCGTCATGTTGCTTCGCCAGCGTCTGTCGAGAATATTCTATCGGCGCCGCTTTTTCGATTACCCGCTCAAGCTCAATGCGAACACGCTCAAGAATATGGGCCTCATCGAGACGCTGCGCGTTGGCCTAAGTTACGGACACGCCAAATTGGTTCGCCACTCCCCGGACGCCTCCCTAGAGGACTTTTTCGTCAATCGATTCGGAGACCGCCTGTACCGCACGTTCTTCAAGGAGTACACGGAAAAGGTCTGGGGCGTACCTTGCCGAGAGATCTCCGCGGAGTGGGGCGCGCAACGGATCAAGGGGCTGTCGGTGACGAAGGCGATCGGTCACGCGCTGAGGAGCCACTTTCGCTTATCAAAAGACTCTTCTCAAAAACAAACCGAGACCAGCCTCATCGAGCGCTTTCTGTATCCAAAGTTAGGTCCCGGCCAGATGTGGGAAGAGGTGGCGCGCCGGGTGCGCGCGCTGGGAGGAGGCGTCCATTTGCGCCATCGGGTAGTTGGAATAAAGCGGGAAGGTTTCAGGATCGCCGCGGTCACAGTCCGTGATGAGACGACCGGGTCAGTGCGCAGCGTCGCATGCGATTTTTTGGTCTCCACTCTGCCTGTTCGGGATCTGGTCGCAATGCTCGAGCCGGAGAACGATGACGTGAGCCGCGTGTCACAGCGGCTTCCGTATCGCGATTTCATGACCGCAGGGCTGCTGCTCCGCAGAATGAATGCGCCGCGTGGTCAGCAACGTCAGATCGCCCGCAATGGCATGCCCCCCGACAATTGGATATACATCCAGGAGCCGGACGTGAAAATCGGCCGGCTGCAAGTATTCAATAACTGGAGTCCCGCGTTGGTCGCGGATCCCGACACGATTTGGTTGGGGTTGGAGTACTTCTGCCGCGAGGGCGACGATTTGTGGTCCATGGAGAACGGTCGCTTCCTCGATTTCGCCGCGGGAGAGCTCGAGAAAATCGGCCTGATCAACCGTCAAGACCTACTCGACGGGACGGTAGTTCGCGTCCCCAAGGCGTATCCCGCGTACTTCGGCGAATACCGCGAATTCGAAACCGTTCGTTCGTATCTCAACGAGTTTCCGAATCTGTATTCGGTTGGACGCAATGGGATGCATCGCTATAACAATCAAGACCACTCCATGTTGGCCGCCAACAGCGCCGTCAACTCGATGCTCGAGGGGGGCGTCGGCAAATCGAAGATTTGGGATATCAACGCGGAAGATGGGTATCACGAGGAGATCGAAGAGCTAACGTGACCGGCTTCAGGCTCTACAGGCTGACAAAAATTGTCACTGTGTGACGAAGGCCGCCACATGGCGGCGCCGGTTGACGACGGTTCTATGTCAAACGGCCCCAGCACTTACGCCAAATAATCAAATTGCTTCAATGAGTTATGTGACCCAATCGTTCCTTGGCACAGCGCTTGCTCTACTACTATCACCGGCACAGGCCGTTGTTCGAAAGACTAAGTTTGTTTGTGTTCATCATCAGGAGTCAAAATGTTTAAGAAAATGCAAAAAGGCTTCACGCTCATCGAATTGATGATCGTGGTTGCCATCATCGGTATCTTGGCCGCGATCGCGATTCCCGCCTACCAGAACTACACCATCCGTGCCCAGGTGACGGAAGGTTTGAACCTCATGGACGGTTGGAAAACACAGGCTGCGGAATACTTTGCCAATAACGGCACGTTCCCAACTACCGCGCAAGTCCTGGCTTCCGGTCAAGTCACCGCGGCCGGCAAGTACGTCACGGGCATCACCAGCAACCTGGGTGCTATTACTGCAACGTATGGTTCGCAGGCGAATGCGAAGCTTCTCGGCCTGACGTTGTCTCTGAACGCCTATACCAACGCCAATAACGACGTGGTGTGGGTGTGCGGCAATGCGCTCGTCCCGGCCGGTGCGAACTTGCCAGCCGGTGACGCTGTCGTAGCGTCGACCATTGCCACTGGCTTTCCGCAGTATCTGCCGACGGTCTGCCACACCTAATAGTGGCTTGCGGGACCCCGGGATGTACCTGAGGTCGTACGGAAGCCCCTCCCCGGAGGGGCTTCTTTTTGAAGCAAAGCAGTAAAATTGATTAAATGATTAGGAGGCACTGACAATGAGCAACGCACGAAGGCATAAGGGTTTCACACTCATCGAATTGATGATCGTGGTTGCCATCATCGGTATCTTGGCCGCGATCGCGATTCCCGCCTACCAGAACTACACCATCCGTGCCCAGGTGACGGAAGGTTTGAACCTCATGGACGGTTGGAAAACACAGGCTGCGGAATACTTTGCCAATAACGGCAAGTTCCCAACTACCGCGCAAGTCCTGGCTTCCGGTCAAGTCACCGCGGCCGGCAAGTACGTCACGGGCATCACCAGCAACCTGGGTGCTATTACTGCAACGTATGGTTCGCAGGCGAATGCGAAGCTTCTCGGCCTGACGTTGTCTCTGAACGCCTATACCAACGCCAATAACGACGTGGTGTGGGTGTGCGGCAATGCGCTCGTCCCGGCCGGTGCGAACTTGCCAGCCGGTGACGCTGTCGTAGCGTCGACCATTGCCACTGGCTTTCCGCAGTATCTGCCGACGGTCTGCCACACGTAATAGTATCTGGCGGGACGCTGGGCGTGTACCTGAGGTCATGTGGAAGCCCCTCTTCACGAGGGGCTTCCCATTCCCAAAGCGGCACAAGCCGAACACCAGTCACTCGAAATCCCTGGCCTCCAGGTCCGATATTGGGAGGAAAGTCACGTAGCCTCCCCATCCCGTATGCGACCATTGGGGCCTATTTGACAATTGCTCATCTGGGAGCAGTAATAGAGTAGTCGCCTTTAGCGCATGGGGTTTTCCGTAAGTCTATGAATGACAACGCAGTAGCAACGGCTGGTAGTACCAGCCGCATGGCATTGGGGGGCCTTGCGCAGCGGCTCGTCCAAGACGGGCTGTTGGACGAAGTAGCCATGCAGGACGCTATTGCCAAATCTAAAGAAAAGCGCATTAGCTTGGTCACCCATTTGGTCTCAGCGAACCTTACGACGGCGCGCGATATCGCCATATCGGCCTCAAATGAATTTGGGGTTCCCCTGCTCGATCTCGATGCGGTCGCCTTAGACATGGAAGCGGTCCGTTCGGTGAGCGAAAAACTCCTGCAAAAGCACCGCGTTCTGCCCCTGATGAAGCGCGGCAAGCGGTTGTTCCTAGCTGTCGCAGATCCCACCAATCTGCATGCGCTGGATGAAATACGTTTCCAGACATCGATGAGCATAGAGTTCGTCGTCGTCGAAGACGACAAGCTACAAACGGCGGTCAGCAAGGCGATCGAACAAGCCGAAGCGATCATGCCGAGCTTGACCGACGATGATTTCGACCTCGAGAATCTCGAAGTCACCGGCGGCGACGAAGACCCGAGTGCGGATGCGCTTGGCCGGGACGATGTCGAAGATGCCCCCATAGTGCGTTTCGTCAATAAGATTCTGCTCGATGCCATCAAAAAAGGTGCCTCAGACATCCACTTCGAGCCTTACGAGAAGTTATTTCGTATTCGTACACGTATTGACGGCGTGCTCAAAGAAGTTGCCCTGCCGCCGGTCCAGTTGGCCATAAAGATTGTCGCCCGCCTCAAAGTCATGTCGCGGCTCGACATTGCAGAGCGTCGGGTGCCGCAAGACGGCCGAATCAAAATGCGGCTTTCGAAGAACCGAGCCATCGATTTTCGCGTCAGCACCTGCCCCACGCTTTTCGGCGAGAAAGTGGTCACGCGTATTCTTGACCCTTCGAGCGCGATGTTGGGCATCGACGCGTTGGGCTATGAACCGTTGCAACGCGAGACTTATCTACGATACCTGGCAAAGCCGCAAGGGATGATCCTGGTCACTGGCCCGACAGGCAGCGGTAAGACGGTGTCGCTATACACCGGACTCAATATTCTCAATACCGAAGACTGCAACATTTCGACGGCGGAGGATCCAGCGGAAATCAACTTGCCGGGCATCAATCAAGTCAATGTGAATAACAAAGTAGGGCTCACATTCGCCTCGGCACTGCGGGCGTTTCTGCGGCAAGACCCCGATGTCATCATGGTCGGCGAAATCCGCGATCTCGAAACCGCCGAGATTGCCATCAAGGCCGCACAGACCGGCCACTTGGTGTTATCCACGCTGCATACCAATGATGCGCCGCAGACATTGACCCGTTTGGTGGACATGGGCGTCAAGCCCTACGCCATCGCCACCTCGGTGAGTCTCATCATCGCGCAGCGTTTGGCACGCAAGCTATGCAATAACTGCAAGCAGCCGATTGACGTTCCGGCCGAGGCACTCCGAAAGGAAGGTTTTGAGGAATCGGACATTAACAACGGATTCAGAATCTACAAAGCCGTCGGATGCGGTCAATGCACGGACGGCTACAAGGGCCGCATGGGCATCTACCAGGTCATGCCGGTCACCGAAACTATTGGCCGCATCATCATGGAAGGCGGTGGCGCAATGAATATTGGTGACCAGGCGGCCAAAGACGGCATTTGGAATTTGCGCCGCTCCGGATTGCAAAAAGTGAAAGACGGCGTGACCAGCTTGGAAGAAGTTAATAGCGTCACCATCGAGTAGGGCTAACGCAAGGATCGATTTATGGCGATATCGGCAACCGCTACCAAGAAAGAAACCCAGTTCTTATGGGAAGGCAAGGATAAGCGCGGCAATAAGGTTCGTGGTAAGTCGCTTGCGGCTAACGAAGCGACATTGCGTGCTGACTTGCGGCGCCAAGGAGTTGCCGCCACTCGGGTCAAAACTCAAAGCACCCTATTTCGCTCTGGCGGAAAGATTGCGATGGAGGACATCGCGGTATTCAGCCGTCAGCTCGCAACCATGATGTCCGCCGGCATTCCGATGGTTCAGGCCTTCGAAATTATCGGCAACGGCCACGAAAAGCCGGCGATGCAAAAATTGGTTTTGGACGTCAAGGCAAACATCGAGGGCGGCAGCACGCTGCATGAGTCGCTCGCGAAGTTTCCTCTCTACTTCGATAGTCTCTTCGTCAATCTGGTCGAGGCCGGCGAACAAGCAGGCGCTCTGGAATCCCTGCTCGATAAAATCGCGACTTACAAGGAAAAGACCGAGGCTCTCAAGAAAAAGATCAAGAAGGCTCTCTTTTACCCAATCGCCGTGCTTTGCGTCGCCGTCATCGTGTCCATCATTTTGCTCGTTTTCGTGATTCCGCAATTCGAAGAATTGTTCAAGGGCTTCGGCGCGGATTTGCCCGCCTTTACCCAAATGGTCGTAAATTTGTCGCGCTTCGTACAGCACCAAGGTTGGTGGCTAATATGCGTGATTGGCGCAAGCTTTTATGCCTTCTTTTATTTCCTGAAGCGCTCCAAGAAAATGCAGCTTGCGCTCGATCGAATTATGCTCAAATTTCCCATTATCGGTCCGATTCTTCAGAAAGCTGCGATCGCGCGCTTCGCGCGTACGCTCTCGACCATGTTCGCCGCCGGCGTGCCGCTGGTCGAAGCCATGCAGTCGGTGGCCGGCGCCACGGGCAACATCGTCTACGAAGAAGCCGTGCTGCGCATGAAGGACGAGGTTGCGACGGGCGGACGGCTACAGCGCGCCATGGAAAACACTGGTCTCTTCCCCAACATGGTGGTCCAGATGATCGCGGTCGGCGAAGAATCCGGGTCCCTCGATACTATGTCGGCCAAAGTGGCTGAATTCTACGAGGCAGAGGTCGATAATGCCGTCGACAGCATGTCGAGCCTCCTGGAACCCTTGATCATGGCCATTCTCGGCGTCCTGGTAGGCGGCATGGTGATCGCGATGTATCTTCCGATCTTCAAGCTCGGCCAAGTCGTCGGATAGCACGGGTCGTAAGCGCGGCCCGCCGATGGTTTAGCTCATGCTGAACGACCTCGCCGCGCTGTACTCGGGCAGCCCCGTGCTGTTCACGGGCTCCGTATTCGTGCTGGGCCTGGTCATCGGCAGCTTTCTCAACGTCGTCATCTACAGGCTGCCCATCATTCTGGAGCGCGAGTGGCGCACACAGGCCGCAGAGTTCCTGCCTCCGTCCGATAGTTCGGCGACGACGATTACCGCGCCGATCGTGGAGCCCTTTACCTTAAGCACCCCACGCTCCGCCTGCCCCGCCTGCAAGGCGCCCATCAAGGCGTGGCAGAACATCCCGGTGATCAGTTGGCTCATCCTTGGGGGACGCTGCGCAGCTTGCAATGCGCCAATTTCCGCCCGTTACCCCTTGGTCGAGCTCTCGACCGGCCTGCTTGTCCGCGTGGGTCGCTTGGCACTTCGGTTTCGGCACCGCCGCGGCCTGCGCGTTGGTCGTCACCTGGGTGCTGATCGCCCTCACCGGCATCGACGTGGATCATCAGTTGCTGCCCGACAGCATTACCTTGCCGCTGCTGTGGGGCGGTCTGTTGGCAGCAGTCGTCATTGGCCCCCTCGCGGGCGCCTCCTTGCCCGTGTCGGCGCGGGACGCCATCATCGGCGCTACAGCAGGGTATTTGAGCCTCTGGCTGGTATTCCACGCCTTTCGCCTGATCACGGGAAAAGAGGGCATGGGCTACGGGGACTTCAAACTTTTCGGGGCCTTGGGTGCCTGGCTGGGCTGGAAGCTTTTGCCGCTGATCATTCTGTTGTCCGCCGCCGCGGGCGCTATCCTCGGGATTTTGATGATTCTGCTACGCGGCCGAGACCGCGCCGCGCCCATGCCGTTCGGGCCCTACTTGGCGGCCGCTGGTTGGCTGGCCATGATGTATGGCGAGGGTCTGGTGAACGGTTACCTGCACCTGTCGGGACTTCGACACTAGATCATGGCCGAGCGCCTCCGCATCGGGCTTACCGGCGGCATTGCAAGCGGCAAAACCACGGTAGCCCGGCGCTTTTCGGAACTTGAAGTACCGGTGATAGATGCGGACGAATCGTCCCGCAGCGTGGTAGCGCCGGGGCAGCCTGGGCTCGGCCGAGGTGGTCGCGGCATTCGGAGCCGGCGTGTTGACCGCGGATGGCGAGCTTGACCGGCGCGCACTGCGAAGCTTGGTATTCGCGGATCCTTTGAAGCGCCAAGAACTGGAGAGCATCCTCCATCCATTGATTCGCGCAGACATGGAGCGTCGAGCCAACGATGCCATCGGACCTTACCTGGTCCTCGCGATTCCCTTGTTGGTCGAAGGCGGCGTCGCGCCGGCGCAATCGCGTGGACCGAATCCTGGTCGTCGATGTGCCGGAGGCGATCCAATTGGAGCGGCTCGTGGCCCGCGATTCGGTCGGCATCGAAGAGGCCCGCGCGATTCTCGCGGCGCAGGCAAATCGCACGGATCGCCTTCGAGCCGCGGATGACGTGCTGGTGAATACGGGAACGGTGCGCGAATTGCGACAGGAGGTCGATCGACTGCACCAGCGTTATCTGCGGCTCGCCGGCGCCATGCGGCCGTAGAAAATGTAGCCGCCTAGCGGCAATTTTAAAACCAAGGTTTACCCTGGGCCTTCGATTGGATCAGAATAGGCGCATGAACTCCTATCCTGAACCGCGGACCGATGCCGAACCCCAGTTAGCGCCGGTCGTCTACGAACAGCCGCTCAACGAGCGCATGCGCACCTTCCTGCGCCTCGAATTCCTCTACACCCAGGCCACCTACCACAGCGAGTTGGACAATGCCTGGAGCGCCCGGGCGGCGGTATCGAGCTTGCTCGAGATCTTGGCCATCACGGCTCGCGGCGACTCTCGCAGCGATGTACTCAAAGAACTCGAGCGGCACGTCAATGTGCTTAAGGAATATCAAACCAAGACCGGTGTCGACCCCAGTCGGCTCAAATCGCTGATGTCGAATTTGATCAAGCTGCGCGAGGATTTGTCGACGGTCGGCGGCAATTACATGGGCCCGTTGCGCGACTCTGAATTTCTGAGCGCGATCAAGCACCGCAGCGCCATACCGGGCGGCACATGTGATTTTGATCTGCCGGACTACTCGTATTGGCTCAACCGCCCCGCAGAAGTGCGGGCGGCCGAGTTCGGCAGCTGGCTCGCCCTCATTCGTCCGCTGTGCGACAGCATCGCGGAACTGCTCTGGCTGACTCGGCAAAATGCCAAGCGCAAATCCGAAACGGCGGTCGGCGGGATTTTCCAATTGCAGTTCGATCGCGAGAATCCTTGCCAACTGGTACGCATCACCCTGCCGCCGGAGTGCGATCTATTTCCGGAGATGAGCGGCAGCCAGCATCGCTGCACCATCCGGTTCTTGAATTGGACCGACGCCACGAGCCGTCCTGTTCATGTGGAAATGGACGTGCCTTTCCTCCTCACCTGCTGTTCTTGATTCGGACCACCGCCTTCGATGGCACGCATGGTGAAATGTCCGACCTGCCGGCGGCCGGTGGAGTGGTCGGAAGAATCGGTGTACCGGCCGTTCTGCAGCGATCGCTGCCGGCTCATCGACCTGGGCGCCTGGTTCGACGAGCAGCACAAGATTCCCGACGAGTCCGGCGTCGGGCCGGACGAACCGGCGCGGGGATCCGCCGGAAATCAATCCAGAATGAATCATGCAGGCTGAGTTCTGGCACGAGCGTTGGCGCACCGGTCAAACAGCCTTTCATCAGCCTGCAGCTGACCTCAATTTGACGCGGCACTGGCCGCTCCTCGATCTCGCAAGGGGAAGCCGCGTGTTCGTGCCCTTGTGCGGCAAAAGCCTCGATATGTTGTGGCTCCGCGACCAAGGACATGCCGTGGCGGGCGTCGAACTATCCGCAACGGCCCTCGAGTCGTTCTGCATGGAGAATGGGGTTCTCGCCAGACGAAGGCTTCTGGGTAGCTTCGACATCTATGAAGCCGCGCACCTTCAGCTGTTCCGCGGCGATTTCTTCGAGCTCAAGTCCGCAGCTCTTGGACAGGTTGCCGCCGTCTATGATCGAGCGGCGTTGATTTCTTGGACGAATGAGTTGCGAGCGCCCTATGTCCGGCATTTGGCCGAACTATTGAAGTCCGGAACCCAAATGCTGCTGGTAAGCATGGAATATCCGCAATCACAGATGTCGGGACCGCCCTTTTCCTTGATGAGCGAGGAAGTGCAGGCGCTCTATGCGCCTTACTTTCGCATAGGCGAGATTTCCCGGCGCGATATTTTGGCGAAGGAACAGAGGCTCCGCTCACGCGGCCTTACGGAATTATCCGAGGTCTGCTACCACGGGGTTCGGTTGTGACCGAATCCAGGACGTCAGGCGCGTCGGGGCGCTATTTGGCGCCGGCTCTGGTGGCCTGCGCAGCCGCCAGCGCGCCTCACGCGGCAGAACTCACGATCGATCGGCTCTTCGATGCGCCAGCCCTATCGGGTCCATCCATCATGGGATTGAAGATCTCGCCCGACGCCTCGCGTGTGACCTATCTTAAGGGCAAGCCGGACGACAAGGATCGCCTCGATCTTTGGGAATACAACATTCAGGACGGACGCGCCCGCATTTTGGTGGACTCGAAAGTCCTGGCACCCGCCGACGATACATTATCGGATGAGGAGCTTGCCCGCCGCGAGCGCCAGAGAACCGCGGCTCTTTCCGGCATTTTGGAATACTCCTTCGCGCCCTCCGGCGGCGCATTGCTATTTCCCCTGGGCGGACAGATCTACTACTACGATCTTAAAAAAACCCCTGAAAATGCCTTGCTGCGAATCACCCATTCCAAGGGTTTCGCCACGGATGCCTCGATTTCGCCGCACGGCCGCTACGTCGCTTATGTCCGGGATCAAAATCTCGAGGTGTATGACCTCGCCCACAACATCGAAAAGGCGCTGACCGGCGATGGCGGCGGCCCGATCAAGAACGGCATGGCGGAATTCGTTGCGCAAGAGGAAATGGACCGCAGCACCGGCTATTGGTGGGCGCCCGACGACCGCCACGTCGCATTCGCCCGCGTCGATGAAAGCGGGGTAAAGCTCGCGCAGCGCTTCGAGATAGCGGCGGACAATGTCGAAACCTTTGAGCAAAGATATCCAGCCGCGGGCGGACCGAATGTGCTCATCCGCCTCGGAGTCAGCAACGTGCAGTCGGGCGCGGTGACTTGGATCGATTTAGGAACGGAGCACGATATTTATCTTGCCCGGGTGAACTGGCTGCCCGACGGCAAGACGCTCGCCATTCAGCGAGAAAGCCGCGATCAGCGCCGGTTGGATTTGATTTTCGCCAATATCGACACCGGCGAGAGCCGTGTGGTACTGACTGAAACCAGCGAAAGCTGGATTGAGCTCAATGACGAACTCACGTTCCTTAAGAAATCGCCGGAATTCATTTGGGCGTCGACGCGGGACGGCTATCAACACCTGTATCTGTACGGCTACGACGGGCATCTCAAGCGGCAGATCACAGCCGGCCATTGGAGCGTCGATGATTTTCGAGCGCGCGCGATCAAGGGAGTCGACGAGCATCGACGCCTGATCTATTTCACGTCGACCGAGAAGAGCCCCATCGAGCGGCATCTGTACCGTACCTCGCTGGACACGCACGACCCGCACGAAGTGACCCGTATCTCGCGCGAGGACGGCGTGCACAGCATCACGCTGTCGCGCGATGAGCGCTTCTACGTCGATAATTTCACGAGCGTCGCTCAACCGCCGAATGTGAGTTTGCGCGGTAACGATGGCAGTCTCATCGCGTACCTGCTCGAAAACCGCTTGGACTCCGAGCATCCGGATGCTCCGTACCTTGCGGACAATTCGATTCCGGAGTTCGGCACGCTCACCGCCGCGGATGGGCAACTGCTGTACTACCGGCTGTTCAAACCCGCCCATTTCGACCCGGCCAAGCGCTACCCGGCAGTGGTCGAAGTGTATGGCGGCCCCGGCGTGCAGCGGGTGCTCGATAACTGGACAGGCAACTCGTTCACTCAAATCCTGACGCGGGCCGGCTACGTCGTCTTCCAACTCGACAACCGCGGGAGCGCCTTTCGCGGCACGGCGTTTCAATCGCCCATTCACGATCGCTTCGGCGAGATCGAAGCAATTGATCAGGTGCAGGGCGCTCGCTGGCTGGGCTCGCAGAGGTACGTAGATCCATCGCGCATCGGCGTATGGGGATGGAGCTATGGCGGCTACATGACGCTCATGTTGATGTTCAAGGCGGGGGATGTGTTTCGTGCCGGCGTCGCCGGCGCGCCGGTGACGGATTGGACACTGTACGACACCCACTACACCGAGCGTTATCTCGACCGGCCGTCTGACAATCCCGCGGGCTACGAAGCAAGTTCGGTGATGCCCTACGTCAAAGATTTACGCGGCAAACTCCTGGTCATTCACGGGATGGCCGACGACAACGTGCTGTTTCTCCACAGCACGAAGCTGTTTCGCAAGCTCCAGGATCTAGGGCTACCCTTCGACGTCATGGTCTATCCGGGTGCAAAACACGGCTTGTTGCGCCAGCACGATGGGCGCCACGCCTATGCGGCCATATTGAAGTTTTTCGACGAGAACCTTCGCCCGTAAAAGACGCCGAGGCTACCTGCGCGCCCATGCAATCATGTTGCCGACGCTCGCGCGCAGCATCCATCCGCCGATTCCGCCTGCCGCGCGCCGGCGAAACGCCGCGTGCAGCGGGCGTTTGATCAGCCGCGGGATCGGGAGCAGCCGAGTCCAGTAATGCAGCGGATAGGCGTTCGCGAACGGTTCGATGCGCGCTTCGGCAAAACCTGCTCGGCGCAATGCAAACTCGAGGCTCTTCGGGGAAAAAACTTGAAGATGCTCGATATCGATAATCGGAGAATGAGCGCCCAGCAGGCGCATCAGCCAATGTCTGTAGTTGTGCGAGACCATCATCAACGCACCGCCCGGCTTCAACAGGCGGCGGGCTGCCGCTAAAAGATCGAAGGGATCGCAGACATGTTCGAGGGTCTGGTTTGCGATGACGAGGGTGAAATGCGCAGGCGGTAAGCGCCCGGGATCAAAACTCTCGACGCGAATCAGTGAGCGCAGATCCGCCGCGGATGACTCTGCCGCTTTCAGCGAGGGCTCGATGCCGACCAATTCGCCGAATCCCAGTGTTCGAAGATGCGCTAGCAGTGCGCCGTTGCCGGCGCCGATCTCGAGCACGCTGGCGCGATCGGGCAGCAGACCAAGGGAACATGAGAGCGCGGCAGCGTAACTGGCCGCTGCATAGTCCGCCTCCGCGCCGCTGTCGTAACCGGTGTCGGCATAGGCACTCGCGAGAAACCCCGTCGAGGGAACACGAGGTGCGTAGAGCAGATCGCACACGGGGCACACGACCATAGCTAAGCTCATGTATTCCGGTTCCTTGCGGGAGGCGTACGACATGGCATCGATCCGTGCGGGATCCAAGCGCTCGGGATACCACTCATTCGTGTCGCCCGTGCTGGCGCACACGGGACATGAGCGCATATGTAGATGCCCCCACGGAGCCGCGCTCGCGACCTCGGTCACCCCTGATCCCTGCGCGCCAGAACCGTATACCCCAGGGTGTCCTCCGCGGTGCCGGGGAACTTAAGACCGAGATGACCCAACAGGGCGGCCAACGCGGCGAGGGGCAGCAAGCTCAACCCGATCAAGCGTGAGAGAGCTCCCGCGATGCCATGGCGCCCCTGCCCCGCCAGCAACAACAAGACGAAGCCAAGCACCTTGTAGGCCGCCACCGTCAAGGCACCGCCGCGCGCGTAGACGCGCGTATCGCCAAATCCGGCCTGGCCGAACAACTGCTTGAGGCCGGACGGAGTAAACCGCCAATAATCCTGCGGCACGAAATGCCAGCGGGCCGCAAACGGCACGGTCAGAATCAGCCATCCGCCCGGCGCCAGAGCGCGGTTCAGTTCATTGAGGAACAACACGGTATCAAGTACATGCTCGAGGGTTTCGGTGCAGAGCACGGTATCCGCCTCGCCGTCCGCGAGAGGCAGCACGACGCCGCGAAAGTAACGCGTGTCGGGCGTGCGAAGGCCGGGCGCGCCATAGCCAAACTGCTTCCCCGGGTCGTCGATATCGACGGCGATATAACGCACCTCCGGCCGCAATAAGTCGCGGAAAGGCTGGGCGCCGCAGCCCACATCGGCCAGCGTACCCTCAACTTTGGGTAACAGCGCGGCGAGATCGCGCCATATGGACCCGAACTGCAAGTCGGCAAAGCGCCGCAACGACACTCTGAACCTCGCGAGAGAACTTTGCGCGCGTTCATGGGGCGGCGGTCGAAAGCCCTCGCTCTCCCGCGCTCGGCGGCTCAAATCCTCGCGCGGCAAGGACCAATCAGCCACTGCCGCCCGCTTTACGAATTTCACCCGCGCGGATCAAGTGGCGGCGAATGAAGGTCGGGCGCGCTTTCACCTCATCGAAGATTTTCGCGATGTACTCGCCGATCAGGCTGACGGCGAAAATTGTAAATGAGCCGAAAAACATGATTAACAGCACCACGGTGGTGATGCCGCGCGGGGCGAGTTCCGGATAGAACAGGCGAGCGAGCAATTGCAAACCCCCGAGAAAAGCCGAGATCACGACCAACGCGATGCCGCTGAACGTGAGCAGGTCGAGTGGTGTGCGGCTGAAGGAGAGAATTCCCTTCTTCGCCCAGCCGAAATTTTTCAGCATGTTGTTGGTGGAACGGCCGAACATGCGTTCCGGGCGCGTGTAGGACACGCCAGTTTGACGAAAGCCGACATAGGCACGCAGTCCGCGCAGGAACAAGTCGCGTTCGTCGCACGCCAGCAACCACTTCACGACTCGGCGGTCGATCAGGGAGAAATCTCCCGCATCGTGCGGAATCGGCACCGATGAGAAGTAATCGAAGACGCGATAAAACGCCTTGTAGGCGATCTGCATGTACCACGCCGCCTCACGCTTGGTACGCACACCGTAGACGACGTCAAAGCCCTCGCGCCATTTGGCGACGAACTCCGGAATAAGTTCGGGCGGGTCCTGCAGGTCCCCATCCATGAGCACCACGGCATTCTTGGCGGCCAGTTCCATGCCGCTGCGAAAGGCGGCCTGCGAACCGAAATTGCGCGAGTGAGTGATGCCGAGTACATGCGGATTGGCCGCGCTCGCGGCACGAATGGCCTCCTCGGACTCGTCAGGACTGCCGTCGTTGACGAAGATGATTTCGTAATCGATGTTAAGTTTCAAGAACATGCGTTCAAGGCGCTCGGCCATGACGGGAATAGCCTGGCTGTCCTGGTAGCAGGCAATGATGGCACTGACGCTGTAGATGCTGTCGAGTGCGCGTTTTTTTGATGCGCGCTCATACAGCGTCACATCCTCGAGGCCGGCATACCAGCGGGCCGTGCGCGCCAAGCCCTCATCGAGCGGAACTTCGGCGCGCCAGCCGAGGGCCTCCGCAGCGCGCGCAGGATTGGCGTACCAGTCCGGAACGTCCCAATCGCGTGCCTTCATCGCCCCGAACTCGGGCTCGGCATCGAGGTGGAACTGCGCCTTCGCAAGCAGGCCGAGATCGCGTATGGTCGTCTTCCGCCCGCTCCCAATGTTGAACGAGCTGCCGTAATGATCCTGCCGCAGCTCGATGGCGGCGCACAGGAAGGCTCGTGTCACATCATCGATGTAGATGAAATCGCGCGACGTGTCCGGCTCGACAAAGGGCGGCAGGCGGCCTTCGGCCGCATCCGCCACCAGCGTGGGTATCAAACGAGAGCGGTCCTCGAGGGGTCCGTATACCGAGTACAGCCGCAGATTGGCGCAGCGAAGCCCACGATGGCGGCCCGAAAAGTAGACCAGGCCTGCCGCCGCACTCTTCGTCACGGCGTAATGACTGTTGGGGGCCGGGGCCGTCGCTTCGACCGGGGCCGCCGAGCCGGCGCCGTATTCCGACGAGCTGCCTGCGTGAATGTAGCAATGCGTTCCCCGCTGCAATAGCTGCTCGATGAGCGCCTGCTTGAAGACTACATTGGTCTGGTACATCCGCTCGATATCCTGCTCGAACGGGTAGGCACCGTAGGCCACGCAGTCGAAAACCGTGGCAGGCTGAATGCGGTCCAACAGCGCCGCGACGTTGCCGCGCGCGAGCAGATCAACGGTGATGACGTGATCCGTCGCCGAATGGAGCGAGCCGCCAGGCGGGCTCGCGCGAGGCGGTGCCGAACACGTCGGCGCGCACCTCGAGCAAGGTACGCATGAGATTTGCGCCGATGAAACCGCTGGCCCCCAGTATCAGAATGGGTCCATGCAGTTCCCGCGCCAGCGATTCGCCCGAGCTCATGCGCTAAGCATGCGCCGTCGCGGCGCGCTCGGCCACGCGGAGCAAAATCGTGGACACGTCGAGCCCGCACTCATGCCGGTGCCAGCTCTGCGACCCGTAGCGTCCCGATGGATAACCATGCGCGTGCGCGTGCACCAAGCCGGGTATCGGGCGGCCGAGCAATCCCAGATGATGCAGAAATTGCTGACCGAAGCCCCCTTGAGCGACATGCTCCTCGACCACGCCCAGCGCGGGCGCGTTCGCAATCGCATCGAGCAGCGCTGCGGGAGGCGTCAGGGCGGAGGAGTCCCCAGTAAGCTCGCTCACCACCCATAGCGACGGGCGCCGGAATGATGGCAGCTCGCGCGTCGCGCGCCACAATCCGCCCGCGATCGGTCCGACGACGACGATCACCCCCGCCTTTCCGTCTTGCAGCCGGCGCCAATGCTCATAAGGGGGCAACGCGCTCTCATCCTCGAGCTCGGAGCGGCCGAGACGCAGATAAGCGGGCTCGGCGCGCTCGTCCATGGCGCGCACGACCGGCTCGACATCGGCGTCGAAGGCTGGGATATAGGCTCGCATCCCCGCTAACGTAAGCATCACACCGTAGTCCTCGAGCGCATGATGAGTAGCGCCCATCGATCCGTAAGCATACCCGCCGCCGTTGCCGACGAGACGCACGGGTAACTGGTTGAGACAGATGTCGTTGCGGATCTGCTCGAAGGGACGCGCGTAGCAGAAGGGCGCAATGCTGTAGACCCAGGACTTCGCACCCGCGCGCGCCATCCCCGCCGCGACCGACACCATGTTTTGTTCGGACACCCCGGCATTGATGAAGCGTTTGCCGAGCGCCTTCTCCAAGGGTTCCAGCGCCATGAAACCGAGATCGCCGGTCAAGAAAAAGTAGGGTTCGCGCGCGGCGAGCGCAACCATGGAATTGCAGAACGCATTCCTCACAGCGGCTCGAGCTCTCGCAGCGCCGCGGCATATTGCTCGCCGCTGAGCGGTAAATAATGCCACTCCATGCGATCTTCCATGAATGACACGCCCTTCCCTTTCACCGTATGCAACAAGATGACCGCGCCGGGGTTCGCGCCCGCAGCCGCCGCAATGGCCCCGTGATCGTGGCCCTCGACTTCTACTATCGGGATCCCGAAGCTTTCCACCCGCTTGCCGAGGTCCTGCATCGAAGCTATCTCGCGCGTGGAACCGAATCCTTGCAAGCCGTTGAGGTCGACGAAGAGCGTGATATTGCGAAGCTTTCGATGCGCCCAGAAAATCAACGCTTCCCACATCACGCCTTCCTGCCATTCGCCATCCGAAGTCAGGCAATACACATGCCCCGCCTCACCGTTCAAGTGCCGCGCGAGCGCCATCCCGAGAGCCACCGGGAAGCCATGACCGAGGCTCCCGGTCGCGAACGGGATATGTTCGTTCCATCCCGGGACCGGATGACCGGCGAGCAGCGTGGCGTCGGCGTGGAAGGTCTTGAGATCCTCCTCTTCGAGCAGGCCGAGGCTCCACAGCGTGATGTAGAGCGCACCGGCGGCATGTCCCTTCGACAGAATAAAGCTGTCCTCGGGGTTCATCACTCGATGATGCAGGGTGAGCAGCGCATCCAACGCCGACAGATTGCCGCCCAAGTGCCCAATGCGGCTTTCGAAGTGCATTTGCAGCAGCCGACGCCGAGCGTTGAGCGCCAGGCGCCGAAGCTCTGCGTCGTTGGCGCGCATGTTCGTCACCGTACGTCTCGCGTTTTTGCCTTTGCCAAGTCCCTCTCGTGCATCAGAGTCATCGCCGGGTTCTCGCACGCCAATAAGCCTCCGGGTTCGAGTGGTATCGGGTGCGATCTACGCAAAATGTAGGTGATCGGTTGCTCCCCGAGCCGCGCCACATAATGCGGTAGATACTGCCCGCACGCCGCGCCGATCAATGTGGCCCGAAGATTGATGGGCCAGGAATTAAGAACGGCAGCTCGCGCGAACTCTTGAAACGGCGTTACCGCACCGACCGCCAGCATACAACCCAGAAGCACTTTTTTGGCTCTAGTACCGCCCTTCAAGCCATCTCGGGTCAGCGCGAGACACGCCCCGATGGCGAGCACGGTCAAGCTCGGAATCGAGACGCGCATGACGAAGTCGTTAGCAGCTCCGAAACTGACCAGCGGTAGCAACGCGAGAACACTCAAGGCCAGTACGATTTGGCTGCAGCGGCGAATCGCCAGGATGGCGAACCCAATGAAGCCCGCCTCGAGCAGGAAGAACCGGGCCTGCCGAAATAGGTCCCTGGCGATGTCGCCGATTCCGATGCCGTTGTTGCCGACCGTCCAACCCCTCGGGATGCGGCTCGAATCAAGCGTGAGATAGGCAGCTACCACGAGACCTATTACGAGCACCGGCACCCAAGCCCGGGGGCGTAGCCGGATTACGGAGCGCTCGCGCGCTACGACTGCGCCAAGCTGCCACAGCACGAATGGCACTATTCCGAGCGCGGCGAGGGGCGACCAGAGCGCGACCGCAACGACGACGAGAGGCAGGAAGGGCAGAATGGGCGCGCCGCGTTGACCCCGCAACAGCAGCCCCATGGTGAGCCAGCCGCCGAGCGCGTGGTTCGGCACCCAGAACATCTGCGTGGTCATGGAAGAATACTGGTACTTGCCTGCCCACCATTCCATACGTGTTGTGACGTCCCAGCGGGCCAGGAAGTGCGGTATGGACAAGAGATTGCCGATGATGTCGAAACCGCCGAACAGCACGATCACCGCCGCCGCGGTCAGCGCGATCCCGATTCGCGACGGGGTTTGCGAAAGCACTTGCAGCAAGAATAGCGTCGCACCCAACGCGGTCCATGCGGCCATCGCGAAGTGTGCCGCCAACAGACCGGCCCACTTGCCGATGAGAGCGGCGGGCAGATAGTAGCCGATCGGCGCCCGCAGCAAGCTCTGTGTCCCATCGAACACCCCGTAGCCAACGGGCCACTGTCCGACAACGAGATCATGCAATACCGCGTCTCTGAGATGCCAATCCCAATTTGCAAAGACGACATGCGCAGTGCCCCCGCACAGGGTCCACGCACAACCCGCGACAACCGCGACTGTGAGTTGCAATCGGGTAATCGGCTGCCGTGACCCTCCGATAGGGAGGCCTGCAGTCAAGGGCTTCAGCGCGTAGGCCACGCAGGCGATCAGCGGTAGGGCGGCCCAGACTTCGAACCATCCCGCCAGAAAGATCACGAGTGGTACCGTCAAGTATAGAATCGCGAGTCGATCCAGCGGATCGAGGCACGACGAGAGGGCCTGTTGTTTGAATTCTATCGGGTCGGCCATGTTCGAAAAACTAACACACTATGGCATTGATGCCGCTCGCGCCGAGTGACCACGCCCGCTCGAGAGTCATACCGAGCGCGAACACGGGCAACGCCAGTTCGTCGCACAGTGCCGTCAGTGCGCTGTCGGATATCGACTCGCGCATGACGAGGAAATCCGACCCGACCGCTGCCGCGACGGCTTCCGCCGCATTCTTGCAAGAAATCCCGAGCAGCATCGAACTCGGAGAAGCTTTCGTGCCCTCGCCCGCGAGGCTCGAGTTGCCGACCCGGTAAAAGGGCGTGGAACTGCGCGTCAACCGCTCGGGCAGCCGCAACAATCCAATGATCGGTTGATCCGCCGGTAAAAGGTCGGCGTCTGCGAGCTCATCCAGGCCGCACCAGCGCAGCGGCTGGTTATCCAAGCTTTCCGGTTCACCGCTGTAGCGCCGTACCACCCACACATCGAGCAGTACTTCGCCATAGGAGTACACGTGGCGCAGCCGCATCAAGGGCCGGGGCTGGCCGATCGTGATGCCGATTTCTTCCTTAAGTTCGCGCGCCAGCCCGGCAACGCGCCGCTCGCCCGGCTCGAGCTTGCCGCCGGGGAACTCCCATCGCGCCCGCGAGATGCTTGCCCGCCGGCCGCTGCGCAATCAGCACCCGCTCGTGCGCGTCGATCACCACTCCGGCGACGACGTGAATGACCGGGCTGGAACGTTCGAGGGTCAACCGCTCGCTTGCTGCAGAGCGCCGTGACAGTGCTTGTACTTCTTGCCCGAACCGCAGGGACACATTTCATTGCGCCCGACCTTGGGCATCTGGCGCACGAACGGCGCGGCGGCAGGCGCGGCTGCACGAGAGTCCGCCTTCCGCCGGCGGTGGCGCGTTTGGACCCGCGTCCTCGAAGCCCCCCCGCGCCTGGATCGGCGACATCGCCTCGGCGTGCTGCATCTGCAGCGCGCGCGCGAGCCGCTGCTGCCGCTCGAGTTCTTCGCGCTCGATCTCGGCCTGGCTGCGCACTTGGATCTTCGACACCGTCGTCACGGTATCGAACTTGATTCGATCCAGCATCGCGGAGAACAACTCGAAGGCCTCGCGCTTGTATTCCTGCTTGGGATTTTTCTGCGCGTAGCTGCGCAGGAAAATGCCCTGCCGCATGTAATCCATCGCCGCGAGATGCTCGCGCCAATGTTGATCGAGCGTGCGCAGCATCACTTCCTTTTCGATGTAGCGCATGACCTCGAGACCCGACGCTCGTCTCCTTCTGCTCGTAGGCCGCCTCGAGCGCGGCGACGATCTTGTTACGCAAGACCGACACGTCGCCGGCTTCCTCGGCCTTGACCCACTCGTCGATCGGGAGCGACGGTCCGAAATCGCGCTCGATGGCCTGCGCCAATCCCGGCACGTCCCACTGCTCCTCGGGGGCACCCGCCGGGCACGTATTGATCGACCAGCTGCGCGACCACGTCCTCGCGAACGCCCTTGACGGCCTCGGCGACGTTCTCGGCGCCCATCAGATCGGTGCGCTGCTGATAGATCACGCGGCGCTGGTCATTGGCGACGTCGTCGTATTCAAGCAGCTGCTTGCGGGCATCGAAGTTGTGCTGCTCGACGCGCCGCTGCGCGCGCTCGATTTGCCGCGTCAGCATGCCGCTCTCGATCGCCTCGCCCGCTTTCATGCCGACGCGGGTCATGAGCGCCTTCATGCGCGTCGGATCGCCGAAAATGCGCATCAAATTGTCTTCGAGCGACAGATAAAACCGGCTCGAGCCCGGATCGCCCTGGCGCCCGGAACGGCCGCGCAACTGGTTGTCGATGCGCCGCGATTCGTGGCGCTCGGTGCCGATGATGTGCAGGCCGCCGGCGGCGAGCACTTGCTCGTGCCGCTCGCGCCACTCCTCCGTGAATTTGCTTCAGAGCCGCCTCGTTCGGATTCTCGATGGCGTCGATCTGGGTTTGCGGACTGCCGCCGAGCACGATGTCGGTGCCGCGGCCGGCCATGTTGGTGGCAATCGTTATCGCGCCGGGCCGGCCGGCCTCGGCCACGATGTGCGCTTCGCGCTCATGCTGCTTGGCGTTCAGGACCTCGTGAGGGATCTTGGCGCCCACCAGAAGCTTCGCCAGCCGCTCCGAGGTCTCGATCGAGGTGGTGCCGACCAGCACCGGCTGGCCGCGCTTCACGCAGTCCTGAATGTCCTCGAGAATCGCTTGAAACTTGTCCTGCTCGGACAGGAACACGAGATCCGAGTTATCCTTGCGAATCATCGGTTTGTGGGTCGGAATCACGACCACTTCGAGACCGTAGATCTGCTGGAATTCGAACGCCTCGGTGTCGGCGGTGCCGGTCATGCCCGACAATTTCGAGTACAGCCGGAAATAATTCTGGAAGGTGATCGAGGCGACGGTCTGATTTTCCTCGCGGACCTTGACGCCCTCTTTGGCCTCGACCGCCTGGTGCAGACCGTCCGACCAACGGCGTCCCGGCATGGTGCGGCCGGTGAACTCATCGACGATGATGACCTCGCCCTGGCGCACGATGTACTCCACGTCGCGCTTGTACAACGCATGCGCGCGCAGCGCCGCGTTCAAGTGATGCATCAGACGGATGTTGGTCGCATCGTAGAGGCTCTCGCCGTCGCGCAGCAGCCCGATCTCCGCCATTAATTCCTCGACCTTCTGATGCCCGTCTTCGGTGAGCGTCGCCTGCTTGGTCTTCTCATCGACGGCGTAATCGCCCGGACCGTTCTCTTCCTTCTGCTTGGTCAAGCCGCGGGATCAAGGTGTTGATCTTGATATAGAGCTCGGTGCTCTCCTCGGCAGGCCCGGAAATGATCAGCGGCGTGCGCGCCTCGTCGATCAAAATCGAATCGACCTCATCGACGATGGCGAACGACAACTTGCGCTGTACGCGATCCTCGAAGACGAAATGCGAGATTGTCGCGCAGGTAGTCGAAGCCGAATTCGTTGTTGGTGCCGTAGGTGATGTCGCAGGCATAGGCGGCGCGCTTTTCGTCCTGCGCCTGAGCGTTCTTGATGACGCCCACTTCCATCCCGAGAAAGCGGAACACCGGGCCCATCCAGTCCGAGTCGCGCTGCGCCAGGTATTCGTTGACCGTGACGACGTGCACGCCCTCGCCCGTGAGGGCGTTCAGATACGCCGGCAAGGTGGCCATCAAGGTCTTACCTTCGCCGGTGCGCATTTCGGCGATCTTGCCGAAGTGCAGCGCCAGACCGCCGATCAGCTGCACGTCGAAATGGCGCAGGCCCAGCTTGCGGCGCGACGCTTCGCGCACCAAGGCAAACGCCTCCGGCACGAGTTCGTCGAGCGTGGCGCCGGCGGCAAAGCGCGCCTTGAGCGCCTGCGTCTTCTCGGGAAATTGCTCGTCGGTCAGCGCCGCGATGCCGGTCTCGAAGGCGTTAACGGCCGCAACCGTCCGGCTCAGCTCCTTAACGAGGCGCTGATTGCGGCTGCCAAATACTTGCGTCAGAAGCTTCCACACGCGGAGGGAGTCCTTAAAAAACTGGGTATTGTACGGATAGACCGGGAAGGCGGGAAATCGTTTCGCGGTCGCCCACGCCGGTGCCGGTCAGGAAAGGCAGGCCGTGTGAGCGGCTCGTGCCCTGGAACCTGCGCTCCTAGCGATCCTCGCCGATGAAGCGCAAAGGATCGACCTGCGCGCCGTTCTTGAGCACCTCGAAATGCAGATGCGGGCCGGTGGAATGGCCGGTCGAGCCCATCAACGCCACTTCTTGGCCCTTGCGCACCATGTCCCCTTGTTTCACCAAGAGCTTCTCGTTATGGCAATACCGGGTAGCCAAGCCATTGCCGTGATTGATCTCCACCATTTCCCCGTAACCGGAGCGCTCGCCCGCGTAGGTCACCAAACCCGCCGCCACCGAAGACACCTTGGAGCCCTCCGGACCCGCAAAGTCGAGGCCCTTGTGAACCGCCGAATAGCCCGTAAAGGGATCCGCGCGCCGGCCGAAATAGGAGGAAATAAAGCCGTCCTGCACCGGCCGGCCTTCGGGATAGACCTGCTTGTTCAATTCCCGAGTGAGAATGAGGTTCTCCAGCACCCCGAGCTGCTGCTCGCGGCTGGAGAGCTGGGTCTGCAGATCATCCACCATGGCGGTGAGATTCGGGATCTGTGCCGGCTGGCCGTCGGCGCCGCCCTCGGCGCCGCCCAACGCCGGCGGATTGCCGAAATCGAACTCCCCGTCATTCAGGTTCGCCATACGCGTCAAGCGCTTACCGAGCGCATCGAGACGAATCACATTGGCGTTCATCTGCCCGACGCGCATGGCCAGCGCATTGACCTTTTCCTGCAGCACGCGGCGCACATCCTCGATCTTCGCCTGCTCCCGCAGCAGGTCGGCGGACCAATTGCCCAGCTGATCGATGGGATTGGCGCCCCGGTGACGGGCACCTAGGCCGACGCCCATGGAAAATGCGCCCCCCACGATGGCAAACACCAAGGCGAAGGCAGCGGCGACCACCAGGGGGTGGCGCAGGTCGAGCTGCTTGACTAGGCCGGTCTTACGGCCGACGAAAATGACATTCATATTGGGGTTATTGTTCCGAGGCCGTCATTGTCGCGGAAGCCCCCATGGCTTGGCGGGAGAACGGGGTAGACTATGCAGAATTAGGTGACCCAAAACAAGGAATTAAGCACGCTTTGAATACACATTTCTCTGGTCTCGCAAGCGTGCTGCAGTGCGAAAATACAATAATATCAGTGAGTTATTGACTTCAGGAAGTAAACGGCTCACTACCCTGACAAGCCAAAGCCGGGAACGTTCCGTGGTGCTGGCCCATGTCTGTTCCGGGCTGCCGCCGAAACTCGCCGAGAATGTCGCCAGCGCCGGAGTCGAGGAGGGACGCCTCACCATCGGGGTGGTCGGCGCCGCCTGGGCATCGCGCCTGCGCTATGTCACCGAAACGCTGCGCAAACGGGTCAGTGAATCCATGGGGGTGGAAATCCAGAGCGTCCGCATCAAGGTGTCCCGCCACCGCCCAAGCCCAAGCCCGCTAGCCCTTAGTTTACGCCCTTACGCGCGGGCAGCCGCGGCGACATAGGAGATCGGCGCCTCCGCCAAGCTCTCGAAGGTCACCTCTTCCCAAGCGCTTTGGGTGCTGATGAGCTCCCGCAGCAATTTATTGTTGAGCGCATGGCCGGATTTGTAGCCGCTGAATTCACCGATCAGGCTGTGCCCGAGCAAGTACAAGTCGCCGATCGCGTCGAGGATCTTGTGCTTGACGAATTCGTCTTCGTAGCGCAACCCATCCTCGTTCAAGACCCGGTAGTCGTCGAGCACGATGGCGTTGTCCATATTGCCGCCGAGCGCCAGATTCCGCGCCCGCAGGCTCTCGAGGTCGCGCATGAAACCGAAGGTCCGCGCACGGCTCACCTCGCGCAAGAACGAGGTCGTCGAAAAATCCATCGAAGCGACTTGCGAGTGCTTTTTGAACGTCGGGTGATCGAATTCGATCTCGAAATTCACTTTGAAGCCGTCGTAGGGATCGAAGCGCGCCCACTTGTCGCCGTCATCGACTTGCAGGCTCTCGAGAATTCGAATGAAGCGCTTTGGGGCCTTCTGTTCCTCGATTCCCGCCGATTGAAGTAAAAACACGAAAGGGCCGGCGCTGCCATCCATGATGGGCACCTCCCCGGCGCTCACTTCCACGAGCGCGTTGTCCACACCCAATCCCGCCAGCGCGGACAGCAAGTGCTCGACGGTCGAGACCTTGATGTCGCCGCTATGCAGGGTCGTGCCCATCATCGTGTCGCCGACGTTCTGGGCACGGGCCTTGATATCCACCGGCTGATCCAAATCGATCCGGCGAAACACGATACCGGTATCCGGCAGCGCCGGCCGCAGCGTCATGAGGACCTTCTTTCCGGTGTGTAAGCCCACTCCCGTGGCACGAATCGAGTTCTTCAGTGTTCGTTGATTCAGCATCTATGGGGACCGCGGTCGGCAAACTATGTTAACTATCACAAAGGTATCACAGGCGGCAGGTTCGCTTAAAGTTGGGAGACGGTTCAATTCGGCGCCCCCAGGGAAGTATTAGTTCCCCGCGGGCGCCATTTATTGAATTGTCGATGCCGCAACTAGTCAGCTTGCCGCCGCAAGAAGGCCGGAATGTCGAGCAAATCTTCCGACGCGGCATCCGACCGCAGGCCATCGCCCACCGCGCGCTGACGCTGCACCGTCGGCTTGTCCAGGATGGCGTAGTCGGTCGGCGCCATCGCCGACTTGTGCCGCACCACGCGCATCGTCGGCGGCGGTGCCATCGCTTGGGCGGCGTGCGAGACCGGGTGGGGAGCAGCCCGCGCCACCGGCTTTCCGAGGCCGGTCGCGACCACGGTGACCCGGATCTGGTTGGCCATCTCCGGATCGATGACGGTGCCCACCACCACGGTCGCATCGTCCGAAGCGAATTGCTTGATGACGTTGCCGACTTCCTGAAATTCGCCGATGGACAGGTCCATGCCCGCAGTGACGTTGACCAGGATGCCCTGGGCGCCGGAGAGGTTGATGTCCTCGAGCAAGGGGCTGGAGATCGCCGCCTCGGCCGCTTCGCGCGCGCGGTCCTCGCCTGCCGCGGCGCCCGAACCCATCATGGCCATCCCGGTTTCCGACATGACGGTTCGCACGTCGGCGAAGTCGACGTTGATCAGGCCGGGACGAGTGATCAGTTCCGCGATGCCTTGAACGGCCCCTTGCAGCACCGTATTCGCCGCTTTGAATGCGTCGAGGAGAGTGGTGTTGCTGCCCAAAACCGACAGCAATTTTTGGTTCGGGATCGTGATCAATGAATCGACATACTTGGAGAGCTCCAGCATCCCCTGATCGGCGACGCGCGAGCGCTTGTTGCCTTCCATTTCGAAGGGCCGCGTCACGACGGCCACCGTCAAGATGCCGAGTTCTTTGGCGACTTGCGCGACCACCGGAGCGGCACCCGTTCCCGTGCCGCCGCCCATGCCGGCGGTGATGAACAGCATGTCGCAACCTTCGATGAGTTCGATGATTCGGTCACGGTCTTCCATCGCCGCTTGGCGTCCGACTTCCGGATCGGCGCCCGCGCCCAAGCCCTTGGTGATGTTGCAGCCGATCTGCAGCGCCGTGCGCACCTTCGAGTGCTTGAGTGCCTGCGCATCGGTGTTGATGCAAATGAAATCCACGCCCTCGAGGCCCGCTTGCACCATGTGCGAGACTGCGTTGCCGCCGCCGCCGCCCACGCCCAGAACCTTGATCACGGCGCTTTGACTATAAGAGTCCATTAGTTCGAACATTCGAGTTCTCCTTCGGTTTAAAAATTGCCCTGAAACCACGCCTTCATTCGTTCAAAAATCGACTTCATGCCGCCTGCGAGCAGCGGCGCTTCCGTGCGTTGCATGTCCAAGTTGCTTTTCGCGTACAGCAACAATCCGACGCCGGTGGCATGAATCGGATTGCTCACCACGTCGGCGAGTCCGCTGACGTACTGAGGCACGCCGAGCCGTACCGGCATGTGAAACACTTCTTCGGCCAATTCGATGGCGCCCTCCATCTTTGCGCTGCCGCCGGTGAGCACGATGCCCGTCGCCACCGATTCCTCGAGGCCGGTGCGGCGCAGTTCGTCGCGAATCAAACCGAATAATTCCTCGTAGCGAGGCTCGACGATTTCGGCGAGCGTCTGGCGCGCCAGACGGCGCGGCGGCCGATCGCCGACGCTGGGCACCTCGATGGTCTCGTCGGGATTCGCCAATTGCGACAGCGCGCAGGCGTACTTGATCTTGATGTCCTCGGCATACTGGGTCGGCGTACGCATGGACACCGCAATATCGTTGGTAACCTGATCGCCGGCGATCGGAATGACGGCGGTGTGGCGGATTGCGCCGCCGCCGAACACGGCGATGTCGGTGGTCCCTCCTCCGATGTCGACGACGCACACGCCCAAATCCTTTTCATCTTCGGTAAGTACGGCGTAGCTCGACGCCAGTTGTTCCAGCACGATGTCGTCGACCGCCAACCCGCAGCGCTGCACGCACTTGACGATGTTCTGCGCCGCGCTGTCCGCGCCGGTCACGATGTGCACCTTCGCCTCGAGGCGCACGCCGGACATGCCGATCGGATCGCGAATTCCCTCCTGCGTGTCGACGATGTATTCCTGCGGCAGCACGTGAAGGATTTTCTGATCGGCCGGGATCGCGACGGCCTTCGCGGCATCGATCACGCGCTCGACGTCGCCCTGCACGACCTCCTTGTCCTTGATGGCCACGATTCCGTGAGAGTTGAGGCTGCGCACGTGGCTGCCTGCGATTCCCGCGTACACCGAGTGAATTTCGCAGCCCGCCATGAGCTCGGCCTCTTCCACGGCGCGCTGAATCGATTGCACGGTGGACTCGATATTCACCACGACGCCTTTCTTCAGGCCGCGCGACGGATGACTGCCGATCCCAATGATCTCGAGCACCCCGTCGGGCTTGATTTCGCCGACGATGGCCACGACCTTGCTCGTGCCTATGTCGAGGCCCACTATCAAATTGCGGTCAGAACGCTTAGCCATGTCTTTTCAAGAATTCCTTCAGGCGTCGCTGTCGTCGGAATGTTTAGCGGGTACCGATGCCGGCGCCACCGGGCTGCGCCAGCCGATGGCAAAGCCATTCGAGTAGCGCATGTCCACATAGGTAATTTCATTCAATCGGTGGGCGATCACCTGCGAGGCGGTGCGGATGAAGCGATCGATCCTTTCATCGACCTCGCGCCGTCCGAGCCGCACCGTCACGCCGCTGTCCAGATCCATTTCCCACGCGCCGCGCTCATCGAGGCGCAGCGCCGCAATGCGCATGCCGGCTTCCAACAGGCGCCCCTGCGCCGACGTGTAGCGCTGTGCGACCTGAGACTCGGTGCCTTCCGGACCGCTCAGATGCGGCAGCTCCGCCGGAACATGGGCAGCGGACTTGACGAACAACTCGCCGCGGATGTTGAGCAATCCCGATTCGCCCCAACGTGCGGCCGCCGTTTGCTCGATCACGGTGACGTGCAGGCTGTTCGGCCAGCGGCGCTGCACGCGCGCGTGATCGACCCAGGGCACCGACTCGACTGCGCGCTGGATGCCGTCCAGATCGGCGGACATGAATCCGGCATGAGCAAACGGCGCGACGGCCTTTTCGATTTGCCCGGGCGAGACTCGCTGGAAGCTGCCGTCCATGGAAATCATGTGCACCGGCCGGTCGAGCGCCCACGTGAGCGCGCCCAAAGCCCCGACGGTCAAGGCGAGAAGCGCCGCACGCCGCGCATGCGTGCGCCATTCCTTGACGAATTTCGGCCACTGCCACTTGGGCTTTTCGGCCTTTGCGCGATTCTTGAATCGATTGCGGCGAGTAAGCCAATTGAGGTTCATCGGCGCATCCTTGAGAAGCTGGTTTCGAGGACGCGCCAGACCAGCTCCTCGAAATCGATCCCGGCGCGGCGTGCCGCCATAGGCACCAAGCTGTGATCGGTCATGCCGGGCGTCGTATTGATTTCGATGAAATAGAATTTATTGGTCGCCCGATCTGCGCATGAAGTCCACTCGGCCCCAGCCGAAGCAATCGGTTACGCGAAAGGTGGCGAGAGCGGCGGATTGCAATTCGGCTTCGGCGGCATCGTCGAGGCCGCTCGGGCAGTGATACTTCGTATCGTCGCGGAAGTACTTCGCCTCGTAATCATAAAACTCCGTCGCGGGCTCGATGCGAATCGAGGGCAGTCCGCGATCTTTGAGCACGCCGATGGTGAATTCATCGCCCGAAATGAACCGTTCGGCGAATACGAGGGGATCGACCTTTCTTGCCTCCTCGAACGCGCCGCGCAATTCCGCGGCTGCTTTGACCTTGGTGATGCCGACGCTCGAGCCCTGCGAGGCAGGCTTGACCATCATCGGCAGACCGATGCTCGCAAGCGCCTGCGGCAGATCGGCAAGGTCCGACAGCACCGCGTATTCCGGTGCGGCCAAGCCCGCGCCCACGACGACGCGCTTGGTCTTGAGTTTGTCCATCGTGAGCGCGGAGGCGAGCACCCCGCTCCCCGTGTAAGGGATGCCCAACCACTCGAGCGCCCCTTGCATCAGCCCATCCTCGCCCCCCGGACCGTGCAGAGCGATCCACGCGCGGTCGAACTTTTCGCTCGCCAATTCCTGCACGGGCCGCTCGCCCGGATCGAACGCGAGCGCGTTCACGCCGCGGCGCTTCAACGCGTTCAGCACCGCATGACCGCTGAGCAGCGAGATCTCCCGCTCGGTGGAGTCGCCGCCCAAGAGCACGGCGACCTTACCGAACTCCTCGCTCGCTCGCGCTTGTCGCGCGTCCGGTTGCGCTATGAGCAAGCTCATGCCGGCTCTCCCACGATTCTGACTTCGGTCGCGAGCTCGATTTTGTGTGACCGCTGCAACCGTGCGCTGTACATGCAGGATTAGCGCTTCGATGTCGGCGGCACGGGCGGATCCGTGATTGATGATGAAGTTGGCGTGCTTCTCGGACACCGACGCGTCGCCGATCCGAAATCCTTTCAAGCCCGCGCTTTCGATCAACCGCGCCGCATGTTCGCCGGGCGGGTTGGTGAACACCGAACCGCAGCTCCATTCGCCGATCGGCTGGGTTTGCTTGCGACGCTCCAACAGTTCGCGCATGGCGGCGTCGTTCACGCCCGGCTTGCGCTCGAACTCCAGGCGTGCAGCGACGAACCACTCATCGGCGGGTCCGCGCACGTGGCGGTACCCGATCTCATACTCGGCGGGCTGGCGCGTGTGCCGGGCGCCGCGCCGATCGAGCACTTCGACCTCGAGGACGTGGCGCCAGGTTTCGCCGCCCCAGGCCCCGGCGTTCATCGCGAGAGCGCCGCCCAGGGTCCCCGGAATACCGGCAAAAAATTCAGCGGGCCCCATGCCCCATTTCACGCATTGGCGGGCGATGCGCCCGCAGGGCACTCCCGCCCCGGCGTAGATGCGCGTGGCGCTGACACGCTCGAGCGCGCCGAGCGCACCGTGCGTCGACACCACGGCACCGCGCACGCCGCCGTCCCGGACCAATAGATTGCTGCCGAGACCGACCCACAGCAGCGGCAATTCTGGCGGCAGCTGTCTGATGAAGCCCGCCAAGTCCACGATGTCCCGCGGAACAAAGAAGAGGTCGGCCGGGCCGCCCGCGTGCCAGGAAGTGTGTTTGGACATCGGTACATCGCGCAGAACTCGCGCGGCGAATTCCGGCGCCAAAATCGGACCTGCCGCGCGCAATGCGCCGGTCATGCCGCCGCTCCCGCCGCAAAACGGCTCTTGAGCTCTTGTGCGATGGTGCCGATGTTGCCGGCGCCCATGGTCAGCACCACATCGCCGTCGTGCAGCACGCTGCGCAGCGAGTCGGCGAGATCATCGACGCGTTCCACGAATACGGGCTCGATGAGTCCGCGGGTGCGCACGGCGCGGCAAATCGCGCGTCCGTCGGCCCCGGCAATCGGTGCCTCGCCCGCCGCGTAGACCTCCGTGACGAGCAACACGTCGCACTCGCTCAAGGTGCGGCCGAAATCGTCCAAGAGGTCACGGGTACGCGTGTAGCGGTGCGGCTGAAACGCCAGCACCAGCCGGCGCGACGGCCACGCCTGACGCACGGCATCGAGAGTGGCGGCGACTTCGGTGGGATGATGGGCATAGTCGTCGATGATCAGGGCGCAGCCGCCCGGCCAATGGATTTCGCCGAGCTGCTGCAATCGTCGATCGATGCCTTGAAAATTAGCCAACGCTTTCTGAATGGCTGCGTCGGCCACGTCGAGCTCGGTGGCGACAGCGACTGCGGCGAGCGAGTTCAGCACATTGTGCCGTCCGGGCAGATTGATGGTGAGCTCGAGCGGTGCGCGCCCCTCTCGCAGTGCGTAATAGCGCGACTGCAAACCCACGCGCTCGATCTCGATTGCACGGACGTCGGCGCCCTCCGCGAAACCGTAGGTAACGAACGGCCGCTGCACCGTCTGCAGAATGCTTTGTACGTGGACGTCATCGACGCACAGTACCGCGAGCCCGTAGAACGGCAGGTTGTGCAAAAAATCGACGAAGCTCTGTTTGAGCCGGCCGAAATCGCCTTCATGGGTGGCCAAGTGATCGTTGTCGATGTTGGTAACGATGGCAATCATCGGCTGCAAGTGCATGAACGATGCATCGCTCTCATCCGCTTCGGCGACCAAGTAGCGGCCCGCGCCGAGCCGCGCGTTGCTGTCGGCGCTCTTCAGCCGGCCGCCGATGACGAAGGTCGGATCCAGACCGCCTTCGGCGAGCACGCTGGCAACCAAGCTCGTGGTCGTGGTCTTACCATGGGTTCCTGCGACCGCGACGGAGTAGCGAAAGCGCATCAGCTCGCCGAGCATTTCCGCGCGCGGCACCACCGGAATGCGCGATTCGAGGGCCGCGGCTATTTCGGGATTCGCGGAGCTGACGGCGGTCGATACGACCACTACGTCAGCCTTCCCTAAATTCTCCGCCGAATGCCCCACGAAGATTTTCGCGCCGAGACGGGCCAAACGCTGCGTCACGGCGTTCGCCTTGAGATCCGATCCCTGCACTTCGTAGCCCAAGTTGAGCAACACCTCGGCGATCCCGCCCATTCCGCTGCCGCCGATGCCGACCAGATGGATGATATGAATGCGGCGCATGCGATCGTTCATGCGCATTCCCCCGCCGCAATGCAAAGATCAGCGAGGCGCGCCGCTGCGTCGATGTTGCGCGACGACCGGGCTGCTTCCGCCATCTTGAGCGTCCGCGCTCGATCCGCCGTGAGTTCGGCAATACACGCGCTCAAGCTGTCCGGCGTCAAATCGCGTTCTTGGAGCACTCGGCCCGCGCCGATCCGCACCATGACTTCGGCGTTCTTGGTTTGGTGGTCGTCGGTTGCCGCCGGCAGCGGCACGAGCAGCGCGCCCAAGCCGGCAGCTTGCAACTCGGCGATGGTCATGGCGCCGGCCCGGCACAGGGCGAGATCCGCCCAGGCATAGGCCGCCGCCATATCTTCGATGAACGGCAGGATCTCGGCCTCGACTTCGAGCTTAAGATAGGCGGCGCGCGCGGCCTCGAGTCCGCGCTCACCGGCCTGGTGGCGAACTTGCGGGCGCCGCGCGGGATCCAATCGTGCGAGGGCCTCGGGCACAACGGCATTCAGGCGTTGCGCCCCTTGGCTGCCGCCGAACACCAGCAGACGCGCGCGGGGTTCGCGGCCTGCAAAACGCACCGCGGGCTCCGGGATCGCGGCAATGTCGGATCGCACCGGGTTGCCGATGGTGCGGGCGTGGGCGCCGGCACGAAAGCTGCCGGGGAACGCTTCCAACACCTTCGCTGCGAAATGCGACAGGTAGCGATTGGTCAAACCGGCGACTGCATTCTGTTCATGGATCAGAAGCGGAATGCGCAGCAGCCACGCGGCGATTCCACCCGGGCCGCTGACGTATCCGCCCGCGCCAAGGACGGCGCGCGGCCGCACACGGTGCAGTATCCGAAGCGACTGAAACAGAGCGCCGATGACGCGCAGCGGCGCCAGCGCCCAGGCCGAAAGACCCTTGCCGCGAATCCCCGCAATTCGCACCCATTCGATCGGGAAGCCCTGCGCCGGCACCAGGCGCGACTCCATGCTGGCGGGCACGCCCAGCCACACCACGGCGACTCCGCGATCGCGCAACACCTTGGCCACCGCGAGCGCGGGGAACACGTGCCCCCCGGTACCTCCCGCCATGATGAGCACGGGGCCTCCCATGACCGACCCGCCGCTCATCGCGACGCTCCCGGCGCGCGCATCACAGCTGATCGCGAGGTGCATTTGATCTCGTGATAGATCCGGAGCAGCACACCGATCCATCCCAAGCTCACCAGCAAACTGCTGCGGCCGTAGCTGAGCAGCGGGAGTGTCAAACCCTTTGTCGGCAACACCCCCATGTTGACGCCGATGTTCACGATGGCCTGCAGGCCGAGCCAGACGCCAAAAGCGAGCGCCACGTAAGACTGAAATTGAAGGCCCGCCTGAGCCGCCATGCGCGAAATTTGAAAAGCACGCCACACCAGCACGACGAACAAGGCGAGCACGCCGATCACTCCGACCAATCCCAGTTCTTCGGCGAGCACGGCGAACACAAAGTCGGTATGGGCCTCGGGCAAGTAGAACAACTTCTGCACGCTGCTGCCGAGGCCGACGCCGAACCATGATCCGCGCCCGATCGCGATCAACGATTGCGTCAACTGAAAACCGCCGTTGAACGGATCGTCCCAGGGATGCAGGAATCCGGTGAGCCGCTTGAGGCGATAGGCCGAGGTGAGCGCCAGCACCGCAAACGCCAACGCCGCGGCGCAGACGAGCAGCAAAACGTAGCGCAGGCGGGCTCCGGCAACAAACAGCACCGCGAAGCCGGTGGCGAACAACACCGTGGCGGCGCCGAAGTCCGGTTCGAGGAGCAGCAGCAGCGCCGTGATGGTCAGGAGTCCGACCGGCTTGCCGAGACCGGGAAAGGAACTCTTGAGCTCCTCGCGTTTGCGCACGCAATAACTGCAAACCCAAGTCAACACCAACACCTTGGCGAGCTCGGAGACTTGAAAATTCATCGGACCGATGCGCATCCAGCGTCGTGCGCCGTTGACCGTCGCACCCAGACCCGGAATCAGCACCAGGAGCAACAGCAGCAAAGCGAACAGCAAGAGGGCGAGACTCCACTTGTCCCACAGAGCCACCGGCACTCGGGTGAGGACCCAGGCGCACAGCACCCCGACCAGACAGAAAACGAACTGGCGCTCCAAGAAGTAGAACGGGTCGCCTAAATCCTTCGCGGCAATCGACATGGAAGCGGAGGTGACCATGACCAGGCCCACCAGCAACAGAGCGGCGGTGAGGCCGAGCGTCACCGTGTCCCATGCGAACGGCATCCGCTCCCGGGCACGCACACCGTAGGACATTGTGGCGGCGTTCATCGCGGTTGCCCCTCGAGCGCACGGACTTCCGCGGCGAACACATCGCCGCGGTGACCATAATCTCGAAACATGTCGAAGCTGGCGCAGGCAGGCGACAGCAATACCGTGTCGCCCGGCCGCGCCTCGGCGGCGGCAGCGCGCACGGCGGCTTGCAGCGTCGTCGCGCGCTCGATCGTGCAAATCCCTTGCATTGCTCTGTCGATAGCCGCGGCATCCTTGCCGATCAGTACTGCGTGCCGGACCTTATTCCGGAATGCCGCGGCAAGCGGCGTGAAATCCTGACCCTTGCCCTCTCCGCCCGCGATGATGACCAAGGGCCCGGCCAAGCCCGACACCGCCGCCACGGTCGCGCCGACATTCGTGCCCTTCGAGTCATCGATGTAGCGCACACCCGCGATATCGGCGACCCACTCCGAACGATGCTTGAGTCCGGGGAAAGACTCGAGCGTCTCAAGCATGGCCGCGAGTCCGAGACCTGCCGCCTCGCCGAGCGCGAGCGCGGCCAACGCGTTTGCGGCGTTGTGCAATCCCGTGAGCTTCATGCGCGAGGTATCGAGCAAAGGCTCACCGCGGCGCGCCAAGTAAGTTTCGCCGCCGGTCCGCAACAGCGCGAAGTCCGCGTCCATGTGCCGGGTGGAAAATGTCACCACCCGCACCTTGCGGCCGGCCACCTCGCGAGCGGCCTCCCCGCCCATCGCCGCCACGAGCGGATCGTCCGCATTCAGCACGACGGTCGCAGCCTTGGCGAAGATCCGCGCCTTGGCGCGGGCATAGTCGACGATCGACGCATAGCGGTCCATGTGATCCGCGGTGACGTTGAGGACCACGGCGGCCAATAGATCCAGCGAAGAGGTGGTTTCCAATTGGAAACTCGACAGCTCGAGCACGTACAAATCGGGAGTCTCGAGTTCCAGCAGGTCGAGGACCGGGACACCGAGATTGCCGCCGGCAAGCACGCGCCGCCCGGCCGCCGCGGCCATGCGCGCGACCAAACTGGTCACCGTGCTCTTGCCGTTGGTGCCGGTGACCCCGATGACGGGCGCCCGTACCGCGCGCGCAAAAAGTTCGATGTCGCCCAGCACCTCGATGCCGCGCGCTCGCGCCTGCGAGGCGATCGGCTCCTCGAGCGAAACGCCCGGCGACATCAACACCTGCGAGGCGCCGTCGAGCAGCGACAAATCGAACCCACCCAGGCGCAGATCGAGCGTCCCGGCCAGGTCGCCGAGTTCGGCAATTCCCGGGGGGGCGCTGCGCGTATCGGTGGCCGACACCGGGATCCCGCGTTTGGCCAAATAGCGCAAGCACGATGCCCCCGTCTTGCCGAGTCCGACTACGACGCTGGCCATCACCGGATCTTCAATGTGGCGAGGCCGGCCAACACGAGCAAAAAGCTGATGATCCAAAAGCGCACGATGACTTTGGGCTCGGACCACCCCTTGAGCTCGAAATGATGATGCAGCGGGGCCATGCGAAAAATTCGCTTGCCGGTGAGCTTGAACGACGCCACTTGGAGCATCACCGAAACCGTCTCGAGCACGAACACACCGCCCATGACGAACAGCACGATCTCCTGACGCACGATCACGGCAACGGTGCCGAGGGCGGCTCCGATGGCCAATGCACCGACGTCACCCATGAAGACTTCCGCGGGGTAAGAGTTGAACCACAGAAATCCGAGGCCCGCGCCGACGGTGGTGGCGCAAAAGACGAGCACTTCGCCGACGCCGGTGATGTATGGAATCTGCAGATAAGTGGCGAATTTGATATTGCCGGTGGCGTAGGCAAATACGCCGAGTGCCGCGGCCACCATCACCGCCGGCATGATCGCGAGCCCGTCGAGGCCGTCGGTTAGATTCACGGCGTTGCTGGTACCGACGATGACGAGGTATGCGTAGGCAATGAATCCCGCGGTCGTCATCGGCACAGCCACGGTTTTGAAGAACGGAACGTACAGCGACGTCTCGGCCGTCGACAGATGAAAATGGTGCAGGCTGTACGCCGCGCACAGAGCCGCCACCGACTGCGCCAAATATTTGTAGCGGGCCGGCAGCCCTTTGGAATTGCCGACCACCAATTTCAAATAGTCGTCGTAGAAACCGATGCCGCCGAATGCAAGTGTCGTTGCCACGAGGATCCAGACGAAGCGGCTGGACAAATCCGCCCACAACAATGTCGCGAACACCATGGCCACCAAGATGAGGCCGCCGCCCATGGTGGGAGTCCCGGATTTCAGCAAGTGCGTCTGCGGACCGTCGCTGCGAACCTGCTGACCGATTTGGTAGCGGCTCAAGGCGGCGATCATGCGCGGCCCGATGAACATTGCCATGGCGAGCGCCGTCATCGCGGCAAGAATGCCCCGCAGGGTGAGGTACTGAAACACGTGGAAGCCGGAATGGCTCCTCGCAAGATATTCGGTGAGGTAGAGCAGCATCGGGTCAGTTCGCTCCGCTGCTTAGCGCCTGCACTACTCGTTCCAGGCGATTGACACGCGAACCCTTGATGAGCACCGTGACTCCCGGCGCGAGCTCCGCCTGCAGGCGGCGGATCAATGAATCCACATCCGGAAACCATTCGCCGCCCGACCCGAAGGTCTCGACCGCGCGCGAACTTTGCGGCCCGCAAGCGAACAGGCGTTTGACGCCGCAGTCTCGCGCATAGCTGCCCGCGTGAGCGTGACTGTCCGAAGTGTGCTCGCCGAGTTCCGCCATGTCCGCGAGCACCAGCCACGTGACGCCCGTGAGCGAGCGCAGCACCTCGAGCCCGGCGCGCACTGAACTCGGGTTGGCGTTGTAAGAATCGTCGATGATCCAGCTGTCGCGCAGACCCGCCTTGAGCTGCAGGCGGCCGGACACGGCGCGGAAATCCGCGAGGCCTGCCGCGATATCGCCGAGCGACGCCCCCGCGGCGCACGCTGCGGCGGCGGCGCCCAAGGCATTGGCGATATTGTGCGAGCCGCCCGCCTTGAGCATGATCGCCTGCTCGCCGAGCGGACACTTGAGCGTGAAGCGCGTGGCGAACTCTCCCCGCTCGATCGCCTGAATGGCATTTCTCGCCATGAAGTCGGCTGAAGCGTGCACGCCGAAGGTGACGATGCGCGCCGCCTTGGACACTCCCCGCCAATAGGCGGCGTAAGCGTCGTCGGCGTTGATGATCCCGGTGGCGTCAGCTCCGAGCCCCGCCACCATTTCCCCCTCTCCCTGGGCGACGCCATCCAAATTGCCGAAACCCTCGAGGTGTTCGGCGCCGGCGTTGGTAATCAATCCGACGGTCGGCCGCGCCAGGCGGACCAGCTCGGCGACATCGCCGACACGATTGGCGCCCATCTCGATCACCGCGCTGCGATGCGACGGCTCCAGCCGCATCAATGTCACGGGCACGCCGATGTGATTGTTGAGATTTCCGTGCGTGGCCAAGCAAGGGCCCATGCGCGACAGGATCGCCGCCGTCATTTCCTTCGCGGTGGTCTTGCCGTTGCTGCCGCCCACCGCCACGATCGGTATGGAGAAATCGGCGCGCCACGACTGTGCCAGCTGCTGCAGGGCTTGCAGCGCGTCGGCTACCACGATCTGCGGGAGCTTCGCCGACGGCACGGCTCGATCGACCACAGCTCCGACCGCGCCGCGCGCCGCGGCTGCGGCGGCAAATTCCGTGCCGTCGAAGTTAGGCCCGCGCAGCGCGACGAACAGCGCGCCCGGCGTTAGCGTGCGGCTGTCGGTCGAGACCAAGCAGTAGCGACTGTCATCCCCGATCAGTTGGCCGCCGAGCGCTCGCGCCGCCTCACGCAATGTTCGCTTCATTGCGGCCGCTCGATCATGCTGCTGCCCCCAGATGACGCATCGCTTCCACCCGATCGCTGAAGCTGCGGCGTGTCGAACCGTAGATCTGGTAGTCCTCATGTCCCTTGCCGGCGATGAGCACCACATCCGCCGCGGCGGCTTCGTTCAGCGCTGCCGCAATCGCCTCGCCGCGGTCGTGAATCACGCGCACGCCGTGCAATTTGATGGCGCCGGTAATGCCGCGAATGATCTCCTCCGGATTTTCGGAACGTGGGTTGTCATCGGTGACGATGATTTGATCCGCGAGCTCATCGGCGACGGCGCCCATCAGCGGACGTTTGCCAGGGTCGCGATCGCCGCCGCAACCGAACACGCACCACAAAGCGCCACGGCAATGTTCGCGCAGCGCCGCCAAAGCCTTGGCAAGAGCGTCCGGTGTGTGCGCGTAGTCGATCACGGCCAACGGCTTGCCTCGCGCCTCGCTCTCGATCATTTCCATTCTGCCGGGGGGCGCCGCGCACTCGGCGAGAGCCGTTGCGGCCTCTTCGAGCGATGCCCCCAGGGACAGCAGGCAGGCGAGCACGACCAGCGCGTTCTCGGCGTTGAAGCGGCCGAGCAGCCGCGTACGGAGGTGCACCTTGCCGAAGCTGCCGTCGAGCGTCATCGACACGCCGTGCGCATCGACCGCCACGCCGCTCGCATAAAGTGAGCGGTCCGCCAGCCAGCCGGCTCCGTCGGCGCCGATCCAAACGACGGTCAGCGGAGCGCGTCCCGTATAAGCCTGTGCTACCTCGCGGCCGAACGCGTCGCCGATATTGATGATCACGTGCTGCAGATTTTCATTCGCGAACAAGCGTGCCTTGGTCTCGCCATACGCTTGCATGGAGGGGTGGTAGTCCAAGTGATCGCGGCTCAAATTGGTGAACGCGGCGCTGTGAAAGCGCACGCCGTCCACGCGGCCTTGATCCAGTGCATGAGAGGAGACTTCCATCGCGACATCCCGCACGCCCTGCGCCTTGAGCTGCGCGAGCGTGCGATGCACGCTGATGGCGTCGGGCGTCGTGCGAGCCTGCGTTACGAGCGCGCCGATCCGGCCCCAACCGATCGTGCCCATATATGCCGCGTCGGACTCGAGGCGCTTCAAGGCCTGCGCCAGCAAGTACGCACAGGTGGTTTTGCCGTTGGTGCCGGTGATGGCCACGACGCGCAGCTGCGAGGACGGCCAGTTGAAGAACCGATCGGCAATACGGCCTACCAATTTGTGCAAGTCCGCCACCGGGGCGGCAAAAACCGACGGGGACGAGCACGGGTAATTCCGCATCGGGGCTCGGTTCCCACAATACTGCGCTCGCGCCGCGCGCTGCGGCCTCGGCGGCAAATGCAAGCCCGTGCGATCGGCGCCCGGGCAGCGCGAAAAACAGGCTCCCAGCGCGCACTTCGCGGCTGTCGAGGGTCAGGTCCACGATACGAGCGTCGTTCTTGGGCAGGGCTGCGATGCCGTCTAGAAGCCACATCAGGGATACGCTCGCGGTGTTCATGGCAGGACGTTGGCCTGCACCAGCGTCGCCGCCGGCACGTTCTGCAAATCGTCGGGCGGCACGTCCATGAGGCGCAGCGCGCCTGACATCACGCTGGCAAACACCGGCGCCGCCACCGTGCCGCCCTGGGCCAACGTGCCGACCTCGTGCAAATCCCGGCTCGGCTCGTCGATCACCACCACCGTGGCCAGTTTCGGGTGCGACGCCGGCACCAAGCCGGCAAATACCGCCATGATTCGGTCGGTGGAATACCCGCCTGCGATTGATTTGAACGCGGTACCCGTCTTTCCGGATACCCGATAGCCGATCAGCGAAGCGCGCGTCGCCGTGCCGCCCTTTTCGACGACCTGCTCCATCAATTGCACCAGCGCCCGCGCGACTTTGGGATCCAACACCTGTTCGCCCGGCACCGGGCCCGGAAACGCGTTCGAAGGAAATCGGCCGCCTGATGCCGCCCGCACCGATGGTCGCGTAGGCATGCGCCAGCTGCAGCGGCGTCACCGAAAGCCCATAACCATGCGACAGGGTGGCGATGCCGATCGGCCGCCAATGCGAATAATTGCTCAGCATGCCGGCCGACTCGCCCGGGTAGTCGCTGCCGGTCACCTGGCCCAACCCCAAGCTCGTGAGCGTGCTCCAAATCTGTTCGGGTTTGAGCGACAGCGCGACCTTGGCGGTGCCGACGTTGCTCGACTTCGCCAAAATGGTGGCCAGATCGATCACGCCAAGATTCTTTTCGTCCTCGAATACCTTGTTGCCGACCTGCACGAAACCCGGCGAGGTGTCCACCACGCTGTCGGCGCGGTACTGTCCGGAGGCGAGCGCGGCGGCCATGATGAACGGCTTGATGCTGGATCCGGGCTCGAAAATGTCGGTGGCGGCGCGATTGCGGTACAGCCCGGCCTTGAGTTGTTCGCGGTCATTGGGGTTGTAGGAGGGCTGATTCACCATGGCCAACACTTCGCCCGTGTCGACGTCGATGACGATGACGGAACCGGCCTGCGCGCGGTACTCCTGCATCGCCGCCTTCAGTTCGCGATAGGCGAGATATTGAATGCGCAGGTCGATGCTGGTGACGAGATCGCGGCCCGGCCGGGGCGCGCGAATGCTCTCGACGTTCTCCACGTAGCGCCCGTACAGGTCCTGAATGACGCGCTTGGCGCCATCCTCGCCGTTCAGCAATTGATCGTAGCCGAGCTCGAGGCCCTCCTGGCCCTGGTCATCGACTGGTCGTGAATCCGACGACGTGCCCCGCCACTTCGCCGGCGGGGTAGTAGCGTCGATATTCGCGCAGCAGGTACACGCCCGGGATTCCGAGCGCCTTGATGTGCGCCGCCTGCTCGGGCGGCATGTGGCGCTCCAGATAGAGAAACTCGCGATCGAGATTGCTGGTGATGCGCCTCGCCGAGCAGCTGCTGATCTTGTTTCAACGCCTTCGCGAGCTTCGGCAGCTGATCGATGTTGTCGTTCAATTCCTGCGGATTGACCCACACGCTGTCGACCGGCGTGCTGACGGCCAGCGGCTCGCCGGAGCGATCGGTGATCGCGCCGCGATGCGCGGCGATCTTGACCACGCGCATCGAGCGATCGTCGCCCTGTTTGGCGAGAAATCCGTGATCGAGCAACTGCAGTTCCACGGCGCGCGCCGCGAGCCCGACGGCGCCGAGCACCACGAGCCCCAGAACCAACGCTCGATCGCCAGCGATAACTCTTCGCTTGAGCGCCGGCTGTCGCTCGCGCGATGCTTCACGGACGCACGATCCGCACATCGCGAGTTTGCGGCAGATTCATTTGCAGCTTGGCGTTCGCGACGCGCTCGACGAACGCATGCGAGGACCAATAGCTTTGTTCGAGTTGCAGACGGCCCCATTCCATTTCGAGCGAATCGCGCTCGGCATTGAGTTTTTCCAAGTGGACGAACAGATCGCGCGCCTTGTGCCGCGCGTAGATCACTTGCACGGCAGATCCCAAGACGGCGAGCCACAGCACGGGAAGCGCAACCGGCAGCAGTTTACGTGATCGTCATGCGGCCACTCCTTAGGTCAAGCGCTCGGCGACGCGCAGATGCGCGCTGCGGGCGCGCGGATTGCGCTCGATTTCTTCGCGCCTCCGGCTCGATCGATTTGCCCACCAATTTGAGCTTCGGCCGGGCGTGCGCCGGTATGTTCGGCAAGCCCGCGTACATCGGGTCGGCGAGCGAGTGGCGGCGCATGAATTGCTTGACCATGCGATCTTCGAGCGAGTGAAAGCTGATGACGGCGAGCCGTCCGTGCGGCGCCAGGCGCTCGAGCGCGAGCGTCGAGCGCGGCTTCGAGTTCGGCGAGTTCGTCGATTGACGTGGATGCGCAGCGCCTGAAATACGCGGGTCGCGGGATGCTTGTGGCGGCCGCCGGCTTCGCGGCTGCGCGCGACGCGCGCGATCATCTCCGCGAGTTGCAGCGTGCGCTCGAACGGCCGCGATTGGCGGTCGGCGACGATGGCGCGCGCAATGCGCGGCGCCTGCCGCTCCTCGCCGAATTCGCGAAAGATGCGGATCAGCTCGGCCTCCGACGCGCCGTTGACGATGTCGGCCGCGCTCGCGCCTTCGCCCTGGCTCATGCGCATGTCGAGAGGTCCATCGTGCATGAAGCTGAAGCCGCGCGCGGCATCGTCGAGCTGCGGCGAGGAGACGCCGAGATCGAACAGGATGCCGTCGAATTTGAGGCCGGGCTGTACCTGATCGGCGCACTCGGCGAGCTTGGAGAAGGGCGCGAGAAACAGCGCCACGCGCGTGATCGGCAGCAAAGCGCGCTCGTGCTTCGGCGATCGGCGACCGAATCGCGGTCGAGACATAGCAACCGGCCGTCAGCAATGAGCTTCTCCAAAATCGCCCCTGCATGTCCGCCCCGCCCAAAAGTGGCGTCCATGTAGCTGCCACTCGCCCGTATGTTCAACGCGGCCAGTACTTGAGGTAACAGTACCGCCGTGTGTCCCGCCGTCGACTCCCCCATCGCGCTCGCCCATTCCTTCAGGGCTTACAGCGACAGTGTTTCAAGTTCGGCAGGCAAATCGGTCGCGGTTTCCTCGCTCGCCAGCCACTCGTCGCGCCGCTCGTTCCACCGCGCCTCATCCCACAACTCGAACCGCAAGCCCTGGCCGATCAGCATGGCGTCGCGCGTCAGCAAGCCGAACTCGCGCAATTTCGGCGGCAGCAGCACCCGGCCATGGCCGTCGAGTTCCAGATCCGTGGCATGGCCGACCATCAGCCGCTGCAAGCGCCGCGCTTGGGGATTGAAGGTGGGTAGACGCATCAATTTGCGCTCGATCTCCTCCCAATCCGGCAACGGGTAGATCAGCAGGCATTGGTCCTTGTCGACGGTGACCACCAATTTGCCGCCGCAGCGCTCCTGCAGCCGCTCTCGATACCGGGTGGGCATGACCATCCGGCCTTTGGCATCGAGAGTTAGTTTGTTGGCACCCCTGAACATGTCTGGATGGGCTCGATGACCCATTCTCTCCCACTTTTTCCCACCGGCCACCACTATAGGGAGCGCTACTCGCACTGTCAACGGCTTAAGTTAAAAAAAACTCGGGACAACAGTGACTTAGATCACATTCTGGCGGCCATTGGACGGCAAGAGGCGAGGTCCGTTGGGAATCAACCTGTTAGGGAGTCTTTCTAAACGCTCGCGAAGCGAGCGCCTCAAGGACGGGGTCTCGCCTCGACCCCGTAGGAGTCGGCGCGAAGCGCCTAGAAAAGAGTCGGCCGTTAAGCCGGGTTCTGTCGTGGGCAGTCATTCCTCTGGGATGCGCGTCGCCGCGCAGCTCTAGCGACCTACCCGGAAGCCCATGTGGGCCACATGTAGCGGCCAAAACACCGCTCGCTTCCCTATTTGGTCTTGCTCCAGGTGGGGTTTGCCGTGCCGCTGATGTTGCCACCAGCGCGGTGCGCTCTTACCGCACCATTTCACCCTTACCGGCACCGCTTGCGCGGCACGTAGGCGGTATCTTTCTGTTGCACTTTCCGTGGGCTCGCGCCCCCCAGGCGTTACCTGGCACCGTGCCCTATGGAGCCCGGACTTTCCTCCATGTGCTTTGCACACAGCGACTGCCTGGCCGACTCTTAGGGCGCACCATACGCTTGTTTAAGCTGCAGCGCCCGCTTGTAGGCTTCGTTGTCGCGCACCGCGGCGATCTGCGCCGCCAGACGCGCCGCTTGCTTCAGCGGCAACTCGGCCAGCAGCGGTTTGAGTACCCGGTCCAGCGCACCGTCATGACCGTCCGCACCGCCGGCGGCCTGCGCGGCGTCGGGCGCGGCGCCCGCGACCACTACCACGATCTCGCCGCGCGCAAAGTCCGCCTCCGCGGCCCGCGCGGCCAACTGCGACAGGGAACCGCGATACGACGTTTCATGCAGCTTCGTGATTTCGCGCGCGACCGTCGCGGAACGCTCGGACCCGAAGCCCAGCGCGCAATCCTCGAGCATCTCCGCGCACACGATGCGGCGATTCGTAGAACACGAGCGTGCGCGGCTCGAGGGTCAATTCATCCAAGCGCGCGCGGCGAGCAGCTCCGCGCGCCGGCAAAAACCCCTCGAAACAAAACCGGTCGGTCGGCAGTGCGGCGATCGACAGCGCGGCGAGCGCCGCGCAAGGACCTGGAACGGCGACGATCTCGAGTCCGGCAGCAGCGCAGGCGCGCACCAAATCGAAGCCGGGATCGCTGATGCCGGGAGTACCCGCATCGCTCACCAGAGCGATCGTGGCGCCGCTTCGCATGCGCGCGACCAACTCGGGCGTGCGCTCAAGTTCGTTGTGTTCGTGCAGGGACACCATCGGGGTTTGGATGCCGAAATGCTTCAAAAGCACGCCCGTATGCCGAGTGTCCTCGGCGGCGATCAAGGAACTGGTCCGCAACGTGTCGCACGCACGCGCGCTCAAATCGCCGAGATTGCCGATCGGGGTGGCGACGACGTAGAGCCGACCGGGGGTCGCGTTTGTCATTATAATCCGCGCCTATATCTTAAGAATCGAGGAATGCAGGGTATGGCAGTGATCTCTCGACGTCCACGGCTGGTACTCTGCGCGGCGCTCGCCGCCTCGCTGCTGCTCTGCGCCTGCAGCCTCGTGAAGCCGGTGGAAACTCCCGTCGACAAACAGGCGCGCGCGCAACGACTGGCGAACGAAGGCAAGCACGCCGATGCAGCGCGCGCCTACGCGGAGCTCGCAGCCGAAGTACCGGCGCAACAGGACAACTATGAGCTCCTGAGCGCCGAGCAGTGGGTGGCGCGCCGGCAACATCGCTCAAGCGAAACAAGCCCTGGCGGCGGTCTCGCCCGAGGCTCGCACCAAGCTTCCGACCTCGCGCGCCCTGGTGGCAGCGGAAATCGCCCTTGCGGAAAACGACGGAGCGCGGGCGATTCACGAGCTAGACACGATCCCCGTGCCCACGCAGCCCGACCTCGCGCAAAATTATTGGTGGGTGCGCGGCAAGAGCGCTTTTTTGACCGGCCACCCCGTCGAGGGCACGCGCGCCTACGTCGAGCGAGAACGCTTTCTCACCGATCCCGCGAGCTTGCGCGCGAGCCGCGATGAACTCTTCGTCCTGATTCAAACCGCCGCGGAACACGGCACCTCGCTGAAGCCGCCGCCGAAAACCGATCCCGTCGTCGCAGGTTGGCTCGCGCTGGGGCCCGTCGCCATCGAGATGACGCGCAACCCCATGCACGCCGCCGCCGCCCTGGCAACTTGGAAGCGCGCCTACCCGCAGCATCCGGCCAACGACAGCGTGCTGCCGTTGGCACAGAACCAAATTGCCGTCGCCACCGAATTTCCCGACCAGATCGCCCTGTTGCTGCCGATGTCGGGCCGCGCAGAAGCGGTCGGGGTCGCCGTGCGCGATGGCTTCATCGCAGCCTATCTCGAACAGGATCCCGCCTCCCGGCCGCACGTAAAAATCTACGACGTCGCCGCGGAATCCGTGGCGGGCGCGTATCGTCACGCAATCGAGGACGGCGCGGGTTTCATCGTGGGTCCGCTCACCAAGGAGGATGTCGCCGCGGTCGCCCCCTTGAGCTCCGGCCGTACGCCGGTACTGGCGCTGAATTTTCTCGCCGATTCGGTGACGCCGCCGCAGCAATTTCTACCAATTCGCGCTGTTGCCGGAGGACGAGGCACGCAGCGTCGCGCGGCGTCTGGTGGCCGAAGGCAAGCTGAAGGGCGTCGCCATCATTCCCGACGGTGAATGGGGCAACCGCGTCGGCACCGCCTTTGCCGAGGAATTGAAGCAGCAACGGCGGCACGCTGCTCGACGCCGGTCGCTACGAATCCGGTCGCGCCGATTTCGGCGACATCATCAAGCAGGTATTGCAGGTGCACGGCGTCAAGGGCGAGCCGTCGACGCATCGCGGCGACGTTGATTTCGTGTTCGTGGCCAGCACCAGCGCGGGCGCTGCGCGTCTGATCGTGCCGCAGCTGAAATTCAATTATGCGGGCGACGTGCCGGTCTATTCCACGTCGGACAGTTTCGAACCTGATCCGAGCGCCAATGCCGATATCGACGGCATGTTCTTCCCGGACATGCCGTGGATGGTGTCGGCGGATCCCGTGACCAGTCAGATCCGCGACACCGTGCGGGCGGCATGGCCCGTCGAGGACGGCACGCCGCGATCGCCTCTACGCGTTCGGCTTCGACGCCTATCGACTCGTGCCGGCGCTGCGATCCAAAGCCCTCAGCCAGACCAACGAGATCTCGGGCGTGACCGGCAAACTGAGGCTGGATGATCGCAATCGAATTCACCGGGAGTTGGATTGGGCGCAGATCAAAAGCGGAGTGCCTGTCGTGTTGTAGCGCAGGGAAAAAGAACAAGGGAGAGGCTGGGATGCCGAAAACATGGACGATTCGTGTACTTACGATGTCGCTGCTGCTGACGCCGGCGGCGGCGTTTGCCGGTCGCACTGACTGGCGAGAGATGACGGTGGGGCATTTTCATTTGTTCAGCACGCTCCGCGACTCCTCCACGCGAGATGTCGCGCGCCAGCTGCAGGCCTTCGAAAAGACCGTCGGCGAGTTGCTGCGGTCGGAGGACCGGCTGCCGGATGTTCCGACGCTGATCTACATCTTGGATAAGCGGCGACTTCGAGCGGTATGCAGCCGGCCGTCCCGGCCTAGGAGGCATTTTTTTCGAGCGCCCCTACGCCAATGTCATCGTCATCAATGGCGATATGTCGTTCGACTTCGTACGCGTGACGATATTCCACGAATACACTCACTTCATTCAACGAAGCTCCACCACGAGGAAATGCCCCCCCTGGTATGTCGAGGGCTACGCGGAGCTATTCAGCTCTTTCAAGTTGGATGGGCAAAAGCTCACCGTCGGTAGTCTCCCGGTAGGTGTCGGCATCGACATGGCGCACTGGATTCCCATGGAGCGGCTGCTCGCCGTCAAGCACAGTGATCCTGAATACCGGGCCGAGCGACTCATGCCGCAGTTCTACGGCGAGTCCTGGGCACTGGTGCACATGCTGCTATTCGACAACCACGCACTTTTGAGACCCACGTCGGACTATCTCACAGACCTCGACACGGGCTTTCCGGAACCGGAAGCCTTCAAAAGTTTCCCCTTCGACAAGGCCGGATTGGACGCGGCGCTCCGCAGTTTCGTTAAAAAGGGTGTGATTGTGCTCAAGACTCTCACCTACAAGCAAGAAATCTCCGTGGACGACGCACCGATTACGCGCATGACCGCCGCACAAGCCGACATCGCACTGGCTCGGTTGATGTTCGTACTGGATCGCTCAAAAGATCTCATTGCGCCGGTCGTGGCGGAGGCCCGCAAGAAAAGCCCCGATGATCCTGGCTTGAATGCTTTGAGCGCCCGCATAGCCGCACACAGCGGCGAGCCGTTCGATGTGGACGTCCTCGCAGCCTCGCTGTCGAAAGGCGGTGCGGACGATGCGCAGCTGCGCATCGATGTTGCGGACGCGCTCCTGGTGCGCGCCAAAACGGATGCCCCCGCCGCACAGGCGTTCGCGATTCTCAATGACTTGGCTCGCAGCGAGAACCCGCCCGTCGAGGCCGTGATGTTATGGGTATGGGCCGCGGCCTCGACGGGAAAGGATCGGGAACAGGTGCTGGCCATTCTGGAGCGGACCGCAGCCCGCGTTCCGCACAATACCCGGGTGCTGCAAGCACTTGCCCGCGTCAGCGAGGCTGCGGGTAAAAAAGGCGAGGCGCGATCGTACTATGACCGAATTATTTTGGTCAGCGAGTTTCCCGAGGAGCGGCTCTGGGCGCAGAAACAGGCCGACTCCCTTCGTTTGCAGTGAGCACGACTGCCCGTTAGCCGTTCGATTTCTGCGCAAACGCGCGCGGCAGGGACGAGGACAACGAGGCGTGCCGGAGCGAAGCTCGCGGGCGTGGCACAGGGACCCGATACCGGCGAGTCGCGGCTGCTGCGCGGTAGTGCCGCCGAAGGGATCGCGGCCGAGTACCTCGAAGCGCGGGGGATCGCCGTGCTCGCGCGCAATGTACGATGCAAGACAGGCGAACTGGATCTGGTGTGCCGGGACGGCGATGTTCTGGTGATCGTCGAAGTACGGCAGCGCCGCGGGCATGATTTCGGCGGCGCGCTCGCCTCCGTCACCTGGCGCAAGCAGCGCAAGATCGTTCGTGCCGCGCGCTTCTTCTTACAGCGGAATCTCGAGTGGCGCGATTACCCCGTGCGCTTCGATGTCATCGGCCTCGAGGGGCTGCCGGATCGCGCCCATGAACTCACTTGGGTGAAGGACGCCTTTCGAGCTACTTGACGACCTGCAGCTTCGGCCGCTTCGCGGCCGGGGGACCCGAGCCGGACGTGCCGGGCGCCGGCGGCGGCCCGTCGGTCGGATCTGGATCCGCGTCGCCCTCCGGGAAAATCATGCCCTGGCCGGTCTCGCGCGCGTAGATGCCCAATATTGCGCGTACGGGCACCATTACCGCGAACCCTACCCCGCCGAAGCGCGCCTCGAAACTCACGAAGTCATTTCCAAGCTTCAGCATCTGGGTCGCCGAGAAGCTGACGTTCAGCACGATCTTGCCGTCCTTGACGTATTGGCGCGGCACGGTCACCCCTTCGGCGGCGGCGTCCACCACGATATGCGGTGTCTCGCCGCTATCGGTGATCCACTCATGCAATGCCCGCAACAGGTAAGGGCGGCGCGGCTTCAATGCCGCATCTCCCGTTCGGCGGGGGTCAAGCAGGCACGGAATGCGGTACGCGCGAAAATCGAATTCATGTACTTGACGATGGGTTGCGCCTGTACCGGCAGTTCGATGCCGTAGGAGGGCAGGCGCCACAGGATCGGCGCGATGCTGGCGTCGACCAGAGAGAATTCGTCGCTCAAGAAAAACGGTTTGGCTTTGAAAACCTCGGCGCTCGCGCAAATAGCCTCGCCCAAGACCTTGCGGCTGTGCGCCGCGGTCTTGCTCAGCGGGTCCAACTCGATGTCTTGCGCCAGGGCGTACCAATCCCGTTCGACCCGATATAGCGCGACGCGAAATTGTGCGCGAGTCACAGGATCGATCGGCATCAGCGGGGGGTGCGGGAAGCGCTCATCCAGATACTCGATGATTACCCGCGAGTCGTACAACACCAGGTCCCGGTCGACCAAGGTCGGCACGCTGTGATAAGGATTGAGGTCGAGCAGATCTTCGGGCAGCTTGTTCAGATCGACATTCACCAACTCGATGGCAATTCCCTTCTCGGCAAGGACCAAGCGCGTCCGGTGACTCCACGGGTCAGTCGGCGCGGAAAACAGGGTCATCACCGAGCGACGTGCCACTAACGCGATCTCCTAGGACCATAAACAAACGGGAGGTCCCGCTGCTGCGTCAGTGGACGTCCTTCCAGTATTCTTTCTTCAACAGATATGCAAACACAAATCCCACCAGCAAAAACAGCGTGACGAATACGCCCAACGACTGGCGCTTCGCCTTGACGGGCTCACCGGCATAATCCAGAAAATTCGCGGTGTCCCGGACGAAGCCATCATACTCCTCGGCAGACAAAGAGCCCGGCGTCATCGCTTCGACGCCTACCAGGACCATGTGGGCGCTGCCGCTCGCGTCGGGTTCGTTCTTGAACACCGGTTTTTGCAAGCCCTGCAACTCGGCCAGCACGTCCGGCATCGCGGCGCTGGGAAGGTACATGTTGTTCACGCCCCACGGCCGGGTCTTGTCGACATAAAACCCTTTCAGGAACGAGTAGATGTAGTCGACGCCCCGCTCGCGCGCCATCAACGACAAATCGGGAGGCTGTTTCCCGAACCAGTTCGCAGCATCCGGCGGCATGGCGCTGTTGACCCCGTCGAATACCTTATCCGAGGTGAACATGAGATCGGACGCGAGTTCGAGCTGCGGAATCTTCAAATCCTCCGCCATCCGGTTGTAGCGTAAGTAGTTCAATGAATGGCAGCCCGAGCAGTAATTCATGAAATTGCGAGCGCCGCGCTGCAGGGAGTCGACGTCGTTGATATCCGTGCCGGAATGGAGCACGGAATTCTCACCCTCTTGGGCCATCGCGGAACCGGCGGGGAGGGTAAGTGCGGCGGCGAACAGTGCAACCGCAATCGTTAACCAGCGCTTAAACATGGCCTGTGACCCTCTCCGGCACCGGTTTCACGCGATCGAATTTTGTGTACCAGGGCATCAGCAAAAAGAATGCGAAATACAGCATCGTGCAGATCTTGGCCAGCAACGGGTAGATGCCCGCCGGCGGCTTCAGGCCGCACACGCCCAACGCGACGAATGACACGACGAATATGGCCAGCATGATCTTGTAGATCGGACCGCGATAGCGGATCGAATTAACCGGAGAGCGGTCGAGCCAGGGAACGAAGAACAACACCAGAATGGAAGCTCCCATAACCAACACGCCCCAAACCTGCGTGCCCGCAAACGAAGGCACCGCCCGCAACATCGCGTAGAAGGGGGTAAAATACCAGACCGGCGCGATGTGCGGCGGGGTCTGCAGAGGATTGGCAGGCTCGAAGTTCGGCGACTCCAAAAACAGACCGCCGAATGTCGGGGCAAAAAACACGACCCCGCAGAAAAGAATCAAAAATCCCATGACTCCGACCAGATCTTTCACCGTGTAATAGGGATGAAAGGGAATGCCGTCGAGCGGATGACCCTGCGGGTCCTTGTGCTTCTTGATTTCGATGCCGTCCGGGTTGTTCGATCCGACTTCATGCAGCGCCATGAGATGAGCGATCACCAGAAACACGAGGGCCAGCGGCAGGGCCGCGACGTGCAGCGCGAAAAATCGATTTAACGTGGCGTCGGCGATGACGTAATCGCCCCGAATCCAATCGACCAGGCCGCCGCCGATCACCGGCAAGCTGCCGAACAGGGAGACGATCACCTGCGCGCCCCAAAAGCTCATGTTGCCCCACGGCAGCACGTAGCCCATGAAACCTTCCGCCATCAACACCAAGAATAGCAGGCAGCCGAATATCCAAAGCAACTCGCGTGGTTTGCGGTGCGAGCCGTACAACAGCGCCCGGAACATGTGCAAATAGATCACGATGAAGAAAGCGGACGCGCCGGTCGAGTGCAGATAGCGGATCAGCCAACCCCAGTTGACGTCCCGCATGATGTATTCGACCGACCCGAACGCGTCCGCCGCGGAGGGCTTGTAATTCATCGTCAGAAAAATCCCCGTGATCAACTGGTTCACGAGAACCAACAGCGCCAGCGATCCGAAGTAGTACCAAAAATTGAAATTCTTCGGCGCGTAGTACTCGGAGACCTGGCTCCGCCACAAAGCGGTCAGGGGAAAGCGCTGATCGATCCAGCCGATCAGGCCCTTGCTGGTGTCGGCGGATTCAGGTGCTGCGGCCATCGCTCAACCTCTCATGCGTCATTTAAGCTGTCTTGGGATTCTCGTCCGTGCCGATCACGATGCGTGCATCGCCGGCGAACGTGTAAGAAGGAACCGTCAGGTTCTTCGGCGCCGGCATGCTCTTGAAAACACGCCCGGATATATCGTATTTCGAGCCGTGGCACGGGCAATAAAACCCGCCCGGCCAATTCGGGCCCAAGATCGGTGCCCGCCACCTGAAACGCATTGTTCGGGTTCGAAGGCGCCCAGCGGCGAACAGCCGAGGTGCGTGCAGACCGCCAAACCCACCCAGTATTCGGGATTGCGCGCGCGGGCCGGCCCCGCATCCTTGATGTAGGCCGGCTGCAGCGAATCGTCCGAATTCGGATCGGCCAGCAGGTCGTTGTGGTTGCCGAGCTGATCGACGACAGCCTTGCTTCGGCGCACGATGAACACCGGTTGGCCTCGCCAGACCACCTTCAACATCTGGCCGTCCTCGAGTTTCGACGCATCGACCGCCACCGGCGCACCGAGCGCTTTCGCGCGTGCGCTCGGCTGCCACGATGCGATGAACGGCACGGCGGCGAAGGCAACTCCGACCGCCCCGACTCCCGCCGTAGCCGCCGTCAACAAGCGGCGGCGGCTGTGATCAACCTCTTCGCTCATTCATAAGCCCCCGCTATTTGACGCATCGTTGCCGCGAATTGTTGACAAATCTTCACGCAAACCCCTGTGGCCATAGTGTTTCCCAAAGAATATTGCGGGCGCATTATACACAGATAAGCCGTCATCCTGAGCAGGCATGAGGAGCGCGGATTGCAGAACACACGCACCCTCGCGGGTTTTTTGCTAAGAGCGGTCGTGGTCGGCCTGGCCGCCGCCTTCCTAGTCGTCTGGTGGAAACCTGCTTTGCTGGGCGCCGTCACCGCGCCGCGCCGCGCGGCAGCGGCGCCCGCGGCCTCGCCGCGCACCACCGTGGTCATGCAGAGCTTTGCCGACTCGGTCGCGCGCGCGGCGCCGGCGGTGGTGAATATCTACACGGCGCGCGTCATCACCGAGCGCAGCCAGCCGGCGCCGCTCGATCAGTTGTTCGGCGATTATTGGCCGAGTTACCGCCAGCGCGTCGAGCGCAGCTTGGGGTCCGGCGTCATCGTGGATGCGAAGGGCACCATCGTCACCAATCAACATGTGATTGCGGGCGCGGATTCCATCCGGGTGCAACTGGCCGATGGCCGCATCGCCGAGGCGACCATCGTCGGCCAGGATCCGGACACCGACATCGCCATCCTCGATCTGTCGATCGGCAATCTGCCGATCATGCCGATGGGCCGCTCCGATACGTTGCGAGTGGGCGATATCGTGCTCGCCATCGGTAATCCGTACGGCCTGAGCCAAACCGTGACCCAGGGCATCGTCAGCGCCACCGGCCGCGGTCAACTCGGCCTCGCCACCTTCGAGAATTTCATTCAAACCGATGCCGCCATCAACTTGGGCAACTCCGGCGGCGCACTCATCGATGCGCACGGCGATCTGGTCGGCATCAACACCGCCGTGCTGAACCGCGCGCTACGGCGGACCCGAAGGCATCGGCTTCGCCATTCCCGTCAATCTCGTGCGCGGCGTCATGGAACAGATCCTCGCGCACGGCCACGTCGTGCGCGGCTGGCTGGGATTCGTGCCGCAGGATCTGTCGCAGGAGCAGGCGGCGCAGCTCGGCATCAGCGGCGGCGGCGTCACCGTGGTCAACATCCTGGTCAAGAGTCCGGCGTTCGAGGCGGGCGTGAGGCCGGGCGATCTGGTCACTGAGCTCGACGGCGAGGCCGTGCGCAGCTCCCAGGACCTCGTGAGCAAAGTGGCCGCGCTCAAACCCGGCGCCGAGGTCGAACTCGCCGGCCGCCACGGACAACAACCCTACAAGATCAGGCTCAAAGTGATCGAGCGGCCGACGCGCCAAGCGCAGCGCTAGCTGCGTGAGAATCCTGCGGTTCATAGCCGGCGGGCGCCTAGGCGTGCGGCGAATGCGCGCGCCCAATTGCTGCAGCTTCTCCTCGATGGCTTCGTAGCCGCGATCGATGTGATAGATGCGTTCGATCTCGGTACGGCCATCCGCGACCAAGCCGGCCAACACCAGGCTCGCCGAGGCGCGCAGGTCGGTCGCCATGACCGGCGCGGCGGTGAGGCGCTCGACGCCCTTGATGATGGCGGTGTTGCCCTCGAGCCGAATCTCGGCACCCATGCGCCGCATTTCCAGCATGTGCATGAAGCGATTCTCGAATATCGTCTCGATGATGGTGCCGACGCCGCTGGCCACCGTGTTGAGCGCCGCGAACTGGGCCTGCATATCGGTGGGAAATGCCGGATACGGGGCGGTACGGATATCGACCGCATCCGGCCGCCGGCCGCGCATGTCCACTTCGACCCAGGATCGCCTACGCCCACCTTGGCGCCCGCTTCCTGGAGCTTGACGATGACCGCATCCAGATGCTCGGGCCGCGTGTTCTTCACGCGCACGTGGCCGCCGGTGATGGCGCCCGCGACGAGGTAAGTGCCGCTCTCGATCCGATCGGGCAATACTTCGTAGGCGGTGCCGCAGAGCCGCTCCACGCCTTCGATGACGATTCGTATCGGTGCCGGCGCCCGTGATCTTGGCGCCCATGGCGCACAAAAAGTTCGCGAGATCCACGACTTCCGGTTCGCGCGCCGCATTCTCGAGCACCGTCTTGCCTTCGGCCAACGTCGCCGCCATCATGAGATTCTCGGTGCCGGTGACGGTGACGGTCTCGAGCACCAGGCGTGTTCCCTTGAGGCGGCCCTGCGCGCGCCTTGATGTAGCCGTTCTCGATGTGAATATCCGCGCCCATCGCCTGCAGACCGGCGACGTGAATATTGACCGGGCGCGCACCGATCGCGCAGCCGCCGGGCAGCGACACGTCGGCCGACCCGAAGCGCGCCAGCAGGGGTCCGAGCACCAGAATCGATGCACGCATGGTCTTCACGAGCTGATAAGGAGCGAAATATTCCTTGATGGTCGAGGGGTCGACCTCGATGCGCATTTTCTCATCGATGGTTACCGACACCCCCATGCGCCCGAGCAGCTCGATCATCGTGGTGACATCTTGCAAATGCGGCACGTTCGACACGGTCACCGGCCCGTCCGCCAGCAGACACCCGGCCAGAATGGGCAAAGTCGCATTTTTTGCACCGGAGATGCGAATTTCGCCCTCGAGCGGTATGCCGCCGTGAATCTGCAGCTTATCCACTTTGACTCGCCCGGCCTGCGCATATTCTTCCGGGCGTAAAGACCTGCAAGGCGAGCGCGTGGATCTCGTTGCCCATGGCGCCGCCGAGCGTCGCGTAGACCAGCTGGTGGCGCTGCAAGGCGACGTTTACCCGAGAAAGCCGGGGCGATCGACCACGGCCTCGAAATGCACGTTGTCCTGGCTCGTGACCGACGCTCGGCTGCCGGGAAGGCCCCGGTGAATGAGTTCGGCTATTTGTTGTGGGTTCATGCACTCTCCTCAAGTTGTATCATTGATCGATGGACCTCGACTACACGGACGCAAGCCTCGTCGATCTCGGCCGTCAGGCGCTCGGCATCGAAATCGACGGGCTGCGGGCGCAGCTGCCCCGCTTGGGGTGGGAGTTTGCACGCGCCTGCCGCATTTGTCTTAATTGCCGTGGGCGAATCGTCGTCACGGGGATGGGCAAATCGGGCCACATCGGCGGCAAAATCGCCGCGACCCTGGCCAGCACCGGGACGCCGGCCTTTTTCGTCCACGCCGGCGAGGCGAGCCACGGCGACATCGGGATGATCACCCGCGACGATGCGGTGCTCGCCCTGTCCAATTCCGGCGAAACCGACGAAATACTGACCATCGTCCCGGTGATCAAGCGATTGGGCGTGCCGTTGATCGCCTTTACCGGCAACTCGAATTCAGCGCTCGCACGCATTGCCGACCGTGCACTTGGATATCGGCGTGCCGGCCGAAGCCTGTCCCCTCAACTTGGCGCCCACCGCGAGCACCACCGCCGCCCTCGCCGTCGGCGATGCGCTCGCCGTGACGCTGTTGAAAGCGCGCGGGTTTACCGAAGAGGACTTCGCGCGCTCCCATCCGGCAGGCACGTTGGGCCGGCGCTTGCTTCTGCATGTCAGAGACGTGATGCGCACCGGCGCGCATGTGCCGAAAGTGCCGCCGCGACATGCCGCTCGCCGAGGGCCTGATGGAGGTGACCCGCAAGGGTCTCGGCATGACCGCGATCGTGGATGAGGCGGATCGCGTCCTCGGTGTGTTCACGGACGGCGATCTGCGCCGCGCCTTGGATCGCGCGGCGGATCTGCGCCGCACGCGCATGGACGAGGTCATGACCCGCCACGCAAAAACCGTGCACGCCGAATTCGCTCGCTGCCGAGGCCGTGCTCTTGATGGAAACGCATCGCATCACCTCGCTCGTCGTCGTCGATGCGGATGATATTGTGGTCGGTGCGCTCAACGTGCATGATCTGCTGCGCGCCGGTGTCGTTTGAACCGGCGCGCGATCGCGGCACGCAAAGCCACGCCGCTCGGCAAGATCGAACTGCTGGTGCTCGACGTCGACGGCGTGCTCACCGACGGGCGGCTGTATTTCTCCGCTCGCGGCGAAGCGCTCAAGGTCTTCCATGTCCGTGACGGCCACGGCATCAAGCTATTGATGCATAGCGGCGTCGCCGTCGCCGCGGTGAGCGGCCGCCGTTCGGCGGCGGTAACGGCGCGCATGCGTGAACTCAAGGTGCGCCATGTCGTGCAGGGCTGCGGCGACAAGGTCGCGGCGCTCGACCGCACTCGCCGAGCGCCTCGGCATCGACCCCTTGGCCTGCGCCTGCATGGTCGATGACACCCCGGACCTGCCGCTGATGGCGGCGGTAGGATTCGCTGCGGCCGTCGCCGATGCGCATCCGCTGGTGTTGTCGGCCGCGCATTGGATCAGTACCGCGCCCGGCGGACGCGGCGCCGTGCGCGAACTGTGCGATGCGCTGCTGCGCGCCCGCGCCGGACCCGCGCACGCGCCTGAAGCTCTTAATGCTGTTCAGAATTTTCACCGTTATTGCGGTTATCGCGCTGGCGGTCAGCACCTGGATTTTGAGTTCTCCAACCGCCGCGCCGCGCAGTCGATCCGCCGCCGGAGAGGCGGAGCTGCCGGGCTACTATCTGAAGAATGCCGTGCTGACCGACTATGACGAGACCGGCGCTCCCAGCATCCGCATCCAAGCGGACCGCATCGATCAAATCGACCACGGCCCGGAGGTCGCGCTCTACAACGTGCGCTTCGATTACTCCGCCGCCGAACGGACAAGCGTGGGTCATGTTCGGCGACGTCGCCCATGTCGAGCCCGGCGGCAAGATCATCGACGTGACGGGCAACGTGCGCCTGGAAGGTCAAAGCACCGATCACGCGGGCACCGCCGTTGTCCGCACCGATGCGCTGACCTACGACGTTCCCGAGGCGATCGCGACCACCAAGAGCGACGTGCGCATCGATTTCGGCGCCCACACGTTGACCGCGCGCGGACTCGTCGCCAATTTGAAAGAGCGCACCATGCGCCTAGAATCGAAGGTCAATGGCCGCTTTCAACCTTAGGACTCTGCGCTCTCGCCGCGCTTGCCCTCTCGTTCTTGCAGACGGAAACGGCGAGCGCGGCGACGGCGCCGCCGAAGCAGGAAACCATCGCGCTCGATGCGCAATCCTCGGAGCTCGATCTGCGCAACAACAACGTGGTATTTCGCAAGGTGCGCATCGCGCAGGGTACCATGTCGGTTTCGGCCGATCAAGGACAAGCCACACGCCAGGCCTCGGGCCTCAACTTCGACAACAGTCTCTGGGTATTTCGCGGTAATGTAAAAATTACGATGGACCAGGGGCAACTGACCGCCGATGACGCGGAAATCAATTTCACCAAGAAGCTGCTCGCCAAAGCGGTGGCGAACGGCAAGCCCGCGCAGTTCGAACAGCGCATTGCGAAGACAGGCAAAATCGCACAAGGGCGCGCCGATACGATCGATTACGACGCGGCGAAGGGAATCGTGCGCCTATTGAAGAATGCCTGGCTCAGCGACGGCCAAAATGAGATTCGCGGCGAGTCGCTCAAGTACAACGTGCTCGCGCAAAGCATCATCGCGGATGCAGCGGAGCAGGGTTCGCAGCGCGTGCACATCATCATCACGCCGCCGCCCGCCAAACCATGAGACGTGCTGCGCGCGCTGAACCTCGCGAAAAGTTACAAATCACGGCAGGTGCTGAAGGATTTGTCGCTCGAGGTCGAGAGCGGCGAGGTGGTGGGTCTGCTCGGCCCGAACGGCGCCGGCAAGACCACGGCCTTCTACATGATCGTCGGCCTCACCCGCTTCGAACACGGCGAGATCTACCTCGACAATCGCGACATCGGCCGCCTGCCCATGCACCGGCGGGCCCAGCTCGGCCTGGGCTACCTGCCGCAGGAGCCTTCGGTTTTCCGCCGCTTGTCGGTGTCGAACAACATCATGGCCATCCTCGAGACGCGGCCCGGGCTCGATGAAGCGCAGCGCGCCGCCCGCCTCAAGGAGCTGCTGGAGGAGATGCATATCGGACACGTGCGCGACAGCCTGGGGATGAGCCTTTCGGGCGGAGAGCGGCGGCGTGTCGAGATCGCCCGCACCTTGGCCGCGGATCCCCGATTCATCCTCCTGGATGAGCCATTTGCCGGAGTCGACCCTCTGTCGGTCGCCGATATCCAACGAATAATCAAGCACTTATCCGGCAAAGGAATCGGCGTGCTGATTACGGATCATAATGTGCGCGAGACGCTCGGAATCTGCGAGCGCGCGTACATCGTCAGCCAAGGCAGCGTGCTCGCCGCCGGTTCTGCGGATCAGATTCTTGCCAACCCGCAGGTTCGTGAGGTGTACTTGGGCCAGGATTTCAAACTGTAGGCTTGGATCTGAAAGAAATATGTTGAAGCCAAGTCTGCAGCTTCGCATCGGCCAGCAGCTCACCATGACGCCGCAGCTGCAGCAGGCCATCCGCCTGCTGCAATTGCCCTCGCTCGATTTGCAGGCGCACGTCCGCGAGACTCTCGAGACCAACGTGATGCTGGAGGCCGAGGACGAACTCGCCCTGGATGCCGTCCCGGATGCTGGTGCGCGAGCGGGAAGAGGCCGTCCCGCTCGAGGAGAAGTATGCCGAACTTGACGGCAACACCACCGCCTGTAGAACAGCGCGAAGAGCCGGAAGTGGAAATTGCGGATGAGGCCTGGGGCGAGCAAACCAGCGGACCCGCCGATACGTCGTGGTCGGGCGATGACGACCGCAGCGGCGACTTCAGCGACCAGCATGGCCAGACGCTGCAGGAGCAGCTCATCGAACAGCTGGAGCTCGCCAAGCTGTCGGCCATCGACCTTGCCATCGCACGCGTGATCACAGATGCCATTACTGACGATGGCTATCTTGAAAGACGATCTGGAAGAGATCCGCCTGAGCCTCAGGCCGGAGATCGAGGCCACTATCCAGGACGTGGAACGTGTGCTGGCGGCGGTGCAATCGCTCGAGCCCGCCGGCGTCGGCGCCCGTAGTTTGGGCGAGTGCATCGCCTTGCAGTTGCGCCAGCTCCATTCGGACACCCCGGCGCGCGACATCGCGATTCGGGTCGCGCTCGAGCACCTTGATCTCGTCGCCGGCCAGCAGCTCGTGCTGCTGCGGCGCCAGCTCCGTTGCAGCGAGGGCGACTTGGAGATGGCGCTCGCATTGGTGCGCTCCTGTCATCCGCGGCCGGGCGCCGCCGTCAACCCTGCCCAAGCCGAGTACGTCATTCCGGACGTGTTCGTGCGCCGCACCGACCACGGCTGGATCGTCGAGATCAACCAAGCGACGGTACCCCGGGTGCGAGTCAACCAGAGTTATGCGAATTTGATTTCCCGGGCGCCCGATCACGCCATGCTGCGCACCCAGCTGCAGGAGGCGCGCTGGTTGATGCGCAGCCTCGAGATCCGCAATGAAACGTTGATCAAGGTGGCGCGCTGCATCGTACAGCGCCAAACCAGCTTTTTCGAACTCGGCGAGGAAGCGATGGAGCCGCTGATCCTCAAGGACGTGGCCGAAGCCGTTGAAATGCATGAATCGACGATTTCGCGCGTGACCACTGCTAAATACATGCACACGCCGCGCGGTGTGTTCGAGTTCCGCTATTTTTTCTCGAGTCACGTCGAGGCCGCCGACGGCACGGAAATGTCGTCCACCGCCATTCGCGCGAAAATAAAGAAATTGATTTCTCAGGAAGACCCGGAGAATCCGTGCAGCGACAGCAAGCTCGCGGAGATTTTGTCGCAGGAGGGTATACCGGTCGCCAGGCGAACGGTTGCCAAATATCGTGAGGGCATGCAAATCGCTCCGTCCAACGAACGGAAACGTGCTGCTGCCCGCGCGTCGTAGAAACGTGCCTTAAGTCTAGGAGGAAGCTCATGCAGCTCGATCTCAGCGGTCATCATGTGGAAGTCACGCCCGCGCTTCGCGGCTATGTCATAAAAAAATTCGAACGGATCTCGAGGCATTTCGAGCAATTGATCGACGTCCACTGCGTACTCACGGTGGAAAAGCTGCGTCACAAAGCCGAGGCCACGCTCATGTTGCGAGGCAACAAGATTTACGCGGACGCCACCGACGCCGACATGTATGCCGCCATCGACGCGCTCACCGACAAACTCGACCGCTGCGTCAAGAAACACAAAGAAAAAGCCTCCGATCACCACCCCGAAGAAGTGCTCAAGACCCGCTCCTCGTCCTAGTCCCTTAAGCTCGAGCGGACAGGCGCATGCGTCTCATCATCGTTAGCGGCCTATCCGGTTCCGGCAAGAGCGTGGCCCTGCACCTCTTGGAGGACATCGATTTTTACTGCGTGGACAATATTCCCGCTGCGCTGCTCAAGCCGTTCATATCCCACACGATCCGCGGCACGGATGAAGTCTATCCGCGGACCGCTGTGGGGCTCGACGCGCGCAACCGGCCCAACGAGATCGACACCATACCGGTGCTGGTCGATGAACTGCGGCGCAGCGGCATCAGCTGCGAAGTGCTGTATCTGCACGCCAGCGACGAAGTGCTGCTAAAACGCTATGCGGAGACTCGCCGCAAGCATCCGCTGGTAACGCCTGAGGTGAGTCTGCGCGAGGCCATAGCGTCCGAGCGCAGGCTTCTCGAGCCGATCACGATCGCGGCGGATTTTGTGATCGATACGTCGAATATGGGTGTCCATGCGTTGCGCGAACGTATTCGCGAACGCATCGAGCGCAGGCGCGAGGGCGGCGTCTCGCGCTGATGTTCGAGTCCTTCGGCTACAAGCACGGCATCCCGGGCGACGCGGATTTCGTCTTCGATGTCCGCAGCCTGCCTAATCCGTACTGGGAACACTCGTTGCGCCATCTGACCGGCTGCGATGCGCCAGTGATCGAGTACCTTGGGGGTCATGAGAGCGTGCGCACGATGATCGCGGCTCTCGCCGAATTCCTCAACGACCGCATCGCCGAATTCGCCCAGGCGAACCGCAGCTATCTGACCATCGCGATCGGCTGCACCGGCGGTCAGCACCGTTCCGTGTACATCGCCGAACAACTTGCCAAATACTTCCGCCGGAGTTATCCGCAAGTGCTCACACGGCACGACTCGCTGCAGAAGGCTTGACGCGTTTCGAGCGAGAGGAATGTGGCTATCTCCTCGGCACGGGCTCGGGCGTCGCTCAACCCAAGAGCGATCAACTCGCGAGTGTAGCCGCGCTCGAACAACAGATAGCTCAGCAATTGCGTGCCGGCGCTGTTGTTGGCGCCCATCGTGCGCAGCAGCGCGCGCAAGCTGCGCGGCAGTTCGTAGCGGTGCCGGCGCGCGATTTCGCTCAAATCCTGCGACGGAGTGAGCACCAGGCAGTCGATGCGGCGCACCTTCGGATCTTCGTTGTAGTGATTGATGCGCTCGAGATCCGAATGCAATTGGTCCATGAAGAGCGAATCGAGCATGAAACCGAACATCTGCCCGAAGGTGGGCTCTGCGTTGGGGTTGCGCATGCCGAGACCCGCCACGGACGGGTCGCCTACACCGATGACCAACAGGCGATTGGCGCCGAGATGAATGGCCGGACTCAAGGGCGAGGTCTGGCGCATGGCGCCGTCGCCATAATACTGTTGGTGCAGGCGGATGGGCCTGAACAAAAAGGGCATGGCGAGACTCGCCATCAAATGCTGCAGGGTCAATTGCACCCGCGCGCCTTTGCGCGAAGCTCTGGCCCAGGGTTCGATCGGCGATGAGCACGCGTAGAAGGTCACGGAATCCGCATCGGAGTAGCTGGTGGCGCAGATGCCGATCGCCTGCAGATGCTGCTTGTACAAACCGCGCGGAATGCCGTCGAAATTCAGATTCTGCCGTAGTAATTCCCATAACGGGCCGTTGTCGAACAGCGAACGGGGCGGATGCACCAGCGAGCCTCCCGTGAGCAGCGCGAACACCCAGTGCAATCCGGACTTCATGACGCTTCTCACATCCGCTTTGATCACGTGATGCACGCGGAAATCCCGCCAAACCCGCTCGATCGCGTGAACCGCATGCCTGAAATGCGCGGGATCCGAGGCGATGGCGATGGCGCTGACCGCACCGGCTGATGTGCCGGTAACGACTTGAAATGGGCAGCCCGCGCCGCGCCTGACGAGTTCCGCGATGCCCTTGAGCACGCCGACCTGGTAGGCGGCGCGTGCGCCGCCGCCGGTCAACACCAATCCTGCCTCGGGTCGCGGCTCCGTCATGCTTAAGCCAGCGCGTCGATGGCGTCTTCCAGTCCGCCGAGCGTGAGCGGATACATGCGCCCCTCGAGCATGTCGCGAATCATCGCGATGGAGGCGGTCTGGCGCCATCGCCCCTGCGGCTGCGGATTGATCCAGACGAATTTCGGATAGGCCTTCATCAGCCGCTGCGAGCCACAGGCTCCCCGGTTCCGGGTTCCAATGCTCCACGCTGCCGCCCGCATACATGACCTCGTAGGGGCTCATCGTGGCATCGCCCACCAAAATGAGTTTGTAGTCGGACGCATAGGTACGCATCACCTCGACCGTGCCGACGTGCTCGTTGAAGCGGCGCCGGTTGTCGCGCCACAGGGCCTCGTAGACAAAATTATGAAAATAATAATGCTCGAGATGTTTGAATTCGCTGCGCGCCGCGGAAAACAATTCCTCGCAGGTCTTGACGTGATCGTCCATCGATCCGCCGACATCGAGCAGCAACAGCACCTTCACCACGTTGTGCCGCTCCGGCACCATCTTGATGTCCAACCAGCCGCCGGAGCGCGCCGTCGCATCGATGGTATCGGCCAAGGCGAGTTCGGTCGGCGCACCGCGTCGTGCGAAGCGCCGCAGACGGCGAAGCGCCAATTTCATGTTTCGCGTGCCGAGCTCCACGGTGTCGTCGAGGTTCGCGAATTCGCGCCTGTCCCACACTTTGACCGCGCTTCGATTGCGCGACCCGTCCTGACCGATGCGCACGCCCTCCGGGTTGTAGCCGTACGCGCCGAACGGCGAGGTTCCGGCCGTACCGATCCATTTGTTTCCGCCCTGATGCCGGCCCTGCTGCTCTTCGAGACGCTTCTTCAAGGTCTCCATCAACTGATTCCAGCCGCCCAAGGCCTCGATTTGCGCCTTCTCCTCGTCCGTGAAATCCCGCTCCGTCATTTTCTGCAGCCAGTCGGCCGGCAAGTCGCGCGACAGCACGGAAAACACGTCCTTGCGCGCCCTTGAAATGCGCCGCGAACGCGCGGTCGAACCGGTCGTAGTGCCGCTCGTCCTTGACCAAGCAGGTTCGCGCCAGATAGTAAAAGCGCTCGGCGCTCGCCTCGCCGAGCCCGCGGTGAAGCGCCTCGAGCAAGGTCAATAATTCGGTGAGGGACACCGGCACGCCGGCGCTGCGCAGCAAAAAGAAAAACTTAACGAGCATTGCGGCGATTGAGGAACAGGAGTTGCTCGAACAAGTGCACGTCTTGTTCGTTCTTGAGCAGCGCGCCGTACAGCGGCGGAATGAGCTTCTTCGCATCGTCGCTGCGCAGCGCTTCGGGCGGTATTTCCTCGACCACCAGCAACTTGATCCAATCCAGCAGTTCCGAGGTGGTGGGCTTCTTCTTCAAGCCGGGCGTTTCGCGAACCTTGAAGAAGGTCGTGAGCGCCTCGCGCAGCAGCTCGCGCTTCAAATCGGGAAAATGCACGTTGATGATCTGCGTCATCGTCGCTTCATCCGGAAAGCGGATGTAGTGAAAGAAGCAGCGCCGCAGAAAAGCGTCCGGCAGCTCCTTCTCGTTGTTGCTGGTGATGACGATCACCGGCCGATGTTTGGCGTACACCGTCTCGCGCGTTTCGTAGACGTAGAACTCCATGCGATCCAGTTCGCGCAGCAAGTCGTTCGGAAACTCGATGTCCGCCTTGTCGATCTCGTCGATGAGCAAGACCGGCTGCACATCGCAATCGAAGGCCTCCCAGAGATTTCCCTTGACGATGTAATTGTGGATGTCCTTGACCTTGGGATCGCCGAGCTGCGAATCGCGCAGGCGCGACACGGCGTCGTACTCGTACAAGCCCTGCTGGGCCTTGGTGGTGGACTTGATGTGCCACTCGTAAAACGGCTTCGACAAAGAGCGGGCGATCTCCGCGGCGAGCAGCGTCTTCCCGGTACCCGGCTCGCCCTTGATCAAAAGCGGGCGCGACAGCACCATCGCCGCGTTCACGGCCGCCATCAATTCGGGCGTGGCTATGTATCGTTCGGTGCCGCTGAATTCCGGTTGCATGCTTCCGCGCCTCGCACTACTTCCGGACGGCCTGCAGGATCTGCATCGAATTGGTGCCCCCGGCAACGCCGCTGAGCTCACCCTTGGTGAGGATGATCAAGTCTCCCTCATTGACCAATTTGAGATCGAGAAGCAATCGGAAAATCGAGAAATAGAATGCCTCGCGGTCCTTGTCGGTGACGTCGTAGGCGACCGGGTAGACGCCGCGGTACAGCGTTACCCGGCAGCGGGTGATCTCCTGGCGGGTAAATGCGTAAATCGGGATGTCGGAGCGCACTCGCGACATCCACAGGGCGGTCTCGCCCGACTCGGTGAGCGCGACGATGGCTTTCACGTGCAGGTGATTCGCCGTGTACATCACCGCCGCGGCGATGGCCTCATTGGCGCGACCGAAATAGCCGGTATTGCGCTGACGGATGCGCACGTGCGCGCCCTGGTACTTTTCGGCGCCCACGATGATCTGCGCCATGGCTTCGACCACTTTGGTCGGGTGCTTGCCCGCGGCGGTTTCCGCGGACAGCATCACCGCATCGCTGCCGTCCATCACGGCGTTGGCGACATCCGAAACTTCCGCGCGGGTCGGGATGGTATTGACGATCATCGATTCCATCATCTGCGTCGCCATGATGACCACGCGATTTTGGTGGCGCGCCTCTTGGATGATCTGCTTTTGCAGACCGGCGAGTTCCGCATAGCCCATCTCGACGCCGAGATCGCCGCGGGCCACCATCACGGCATCGCTCGCCTTGACGACTTCGGCCAGATTCTCGATCGCCTCAGCGCGTTCGATCTTGGCCACGAGCAGCGCGTGCCCGCCGGCCGCTCGCAACAACGTGCGCGCCTCATTCATGTCGGCGGCATCGCGGGCAAAGGACACCGCCAGATAATCGACCTTGAGCGAGGCGGCGATCCTGATGTCCTCGCGGTCCTTATCGGTCAGCGCGCCGGCCGACAATCCCCCGCCCTGGCGGTTGATCCCCTTGTTGTTGCCGAGTTCGCCGCCCACCAGTACCCGCGTCTTGATGCGCGGGCCGTCGATGGCGAGAACCTGCAGGCTGATCTGCCCGTCGTTGAGCAACAGCACGTCGCCGACGAACTACATCCGAGGGCAATTTCTTGTACGCGATTCCGACCGCATGCCCGTGCCGGCATCGACGGCGAGCGACGCATCGAGCGTGAACTCCGCGCCGTCGGCGAGATTCACTTTGCCGGCCGCGAATCGCTCGATGCGGATCTTCGGCCCCTGCAGGTCGCCGAGAACACCCGACATAGCGGCCGGCCTGCTTCGCGGCGTCGCGCACGAGTCGAGACGCCGGGCGTGGTCGGCGAGGTTGCCGTGCGAGAAATTGAGCCGCACCACATCGACGCCCGCGCGCACCATGTCGGTCAATACCTGTGGGATCATCGGTGGCGGGACCCAACGTCGCGACGATTTTTGTCCGGCGCAGAATGAAGCTCATGCTGCGCGTTGCTCGAGAATGTCCACCGCGGGGAGCTTTTTCCCTTCGACGAACTCGAGGAATGCGCCGCCGCCGGTCGATATGTAGGAAATGCTGTCCTCGACGCCGTATTTTTCGATGGCAGCGAGCGTATCGCCGCCGCCGGCCAGCGAAAACGCCTTGCTGCGCGCGATGGCATTGGCGAGTACGCGGGTGCCCTCGCCGAATTGATCGAACTCGAACACGCCGACCGGGCCGTTCCACAGCACTGTACCGGCCGCGGCGATGAGCTTCGCGATGTGCTCCGCCGAATCCGGGCCGATGTCGAGAATCATTTCGTTGGCCGCCACGTCGTTCGACGGGTTTGACGTCGGCCTCCGCCTTGGCGGAGAACTCCGTGGCGACCACCACGTCGGTGGGCATCGGAATCACGATGCCGCGTTTCTGCGACTGCTCGATCAGCCGCCTGCAGATGTCCAGCATCTCCGGCTCGTGAAGCGATTTGCCGACGTTGAAGCCGAGCGCCGCGAGAAAAGTATTGGCGATCCCGCCGCCCACGATCATTTGATCCACCTTGGAGAGCAGCGTCTCGAGCACGGTGAGCTTGGTCGACACCTTGGAACCGGCGACGATGGCGAGCAGCGGCCGCGCCGGCTTTTCGAGCGCCGTCTCCAGCGCCGTCAATTCACTGACCAGCAGCGGCCCGGCGCAAGCGATCGGCGCGTACTTCGCGACGCCGTGGGTGCTCGCCTCCGCGCGGTGCGCGGTACCGAACGCGTCCATGACGTAGATGTCGCAGAGCGCCGCCATTTTCTTCGCGAGTTCGTCGGAGTTCTTCTTCTCGCCCTTGTTGAAGCGGACGTTTTCGAGGAGCACCACTTCTCCCGGCGCCACGACGACGCCGTCGAGCCAATCGCGCTTGAGCGCCACCGGCACGCCGAGTAGCTGCGTGAGGCGCTTCGCGACCGGGGCGAGCGAAAATTCCTCGGCGAACTTGCCCTCCTCCGGACGCCCCAGATGGGACATCAGCATGACGCGGGCCTTGGCCGTCAGGGCGGCCTGGATGGTGGGCAACGCGGCGCGAATCCTCGCATCGCTGGTCACCGACGCCGTCCTTGATCGGGACGTTGAGGTCCTCGCGGATCAATACCCGCTTGCCGGATAGATCCTGGCTCGTCATTTTTCTGATGTTCATGCCTTTGTTCATCGTGGCCCGACCTCAGGCGGCTTTCGACCAAGCGAGGGTGGTATCGAGCATGCGGTTGGAGAAGCCCCACTCGTTGTCGTACCAGGCGCAGACCTTCACCAGCGTGCCCTGGATGACCTTGGTGAGCGTCGCATCGTAGGTCGAGGAGGCCGGGTCGTGGTTGAAATCCACCGACACCAAGGGCTGGTCGTTGTAAGCGAGGATGCCCTTGAGCGCGCCATTGGCCGCCGCTTTGACCACGGCGTGGATCTCCTCGACCGTGGTCTTGCGCGCGGCGGTGAAGCTCAAATCGACCAGCGAAACGTTGATCGTCGGCACCCGGATGGCAAATCCGTCGATCTTGCCCTTCAAGCTCCGGCAGCACCAGGCCGACGGCCGCGGCGGCGCCGGTTTTGGTCGGGATCATGGACATGGTCGCCGAGCGGGCGCGGCGCAGATCCGAGTGATAGACATCGGTCAGCACCTGGTCGTTGGTGTAGGAATGGATGGTATTCATGACGCCGGCCAGGATGCCGATCTCATCGTGCAGCACTTTGGCGAGCGGCGCCAGGCAATTGGTCGTGCACGAGGCGTTCGAGATCACCGTGTCGGTCGACTTCAGACCCTTATGATTGACGCCGTACACGATGGTGGCGTCGACATCGTCGCCGCCGGGCGCCGAAATCAACACCTTCTTGGCGCCGGCGGCGAGATGCGCGGACGCTTTGGCCTTGCTGGTGAAAAGGCCGGTGCACTCCAGCACGAAATCCACTCCGAGCTCGCCCCAGGGCAGTTTCGAGGGGTCGCGCTGCGCGATCACGCGGATGCGGTCGCCGTTCACCACCATGGCGTCCCCGTCGACGTGCACGTCGCCCGCGGAAGCGGCCGTGCACGGTGTCGAAGCGCGTCAGGTGAGCATTGGTATTGGCGTCGCCCAGATCGTTGATCGCCGACGATTTTGATGTCGCCGGCGTGTTTTCCCTCGTACAGCGCGCGCAGAATGTTGCGGCCGATGCGCCCATAACCGTTGATCCCCACCTTGATTGCCATTATGTTCGTACCCCTTGTTTGACTCGAATTTAGATCGCGCCAACACTTTTCGATCGCCTGCACCACATGCTCCGGCGTGAACCCATAATGCGCTTGAATAATTCCTTTGCCGGCGCCGACGCTCCGAAATGATCGATGCCGACGATTTGCCCCTGCAGGCCCACATAGTGCCACCACGGCTCGCGCGTACGCCGGCCTCCACCGCCACGCGCCGCGTCACCGATGGGGCAGCACGCTCTGCTTGTAGGCGTCGTCTTGACGATCGAAGGTGGTGCTGCTCGGCATGGACACCAGCCGCACTTTGCGCCCTTGCGCCGCCACGCTCCGGACCGCCTCGGCGGCGATGCCGACTTCGGAACCGGTGGCGATGACGATGGCCTCCGGCGGCCCGTCGGAATCGATCAACACGTAGCCGCCGCGCCGGATGGCCGCGATCTGATCGGCACCGCGCGCCTGATGCACCACCGCCTGGCGAGTCAACACCAGGCACGTGGGGCCGTCGCGATTTTCGATGGCCGCAGCCCCAGGCAGCCGCCGTCTCGACCGCATCGCAGGGACGCCACACGTCCATGTGCGGAATCGACGCGCAGGCTCGCCAGGTGCTCGATCGGCTGGTGCGTCGGGCCATCCTCGCCGAGTCCGATCGAATCGTGGGTGTAGACGAAGATCACGCGCAACCGCATGAGCGCCGCCATGCGCAGCGCATTGCGTGCGTAGTCCGAAAAGGTCAGGAACGTGCCGCCGTAGGGGATGAATCCGCCGTGCGCGATGATGCCGTTGAGCATCGCCGACATGCCGAATTCGCGCACCCCGAAATGCACATAATTGCCCCCGGGCGCCGCGGGACTTAAGCGTGATCGAATCCTTGCGCAAGGTGCCGTTCGAGGGCGTGAGATCAGCCGAACCGCCCAAGAGTTCAGGCAGCGACGGTCCGAGCGTATTCAACGTCGCCTGCGACGATTGGCGCGTCGCGAGCGACTTGCCTTCGGCCTGCACGTGTTTGACGTAGGCGTCGACGAGGTCATCGAAGCCGCGTGGGCAGATCGCCGGCCATGCGCCGCTCGAGTTCGGCGGCCAGCGCCGGGAATTCAGCCTTGTACGCGGCGAATCTCGCGCGCCATTCCTGCTCCACGCGCGCGCCCTTCTCGCGCATGTCCCAGGCGGCGCGAATGTCGGCGGGTATCTCGAACGGCGGCGAACGTCCAGCCCAAGTCGAGCGCGCGTGGCGGCAATCTCCTCATTGCCCATCGCCTCGCCGTGCATGGCTGCCGTGCCCTGCTTGTTGGGAGCTCCCCAACCGATCACCGTCTTGGCGCAAATCAGCGACGGTCGATCGGTGACCGCGCGGGCCGCGGCGAAGCGCGGCGGCGATCGCAGTCGCTGTCCTGACCATCGACATGGGGCAGCACGTGCCAGCCGTAGGCCTCGAAGCGCATCGCGGTGTTGTCGCCAAACCAGCCCGGCAACCTTGCCGTCGATGGAGATGCCATTGTCGTCGTAGACCATGATCAGCTTGCCGAGCTTCTGCGTGCCGGCGAACGAAGCCTACTTCGTGCGAGATGCCTTCCATCATGCAGCCGTCGCCGAGGAATACATACGTGTGATGATCGATGATCGTGTGGCCCGGCCGATTGAATGTCGCGGCGAGCGAGCGCTCCGCAAGCGCCATGCCGACCGCATTCGCAAAACCCTGGCCGAGCGGTCCGGTGGTGGTCTCGATGCCGAGATGCATCTCGCGTTCCGGGTGCCCTGGTGTCTTCGAACCGAACTGCCGAAAATTCTTCATCTCCTCCATCGACAAGGGATAGCCCGTGAGATGCAGCACGGAATACAGCAGCATGGATGCGTGGCCGTTCGACAGCACGAATCGGTCGCGATCCCACCAGCCAGGATTCCCCGGATTGAACTTAAGTACGTCGCGCCAGAGCACTTCGGCGATATCCGCCATGCCCATTGGGGCGCCCGGGTGGCCCGAATTGGCCTTTTGGACGGCATCCATCGACAGGGCACGAATGGCATTGGCAAGCTCGCGGCGGGTTGGCATGGCAGGCTTCTTCTGTGGGAGAGGGCCGGTATTCTCCCCGATGCGCTCTTTAGCAGCAACGACCAGTTGGGAGGTCGCCCTTCGGCTGCAAACCGGGACCCAAGTCGCGGTTTGGCGGGGAACGCGTTCACACAATTGCAGTCTAGTTATGTATTGCGCAAGAAGGCGCCGTCATGACCCAGTTCACCGTCGCGCGTCCGCCGCTTTGCTACGATTTCCAATATGCAAATTCTACAAATTACCGACCCGCACCTGTACGGCAACGCCGCCGGAAGGCTGCGAGGCGTGGAGACCGATTCGAGTTTGCGCAGCGTGCTCGACGATGCGTTCGCGCATGTCCCGGATTACTCGGCCGTGCTCGTGACCGGCGATCTCGTCCAGGATGACCCTTCCGGTTATTTGCGCTTTCGAAGCATCTTCGGCAGCTTGCAAAAGCCGGTGCTGTGCATTCCCGGAAATCACGATGAGCCCGAGGCGATGCGCCGTGAGCTCGCGCATGCGCCGTTTCAATATTGCGGCACGTATGCGGCAGGCGGGCTGGCAGTTCATCATGCTCGACAGCTACGACCCCGGCCATGTCGGCGGCCGTTTGACGGCGCAAGAGCTCGCGCGTCTCGACAGCACGCTGGCAAATTCATCCGCGCACGCCATGGTGTGTTTGCATCATCACCCGATCGACATGGACAGCCGCTGGCTCGACAGCATCGGTCTCGCCAACGCGGAAGATTTCTGGCGCGTCATCGATTCGCATCGCCACGTTCGAGCCATCGCGTGGGGCCACGTGCACCAGGAGTACGACGGCAAGCGCGGGAATGTGCGGCTGTTTGCCACCCCCTCGACCGGCGCGCAGTTCCTGCCGAAAAGCGATCGCTACGCAGTCGACTCGCGCCCGCCCGCCTACCGCTGTTTCGAATTGCTTCCCGACGGCAGCATCAACAGCGAGGTTCGCTGGGTAGAATCACTGCCCATGCGTCAGTCGGCCGCGGCCCGCTAGGGCTTTGGTGCACTCGCCCGTTCGACGCCCGCGACTTTCGGTACTGGCGCTATATTGCTGCGCGCTCGTCAGCTCCGCGCTCGTCACCTCCGCCCGCGCCGATGGCGGACTGCATTCGCTGTGGGAGCTGCACGGCAAGCACAACACCGTCTATCTGCTTGGCTCCATCCATGTGCTGCGCGCCGAGCGATTATCCGCTGGCACCCGTGGTGCTCGACGCCTACCGCAACGCAAGATCGCTGGTGATGGAAATCAATCTGGGAGAAATCGATTCCGCGGAAGTCCAATCCGAGATGCTGGCGAGCGCGATGTTGACCGATGGCAAGACTTTGCAGGCGATCATGGGGCCGAGCCGCTACGCGCGCGCCCAGAGCCTGGCCCACGACGTCGGAGTCGACTTGTCGACCTTCGATCAATTCGCCCCCTGGTTCGCCGCCGAAGCCATTTCGCAAGTGCAACTGACCCAACTCGGGTTCGATCCGCAATCGGGCGTCGAAATGTACTTCATGCGAACGCGCTCGCACCGACGGTAAAGGCGTCGCAGGCCTCGAGACCGTTGCACGAACAAATCGCGTTGTTCCAGAGCATGTCGATGGACACGCAGGCGGAATACTTGATGTCGAGCCTCGAACAGGCTCACGACATGCCCAAGGAAGTGGACGACATGGTGCATGCCTGGCAGCGCGGCGACACGGCCTGGTTGGAGTCGGAGCTCAAGTCCGACCTCGGGCGCGATCCGGCCGTTTATCAGTCGCTTCTGGTCGCACGCAACCGTAAGTGGATCTCGCGAATCGAAGCGCTGCTCGACGATGACAAGAACTACCTTGTCATCGTCGGCACCGCCCACCTCGTCGGCCGCGACAGCGTCATCGAACTGCTCAAGAAAGACGGCGTCGCGCGCCACCCAACGATAAAGGTCAATTGGCAAGATAAACGGTCAATTGGCAAGCGGCTCGGAATTCGGCTGCGGGTGCTGGGCCTTCCATGCCGCCATCTTCGACTCGCGCGCCGCCTGCGCAGCAGCGACGATCCCCGGGATCTGGTCCCTCTGCGGCTTCGTCAGCACGTTCTCATAGACCTGCTTCCAAGTCTGGCTCATGAGGGGATGCGCGCACGCGGCGTTGGTTCTGCGCCGTCTGTATCAACGCCGGATAGCCGGGATCGGTCGGCGGCGTCGTTGCGAGAGCCTGCCGGTTCGACCTGGCGCTCTCGCGCAGCGTCTCGAACTGGGCTTTTTGGCTGGCGAAGATCGACTTGATCTGGGTCTTCTGCTCCGGCGTCAGGTTGAGCTTATGCAGCACGAAGCCCATCTCACCCATTCCACCGCCGTGATGTCCATGGTGCCCCCAGCCCCGGCCGCCGGCGGAATCGGATACCGGTGCTGACGGCGTAGGTGTCTGTGCGTAGACCGCCACTGCCGAGAGCGAAGTCGCGAGGCAGAGGGCGGGAACGATTTGTCGTAACGTGATCATGTGACTACTTCTCCTTGGGTCTGTAGTGATGGATAGTTTAGGGTGAAACGGCCGCAGGCAATCCCGCGTTGACGCAATTTTCCGTGAGAATCATGCAAAGAAATGTCAATTCATGTACGAAGGCCATGCATCGCCGGATACTGCAGCCGAAGCACGGAGAAACGTCATGACGAGCACGCTCAATCCATCGGCGACGGAACCCCCAACTTCGCGCGAAGCGCGAGTGCTGCTCGTCGACGACGATCGGGAGCTGTGCCAGATGCTCAGCGAATATTTGGACGCCGAGCATTTCGAAGTCAAGAGCGTGCACGACGGCGGCGATGCGCTCGCAGAACTCAAAGTCGAACGATTTCGAGATTCTGATCTTGGACGTGATGTTGCCGAGCGTCGGCGGCTTCGACGTGCTGCGCAAACTCGGCGCATCCTACGACACCCCCATCCTCATGCTCACCGCGCGCGGCGATGACGTCGATCGCATCGTCGGGCTGGAACTCGGCGCCGATGACTATCTGAGCAAGCCGTTCAATCCGCGCGAATTGGTGGCGCGAATCCGCGCGATTTTGCGCCGCGCCAGCAACCGCCCGGCGCGCGGCGCGGCCCCGGATGAACTCACCGTCGGGCCGATCGTCCTCAACACGGGGACGCATCAGGTGCGCGTCGCCGACAAGCTCGATCGCCGCTCACCGGCGCGGAATTTCGCGTGCTCGAACTGCTCATGCGATCGGCGGGCCAAGTGATCTCGCGCGAGGCGATGACCGAGCAGGCGCTCGGCCGCAAGCTCGTGCCCTACGATCGCAGCATCGACACGCACATCAGCAATTTGCGCCGCAAGCTCGATCTCGAAGCCGGCAAGAATCCCGAGATCAAGAACGTGCGCGGTTCGGGCTACACTCTCACCTGGGCGCACGCATAGCCTCGTCGCATGCATAGTCTTTTCCTGCGGATTTTCGTGTTGTTTTGGATCGCCATGGCGCTCATCGTCGGCGGCAGCATCGCCATCACGTTCACCGTGGCGGCGCGCGAGTACGAATCGCGCGAATTGCAGCGGCGGCCGAACGTGGCCATTCAGGCCTCCGCAGGTACTGGCGGACGGCGGGCTATCCGGCGCTGAAGAAATGGCTGAGGCCAACGAGAACTCCGTTGCCGATCGCGATCTGTTCATCGTCGGGCCGGATGGCCGCGGACATTCTCGGCCGCCGCCTCACCGAGGGCGCGGCGCGGCGCTCTGGAGTTCTTCAACCGCGAGAGAGCCGCCGACGGGCGCGCGCCGGGCAATTTTCGTCCGCAGCGCGCCGCGCCGCAGATCGTCGGGCCGGATGGCGCGGCCTACACGGTGTTGCTGGTGCCGCGCCGCCCGAGCATTTTCGGCGCCTTGAGCTTGCCCGGAATCTCCCTGGCGATTCTCTGCATCGCATTGGTGGTGAGCGCCTTCGCGAGTTGGTGGCTGGCGCAGCATCTGAGCGCTCCCATCCGCCGCATCCAGGAGGGCGCGCGCGCGCTCGCCACCGAAAATCTTGAACGTGCGCGTCAGCGCCGGCCTCGAGGGCCGCAAGGATGAGCTCGCGGTGCTCGCGCGAGATTTCGACGCCATGGCAGACCAGCTGCGCGCCAACCGCAGCGCCATCACGCAGCTGCTGCGCGACATTTCGCACGAACTGCGCTCGCCGCTCGCGCGAATGCGCGTCGCGCGTCGGGCTTGGCGCGCCAACCGCCGGCCGACCTCACGCGCCAGCTCGATCGATTGGAGCGGGAAATCGAGCGTCTCGACGGGCTGATCAGCCAGGTGCTGAAGCTCGCGCGACTGCACGGCACCGACGCGCCGTTCGAGCGCGAGGCATTCGACGTCGATGAGGTGATCGAGGAAGTCGTGCGCGATGCGAACTTCGAGGGCGCCGTCAAGAACTGCAAGGTCGAGCTGCAAGGGCGCGGCGCGGAGCACGCTGCAACGGCAATCGCGAACTGTTGCGAAGCGCCATCGAGAACGTGCTGCGCAACGCCGTGCGCTATAGTCCGCGAGGGTGCGCTCGTGGACGTTCGCGTCGAGCGCGAGCGATGCGGGGACTCTCGATCGTGGTCCGCGATCGCGGGCCGGGCGTGCCGGCGAGCGACTTGGAGCGTATATTCGAGCCGTTCTACCGCGTGGCGGAATCGCGCGATCGCGACACCGGCGGCGAGGGTATCGGTCTCGCCATCACCTCCCAGGTCATGAAGGCCCACGGCGGCTCGGCCAAGGCCGACAATCGCGTCGGCGGCGGCTTCGAGGTGCGGCTCAGCTTGCCGCGCGCGGCACTGACGGATGAGCAGGAGAGTCGTGGTGAGCCTGTATCAAGAGGCTTGCAGGTACATTCCGGGCGGCGTCAATTCGCCGGTGCGCGCATTTCGCAGCGTCGGCGGCGAGCCCATTTTCTTCAAGAAGGCCGCAGGGGCTCACACGGTGGCCGCGGATGGGCGGCAGTTCATCGACTACGTCGGTTCGTGGGGCCCGATGATCCTGGGGCATGCGCACCCGGAGGTGATCGCAGCGGTACAGCGGGTGGCGGCCGACGGCTTGAGCTTCGGCGCGCCCACCGAGCTCGAAACCGCAGCTCGCCCGGCGCGTCGTCGAGCTCATGCCCTCCATCGAGTTGGTGCGCTTCGTCAGCTCGGGCACGGAGGCGACCATGAGCGCGATTCGCCTGGCACGCGGATTCACCGGGCGCGACACCATCGTGAAATTCGAAGGCTGCTATCACGGGCATTCCGACTCGCTGCTGATCAAGGCCGGCTCGGGCGCCTTGACGTTCGGCGTGCCCACCTCGCCCGGCGTGCCGCAGAGCCCTGGCCGCTCACACCGTGACGCTTGAGCTACAACGACGCGGATCAGGTGCGCGACGCGTTCCGGCAGATCGGCGCAGAGATCGCCTGCATCATCGTCGAGCCCATCGCCGGCAACATGAACTGCGTGCTGCCCGCGCCGGGCTTTCTCGAGACGCTGCGCGAGGAATGCGACCGCGCCGGCGCGCTGCTGATTTTCGATGAAGTCATGACCGGCTTTCGCGTCGCCCTGGGCGGTGCGCAGGAGCTGTACGGCATGCGTCCGGATCTCACCACGCTCGGCAAGATCATCGGCGGCGGAATGCCGGTCGGCGCTTTCGGCGGCCGGCGCGACATCATGGAGCAGCTCGCACCGCTTGGGCCCGATCTACCAGGCGGGCACTCTGTCGGGCAATCCGGTCGCGATGGCCGCCGGGCTCGCAACGCTCGAGCTCATCGCGGCACCCGGATTTCACGAGCGCTTGAATGCGATCGACCGATTCTTGGTGCAGCGCCTCGCAGGCGCCGCTGCGAGCGCCGGCATCGCGCTCGCCACCAACCATGTCTGCGGCATGTTCGGATTTTTTTTCACCGGACGAGCGCCGCGTCGACTGCTTCGCCAAAGTGATGGCCTGCGACGTCGAGCGCTTCAAGCGCTTCTTTCACCGCATGCTCGAGGAGGGAGTGTACTTCGCGCCGTCGGCGTTCGAAGCGGGATTCATGTCGGCGGCGCATTCGACTGCCGATATCGACGCGACGATCGCGGCGGCGGCGAAAACCTTCGCCAGCCTTCGCTCCGCGTAGGCGGTCTTCGAGTGCGGGCTTTCGCATGGTTCTTCGGGTCGCTGCTCGCGGCGGCACTCGTCGGCGCGGCGCTCGCCTACCCGGCGTTCGAGCTGACATCGCACTTCGCGCCCTGGCCGTTTCACCGCGTGGCGAGCCGGATCGCCATGCTGGCGCTCGCGCTCGAGCTCGTTTGGCTATGCCGGCATCTTGGCCTCAGGACCAAGCGCGACTTGGGCTTCGGCCTGCCCTGGCGCCGATTCCTGAAAGTGTCGCCTGCTGTGGGGCGCGATCGGCATCGCGACGGCGGCCATGGGCGCCGCTTTCCTGCTGGCGGCGCACCTGCGCGTCTTGTCGGATCCTGCGATCCGGCATCTCGACTGCACGCGTATGCTGCGCCTGCTGCTCATCGGCCTGGCCTCCGGCATCAGCGTCGCGCTGATCGAAGAGACGGTGTTTCGCGGCGCCATGCATACCGCGATCGCAGCGCGAGTCGGGCCCATGGACGGCCGCCCTGCTCACCGCACCGCTGTTCGCGATACTGCATTTTTTTGCCAAAGCCAGCATCCCGCCCGACGAGTTGAACTGGGGCAGCGGCTTTGACTTGCTGGTGCGATCCTTCGCGCCCTTGGGACATCCGATGCTGGTGTTCGATTCGTTCTTGGCATGGCTGGCCGTGGGACTGATCTTGAGCCTCACGCGCGTGCTGACCGGCAACATCGCGGCGTGCGATCGGACTGCATGCCGGTTGGGTGGTGGTGCTGCGCATTCTTCAGGAGAGCACCGTCCGCGGCCGCGGCGCCGCGTATGCGAGCGTGGGTCGGCCGCTTCGACGGTTTGTTGGGCTACTGGCTGGTGCCGTGGGCGCGCCGCCATCGGCTCGGCGCTGTGGCTGACGCGACCTGCTGTGGGTGCCCTATGCCGCCGGCGCGCTGGCGCCAACGGGGCCAGTACGTCCAGGCGCTCGACGGGATCGTCGATCTCCAGATAGCTTTGCTTGTCGGCGAGCGGAATCGGCAGGATTTCGGCCAGGCGATGGCCCACCCACGCCGCATCGTCGAGCCGCATGTCGATGCCCGTGTACACCTCGCCCAATTGCGGCAGCACCGTGCGCAGCAGTTCCGCCAAGCGCGCATGCCGCGGCGGCACGCGCATCGCGGGCTCGCTGTCGAGCCATTCCACCTCGCCGAGATGCAGGCCGTCCGTTTGGCGGCTGCGCGTGTGGATGCGGAAGCGCTGCTGCCCCACGCAAGACAGGCCGAGCAAGCCGTCCGGCAGCTGATGAAAATCGGTGATCTTGGCCATGGTGCCGACCTCGTAGGTCTCGGTGTCGCCATCGCCCACTTCCCGGCCTTCGCGAATCAACACCACGCCGAATCCTTGGCCCTCGCGCATGCACCGGCGCACCATGTCGAGGTAGCGGGTTTCGAAGATCCGCAGCGGCAGCGGCCCTTCCGGAAACAGGACGATGTTGAGCGGGAACAGCGCGATCGAAGTCACTGCGTCTTCGCTTTCCCGTGAGTCGCAACTCGGCCAGCAGCTTCCCATGCAAACCGCCGAAACCGCCGTTGCTCATGACCAGCACATGATCGCCCGGCAGGGCTTCGCGGCCAGGTCCTTGACCAGCGCATCGACGGTGCTCGCCAAGCGCACGCGCGGCTGCAGCGATGACACCGCGGCCTCGAGATCCCAGCCGAGTTCCGGCGAATTCAAGAACCAGGTGAGGTCGGCGAGAGCAAGCGCGGGCGCCAGCTGTGTCGCGATGCACGCCGAGCTTCATCGTATTGGAGCGCGGTTCGAGAACGGCGATGATTCGCGCATCCGGCAGGCGTGCACGAAGACCCTCGAGTGTTGTCTCGATCGCCGTCGGATGATGCGCAAAATCATCGTACACGGTGACGCCGCCGGCCACGCCGCGAATCTCCATACGGCGCTTGACGCCGCGAAATTCGCTCAAAGCCTCTGCGGCAGCGCTCCGGCGGCACGCCCACGTGATCCGCCGCGGCAATCGGCTGCCAACGCGTTCATGACGTTGTGCTCCCCAAGAGCTTGACCACGCGACCTGCGCCACGGCTCGGCCCCGCCTCTGCACGGTGAACGCTCCCCACGCCGAGTTCGGCTCGATGCGAGGCACTCCAATCGGCATCCGCGCGCGACAGGCTGAACGTCTCCCGGGGTGTCCAACAGCCCGCCGCCAACGTGGCCGCAAGCTCGGCATCGTCGCCATTGACGACGAGACGGCCCGACGCCGGCACCGTGCGCAGCAGTTGATTGAACTGCCGGCGGATCGCCGCAACGTCCGGGTATATGTCGGCGTGATCATATTCCAGATTGTTGAGAATTACCGTGCGCGGCCGGTAGTGAACGAACTTGGCGCGCTTGTCGAAGAACGCCGTGTCGTACTCGTCCGCCTCGATGACGAAACAAGACCCCGCACCGAGGCGTGCCGTCGAATCGAAATTGCTCGCCACGCCGCCGATCAAGAATCCCGGCGCAAGTCCTGCATGGTCCAAGATCCACGCCAGCATGCTTGCCGTCGTGGTTTTACCGTGCGTACCGGCGACGGCGAGCACGTGCCTGTCTCGCAGCACCTGCTCCGCAAGCCATTGCGGCCCCGACGTGTAGGGCATGCCGCGGTCGAGCATCGCTTCAACGACGGGGCTGCCGCGGCTCAACGCATTGCCGACGACCACGATGTCCGGCTGCAAATCCAGCTGTTCGGCGCCGTAGCCCTCGACGAATTCGATGCCGAGCGCATTGAGTTGCGTGCTCATCGGGGGATAGACATTGAGGTCCGAGCCGGTGACGCGAAATCCGGCCGCTTTGGCAATCGCCGCCACGCCCCCCATGAAAGTTCCGCCTATTCCTAGGATGTGTACGTGCATCAGGTGCTAGGCAGCAGCTGCTGCTCCAATGCAATCGACAGCACGAGGTAACCCACGCTGATCGCCCCGCCCAGTGCAAGCCTCGAATCGAGTGCGGCACGCCAAATGTTGGCGCAGGCAAGCAAGTACCAAATGAGGCCGACGAACAGCAGCAAACCCAATGGAATCGAAGCCGGCCGATCCGTGCCGATGAAACTCAGCAGCGAGCCCAACGGATACAGCACGAGTTGCGCGATCACCGCCACGCCGAGCAGCGCGGTGCCGGTCTGCAGGAAGCGCTGGCCCTCGATGCGCGATGGCGAGCACCGCCCACGCGAATAGCAACGGCAACCCGACGCTCAAGGCCACTCGGGTCAGGATCCGGTCGCTCGGATTGGGCGGAAGCAAGGCGCCAAGCACCTCCAGAGCGGCTACGGCGGCTGCGACCAGACTCAGCAAAAATGCCGACGCGGGAAGCTGCGCCGGCGATTTACGCCATAGTGCGATGTCCAAAAAAGCTTTTGCAAGTCGCAGCATCGTTCGATTCGGTCATAATGAATTATCAAATTGTACACTTGGATCAAGGGTATGCCTGACGCGATTTGGATCGATCGAAGCGACGCATTGCCGCCGCTGGCACGCACGCTCGAGTCGCATGCCGCAATCGGTGTCGATACGGAATTCCTGCGTGAAAGAACCTTCTTTCCAAAATTATGCCTGCTGCAATTGGCGGCCGGCAATGACATCTGGTGCGTGGATACGCTGCGGGCCGGCAGCCTCGAACCCTTGGTCAAAGCGCTCACCGCGGTAACCTCGCGCAAAGTCATTCATTCCGCACGCCAAGATCTCGAGGCCATTTATCTTAGCGTCAAGCGTGTGATTTCGCCGGTGTTCGACACCCAGATCGCCGCAGGATGCATCGGACTTAAGCCCCAAATAGGTTACGCGGAGCTGGTCAAGACGCTCCTCGATGTGACGCTACCCAAGGGTCAGACCCGCACCGACTGGTCCAAGCGCCCGCTGACTGCCGCCCAGCTCGAATACGCGGCCGACGATGTACTCTATCTTTGCGAGATCGCCGAGCGGCTGACCGAGCGCTTGCGCGCGCTGGGGCGCGAACAATGGGTACTGCAGGATTGTATGGCGCTCGAGGATCACGCGGCTCTACGAACCGGATCCTGCGCAGGCATGGATGCGGCTGCGCGGACTCAGGCAGTTGCCGCCGGCGCCTCGCGCCCGCGTCAGAGTCATCGCGGTATGGCGGGAGAGGCTGGCGCGCGAGCGCGATCTGCCGCGCGGTTGGATACTTTCCGATGCGGCGATCTTCAAGCTGGCGGAGGCCAACCCAAAGGCCCGCGCGGCGCTCGGGGCCGTGGCCGAGCTTCCCCAACCGATGAACGATGCCATCGCCGACAGTCTTGCTCGATGCGCTGCGCGAAAGTCCGCGGGCTGAGCAGACGGACCTCGCGCCGGGCCAGGAGACTCGCCCCACCCCGGAGCAAAAGGCGGTAATCGAACGGCTCGCCCGCTTGGTCGATGCGCGCGCGGCGGAACTCGGCATCCATGCGGAAATTCTCGCGCCGCGCGGCGAAATCAAGGCGCTCGCGATGGGGGAGCGCGATGTGCAATCGCTCGGCGGTTGGCGGCGCGAGGTGGTCGGTGAAAAGTTGCTCGAGGCTATCGGCTGAAGGGCCGCCGAGTACCGCGCGCTGAATGCCTTTGAAAACGGTTTCAACGTCGGCGTCCGCGTCCACGACGCGCAGCAGTCCCGCCGCCTGGTAGTGCTTGATGAGCGGCTTGGTTTGCGCCTCGAATACTTCCAGCCGTTTGCCGATCACTTCTTCCTTGTCGTCCGGCCGCTGAATCATGCGCGGCATGTCGCCGCACTTCTCGCAGTGCGGCGCCGTGCCGGGAGGCGTCGTGAACACGTTGAACATGCGTCCGCAATCCTGGCAAATCCTGCGCCCCGTCAGCCGCTTGAACAGTATGCTCATGTCGAGATTCAAGAGCACCACCGCCTGCAGCGGCTGCCCCAAATCGCGGAGCATTTTTTCGAGCGCCTCGGCTTGCGCGATGTTGCGCGGAAAGCCGTCGAGAATGAATCCGCTGAGGGCATCGGGTTGCGCCAATCGTTCGCCGATCATGCCGAGCACGGTGCCATCATCCACGAGCTTGCCCGCGTCCATGGCCGCCTTGGCCCGCAATCCCAACTGCGTCCCCTTGGCCACCGCCTCGCGCAGCAGATCGCCGGTCGATATATGCGGGACGCCGTAGGCGTCAACCAGCAGTTCCGACTGCGTTCCTTTGCCGGACCCCGGCGCGCCCAATAGGACTATTCGCATGATTCTTTATGGTGGTGAAAGCGCGCTACCGTACCTTCGCCGGGGTACCAGCGTCAAACCAGTGCCTAGCAGACGCCGATCGGCTATCCTGCGCGGCTTGTGTACTTTGGCAGGCCCTTTCAACCCCAAGTTAATTATGCAGCGCTCAGCCCGAAAAAACGCCTTTTATGCGCAATCCGGCGGGGTAACCGCCGTCATCAACGCATCCGCCTGCGGCTTGATTGAAACCGCGCGCAAGCACCGCGACAGGATCGGCAACGTCTACGCGGGGCGGCACGGAATCATCGGAGCGTTGACCGAGGACTTGATCGACACCGGCAAGGAGACGCGCGCGGCGATCAGCGCTTTGCGCTATACGCCGGGCGGCGCATTCGGTTCCGCGCGCTACAAATTGACTGGAATCGACAAGAACCGGGTCCAGTACGAGCGCTTGATCGAAGTGTTTCGTGCCCACGACATAGGGTATTTTTTCTATAACGGCGGCAACGATTCCATGGATACCGCTCACAAAGTGTCCGAAATCGGCGTGCAGTTGGGATATCCGATCATCTGCATCGGTATTCCTAAGACCGTGGACAACGATCTCGCCGTTACCGATTGCTGCCCGGGGTTTGGTTCGGCGGCCAAGTACATCGCCGTTGCCACACGAGAGGCGGCGCTCGACGTAGAGTCGATGGCGCGCACCTCCACCAAGGTATTCGTCCTCGAGGTTATGGGCCGCCATGCCGGCTGGATTGCCGCGGCCGGCGGCTTGGCGGGCGAGAAGGCCGGCGACGCCCCGCACATCATTTTATTCCCTGAAATCACCTTCGACCGCGCCGTGTTTTTGGACAAGGTGAAGTTTTGCGTCGAAAAGTACGGCTACTGCGTGGTCGTGGTGTCCGAGGGGGTGCGAAATCCCGACGGCAAATTTCTCGCCGAAGCGGGCACCAAGGACGCGTTCGGCCATGCTCAATTGGGCGGCGTCGGGCCCGTCGTCGCGCAAATGACCCAAGAGGCATTCGGCTATAAATTTCATTGGGCCGTCGCGGACTACCTGCAGCGGTCCGCGCGTCATATCGCATCGAAAGTCGATGTCGAACAGGCCTACGCGGTAGGCAAGGCGGCGGTGCTGTTTGCGTTGCAAGGCAAGAACGCGATCATGCCGGTCATCGTGCGCAAATCCTCCGCTCCCTACAGATGGAGCATCGGCGAAGCGCCGCTGGCTGCCATCGCGAACCAAGAAAAAAAGATGCCGCGCAATTTCATCACCGCCGATGGCTTCGGCATCACGGCTGCGTGCCGGCGGTATTTGTTGCCGCTGATCGGGGGCGAAGATTACCCGCCTTACCGAGGCGGCCTGCCGACTTATGTCGCACTCAAAGGCAAGGGCGTACCGAAGCGCCTGCGCAAACCCTTTGTGTTATAGTTTCGACCCGCAAATTCCAATAAACTCATATTTTTCAATAACATAAATCACTGAGATCGCGAAATGACCCTTGATAACGCCCTCTATTTGGCCATCGGAGCTGGAATCATTGCCATCGCGTACGGCGCCTTCTCCGTGCGCTGGATCTTGGCCCAGCCGGCCGGCAACGCACGCATGCAGGAGATCGCTGCGGCCATTCAGGCAGGCGCACGTGCTTATTTGAATCGGCAATACACGACGATCGCCACCGTCGGGGTCATCCTGTTCGTCATTTTGGGTGTGGCCCTGGGTTGGGCCAGCGCCGGCGGTTTCGCCGTGGGCGCCCTGCTCTCGGGGCTTGCAGGGTATATCGGAATGAACATCTCGGTGCGCGCCAATGTGCGTACCGCACAGGCAGCGCACCACGGAATCAATGCTGCGCTCAAGGTTGCGTTTCGCGGCGGCGCCATCACGGGGATGTTGGTCGTCGGGTTGGGACTGTTGGGTGTGGCCGGCTATTACCTGGTCATGCTGCGCGTGCTGGGTGATGCGGAAGCAGCGCTGCGTTCGCTCGTCGGTCTGGCGTTCGGCGGCTCATTGATTTCGATTTTTGCTCGATTGGGCGGCGGCATTTTCACCAAAGGCGCCGATGTCGGTGCGGATCTGGTCGGCAAAGTGGAAGCAGGTATTCCGGAGGACGACCCGCGCAATCCCGCGGTGATCGCGGACAACGTGGGCGACAATGTCGGCGACTGCGCCGGCATGGCGGCCGACTTGTTCGAAACCTACGCGGTCACGCTGGTCGCCACAATGTTGTTGGGCGGCCTCGTCATGGTCGACATGGGACAAAGTGCGGTGCTCTTCCCCTTGGTGCTCGGCGCGATTTCCATCGTATCTTCCATTGTCGGAACGTTCTTCGTGTCCACCAAGGAAGGCGGCAAGATCATGAACGCGCTGTACAAGGGCGTCATCGTTTCCGGCCTCCTTTCCGCGGTTGCGTTTTATTTCGTCTCGAAGTCGATCATGGGCGAGCACGCCATGGCGATTTGGCTGTGCACGCTCGTGGGCCTTGCGCTCACCGCAGCGATGATCGTCATTACCGAGTACTACACGGCAACGGAATACAAGCCGGTGCAGCACGTTGCCTCTTCCTCGCAAACCGGACATGCCACCAACATCATCGCCGGGCTGGGCGTCTCGATGAAGGCTTGCGCATTGCCGGTGATTGCCGTGACATTGAGCATATGGGCTTCTTATCAGCTTGCCGGGCTGTACGGCATTGCCGTCGCCGCCACCGCGATGTTGTCGATGACCGGAATGATCGTCGCGCTCGACGCCTATGGGCCGATCACGGACAACGCGGGCGGCATTGCCGAGATGGCTGGCCTGGATAAGAAGGTTCGCGATGTCACCGATCCTTTGGATGCCGTCGGCAACACCACGAAGGCGGTAACCAAGGGCTACGCCATCGGCTCGGCGGGCCTTGCAGCCTTGGTCCTGTTCGCGGACTACACTCACAAGCTCGAGGAAGTCTTGGGCCATGCCACCGCCTTCGACTTGTCCAATCCGGCGGTGATCATCGGGCTCTTTATCGGCGGCCTGATCCCCTACATGTTTGCGGCCATGGCGATGGAAGCGGTAGGCCGTGCGGCGGGCGCGGTGGTCAACGAGGTGCGGCGGCAATTCCGCGAGATCAAGGGCATCATGGAAGGCACTGCGAAGCCCGACTATTCGCGCGCGGTGGATATGCTGACCAAGGCGGCGATCAAGGAGATGATCATCCCCTCCTTGCTGCCGATCATCGTGCCGATCGTGTTGGTATTCGTCGTAAATTGGCTCATGGGACCGGGGTCCGGGGTGCAGGCGCTGGGCGGATTGCTGATCGGCACCATCGTCACCGGCTTGTTCGTCGCGATTTCGATGACCACGGGCGGCGGCGCCTGGGACAACGCCAAGAAATACATCGAAGAGGGTCATTTCGGCGGTAAGGGTTCTGACGCGCACAAAGCCGCCATCACCGGGGACACCGTGGGCGATCCCTACAAAGACACGGCGGGTCCGGCGATCAATCCATTGATCAAGATCATCAACATCGTCGCGCTATTGTTGGTGCCGGTGCTCGGTAAATTGATGTAGCGCTGATTTAGCGATTTAGCGCTAGAGATCGCGCTAGATGTCGAAATAAATGGCGTCGGGCTCGGCTGCGCCGTCCCGGGAAGCGACCCGCAACTCCGGCTCTTTGAGCGACACGCGCGAACGCGGCGGCACGCTGCGTGTCAAGAATACGGAGCCGCCGATGACGCTGTGTGCGCCGACGACGGTTTGACCGCCGAGTACCGTGGCGTTTGCATATAGCGTCGCACCGCTCTCGACCGTCGGATGGCGCTTGCGGCCGCGAATGATCTGGCCGCTCGCGTCCCTGGGAAAGGACAACGCGCCGAGCGTAACTCCCTGGTAGAGCTTGACCCCTTCGCCGATCTCCGTGGTTTCGCCTATGACCACGCCGGTGGCGTGATCGATGAAAAACGCCGGGCCGATTTTCGCTCCGGGATGGATGTCGCAGCCAGTCTTCGAATGCGCCCACTCGGTCATGATCCGCGCCATCATCGGCACGCCCAAATCGTACAACGCGTGGGCAATACGGTACACGCTGACCGCCAGCACGCCGGGATAGGCCAGAATCACTTCATCGAGATTGGTGGCAGCGGGGTCGCCGTCGAAGGCGGCCTGTACGTCCCGTACGAGTAGACCACGAATCTCCGGCAGCCGCCGCAGAAAAATCTCGGTCAATTCGTGGGCACGCGGTGCGCACTCTCCGAACTCCGGCCATGCGGCTTCGCGCTCGCGCCCGTAGCACAAGCAGTGTTCCATTTCGCGCTCGATTTTCGGCGCCAGCGCCGCGAGCGATTGCCCGACGTAGCTCGCCAGATTCTCGCTGCTCAAATCGCGGCGGCCGAAGTACCCCGGATACATCAAGTCGAGCACGCCCTGCAAGATCTCGGCGATCGCTTCCCGCGAGGGCAGGTAGCGGCGCGAAATGCGCCGCGCGCGTTCATCGCCGAGATAGCTCGCGAGCAACTCTCCGCTCAGGCGGTCGAGTTCCGTCGGGCTTGATTTAGGGGTGGCTAGGGCAGTCATGATTCGTTCAGGCGACCGCCTGCATCTTCTCGACGTCCTCGAACAAGCCCTCGAACAGCGCGCCGGTCAGATAGCGCTCGCCGGCGTCCGGCAGCACCACCACGATCGTTTTGCCGGCTTGCGCCGGCTCGCGCGCCAGGCGCAAGGCCGCCGCCATCGCGGCACCGCACGAGATTCCGCACAGCATGCCCTCCTCGCGCGCGAGGCTTCGCGCCACGGCGATGGCCTCTTCGTTGCTCACTTGCTCGACGCGATCGACCAGCGACAGATCCAAGTTCTTCGGGATGAAGCCGGCGCCGATGCCTTGAATCTTGTGCGGTGCCGGTACGAGCGGTTGGCCGGCCAGAGTCTGACTGATGATCGGCGAATTGGTCGGCTCGACCGCCACCGTGATGATTTTCTTGCCCTTGGTCCCCTTGATGTATCGCGACACGCCCGTCAGCGTACCGCCGGTGCCCACGCCCGACACCAGCACGTCGATCTTGCCTTGGGTATCTTCCCAAATCTCAGGTCCCGTCGTTTTCTCATGAATCGCGGGATTGGCCGGGTTGTCGAACTGGCGCATCAAGACATATTTTCCGGGATCCGCCGCCGCCAATTCCTCGGCCTTGGCGATCGCGCCCTTCATACCCTTGGCACCCGGCGTCAGGATCAACTTGGCGCCGAACGCAATCAGCACTTTGCGTCGCTCCATGCTCATCGTCTCCGGCATGGTGAGCACGCACCCGTAGCCCCGCGCCGCAGCCGCATAGGCAAGTGCAATGCCCGTATTGCCGCTGGTCGCTTCGACGATGGACATGCCGGGCTTCAACGTGCCGCGCTCCTCGGCGTCCCATACCATGGCGGCGCCGATGCGGCACTTCACCGAATAGGCCGGATTGCGGCCTTCGATCTTGGCGAGAATCGTGGCTCCGCTGCTGGCATCCAATCGATTGATGCGCACCAGCGGCGTGCGGCCGATGGACTTGGTGTTGTCTTCATAGATGGGCATGCTGCACCTTAAGGGTTTCTCGAGAGTGGGACGATTTTCCTCCTAAGCGCAGGACAAATGCCAGAGCAGTTTGTTATGAGCGCCTGCCGGGAGGTTATAAGACCCTGACTTTACAGGGGGAGGGGCGTAACCGACAGGGGCTGGGGGCGGCCGATGATGAAACCCTGCACGAAATCGATGCCCATGCTCTTCACTGTGTCGAGCGACAGCTGATCTTCGACCTGCTCGGCGACGATCCGAAAATTCAAGCTGCGCGACAGCTCTATCATGGCGGCGACCATCGCCTGATTCACGGTATCCCCGGCGAGATTGCGGATGAACGATCCGTCGATCTTGATGTAATCCATCGGCAACGTCTTCAAGGTCGAGAACGAACTCAATCCGCTGCCGAAGTCGTCCAACGCGAACTCGCATCCCATGCCGTGCAGTACCGCGATGAAGCGGCGCACCTGATCCAAATTGGCCACCACGGCGCTTTCGGTCACTTCGAAGCAAATATCCCCGGGATTCGCGCCCGTGTGATCGAAGCAGTCGACGACGAATTCCAAAAATTCTGTATCTCCCAGCGTTTGCCCGGCGATGTTGATCGCGACGCTCCGGCCCGGCGGCAACTTCATGCCGCCGCGCCCCAGAGCCGATAGCACCGCCTGCACCACCCACCGATCGACGTGCGGCATCAGGCGGTAGCGCTCGGCGGCGCGGATGAATTCGGCCGGAGGCGCGCTGGGTTCGCCGTTTTCGGGTTCCATACGCACGAATACCTCGATCGCGGGGCCGCGCACCTCCGTGCTGCGCGCATGCACGATGGGTTGGTAGTACAACTCGAATTTGTTGTCGCGCAAGGCGGACTGCAGCTTTTGAAGCCAGTGAATCTCGCCGCTGTGGCGCGCGTTCGCCTCCTCGCGCGCGGAATACACGTGCACATGCACCCCGCCCTGCTTCTTGGCGACGTAGCACGCGGAATCGGCCGAATTCATGATGTCCTCGATGGAACCGCCATCATGACCGATTTCCACGAGACCGATGCTCACGCCGATATTGAAGATCTTGTCCTTCCAAACAAACCGAAAATCGTTGACGGAACGGACCACGTCGTCGGCGATCTGCCGTGCCTTCTCGAGCGGGCAGCCGACCAATAGCAACGCGAATTCATCGCCGCCGATGCGCCCGGCCGTGTCTGAATCGCGCACCGCTTCTTTGATGATGCTCGCGACCTCGCGCAGCATATTGTCGCCGGCCGTGTGTCCGCAGGTGTCGTTCACCACTTTGAACCGGTCGAGATCCAGATAGCACAAGGCGTGCGGCGCATCTCCCGTCTGTGCGGAGTCCATCGCCTCGCGCAGCCGCCGCTCGAATTCCCGTCGATTCACCAGGCCCGTCAAAGCATCGTGACTGGCTTGATAGGTCATCTGACGGGTCAAACCGCGCAGTTCGCTGGTGTCGTGCATCACCAGCACGAGACCCAGAGTCTCTTTGCCATCGGGCTTGAGCGGCGTCACGCTGATCTCCACCGAGCGTTCCGGAGCGGAGACGCGCCGGCACCAATACCGCGCGCTTGCCCATGGTGACCCGTCCCGCCGGTGCTCAGTGCCTTGCGCACTGGATCCCCCAACGAGCGGCGGTCGGTTTCGTCGACCAGGGTGGCTACGTCCGGGAAGGACTTTCCAACGACCTGCTCGAAACTCTGGGCCAAGCAGCGTCTCGGCCGCGTGATTGATGTAATCGATTCGGCCATCCCCATCGACGGTGATGACGCTTTCCCCCATCGCGTCGAGGGTCGCCATGGATCGCGGCCGAGAGGCTCGGAATATTCGAGATCGGCAGCATTTCCAGAGCCGTGAGCAGCAACGCCGGCTCCCCCGCGCTGTCGATCAGCGTGCTCGACAGCTCGATGCGGCTGACTTCGCCGTGCAATCCGACGAGTTCGACTTCGTAGCGCTCGGCCGCGGCTTCGCCCGCCAACCGGCGGCGCAAGTTGTTGTCAACCAGCTCGACGTATTCCGGTGCGACAAAATTTGCCAGCGGCTTGCCGATCACATCCGAGGCGGCCATGCCCAAAAGCGCCAAAAAGCGTGAGTTGGCGAATAAGATGCAATTGCGGTGAACCAATACGGCGTCGTGCACCGTCTCGACCAACCGCTGAAAAAGCTGCTCGCGGTCATGCAGCCGCGCCCCGCGCTGCTCGAGATTTTCCAAAAGCTCGTTCACGGCCGAGCCTAGCTGCCCCAGCGCCTCGGGTTTACCCTTAAGACCGATGCGCCCCGCCGAACCCGCGTCGCGCGTGAGCTGCGACACTTGTGCGGAGAATTCGCTGACGGCGCGTTCCTGGCGTTGCTTCCAAACGAAGAGCACACCGACACCCACGGCTAAAATAGCAGAGATCAAGAGCCACAAAGCGATAGAAGACAAAATCAACTGAAGACCTCGATAACGATACGATTCCGACGACGCTCTGGTTTTTTAGGCCCCCGCGGGTTGGGCGCGTCTCGAATCATCGTGACCGTGAGAATAGCGCACAGGCATGGCGTCGCCTGTAGAAATTGACCATAATCAGCGGCCTTATCGCTAAGGGAAATTATGGATACGTTGGCTGCTCGACAGCAAATGGTGGATCAGCAGATTCGCACCTGGGAAGTTCTCGACCCGCGAGTGCTCGACGCGATATCCCAAGTGCCGCGCGAAGCCTTCGTGCCCGAGGGCTATCGCGAGCTTGCCTTCGCCGATGCGCCGCTTCCCATCGGGTTCGGCCAATCGCATGCTCGCGCCCAAGATTCAAGGCCGAATCCTGCAGGCGCTGGGAATCAACGCAGCGGACCGCGCGCTCGAGGTCGGCACCGGCACCGGCTACTTGAGCGCATGCTTGAGTTTGCTCAGCGCTCTCGACGCATTCGATCGACATTCGTGCGGAATTTACCGCTACTGCCGCCGCCAACTTACGCGCGGTGCCGAAGGCGCGCGTGCGGCTCGAAACGCGCGACGCGTTCAACCCGGCTCCGTTGGGCGAGTACGATGTCATTGCCGTCACCGGATCCTTGCCGGTTTACGATACGCGCTTCGAGCAGGCACTTGCCCTCGGCGGCCGGTTGTTCGCCGTAGTCGGCTCGGCGCCGGTGATGGACGCGATGCTGGTGCGCCGGGTCGATCACAGCGAGTGGATTCGAGAGAGCCTGTTCGAGACCGTCATCGAGCCTCTGACCAATGCCACCGCCGCGCAAGGATTCGTTTTCTGATGATCGAAGAACTGAGCCCCCGGGAGTTCCTTGAGCGGCGCGCGGCCGGCGCCGAAATGACGCTGCTGGACGTACGCGAGGATTGGGAACTGAATCTGGCCCCGGTGCCTTCGCCCATCGTGCACATACCGATGGGTCAGATCGAGAATCGACTGGGGGAACTCGACCCCCAAACACCTACGGTTGTCATATGCCGCTCCGGTGGTCGAAGCCTCGAAGTGGCGCGCTTTCTCGCCGCACAGGGATTCAATTCTGTGCAGAACCTCGCCGGCGGCATCCTGGCCTGGTCTCGGGACATAGACCCGCAGATTCCGCAATACTGAATTCCTCTGCCTTTCTGATTTTCAGGTGATATAGTCATATATAACACTACATGAAGCGCTTTTTGACCTTGCTCGTCTGTTGCCTGGCCGGCCAGGCCGCGTCCGCAGCCGATTTGCTGGCGGTCTATCAGCGCGCGTTGCAAAACGATCCTCAGCTCAGGGAGGCCGAGGCCACGCGCCTAGCCGCGCTCGAATCGAAGCCGCAAGCACTCTCGGCATTGCTGCCGCAGGTCGCGGGCAACGGTACCGCCACCAAGGAACGCGACGTCGGAGCGACGAACCAGGTCGAATCCGTAGTCTCGGCAATGGCGCAGACCATCCTCGAGAGCTTTCCCTTCGATGGGCACGTCACTACCACCACCCATCATTACGGAATAGACCTCAAGCAGAATCTGTTCCGCTGGCAGAATTGGGTGGCGCTGAAGCAGGCGGATGCTCAGGTCGCGCAGGCCGAGGCGGATTACCAGGCGGCTCAGCAAGATTTGATCGCTCGCGTCGCGCAGCGTTACTTCGATGTCTTGGCCGCGCAGGACGATCTTGACGCGCAAAAGGGCAACTTGGCGTCGGTCAATCGACAGCTGGAACAGGCCGAAAAGCGCTATGAAGTCGGGCTGATCGCCGTTACCGATGTCCAAGAGGCGCGTGCCGCCCACGATTCCGGCGCGGCAGCGGTCATTGCCGCTAAACGCCAGCTCGCATCCACAGAGGAGCTGCTGCGCGAGATCACGGGTGATGCCTACCAGTCCCTGGCGCGCCCTATCGAACCCTTCGAGCTGACAAATCCCGAGCCGAGCAGTGAAGATCGTTGGGTCGAAATGGCGCTGCAGCAGAACCTGTCCCTCGTGTCGAGCCGCTTGGCGGCGGACATTGCCCGCGAAGCCGTGAGTTCGGCACGCGGTGGCCACCTCCCGACACTCGACCTGGTTGCGAGCCGATACCGAGCGACCAGCGACGGTCAGTACATCAACTCGGATGGCACACCGTACGGTAGTTCCTCCGTGGACCAATATCAGAACACCATCGGGATTCAATTCACGATTCCGATTTACACGGGAGGGATGGTGTCCTCGCAGGTGCGGCAGGCCGTGTATCAGCATCGGGCTGCGAAGGAGCGGCTGGAGCGCGTGGCCCGTCAAACCGAGCATGACGCGCGCGATGCCTATCTCGGTGTCCTATCCGAAATATCCCACGTCAAGGCGCTCCGGCGCGCCTTGGAATCTAATTCGACGGCCCTCAATGCGACCGAGTCGGGTTACGAGGCCGGCACGCGTACCGCGGTGGACGTGCTGGAATCGCGGCGCCGGTGGATACAGGCACAAACCGATTACTCACGCAGTCGTTACGATTACATGATGAACGTGCTCAAACTGCAGCAGGCGGCGGGCATCCTGTCGGAGCAGAGCCTGAACCGGCTCAACAGCTTGTTGAAGGACTCGCCCCAGCCAGAGGGGCTACCGGCGGAGGCGCAGCCAACAAAGGACCAATGAGATCGAGCAGCCGCGCCACGCTGCCTCGGTGCCGTTCCACGAACTCGCGTCCGCGGGCCCCCACTTGCTGACGGAGGGCTGGATCGGCGAAAAATTCGCGCAATACTTCTACCAGCGCCGCCGCATCGTGGACCTCCACGGCGCCGCCTCCCTGCACCAACAACCGCGCAATTTCCTTGCTGTTGGCATTATAAGGTCCCGTGATCACCGGCACGCCGAGCGCGGCCGGTTCGAGCAGATTATGACCGCCGACCGGAACCAAGCTTCCGCCGACGAAGGCAATATCGGCCGCTGAGTACAGCGCGGCTAGCTCTCCCACGGTGTCCACCAACAAAACTTGCGCTTCCGTCCGCACGGCATCGGCGATGCTGCGCCGATCGAAGCGAACCCCCCGCCGCACCAACAAGTTCGCCACGCTTTCGAAGCGCTGCGGATGCCTCGGCACCAGCATCAACAAGGCCTGTGCGAGCCCCTCCTCCAGCGCGAGGTGCGCGTCGAGCAGCTGTTCCTCCTCGCCGCCATGGGTACTGCCGGCAATCCATACCGGCCGCGGACCGAGGTACTGTGACCGCAATTCACGTCCCTTCTCGATGATCGAATCGCCGAGTTCAATATCGAATTTTACGTTGCCGACGACGTGCGTGCGAGTCCGGTCAGCGCCGATGGCGATGAAGCGCTCGGCATCCTCCGGCGTCTGCGCGGCGACCAGGGTATTTGCCGACAACGCTTCGCGGATCAGGGTCCCGATGCGGCGATAGCGCGCCACGGATTTGGGTGTCAGGCGCGCACTCGCGAATACCACGGGCACGCCGCACAGCCGGCATTCATGGAGCAGATTGGGCCAAAGTTCGGTCTCCATGATGATCGCGAGACACGGGCGGATTCGCTTCATGAATCGCCGTACCGATCCCGGCGTATCGTAAGGCAGGAAGCGAATGCCGATCTCGTCGCCGAACAGCGCCTGTGCACGGGCCCGTCCCGTCGCCGTAGCCGTGGTCAACACAAACGGGATCGCGGGATAGCGGGCCCGCAACGCACGCACCAGCGAAGCCGCGGCGGTCACTTCGCCGAGCGACACCGCGTGCAGCCAAATACTCGGGGCTCCGGCGGCGATGAGCCCCCATCCGAAGCGCTCGTGCAAATTCGACCAGTGGCTGCGGTCGCGCAAGCCCCGGACCAGCGCGAACGCAAGAACCAAGGGCGCCAAGAGAATGATCAGCAGGCTGTAGAGGCGGCGCACGGCGATCATGGCCGCTCAAGGGATTCATAGCCGCGCAGCAAGCATTGCCAGGCTTCGGCGGAAAATCGGTCGGGCGGCAATTGGCGCGACACCTTCACCAGCGAGCGGCGCAACCGGCTCAAATTTCGCAATGTCCACGCACCTGGATCACGCACACGGCCGCGATCGAAGTCGATCACGCTGATGCACCCTTGGCCGTCGAGCAGAATATTGTGCGCATTGAGATCTGCGTGATCGACCCGATCCTGATGCAGGCGCGCAATCGTTGCGCCGATCGCGCGCCATGACGCGTCGCTCAAAGCAGCGGCGCCGATCATCGCGCTCAAGGGCATAGCATCCGCTATTCGTTGCATGATGAGATCGCATCGGTAGCTCATGCCGGTGCGCTGGTAGCGCGCCGCGATCGGTTTTGGGACCGGCAGCCTGCGCCCGACCATGTCGGCCAGGAGCCGGTATTCCGCGAAGGCGCGGACTCGGGCCTCGCCGGTCCACAGATATCGATCTTGGGAAAGCCCCGCCAACAAACCCCCGCGCCGATAGTGTCGCAACACCCAATGGTGGGATTCGGACTCGATGAACCATGCGGCGCCGCGCCCGGCGCGCACGGCAACCAGTTCACCCCGATCAGCCCAAAATTGAGGCTCAAACAGCGACTCCGCCGCGCTGTCGAGTAGGTCGCCGAGGCACCCGGCGTCGACCAGCATGGCGCCCATCGCAGTGACAATGCGTCTATACATAAGAATCGGCGCGAGTTTATCACCTTCGACTCAAATGAATTTTCGCTAAGATGCGCGTATGGACGAAATCAAGGTGCCCGTATCGCCCGGAGAGCTGCTCGACAAGATCACTATTTTGCGCATCAAGTCGCAGCGAATGGCGGACCCAAAAAAATTAGCCAATGTGCGTGTCGAACTACATGCGTTGGAGGACACCTGGAAAAGTTCAGCATACGCCGTCATCGACGTTGACAGCGACGTGCACGACTTGATGGCCGTCAATGAGCGATTGTGGAAGATCGAAGACGATATCCGGGATAAAGAGCGCGTGAAAGCGTTTGATTCCGAGTTCGTCCGGCTCGCACGCGCGGTCTATATGGAGAACGATGAGCGAGCCGCCATCAAGCGGCGGCTCAACCTCAAACTAGGCTCCGGCCTGGTCGAAGAAAAGTCCTACAAGGAATACAAGAGCTAGCTACTGACCCGGCTGGTCCACTTCGTGGGCGCCGCGAATGAGAGAATACTCGGCTCCGCAGTACCCGCATTTGGCCCAGCCCGCCGCTTCGATGGCGAGGTATACCCGAGGATGAGAATTCCACAAATACATGTCAGGCATGGGGCATGACAGCGGCAAGTCTGCCGGGGTCACCGTGTAGTGATGTTGCGCGTTGGGTTGAATCAGTGCCGACATGGGTCATCGCTCCGCTTGCGTCAAATTACGGCGGTATCAAAGGATTTACGCCAGATCTCCTGCACCCGCGAACGCGTCGCGGCGTGTGGCTCCGCATCGACCACGCGCTGTCCGCCCTCCAGCGACAGGTGATGCAGGACGGTACGATAGCCTATATACGCTTCCTTGAGCCATCGTGCCGTTCCGGCGTCGAGCACGCCCACCCGGGCAAGGCCCTCGAGCTGACGAATATTATCGGAGTAGTTCACCAGTTCTGGATGCTCACTCGCAGTCGCCAGTACCAGATATTGCACCAGAAATTCGATGTCGGCGATGCCGCCCGCGTCCTGCTTGATGTCAAACTGTCCGGGACCCGCCTGAGAGAGTTCCCGGCGCATGCGGAGCCGCATTTCGATCACGTCGATGCGCAAAGTGTCGCGCCGCACGGACGTGCATAACGTGCGCCGCCGCGTCTCCTCGAACCGCCGGCAAAGGTTTGCATCGCCGCCAACGGCCCGTGCACGCAGCAGAGCTTGATGTTCCCAGGTCCAGGCATCTTGCTGCTGGTACCGTTCGAAGGCGTCGATGCCGGTCATCAGGAATCCGCCCTTGCCGTTCGGCCGCAAACGCATATCAACTTCGTACAACCGTCCCGCAGCCGAATGCATCGTGAGCAAATGGACGATACGTTGCCCAAGCCTCAAGAAAAACACGACATTGTCGAGCGGCCGCTCGCTCGTCGTCTGTTGAATCTCGCCGCTCGAGTCGTGCAGGAACACGAGATCAAGATCGGAACCGTAGCCGAGCTCCAATCCGCCGAGTTTGCCGTAGCCCGCGACAGCGACTTTCACGACACGAGTGCTCGCCTCGTCGTCGCCACAGCGTGGCACTCCATAGATCTTGGTGATTTGTCCCCACGCAAGATCCATACAGCATTGCACGATGAGTTCGGCGATGTCCGTCAGCCGGTCGCTGACGGACATCAGCGGCAGGCGCCCCGTGAGGTCGGCAAGCGCGACCGCGAACACCGCGACTTTTTGGAATTCCCGCAGCGCCTCGACCTGCCGCTCCGGATCATCGGCGGGGAGGCGCTCGGTGCGTGCGGCGAGCTCGCGCGCAAAACTCTCGCGCGACGGAATCTCCTCGAACGCTTTTGCGTCAATCAGTTCGTCGAGCAGCAGAGGGAAATCTGCGATCTGACGCGCCAAGAATCCGCTGATCGCGCAGACGCCGATGAGCCGGTTGAGCGCTGTGGGCTGTTCCTTCAACAGCGCCAGGTACGATGAGCGTGCGCCGATTGCATCCAGCACGCGCAGTACCCGATCCACGACGCTGGCGGGGGACGCTTGCACTGCTGCTGCCTTCAGCAGCCGATCCAGAATGACGTGCAGCCGCCTCCGCCCGGCCTCGTCCAGCCTGCGATAAGGAGCAGCATGACGATAGGCCTCCAACAAAGCCGCGACTGCGGGAATCTCGGGCGCAGGAAATCCGCCGTTCGCGAGTTCCTCCTCGACGTCGATTTCCTCGATCCCGAGCCAATTCAACGCAGCCTCCCCGTTTCGGCGCTGCGCGTCCGGGCCGCCGAACAACAATTCTTCGAATTGCCGCGCCACGGTCTGACGCGCGGCGTCGATGCGCGCGATCGCGGCCGGCCAATCCGGTACGTCCATGTTCAAGCAGAGGCGAGCGCGGTCCATCGGGTCCGGAGGAATCCCGTGGGTTTGCTCATCGCGAATCATCTGCACGGCGTTTTCGGCCTTGCGCAACACGAGATAGGCATCGCTCAATTGAGCAATTTCGGCGTTCGACAATAGCTTTGAACTCGCTAAAAGCGGCATTACCTCGAGTAGCGCGGCGTTCTGCAAACGCCGATCGCTGCCGCCGCGCACCAATTGCATGGACTGCACGATGAACTCGATCTCGCGAATTCCACCCACCCCGAGCTTGAGGTCCTGCTCGAGATCCCGACGCGCCACTTCGCGAACGATCAGCGCCTTCATTTCACGCAGCGATTCGAACACGCCAAAATCGAGATAGCGGCGGTAGACGAACGGCCTCACGAACTCTTCGTTCGCGGTGCGGTAGTCGTCGGCACCCACGATTGCGCGCGCCTTCACCCAGGCGTACCTCTCCCAATCCCGGCCGTGCTGCTGCAAATAATCCTCGAGGGAGGCAAGACTCACCACCAGCGGCCCGCTTTCCCCGAAGGGTCGCAGCCGCATATCCACTCGAAAAGCGAAACCGTCCTCCGTTCTCGCATCCAGCAATCGGATAAGTTCCCGTCCGAGACGATTGAAATACTCCTCGTTGTCGAGTACGCGCGCACCGTCAGTTTCACCGGCATGAGCGAACAGGAACACGAGATCGATGTCGGAGGAGAAATTCAGTTCAACGCCGCCGAGCTTTCCCATGCCCAGGACGATCAGCGGCACATCCGCCGCTGTTTGACTGCGAGGCTTTCCAAAAGAACTCTCGAGATGGGCTTGCGCGGCTGCGGCGGCGGCGCGAATACAGGCATCCGCCAAGTCCGATACGCTGCGTAGGGTTTCGGTCACTGGAGCGCGGCCTGCGATATCACGCCATGCGATGCGCAACATCTCGCGTCGTCGCCACTCGCGCAACACCCGCTGTGCGTCCGCAGTCGTCGGCGCGCAGGCTGCGCGCTGTTCGTACTCGGCGTTCGCGGCTCGCGCGGGCAGCGGTGCCATGTTCTGACTCACCCACGCGAGAGCGTCGGGATCTTGGATCAATACCGCCGCGGCAAATTCGCTGGCCGCCGCAACCCGCGGCAGCTCCTCTTTGAGCGCGGGCGATAGAGATTCATGGATCTTCAGAAGTGGTTCCTGTCGGCTCGCGCGTTCCCACCAGCGAATCACGGGTTCCTGCAGGATTTCTGGTACGGAATGGAGGGATGGAATGGACACGGTCATGTGTGATGATTGAATCACATGCGAATCAAGGATACCTTTCTCTCCCTAGGTTACCAGGGAAGGACCCCGAGGGAGATCGATGTGATCGATGCGATCCGGCGCGCGGTGCACTCTCCCAGAATACCTGCATTTAGGTGGGCGCTCGTGTTTGCGTTGATTTTCGCGAGCGGCGCATTCGGTTTTGCACTGCCGAGCTGGGGCAGCAGCCTGCCGCTGCTGATTCTGCCCAGCGGATTTGCGGTTGGCGCGATGTATCGCTGGGGGCGGCGCATGTGGCCGGCGGTGTTTGCCGCGAGCGTTGCGACCGACCTGTGGGTGCACCAACCGCTTTTTACGGCCGTAAGCGTTGGAATTGGACTCGCAGGCGGCTCTGTACTCACCGCATGGATTCTCGAACGGCGCGGCTTCGACCCGAGCTTCAGCCGCGCCCAAGACGTGCCGGTGTTCATTCTTGCCGCAGCGACCGGCATGACGCTCGCACCCACCCTCGGTTTGTTCGGCCTCTATGTCGCGACCTCAGAGTCCGGTGTCGTGCATTTGATTGACTGGATCCGATGGTGGAGCAATACCACAACCGGCGTCATCGTCCTCGCGCCAATTCTAGTGGCAGCGAGCCGGCAGAGCCTGGCGCAGATCAGAAACAACTGGACCGAGAGCGCGCTGTGGCTGCTGGGTCTCGCCATCTGTTGCATCGCGACGTTCCTGGCGTTTCACACCCAAGTGGGCCGGCCACTGATCATAATTATGGCCGTTGTTCTCGTCGTGATCGGCACGATACGCTTCGGCCTCGTCGTCGCCGCATCCGCGGCATTCGTCATCTCGTCATTGACAGCCTATTCCGTGGCCTTCCATCGCGGTGACTTCATCCGACTAAGCCAGTTGGAGGCACTCACCATGATCTGGTCGTATAGCAGCGTACTCTCTGGGTTGACGCTGATCATTACGGCGCTGCTCGCGGAGCGCGATTCTGCGGGTCTCGATCGGCTGCGCGCTGAGCACCGCTACGCGGAGATATTCGACGGCAGTCCGCAGCCTATTTGGGTACATGATCCGGACGGCTTGAGGTTTCTGATGATCAACGAAGCGGCGCTGCGCCAGTACGGTTGGAGCCGTGAGGAGATTCTTTCGATGAGTGTCGCGGTGCTGATTCCGCCGGGCGAACCGACGGTGCCGGAAAATAAAGGCGAGCTGGCCGCCGGCTTGCCCACCGAGCCGATCGAGACGCGGCATTTGACGCGCGACGGGCGCGTGCTCGATGTGGAGGTCTGGACACGCTCGATCGACTTCGGCGGGCAACCGGCCGAACTCGTATTCGCGATCGATGTCACGGAAAAGCAAGCTTTCAGCCACGCCTTGATCGAGGCGATCGCCGGCGAACAGCGCCGTATCGGCCAAGAGATGCACGATGGGCTAGGGCAGGAACTCACTGGCCTCGCCCTCTCGGCGCGTGCACTCGCCAATCGAGCCGCGCGCGAACGCGATGCGATCGCCGAAGATCTGGATCAGCTGGCGCTGCTCGCGACCAGCTGCATCCAAGATGCCCGGCTCATCGTGCAAGGACTTTCGCCGTTGACCGATGCCGACGGCAGTCTGGAAATGGCGCTCGAGGGTCTCGCCCGCCAGAGTTCCATGAGCGGCACTCCGGTGCGATTTCGTGTCCATCACGACGCCCTGCTCACCCTCGACCTCAAAGTGCGCAATCATCTGTACCGAATCGCCCAGGAAGGAGTACAAAATGCTCTGAAGCATTCCGGAGCGCACGCCATCGATATTGAACTCTTCATTCGCGACGGCAGCGTGCGGCTCGAAGTACTCGACGACGGACGCGGGCTGCCGACCGAGAGCACCCGCGGCGTCGGACTCGGCATGCGCACCATGCGCTTTCGATCAAGTGCGGTGGGCGGCCGCCTCTTGATCGGCCGCCGCGCCGGCGGCGGCAACTCGGTAGTGTGCGAAGTGCCTCAGGCGCGTGCTTGGGCACACGCTCAGCGCGCGGGAACGTGAGACTGCACGCGATGCGCTCTCCTGGAATGCTTGTGCTCAGGTGGACGCTCACGTTCGTGGCGATTTTCGCGACCGGCGCACTCGGCGCCGAATTGCCGAGCTTAGGGGGAAGCCTGCCGCTACTCATTTTACCGAGCGGTTTTGCGGTCGGCGCGATGTATCGCTGGGGATGGAGGATGTGGCCGGCGGTGTTTGGCGGCGGAGTCGCCATAGAGATATTGACCAAAAGTCCGCTCATCGCAGCCGCCGGCGTTGGGATTGGACTGACCGGCGGCGCGGCGCTCACGGCGTGGGTGCTCGAGCGGCGCGGCTTCGATCCGAGCTTTAGCCGCGCCAAAGACGTGCCGCTTTTCATTCTTGCGGCGGCGATCGGCATGACGCTCGCGCCCACGTTTGGCGATCTAGGTTTTTACGTCGCTGATCCATCGGATTCGACCACCCTCATTGCCTGGTTTCGTTGGTGGGGCAACACCATGGCCGGCGTGCTGCTCCTTGGCCCGATCTTGGTGACGCTGAGCCGCCGGAGCTTGGAACAGCTCACCGGCCGCTGGGTCGTGGGTGCATTGTGGCTGTTCGGTGTAGCGATCTGCTGCGGCGCGATCTTATTCGTCGCCGCGGCTCCGGACAGCAGGCCGCCCATTGCCGTGTTTGCCGCTCTGCTCATCGTGGTGGGCGCCATGCACTTCGGTCTCGTAGCCGCAGCATCCGCGTCGCTCATTATCTTGCTGTTGACGGCCTATTCCCTAGCCTTCGGTTACGGCGCCTTCGGTTACGGCGCCTTCGGTTACGGCGCCTTCCGTCATATCGACGAGCTGAATAGCCTCATCACGATCTGGTCCTTCAGCGCCTTGCTCACCGGTCTCACGCTCATCGTGACGGCGCTGCTCGCGGAGCGCGATTCCGCGGGCCTCGATCGGCGGCGCGCGGAGCGGCGCTACGCACAAATATTCGATGGCAGTCCTCAGCCCATTTGGGTACATGATCCGGACGGCTTGAGGTTTCTGATGATCAACGAAGCGGCGCTGCGCCAGTACGGTTGGAGCCGTGAGGAGATTCTTTCGATGAGTGTCGCGGTGCTGATTCCGCCGGGCGAACCGACGGTGCCGGAAAATAAAGGCGAGCTGGCCGCCGGCTTGCCCACCGAGCCGATCGAGACGCGGCATTTGACGCGCGACGGGCGCGTGCTCGATGTGGAGGTCTGGACACGCTCGATCGACTTCGGCGGGCAACCGGCCGAACTCGTATTCGCGATCGATGTCACGGAAAAGCAAGCTTTCAGCCACGCCTTGATCGAGGCGATCGCCGGCGAACAGCGCCGTATCGGCCAAGAGATGCACGATGGGCTAGGGCAGGAACTCACTGGCCTCGCCCTCTCGGCGCGTGCACTCGCCAATCGAGCCGCGCGCGAACGCGATGCGATCGCCGAAGATCTGGATCAGCTGGCGCTGCTCGCGACCAGCTGCATCCAAGATGCCCGGCTCATCGTGCAAGGACTTTCGCCGTTGACCGATGCCGACGGCAGTCTGGAAATGGCGCTCGAGGGTCTCGCCCGCCAGAGTTCCATGAGCGGCACTCCGGTGCGATTTCGTGTCCATCACGACGCCCTGCTCACCCTCGACCTCAAAGTGCGCAATCATCTGTACCGAATCGCCCAGGAAGGAGTACAAAATGCTCTGAAGCATTCCGGAGCGCACGCCATCGATATTGAACTCTTCATTCGCGACGGCAGCGTGCGGCTCGAAGTACTCGACGACGGACGCGGGCTGCCGACCGAGAGCACCCGCGGCGTCGGACTCGGCATGCGCACCATGCGCTTTCGATCAAGTGCGGTGGGCGGCCGCCTCTTGATCGGCCGCCGCGCCGGCGGCGGCAACTCGGTAGTGTGCGAAGTGCCTCAGGCGCGTGCTTGGGCACACGCTCAGCGCGCGGGGGCTTGAAGGGCGGCGCCATTCTTTCAGTAGATCAGCGAATCGCGACGATGAATAATCTGGGGAACGGCAACAGCGCGGTACCGTCCGCCAGCGCAGGATACGCGCTCTTCACAGCCGCGGTGTAGCGCACGAGGAAGGCGGCGCGCTCAGTCTCGTCGAGAGGTTCGAGAAAGGGTCGCAGGCCGCTTCCCTTGAACCATTCCACGATCGCGCTCTCCCCTCCGGACAAGGGATGGTAGTAAGTCGTCCGCCAAACATCCAACGCAGAGCAACTCGGCCGCAGCACGCTGTAATACCAATCCGCCCGCGCGACGGACACACGCGTTGCGGCGGCGGCGTTGAGCTTGTGCCGCCAGGGCCCGTCGTCGGCCAACTCGCGCATCAAGCGGTGCGAGGGTTCATCGAGATTATCCGGCATTTGTACGGCAAGGGTTCCGCCGGTCGCGAGCCTGGCCACGAGCGCCGGCAACAGTATTCCGTGACCGGGTACCCATTGTAGAACGGCGTTCGCTAGAATCACATCGAAGGGACCGGGTGCGATTTTGATCCACGCCTCGATATCGACAGCGTCGAATTGCAATTTCGGCAGGCGTTTGCGGGCCGCCGCAATCATATCGGAGGAACTGTCCAATCCGCTCACTGAGGCGTTGGGAAAACGTGCCGCGAGAAGCTCGGTCGAGTTTCCGGGTCCACAGCCGATATCGACTACGACTCGCGCATTCATTTCAGGCACAGCTGCCAGCAAATCCCGCACGGGTCGCGTGCGCTCACCCTCGAAAGTCAGATATTGTTTGGCCGACCAAGTCACGGAAGACCCGGTGCGAGCGCGCGCTCCTGCGCCGCGCTCATTGGAACGCCGCGTCGCTCGGGTCCGACAGCCACCATCAGCGCAATCACCACTGCCACCGTTCCGACCACCACGGCCATCGCCATTCCGTAGTTGTTGCCGTGCGCCTCAGCGACCGCCACCTGTAGATTTAGATTGACTGCAGCGAAGAGATTACCGAGCTGGTAGACGACTCCCGGGAAAGTCGCTCGAATCTCGGGCGGAGACAGCTCGTTCAAATGAGCTGGCATCACGCCCCAGGCTCCTTGTACGGAGACTTGCATCAAAAATGCTCCGGCGGCGAGAATCAACGGAGTCGAGCCAAACGCAAAGAACGGCAGTGCCGGTAGAGCAATGAGCGCTGCAATGATGATGGCCCGGCGTCTCCCGATCTTCTCGGAGAGAGTTCCGAAGAAAAGACCCCCGCAGATTGCTCCGACATTTGCGATCGCCGTCATGAGCGAAGCCAAGTGAGTATCGAAGTGGTGCTGGCCCTTCAAAAACAAGTTCGGATACGCATCTTGGGATCCGTGGCTAAAGAAGTTGAAGGCCGTCATGAGAACGATGGCGTAGACCGCCAACGTCCAGTCGCGACGCAAAATGGACAGGAAGCCAATACGCGGTCCGGTTTGCCTTTCCTTCCAGGCCGGCGACTCGTCGACTCCCCGCCGGATGAAAAATACGAGAAGAGCCGGGATCACTCCCAGCACGAACATGTAGCGCCACCCCAACCGGTCGTAGAACAAGTACACGGCCAGAGATGCAAGCAGGTAGCCCGAAGGGTAGCCGACCTGCAGCAAACCCGACACGAAGCCGCGCGCGGAGGCAGGAATGCTCTCCATGGTTAATGCCGAGCCGATGCCCCATTCCCCACCCATCGCGACACCGAACAACGCGCGGACGATGAGAAGCGTCGTCATGCTCGGAGCGAATCCGGAAGCCATCTCCAGCACCGAAAAAGCCGCGATGTTCCACATGAGCGTGGGCTTGCGGCCGAAGCGATCCGCAAGACGACCAAAAAGCAAGGCGCCGACAGGCCGCATCGCCAAGGTCAAGAGAACTGCTGCCGTCACTACCTGGATGCTCGAATGAAGTTCCGCAGAGATGTCCTTGAACATGAACACCATGAGGAAGAAATCGAACGCATCCAAGGTCCAACCCAGGTACGCAGCAATGACTACGTTGCGCTGGCTCTTAGTCCACCCCATTTGGCTCCCTCAACGAGAAAATCCCGGCAACGCGTATACTTTGGCACGAACCGTTCGGAGAGGCAGCAATAAATGCGGGCACTGCTCAACGCGCTGGGTCTAACAATTTGGGGGGCGATTGCGATCTCTCTAGCGGTCGCCCTGGCTACCTTCGGCTATCGTGCATCTGTGAGCTACAAGGACTCTCGCACGGTCGACGTACGCCCGGTACTCCCTGCCGCCACAGACCTCAACACGCTTCCTCAGGAGGCCGACACACACTTACCAGCCGAGCCGATACCGATTCGAACGGCGTCTCAATCCGCTGAAGCCACGCGCACCCGTCTTCGCCGCGCGGCGGATGACCAGCATTACGCGGAAGCGGAACACTATGGTCAGCAGCTGTTCGATATGGGCGGCGCAACCGTGGATGATCTCGTACTGATCGGACATTTTAACTACCTGCAGCGCAACTGTACGAACGCGGTGCTCTGGATCGACAGGGCAATCGTCGCCGCGCGGACGCGCGGTGAAACTCCGAAGGAAGACGTGCTTCAGATCAAGGCGCAGTGCACTTCCCGACCGGTCAACACCGTGCCCAACGTCAAGGCAATACCCAATCACATAAAAGGCACGGGACAGGAAATCAGCCGTACCATCGCCAAGGATATGACCGCCGCGCAAAGGGCCCTGCAGTCGGGACAGTGGCAAGACGCGCTCAACAATTTGAACGCCGCCGGGCAGAAATCCGGCCTCAACGCTTTCGACAAGAAGACGATCTACAACTTCAAGGGTTTCGCGGACGTCAAACTCGGCGATCTGAAGAGCGCCCAGTTGGAATTCGAGAACGCGTTGGCGACCGGCGCAGCAACTCCTGACGAAGCAGCAAGCATGACGCGAACGTTATTTGGCATCGCCGCGAACACGGGTCAGTACCAGGCAACCATCGACTATGGCGAAGTGATGACCGGAGCCGGCGCCGCGACGCCCAACGACTTAGCCATCATCGCGCAAAGCTATTACCAACTAAGGAAATGCAAGGACTCCATCTTTTGGTCGGACCGGGCGATTACTGCCACGCGCGCGGCCGGCGAGGCGCCAAAAGAGAATCTGTTCCTATTCAAGTTGCAGTGTGTGTCCGATGCCGGCGATACCGCGGCGATGGTCGCGGTGCTATTCGATTTGATCAAGCTCACCCATAAGACCGCTTACTGGAACACCCTGTTGCGCATCGAGCGCCAGGAAGAGCGGGACGACCGCAATACGCTGATGATCTACCGCATCATGTACAACACAAATTCCATGAACGCCGATACGGACTACATCGAGATGGCGCAATTGCTCGGCGATGCCGCGTTGCCGGGCGAGGCAGCCGCCATACTCAAAAACGCGGTAGCCACCGGCGTCATCAAGGATGAGCACAAGGAGCGCGTGGCGCGGCTGCTCAGCGCGCTGACAGCTCGTGCCGACGCGGACAGGAGCGGCCTGCCGCGACAGGACACGGAGGCACGCAAGTCCGAAACCGGAGAGTTGGATGTCAAGCTGGGCGAGGTGTACTACGGGTTTGGTGATTATGAAAGAGCAGCGGAGGCGATCAATCGCGGCTTGCAGAAGGGGAACATACGCCACTTGGATGAGGCCTATGTTTATCTCGGACTTGCCGACTGGCAGCTCAAGAGCAACGCGGACGCGAACAAAACCCTCGCTAACCTCCGAGCCGTGCCGAATTTGAGCCCGCGGATAATGAAACTATGGGACTTGTACGCCGCCACGCTCGCCGCCGTCTGAGTTCATTCTATAGACCAAATGCGCTGGCAATCAGTTGTTTTCGCACGTGATTTTGATAAAATACTGTATATAACATCAGTTACGTGGGGAAGCGCATGAACAGCGGATCAACGAGCAACGGTTCGGCGGCGCTGCCGCTCGAAGAACTCGAGGCGCGGATCACCGAGCTTGCCGGGCATTTGAACGCCGCCCAATACCGCTGGCTCACCCTGATTGGCGAGTTCGATCGTCGTCTAGGATGGGCAGACGGCAAGCTTGCCTCATGCGCGCACTGGTTGAATTTCAAATGCGGTCTGAACCTCGGTGCGGCCCGCGAGAAAGTGCGCGTGGCGCACGCGCTTCAGTCATTGCCGCTGATCGCCGCCTCGATGGCGCGCGGGGAATTGAGCTATTCGAAAGTGCGCGCCCTCACTCGCGTCGCCTGCGCGGCGACAGAAGAGAATCTCTTGATGATCGCCTTGCACGGCACGGCGTATCACGTTGAATCGATCGTGCGCCTATACCGACGAGCGCAGGAGGCGGAGCAACTCTCGCGAGAAGCCAGTCAACAGACGAACCGCGGCGTCGAATACCACTATGACGGCGACGGGAGCCTAGTGCTCAAAGCCCGGCTACCGGCACTCGGTGGCGCAATGCTGCTGAAGGCCCTGGAAGCCGCGATGGAAGTCGTTCCCGCGACGGAGGTGTGCGTTGAACTCTCCGAGGAGCAACCGCTGAGCTACCAAGCGCGACGGGCCGATGCGCTGGCGCTGGTGGCAGAAAGCTATTTACAGCAGCAGGAAACACCCTGTCGCAGCGGCACGGATCGCTACCAAGTCGTGCTGCACGTGGATGCCGAAACGCTTCGGGAACACACCGCCGGCCGATGCCACCTCGAGCACGGTCCTTCGCTTCCCATTGAGACGGCGCGCCGCGTTGCCTGCGATGCGAGCATGGTACCCCTCGTCGAGAATGAACACGGGGCGCCGCTCGATGTGGGGCGCAAGACCCGTAGCATCCCTCCCGCCATCCGCCGCGCCTTAAACGCGCGCGATGCCGGTTGCTGCTTTCCAGGTTGCACCTTTGGACGGTACCTCGATGCGCACCATATCGAACATTGGGCCGACGGCGGAGAGACCAAGCTTACGAACCTCGTCACATTGTGCCGCTGGCATCACCGCTTGGTCCATGAGGGCGGCGTGCTCATAGAGTCCAGGGCTGCGGGAGGTTGGCGGTTTCTAGGTCCCGACGGTCGCGAATATGACCCCATCCCGATGCAATCCGCGGCGAGGCCGGCGCACCATTGGCAGGATCTCGAGAAAACACACAATGCTCGAGGCATTCGCATCGACGGTGAGACCGCCGCCACTCACTGGCGTGGTGAACGGATGGACTATGACCTTGGAGTATGGGTCCTGTGCAATCAAGCAGAGCGCGCTCGCGATGAGGCCCACCGCTCGCTCGGCGTTTCCGCGGAAACGTCAACTCGCCAGATCAACCAGGAACATTAGGCGGCAGCAACATTAGCCGGCATCAAACGCCTGCGCACGTTTCCACGCAGGCCGCGCCGTGCAGCGGGTGACATAGGCGCCCAACACCGGATCTTCCTCGATCAGGCCAAATTGCTTGAGATAGAACGCACTGGTCCCGATCAATACGTCGGCTGCCGAAAACCGCTCGCCGAGGATCCAATCGCCTTTCGCAAGTTCGGTGCGCAGGACGCCAAGCATGAGATCAAAGCTCCCCCAGCCGAAGGATGTGGGTTTTGACTCGAGCTTGGCGAACTTCTCAGCCATCGCGGGCTCGATGACAGAGTTGGTATAGGTAACCCACTGCAGGAAGCGTCCTCGGTCCGGATGCCCGACGGGAGGGCCAAGGCGTGACTCGGGGTATTGATCGGCAACATAGATGCAAATGGCGCCGGAATCGGATAGCCGCGCTGCCCCGTCCTCGAGCGCTGGAACCTTGCCCATCGAGGAGACGGCACGAAACGCCGCGTCGTTTTTCGAATGCTCATCACGAATATCGACGATCACACGCTCATATTTCACGCCCGTCTCTTCGAGCAGCCATGCAATGCGAAACGCGCGTGTATTCTTGCACCAATAAAGTTTCATGGTGGTTCCTCCGGAGGTCGACATCGGCCATAGCGCGCCGCATGATCTCTTTTTAACCCATGGGGTAAAGCATGGCCATCATTTCATTCGAGATCATTTCCGTGCCCGTCGCTGATCAGGAGCGCTCGAAGCTGTTCTACCGGGACGTCCTGGGATTTGAACTCCGGCGGGAGGACGCTATGGGCCCCAATCAGAAGTGGATACAGCTGGCACCCAAAGGCTGTTCGACGACGGTGGCGCTGGTGACTTCGTTCGATACCATGCGGCCCGGTGGGCTGCAGGGTGTGATGCTGAACGTCACCGACATCGTCAGCGACCATGAAAAACTGACCGGCCGGGGGCTGAAGCTCACGGAAATCAAACAGGAGCCGTGGGGACGCTACTCGATGTTCACCGATCCGGATGGCAATGGCTGGATTCTGCGGCAGCCGCCGGGCTGACGAGTCAGACGGCGCCCTGCCGGGCGCACAAAAAAAGAGCGGGCCGAAGCCCGCTCTCTTGACTGCAACTAGCCGGATAACCGGTGTTACATGTCCATGCCGCCCATGCCACCCATGCCGCCGCCCGGCGCGCCATGTGCATGCTCATCATCTTTCGGCGACTCAGCGATCATGACCTCTGTCGTGAGCAACAGACCCGCAACCGAGGCGGCGTTCTGCAGAGCCAGACGCGTAACCTTGGTGGGATCCAGGATGCCCATTTCGATCATATCGCCGTACTCGCTCGTCGCAGCGTTGTAGCCGAACGTGCCTTTGCCTTCGCGGACACGATTCAGAACTACCGCGGCGTCTTCGCCGGCGTTCGCCACGATCTGCCGCAACGGCTCTTCGATCGATCGGGCCAGGATCTTGATGCCCGTCGTCTGATCTTCGTTGGCGCCCAGTCAGCTTCTCGATCGCCTTCAGCGCGCGCACCAGCGCAACGCCGCCGCCCGGAACCACGCCTTCTTCGACGGCCGCACGAGTTGCGTGCAGTGCGTCTTCGACGCGTGCCTTCTTTTCCTTCATTTCGATTTCGGTCGCGGCACCGACTTTGATCACGGCCACGCCGCCGGAGAGCTTGGCAACGCGCTCCTGCAGCTTTTCCTTGTCGTAATCGGAAGTCGCTTCCTCGATCTGCTGACGAATGCTCTCGACGCGGCCCTTGATGTCCGCAGCCTTGCCGGCACCGTCGATGATGGTGGTGTTCTCTTTCTCCACCAAAATCTTCTTCGCTTCGCCAAGATCATTCAGCGTCGCCTTTTCGAGCGACAAGCCGACTTCATCGGAAATGACCGTGCCGCCCGTGAGAATCGCGATGTCCTGCAGCATGGCCTTGCGGCGATCGCCGAAGCCCGGCGCCTTGACGGCGGCGACCTTGACGATTCCGCGGATGGTGTTGACGACGAGCGTGGCAAGCGCCTCGCCCTCGACATCTTCAGCGACGATCAGCAGCTGACGGCCGCCCTTCGCGATGGCTTCCAACAGGGGCAGCAACTCGCGAATGTTGGAGATCTTCTTGTCCACCAACAGGATCAACGGCTTGTCGAGCTCCGCGCTCTGGCTCTGCTGATTGTTGATGAAGTACGGCGACAGATAGCCGCGGTCGAACTGCATGCCTTCGACCACTTCGAGCTCGTTCTCGAGGCCCGAGCCCTCTTCGACGGTGATGACGCCTTCCTTGCCGACCTTCGCCATGGCGTCGGCGATCGTCTTGCCAATGCTCTCGTCGGAGTTCGCGGAAATCGTGCCGACCTGCGCAATCGCCTTCGGGTCCTTGCACGGCTTGGAGAGCTTCTTGAGCTCTTCCGTCGCGGACGTGACCGCAAGATCGATGCCGCGCTTCAGATCCATCGGGTTCGCACCCGCGGCGACCGATTTCAGGCCTTCGCGGATGATGGCTTGTGCGAGCACAGTGGCGGTGGTGGTGCCGTCGCCGGCCTCATCGGAAGTGTTGGACGCAACTTCCTTCACCATTTGCGCGCCCATGTTCTCGAATTTGTCCTTGAGCTCGATTTCCTTGGCGACCGAGACACCGTCTTTGGTGACCGTGGGGGCGCCGAAGCTCTTGTCGAGAACCGCATTGCGGCCCTTGGGACCCAGCGTTACCTTGACGGCATTCGCCAGAACATTCACACCCTTGAACATGCGTTGCCGAGCGTCGTCGCTAAAGCGTACGTCTTTTGCTGCCATTTGCTGATACCTCTATTTGAATTCGATTAGATACGGTCGATCGAAGCGCTTTACTTGCCTTCGACCACAGCCATAACGTCTTCCTCACGCATGACTACTAGCTCGTCGCCATCCATTTTCACTTCGGTACCGCTGTACTTACCGAATAGAATCTTGTCGCCGACCTTGAGATCAAGCGGGCGAATTTCGCCGTTTTCTAAAATCTTGCCCTTGCCGACAGCAACCACTTTTCCGAAAATGGGCTTCTCAGTCGCAGTATCCGGGATCACGATTCCGCCTGGGGACTTACGCTCTTCTTCTTCTCGTTTCACGATCACGCGGTCATGAAGGGGTCGAATCTTCATAAAACAAGACTCCTAATGCTTGGGTTACAGGTTTGCCGAGCGAATGCTGTTAGCACTCTCCACTCGAGGCTGCTAATCATAGCGGCAGATTTTGCCAATTCAAGTGTCGGGACCGCGATTTTTTGCTGCCGTGCAGCATCCATGTTGGCCGCGCCCGCACCTAATTATTATAAAGTGCGCCCATGAGACTGACACCCCTGATCTGTCTATCGTTGCTCTGTTTGATCAGCGGGTCTGCATCGGCCAAGCCCTGGTGGATGCGAGGAGTCGAGTCCAACGAGCCGATTTCCTGCCTCCCGACGTCGCGTTTCGTGTGCGCTCTCAAGTCGATGGCGGCGTGCTGACGGTGCGCTGGGTCATCGCGGACGGCTACTACCTCTATCGCCGCAAGATCGAGGTCGCGGCCGAGAGCCCAGATTTGGTCGTCACGGGCATCGTGCTTGCCCCGGGGTACTTCGAAAACCGACCCCTACCTCGGCACCCAAGAGATCTTTACGCAGCAGGTCGAGGGGACCGTGGGCTACAAGCGCTTCGATTTCGGAGCGCATCCCATGCAAATCAAAGTGACCTATCAGGGCTGCGCCGAAGCAGGATTGTGCTACCCGCCCATTACCAAAGTGCTGTTCCCTGACAGCGCCGCTTTCGGCAGCCCCCAATTCGAGCCCACCGCTGGGAGGGCATTGCCATCATTGGCGGAGTGTTTGCCTTTCTCTTTGCCGGTCTGGTTCTGCGTAAGGGACGCCGTCTCGACCTGCCGGCGCCATGACCCATAAGGTGCTGCGCGCCGCCGGGTTGGCGGTTCTCGTCATCCTCGGGGTTTGGGCGGGTATTCGCATCTATTCGAGCCAAATGGCACCGGTGGCCCGCGGCCGGTATGCCGGTTCCGGTCGGCGAAGCCAGCGCCCCAACGGCCAGCGACCTTGACGGGCCCCTCCGAAGTCGCCATCGACGCCCCCGGCGAAGATACCGGATCGTTTGCCCGACTTCTCGCTCAAGAACCGCGATGGCAACGCGACTTCCATCAACAACCTGGGCGGGCAAATCCCTGGTGATCAACTTCTGGGCCACGTGGTGTGCGCCCTGCCGCCGCGAAATTCCGCTGCTGCAAGACGTCTTCACGCAATGGAGCGGCCGCGACGTCGCGGTGGTCGGCATCGCCGTCGACCACCGCGACCAGGTATTGGCCTACGCGGACGAACTGAAGATCGCCTATCCCTTATTGATCGGCGAACAGGATGCGCTGGATGTGGCCGCCGCCTTCGGCGTCGAATCGCCGGCCTTTCCATTCACTGTTTTCACGGACCGCCGCGGCGAGGTGGTGGCGCTGTACGTGGGCGAGTTGCACAAGGCGCAGGCCGATCTCATCCTTTCGGTAGTCCAAAACCTCAATCAGCGTCAAGTTGGGCTCCCGGAAGCCCGGCGCACCATTGCCGAGGGCCTGCAGGCCATCGATTGCCGCCACGCCCCGGCTAGGGGATTCCCGCGACGTTCGCCGCCGAAGCTTGCCATTTCAACTCAATTTCTGGTTATTATCGCGGACCTTTTCTTTGCGATAGCGCTGGACTCGACTCTCGAGATGGCGCGAATTTTGTTGCTGAATGGACCGAATTTAAACCTGCTCGGAAGCGCGCGAGCCGGCGATCTACGGCGTCCGCCACCCTCCCGGACATCGAAGCCAAGCTCGCGGCGCTTGGCCCGCGCGAAGGGTCACGAGCTGGTGGCCGCCCAGAGCAACGCGGAACATGATTTGATCGCCAAGGTTCAGGCCGACGAGGCATGAGGGCTTCGCGTTCGTGATCATCAATCCCGGCGCGCTCACGCATACCAGCATCGCGCTGCGCGACGCGTTTCTCGCGTCATCCGTACCGTTCATCGAGGTTCATCTCAGCAACGTGTTTGCTCGCGAGGAATTCCGGCATCGCTCCTATTTGTCCGACATTGCCGTCGGTTGCATCGTCGGACTTGGCCCGATCGGTTACGAGCTCGCACTCGAAGCCGCCTGCGCGCGCCTAGCCGCCACTTAATAAAGAAATCTTCAGGGGGGTTCGCGGATGGACATTCGCAAAGTAAAAAAATTGATCGAACTGCTGGAGGAGTCGGGAATCTCGGAACTTGAGATTTCCGAAGGCGAGGAATCGGTGCGCATCAGCCGCCATCCGCGCATGGTCGATGCCGCCGCAGATGGCGATGGCGAGCCCCGTGAGCCAGCCCACCGCTGCCGCTCGCGGCGCCGGCGACCCCTGCAACGGCGGCCGGCGAGCACAAACCGCGCAACGACGAACACACGGTGACCTCGCCTATGGTCGGTACTTATTACTCCGCCTCCTCGCCGGGCTCCAAGGCCTTCGTCGAGATCGGCATGGAAATCAAGGTCGGCCAAATACTCTGCATCATCGAGGCCATGAAGATGATGAACCAAATCGAATCGGACAAGGCGGGTCGCGTCACCGCGATACTCGCCAAGAACGGTGAGCCCGTCGAGTTCGGTCAACCGCTGTTCATCATCGAATAGCCGCGATGATCGAAAAAGTCGTCATCGCTAACCGCGGCGAGATTGCGCTTCGCATTCTGCGCGCCTGCCGCGAACTCGGAATCAAAACGGTGGCGGTGCATTCGACCGCCGACTTCAATACCAAACACGTGCTGTTGGCGGACGAGACGGTCTGCATCGGACCGCCGCAGGCAGCTTTGTCGTACTTGAATATGCCCGCCATCATCAGCGCCGCCGAGGTGACCGATTCGGTCGCGATTCATCCCGGTTATGGCTTTTTATCGGAAAACGCCGATTTTGCCGAACGCGTCGAGAAGAGCGGCTTCATTTTCGTCGGACCGCGCGCCGAGACCATACGCTTGATGGGCGACAAAGTGTCCGCGATCAAGGTGATGAAGGCCGCCGGCGTCCCCTGCGTGCCGGGTTCCGACGGACCGTTGGGCAGCGACAACGATGAGAATTTTCGCATCGCCAAGGACATCGGCTATCCGTTGATCATCAAGGCATCCGGCGGCGGCGGCGGGCGCGGAATGCGAGTGGTGCATACCGACGCGTCGTTGTTGAACGCCATCAGCGTCACTCAATCCGAGGCGCTCGCGGCTTTCGGTAACCCGCAAGTTTACATGGAAAAATTTCTCGAGAAGCCGCGGCACATCGAGTTTCAAGTACTCGCCGACAATTACGGCAACGTCGTGCACTTGGGCGAGCGAGATTGTTCGATGCAGCGCCGCCACCAGAAAGTGATCGAAGAAGCGCCTGCGCCCGGACTCACGGCCAAGCAACGCAAGACCATGGGCGAACGCTGTGCGAGGGCATGCCGCGAGGTCGGCTACCGCAACGCGGGCACGCTCGAGTTCCTATATCAGGACAACGAGTTCTACTTCATCGAGATGAACACGCGGGTGCAGGTCGAACACCCCGTGACCGAATTGGTGACCGGCATCGACATCGTCAAGGCGCAATTACTCATTGCGGCGGGCGAACCGCTGCCGTACGAGCAGAACGACATTCAAATTCGCGGCCATGCGGTCGAGTGCCGCATCAACGCCGAAGACCCAAAGAACTTCGTGCCCTCACCGGGGCCGATCAGACTCTGGCATTCGCCGGGCGGCCCGGGTATTCGCGTCGACAGTCACGTTTACACAGGCTACAACGTCCCGCCGTTCTACGACTCCATGATCGGCAAGGTGATCGCGTATGGCGATACGCGCGATACGGCCATCGCACGCATGCGAAATGCCCTGGCCGAGATGGTGGTCGAAGGTATCAAGACCAATATTCCGTTGCACCAAGAGATCTTCAACCACTCCGCATTTCGTCAAGGCGGCACCGATATTCATTATCTGGAGCGCCGCTTGGGACTGAAGTAAAGCGCCTAGGGTGTTGCCGGATGATGGTGTTTTATGAAATTGAATTCCCGCTGGCCGCCTTGAACTTATCAGAAGTCGAGACGGCGCTGTACGAGATCGGCGCAAGCTCGATCACCTACCTGGACCGCGGCGATGAGCCCGTGCTCGAACCGAAGCCCGGTGAGGTCAGATTGTGGGGCGACACTCTGGTGCGCGCCCTGTTCGATGAATCCCACGACGCCGCGTGGAGTATCGGTCGCCTTGCGAACCGGTTGGGACCGCACATCACGGCGGCCGCGCGCGTGCGCGCGGTTCCCGCAAAAGAGTGGGAGCGCGTTTGGCTCGATGATTGGAAATCGATGCGTTTTGGGCGGCGCCTGTGGGTGTGCCCGCGCACCGCTCCGCCTCCGGAGGATCCCGACGCCGTTATCGTGCGCCTCGATCCGGGACTCGCCTTCGGCACCGGCACGCACCCGACGACGGCATTGTGTTTGCAGATGCTGGATGCGTTGCCGCTCACCGGGCGCTCGGTGATCGATTACGGATGCGGTTCCGGCATTTTGGGGATCGCCGCCTTGAAGTTGGGCGCGATCCATGTGGTGGGCGTCGACTTGGATCCGCAGGCACTTACTGGCCACGCGCGAGAACGCAATTCGTAACGGCGTCTCCTCGCAGCTCGAAACGCAGGCTGTTCCGGCCCCGTTGCGGCCGGCCAGTTGCGTGGTCGCCAATATTCTGGCCGGGCCCTTGATTGAATTGGCACCGATCCTCACGGCGGCATGTGAAACTGACGGCGATCTGTTCCTGTCGGGACTCTTAAAGACGCAGGCATACGCGGTAAAGGCCGCGTACACCTCGGCTTTTGATATGGTGCAAGTCGTCGGTCGAGATGACTGGTGCTGCATCCACGCCCGGAGAGCGTCCTAGTTTGTTCACGCAATGCGCAAAATGCGAAACGGTCTTTAAGCTGTCGGCCGAGGTGCTGCGCGCCGCGGGCGGCCAGGTTCGCTGCGGGCGATGCGGCGAGGTATTCAATGCGCTAGCCCGGCTCGCCGAGGATGCGAGCGCATTTCCGGCGGGCGAGTCGCCGCTAGAAATGGAAACGCGTGCCGACGAGATTCTGCAATCGAGTGTGATACCGGCGGTGAAGAACTCGGCGGCGGCTCACGAACCGCAGGAGTCCGAGGACTTGGCCGCGGCCGACGATGAGTTTGCGCGCCTCCAGGTGCTGGAATTGTATGAAGATGACCCGCAGCCTCCCGCGCCCGCTCCGCCCGCCGCACCGGCGGCGCCGGCACGTGCGGCACCAGCAGCACCAGCAGCACCCGCGGCGCGGACGTCATCAGCCGCGCCGGCCGCACGAGCCGCGCCGCCCAGTGCCGTCGATCTGTCTCAAGAGACGTCAATGGAGTTCACCTTGCCCCCCGGTGAGCTCGACCGAATTTTCGTCGAACCCAAGCCGCGTCCGCCGCAGTCCGCATCCACCACGGCAGCCGGGACGGCGGACGGCTTCGAAACGACGCACAGTCCCATCAGCGGATTGGAAGTACCCGAGGATGTGCAGCGGGAAATGCTCGCCGGATTCGAAGAGGGCCGCCTTCCAGAAATCACCTCGCAGAGCAGGCGAAGTTTGCCCTTCGCCATTTGGCTGGGCGCAGCAATCCTCCTGGCACTCGCTTTGGTCGCGCAAATCGTGCACGGAAATCGCGAATGGTTCGCCGCGCACGTTCCCTTTGGCTCGAGCCTTCGCAGCGTGTACTCGGCGCTCGGCGTCGCGCTGCCTTCGCCGGCGAATCTATCCTCGTACCAGCTGCGCCAATGGGGGGTCACAGGAGATCCGGCCGCCAACGGCACGCTACGTGTGCGTGCCAGCATTCTGAACACGGCGGCTCAGTTGCAGCCTTACCCTCTGCTCCGAGTAACGCTTGCGAATCGATTTGGGAGCCGAATCGGCGCCCGCGAATTCGAACCGGCGGAATACATGGGCAAGCCCATCGCGCGAATGCTCGCGCCGGGAGAGCGAGTCGATGCAACTCTCGACATTTTGGATCCGGGGAAGGACGCTGAAGGCTTCGAAATCGACGTGTGCCTGCGCGGCGTCGATCAAAAAATATCATGCGCCGCGGATGTTGCGTCGCAGACTCAGAAGAAACAATGACCGTCAAGATTGGACCGTACGCGTTAAGTTCCAATGTCGTGCTCGCGCCCATGGCAGGTGTGACCGACCGTCCGTTTCGTACGCTGTGCCGCAAATTCGGAGCGGGGCTTGCCGCCTCGGAGATGCTGACTTCGGATGTGCGGCTATGGGATACGCCGAAGTCACGGCGCCGCATGGACCACCGCGGCGAACCCAGTCCGCGAGTGGTGCAAATCGCGGGCTACGATCCGGCGATGATGGCCGACGCAGCGCGGCGCAACGTCGATGCCGGTGCACAAATCATTGATATCAATATGGGTTGTCCTGCCAAGAAAGTCTGCAACAAGCTCGCGGGTTCCGCGCTGCTTCAAGACGAGGCGCTGGTTGCACGCATCTTGCACGCGGTGGTCAGCGCAGTATCGGTGCCGGTTACCTTGAAGACGCGCACCGGTTGGGATCTTAGGCTTAAGAATGGCGTTCGTATCGCACAAATCGCCGAGGATTGTGGCATCCAGGCGCTCGCGATTCACGGACGTACGCGTGCGGATATGTATCAGGGAAACGCCGAACACGAAACCGTGCGTACCATTAAGGCCAAGATTGCGATTCCGGTGTTCGCGAACGGCGACATTGATTCGCCGCTGCGCGTGAAAGAGATCTTAATCCAAACCGGGTGCGATGGAGTCATGATAGGGAGGGCCGCGCAAGGTCGGCCATGGATCTTCGATGAAGTCAATTTTTTCCTTCAAGAAGACAAATTGCGCGAGGAGCTAGCGCTGGAAAATGTCCGTGATATTATGCGCGCCCACCTCGAAGACCTATATGACTTTTACGGCGATGAGATCGGGGTTCGAGTGGCACGTAAACACTTGAGTTGGTATTTCCGTCAGCATCCAGGACAAGAGGCTTTGCGCAATCGTCTCGTACAAATCGAGACGCCACGAGAGCAACTGGCGACGCTGTTGGAACAATACGACACGAGTGTGTGTCGCGCAGCATGAGCGTACATAGTTGAACAAGAAGAACGATTTGCAGAGAAATTGGATGGGGCTATGGTCGCAAAAAAGAAATCAAAGACACGCAAAGATATGTCGCCTCCGTTCAACGGGCGCGATTTGAAAGTCAATGGCAAGGGTGTGCCTCTTCGCTCTCAAGCCGAGGAGGCCCTCGAGTGCTATTTCGAGGCCTTGAACGGTCACAAACCGGCGCGCTTGTACGATCTCGTCATGCGCGAGGTCGAAGAGCCCTTGTTTAAAGTGGTGATGGGCCACGTGCAGGGAAACCAGAGCCGCGCGGCGACCATTCTCGGCATCAATCGCGGTACTCTGCGAAAGAAACTCAAAGAGTTCGGGATCAGCGAGTAGAGGAAAACATTGCTCACGCCCGTACGCCGCGCGCTGCTCAGCGTTTCCGATAAAACTGGGATCGTCGAGTTCGCGCGCGAGCTGAAGGAACGCGGCATCGAGCTCCTGTCCACCGGCGGCACCGCCAAGCTGTTGGTCCGTCACGGTATTTCGGTCAAGGAAGTCGCGGAGCACACCGGTTTTCCGGAGATCATGGGCGGCCGGGTGAAAACTCTGCATCCGAAAATCCACGGCGGGCTATTGGGACGCCGCGGCATGGATGAAGCCGTCATGCGCGAGCACGGTATCGAAGCGATTGATCTGCTCGCAGTCAACCTCTATCCGTTCGCCGCGACGGTGGCTCGACCCGATTGCACTTACGACGATGCGGTGGAGAACATCGACATCGGCGGCCCTGCGATGGTGCGCGCCGCCGCGAAGAATCATGCCTCGGTCACCGTGGTAGTGGACCCCGGCGACTACCGCGCTCTGCTCGACGAACTAGCCGCCAACCAAGGATCGACCCAGACCGTCATGCGCCAAAAGCTTGCGGCGAAGGCTTTTGCACATACGGCTCAGTACGATGCCATGGTGTCTGCATACTTCACCGGCGCCATCGGCGGCGTCGCGCCGACGTTTCCGGAAGATTTGAATCTGTCTTTTCGCAAGCGCTCGGACTTGCGCTACGGCGAGAATCCGCATCAACAGGCCGCGTTCTACACCGATCCCCGTGCCATAGGCGCCTCGATTGCACAAGCGCGACAAGTCCAAGGTAAAGAGTTGTCGTACAACAATATCGCTGACAGCGATACTGCGCTCGAATGCGTGCGCCAGTTTGAGGCGCCGGCGTGCGTCATCGTCAAACATGCCAATCCCTGCGGCGTCGCACTGTCCGACACGCTCGCTGACTCCTACGCACGTGCCTTCCGGACCGATCCGACCTCCGCATACGGAGGAATCATTGCGTTCAATCGCGAATTGGACGCACCCGCGGCGCGGGCAATCCTGGAGCGGCAGTTCGTCGAAGTCATTCTCGCACCCAGCGTGGCGGCCGACGCCAGGACGCTGCTCCGGGCCAAGGATAATATCCGCGTGCTCGAGGTGGGGCCGCTCGGCAAGCCGGTTGCCCAGTTGCTCGAATACAAGAGTGTCGCCGGCGGCCTGTTGGTTCAAACCCGCGATGACGGCAATGTGAGCACGCACGATCTTCGCGTGGTCACGAAGCGCGCCCCATCTCAAGCGGAGCTGGACGATCTCCTCTTCGCCTGGCGCATTGCGAAATATGTCAAATCGAATGCGATTGTCTGCGTCAAGGACAAGATGACGCTCGGCATCGGTGCCGGGCAAATGAGTCGGGTGGTCAGCAGCAAGATCGCAGCTCTCAAGGCCAAGGATGAAGGCTTATCGCTGGAATCGGCATCGATGGCATCAGACGCTTACCTCCCTTTTCGCGACGGTTTGGACGTCATCGCCGAATTCGGCATCAAGTCGGTCATCCAGCCAGGGGGGTCGATGCGTGATCCTGAGGTCATTGCCGCGGCCGATGAGCACGGCATCGCGATGGTGTTCACCGGGACGCGCCATTTTCGGCATTAGGTACGCGCATGAAAATGTTGATCATCGGCGGCGGCGGCCGTGAACATGCGCTCGCCTGGAGATGCGCCCAGTCGCCGCGAGTGCAGCATGTGTTCGTCGCTCCTGGGAATGCCGGCACCGCACTCGAACCCAAATTGAGCAATGTGGACATCGCGGCTGACGATATCGACGCGCTGCTCGAATTCGCGTCGCGCGAACAAGTCGAACTCACCATCGTGGGACCCGAAGGGCCGCTGGTTGCCGGCGTCGTCGATCGCTTCAGCGCCGCGGGGCGCGCATGTTTTGGGCCGTCGCGTGCTGCCGCTCGCTTGGAAGGATCGAAAGCATTCTCCAAAGATTTTCTCAAGCGCCACCTCATTCCGTCGGCAAGCTACGCCACCTTCACCGCCGCAAGTTTCGATCCCGGCTTCATCCGAGCGCAACGCCTGCCGCTGGTCGTAAAGGCGGATGGACTGGCCGCCGGCAAGGGTGTCGTGATCTGCGAGACGCACGAGTCTGCGATCGCGGCGGCAAGCGGCATGCTCGCGGGCAGTTTCGGCGGCGCCGGCCATACCATCGTCATCGAGGAATTCTTGCACGGCGAGGAAGTAAGCTTCATCGTCGTCGCCGCCGGCGACAAAGTCGTTCCGCTCGCCACTTCCCAGGACCACAAGCGCCGCGACGATGGGGATCAGGGACCGAATACCGGAGGAATGGGAGCATATTCACCCGCCCCCATCGTCACGCCCGAGCTGCACGCGCGCATCATGCGCGAAGTGATCGAGCCCACCCTTCGAGGCTTGGCTCTGGACGGAACTCCCTACACCGGATTTCTATATGCCGGCCTCATGATCGCAGAGGATGGGACTCCCAATGTGCTGGAGTTCAACTGTCGATTCGGCGACCCGGAAGCCCAACCGATCATGATGCGGCTAGAGAGCGATCTCGTTGCGCTCTGTGAAGCGGCGCTTGACGGTACGCTCGACAAGATAGAGGTGAAATGGGACTCACGCGCAGCGCTCGGCGTTGTCATGGCGGCAGGCGGCTATCCGGAAGCTACCGCACCGGCGATCCAATCTCCGGCCTGGACGAGGCCGCACGCCTGCCTGGAAAGATTTTCCAAGCCGGAACCCGGGCGCAGGGCTCGCAAACCGTGACCGCGGGCGGCCGCGTACTATGCGCCGTAGGTTTGGGCACGACCGTCGGTGCGGCGCAACGCGAGGCCTACCAACTGGTGCACGCCGTGCACTGGAACCTGGTGCAGTACCGGCGCGATATCGGATATCGCGCGATATAGAATGCCCGCATGACACAGACCAGGCCAAGCATCGCCGACAAACGGCGAACATTTCGGCATATGCACGAGAGTGGATGTTTCGTGATACCCAATCCCTGGGACGTCGGTAGCGCTCGTTATCTGCAGGGCCTTGGCTTCAAGGCGCTTGCAACCACGAGTTCCGGATTTGCCTGGTCGCAAGCGCGCTCGGACGGCGGGTGAAGCGCGATCGAGTGTTGGCCCATTTGCAGGAAATGGTCGCGGCCACCGATATACCGCTGAATGCCGATTTCGAAAATGGCTTTGCGGCCGATTCGGTCGGCGTCGGCGAGAGTGTGAGGCTGGCGGTCGAGACCGGTATAGCGGGACTGTCGATCGAGGACTCGACCGGCAATGCGTCGGCGCCGCTGTTCGAATTGAATGCGGCGGTCGAACGCGTTCGCGCCGCGCGTCGCGCCATCGACCAGTCCGGCGGCGATACGTTGCTGATCGCGCGCGCCGAATGCTTCCTGGTAGGCCTACCCGACCTGCACCTCACGATCGCGAGACTCAAGGCTTACGCCAATTGCGGCGCGGACTGCTTATATGCACCCGGAATCCGCACGATCGAGCAGATACGCGCCCTGGTTGACGCCGTGTATCCAAAACCCGTCAACTTGTTGGTCAGCGGCCCGGGCGACCTTACACTACGCCATATCGCCGACCTCGGCGTGCGGCGCGTGAGCGTAGGCGGTGCTCTCGCGCGGGTCGCATGGGCCGGCTTCATGCGTGCGGCGCTCGAGATTGCGGAACTCGGTACTTTTGACGGTCTCGCCAACGCCGCCGCCGGTAAGCAACTCGACGCGATGTTCAAAGATCCCTAAAGACTCGCCGGTTCAACCTAGTGCACGAAGCCTAAGTCTCCACCAGGTACATGGTGTTGGCGGAATAGCCGACCCTTCTCCGCCAGCAGCACGAATACCAAACTCACGAGGCCGCAGCCGAGCGCCCCTGTGGCCAGCGGCACCGTGGTTCCATTGAATTGCCTACCGATCGCAGCGCCCACGATAGCCGCGGCGAAAGTCGACACGAAATCCCTGCAAGGAAGCGCCGATTCCGGCGACCGATCCCACGGGTTCCATCGCCATGGCGCCGAAATTGGAAACCGATAAGCTGAAGGATGCCATGGTGAGCGATTGCAGCGCGACGAAGGTCCACAGTTGCTCTCGCCCCACCGCGGCGATGACGACATGCAGCGCCGTCACACCGATGAACACCAACAAGGCGGTGTGCGATATGAGCCGCATGCCGAAACGCTCCACGATCCGCGAGTTCAGAAACGCCGCCACTCCCATGAACGCCGCACAGAGCGCAAACATGCTGGGCATCAGACCCGCCCGGTGGAACACATCCGCGAATATCTGCTGCACCATGCCTACGTAGGCAATGACCGAACCGAACATCAGCGACATCGCCAAGGTATAGCAAAGTGAAGTCCGGTTGGCGAGCACCAACTTGACGGCGCCGGCAATGTGGCTACGAGTCAGCGTCAGCCGGTATTCCGGATGCAGCGTTTCGGGCAGGCGCAAAAGTGCCCACAGCCAGACGATCGACGCGAAGCCGCCGCATACGATGAAGATATAGCGCCAGGGCGCGACCATGAGGATCAGCTGGCCGATGCTTGGCGCCAGGATTGGCACAGTGAGGAACACCACGAACGTCAGGGACATCACGCGTGCCATGTGTCGGCCCGAGTACAGATCGCGAACGACCGAGCGCGTCACGGTGACGCTGGCGGCTGCAAGCCCATGCACGATCCGCCAGCCGAGCAGCGCGTGGAAGCTAGTGCTGAGTCCGCAGAGCAGTGCCGCAAGGACGTAGAGGCCAAGACCGCAGAGCAGCACCCCGCGCCTGCCGAAACGATCCGACATCAACCCCCAGAAAAGCTGGCCAACGCCCAAACCCGCCATGTAAGCAGTGACGATCCATTGGCCGTGATTTTCGTCCGCTACATGCAGGTCTCGAACGATGATCGGGAATGCCGGCAGCATCGCATCGATGGCCATGGCCTGCGTCGACATCATCGCAGCCGCTAGCACGACGAATTCCACAAATCCGATGGAGGAAGAATCGCGATTCATCGCCATGGCTCACGCCGGGGACTTCCTGGCGATGCTGGTCGCCATGGTGACGATCGAAGCGAGATCGGTGAGATTCGCAGGCACGACCAAGGTTGTCCCAGATTGCGCCAATTTACCGAACTGCTTCACATATTCCTCGCCGATTCGCAGCTGCATCGCCTCGATCCCGCCGCGGTCTGATAGCGCAATCCCGACTTGCCGCAGTCCTTCGGCGGTCGCGCTGGCCACCGCTAGAATCGCCTGCGCCTGACCCTCGGCCTCGTTGATCTGTTGCTGCTTGTTGGCTTCGGATTGCTTGATTACGCGCTGCTTGTCGCCCTCGGCCGCATTGATCTTGGCGTCGCGCTCGCCTTCCGATGTCAGCACCACGGCGCGCTTCTCGCGCTCGGCGCGCATCTGCTTCTCCATCGCCGAGAGAACGTCCTTGGGCGGGGTGATGTTCTTGATCTCGTAGCGCAGCACCTTGACTCCCCACGCTTCGGAAGCCTTGTCGAGCTCACCGACGACGTTGGCGTTGATGACGCCGCGCGCCTCGAAGGTGCGGTCGAGCTCGATTTTGCCGATCTCGCTACGCAACGTCGTCTGGGCGAGTTGCGAAATGGCGAATCCGTAATTGGCGATGCCGTAGGAGGCAAGGTGCGGGTCGAGCACCTGCATGTACAGCACCGCATCGACGCCGACTTGAACGTTGTCGCGGGTAATACAGATCTGTTCGGCGATATCGATGGCGATCTCTTTGAGGCTGTGGCGGTAGGCCACCCGTTCCACGAACGGAACCAGAATATGAAACCCAGCCTGCAAGGTCCGGCTGTACTTACCCAGGTACTCGACCACGTATGCGCTCTGCTGGGGCACCACCGTGGCGGTCTTCGCCACCATGATGACGACGATCACGGCGATCGCTATGGCTCCGTAGCCCAAGGGAATTTCCAAGGGTCTCTCCTGTTGAAACTTAAGCGTCAGCCTCGACCACGAGGGTAAGGCCATCGACGCGTTCGATCCGCGCACGCGCCCCGGCGGCAATGACGGAGGGTCCGGCATTGATCGCGCTCCAAGAGCTGCCGCGAAACTCGAGCCGGCAGGTTTCGCCGGGGGGCAGCGCCTCCGGCAAGATCACCGTTTCGCCCTTCGGACCGACCTTTGATCGCAGGCAAATTAGGACGCATTCGCTCGTAGACCCGCCGCCTGAAGCCCACCATCGATACCGTGGCCAGGATGGCGAACATCGACCATTGCAACCAAACGGCGTGGAGCGCCCCTACGAGATCCAAGAATCCCACGACCAGCGCGGCGGACCCGATGAACACCAGATAGAACTGGGCATTGACGAACGCCAACTCGGAACCTAACAGTATGGCGCCGACCGCAATCCACGCCCACCATTCCATGAACTAGCTCCCTAAGGGCCGCTGCGGGCGTTAACGCTTCATCGCGTCGAAGAAATCCGCGTTCGTCTTGGTATCTTTCATCTTGTCGAGCAAGAACTCGATCGCCGCCAATTCGTCCATCGGGTGCAAGAGCTTTCGCAGAATCCACATCTTGGAAAGTTCCGCGGGATCCGTAATGAGCTCTTCCTTGCGCGTGCCCGAGCGATTGATGTTGATCGACGGGAACACCCGCTTCTCCGAGATGCGTCGATCCAGATGAATTTCCGAGTTGCCGGTGCCTTTGAACTCCTCGAAAATGACATCGTCCATCTTCGAACCGGTATCCACCAGTGCGGTGGCCAGAATGGTCAAGCTGCCGCCCTCTTCGATGTTGCGCGCCGCGCCGAAGAAGCGCTTCGGCCGCTGCAACGCATTCGCGTCCACGCCGCCGGTGAGCACCTTACCCGAGCTCGGCACCACGGTGTTGTAGGCGCGCGCCAAACGGGTGATGGAGTCGAGCAATATGACGACGTCCTTTTTGTGTTCGACCAGGCGCTTCGCCTTTTCGATGACCATTTCGGCCACCTGCACATGGCGGCTGGCGGGCTCATCGAATGTGGACGAAACGACCTCGCCTTTGACGGTGCGCGCCATTTCGGTCACTTCTTCGGGCCGCTCGTCGATCAACAGCACGATTAAATACACTTCCGGATGATTGGCCGTGATGGCAGTGGCGATGTTCTGAAGCAGCATCGTCTTACCGGCCTTGGGCGGCGAGACGATGAGGCCGCGTTGACCTTTCCCGATGGGTGCGACCAAATCGATGGCGCGAGCGGTCAGATCCTCGGTAGAGCCGTTGCCCCGCTCGAGCTTCAATCGCTCGGTAGGATGCAGCGGGGTGAGATTCTCGAACAACACCTTGCCGCGCGAACTCTCCGGTGAATCGTAATTGATCTCACCGACCTTGAGCAGCGCGAAGTAGCGCTCGCCGTCCTTCGGCGGGCGGATCAGCCCGGAGATCGAATCGCCGGTGCGCAGGTTGAAGCGGCGGATTTGACTGGGCGATACGTAGATGTCGTCAGGCCCGGCGAGGTAACTGGAGTCGGACGAGCGCAAGAAGCCGAAGCCGTCCTGCAGAATCTCCAACACACCGTCGCCGTAAATATCCTCGCCCTTGCGGGCATGCGCCTTGAGCACGCCGAAAATGATGTCCTGCTTGCGCGACCGGCCCATGTTCTCCAGGCCCATGGTCTCCGCCAGCTTGACGAGATCGCTGATCGGCCGCTTTTTGAGCTCCGTCAGATTCATCGAACTGCGGCTTCGCGCGAGGTCCGTCGGCGCAATGATCTCTAGGTCATCGCCGCCCTCCGGCAAATCGCCGTAATCTTCGTGCGCAGGCCGGCCGCCGTTGGTATTGCCGTTGCGGTTGTCATTGCGGGAGCGATTGGATCGATTCGAGCGCCCGCCACCCTGGCCGCCGCCGCCTTGTTGCCCGCCGCCGCCTTGGCCGCCGCGGGACTGGTTGCCTAAATAGCCTCTCACAGGTTGCTATCCAGAAAGGCGGCGAGCTGCGACTTGGTGACTGCTCCTACCTTCTGGGCCTCCACGGTGCCGTTCTTGAACAGGATCAGCGTCGGAATACCGCGAATATTGAACTTTGGAGGGGTTGCCGGATTGTCATCGATGTTAAGTTTGGCGATCCTGATCTTGTCTTTGTACTGATCGGCGATCTCATCGAGGATGGGCGCGATCATTTTGCAGGGTCCGCACCATTCTGCCCAGAAATCGAGCAGTACGGGCTTGTCGGACTTGAGCACGTCCTTATCGAACGTGGCGTCGCTGGTGTGAACGATACTTGGGTTACTCACTGGGGATATACCTCCTTTTGGAGATTCATTTGAATTTTGAGCGGGGTTATTTGTGGGAGAACATGCGCCTACAGCTCGCGCGAAGTGACGATGCGCGGCCGTTCGGGCACAATACAGCGACTTTAGCGGTCTTGATTACCTTAAAAGGGTACCGATGATACGGTTGATGGGAGCGGATAGACCAGCTCCGGATTTGTCGTATTGTTAACCGGTCCCCCACCATTTTGCAAGTTTCTGCGATTCTCAAAGGAAAAATGTCAGACGCCCATCTCAGTCAGCTCACATTCGATTCGCTCAACATCCCTGAATCCGTGAAACGGGGCATCGCCGAACTCGGCTATACCCGATGCACGCCAATTCAAGCCCAGACCTTGCCCTTGGCGCTTGCCGGCCATGACGTGGCGGGTCAGGCGCAAACCGGCACTGGAAAGACAGCTGCGTTTCTCATCGCTCTGCTCAACCGTTTGCTGAACGACCCTGGGGCTGCCAATCGACCGATCAACGCACCGCGCGCCATCGTCATCGCGCCGACGCGCGAACTCGCCGTGCAGATTCACTCCGATGCCGAAGGCATCGCGAAATATACCGGCCTCAAACTCGCCATCGTGTTCGGCGGCGTGGATTACGACAAGCAGCGCCGCATTCTTGAACAGGGCGTCGACGTTCTCATAGGCACGCCCGGCCGCATCATCGACTACTTCAAGCAGCATGTGTTCGATCTACGCCATATCCAGGTCGCAGTCATGGACGAAGCGGACCGGATGTTCGACCTCGGTTTCATCAAGGATATCCGCTTCATTTTGCGGCGCCTGCCGCATCCGGGCCTTCGTCTCAATATGATGTTTTCGGCGACCCTCTCATATCGGGTGCTCGAACTCGCCTACGAGCACATGAACAACCCTGAATTGATCCGCATCGAGCCCGACAAAATGACGGTCGATCGCGTGCGCCAGGTGCTGTACTTTCCGTCCACCGAGGAGAAGATCCCGTTGCTGATGGGTCTGCTGCGGCGCATCGATGCGCGACGCACCATGGTGTTCGTCAATACACGACGCATTGCCGAGGTGCTCGAACGCACATTGACAGCGAATGGCTTCGTCGCCCAGGCGCTCTCGGGCGACGTACCGCAGACCAAGCGCCTGAAAATGATGCGGGATTTTCATAATGGCGATGTCGCCGTTCTGATTGCCACCGACGTCGCATCGCGGGGCTTGCATATTCCTGACGTGAGCCATGTGTTCAATTTCGATTTGCCGAATGACGCCGAAGACTACGTGCACCGCATCGGGCGCACGGCGCGGGCCGGCGCCGAGGGCGACGCCATCAGCTTCGGCTGCGAGGAATACGCGATCTCATTGCCGGACATCGAGCGCTACATTGGCCACCAGATTTCGCGCGCGCGCCATCGAGGCCGTCGATCTGGCCGAGGTCACCGCGCCGCCCCCCGCTGCTTGGCGCGAGCGAGCGCCGCGTCCAGGTCAGTCACGAGGCGGCGGCGGCCGGTCCGGCGGGAACCCACGTTCCGGCGGACAGCATCGCCCCGGCGGCCGCACGAGCGGCGGACCCCGGCGCGCTCCGGCCAATCCAAGACCAGCGCATGCCGCGGCTCCATCGCCTCCTCCCCGCAACACGCCGGACACCGGCGGCAGCGATGCGCCTTCGGCTGCGGGTCCGCCGCGGCGCCGGCGGCGGCGTAACCGCGGCGGCAGCGGCCCCGGCGGCGGCGCGCCGGCACTCACATGAGCTCGAGCACTCGATCGACCGCGGCGTAGCGTCCGGTATCCTGTGCCGGCCGGCCTGAATCCGGAAGCCGCACCGCGCGCAGCCATGCGATGCCGAAATCATGAGCGGCATCGAGGACGGGAAGGCTGTCGTCGACGAACAGGGTGCGCTGCGGGACAAACGGTTCCTCCGCGTTGAGCCGCGGCCAAAACGCCGCGTCTTCCTTCGGAGCATGAAACGGATGGGTGGAATAGCATGCATCGAAATAAGTGGCGAGCCCCACCTGTTCGTTCTTGATCGCCAGGGTCACCGGATGTGCATTGGTGACGAGCACCCTACGTTTGCCGCTCAATGCGAGCTTCACGAGGAAATCCTGCGCTCCCGGTAGATATCCGATCTGCTCCAGGGCCGCACGCTTGATGCGGGGGATATCCAGACGCAGTTCATCGCTCCAATAGTCGATGCAATACCATCGGATCGTGCCCTTGACGGCGCGAAACTTAGGGGCAAGCGCCGCCCACGCGTCCGCTTCACTGATGCCGTTGGCTTCGGCGTACCGAGCGGGGATCAGCTCTTGCCAGAACCAATTGTCAAAGCGTTGATCGAGCAGGGTTCCGTCCATATCCAGCAACACGGTGTCGATCGCGGACCAGTCGAGCGCAGCAGTTTCCAGCATTTGCGTATGATACCAATCGATGAGAGATCTTCCCGCCCTCGCAGAGGCCCTTTTGCCCATCGTCGGACTTGCCGGCTCAGCGATCATGGCCGTGTACGACGGCGCGTTCACGGTGGAGCGCAAGCAGGACGACTCGCCTTTGACATTGGCGGACTTGGAATCGCAGCGAGTCATCATAGAAGGCCTCACGCGACTCACACCGGACATCCCCGTCCTCTCGGAGGAGTCGGCGCAAGCACCCTGGTCCGAGCGCCGAGTATGGAGCGATCTCTGGGTAGTCGATCCCCTGGATGGAACCCGTGAGTTCGTCAAGCGCAACGGCGAATTTACGATCAACATCGCCCTCGTAGTCGAGCACGAGGCGGTGCTTGGGGTGGTGGCCGCGCCCGCGCAAGGACTTCTGTACTGGGGTGCAGCCGGCGTCGGCGCCTTCAGCCGGCACCGCGGCGTGGCTGAAGTCCCAATAAAGGTCGCGCCGCCCGCTGCACCGATCCGCGTGGTCGGCAGCCGCTCGCACTTAAGCCCGCAAACCACGGCGTATCTAACGCGGCTTGGATCCCACGTCATGAAGGGAATCGGCAGCTCGCTCAAATTCTGCCTGGTCGCGGAAGGCAAGGCTGACCTGTATCCGCGCTTTGGGCCAACCTCGGAATGGGATACCGCGGCCGGACAAGCACTGCTGGAGGCCGCCGGCGGCCACGTCACGCGCCTCGATGGGCATCGTCTGCGCTACAACTGCCGCGAAAGCTTGATCAACGGCGACTTTCTCGCATTTGGCGACCCGAGCGTTCTGCCGCGTTAGGCGTGCCCCACCGGTTCGCATAACTGTAGAGTGGCATCGAGCAAGGTCGGTATATCGAACACGACCTCGTCCTCGGCCACCTTCAGCCGGGCCACGCCGGCGGCTGCAATCAGCGCTGCCGGCACGTGAATTTGGTTGCGTTTCTGCAGCGTGGTCCAAGTGCTGACCCGGGCATCGCCAAAGGCGCGGTTGAGCGCGCTCCACCTCAACTGCGCAGCGCGCGCGAGCGGCGTGTCGCCGCCCCATTGCCGCTGCGCGAGCGCTACTGACGCGTCTGTTGCTGCGCTGCCGTGCGGCGTCATGATTAAGTTATGGACGTATTTCACCATGTCATCGGGGTCGACGCGCACAGTCAGGTTCGCTGGGTCATTCGTCATGTGGCTCTCACACGTTGGTTGGTAGTTCCATCTATGGGGGCATGTCGTGGGGAAATCCAGGGTAAGCTTTGCCGCATGAGTGACGACCTTTTGCTCCTGGTTGCCGGCGCCGGCATTCTGTCGATCGCCTATAAGGTGTGGCAAACCTCCCTCGACGCGCGCGAGGCGGCTAACCGCATCGCCAAGGAAACGTGCTCGCGGGCGGTGGTGCAGTTCTTGGATGGAACCGTGGCCTTTGCGGGCTTCAGGCTGAGTCGCGACTCGCGCAACAGGCGCCGTTTGCTGCGTACCTACACCTTTGACTACACCAACGACGGTTTCGCCAGGGCGCAGGGGTTCATCGTGTTGGCGGGCCAACGCTTGGAAGCGGTCGGTCTTGCGGGCAACCCGTCGTGAACCCGGCCGTTATTATCGACTTGCATACCCACTCTCTATGCTCCGACGGCTCACTGGGACCGGCAGAGTTGGTACAGCGAGCTGCCGCGGCGGGAGTCGGGGTGTTGGCGCTGACCGATCACGACACCACCCTCGGCCTGCCGGAGGCGGGGGAAGCTGCTAGACGCGCCGGCATCGAGCTCGTGCCGGGCGTCGAAATCTCGGCCACGTGGCGCTCCCAGGCCATCCATGTGTTGGGGTTATGGATAGATCCCGCATCGGCCGAGCTTGAGCGCATGTTGGAGTCGCAGGCCGACCGGCGACGGGTTCGCATGCGCAAGATCTGCGCGCGCCTTCAAAAGCTGGGGCTGCCTGGTGATGAGCTGCTCGCTCGAGTCGAGGCCAATCCAGGGTTGCCTACCCGCTCGCATCTAGCGGCTGCGCTGGTGGCCGGCGGACACGTCAGCCGTACCGACGACGCGTTTCGCAAGTATTTGGGGGCGGGCCGGGCGGCGCATTTCGCTCCCGAATGGCCCGCACTTGCCGACGTTGTCGCGTCGATTCGCGATGCCGGAGGCATCGCATCCCTGGCGCACCCCATGCGTTACGCCTTGTCGTCAGGCGCGCGCAGGCAGCTTCTGGCCGATTTCGCCGCCGCGGGCGGCGGCGCGCTCGAAGTGGTGAGCGGCGGCAACGGCGCGCAGCATTCTGAAACGTGCGCGGCGCTCGCCGTGAAATTCGGGCTGTTAGGATCCTTGGGTTCGGACTTCCACAGTCCACAAATGCCTTGGAATCCTTTGGGCCGCTTAGCTAAGCTACCGGATTGCGTCGTCCCCGTGTGGCGCGGCCACTTATAAACACAAAAGCAGCCATTTTAAGTGAGTGAGGAAGAAGGCAACGTCAATACCGACTTGTTCAAGAACATTGAGCGGCTGCGGCAACTGCGCATCGAGCATCGGGACCTCGATGATGTCATTTCTCGGCTATCCATGGACTTCAAGGTCGACGAGCTTCAGATGAAGCGTTTGAAGAAGCGCAAATTGATGCTCAAGGACCAGATCGCGAGACTCGAGAGCCAGCTGATTCCGGATCTAAACGCATGACGGAATTCTGGCTGCATCTGCAAGGTTTCTTCGATATTTTGTTCACACCCAGCGTGTTGACGGAGATCGCGGCGGTCGCGGTGTGCGTGGGGTTAGGCTGGTTCGTCGGGACAGCGCTTCGCAATCGCTACCATCGGCTTGGAATCAAGACTCCCACCGCGCTGACGCGCAGCTATTTCGCTTCTCACGGGATGGTGGTCATCACCCCCGTCCTCGTAGCTCTCGCTTTGGTGATCCTGGCTCGCTGGCTGCTCGCGGCGGCTCACTACGATGTCACGGTGATGGATGCCGCGATGCGTTTGATCGGCGCGTATATCATCGTGCGCGTCGGAGTTCTGCTGTTTGCCGCGAGCCTCGGCAATCAGTCTTGGATGCAGCACCTGGAAAATCGGCTCACGCTGTTTATCTGGCTGGTGATCGCGGCCGAGTACTTAGGCTGGCTCGATCCGATCATTGGCGGACTCGACAGCATCGGCATTGCATCCGGAAAGAGCCGGGTGACGG
>CAWAMT010000007.1:0-10966 GCA_963783185.1 uncultured Gammaproteobacteria bacterium | reverse complement strand
AAAATTTTTAGCGAACCCGCAGTCGATGCGATCCTGCTTGGTAAACTCGGGCTGCGCACCTTCTCTCTCTACACCATTGGCCTCGCATTCGGTGGCGCCTTCCTACAGGACTTTGAATTAGTGGCTCCGATTAATCTCGACTTAGGCCGCACTACTCCAGCAGACGTTGAGATTTTCCTTCGCAATTACTCCAAAAACCTCGATGAGATGCGGGAGCTTTGCCAAGCATCTCAGTCTTTCGACGAAAACTATGTTTACTCTTTTAACCCGCTCGTTAAGTACCCAATCGTGTCACACGTTAGCGGCGGCAGAGCGACATTTTTCGCTCCCGTCCCGCGGTACCTGTTGCGTCGCTTCACGGTGGGTATCTACTATGATGTGCTGGGTGCTCCGGGATTCGATGTCGCGTTCGGCAAGTCGTACCAGGCTTATGTGGGGGAAGTAATCCAAGCGGCCGCCCAGAGCGGGACGCTGAGCATTCAGCCGGAGGCCGAGTATTTTGTCGGCAGAGATCGCAAGGACAGCGTTGATTGGATCACTTCTGATTCGACCGGCGAGCTGTTTGTGGAGTGCAAGACGAAGAGGCTACGCCAAGAGGCGAAGCTTGCACTGGCCGATCTGGCGCCATTGCGGGCTGAGTTATCTAAGCTCACGGAATTCGTTATTCAGATCTACAAGACGTTGACCCATGCACTGGAAGGCCGCTATACGCACTGGAAAAAAAGCGACAGACCGGTGTTCCCACTGATAGTAACGCTGGAAGAGTGGTACGTGTTTGGACACAAGCTCGACGCGGAAATCGATTCACGCGTTCGAGCCGCCTTTGGTGAGAATGGGCTCGATGAAACGCTATTAACAAAATGCCCATACACGCTTTGTTCGGTGGAGGAGTTCGAGCGCTTTATGCCATTGGTGGCAGCGAAGGGAGTCAAGGCAGTAATGGACGAGAAGGTCACTCCTAAGCGGAGACTTTGGCTTCTGCATTCCGCGCTAATGGAGGCGTTCCCAGAAGAGTACCGCGCGACACGCGTCGGAGTATTCCCGGAGGCGCTGAACGGGGTTACCGGCGAATAGGCGGCGCGAATATTTGGCGCGAACCACTGACAAACTCAACAGCCGCTTCATCCACGTGCGTCCAAAGACAGCCGAAAGCTCGCCCGATTTTTCGGCGCCAAAACTGGAACCGTTTTTGGAACCGTGAGCCTCCTAGACCTGGAACCGTGAGCAGGTGGATGCTGGAAAACTCTAATGAAATCAGTGGTCGGGGTGACAGGATTTGAACCTGCGACTCCTACGTCCCGAACGTAGTGCTCTACCAGGCTGAGCTACACCCCGAAATCGACGTCGCGGTCAGTGCTTGCGTGCCACGGCGAACCTGGCCAGTTCGCTCAAACCTTCTTTGAAAATGCTCTCGGGAAGGGGTGTCAGCGCAGCAAGCGCCTGATCTACCTCGCTTTGAGCGAGGCGCGCAGTGTACGCAAGGCCCCCGAGGCTTGCAACGGCGCGAGTGATTTCCGCTAGTTGCCCCAGACCGCCCTTTTCGATGGCATGGCGAATCATCGAGCGCTCACCATCATCGCCGTGCTGCATTGCATAAATCAGCGGGAGAGTGGCCTTTCCCTCCGCCAGGTCGTCCCCGAGGTGTTTCCCGAGGCTGGCTTCGTCGGCCTGGTAATCGAGCGCGTCGTCGACCAGCTGGAAAGCGGTGCCGATATGCTTGCCATATCGGGCTAGGGAGTCTTCGATGTGGGGAGGGGCGTCGCTCAGAGATCGCGCCGATCTGCGCGCCCGCCTGAAACAGCCGGGCGGTTTTGCGGCGAATCACGTCGATGTAGCGTTCCTCGCTGGTGTTGGGATCGTGAGCATTCATGAGTTGCAGCACTTCGCCCTCGGCGATGGCATTCGTCGCATCGGCAATGATTTGCATGATCGGCATGCGGTCGAGCAGCACCATCATTTGAAAGGCGCGCGAGTACAGGAAATCTCCGACGAGAACGCTGGTCGCATTGCCGAATACTTCGTTGGCCGTCTCGCGGCCTCGGCGCAGCGAGGAGCCGTCGACCACGTCATCGTGCAGCAAAGTGGCGGTATGGATGAACTCGATGATGGCGGCCGCATCGATATGCTGTTCGCCTTGGTGCCCGCAGGCGCGAGCCGCCAGAAGCACCAAAAGAGGACGCAAACGCTTGCCGCCGGCGTAGATGATATAGGTGGCCACCTGGTCGACGAGCGTGACTTGGCTGTGCAAACGAAGCTTGATGACCCTGTCGACGGCCTCGAAATCAGCGGTTACCAGCGCGCGAATCTGTTCTAGTGTCATGGAGCGCTCAGGCGAATACTCCATGGTACCTAAGAATGCGCCGGGCGCTGGCGCGGGGGTACGGTCCATCCCCGCGGAGGGCCGGTTTGACCTGTCCGGCCCGGCGACGTACAATCCTCGGCTCTTTTGCGGGCCCTTAGCGCCCAGCTGGAGTTATCAACCATGTATGCCGTGATTGCCACGGGCGGTAAACAGTACCGCGTCCAAGAAGGTGCTGTGGTGCGTATCGAGAAGCTCGATGCAGACCAAGGCGCCAGTGTCGAATTCAATCAGGTACTGCTGGTCGGCGCCGGTTCGTCGGTGACGATTGGCGCGCCCTACGTGGGCACTGCCAAAGTGGTGGCGACGGTCGAGAGCCACGGCAAGGGCGACAAGGTGCGCATTGTCAAATTTCGTCGACGCAAGCACTACAAGCGTGAAAAGACTCATCGGCAGCCGTATACCGATGTGAAAATCACGCAAATCGTTGCTTAAGATTTCGCTGGAGATATTGAAATGGCACATAAAAAAGCAGGCGGCAGCACCCGCAACGGCCGCGATTCGCACTCGAAGCGTCTGGGCGTCAAAAAATTCGGCGGCGAAGATGTGCTTGCCGGCAACATCCTCATTCGTCAGCGCGGAACGGTTTATCGCCCCGGCGTCAACGTCGGTATTGGAACCGACCACACGTTGTTTGCGACCGCCCACGGGGTCGTCGAATTTCGGTCAAGGGCGCGAACCGGCACACCTACGTCAATGTAATCTCCAAATAGCATCACGCGGGCGAGCGCTTCAGCTCGCTGTCGCTTGATGAAGGGGGGCAGGGCACACCTGTTCCCCTTTTTAGTTTACGGGTCTCGCCTGCCATGAAATTCATCGACGAAGCCAAACTGAAAGTGCAGGCCGGCAACGGCGGCCGTGGCTGCGTGAGTTTCCGCCGCGAGAAATTCGTTCCCTTCGGCGGTCCGGATGGAGGCGACGGGGGGCTTGGCGGCAGCGTGTACCTGAGGGCGGTCGAGGGCATGAATACCTTGGCTGATTTCAGGATCTCGCGCACCTATCGAGGGCCAGAACGGCGAGGGCGGCAGCGGCAATGATTGCACCGGCCATGGCGGCGACGACGTCTATGTGCCGGTGCCCGTTGGCACGGTGATTTCCGATCGGGAAACCGGCGAGCAGTTGGGCGATCTCGACCCTGGAAGGCCAAACCTTGTTGGTCGCCAAGGGCGGCAAAGGCGGCTGGGGCAATACGCGCTTCAAATCCAGCACCAACCGCACCCCGCGCAAGGCCGGGCTTAGGGTTGCCGGGAGAAAAACGCGAACTCGGGCTGGAATTGAAACTGATCGCCGATGTGGGACTACTCGGCCTGCCCAATGCCGGCAAGTCCACCTTGATCCGAGCGGTATCGGCGGCACGGCCCAAAGTGGCCGATTATCCCTTCACCACCCTGCATCCGAATCTTGGCGTGGTGACCGCGGGTCCCGGCCGCAGCTTCGTCATGGCGGACATACCCGGGCTCATCGAGGGAGCGGCCGACGGGGCGGGTCTCGGCATTCGCTTCTTGAAGCATCTGCAGCGCACGCGGGTGCTCCTGCATCTCATCGATATTGCGCCGCCGGATCCTCTGGCCGACCCGGTGCAAGGACGCGCGCACCATCGTCGCGGAACTCAAGAAATTTGCAGCCGATCTCGCGGCCAAGGAGCGATGGCTGCTCATCAACAAAATCGATCTACTGGAGCCCAAAGAAGCCGAGCGGCGGGCGAAGGAAATCGTGCGCCGGCTCGATGGAAGGGACCGGTGCTGCTGATTTCCGGAGCTACCGGAGCCAGGGTACCGAGGCACTCAAACAAGCGGTGATGCGCTACCTCGAAGAGCACCCGCGGCGTGTGGTGCCCGAGACCGCATGATTCGCGAGCGCGCCCTAAGCTATCTCGGCGAGCGCCCGCACCTGTTTGGTCAGACGGCTCTTGTGCCGCGCGGCCTTATTGCGGTGAATGATGCCCTTATTGACCATGCTGTCGATGATCGGCGTGGCATGAGCGAGCGCGGCGGCGGCATCATCGTGCTTGCCGGCTTTGATCGCGAGAGTCGCCTTGCGGATGGCGCTACGCAGCTGCGAGGTCAAAGCATCGTTGCGGGCGCGGTGCGCGGTCGACTGTCGGGCAGCTTTTTCAGCAGATTTCGTATTCGCCAAGCGGAGACTCCTAGAAGGACGTTGGGGCCCGACGGGGACCCCAAAAGAGCCGCGTATTCTCCGGCTCAGGTGCGCGCTTGTCAATGCGGCAGCCGGCGCCGGCGACTTGAGTATAATTATCGAGCTTTCGCCATGGAACTAGTGCGCGGTCTGCAAAATATCTCCAAAGCCGCTCGGGGCTGCGTACTGACTGTGGGCAATTATGATGGCGTGCATCTAGGCCACCAGCAGATGATCGGCGCCGTGAAGCGGCGCGCGGCGGAACTGGGTTTTCCGGCGACGGTGCTGGCATTCGAGCCGAGTTCAAAGGAGTTCATCGATCCGGACGGCGCGCCGCCGCGTCTCACGCGATGGCGCGAAAAGTTCGTCGCCCTCGAAGCGGCGGGGGTCGATCGCTTGGTGACTCTGCGATTCGATGAACGCATGCGAGCGATGACTCCGCAAGTCTTCGTCGATGAACTCATCGTCCAAGGATTGGGCGCACGGCATGTGGTGGTGGGCGATGATTTTCGCTACGGCAGCAACGCCTGCGGCACGATCGAGAGCTTGCGCGAGGCGGGCCGCGTGCAGGGCTTTGGCGTCGAGCAGATGGCGCCGTTCGTGGTGGACGGCGTGCGAGTCAGCAGCACCGCGGTGCGCGAGCGTTTGGAGCGTGCGGATTATGCGGGAGCGGAGCGCTTGTTGGGGCGCCGCTATCGCATGAGCGGGCGCGTCGCACACGGCAAGGAGTTGGGCCGGACATTGGGCTTTCCCACGGCCAATTTGCGCCTCATGCGTCGAAAGTCGCCGATGTGGGGCGTGCTGGCGGTGCGGGTGTACGGCATTCGACGCCGGCCCATGGATGGCGTCGCGAGCCTAGGTACGCGGCCGACGGTGAACGGCAGCGAGCCGCTGCTCGAGGTGCATATATTCGATTTTGAAGGCGATCTGTATGGACGCTTGATTGAAGTCGAATTCATCGCCAAGTTGCGTGATGAGGTCGAAGTTCGATTCTTTGGATTCTATGATCGTGCAAATGAAGATTGATGCGGCGCAAGCGCGCGAGATCTTGTCGAAGGTGGATAGTGGCTGATTACAAAAATACGATTAACCTGCCGAACACGGGTTTTCCCATGAAGGCGGATCTTGCCAACCGCGAGCCCAAGATGCTGGCGGCGTGGGAGCGCGGGTTTGTACGAAAAGATCCGCGCCGCAGCGAAAGGCCGGCCGCCGTTCATCCTGACGGACGGACCGCCGTACGCTAACGGTGCCATCCATTTGGGGCATGCGGTCAATAAGGTGCTCAAAGACATCATCGTCAAGGCGCGCACGCTCGATGGCTATGATGCGCCCTACGTTCCAGGGTGGGATTGCCATGGGCTACCCATCGAGATGCAAGTGGAGAAAACGCATGGAAGGGTAGGCCAAAAGATCGATGCCAAGGCGTTTCGAGCCGCCTGTCGCGACTACGCCTACCGCAAGTCGATGCGCAGCGCACGGACTTCAAACGCTTGGGCGTGTTGGGCGATTGGGATCATCCTTATCTCACGATGATGCCGCGTTACGAGGCCGAACAACTGCGTGCCTTCGCCGCTGATCATCAAAAACGGTCATGTGTACAAAGGCTACAAGCCGGTGCATTGGTGCTTGAATTGCCGCTCGGCGCTCGCCGAGGCGGAAGTCGAGTACGAGGACATCACCTCTCCCAGCGTCTACGTGCGCTTCGAAGTGAGTCGATCGCATCGATCTCGCGCAGCGCTTCGCAATGGCACTTACCGAGCAAAGCGCACTGTTCGAAGACGTGCCGACCTCGCTTGCCATTTGGACCACGACGCCGTGGACGCTGCCGGCGAATCGTGCGGTCGCCGTGCATCCGCAGTTCGATTACTCGCTGGTGGAATTCGACTTGGGCGAAGGTCGTGAGCGGCTGCTGCTGGCCAATGAACTCGTCAAATCCATCATGCACACGTTGGGGATCACCGAGTGGACCGTCATTGCCGAGGCGAAGGGCGAGGCGCTCGAAAATCTCAAACTCCAGCATCCTCTTTATGATCGCGAAGTGCCGGTGATCCTGGGCGATCACGTCACGCTCGATGCCGGCACGGGCGCGGTGCACACGGCACCGGGGCACGGTCTGGATGACTATATCGTGGGTCGCCGTTACAACTTGGAGATCGAAAACCCGGTCGGCGGGGATGGCCGCTTTCTGCCCTCGACGCCGCTGTTCGCCGGGGAGCAAGTGTTCGACGCCAATGCGCACGTCATCGAAGTGCTGAGGGAGCACGGCCGGCTGCTGAAGGGCGAGCCGTACCATCATTCCTATCCGCATTGCTGGCGTCACAAAACTCCGGTGATATTTCGCGCCACACCGCAATGGTTCATCAGCATGGATCAAGCGGGTTTGCGCAAAGGCGCGCTCGAGGCAATTTCTCATGTCGACTGGATGCCCGCGTGGGGCGAGCAGCGCATCAGCAGTATGATCGCCGGCCGCCCGGATTGGTGCGTTTCGCGTCAGCGCACCTGGGGCGTGCCGATCCCGCTTGTTCGTCGACAAGGTGTCCGGGGAGCTGCATCCAAAAACGGCCGAGCTGATCGAAGAAGTCGCACGTCGAGTCGAGATCGGCGGGATCGATGCCTGGTTCGACTTGGATGCGGCGACTCTGTTGGGTGCGGACGCGCCGAAGTACGACAAGGCGACCGACGTCATGGATGTGTGGTTCGATTCCGGGGTGGCGCATCATTGCGTCGCGCAACTGCGGCCCGAAATCACGGTGCCCGCTGATCTGTATCTTGAAGGATCCGACCAACACCGCGGATGGTTCCACAGTTCGCTGCTGACCTCGGTGGCCATGCACGGCCGCGCCCCCTATCGTGCCGTGCTCACGCACGGATTCACCGTGGACGAGAAAGGCCGCAAGATGTCGAAGTCGGTCGGCAACACGTTGGTGCCGCAGAAGTTGACCAGTACCTTAGGGGCCGATGTGGTTCGGCTCTGGATCGCCGCGACCGACTACGCCAACGAGATGAGCGTGTCGGATGAAATCTTGAAACGCATGGCGGACTCCTATCGCCGAATGCGCAACACGCTGCGGTTCCTGCTCGGCAACATGCATGGCTTTGACCCGGTACAGCATGCGGTTCCCTGGCACGACTTGGTGGCACTCGATCAATGGGCCATCAGCAAAGCGTTTGCCCTTCAGAACGAGGTGGTCACGGCGTTTCGCAACTACGAGTTCCATGACATCTATCAAGAGGTGCACAATTTCTGCGTGGTGGAACTCGGCGGCTTCTATCTAGACATTATCAAGGATCGTCTCTACACCACGGGCGCCGCCAGCTTGCCCCGGCGCTCCGCCCAGACGGCGATGTATCACGTGGCCGACGCCATGGTGCGCTGGCTTGCCCCCATCTTAAGTTTCACGGCCGAGGAGGTTTGGAGCTTCCTACCGGGTACCCGAGCCGATTCCGTGTTCCTGAGCACATGGCATCAGTTTCCCGCCGGCGCAGAACGTGCCGCCGACATCGATTGGCCGGCGTTCATCGCGCTCAAGGCAGATGTGGCTCGCGAGCTGGAACGGCTGCGATCGGCGGGCGCGATCGGTGCGCCCCTCGAGGCCGAGGTGACGATATTCGCGCCGGCTGCACAGGCAGGCCGCCTCAGAGCCTTACACGACGAATTACGTTTTTTGTTCATCACGAGCCAAGCGCGGGTCGTCGAGATCGACATTCCGCCCACGGGGGCCGTACAAACGCAGGCGGAGGGCGTGTGGATCGAGGTCAAGCCCAGTTCCGAGCCGAAGTGTGTGCGCTGCTGGAATCTACGCAGCGATGTCGGCAGCGATCCCCGTCACCCGGAACTTTGCGCGCGCTGTGTCGTCAACATCGAGGGACCCGGTGAGGAGCGCAGATTCGCATGACAGTCGTTGAGAACCGCGGACGGGGTGCAGTGTGGCTGTTGCTTTCGGTGTTCATCGTGCTAGCAGATCAGCTCAGCAAGAGCTACATCACGCAGCATTTCGGTGAGTTCGAATTCACGACCGTGCTGCCGATTTTGGACATCACGCGCATGCACAACGTCGGCGCCGCCTTCAGTTTTCTCGCCTCGGCGTCCGGGTGGCAGCGGTGGTTGTTCATCGGGCTCGCGGTCACCGTGAGCATTGCGATTACTGTCTGGTTATGCCGATTGCCTCGCGGGTCTCATGGGCTGCTGGCTGCCGGGCTGGCGTTGGTGCTAGGCGGCGCAATCGGCAATGTGATCGATAGGATCCGGCTCGGGCATGTCATAGATTTCATCCACTTTCATTGGGATCGGGCGTATTTTCCGGCATTCAACGTGGCGGATTCGGCGATAACGGTCGGCGCAGCGTGCCTGCTGCTGGACGCGTTGCTGGAACCCAAACGCAGCAGTGCGAAGGCGTAGAAACGATGCATATCTTATTAGCCAATCCGCGCGGTTTCTGCGCCGGCGTCGATCGTGCCATTGACATAGTGGAGCGTGCCATCGACCTGTTCGGCGCGCCGATCTATGTACGCCACGAAGTGGTTCACAACAAATACGTGGTGGATCGGCTGCGTGGGATCGGTGCGGTGTTCGTCGAGGAGCTGCACGAGGTCCCCGATGGTGCGACCGTGATCTTCAGCGCCCACGGTGTTTCCCGGGCGATCCAGGAGGAAGCGACACGGCGCGCGCTGAAGGTGTTCGATGCCACCTGTCCGCTGGTAACGAAGGTGCACATGGAGGTCACGCGCTATGCACGCGAAGCGCGCGAGGTGTTTCTGATTGGCCACGAAGGACATCCGGAGGTGGAGGGCACGATCGGCCAATTCGATACTTCGTACGGCGGCAATATTTATTTGATTGAGACGGTTGAGGATGTGGCGCGTGTCCAGGTGCGCAATGCCGAGCATTTGGCGTTCGTGACGCAAACGACTCTGTCGGTGGATGATACGGCGTCGATCGTCGAGGCTCTGCGTGGACGATTCCCGGGGCTCAAGGCGCCGATCAAAGAGGATATCTGCTACGCCACCCAGAATCGCCAGGACGCGGTCAAGGATTTGATCGGCCGTTGCGACCGATTGGTGGTGGTCGGCTCAGCCTCGAGCTCGAATTCGAATCGCTTGCGCGAAATGGCTGATAAAGCCGGCATACCCGGCTATTTGGTCGACGGACCGGAGCATTTGCATCGCGAGTGGTTCGACGGGGCCAAGACCATCGGGGTGACCGCCGGCGCGTCCGCGCCTGAAATCCTCGTCCAAGGCGTCATCAGCCAGTTGCGGGAATGGGGCGGCGAGGTCGTCGAGGAGCTCACGGGCCGGGAAGAACACGTGATATTCGCGCTTCCAAAGACGCTGCGCGAAGTGCTCAAGCGGGTCGGTAGCCTTTCGTCGGATAGCTCCGCGGGTTAGAATGCCCGCCCTCTTGAAATTGCCGCAATAGCTCAGTTGGTAGAGCAACGCATTCGTAATGCGTGGGTCAGGGGTTCGAATCCTCTTTGCGGCACCATAAAAATAATAAAAATCAAATACATGCGTGGTGCACGCTTTCCGCGCAAGATCTCACTGTAGTCACTTTCGTACCACGCCGTAATGCGTGGGTCGGAGGTTCGAGTCTCTAGTCGCTCTACGTCAGAACAATGGAACAATGCGTGGGTCAGCGGTTCGAATCCTCTTGGCGGCGCTATAAAAATTAGTAGGGCTGTAAGGTCTCAGGACGCAGGTGACACACTGGCGGCGGTTTTTGCCAAGAGCCGCTCATAGGGCGTCTGCCCATCGAGAGCTTCGCGTGGCCGGTGATAGTCGAACACCCGCCGGACAATGCGAACCGACACGACAGCGAACTCACATAAACGGCCCACCGCCTAGAGTTCTTACTGCGCCACCATCGCCGCAAACAATGCCGGCCATTTCTTCCTCAGATAAATGGGCACAGCCACCGCAAATACGGTAAGCGCGTGGGGATGGCCCCTTGCCGAGCCCGTCTCTTTTACCGTCGGCGCTTGATTTCGGGTAGAACCTCGTCGATCACGATATTTTCGGCGGCGGCTTTGCCGAGCGCTGCGTTCAGTCGGTGCAGCAGATCGGCCACACCCTCAGTTTCCCCGCAGACCAAGGCGACGCGCACTTTTTTGCCGACCGCGGCGAGCGCAGCGCGACGGATCGGCGGGATTTCACCGATCGTGATCTGACCGCGCGTCGTATCGAAGAAGGCCTGGATGTGCTCGAAGCCGCCGATCGTCGCAGCGGCGTTTTTTGCTGTCGGCTTGCTCACTGCCGGCTTAGGCCGCCAGCGCATGCGTGACTTGCGCGGGCTGTTGAAGTTGATCGGCCAGCTTCCACGGCAGCAGCTCCTCGATGCGATTGATCGGATGGTCGGCGATCCGCTCGAGGACATAGTGCAAGTAGCGCTGCGGGTCGATGTGATTTAATTTGCAAGTCTCGATCAAGCTGTAAATGATGGCCGCTCGGTCACCGCCGGTGTCAGAGCCAAAGAAC
>CAWAMT010000006.1:0-115636 GCA_963783185.1 uncultured Gammaproteobacteria bacterium | reverse complement strand
GACAGGGTGTCCCGAATACGTGAAGCCGTCAGTGAACCACGCCTGCGGATCGGGGGCCGATATCGCCTCGTGCACGCGATCGGAGTAGATCGTCGCGCCGAGCGGCAGGTAGCCCGAGGTCAGCCCTTTTGCCGCGACGAGGATGTCGGGTTCGATGCCGTATTCATCGTGAGAGGCGAACCAGTGTCCAATCCGGCCGAACCCGGTCACGACCTCGTCCGCGATGAAGAGAATTCCGTGCTCCGCCAACATATCGCGCATGCGCGGCAAGTAACCGGCCGGAGGCGGTACGACACCCCCCGCCCCCTGAATGGGCTCGGCGATGAAGGCGGCGATGTTCGCCGCGCCGATACTTCGGATCGCCGACCGCAGCTCGGCAACCAAGTGGTCGGTAAACTCGGCCTCGGTCAGGCCATCCGGGCGCCGGTAAGCGTACGGCGCGGACAGATGGTGCACGAGTCCTCCCTCGATGTACCTGAAGTGTACGATCGGTCGCCTTCTCGGTTCCCCAAGGTCATGCCGAGATAGGTGGAGCCGTGATAGGAGTTGTACCGCGATAAAATAACGCGCCGAGCGGGTTCACCTCTGCGCGAGTGATAGAAATGCGCGAGCCGAATCGCCGTGTCGTTCGCGCACGAGCCGGATACCGAATAAGCCACGTGATTGAGAGAGCCGGGCGCCAGTTGCGCCAGTTTGGCCGCGAGCTCCGCAGCAGGTTCGTTGGTGCAATCGGTGAAGGTGTTCGAGTAGCTGAGCTTCAGAACCTGCTCGGCGATGGCCTGCGCCATCTCTTGCCGTCCGTAGCCGATGTTGACGCACCACAGCCCCCCGATACCGTCCAGATACCGCCGGCCGGAGGCATCCGTCACGTACGCGCCCTCGGCATCCCGGATGACCAGCGATCCATCGCGCTTGAACGTGTCGAAATGCGTCCACGGGTGCAGGAAGTGATCCCGATCCTTCTGCCAAAGCTGACTTGCTTCGATGCTGTCGTTCGCTGTCGACATATTGATTGTCCTGAGGTGTCGGCCGTGCGGCCCCTTGGGCTTCGCGAGAGATGGCTATAATAGCCAAATCGCGATCAAGAAACGAAAATGGCACCTATCCCATGACTCAAAGCCCCGCCGACTCCACTCTCCGCGGCCGACTTCGCCGTGCCGACAAGGTGATGACTGCCGAGGAGGTCGACGTATTTCTCGCCCGAGCCTTTTGCGCGCGGATCGCGACGGTCGGCGCCGACGGTTATCCCTACGTGGTACCTAACCTGTTTATATGGCGTCAAGACCGGATCTACCTGCACACCGCACCCTATCAAGGGCACTTCATCACCAACGTGCGGCATTCGGACCGTGTGAGTTTCGAGGTGGACGAACCAGGCGAGATTTTTCCCTACGGACACGTCGAATGCGACACCTCCGTGTCGTATCGTTCAGTGATCGTCTTTGGGCGAATTAAAATCGTGGACGAGGAAAGCGAGAAGACCAAATTCTACGAAGGCTTCCTGGCCAAGTACGCGCCGGCGGACTCCTGGGGCCGGGAACGAGGTTCGTTTCCGAGACTCGGGTCGACAATCGTCTATGAGATCACTCCGGAGATAAAAACCGGCAAGCGAGGGCCTTTGCCCGCCGTCGCCGATCAATGGCCGAATCGCAATCTCACGGGTTCCCCAGGTTGGACACCGAAAGGCTCGCCGCCGGGCAAGTGATCGCGCGGCCCAAGGCTCGAGCTATTCGAGGCGCTGCTACTCGAGGCAAACGACGAGTTTCGCCGAATGCTTGCGCCAATTGATCGGAATGACGTAGGACTTCGAATAGGGCGCGGTCACTTTGTCTATGTCGTGCGAAACGATGGTCGGTACGGATATGATGAAGTTCCGCCCAAAATCCTTGCGCGCGTTGCCCGAAATGGTGTTGGCCACCTCCCCCACCAAATCTTTGATGTTCGCATCGCTCGTGTCGGTTTCTTGCATCCGCATCAGAAGCACCGCGAGCATGCCGCGCGGCGCCGAAAAGTACACGATTCCCTTTCGGGCTCCCGAAATGCCGATGACGCCTGAATAGTCGTAGGCCCCGGGATTGCCGTCGGTCACCAAGTAGGGCGAACCGACACTCGCCGCCTGCTGCGCGGAGACCTCGAAGTAGCTCGTGGCGCCCTCGATAAAGGTGCGGATTTCTGACTCTTTCAACATCAGGCTTCCAACAGCAACTCGTGCAACGCGTCGTTGAGTTGTCGATCCGTAAACGGCTTGCAGAGGAAGCCGTTCGCGCCCTTTTCAATGGCTTCCACCGCGGTCGCCTTGTCCGCGAGCGCCGAGACCACGAGTATCAGCACCTTGGAATTGAGCGCCACCAATTCTTGTACGCACTCGATTCCATCCATCTCCGGCATGGTCAAGTCCATGGTGACGACGTGCGGCTTGGTGCGGCGAAACAATTCGACCGCCTCCCGTCCGTTGCTCGCGGCCCCGACTACCTCCAATCGGGCGATCTGCTGCGAACGCTCGATGCGTCGACGAATGATGTTCGAGTCGTCGACGATCATCAGCCTTAAAGGAGCTTGCGAACCGCTGCGCTGGTTCATTACGCGGCCTCGGTCACGTCGATACGCTTGACCGCCGACGGCAGCGACACCGAGATACGCGTAAATTTACCTAGTTGCGTGGCCAGACTCACTCGACCGCCGGCTTCGCGCACACGCTCCGCGATCAGGTTCATGCCAATGCCCCGTCCCGCATCCTTCGTCACGTTCTCCGCCATCGAGAATCCCGCCTGGAACAGCAGCGAAAATACCTGCTTCGGATCGAGACCCGCCGCGTGTTCCGGGGTCAAAATGCCCTTTTGCACGGCGGCCGCCTTGATTTGATCGGTCGATAATCCCTTTCCATCATCCTCGATCGTGAATTTGTAGGCCCCCGAAGATTCCTTGAACTCCAGGCGCACCACCCCGATCGGCGATTTTCCCAATGTCGAGCGGACCGGTCGCGGCTCGATGCCATGCACGATTGCGTTGCGCACCGCCTGCACCGCGACATCTTTGACCAGGCGCCGATACACGCCCGGGATGGCGTCGAAGCCGACGCACTCGAGTGCCGCCCCCTTGTCATTTTCGCCGGCGACGCGTGCAGCCAACCGCTGCAAGATGGGTGCGATGTCGGGGGGCGCCGGGCTTTGGACGGGCGCCGGCGCGGCGGGCGTACTGACGTGCACGAGGTCCTCTTGCCGAACGTGCAATTGCGACAGGCGCGACACCAAATCGCTGATCGAGTGCAAGTGAGTGAGCAAATCATCGAGTTTGATGACCAGGGGCAGAAAATCGTTGCCCGACAACTCCGATTTCTCGCGCAATGCTTTAAGGTCGTCCTCAAATGCATGCGCGCGGCTTTCGATCGAGGACAAGCCCAACGAAGCCGCCTCGCCCTTGACCGAGTGGGCCTGCCGGAAAAGGCTGTCCAATTTCTTGCGAAAGGCAGACTCTTCGCGCGCCGGCTCGCGGAGGACCGCGTTGATCATCTTCATCGATGCGTCGGAGTCGCTCAGGAACGACGCCAATTGGCTCGGCTCCACGTGCAAAATTCCGAGCAGCGTGTCGACCTGGGCTTGGGCTTGGCTTTGAGAGACGGTAAGTTCTCTCGCCAAATCCACGCGGGCGGTGATATCCGCCACCGACACGAGCACGTGCGTGATCTCGCCCTCCACGCGTACCCGGTGAAAATCAAACTCCAAATAGCGCGTGTCGACGCTTCCCTGGCTGTTGACGATGCGGACCTGCACTTCACCCAGCGGATTGATCGATTTGACGAGGTTTTCGTTCGTCCGTTCCGACCATAGAATCGAGACGAATTTGCGGGCGGTAACCAAGGTCTTCTCAGCGACGATGTCCCGCAACAGTTCGTCGAATCCGAGTCCCGCGAAGTCCTTGCGCTGGAAGAGCTTCTCGAGCGCCGTCGAATAGGTCGTACCGATCACCAATTCCTGGTCGAGCAGGAACAAACCATCCTTGACGGTACGCAGGATATCTTCCGTCTGTTGACGCGCCTCTCGCAAGCTATGCGCCTGGCGCCGCCGCGCGCCCAATAGAATCGTGACCACCAACACCAGCACAGCCGCTATCGACAGGCCCGCGAGCATGACGATGCGCAGTTGCAGCGCTGAATGCGCATTCCGCGCCTGCAATTCGGAACTCATGACGGCAAGTTCGCCTTCTATGGCGGGCAATAGCCGGCGCGCGTTGCGGACCGCGGCATTGACATCGCGCACCAATCCGCGGCCGGTGTCGTTGAGAACCGTGCCGGTTACTTCGTCGTCCTGGTACGGTACGCCCTGAGAACTGGACCAGCGGCTCGAGGGATTCTCGCTCCGGCCTCCACAACGCGCGCAAAGACGCCGCGCGCGCGGCCACGGCCGGTTGGGAAAACGCCGCGGTCTCGCTCGCCGGGTCAAACCAATCCGCGTGTTTCGCCTGCTCCATGGCCGCCTGCGCGTCATCGAGCTTTTTCACGGCTTCGCGCAGCTGATCGAGCGGCGCCTCGACGTAGCCGTGCGCGCTCAACCGATCGCGCATGATGTCCAGCGACGTGCGGATGAGGTCGGGATATCGCTGTTGTTCGCCGACGAATTTGAGCGCCGCCGTCGTGTTGGCAAGTTCGTTCGAAAGTTCGAACCCCGGCACCAGAACCGCGGCGACAAATCCGAGACCGAGCACGGCCACCAACGCAGCAAGTGCCCGCGGCGTGAGGCGTGAAAGAAGATCCGTGCGTAACGGAGAAATCATGAATCGAGCGCTCCCCTTTTGGCCATCCGTCGTGTTTGTTCTTCAATCGATCCCGCGGCGACGTCCAGCGTTTCGAGAAACTGCGCCGCGGCGGAATATCGGTCGTCCGGGTTCTTCTGCAAGAGCCGATTGATCAGGGGCTGGTAGCGCATCAGCGGAGCCGGCAACGGCGGCGCGGACGCGCTGCGATGGCCCTCGAATATTTCCGATACTGTGGTGCCTCGAAACGGCAGGCTCCCCGCCAGCATCTCGTAGAAGATTATCCCCAAGCTGTACAGATCGCCTCGGTGATCCGAGTCCTCGCCGTCGATTTGCTCCGGGGACGCGTAATATGGTGTGCCGGTCATCGGATCCGAGTGCTCCAAATCGCGCGCCACGAGTTGCGCCCGCGCCGATCCGAAGTCGATCAGAACCACCCGATTGTCGGTGGTCAACATGAGGTTCGAAGGCTTCAAATCGCGATGTACGACTCCGGCCGCGTGCACTACTTGCAATGCCTCGGCAATTTGCCTCGCGTAATTCACGGCGTCGGCTTCGCTCACCGGGTTCTTCAACCGCTCGCGCATGCTTCCGCACGGGAAATACTCCAATGCGAGGAACAAATACTGCGGTGTGATGCCGAAGTCGATGACGTCGGCGATGGAACGATGATTCAAGCTGGAGATAATTTCGCATTCCCTGGTGAACCGCTGGCGGTCCTCTTCCGAGACGCTCGTCTGTCCTTTGATGGTTTGAACCTTGAGCGCCACCGACTGCGCCAAATCGTCATTGCGCGCCAAATAGACCGTCGCCGCCGATGAGTGGGCAATCTTCTTTATGACCCGGTAGCCGGCCACTTCAGGTATCGAATCCGATTCCGGCTTTGGTAAACCGGGGACGCCGCGTAGTGGATTCTGCAGCGCCTGCAATGCCGCCGCGAACTCGGCGATGTCGACGGAATGAATGGGCCAATAGTCGTTTGCGCCCGCCTTGATGGAACGGGCGGCCCAGCGCTCGTCGCCGTGGCGCGCGAAGATGAAAATCGGCAGTCTCGGCGCCCTAGCGCGCAACCGTGCGACGACCGCGAGGGGATCGGAGCCGCCTTCTCGTTGCATGAACTCCACAATGAGCAGCACCGCGACATAGGAGCGGATTTGATCGACGGCAAGTGCGTCGAGCCCGGATCCCGTGACCGTGTCGGCATCGAGCTTCAAAGCTGTGCGCCGCACTAACCCCGCCAATCGGAGGCGCAGATCGAGATCATCGTGTACGACCAGGCACAGGCGGCTAAACCGATTGGGCGCAACGACCGGGCTCGGGTCATTCTTGACGGTGTTTTCCAGAGAGGACGTCATCGAAGTCTCTTCACTGTTTCGCCAGCCGGAAGACGACATGCAAGGTCGTCTTGATCTCGGAAGGATGGCCGTCTATCAACACAGGCTGATAGCGCACGCGAGACACTGCGGCTTTAGCCTCCGCGTCGAACACGTTGTGCGGCAGCGAGTCTACGACCGTGACATGGGCGACTTTTCCCTCGGTGGTCACATCGAATGCCAAATCCACCCATCCCTCGGTACCCTTGGCCAAGGCAGCCGCCGGATACTCGAGCTTCATAGGTTTGATCGCCACCAGAGAATTTGGGGAAACGGTGGCCGTGCTCGACTGTTTTTGTTTCTGCTGCGCGAGCAAGTCGCTGAAAGAGTTCAGTTCCGCCGAGTTGCCGAGCGAGCTCGCTGATTTGGCCAAGGTTTCCGCTTTTGCAGAGTCTCCCGCATCGAGCGAAGCGCGGGCTCTTAGGATGAGCGCGCTTTGCAGCGCGCTTGTGATCTGCGCCAAGCCGGGGTTTGAGGGATCGGCCGCACGCAGCTGACCGACGTAGAACAGCGCATTGTCATTGACGGGCTCCACAAGGTCGCCGCGCGCGAGCCGCGCATGTGCGAGGTCGAGAAGCTGCGCGTGGATCACCTTCTCGTGGGCCTGGTTATCGCGCGCCGCGCTCAAATCGCGTTGCAGAGCCGCGATGATCTGCGGGGATCCGCCGGTGCTTCGTGCCTCCGTCAGCATTCGATCGGCCTCATCCAGACGATGCTGGTCGATCGCCGGGCGAGCCTCCTGCAGCAGTTTCCTGCTCAATGTTTGAGTTTGATCCTGCAGATCCGCTTGGGTCGCGCCCGCCTGACGCGCCTGTTGCAAGTAATAGACGGCACTGTCGTTTCGCGGTTCGAGCAGACGATCCTGCTGCAGGCGCGTTTCCAGGAGTTTTACGATGTGCGCAACGTCGGATTCTCCCTGGCGCCGCCGCAATTCGTCCCGCAATTGGTTCAACTTCGCGGAACTTAGCGACTTCGCGCGCGCCGCTTCGTCGAGCAGCTGAGCCGCTCGATCAAAATTCTTGGCATTGATCGCCGCCTGAATTTGCGCTGGGCCAAGTTCGGCCCGCAGCGTCGCAATTCGCGCATCGAGTTCCGTCAGTCGAGCATCTCCGGGGCTGATGCCGCGCGCGGTCTCCAGTGCCTGCAGCGCCACATCGAATTTGCGCTCATCCAAGTCCGACTGGACGCGAGCAAACAGAATCTGCGCCAACCGTTGCACACCCTGCCGAGCCTCGCCATTATTTGGATCGTAAATCAACGCGTTTTGGTAGAAAGCCAACGCATTGCCGTCGGCGGGTTCTATGAAGTGCCGATCGAGCATGGCTTGGCGCGCCTTCTCGAGCAGCGAATCGACCTGCTCATCGGCCCCTGTGTTCATCTTGACCGGCGCAGCAGCCGGGACGCTGTGCAATGGGGCGGCTGCGGGCGCAGCCTGAGTCGAAGGCGAAGTCGAAGGGGTCGCCGAGCCCCGATACAACAGGTACGCGACGCCGCCCGACAATGCGATAGCAGCGGCGATCAACGATGGGAAGACTGGGAATTTGCGGCGGCCCGAGCCGGCAACGACTGCCGTGGCGGCGGCTTCTCCAAGCACGGCGCTGCGCACGTGATATTCCTCGCGTGCGCTCACAAAAGTCTCGAGTAATTTGGCAGCATCGAAAGGCAGGGCGAGAAGCGCGACTATTTGGCGTTGCTGGATTGCCTCCCTCCACGGCTCGGTGTTCGCGGCGGCATCGAGCACGATGATTGCAAAACGCGCGGAGTGCAGCTGCAAGCCTGACAGATCGTCCGTACTGTCCGCACGATCGCGGGCGTCCCATACGATGATGCCCGCTTGGCCCTCACGGGTCGTTTTTTTGAGTTCATCGAGGGTGTCGACTTGCTTGAGCACGAAGTCGTGGTCCAAGCCCGGCCCGATTTGCGGCCACAGCGCCTCATCTTGAGTTACGAGAAATACGGGAGTTTTCTGTGCTCGCGGAGCGGCGGGCGCTGGCGCCGACTCGGTGTACGAATTGGCAGCCGCAATCTTTCGTGCTGCTTGAGACAAGACCGCGCTCCCTCATTCGGTTGACGCCACGAGAAACTGGACGTGCAGCGCCACTGTTGGGGATCGATCCTCACAGGCCCGTTGCAACTTGTTGTAGCGTCGAGGAATAGGGGAAAATGTGGGTGGGTATGAATCACATTTTTGGCTTTGCGGCGCAGCAAGGGACGATATCGTTGCACCCATAAATTGCGATTTTGTGAGCCATTTCGCAGGCTGGACCGCTCAATTGGCCGGGGCGAGATACCGGTCGAACCAGCCGAGGTAGCGCTGAAGGCGGTCCTTGATGTAGCTGGGCCGCGTCAATTCATGAAACTGGCCAGGGTAAATGACGAGTTGCGTGGGTACCCCGAGGGTGCGCAGCGCCTCATACATCTGCTCGCTCCCCACGATCGGCACATTGAAATCCTTCTCACCGCCGAGAAATAGGGTCGGCGTTTTGATGCGGTTGGCGTGAAGCAAGGGGTAGGAAACGCGCAGCCAACGGTCGAGCCTTCGCCACGGAGGGCCCATTTCGGCATTATATTGCAAGCTATATTCGTCGCTGCCGTACATCGCGAGCGAGTTGCCGCTGCCGGCGCCGCTGATCGCCGCCTTGAAGCGGCCGTCCAACGCTATCACGTAATCCGTGAGGTTTCCGCCATAGCTCCAACCGCCGATACCGAGGCGCTCTCGATCGGCTATTTTCTCATTCACGACGTAATCGACGCCGGCTAGGAGATCGGACACTTCCTTGTTGCCCCAGTCCCCGGCGATGGCGCTCGAAAACGCGGCGCCGCGCCCGCTGCTGCCGCGATAGTTGACGGCCAGCACCACGTAGCCGTGCGCCGCAAACCATTGCCGGTCGAGCGTGGGTGCATAAGTGGCGAACCTGAGGCCGTGTGAATCTTGCAGATTGGGGCCGCCATGTATCCACAACACCGTGGGGTAGGTCCGGCCGGTGTGAAAGTCAGCCGGTTTGACGATCATTCCATGAATCGTCGTGCCGTCACGGCTCGGAAAGAAAATATCCTCGACCGAGCCCAGCGATAATTCATCCATCAGCGCGTCATTGTGCGAGGTGAGCTTGCGCAGACCGTTGCTCTCCAGCGAGTAAATCTCCGGTGCGGTGCTGTCGGTCGACGCCAACACCGCCACATGCCCAGCGCCGCTGCACTGCCGGGTGACGGAAATCTTAGCACCCAAGCGGCGTTCGACTTGGGTACGGTCGAGCTGCACGGTAGCCGGAATGTTGGAACCATCATCTTCGAGAATCGCGTTGATCGCATTGTCATCGGCTGCAAGCGCGGGGAAGGACAGCGCGCGGTCGAGCCGGTCTGCCAGTACCTTCGGCTTGCCGCCGGCGGCTTCGATCACGGTCAAGCGGTCCTGAGCGTAGCCGTTGATCTTGGCGGCAAAACCCGTGGAGTAGACGATACGCTTGCCGTCTCGGGTAAAGAGCAGAGAGGTTTCGTTGGGCTGAAAGAAATCGGCAAGCCGGTGCGGAACCGCGCCCGAACGCGCATCGATCAGGTACAACTGCAGCGTTCCCGACACATCTGGATCGGTGTCGTGATTACTGAAGAAGGCGATCGTCTTGCCGTCGGGCGACCAGATCGGCGACGTGTCGTCGAAGCGCACATCGGTGGTGAGCGGTTCCAATTTTTTCGTGGCCAGGTCGAACAGATACAACTGAGCGCGATCCCGTGCCGTCACGTAGCCCGTCTCGTCCTCCTTGAAATGCACTCGATCGACCACGATCGGCTTCGGTGTCTTGGCGCCTCGCGCCGGCACTCCGGCAGCGTTTTGCGAATCGCCATCGCCCGGCGACAAGGAGATCACGAGTCGCGTTCCATCCGGAGACCAGGCGTAGCCGCCGATGTCACCCGTCACGCCGGTGAGAACCCGGCCCTCACCGCCTCGCCGATCGACCAGGTAAATTTGCGCCTTGGCCTCGCTCCCGCGAGCCGAGAGGAAGGACACGTCGCGCCCGTCGGGGCTAAATTGCGGGTTGTCGGCCGACTCCGCGGCTGCGGTCAAACGCATGTTTCGAGTGCCGTGAAAATCGACCACCCAAACGCTGCTCTTGCGTTCGTCGGCATCGAGATCCGGTTGCTCCACGGTGTAGGCAATCCAACGGCCGTCGCGGGAGCACACCGGATCACCGACGGCGAGCAGACGATCGAAATCATTCACCTCGAGCGGACGCTTAGGCACCGCATCAGCGCACACCGCGGCCAGAGTAGAGCACAGGATGATAAAAACGCGGATCGGCAATGCATTCATCGTGTTATTGAACCATTTTTTTTAACCACGGGCGCCGTTCCCCAGAGCGCCGCCGGTGAATTTGGACAATTTGCGGCGGGTGCCTGAAACTGATGCCTTCGTCAGGCGCCTTGGGTTCCACTGCTGGGGGGAGAAAAACAATGTTCAATCAGTTATTGACGCCGGTGGGCGACAGCCTAATCCTTTCTTTTTTGATGGCGGCACTGCCCATTGCCACCGTGCTGGTGGCTTTGGGGGTCTTGCGTCGTCCGGCGTGGCAGGCCTCGCTCGCCGGCCTCGTGGTGGGTCTCATCGCGGCGATCGCGCTCTGGAAATTTCCGGTGGCACTCGCGCTCGACGCCGTCGCGGCAGGCAGCGTGTTCGCGCTCTGGCCGGTAATGTGGATCGTGTTCAACGCCCTCCTCCTCTACAATATCGCCGTCATTTCCGGCCGGTTTGACGCTTTCCGCGACTGGCTGCTCAAGGCTCTGCCGAATGACCGGCGAATCGTGCTGGTGGTGATCGGATTCTGTTTCGGCTGCTTGTTGGAGGGAATCGCGGGTTTTGGTACGCCTGTCGCGATCACCAGCGCATTGCTCATTCTGATCGGACTACCCGCCCTGGAAGCTCTGACTTTCACACTCATCTTCAATACCGCTCCGGTGGCATTCGGTGCGCTTGGAACGCCGATTACGGTGCTCGCCCAGGTCACGGATCTGCCGGCGGTGAAACTCGGTGCGATGGTCGGCCGTCAACTTCCCTTCATCGCGCTGATTCTGCCTTTCTACGTGATGGGCATTTACGGCGGCGCGCGGTCGGTACGGGCGCTTTGGCCGGTCCTCGCGGTAGCCGGAGGCAGCTTCGCGTTGGCCCAATTCCTGACGTCGAACTATCTCGATTATTCCCTGACGGATGTGCTCGCGGCGCTGGCTTCATTGCTTGTCACCTTGACGTTCCTACGCAAATGGTCGCCCAAGGTTGACGCAGAGTTCGCGATCCAAAGACCCGCCTCGAGCCCGTCGGATACCGCCTCGGTCGTCGCCGGCTGGCAGGGTTGGATCCCCTGGATCCTTGTGTCGGCGGTCGTCATTCTGTGGACCCACTTTAAAATGTCGGGCATCGGTCAACAGACCATTCATTGGCCGGGCTTGCACGATGCGGTGTTCATCACCCTATATCACAAGGCCTACGCAGCAAACTGGGCATTCCAACCGCTCGGCACCGGTACGGCGATTCTAGTGGCGGACATTCTCACCGCCGCATGGGTGGGGGTGGGGCCGAGCCGGTTTGTCGGCGCAATTTTCACGACCTGGCGGCAGAGCCGCTTCGCGATCCTGACGGTCATGCTGATCGTGGGCCTCGCTTATCTCATGAACTATTCGGGTATGAATTACACGCTGGGTTTGGGCGTGGCATCGGCCGGCATTTTCTTTCCGATGCTGTCGGCATTCTTAGGTTGGGTTGCGGTGTTTCTGTCCGGCAGCGACACCTCAGGTAACGCTCTGTTTGGCAATCTTCAGGTGGTCGCCGCGAGGCAACTTGGTCTCAACCCCATTCTCATCGCCGCCACCAATTCTTCCGGCGGCGTCATGGGAAAAATGATCTCGCCGCAAAACATCGCCACCGGCGTCTCCGTCACCCACTTGCAGGGCCAGGAGGGCCACGTATTGGCGCGAACGTTCAAACACAGCATCGTGCTCACGATCCTGCTCGGCATACTAGTGGTATTGCAGCAGTACGTGGTGTCTTGGATGATTCCGTGAACCCGAGGACGTCGGCGGACGGCGGCACCCTGTTGCCGCCGCCTGACGTGCGTCATGCGTTGGAGCGCCGCCTGCGGCGAGAAACGCGGGGAGAGACGCTGTTCGATCTCGCATCGCGCGGGCGCTATTCCACCGACGCATCCATTTACCAAATTTTACCGGTCGGCGTGTTCGTTCCTTGCGATGAGCGTGACATTGCAATCGCCATCGATATCGCTCGCGACCTGAAAGTTCCGGTGCTGCCGCGCGGCGCCGGCACCAGCCAATGCGGGCAGACCGTCGGCGCCGCTTTGGTGATCGACAACAGCAAGCACATAAGACGCGTCATCGACATCGACATCGCCGGCCGCACAGCCGTCGTACAACCAGGATTGGTGCTCGACGAACTGAACGCGCTGCTCAAGCCCAACGGTCTGTGGTTTCCCGTCGACGTATCGACGAGTGCTCAGGCCACTCTCGGAGGAATGGCGGGCAACAACTCCTGCGGCTCGCGTTCGATCGCCTACGGCAACATGGTACACAACGTGCTTGGCGTGAGTGCGTGGTTGTCGGATGGCGCGTGCGTGGAATTCGGACCGATGCCGAGCCTCTCGGGCCGCGCCGCTTGCGATCGGCCATTTCGTGCGGGAACTCGCGGCAACTCATCGCGAAGCCATCGCGGATCGCTGGCCCAAACTTCTGCGCCGTGTGGGCGGCTACAATTTGGATATTTTCCAGAATCAGAGCGAACGGCCCTACACCGGCGACGGCCACGTCAATCTCGCGCACTTGCTCATCGGTTCCGAGGGAACGTTGGCATATACGAAGAACCTGACGCTCAGGCTATCCGCACTGCCGCGCAGCCGCGTCTTGGGCGTCGTCAATTTTCCGAGTTTCCGCGCCGCCATGCGGGCTCCGCAACAACTCGTCAAGCTGGGGCCAAGTGCGGTCGAACTGGTTGACGGCATCATGATCGAGCTTGGGTTGGCCAATCCCAGTTTCCGGCCCTTGCTCGAGCGGGCGTTGATCGGAAAACCGGCGGCGATTTTGCTGGTCGAGTTCAGCGGCGATGAGATGCAGGCCCTGGAGTCGAAACTTGCGGATCTGATCACCCTCATGGGCGATATGGGTTTACCGGGCAGCGTCGTCGCTATATCCGATCCGAACGCCCAGCAAAACATCTGGGAAGTTCGCAAGGCGGGGCTCAACATTATGATGAGCCTCAAAGGCGATGGAAAACCCGTGAGCTTCATCGAAGACTGCGCGGTTCCTCTCGAGCATCTGGCCGAATATACCGATGCGCTGACCGACGTATTCGAGCGGCATGGAACACATGGGACCTGGTACGCACATGCATCCGTCGGTACGCTGCATGTTCGACCTATCCTCGACATGCGCCAGGAAGGACCTACTGGAGGCGCCGGCAAAATGAGGGCGATCGCCGAGGAGGCTGCAGCGCTGGTGCGCAAATTCCGGGGCGCCTACAGCGGAGAGCACGGCGACGGGCTGTGCCGGGGCGAATGGATCGAATGGCAATTCGGACCCTCGCCTAACCCAAGCCTTTCGCGCGATAAAAGACGAACTGGACCCTATCCGGATTATTTAATCCGGGCAAGATCATCGATCCGCCGAAAATGGACGATCCCGAACTGTTTCGCTTTGCGCCGCCTTCGGCGGCGCGCCCCTATCGAACCATACCGATCAAGCCGATGCTCGACTGGTCGGCTTGGAATGTGCAAAACGATCCGATCACCGAACAAACCACGGCACCCGGTAGCGGCGGCGACAATACCGGCGGCTTCGCCAAAGCCGTCGAAATGTGCAACAACAACGGCCACTGCCGCAAGTTCGCTGCCGGCACCATGTGCCCAAGCTATCGCGTGACACGCGATGAGAAGCACCTCACGCGCGGACGCGCCAACACGCTCAGACTCGCGCTGTCGGGACAACTCGGCCCCGATGCGTTGACCAGCGATGCTCTGTATGCGGCTCTGGATCTTTGCGTCGGGTGCAAGGGCTGTAAGCGCGAATGTCCGACCGGCGTCGACATGGCGAAGATGAAGATTGAATTCCTGGCGCACTACAAGGCGCGGCACGGCTACACGCTCCGCGATCAGATCATTGCCCGCCTTCCGGAATACGCGGCGCTCCTCGAGCCGCGTGCCGTGGCTCGCGAATCTGCGCGACACTTTTCCGGGGGCCAAGTGGATGAGCGAGCGCCTACTTGGCTTGTCGGCGAATCGCTCGCTGCCGCGCTGGCGCACCGATACTTTTTGGCGTGTGCACTCTGCGCGCGCGCAGACCGGACCTAAGTGGTTGAGCGCCGAGGCGGCGCTCGAGACCGCGGCAGCGGGCAACAAGGTAGCGGCGCTGTTCGTCGACACCTTCAACGGTATCTTCGAAAGTGAGAATGTGCTGGCCGCTTGCCGGGTGTTGCGAGCAGCAGGTTACGCCGTGCATGTGTTGGCCAAACACGGCGGCGCGCTTTGCTGTGGCCGAACTTTCTTGAGCAGCGGCATGGTGGAGCGGGCCCAGGCAAAAACGCGGGAGCTGGTTGCCGCGGCCGAACCGTTTGCGCGCAAGGGTGTGGCAATTGTGGGCTTGGAGCCTTCCTGCCTGCTGACGTTGCGCGACGAAGCGACTGGTCATGGGGCTCGGCGAGAGCGCTCGAGTAGTGGCCTCTCAGGCGTTGCTGTTCGAGGAATTCGTCGCCCGCCAGGTGCGGGCCGGACGTTTCGCGCTCGAACTCCACGCCGCAGACAGACCGATTCTGCTGCACGCTCATTGCCATCAGAGTGCGTTCGGGGCGGTCAATCCTATACTCGATGTGTTGCGGTTGATTCCCGGCGCGAAACCGGAGCTCATAGAAAGTTCGTGCTGCGGCATGGCGGGCAGTTTCGGTTACGAGGCCGCGCATCATCGGATCTCGATGCAGATGGCGGAGGCAAAGCTCCTGCCTGCAGTTCGTGCATCACCGGATGCCATCGTGGTCGCTGACGGTACCAGCTGCCGGCACCAGATATTCGACGGCGCGCAACGCGAAGCGATCCATGTCGCGCGGTTGCTCGATCGCTTGGCGGTCGACAATACCTCTCCGCAATCAACATAAATACCTGCATCACGGGATGATGCTGCGGCGCACCATTGAAAGCGCTGGCATCCTGCGGCAACGCCGTTGGCCTCTAGTCCAACTGCGCCATGTTTCGTATCCGCGTATGTTTCTACGCCTCATTCATTGGAGGCATGGCATGAACAAAAAAATCCCGCTTCTATTGTGCGTATGCCTGTGGCCCTTGGCCGGCGTGACGCTCGCTCAATCGGTTGCACAGCCAGGTACCATGACCGGTGATATTTCCGCATTTCACGGCGACCAGAATACGCTGGTAAATGCCATTGCGGCAGTCGAACAGTCGACGGGCGGCAAGGTGCTGGACATCCGATTTTCGAGTTCAAACGGAATGCCGGGTTACAACGCGGTTGTCCTGAAGGGCACGCAAGTTCAATTCTTCCACTTGGAGCAGCGCTCCAAACATGTGATCGAATTGGATGCCAGCAGCAAACCTGTCTACATGCTGAACTGGCGTGGTAAGGCGGATGTGAGCGCCGCCAAGCAAGCATCCGTCCCGCTGTCCAAAGCCGTGCTGACCGCCGAACAGCAGCACAACGCGCCGGCGATGGCTGCGGGTATTGCACGCAGCGCCAGCAATCCGGATAGCGACGTTCATGCGTACAGCGTGCTGCTCAACTTGAGCGGCGACGTGAAAAGCGTAACGGTGGACGCTTCGACGGGTCAGATAATTTCTGATCCGAGCGCGCTAAGTCAATAGAGGAAATTGGCGGCGCGGCCGGCGGCCGCGTCAGCTCGACGCGCGGAAGGTTTCGATGACCGTGGAGATGGCCTTCTCGTTGAGGGGAGCCATGATGTGAGCACCGCTTACGCCTGGAATTTCCGCGTATTCCCTTAAAAGATCGACGCAAATCGCGCAGCCTTCGGCGAGCGGGTCGGCGGACCTGTCCAGCCGTTCGATAATCCAGTCGGGAATGATCGATCCGAACAGATTGCTCTTGATCCAGCGCGCCGACTTGGCGGAGGCGAGCGGCGCGACTCCGACCAGCATGTGCAACCGTTCGGTAACTCCGCTTTCCTTGAGACGGGACATATACCGGCGCAGAATGTTCGCATCCATGCAGAACTGAGTTTGAGCGAACTCGGCGCCCGCATCGACCTTTTTGATCAATCCGGTGGGCACCCATCCATCGGGAGGGTCGATGGGCGCGTCGGCAACGCCGACAAAAAAATGGGCTGAACCGCCGACTTTTCGCCCATGCGGCAACTCACCGCGATCGCGTATAGACACCGCCGTGGTGGCAAGTCCAACGGAGTCTAGATCGAATACTGGCTTCGCATCCGGCTGATCACCCGCCTTGGGATCATCGCCCCTGAGTACCAGGAGGTTGGTGAGACCCAGCGCCGCGGCGCCGAGCAGCTGGCTTTGCAACGCAATCCGATTGCGATCCCGGCATGTCAGCTGCAGGACGGGCTCAATCCCATCCTGTAAAAGCGCGCTGGCAGCTATCGTCGATTCCAGATGCGCGCGGGCACTGGCGCCGTCCGTGACGTTAACCGCGTCGGCTAATCCCTTCAAAGGAGCGGCCTTCCCGAGCAATTCGGCGAGATCACTCGATGCAGGCGGAGTAATTTCCGCGGTCAGTGCGAACTGTCCGGCCTCAAGGATCTGCTTCAATCGACTCCGTCCCGGCTCGATACGCTGCAGCGGCGAGGTCGATCGCGATTTCGTGTTGATGTCGTTCATGCCTTACCTATCCGACGACCAACACTACACAGCCGCAATGACAATCGCAGTGACAAAGTCGATGGTTTTTGGGGGATATCAGAATGCGCGGTGCATGATATGGGTACGGACCTCTCTTCGGCAACTCCTGTTTTTGGCTGAGGGTACGCACTCCGAAACCGACGTAAATGGGCGCATTCCGGCTAGCAGTTCGCGGCAGCGATTTGCCAGAATGATGCCGCTGTCGCCGGATATGAAGCGAGAATCCCGGCCGCGGCGATCCGAAGGCTTCTTAGAATCCCACAACGTCTTCCCGATAAAAGGAGTTTGTCATGACTATGGATGTGGTACGCACAATCGCCACGGCGCTCGCGCTTGGCGCGCTAAGCTACGAGTCTATAAGTATCGCGAATGCCGGCAACAACGATGATGATTGGGAGACCGACGTGCAATCGGCCTGCAGTCAGCTGCCTTCTCACGCGCAGCTGCACGCGGCTCTTGTTGCTGCGCGAGGGACTGCGAACGGAGGGTTCAACCTCGATATGTGGGGCACGGTTGTCAATCGCGACGGAGTTGTGTGCGCCGTTGCATTTACCGGCACCAACCGCGGTGCGCAATGGCCCGGAAGCCGTGATATCTCCGCGCAGAAGGCAAATACGGCGAATGCATTCAGCCTCCCGAAACTCGCGTTGTCAACGGCGAATCTTTTCAGCGCGGTTCAACCGGGCGGGAGCCTATTTGGTCTGCAGGCCAGCAACCCGGTAAACATACGGGTCGCCTATCGAGGCGACTCGCGCGATTACGGCACCTCCAAGGATCCGATGATAGGAGGCAAAATCGGTGGAGTTAACGTTTTCGGCGGAGGTCTTGCTCTCTACAATGCTCAAAGCGAGCTCATCGGCGCCATCGGGGTCAGCGGCGACTCGTCCTGCGCGGATCACAACATCGCATGGAAAACGCGGCACGGACTCGTTCTTGATTTTGTGCCGTCGGGCGTCAGCGGGGACGCATCTCGACCGGACAATATCGTGTATGACATCGTCAATCAGCCCGGCTTGCCGATCGGCATCAGCGCGAGCGGATGGGGACACGCAGCCTGCAGCGGGGCGGCGACTTCCATATCGAAAACGTTGCCCACGATTCCTTGACCGAGTGCTCGGCTGGCGCCGGGCCGATTGACGGCGCCAGTCGGGTGCGCAGCCCATGACTTTTCGGGGACTTCTCGGCACCGAGCTGCCGGTTATTCAGGCGCCGATGGCCGGCGTTCAGGGCGGTAACCTGGCGGTCGCCGTGTCGAACGCGGGCGGGCTCGGTTCACTGCCCTGCGCCATGCTCAGTCTCGAGGCCATGCGCTCAGAGTTGACGACAATTCGAGCGGGAACCAACAGGCCGTTTAACGTGAACTTCTTTTGCCACGCGACGCCTGAATTCAATGCCGCCCACGATGAGGCATGGCGTACGTTACTTTCTCCGTACTACAAGAAATACGGAATCGATTTGGCTGCCGCGCCCTCCGGCCCCGTGCGGACCCCTTTCAATGTTGAAATAGCCGATTTGTTGGAGGACTTCAGGCCCCCGGTCGTGAGCTTTCATTTTGGACTACCTTCACCCGGCCTCATGGCGCGCGTGAAAGGCTGGGGCTCGAAAGTTCTGGCTTGTGCGACGACCGTTGATGAGGCTCGTTGGCTCGAAGAGTATGGAGCCGATGCAATCATTGCGCAGGGCCTCGAGGCGGGTGGACATCGGGGAATGTTTCTCTCGGAGGATATGGCGACCCAAATCGGTACCTTGGCGCTCGTACCGCAAATCGTCGAAGCCGTGCGCCTCCCTGTCATCGCTGCCGGCGGAATCGCAGATGCAAAAGGCGTTGCGGCTGCAATGTCGCTCGGCGCTGCGGCCGTACAGATCGGGACGGCATATATGCTTTGCCCCGAGGCTACCACCCATCCCATCCATCGCCTGGCGCTCAAAAGTAAGAATTGTCTCACCGCGGTGACCAACTTGTTTTCCGGGCGCCCCGCACGCGGAATCACTAATCGCCTCATCGCGGACCTTGGCCCGATCAACCCCGCCGTGCCGGCTTTCCCCTTGGCAGCAGCGGCGCTCGCGCCGCTGCGCGCTCGAGCTGAAAGTCTCGGGGTCGGCGATTTCTCGCCTTTGTGGTGCGGCCAAAATGCGGGCGGCTGCCGGGAAATCCCGGCCGCGTCATTGACGCGCGCTTTGGCCGCTCGAGTGTAAGAATTATTGCGCAGTCTTGAATTTCTGCCAGATGCGTGTAATGGCACGGGATTGTTCAGGTGAATCTTCCATTTCCACGAACAGCCGGCCTAGCTGGTCGCGCGGCGGAAAAATGATCGTATCCGAGGATATCGACGCATCGAGCAACGAAGACGCGGCTGAATTTGCGTTGGCAAAACCGATGTAATTGGAAACATTCGCGATGACCTTCGGGTCCATGAACCAGAACGGCCTAGAGCACGACGTTGCAAGGGCATCTCCAAATGAAAAATGAGGGCATTATTGCGGAAACAGAAACTGTACTTCCAACTCCAATGTCCAGTTAGGGCTATCGGGCGGTGCGACGACATTGTAATAGGCAGTCGCCTGCAGGTTGACGGATTGTTTTCCAAACTTCACGAGCTGGCCGAAGCCAAGAGAAATGGGCACCGTCCAACGTTCGCTGCCGCTCGCCCTCCAGTTCGCGCTGATTGTCGGTGAAAAAGTCAGGTACCCATTGGGGTTGCTCCGAAAGTTGTAATTCACCTCGGGTTCCAGCTGCATCTGATTTACGGCCGGCCGGCTGTCGCCGCCGGCAAAGGACCAGATATTGTTGATCAACGCGCCGAATGTCCACAGCTCTCCGGACCACTGTGCGGCAGCGGTCGGCCCCGCGCCCCACTTTCCCTGGCCCAACGCGTCGCTGGAGGCGCTCGGGATCTGAAACACCGGCCCGACACCCCACACGAGGCGCCCGGTCCGGGCAGGGGAAAGGAACGCCGACAGTTGGGTATCGCCGGGTCCACGCGTCCAGCCCTCGCCTTGAGATAGCCCTGGCTGTGCGATCAGCGGAAAGATCGTGCGCGTGATCACGCTCCAGTTCGCGCTCACGCTGAAAGGAATGACCGGTTGAATCGTGAACACATCCTGCGTTTTGTCCTCCGGCCCTATATTCAAATTGGCATCGTAGAGAAACTGAAGGTTGATCAGGTTCGCGAGCGGGTTCTTTGCCTCTCGCGCGAGCGACGACGTGTCCTGCGCGAACCCGGGCAAGGTAACAGCGGTCAAAAGAGCCGCCGCCGCGCAGAGACTCAATGTGTGATCGATTGGCATCGCTGAATCGTCCGTGCCGAAGCGGAATCAAAGTCTCTTCAGGGCCTCGAGCTCGTCCATCGTCCGCGGCCAATCGGCTCCTAGCAGCCGGGACAGTGCGCGATCAGCGAGCAAATTTCCTCCCGTTTGGCACCGAACACAGTAATTCGTTTCGCTGTCCGCGTAGCGAATGCGCTGAATTGTCTCGCCGCAACGTCGGCATGGTTGGCCGAAGCGTCCATGCACTGCCATCTCTTGCCGAAAAGCAGTGACCTTTTCAGGAAAGGCGCGTTCCGCCTCGCGGCGCAGACGAAGGATCCACGCGTCGAGGGTCGTTCGAGTTGCCGCATACAGTCGCTCCCATTGTTCTGAGTCCAATTTGTGAGTGAGCGCAATCGGCGACATCTGTGCGGCGTGCAGGATTTCATCCGAGTAGGCGTTGCCGATGCCGCTCAAGATTCGCGGGTCGGTCAGCGCGCGCTTCAATGTCCGGTTTTCGCGCGTCATGGCGGCTCGAAATTCGTCAAGGGTACTCGATAGGACGTCGATGCCGCCCGGATCCAATTTATGCAATGCCGGCTCGCCCTCCACAACGTGAATCGACGCACGACGTTTGGTACCAGCCTCAGTGAGTACCAACGAGCCTTCGGCGAAGTCGAAGGCCGCCAAATTATTGCGTGCCGATAACTTTACGCCGGACGCCCGCCAGTGGAGCCTTCCGGCGATCATGAGGTGGATGACTATCCATAGTTCATTGCTGAACCCGATGGCGACGCGTTTTCCGATCCTTCTGAGTTCACGCACCGTTTGGCCTTCGGTATCCGCGATCGGCGGCTGCGCGGTTCGCAAAACAAAGGCGCTCGCCAGTCGAACCTTTTCGAGCTTGCGGCCGACAATTCGCATATCGAGCGCACACAGATACGCATTGATATCGGGAAGTTCGGGCATCGAAGAGAGCTTACAGGGTATTCATCAAACAAAAGGCCGCCTTAGAACGGGCGGCCTTGCGGGTCATCGACCGCCTCCCCGCAATAGGGGGAAGCGGTCGTGACCGTTCAGCGTAAGGCCTACTTACTGCACTCAGTGCGGTGCAGGACCACTCGGCGGTTGTGAGCACGCCCTTCACGCGTCGCATTGCTCGCCACGGGATTTTCTTCGCCGTATCCCTTGACGGTCATGCGGCCCAATGAGATGCCGTTGCTCGTCAAGTAGTCCGCGACGGCCTGTGCACGCCGCTCAGACAGACCCTTGTTGTACGCTGCGCTACCCGTCGAGTCGGTGTAGCCATCGACGTCTCCGTTGACGAACTCTAGGCGCTTCAGATTCGGAATCATCTTATCGAGCGCCGCCTTGTCCTCATCGGTCAGAGTCGACGAATTGGTCGCGAAGTGGACTTCCTGCGTCATGTCGCAAGGACAGCCGAATTTGTCGACAGCCGCGCCCGGCGGAACGTTCGGGCACAGCGGCGGTGGCGGCGGCGGTGGCGGCGGCGGCGGCGGCGGTGGTGGCGGCGGCGGCGGTGGTGGCGGCGGCGGCGGGGGCGGTGGTGGCGGTGCTTCCTGCGACTTTCCGAACAGGAAATTCACGCCCACCCGGACAATATTCGCCGTGAAGCTGTTATGAATGTTGTCGAGAGATATATTGCCGAATTCCGTGCAGGTCGCAGCGCTGCCGGTGCATTCCGTCACGGAGTTCGTGCCCTTGCCGAGACTCACGTGATTATATTCCAGTCTCAAAAACCACGAACTAGCCACCATGTAGTCGACGCCGGCGCCGACCGCGAAGCCGTGCGAATTAAAGTTCTTGCCGCCGGAGAAACTAGCTGTTCCCCCCGCGTCCGTGAAAGTCGCCGTGCTGTGGTGTGATCCGCCGGTGAAAACACCGCCCGCCCTGAAGTACGGCAGCCAATCATCGATGGCATAGCCGATGCGCGGACCTAGGATTGCGAAACCGTTCGGACTGACCTTACCGTAGAAGTTATAGGCACCGTCGGGAGGCGGGTTTGGTCCTGTATAGGTAAACGATCGGTTGTGGTTCTTTGCACTCCAGTCATCGTAGTCAAGGCCGAAACCCCAGACGATCTGGTTGTACTGAAAGTTGTAGCCGATCTGCGCGCCGCCGACGAAGACGCCGTTGTTGGGGCAGTTTCGATTGTAGAATGCGTTGGCTACCACTGGGTCGACGATAGGACCGTTCGGGGTCCAGCTGTTGCACGTCGAATTCCACGCACCGCCTACGTTCACGCCGGCGTAAAAACCTTCCCATTGATTATTCGCCGTGGCGATCACGTCCTGGGCCGATGCCGCGCCTGCGAGTGAGGCAAACGCGATGATCGCGACCGAAAAGTCTCTGAGTTTCATAGCGTACGTCCTAGCATCGATCTTCAAGTTACTGATGCCCGGAGCAGCCGGCACGACGAGCACTCGACTACTGCGGGTCCGTATGCCCTAGTGTTATGGATCGTGGATTTCCGGGTAATTGGACGAAATACCTAGGCGCTCCCGGTGCACGCGAGGGTTCCGGCCGAGCGGTTAGGGCGTGTTTTTATTGCGACGCGCCACCATCCGCAGGGCTCGGCGCTACCGGGTGCCTTTACTACCCAGCGAGTTAACTTTCCATGTGCTATCCGGATCGAAGGCAGTCATGCCCTTGGCAACCTCTTCCGTGCCGTCACCCAAGTCCTTTTGGTACACCCCGCCGCGAGGACCGACCAGAAACGTCATCACGCCACTTTTTCCGTACTCGGCTGGATAGGCAACGAAGGCAAATCCCCCGGTCATCTTGCCGTCGGCCACATAGTCCTTCGCGCCGCCAGGTGCGTGCGATCCCTGCGCCTTCAGCATCCGATAAAAATATCCGTGAAAGGGAGTCGGCTTTCCACTCTGCCTCGCCGAGTCATAGCCTTCACTCGTCGCCTCGGCGACGAGCGCGCCCGTCGGGCTTTGCGGTTCACCTTCTTTGGCTTCCCAATAAAGACCGTTTTCGGTGCCGGGTTCGCTGCGAAAGCGCTGCGCATAAATACCCGCTGGGTTGCCATCATGAGAAGCGGCCGCATACTGCTTCTGCGCCGTCTGCAAAGCCTGGCACACCCTAATTGCATCGAGCTCGTTGTGCCCGATGCGCCGGTACACCAACTCCCTGGCGCCATCGGCGGCGTCGAACTGCCATCCGCCCTCGACCCGCACGATTGGGAATGGGACGGGCCACGCGCTTGTTCCGACCGTCAATATCACTTTGTCGTTCGATTTACGGACCAAGGTATGCGCCTGGTCATAGCGCTTCAAGAACGCCAGGCGCGCATTTTCATCTTGCGTGGGATCCCCCGACGACAGCAACTCATGTTCCTGCGCTCCCAGAATTTCCTTCATGGCGTTGTCATCGTCAGCCCTGACCGCCGCGATGAAGGCCGAAGCAGCAGCCCGATACGTGGGAAATGTCTTGACGGCCGAATCTTGAGCGCGAGCACAGGGGGCAACGCTGATGAGCAGCAGCGTGAGAATTGATCCTGCCAACCGCTCGACGTTACGGTGTTTCATCGTTGTTTTCCTCCCGCACGATTGGCACCGCCGGCGCTCGCTTTGCCGCGCTCACTCGCGGCGCGCTCCGATTTGCCGCTAAAGTTGCTGTTGAATCCGCCTGGACGCGCACCCGTGGATTGCTGCGGGGAAGGCCGCTGCGCCTGGGGACGGTTGCCTCCCGCCGGAAATCCGGCGTAAGGATTGTTGGGACGAGCGGCTGGCGCAGGCCGCGTCGCCGGCGCAGGCCGCGTCGCCGGCGCTGGCGCCGGGCGAGTGGAGCCCGTATTGCCGGGAGGCTTCGCGCCCCCGCTATTGCCCGGCGGAGGTCTTTGGTTGCCGCCAGTCCCGGGAGGTTTACCCCCATTGTTGTTGCCGGGGGGAGGCTTGTATCCGCCCCCGGTGCCGGGTGGCCTGCCGCCATTGTTGTTGCCGGGGGGTGGTTTCGATCCGCCTCCGGTACCGGGCGGCCTGGTACCGGGATAGTTGCCCGGCGGTGGCTTGTATCCGCCTCCGGGGGGTCTTCCACCTGGGTAGTTGCCCGGCGGCCTGTAGACCGGCGGTCGAAATCCGGGTGGCGGTGGACGATAGCCGGGCCGCTGATTCCAATTCGGAGGCGGCCTTCCATAAATCGGTGGGCCATAAACAGGCGGTCGCGGACGGTAGTACGGATACGGGCTTCGGTACACATTGGTGTAGCGCCAAACACTTTGGTGGTAGTACACCCCTCCTCCGCCCCAGCCCCAACCCCAAGCACCCCAGCCCCATGGTTGGTTGTTATTGATCAACGCTCCAATCGCGACCCCCGCGCCAAAACTGAGCAGTGACGCTGCCACCACGTCGGACGTGCTCGGACCCGTCACGAATACCTGTTGAGGCTGGTACACGGGAACGTAAACCACTTGAGGATTGACGGGCTGCACGACGACGACCTGAGCGCCATTCTGTTGATCCACAGAAACTTTTTGATATTGGTTGCTGTCGAGCGCACCGGAGGCATACGCCTGCTGACGCAGCGCTTGGATGGCAGCCGTCACCGACGCCTGGTTGGCCTTGAACGCGGCTCCTAATGCCGCGTAGTCATCGATGTTTATAGCCATCATGTCCAGCACCGCTGGAAAGCTCACGAGGGAAATGAAGGCCGGATCGAAGCCTTGCTTTTGCGCGGCGTCGGTTAGCGCCTGTCCTTGAAGATTGGAGTTCTGCTTCACCCAATTGTTCGCATCGATAATCTGCTGCGGATCGGTCGACGCCGCACATATCTGCGCCAGGAGCGTGTCCGGATAGAGGGCAACAGGAGCCAGCAGTTGACTTAGTTGCTCTCCGGTGGGCACATCCTGCGCGTGACTCAGGTTTGCGAAAGGCAACAGAGTCACGGCCAGCGCGACGACGAAAAACGTGCGAACAGAGCGATTAGACATGATTAATTCCCCGTTCCAACGTTCCTGACCTTCAGCAGATTCGCCTCACCAATTCGATATGTCAAGGCACGTTCGCGCGTCACTGTCATCGCCAACTATAAAGAATAGTTACCAACCCGATTTCATGCCGTACGGCATGAAATCGAGCACGGCGTCGATACCTCGGATCTGCCCGTCCTCGATCCGGAAGATCTCGGCGATCATGACACTGGTCGGAATTTTGAACAGAGGCGGCAGATTGAGTTCACCATGACCTTCGACGTTGACGGTTGTGAGTACGCCAGGCTGATCGAATACCACCATGGCCAACACTAAACCGTTTGTAAGATCGACAATCGGGAAACGCCTGCTGCGTATTCTCGGAATGTACTTGAAGAAGCCGGTATCGATCTGATCGGAGACGCTTAGTTGGAACAGGTTGAATCCCTGTGAAGCCGTGCTCGAGGCGAAGTCTCGATCGGATGCGAGCACGGTTCGTACGCCGTTTTCGATGCGGATGCAATTCGGATCGACCGGAATGATGCTGCCGTCATCCTGTTCGATTCCATCGAAATACCGGCCGGCACACGCGATCGCCTCTTGCCGCGAGCGTCGGCCGACAGGCACCGCATCGCTGAGTATCGCGGAATGATTTCTCATGACCGCCGGATTGAAAAGAAATTCACGCTTGCGAACGACCAACGTCTCGAGTTGGGTGATGAGCTGATTTACCACCTTCATTCGAACCGCGACGATACAAGGTGCATCGTGCTCCTCGAACACACCGAAGAATCCGACTTGTCCGAATGAGGTGTCCGCGAATTCCACGTAACGTCGTTGCGAAGCGCCGCTCGCAGTCGCCCAGAGTCCCTCCCCCAAGGAAAGATGTTGACCATTTTCGGTGAACCTTGCCCGCGGCGAGAACGGCAAGCGGGAAGGCTCGTGGGCCACGATTGCTTCCGTGTACCGATCGAGCAGATCAACGAGCGCGCCACGAGCGCGTTCATCTCTAGACGAAGTCTTTCGCCGGCGAATTGGCATGTCGAATCCGGAGCATCCAGAGCGATCGTGGCATCTGGCAATCGAATGTTCCTAAGCATACCCTGACGGCAGTGCACCCGACATTCGTCACTGGAAAAAAGACTACGTCCCTCGGTTGGCGCGTCTACGGCCTGGGCGTGATGGCGATGGGATGGTCTGCCTTGCGTGGGGGGACTTCGACCCGGGGCAGCCCGTGCCGAAGGGCCTTCCCGACCGCACCATGCTGGCCTACACCGCCGCTGCGTTCATGCTCGCCGCGGGTATAGCCGTCGAGTGGCGCCGGACCGCGGCCTGGGGCGCCGCGGCGCTCAGCGCCTACTACGCACTCATTGTCGTCATCCTGATGAACGGCCGCTGGTGCTCGCCCATTACGCCGAGTTCGGCACCTATAGCGGCGCCGCCGAGCAGCTCGCGATCGCGGCGGGAGGGCTGATCATCTACGCCGAGAACGCCAAGATCGATGCGGCCCTGGCCGCGCGCCTCACGCGCCTGGGCCAACTGGCGTTCGGGGTTTGCGCTCTGTTATTCGGCGGAGCACATTTCTTCTATCTGAACCTCACTATCCCGCTGGTCCCCAAATGGATTCCGCCTACTCCAGGATTCTGGGCTTATGCGACCGGAGTGGGCCACATCGCGGCGGGTGTCGCGATCCTGACGGGGGTGCAGGCCCGCCTCGCCGCGATTCTGCTGACAGTCATGTTTGCGTGCTTCACGCCGCTGGTGCACCTGCCGATGCTCTTAGCAGATCCCTCCAGCCATATGAACTGGTCCGAAAACGCCTTGAATCTCGCGTTGATTGGCGTCGCCTGGGTCGTGGCGGACTCGCTGGTGCGGCGGAACGTTTTCGTATCGGGGACGTTCGCCTGAAACTCAAAGATCCGTGCGGGCTTTCCTGTGCACGGCGTGGCCTACGCCTAGCGTACCAAGAAGCAACAAGAGCAAGACATCGACTGAACCGCCGCCTCCGTGTGACGAATTGGCGGACGCCGAAGCCGCAGCGCTCACAATCACGACCGACGTGCTTGCCGTCGCGGCCGGTGGGGCGCCCGCGCACAAATCGATTAGATGATGAGAGACACCCGCTGAAACGCTTCGTCACGGCCGATCAGCGTGACTTCAACCAGATAATGCGGGGCTACGATCCAAGCGTCATTTTCCCAAAGTGGTCGAGCGAGCCACCCTGCAGTGCGTCCGCGCGCCACGCGGCTCTCACAAACAAGATTTTTAACACATTGACGGCCGCAAGCACATTGGCCGTTGGTCCGATATTGGTTGGCAACGCATCGCGCGCTTGATGGCATTTTCGGTCCGCGTGGATAGCGCTCAAATTCCGGACTGCGGAGAAACCAATGATCAGTACTTTCACGAAAAGACTTCTATCAACAGCGTTGTCTTTCCTACTGCTCATTACGGCGGGGCCCTTCGAAGCGCTCGGTCAGCAACCGGCGCCACAAGCGACCGGATATTCGGGACAAGGTGCGCCCTTGGCTGCGAATGAGTTGCAACAACTGGTGGCGCCGATCGCGCTGTACCCGGACGCTCTCGTTGCCCAAATTCTTGGAGCCGCGACCTTTCCGGACCAGGTTGCGGCCGCCAGCGGTTGGCTTCAACAGAACAAGAATCTCACTGGCACGGCTCTCATGCAGGCTGTTGATGCGCAGCCGTGGGACCCCAGCGTGAAGGCGCTCACACAGTTCCCTTCGGTTCTGGACAATCTGGCGAAGAATCTCAGTTGGACTTCGGCATTAGGGGAGGCGTATCACACCCAGCCTGCTGATGTCATGTCGGCGATCCAGGTGTTGCGTGCCCAGGCGAATGGCTGCCGGGAATCTGAAATCAGGCTCGCAAATCACAGTCGTGCAGCAATCGCCGCAAATGATCGTGATCCAGCCTACCAATCCACAGGTGGTGTACGTCCCGCAAGTACAACCCCACGGTTGTTTATGGCACTACGTATGTGACGCCGGGATACAGCACAGCAGATGTGGTGGCGACCGGCCTGCTTGCATTCGGCAGTCGGCATTGCCGTCGGCGCCGCGATAAGCAATAACAGTTGTTGCGGATGGAGCTACAGCTACTGGAACTGCAACTGGCACGGCGGCACCGTCGTCTACAGCAGCAACGTCTACTACGGAAACAACGCATGGCACGGCGGCTACTATGGGTCCAGCGCCACTGCTTATGGTCCATACGGCTCCGCGCGGGTTGGCCCCGGCTATAATCCTTCAACGGGGACTTACGCGAGAGGCGGAACAGTCTCGACCCCCTACGGCACTCGAAGTGCCGGGCAAGCCTACAATCCGTCTACCGGCACCTACGCGCGAGGCGCGTCGGCATCAAAGGCCTACGGCAGTGAAGCGGTCGGTCAAGCCTACAACCCCAATACGGGAGCCTATGGCGCCACGCATCAAGCCTCCAATGCCTATGGGAACTATGGAAGCTCGGTCGTCTCAAAGAACGGCCAGACCGCGTACACCCAACATCAAACGACCGCGCAAGGATCGGTGGGAACAGTACAAACTTCGAAGGGCGCCAAAGGTATTGCCGCGTCGGGCGCGAATGGCAATGCGGCTGCCGCGGACAAACTGCAAACGGCAACAAATATGCGGCGGCAAACGGCAATGTCTACAAGAACACCGGGAGCGGTTGGCAGCAAACCCAGGGAACCCGAAATCGACCTCGAGCTACTCGGGAACCAGTTCCGCTGCCGCGAAGGGCTATGGGGACAGGCAAAGAGCCAGCGGTTCATCGGCCTTTACGGCGGCGGCGGAAGCGGTTGGCAATCCCGGGAAGCGAGCGCGCGCGGTTCGGCAAGCCGCGGTGGAGGCGGCGGTTGGGGCGGCCGCAGAGTGAGCTCATTAACAGTGCTAGCGACCGATTCGTAGTTTAAGTTTTTGGAGGATGTGATGTCGCTCAAAGCTCGCAGAAGTTGCGTCTCGCACTCGGTTCCTGACTGCTGGTGCTGATCATTCCCCTCGCCGCCTGCAGCAAACCTGAAACAGCAAAGTACCTTCGATCGAGAGTGTTTGCTTCTCCGGACGAGGCGAGCAATGCGCTGCTGGCAGCGGCAAAGTCAGGCGATCAAAACGCGCTGCTGGCAATTTTTGGCCCGGATTCGAAAGAGCTTATTTCCTCCGGCGATCCTGTGCAGGATAAGAATACTGCCGACGCGTTCGCAGCAGGGTATGGGGTGATGCACCGCTGGCGCAAATTGCCGGATGGCGGCCAAATTCTCCTGGTCGGAGCTGACAATTTCCCTTTTCCAATTCCCTTGGAAAAAAATGCCGAGGGCCAGTGGTTCTTCGATACGGCCGCCGGAAAAGAAGAGATTCTGAACCGCCGTATTGGCAGGAACGAACTGGCCATCATCGAGGTTTGCGGAGCGGTGGCGGACGCGCAGGCCGAGTACTTCTCCCAGCTTCACGATGGCGAAACGACGAATCAATTTGCTGCGAAGTTCATCAGCGACCCGGGCAAGCAGAATGGCCTGTACTGGAAGTCGTCGGATGGCCAGCCCGAGAGCCCGCTCGGGCCTCTGGCGGCGGCAGCAACTGCGGAAGGATATAGCGCAAAGCCCGAGGTACACACGGCCTTCCACGGCTACTTCTTTCGAATGCTGAAGGGGCAAACCGATAAAGCTCCGGGCGGCGCGAAAGACTACCTCGTCGATGGGAAAATGGCTGGCGGATTCGCCTTCGTCGCCTATCCGGCGGAATACGGCAACTCGGGCGTGATGACCTTCATCATCAACCAGGATGGCGTGGTGCTGCAAAAGGACCTGGGAAAGGCCACGACTGAAATCGCATCGGCCATGACCCAATTCGATCCCGATACCAGTGCCGGCTGGAAAGCAGTGGACGAGGACAGCGAGCAATTGAGCCAGGACATGCAGTGATGGGTGATATCAGGCCTTCTCAAATAAACACGTCGGTTTCATCGCTTGACGCGTGTGGCGGGACGAGGCGATATTAGTAGCTGATCGGTCATTGCTCCCGCTCAACGTGAGAGAGAAGCAGACTTCGCGGACCCGGTCGAACTTCTCGAAAAGTTCTACGACGCGTGAGACATGGCGGTTGCCGACCAATACGTCGAACCCCTCCCGCAGATCCAAGCCATTGCAAATCGAAGCCCCGCTCCCGCAGAATATGTTGACCGTGATCAGCATTCGGTTCCGGTGCAAAGAGGAGCAGCCTTGTCCGCGAATCGATGCGTCATCGGCCGCATAAGAACCACGTAGTAGTATGCTTTCGAGCCCATGACGAGCCTCGAGCATCTCGGCTATCGGCAGGAGCTCCAGCGTTCGCTCACCCTCCGGGATCTGGTGGTTTACGGCATGATCTTCATGGTGCCGATCTCGCCGTTCGGGGTGTTCGGCTTCGTCTACAAGGACGCGAAGGGCATGGTGCCGCTCGCTTATCTCGTCGGCCTCATCGGCATGTTCTTTACGGCCATGAGCTACGCCTCGATGTCCCGCGCCTTTCCGATGGCGGGCTCGGTCTACTCCTATGTGGGTCGGGGCCTCCACGAGGTCGCCGGCTTCTTCGCCGGCTGGCTGATCCTGCTCGATTACATCCTGGTGCCGGCACTCCTCTACGTCTTCAGTGCCGTAGCGTTGCGGCCTCTCCTGCCGGGGGTCCCCGAATGGGTGTGGGTCCTCGGATTCGTGAGCTTCAATGCCGCGGTGAACTTGAGGGGTATCCATCTCACCGCCCGCGTGAATCTCGGCATGCTGGCGCTCGAGATCACGGCCCTCGCCGTTTTCGTAGGTGTCGGACTTCTCGCGCTCTACCACGGAGCGGGCGCCGGTGCGCTAACGCTCAAGCCCGTGTATGACCCCGCGGTGTTCTCGATGGCGACGATCGCTGGGGCAACCTCGATCGCGGTGCTGTCGTTTCTCGGCTTCGATGGGATCTCGACCCTCGCCGAGGAGAGTCTTGGAGGCGGGGCGGCCGTCGCCCGGGCGACGCTCGCCTCGCTCCTGCTGGTGGGCGGGCTCTTCATCCTGCAGACGTGGATCGCCGCCGACCTCGCGCAAGGGACCCGGTTGTCCTCGGCGGAGACCGCTTTTTATGAGATCGCCGGCCGCGCCGGCGGTGCGCCGCTGCGCCTGCTCGTGATCGTCACGAACATACTCGCGAGCGGAATCGCCAATGCGCTCGTGGCTCAGGCGGCGGTCTCGCGGATCCTGTACGCCATGGCGCGCGACGGTAAGCTTCCTGCCGTGCTCGCCAGAGTCCATCCGCGCTATCGGACCCCTTACGCGAGTACCCTCCTCGTGGCCTGCATCTCGCTCGGAGTCGGCGTCCTCTGTGCCAATCATCTTGATGACCTCACCCGCGTCGTCAACCTCGGAGCACTCAGCGGATTTGTGCTGCTGCACGTGGCGGTGATCAATCACTACGTGATTCGGGGCCGGAGCCGTGCATGGCTCACCCACCTGGTGATGCCGCTCGCGGGACTCGTCGTGATCGGCTATGTGTTATACGAGATGGACCGCGCGGCCAAGATCCTGGGAGCGGCGTGGATTGCTCTGGGATTCGTGTACTTTGCCGTACACACCATGATCTTGAAAAAGCCGGCCGCTATCGATTTATGACCTCGAGGAGTGCGACATGAGAGTATTGGCAGTGCTGTGCGGGGCGCTCGCCGCCTTTACCCTAGCGGCGACCGCTGCGGCTTCCGCGTTGGCGATCACGCATGTCACCGTCATCGACACGACGGGGGCGCCGTCGCAAGCCCGACATGACCGTTATCGTAAAGGATCAGCGCATCGTCGAGCTCGGCAAGAGCGATGCCGTGCACGCGCCCGCGGGCGCGCAGGTCGTCGACGGCTCCGGCAATTACCTCATCCCCGGTCTCTGGGACATGCACGTCCACGAGGTGTTCGGGGACTGGCTCCCGCGCAACGAAAAAGTGGTGCCGCCGCTGTTCGTCGCGAACGGCATCACGGGCGTGCGCGACATGGGCGGCGATCTCGACGTGCTCAAAGTGTGGCGCGCGGCAGTCGCCGCCGGGCGGCTTCTCGGACCTCGAATGATCATCGCGGGTCCCATGCTCGATGGCCCGGTGCCGCGTTTTCCGAGCTCCGCGCCTGTGGCGAACGCCGCGGACGGGCGCCGGTGGGTCGATGAACTCGACGCACCAAGGCGTCGACTTCATCAAGATCCAGTCGCTCATCCCGCGCGATGGGTACTTCGCGGCGGCCGACGAAGCGAAGAAGCTCGGCATCGTGTTCGTCGGTCACGTGCCCGATGCGGTGCGCGCCTCGGAAGCCTCGAATGCGGGTCAGAAGAGCATCGAGCATTTCACCGGCATCTTCGAAGGGTGCTCGACGATCGAGGATCAGCTCATCAAGGGCCCGAAGAGCCTCGGCCGCAACGTCGCGACCTACGACCCGGCCCGCGCGAAGTCCCTCATCGCGCTCATGGCCAAGAATCAGACCTGGCAGGTGCCGACGCTCGTCTGGGAGCGCGGTCAATGGCTCGTCGATGACATCGATCTGTCGCACGATCCGCTCATCAAGTATGCGCCTGCTGCCTGGAAGGACCACACCTGGCCCATGTTCGTGAACGACATCCTCAAGGACATGGACACCGATCCCCTACCGGTGCGCAAGAAGTTCGTGCAGATGGAGCTCGACATGACGCTCGCCATGTTCCGCGCCGGTGTGCCGTTCCTCGCGGGCACGGACACGGCGGCGGGCGTGCACATCTTCCCGGGGTTCAGCCTGCACCAGGAGCTCGCGCTCTTCGTACAGGCCGGCTTGACGCCGATGCAGGCGCTGCAGACGGCGACCCTCAATCCGGCGAAGTTCATGAACCGTCCCGCGGACTTGGGAACGGTCGAGCACGGCAAGCTCGCCGATCTCGTGCTGCTCGACGCCAACCCGCTCGAGGACATCGCCAACACGCAAAAAATCCGCGCGGTCGTGCTCGCGGGCCGTTATCTTCGACCGCGCCGAGCTCGATCGGATGCTGAAGGGCGTGGAGAAAGCGGCGGCCGAATCCGGGCGCGTTCCGGCCGCGCACAGGAGCGCGCTATGACCGCGCGCCGTCGCGGGCGCGGAGAATCGCGCGGTGCTCGCCGGGCTCGGGCTGATGCTCGCCTGCACTCGGGTGCGGCTGCCAGGCGACGTCGACGGCCAAGCCCGTGACCGTCGCCGATCTCCTTGCGGGCTCACCCGCCGCGGACTGGCGCGTGCCCGACCCCGAGGACACGCTGTACCTGGATCTCGCGCAGCGGACGGGTCGTCATCGAGCTCGCCTCGCGCGTGGCGCCTCAGCACGCTGCCAACATCCGCGCGCTCGCCCGGGCGCATTATTTCGACGGTCTCGCGATCATGCGCGTGCAGGACAACTACGTCGTGCAGTGGGACGATCCGGACCACCATCGCCCCGTTCCGGCCGGCGTGCGCGCCGCGGTGGAATTCACCGCCGCTGCCGGCGCCGATGCGCGCTTCGAGCCTCTGCCGGATCGCGATGCTCTATGCGCCGCAGGTCGGATTTCTCGATGGTTTTCCCGCCGCGCGCGATCCGCGCTCGCACCTCGTGTGGCTCGCGCATTGCTACGGGATGGTCGGCGCCGGACGCGACGATCCGCCCGAGAGCGACGGCACCGAGATGTATGCGGTGATCGGCCATGCGCCGCGCCAGCTCGACCGCAACGTCGCGCTGGTGGGACGCGTCCTCAAGGGCATGGAACTCCTCTCCAGCCTGCCGCGCGGCAGCGGCGAGATGGGCTTCTATGTTTCGCCGGAGCCCACGGTGCCCATCCGCTCGGTGCGCATCGCCGCCGACGTGCCGAAAGCGGAGCGCACGCCGATCGAGGTGCTGCGCACGAATAGCGCCACTTTCCGCGCGGTGCTGGAGCAGCGGCGCCAACGGCACGAGCCGTGGTTCAAGTACAGCCCCGACCACATCGATCTCTGCAACGTGCCGCTGCCGGTACGCGCGATCCCTGCGACGCTGAGCTCGACTGAGCCCGCCGCCAGAGCATCTCGACGGCGGGCTTCGCGATTTACTTGAACTTGTAGTTGAGGTCGATGCCCGTGGTGCGCGGCTGGCTCACCGCCACCCGGTTGAAGGTCGGGAGGTTGACCGCGTCCTGCGTGATGTTGTTGAGGAGCGCGCGCTTGTCGGCGACGTTGTTCACGAACAGCACGGCGGACCAGCGCTCGCCTTTCAATCCGCCGCGGATGTTGGTGAGATCGTAGGAGGGCAGCGTGTTGGTGGAGAACGTCTCGTCCGTGCGGCTGCCGACGTAGGTGGAGTCGGCGCGGGCCGTGAGGGCAAGTTCGTCCGTCAGGTCGTGATGATAGGTGAGCTGGGCCGAGGCGCTCCATTTCGGCACCTGCTGGATCGGCGTGCCCGGATTGAAGCCCGCATCGATGAGCGTCGCGCTCACGAGCGCGGCGTCCGAATAGGTGACGTTGGCCGAGGCCTCGAGATCGCGCACCACGATCGCGCGCGCCTCGATCTCACCGCCCTTGACATGCGCATCGCCGACGTTCGCCGTGTAGACGTAGCCGCACGAGGAGAGTGCATTGACCTGCTGCACGCCCATCCAGCTCTCGAAGTAGCCCGAAAGCGTTGACGCTGAAGCGACCGTCGGACGAGCGCCACTTCTCACCGAGCTCGTAGCTCCATACGCTGTCCGAATTGAACGAAATCGGTCCCTCGACGAACCCCTTGGAGCCGTACTGGACCATTAGCTGCGCCTCGCAGGAGAGCGGTCCCGAGGTCGGCACCGGGCCGGTGCCGCCGCCCGGGCGGAAGCCCTTCGCCGCCGTCGCATAGACGAGCAGGTCCTTGTCGAACTGGTAGGAGAGCGTCACCTTGGGGGTGACGCCCTGAGCGTCCTCCGAGGTGGTGGTATTGACCGTGTTCGTGAGCGCGCCGTACTGGTTGATGCTCGACGGGCGCATCGTAGTGGTAGCGGCGCGCGCCCACCGTGACTGCGAACGGCTCGGTGATGTTATAGGTCACCTCGCCGAATACCGATTGCTGCAGAATCTTGAAGGGGCTGTAGTAGCTGAAGAGGTTGTTCGAGCCGAACACCTCGGCACCGGTCTGCGACGGGAAGATGATGTCCCAGCCCGATTGGAAGTCCGAGTAGAAGTAGCCGGCGAGCCATTTGAGGCGCGTGTCGCCCGACCGAAGCAATACGCAGCTCCTCGGTAGTCTGATGCGACTGGTTGTCCTCATCCGCGTACGCCGCACCGATGCCGCCGTTGCCTGGACCGTACCCTGAGACGTAGGCAGGCCCGAGGCCGGTCGTCCACGACTCCGAGGCGTCCTGAATGAGCGGCTCGTGCCGCGACCAGTAGGCGGTAGCCGAGCTGATCTCGAAGACATCCGTACGGTACTTGATGCTCAATGCCTCGAGATGGATCTCGTCGCGATAGTTCTCGGCGATGTCGAACGGCTGGTAATGCGCGTCCGTCCCCGGGATGCTGTCGATGTAGGGCAGACCGCCCGGCGCGCAGCTTCTGATAGAAGTAAGACGGGGTGATGGTGAGCCCGTCGATCGGCTTGAACACTGCGCTCACGCGCACACCGGTCTGCTCGACATCGTTGACATCGTGATACTCGGTCGCGATCGGAGCTGCGAGCACATTGCCGCGAACGGTGCCGGTCGGGAGCGGAAACGCGCCCGGCGCGATCACCACGCGATCGATCCAGCCGGCGTCGGAGGAGTAGGAGCCGACGATGCGCAGTGCCGCGAGTCCGCCCCAGAAGGGCAGATTGATCATGCTGTTCGCAGCGTAATCGAAGCCGCCGTGATCGGTATCGGCGAATTTCACCTCGGCCGACGACTCGAACGCCTCGGGGTTCGGCGCGTTCGGTATGACCCTGATGGTGCCGCCCATCGAGCCCGAGCCGTAGAGCGTGCCCTGCGGACCGCGCAGCACCTCGACACGATTGAGATCGTAAAGATCGGGCGAAATGACGATCTTGCCCTCATTGGTCGCGGCCGGCGCGGTCATGGGCGTCTCGTCGAAATAGAAGCCGACCGTCGGGGAATTGCCGCCATTGGAGGCGACGCCCCGCATCTCGAACTCCGTCATGCCAGGACCGCTGCTGCGCATGGAGACTCCGGGGACGGACAGCATGAGGGAGGCCAGGCTCGAGAACCCGCTGTTCAGGATATCCGCACCCGATACCGCCGTCAGACTGATGGGCGTCGTCTCGATGGTCGACTCGCGTTTCTCCGCGGTGACGACGATCTCCTCGAGTTGCCCGGCGTCGGAACGGGATTGCTGGGCGATTGCGACGTGGGCGAGTATCGCCCCCGCAGCCGATAGGCATCCGAAGGCCGCGATGGACTTGACTATGTAGTTCATAAGACTCCCTTGAGCCCGGCTCCCCCGACCGTTTGGCGAGTATAGCCTACCAGTTGCGAAACTTGCGCCACAGAATCACAGAGAAGAATGAGCAGCGAAGAGTGGGCAGGCCAGTCTCACTAGCGCGCAACTTATATGGCGAGTTGGCTACCGAGTGTATTACGCGCGGGCCGGTTCTGGCGTTGGCTTGGCTGCGTAGGGTCTAAAGGTTAACGCGATCAAGAAGGCGCCGATCCCTATGCCCCACGCACCGATGTAGAGCCACCCGTAACTGGCGAACGTGTCGTAGATCAAACCTCCAGCCAGCGGTCCAGTTGCCATCCCCAAACTACCAGCCATTGTCGTTCCGCCGATGATCGTCCCCATCATCCGCAGCGGGAAATTTTCGCGGGCGAGTACCGCATAAAGAGGCATTACACCGGCGTAGATAAAACCAAACAGGGCCGCCACGGCATAAAACGCGTTTAAGTGACGCACGAAAAAATAGGCCAGTGCGCCGAAGGCCTGCAGCAGCAGGCCTGAGACCAGAACGCGTTTTGCTCCAAACCGGTCGCCGAGAAAACCGAAGGCGACACGACCGCCGAGCCCCGCCAGCCCTTCCACGCTATAGATCGAAACAGCAGCAATTAGCGGGATCCCGCAACTTATTGCGTAACTTACCGTATGGAAAATTGGACCCGAGTGGGTTGCACAACAAAAAAAATTCGTCAGCAACAGCGTGATGAATTGCGGCGATCTAATTGCCGCCCGCAGAGTCATGCCTGAGTGCGGGTCTTCGTGTGTCGGCAAGGAGGGAATTTTCGGGTTTCGACGCCGGCGGACGACGCACCAGCAACGCTACTGGAATCATGACGGCGGCGGCGACTTCGGCGAGGATTTGGAGGGACGTTCTCCAATCGTGGTTTGAGATAAGCCGCGCCGCCAAGGGAGACATGGTCATCGGCGCCATGCCCATGCCGGCGGAAACCAGAGACACGGCTAGGCTGCGATGCGTGTCGAACCAGCCCGTCACGCAAGCCATCATGGGCGCAAAGATGGCCGCTGTTGCACCGCCGACCATCAAGCCGAAGATCAGCTGAAACTCAACAAGCGATGTCGCCCGGCTCGCAAGCGCGAGCGCCGCGGCCAAGACACTGGATCCTATCAGCACTATTAGGCGCGGTCCGAAGCGGTCTGACAGGTTTCCCCAGATGATGCTTCCCAATGCCATGGCGAGAAAGCCGAAGGTCATGGCGCTGGATACGCCGGTGATGGACCATCCAGTATCCCGTGAGATGGGCCGAAGAAAAACCGGCAGCGAAAACATGGCGCCTATTGCGACGCATCCCAAGAGGCCGCCGGCTGCAACTATCACCCAGCGATACCAAGATCTGCTCATTGTGCTTAACCACCATTGGCCAGGGGTCGTCTCTCGCAAAAGCTTCAATCAATCGCTCCGCCTGCCGCAGATCCTTGTCATGCTTTGTGACTGCAGCGCAATCTCCTATAACTCTTGTGCGCGGCGTTTCCGTGTTGCGCGAAGATCGGAACAAGACTATAACCCGGTTTTCCTGACCCTGATTGGTACTGGGGCCGAAAGCGGGAGAAGCACATGATCAGCAGAGCAAATGTCGCAAGCATGGAAATCTTCCCGGGAGCAATTCATGAGCTCTCGATGACCCGCAGCAGACCTCGCTCGATGATCGTAGTTGCTGCGGGTTTACTGGGCGCGCTCAGTGGTTGCGTAGCGCCGTCCGGATACTACCCCGTGGTATCGGCAGCTGTTTACCAGCCGCCGCCGCCCGCAGGCATATGCGGCGTCTACCCTTACGGAAGCCCCGACTACAGCACTTGTATGAGCGTGAACTATCCCAACGTGGGACAAGAGGCGGGACCAGCTGCCGTGATTGCGACATTTGGCGCCCCGCCCAGTTTCACGCCTCCTATGAACACGGCTGCGCCTGCGCCGATCGTCCCGCCGGCTGGCACGAAGTGCCAATCGACCACCACACGCACGGACGACCCGAATTCCGATTCGAGTACCACGACGACGAGCACAACCTGCCACTGATCGAGACCGTCGCGCTTCCGATGGTTCGCGCGCATTTGTTCTAGCCCGGCTTGATGTTGTGGTTCATACGAAAAAAATTGCTCGCATCGTACTTTTTCTTGAGAGCAACCAGCCGCTCGTAGTTCGGCCCGTACGCTTCGCGAGTCACGGCCTCGCCTTCGTCGGTGAGATAATTGCTGTAGGCGCTGGGGACTAGGAACGGCCGGAGAGCCTCGCAGCAGTCACGATTCCATTTGATGTTCCTTTCGGAGTCCGCCGGGCTCTCCCACATCGACCATGCGAAGAAATTCCACGAATATTGCCGATGCGGAAAGGCCGTTTCGGTCGCCGGTACGCGCGTAGCCGCGCCATGCCAATGTTCGATGAACGGGGCGAATGTGTAGCGCGAAGGGCTCTTGCCCACCCACGAGACGAGCGCGTCGACGGTCTCATCATTCATGCTGCGGATGAAATTGGATTTCGTGTACACCAATCGCCCCGGCGGAAAGAACGACTCGAACATCCCTTGGATTTGCAGGTAGCTCATGACGCCGAACGCGTCCGCCATCGGCGGCCCAAATTCCCTCAAGGGCTTCAGTAGCTTCTCGCCCTCCGAGACGGGGCCACAGTAGCAGCCGGCGATGCCGAAGGCGGGGACCCCATCCGGGAGGGTCAACGAGCCGCCCTGGAGAACCAGTTCATCCGGAATCGATGCGGCGTACTCACGCCAAAAGCGCAGCACCTCCTTCGCCTTCGCCGCGGGGTGGAAGACGGCGCCGCCCACCACCGGGCCCACCGGGTGGAGGCGGTATTCGAGCGAGGTGACGATGCCGAAGTTGCCGCTGCCGCCGCGCACCCCCCAGTAAAGATCCGGATTTTCGGTCGCATTGACCGTGAGCAGTTGGCCGTCGGCGGTGACAACGTCCGCACCGATGACGTTGTCGATGGCAAGACCGTACTTCGCATGCAAATTGCCCCACCCCCCGCCGAGGGTCAGGCCCGCGATACCCACGGTGGGTACCACGCCCAGGGTCGTGGCCAGGCCGAAGGCCTGTGTTTCCCGGTCGAATTCCCCGAGCTTGAGTCCGGTTTCCGCCCGAACGGTCTGCCGGGCAGGATCGACGCGTATGCCCTTCATTGCAGACAGATCGATCACCAGACCCCCGTCGCAGACGGACTTGCCCGCGACGCTGTGACCGCCGCCACGCACCGCTACCAAGAGGTCATATTCCCGGGCGAAGCGCACGCACTCGATCACGTCAGCGGCGCCTGAGCAACGGGCGATGAGGGCCGGCCGGCGGTCGATCATCCCGTTCGGCACCGTTCGGGCGGCATCATAGCCCGGTTCGCCGGGGCGGAAAGTCTGACCGCGAAGGGTCTCCCGGAGCTTCTGGATCGCAGAGTCGGTTAGCATTGCGCACCTCGGTCGATTGGGCTAAAACTCCAATACCGCTTTGTAGACCCCGGCTGGCGAGTAAGTCCTCAATAAAAGATCAATTTTTTAAGGAACTCTCCGACTCATGCTGACTTTGCGCGCGACAGCGTACGAGTTCGGGCCCTACCGCCTCGACCCGCTGGGGCGCAGCTTGCTGCGGGACGGGGAGGTAGTCGCACTGCCGCCGAAAGCGGTTGAAGTCCTCGTGGCGCTCGTCCGCCATCCCGGCACGGTGATGGCAAAGCCCGAACTCATCGAAGCGGTTTGGCCCGAAACAATCGTGGAAGAGGCGAATCTCAATCAGATGATTTTCCTGCTGCGCCGGGCCTTCGGCGAGGACAGTACAAGCAGCTACATCGCCACTGTCCCGCGGCGCGGCTATCGCTTCACCGCTGGGGTTCGCACGATCGAGATTCCGTGCAGGATCGAATCGATCGCAGTGCTGCCGCTCGCGAATCTCAGTGGCGATCCGGCTCAAGAGTATTTTGCCGACGGCATTACTGAGGCGCTGATCACGGAACTGGCGAAAATTCGCAGCCTGCGCGTGGTCTCTCGCACCTCGGTGATGCGCTATCGGGGCAAGAAGGTGCCCATCGCGCAGATCGCCCGCGCCCTGCGAGCGCAGGCGCTGCTAGAGGGCTCGGTGGTGACGTCGGGCGACCGGTTTCGGATCACGTTGCAATTGATTCACGCCGGCGCGGACCAGCATCTTTGGGCGCAGACCTATGAGGGAGCGGCATCCGACATTCTCGACGTGCAAGCGCGGGTGGCGCGCGACGTCGCGGCAGGACTACGCGCCGAGCTCAGCCAGGACGAGAGCGCGCGGCTTACCACGCTGCGCACGGTTCATCCGCAAGCGTATTCGCTCTATCTTAAAGGGCGCTACAACGCGCGCATCCTCACCGAAGACGGGCAGCGCAAGGCGATCCGATATTTTCAGGATTCCATCCGGTTCGATACGCACGACGCATCCGCCTACTACTACGCTTCCGCTTATTCCGGAATTGCGGAATGCTTCATCGAGCTCGCGTATTTCTTCGGGATGGAACCGAAGCAGGCTTTCGCAGAAGCGGAAGTCGCGGCCGTCAAGGCGGTGACCCTAGACGCAACGCTTGCCGAGGGACACGCGGCGCTCGGTCTTCTGCGTCTTCTCAATGATTGGGATTGGAGCGCCGCGGACACCGAATCGCGCCGAGCTATTGAGCTCGCGCCCGACGATGCTTATGGGTATTGGAGGCGCGGCGTTTGCCTGCGGTATGCGGGGCGCAGCGAGGAAGCCGTCGCGGTGCACCGTCACGCGGAATTTCTCGACCCTTTCTCCGTCGTGGCGATTCAAGAAGTCGGATGGGCCTTGTATTACGGCCGGCGTTTCGACGAAGCGATCGATCAGTTCCACAAAGCCGTGGAGCTCGAGCCCGGATGGGATCAGCTTTACTTTGGTCTCGGACAGACGCTGGTGCAGCAGCAGCGGTACGAGGAGGCGATTGCGGCGCTTCGCACGGCCGCACGCATGGGTCCCGGTAATGCGTTCACGGAGGCCGCCCTTGCCTACGCGCTCGGCCGCGCGGGCCGCCGCAGCGAGGCAGAGTATGCATTGGAGCAGCTCACCGAAAAGTACGCGTATGTCCCCTATTGGTTTTATTCGATCGTGAGCATCGGGCTGAACGATCGGCAACGGGCGATAGAGGCGTTGGAGAACGCGTTTCGCAATCACGAACCGTGTCTGGTGAGCATTAAAGTGGATCCGGTGTTCGATCCGTTGCGCCAAGACGACCGATTCTCGGATATGGTGCGCCGGATCGGCTTGGAGCCTTAGCGCTCCAGATGCGCGAGGCGTGCCGCGGCGGCCCTAGCGTGGCGAGAGCATAGGCACTGTAGCCGTGACCGCTCCATCGCTCGGGACCTGCGGGCGAGTTGATGTCCGTTTCCATCAGATTCGTCGCCTTCTCCCAGTAGCGTATCGCATCCTCCAGGCTGCCGCCTGTAGCTCAGATGCGCGGCTGCTCACGCGCCTCCCGGGGTAGGACTTTCTCTTGTCCGCGACTGATAGTTGGGGCAAAGTAGTGACTCGACTTGGTCACCTTGAAGCCCAAAAATTAGAATAAGAACTCAAAGGAGCTGACAGTGGTCATCAACGGACGGTGGTGGGCTTTCGCCTGCGTACTTGCGATCCTTGTGGCGACGTTCCCCAGTCCTGCACGGGCGGCCGTGCGCGTACATATTGTCAAATCGGATCTTCGGCCTCTCATCCGAGCCGGAGCACAGTCATCCGTGCAATTTGCGGTGCTCCTGCCGTACGCCGTGTCGACAACCACGGACGGCACTTGGTCCAGCGCCGCGGGCATTGCAACGTGGAAATACTCTGTTCAGGTACCGACGGCGATATCGCTGTCGTTTCATGCGATCACATCGTCGCTTCCACCGAGTGCTCTCCTTGTGGTGCGCGGGGCAAGCACCACGACCAGTTACAAGGCACGCAATCTTCATCGGGGCGACCTGTGGAGTCGGATCCAGCCAGGCGATGCGCTCCAATTCGAGCTGTCTGTTCCCGCAATGGATCGCAGCAAGGTCGCGCTCAATGTCATCAGTCTCCAGGCCGGGTACCGCGCTATCGGACCGGGGGTACAGGATCACCCCTATTATCGGCACCTAAAAGAGCAAGAGGCTCAGGCGTCGGGCAATGCCTCATGTGTCACTAACTATGAGTGTGAAGTGACGGCGGGCAATTCTGCGCCGGGCGCCGCGACCGTAGGCCTGGTCATTGAAAATCTTTATCAATGTACCGGTACTCTGATCAACAACGTGCCGCGGGACAATACGCCGCATCTTCTGACGGCGAGGCACTGTGAAACCGGTACGCCGGGGGGCGGAAATCCGGGGGCGGCCTCGAATGTGATCGTGTACTGGGACGCTATGACTCCGTGCGGTAACGCGCTCGGATCCCTCTATGACCCCGGCATCCCGACTCAGACGGGTGCGCAAACCGTGGTCGAGCAGCAGGACGCATGGTTACTCTTGCTCGATGAAAACCCCATCGTATCGGATGCCCAGTTTGCGGGGTTCGACGCTTCTGGTGGGCCCGTGCAGGGTGGCTACACCATTCACCACGCCGAAGGGGCCGATAAACAGTACGCTGGTTGGTCGGGCCAGGCAGCCACTGTCCAGGAAAGCGGTGTGCTTGGGGTCACGTACCTCTCCGACTTTTGGGAGACCGTCAATGCTCTAGGCAATATCGGACCGGGGGCTTCGGGTAGCGGACTCATCGACCAGAAGAACCATCTCGTAGGCTCGCTCACTCTGGGCCGAACGACGAGCGACCCCTCGGGCTACGGATCATGCCCGGTCCTAAATCCGCCCGCCCCGAATGGATCCAATGGCGTAGCGGATTTCACATCTCTCGCTGCGGTGTGGAATTCAACCGCCGACACCACGAGCAGCACAGGCAACACGACTGTGAAGTCGGTTCTCGACCCTGACAACACCGGCACTCTCGTCACAGCGAGCGCACCGGTCGTGAACATCCAGCTGAGCGCATCTTCGCCGATCTCGAGCCTCGGGACGCCGATTGATCTTACGTGGAGCACACTCAACGCCACACAGTGCAGCGCGAGTGGCGGCGCGGCGGGTGATGGTTGGTCCGGCCAGCTGCCGGCTTCGGGTGTTCAGTCGGTGACCGAGACGTCCTCGAGCTACGTAACGTATGTGCTGAACTGCACCTACCCCGCAGGACAATCCGCCAAGACATCCGTCACTGTGAATTGGTTGGGGCCGACGCCGCGCATCCAGCTGAGCGCGCCCTTCGCGTTATGGACGACGCGACCCGCATCACTGAGTTGGACGTCCAATGTTACGCCCTGCTCCCTCACTGGTGGAGGATTGTCACTGAGCAATCTATCGGCATCGGGCACTACGGCGACGACCCAGTCGAATCCCGGCGACGTCACTTATACGCTTACCTGCGGGCCGACGAACAACCAGGGTTCGAGCAATCAGACGGTCCTATATGTGACCCCGAGTCTCGTTCTCGAACAGACCGGCTCGGATCGCATCCTTGGGCAAAGCTACGAATTACATTGGCTCACCTATGCGGATGGCTGCGTGCCTTCGGGCGGTGCTCCCGGTGACGGATGGGCAACGACCGCCTTCTTTAATGCCGCCAACGCGCCAATCTCTGCGTTCTTTCCGAAAGTGACCACGCTCGGTACATACACATACACTCTGACCTGCTCGTCGGGACCGCTCTCAGTGCAGCAGAGCGTGACCGCGACTTTCGAGAACAACCCGCCCTACGTCACCGCGTCGCTATCGCCTACGACGGTGACCTACAGTAATTCACCAGCAGACTATGCGAGCCTTAGCTGGAACTCGAACATGTCGACGTGTATTCCCAGCGTTGAAATTTCTCTGACGGATCCGCTGGACATTCCGTACCAAGCTCAAAGTTCCGGCACTTTTGCCCCTGCAGCCTCGGGCACTTTCGCGATCTCAGTTACCTGTGCGCTACCGGGTAACAATCCGACGTTCGTGACATCTACGCCGATTACACTGAACGTGCTGCCGGCGCCAGCTCCAACCGAGACGTTTTCGATCAGTCCAAGCTCGGCCGAGCAGGGGCAGAGCTTCACTGTCTCTTGGTCTTCGACGAATTCAACTTACTGCGAAGGCACAGGTGGTATCCCCAATATTGGATGGAACACCAACGGAGCTTTTGCTTTGGGTCCATCCGGGACATTCACCTACACTCCGGGAGGCCCCGGACAAGTCGGGCAGTTCACGTTTGGAATCACATGCGAAAGCATCGATCCGGGTGCCGTATCACCAACTTCCAAGCAAGCGCAGCTGACGGTACAAGCGCTGACCAGTACGCTTAAGGCAAACGCTTCCAACATTGCTGTTGGAAATAACGTCACTCTAACGTGGTCGTCATCGGGTGCGACCGGCTGCACCGCGAGCGGCGGCGGCGCGAACGGAAGTCCTTGGTCAGGCACACTCGCGACGAGCGGTACGACGACTCAGGTGGCTACCAAGAGTGGCACCTTCACCTACATTCTGAACTGCAGTGGTGATGGCTACTTCGCAACTCCTCAGCAGGTCGTCATCAACGTTTCCGCTGCAAGCAGCAGCGGAAACACTACCAGTAGCGGCAGTCACAGTGGCGGTGGCGGTTCGATCAAACCAATTGAGCTCGTCCTCTTGGTGGGACTCATCGCGTTGCGCCGCAGGGTAAGGAAGCTGCACCGCCGTCACGTGGAACCCTCTACGTTCCAGCAATGGAATGACCATCGACCAGCTTGAGCCATCCGCCCAAGCTCCGTGGACGAGAATGACGTCCTGGGTCGTTGGACCTTGCTCGCCAACAAGGCGCCCTGTCATGGGAATTGCGAACCGCGACAAGCCTCGCTCGGTTGTGGAGGGATCAAAATCGCGTCGGCGCCGCGCGCGAATTGCTCTTAGCAGTTCGTGATCGAACGAGCGAGGGCCTGCAAACACGCGATTGCAGGAGGCCGATGTTCTGCTGCACGAGTTGCGGTCGATACAGGGTGCTGATTACACCATTCGTGTTGCGTGACACGTGATGTTTGGCGGCTGCCGCCCGAAGGAGAACCATTGCACGGGTCCCGCGATAAACGTTTCTTAAGGTCACCCCGCATCCGTCGAGGAGCGGCATGCCCTACTGACTGTTGCTCACGCATGGCGGGCCTTCAGGATTTCTTGCCTTTGCGTGAGACGGGGCGCTGGCTGGTATCCTTTGGGAAGCGCTGAGGATTGCCAAGGAGCTCGACCAGCCGTGTCTCGCATTCGGAAAACGAGTACCCGCGCCGCTGCGAGATCATGAAGGTGAGGGGGCGCATGTGCCATGCGCGCCGTTGAAGTTCGACGAGTGTTCCATTCGCGAGGTCTTCCGCAACCATATGACGCGGCATGTGCCCCCAGCACAAGCTTCCCCTGAGCAGATCGTGCTTCGCGCCGAGGTCATTCACCCGCCACTGGCGTTCGCCGACGACCCCCTGTTGTGTCTTTTCCGCATCGGGCTGATTGTCGGTTACGACGAGTTGGATGTGCCGACCAAATTCCTCCCGCGGGATCGGCCCCGCGATTGCGGCCAGCGGATGCGATGGCGCACAGACGGTCACCATTTGCACTTCACATAAATGCTGCCTTTCAATGGTACCCGGGCTCAGCTCCGGCACGTCCGTGATCGTCACCGCCAATGCGCACGTGCCTTCGAGAACCAAACGCTCGCCGCCCTGCATGGTCGTAATGCGCAGATTGATTGCAACCGTTGGAAAGTCCGCCTGCAGGCTGCGCAGGCATTCGATCAGGTGCGCGCGCGGAAAATAGGTATCCACGGCAATCGAGACTTGCGGTACCCCGGCTTCAGCAATGGAAACCGCGCGCGTTTTCATTTCCTCGGTGCGTGAGATCACCGCACGAGCATCAGGCAGGAGGCTGCGGCCCGCGGCCGTCAGCGTCGCTTTGCGGGTGTTGCGCTCAAACAGCTCCACATCAAAGGCAACTCTCGAGTGCCTTGATCGCGTGACTGATCGCCGACTGTGCACGGTTCAACTTCCGTGCCGCCCCGGAAAAGCTTCCTTGGTCACACACGGCAACGAAGGCGCGAAGTTGATTGATCGTGACGTTATCGAGCATTGCCATCTAAAGAGTAGATGTTATTTATGCATTTATCGTCAATTGTCTTCATGAGTCAAGGCCCCATGTCGGGTGGTATTGAACACTCCGACGAAGGATGCATGACATGAACAGACTGAATGGAAAGACCGCCGTGATCACCGGTGGCGCTACCGGCATCGGCCGCGCCGCGGCAAAGCGCTTCATCGAGGAGGGCGCCTTCGTCTTCATCTTCGGCCGCCGGCAGGAAGCGCTCGACGCCGCTGTGGCCGACCTCGGGCCCAATGCCCGCGCGGTGAAGGGCTCGGTCTCGGATGAGGCCGACCTCGACCGACTCTACGCGGCGGTGAAGGCCGAGCGCGGAACCCTCGACATCGTCTTCGCCAATGCCGGGGTGGGAAGCCAGCTTAAGCTCGGCGAGATCACCGCCGAGCACATCGACGAAACCTTCGATGTCAATGTGAAGGGTACGATCTTCACGGTCCAGAAGGCGCTGCCGCTGATGGGCAAGGGCGGTTCGATCATCCTGACCGGATCGAGCGCCGGCACCACGGGCGCCCCGGCGTTCACCGCCTACAGCGCGAGCAAGGCGGCAGTGCGCAACCTCGCGCGGACCTGGGCGGAGGACCTGAAGGGCACCGGCATCCGGGTAAACGTGCTGTCGCCCGGGGCGACGGCGACCGAACTCGCGAAGGCAGCGCTAGGCGAGGAGGGCCTGAAGGCCTACGGCGCGATGACTGCGCTCCAGCGCATGGCCGATCCGGCGGAGATCGGGGCGGTGGCTGCCTTTCTCGCGTCGGCGGACAGCAGCTTCATGACCGCCAGCGAAGTCGCCGTCGACGGCGGCCTTGCGCAACTCTGACGCGCCACGCCCGGCCGGTCACTCCAGTGATCCGATTATGCGCACATCACGGAAGAAAACCAAATGGAACAATCTCTTAAAGGAAAAACTGCTCTCGTTACCGGGGCATCGCGGGGCATTGGCCACGCCATCGCCGAACGTCTTGCAAAGGATGGTGCGACGGTCGCGCTGACCTACAACGCCAGCAAATCTGGCGCAGACGAGGCGGTCGCGGCCATCGAGAAAGCTGGAGGCACTGCGTTCGCGATCCACGCGGACCTCGTTGACCCGGCGACCGTCCCGACCTTGTTCGAGAGACTCGACGACGAGTTCACCAAGCGGAACGGAAGCAAAGCCCTCGACATTCTGGTCAACAACGCTGGCAATTCCGGCTGGGTTGGCTTCAAAGACGCGACGCCGGACAGTTGGGACACCCTGATCGCGGTCTACGCCCGCGCGCCCTTCTTCATCGTTCAGGCCGCTCTGGATCGTCTTCGCCGATGGCGGACGCATCATCAACATCTCTTCCGCTGCCGCCACGAAGCCCGTGACAGCCGCGCCCGTTTACTCGATGGCCAAAGCGGCCATCAACAACCTGACCCATGCGCTCGCGTCCGAGCTGGGGCCGCGCGGAATTACCGTGAACGCTGTAGCGCCGGGCTTCACGCGAACGGACGCGAACGCCGCCTTCCGAGAGAATCCCGAACTCGTAAAGGCGGTCGAGGCCCAAATCGCGCTGGGACGCTTTGGCGAGCCTTCGGAAATCGCCGCCGTCGTGGCGTTCTTGGCTTCCGATGAAGGCCACTGGGTGACCGGCCAGACGATTGAGGCGAGCGGCGGCTACAAGCTCTGACCGCGCCGAAGAACCAAAGGAGAATATATGAGCTACGCAATTATCGGCTTCGGCAAGATCGGCCAGGCTCTTGCCAAGGCGTTTGCCCGCAAGGGCATCGAAGTATCCGTTGCAACCACGCGCGACCCGGAAAGCTTTGCATCCGCTGCGGCCGCGATCGGACCCACGATCATTCCCAAAAAGCTGGCGGAAGCGGTCAAGGCGGACATCATCTTTTTGGCCGTCCGTTTCGAGTCGCACCCGGATGTCGCGAAGGCGCTGCCCACACTGGAAGGGAAAGACCATCGTCGATGTGACCAATGCCTACGGCGTGCCCCCTGAGAAACTGGGGGGACAACCTTCTTCCAAGGTCGTCGCGCAGGCCTTCACTGGCGCAAGACTGGTCAAGGGCTTCAACCATTTGGTCGCTGCCGTCCTTGACCAAGATCCGGCCGTACAGGGTGGCAGGAGAGTCGTGTTCCTGGCGAGCGACGATGACGGCGCCGCAGCGGAGATTGGCGCGCTTGCGGAAAATCTCGGTTTCTCGCCGATCAAACTTGGCGGGCTTTCGGAAGGTGGACTGCTTGTGCAGGCGCGCGGAAATAGCTGGGGTCAGCTGATCTTTAAGGACCTGGTCAAGTTCGACTGATGAATCGTGATCGAATATTTCGATGATCACATTTAATTTTCAATGATCTGAATGGGACTTGTATATGACCTCCGCTTTAAACGATCAATCGCTTGATCAGATTTTTCGCTCCGCTCGCACCCCCAACGGTTGGGCAGATCGTCCTGTTGAGGACGATACGGTGCGCAAGATCTATGACCTCATGAAATGGGGGCCAACATCTGCGAACAGCAGCCCGGCGCGGTTTGTCTGGGTGCGTAGCACCGACGGAAAGGCAACGCTCTCCGGGCTTGCTGCGGAACCGAATAAGCTGAAAATTCTACAGGCTCCCGTCACGGTCATTATCGGCCACGATTTGGATTTCGCCGGCAAACTCCCAAAGCTTATGCCTCACGCTGCCGAGGTCATGCAGCAGTACTTTGCGGCACCAGGCGTGGCCGAGGTGACGGCCATGCGAAACGGAACGCTGCAAGGCGCTTACCTCATCATCGCTGCGCGGGCGTTGGGACTGGACTGCGGCCCCATGTCGGGCTTCGACAACGCTGGCGTGGATAAGGCCTTTTTTTCCGGCACGCGAATCCAGTCGAACTTTATCTGCAGCATTGGCTACGGCGATCCAGCTTCCGTGTTCCCGCGCAATCCTCGCCTTAGTTTTGAGGAGGCCGCTCGCTGGGCCTAACCGTTGAGTAGATCGGACACGATCCGATCCTAAGAATGGAGAAGTTTTTATGAGCACAAAAGAGAATGTTCAGATTGTGAAGGATTTCTTTGCAGCAATAGGTGCCTACAATAAGCAAGATCTGCTGGCGCTGGTTGCCGCAGATATTGAGTGGATCATTCCGGGCGAGGGCTGGCCGCTGGCCGGCACGCACCGCGGGCACGCGGAATTGGCGGCTGTGCTTCAGAAGGCGTCCGAAGAGATAGAAACGACATACCCAAAGCCCCCCGAATTCGTGGCGCAGGGAGACCGGGTTCTGGTCGTCGGCGTCGCTACGGGGAAAATCAAAGCCACGAATAAGCCGTTCAAGGACGATTGGGTCTTCGACATCACCGTTCGAAATGGCAAGCTGACGAAGATCCGGGAGTACATCGACACGCAAGCACTGGCGCGGGCCTCGCAGATGGACTCGTCCGGGCTCGCGTAGCGCTGGCCATCTGCGGCCATCGGGTCGGGGTAGACGGTGGATCAGCCGTGGATCGCCCCCTCGCACGCCACACGCTCGTCGAATGCCCAACCATAAAGGAGATCCCGATGTACGACCAATCCAAGCTATCCGAGTTGATCCGGTTCGCACGAGTCGATGCGGGCTCCACCGTCATCGACGTTTACCCAGGCGACGGCGACTGGACCCGTCTCTTCTCCGACATCGTGGGACCCGAAGGACGGGTCTACAGCTTCGTGCCGGCCGAAGTCGCCCACTTCAAGAACGATCCGGTCGGCCGCATGCGGACGCTTGCGAAGGAGCCGGGCCGAGAGAACGTCGAAGCCGTCTCGGCGGACCTCGTGGCGATGCCGGAGGCCACGCAACCAGCGGATGTCCTATGGCTGCACCTGTTCTACCACGATCTCCACACCGCGCTGATCCAGGCCAGGGGCGCGACGGCGGCCCACTTCAATCGAGCTGTCTACGAGTGGCTGAAGCCCGGTGGGTCCTACGTCATCGTAGACCACGCCGCCGCCGTCGGGGCGGGCACGAGCGACGCCCAGTCGCTGCATCGGATCGAGCCTGCGTCCGTTCGCGAGGAGGTGGAGGCGGCCGGCTTCGTGCTGGACGCGGAAAGCACCATGCTCGCGAACAAGGACGATCCGCACTCGATCAAGGTGTTCGATCCCTCGATCAAGGGCGAGACCGATCGCTTCGCCTATCGGTTCGTGAAGCCCTGACAGGTGCCGGTGGCCCCTGAGCGCACCTGGAGTGATGCGTAAGCTCTAACTCAGTCCACTGGATGGACTCCGATGCCCCGCCCTGGCGACAATCGCCAGATGATGCCGCCGCGCCCGCGGCGCACTCTCACAATCCGCTGCAAATGCGTGTTAGGCGCCGCTGCCCATGGATGTTTCGGCCACTCCTGACAAGACATCCATTCCGACATAGCTAAGAATACCGACCTCCACGGATTCCTCCGCAAATTTCAGCATGCGACCTGTCATTTTCTTCGCTTCTACCTTTGCGAGAAACCGAAGTGGTTCCGGGATTAGGTCGGCGGCAACTTCTATTTCTAGTCCGTCATCTAGACCGCGCATCATCGTCGGCAGGTCGCCAGACTCAAACTTCACTACTCTTCGATCGATCTGAACTTCAAGCCCGGTTTGCGTCAGCCGGTAGGGTACGCGCAGACCAATGACACCGAAGTCTAAGTGCATCAATCCGTCGAATTCCGGGGCACTTGCTGGATCCGGGCAGTTGCAAATCGGGTCTGTTTCGACGGTATCTGGTATTCCATCATACTTATTTACTCGTTCTTCGAAAGTTCGATCCCTAAGTCGTGCCCATTTCTCTGCGTTGAAGCTAAACCACTTCTTTTCGAAGTGTGTGATCTCATATACCCGGAATAGTTGGTAGACGGTTAGTGCGCAACGTCCGCATTTTGGTGGTTGTATGCGGAACGTCCTAGTTGACGTGGACGATACCTCCCAATTCATCTCGCGTCCGATACTCGTTTCGACCCCGTATTTCAGCGATAAGACGTCCTTCAGACCTCACGTGCCGCCGGCGACTTCCTTAAGAGTAGACATGGCTTTCTCCGAGATGCCGCTGGCGACTTCGACAATACACGTTCCTTCTATTCCGCAGCGGGCAGCCGTGCCTTCATCGATATCTCGCCACTCCTCGGAGACTTTCCAGTCAAGGCGCACGCGTTTACTAGCGGACGGCGTGGAAAACGTTTTCACTAGTCTTCGACCAGCGTAGTACGTGGCCATATAGCTGTCTCCTGCGATCCATCTACTTATTGAGACTTACGTAAGTGGATGACACTTTTTCCAACTCTTGCTGTCGAAGTACTTCGGATGGTTATATTCGAGGTACAGATGGGTATCGAACAGCAATTGAAGGAACTGGAGAGGCGCCGCAAGCGTGGAATGCGGCTCTTGGCCGAAGGTCTCTGGCCTGCGGAAGTGGCACGACGCGTGGGCGTGACTCGGCAATCGGTGCTGCGTTGGACCAAGCTCACGGAGCAAGGCGGCGTGGAGGCATTGAAGCGACCCGAGCGTTTTGGGCGACCCCCGAAGCTCGCCGAGGCGCGGCGCGCCGAATTGATCAGGACGCTCAAGGGCGGCGCTTTGGCCGCCGGCTTTGCGAGCGAGCTGTGGACGCTGCCGCGGATCGCCTCGCTGATCAAAGAACGTTTTGGCGTCGAACTCTCGCAGCCCTCGGTGTGGCGCATGCTGCAGCAACTGGGATGGAGTGTGCAGCGACCGGCGGGACGGGCCCGCGAGCGCGACGAGGCAGCGATCCGCACTTGGAAAGAGAAGCGGTGGCCTGCGATAAAAAAATCGCTGCGCGGCAAGGCCGAATAATCGTCTTCATCGACGAATCGGGTCTGTCCGAACGACCCTGCCGCGCACGTACCTGGGCCCCGAAGGGGCAGACGCCCGTCCTGCAGTACAGCTTCTCCTGGAAGCAGCTCTCGGTGATCGCCGGCGTGAGCTATTGGCGTTTCTACTTTCGTTTCTTCCCCGGTTCGATCAAGAGCCCGCAGATTGTCCAGTTCCTCAAAGCCTTGCAGGCAACGATCGGCAAGAAGCTTCTGATCGTCTGGGATCGCCTGCAGGCGCATCGCTCGCGGCTGGTCAAAGAATACGTTGAGGGCCTGGACGGGCGCATCGCCCTGGAGCATCTGCCCGCCTATGCGCCGGAATTGAACCCGGTCGAATACATCTGGGGCTACCTCAAACATCACGCCATGCCGAACTACTGCGCCGGTGATCTGACCGATCTGCGCCAGCGTGCGAGCCGCAACCTGCGCTCGATGCAACGCCGCGGCACATTGGTCACGGCCTTCTGGAAGCAGGCGGAATTGTTTTGAGATCGTCATCTACTTATGAAAGTCTCAATAAGTCGGGCGTTGATTTCGCGACGATCAGTCAATTTCTCGGGCACTCCGGCCTCCAGACAACGATGCGCTACGCGCGCGCCGATCTCGATCTAAAACGCCAGGCGCTTGCGCAGGTGTTTCCAGACGTGCTCGGCGCGCCTAAGGCTGGAAAAATGGCGCTGCACGGCACCGAACTGACTCGATGGCTGAGACGGTTGTGATGCAAAGATTCAATTAAATACCCGGACCTGCGTATCCCATACATCCACCGTCGCGTGTCGGTGCGAGGTATGTATGGACGCAATCCGACGCCTATCGGCGTTTTCCCGGGTAATGGCGAGTTGCCGATATAACTTGCCGCTAGCCATCGTGGATGGGCCGCCGTGTCCTCGCGCTTCGGCGTACATGCGGCGGTGCAGTAAAATGTCAGCTTCTGTGCGTTTTTCGGAAGAAGTAAGGTCAGGCAACAGAAAAGGCATACACAGTGGGAGAAGAAAGGTAAAAGAGAACTTCTCGCATCTACCGCACTTAGACTATCGGAGCGCGTTTATTAATGAATAGCGGATACCACGAGCATCTCAGCACTTTCGTAACGATCGCGAAAACAGGAAGCTTGACTCGGGCGTCGGCCTCTACCGGGACCGGGCAATCAACGCTCAGCCGCCAGCTCGCAGCGCTAGAGAAGCATTTGGGATGCAAGCTTTTTCATCGGTCGACTCGCAGTATCAAGCTCACCGAGAAGGGCGAAATCTTCCTTCCGCATGCAGAGCGAATCCTGCAAGCGGCGGCAGATGCGAGGGATCTGTTACTCGAAGGGAAGGCGAGTTTCAGCGGCCGAATACGAGTGGCATGCTCGATAGCAGTCGCGCGACGGCTGCTGATTCCTGCGCTTCCGCGGTTGCAAGCCCTTCATCCGGCCCTGTCTCTGGACATGGCCATTTCGGATCGCGTCGCCAGCATCGTCGAGGATCAAGTGGACGTAGCCTTGCGTGCGGGTCCTTTAACAAACTCCAGTTTGATCGCGCGGCCCATCGGGCTGACGAGACGAATCGCAGTCGGCTCCTTCGAGTATCTGCGTAGTCGAGGATCGCCAGCCCAGCCTGACGATCTCAAGCGCCACGACTGCATCGTGTTTTCGGGAGCCGCGCATCCACAACAGTGGGATTTCGAGAATGCGCGAGGCACGGTTAGTGTCAAGGTGCCCTCTCGGCTCTCAGTCTCTACGGTAGACGCCCTTTACGATGGCGTCCGGGCTGGACTCGGTATCGCTGTAATGCCCTCCTGGTTTTGCAAGCAGGCGTTGAGCGACGGCTCATTCGTTCGCATCTTGGGCGATTACCAGCTGCCGACCCAGACGATTTACGCCGTGACGTTAGCCAAGCCGCCGGTCGGCGGGAAGGTGCACGCGTTTATTCAATTCGCCGAGCGCTTGTTTAAGGATACCTCCACGTCGTGACTCATCCAACGAAACGTTCTCTTCAGTCAGTTCCCGCCACGGCCTGGGCCAAGCCGCCGATCGCCGCAAGATTGCTGACCAGCGCCTCGGAAAAGCCGTGCCGCCGTTGAAGATACTTTGGATCGTTATAGCCTACCCATGTGTGCCCTTCGGCGTCCTCAAACGCGAGGACCTTGAGCGGAAGATCGATTGCCACGGTCGGCGTGGCCACCATCAGCGGGGTGCCGGCAGCCGGGTTTCCAAGAATGACGAGGCCGGTTGGTCTTAGCGTGAGTTTCGATTGGGCGGCATCACCGCTGAAATCAATCTTTGCGAAGACGGTAATCCCGCGCGCTTGGGCGATTGAAATGGTTCTCGTCAGAATATCTGCCACGGTATGCTGGGTCGGTAGCACGATAAGTCCATCGATCAATGGCACTTCCATAGATTGTTCCCCTGTGGCTTGAACCTGAATAAGTTGTCCCGGAGCGTTCGCTGAGCCCGCACGAATGACTAAATAGCGCCGAGTCGCTTTCGCCTGAGGCTCGACGATTTGCCGGATGGGACCAATCGAGTTGACGATCGCCGCCCCGGCCGCATTGGTCTTGAAGTCGGCAAGGGCTTCTAGCGGACCGCTACCGTCGGCATTACGGGCAAGCCCGAGCACGTAATCCGCCTTGGGCGAAAGCCCGGTCACGGCGGCTTCCAACACCTGTACCAGTCCCTGATCGAAAAGGGTCACACTGGTTAGAGGGCGCGTTGCGGCATGATCACGCTGTCCGGCAGATACGAGGGAGAGATGCTGAGCTTGCGCCGCGATACCCAGCGATTGTAGCCCTTCAGTCCCTGAGGTCCCTGGCTGCACCGCATTCGGCACGTAAACCACGGCTTGGGGCGCCTGACCAATCGGAATGCTGGCAATGACTTTATTACTGTCGGTTTCAATAACATCCATTCGATCGTCATTTTCGAGCCCGACGTACACGCGCGACCCATCGCCGGATGGCCAGATCCCGTGAGGTAGCCGGCCGACGGCAATGGTCGCTATTTTCTCGAAATCGGAGGTCCTAAATACCTGTACCTGATTGAGGCCCCCGACGGTCACATAGGCGAGCGTGCCGCTCGATTTCGAGACAAAGTTGACATGGTTGGTGATTGGCCCCGTCTCAAGGGTCTTGAGGAGCCCAAAGGGAGGACGGGCATCGAAGACTTGGGTCAGTCCGCTGTCCTTGAGCGTGAACCAGACCTGCGTGCCGTCGGGTGTCGCCGCGATGTTGGGACAGAATGGGCTCGCCTGAGGGATTCGGCCAACGATCCTGTGATCAGTGACCGAGATGACTTCGGTCTCCGGAGTGAACGACGAACAGACAAAGCCGTACGTTCCATCGGGCGAAAAAATCTGCATGCCGGGGCCGTTCGGCGTCTCGATCCGAAGCTTCTCGGCATAAGTCGTCGCATCAAGGACCAAGACGTGACTCTCGCCGCGGATCGTAACCCACACTTCTTGGCCGTCCGGTGTAAAGAACGCCTCATGCGGCGCTCGCCCGACGTAGGTGGTGTGCTTGACCGCATTGGTCTGGGTATCAATGAAGGTGACCGAGTTCGAGCCGATGGATACCACGGCAAGCGTTCGATGGTCTGGCGAGAAGCCCAGGCCGTGGACCAGCACTTGACCGCGGTAGAGCGGGCTAAAATTGGTCGGCGCCGGGTCCCCCAGTCGGATCACCCCCAGCAGCCGATTGTCCGCCGGATCGATCACGGACACGGTATTTGAGAATTGCTCAGCGGCGTACACCCGGTCGCGATGACTGATCGCGACGTCCGGGTCGGTCGCACGTAGGGGCGCCTGGCCAGCAATCGCGAGACCCACGCCCGCGACCCCCATTACCACCACTACCGCATGTCCGATCCAGCGGCGCATCAGTTGCCCTTCCGGTGGGCGCGGCGTTAATTCGATGCAATGTCTGCTCCCGTTGCATGACGGCGATCTCGGCTTGTTGCTCCACGATGATTTCCTGTGCAATGCGCCGAAGCTGCTCGTTATGGCCGTAGCGCAACTCCGCCTTCGCCATGTCGATTGCGCCCTGATGATGGGGAATCATCTGCCCGATGAAATCCTGGTCGACATCCCCTCGAGGCGTTCTTTCCATGCCGGCCATCATCGTACGCATGGACGCCTGGGTGGACGCCAAAAAGGATCTCTCTGGTTCAGTGAGCGGGCCAACCTCGCTGGCCGCGGCAACGGAGATCAACAGCACGGCACTTCGAACGAGCACGGCGATACCGATCGGTCGAGCGAGATACATACAAACCCTCACTTCGCGAGTGCCAAGTTGCTCACATTAAGCCCTTCTGACCTACGATTCATGCAGCCGCCGCATAATTGTTTTGCGCCAACTAGGGTACGCAGGGTACGCCAATGCTCCAGACTCTGGAGCGGCAGATCCAACCGGGAACAAGGCACGTGGCAATCTCTGCGCTGTGAGCTACTGATGCGAACGCGGACGGTGCGCCGGAGACGATAGCCCTGTGGCATGTGAGCAATGGGCCACTAATTCGGAGATTCTGATATGGCAACGACGGTAGAATCGATCACGACTCCGAAGAGGCTCGAATACCTTCCAATCGGCTTCTTTGGCTCGACCATGGGCCTGACGGGATTGAGCGTAGCCTGGAAACAGGCCAATAAAGTCTTCGATATGCCTCTTTGGGTATCCGACACCATCGCTGTCATAGCCGTTGTCGTCTTCCTGGCGTTGCTCGGTGCGTACAGCGTCAAGGTTATTTGTGCGCCTGACAAAGTCCTATCGGAGTTTCGCCACCCTATTGCCGGGAATCTGTTCGGGACGTTCCTCATCAGCGTCCTGCTACTCCCCATTGTGATTGCGCCGGTGAACCTGCGGATTGCGCAGGTCATGTGGTCGGTAGGAGCCGTTGGCATGGTCGTATTTGCCTGGACAATCGTCAGCCGCTGGATGAGCGATCGGCAACAGACCGCGCACGCCACCCCCGCTTGGATTGTGCCCGTCGTCGGGATGCTCGATGTGCCGCTGGCGCTACCCTCACTGGGACTGCCGCCCCTGCCGGAAGTGATGGTCCTGGGACTTGCCATTGGATTGTTTTTTGCAGTGCCTTTATTCACGCTCATCTTCTCGCGACTGGTTTTCGAAGCGCCGATGCCGGATGCCCTGCAGCCGTCCCTGTTGATTCTCGTGGCGCCGTTCTCTGTGGGATTTTCAAGCTACGTCGTTACAGTGGGACGGATTGATCTCTTTGCTCAATCCCTCTACTTTTTGATGTTGTTCGTGTTGGCCGTGCTCCTAGGGCGACTGCGAGTCTTACGGCAATGCTGTCCATTTCGTGTCTCCTGGTGGGCGGTAAGTTTCCCGCTCGCAGCGTCCGCCATCGCGGCACTTCGTTTTGCAGCGTTTGATCCCAATTGGTTTACGGCAGGAATCGCCTGGGCACTCCTAGCCCTTGCGACAATAGCGATTGCCGGACTGCTGGTGCGGACGCTTGTCGGCGTGATGCAAGGGGAATTGAGAACCTTGAGTGCGTGACCGGAAGCGTCCCTGCCATGGAACACTCGATTAGCACATTCGACTATCAAATCTCTCGGCGTTCTCTGCTATTACTGGGCGGCGCGACGTTCGCTGCATCCGTCGGGATGAGCGCATCCTCCTCGACACCTTTTGAGGCGAATCGCATCAGAGCGGTAACGTTCGACGCGTTCGCCATCTTCGACCTTAGGCCATTATGGGTGGCCTGCGAATCCGCCTTCCCGGGAAAGGGATCGATGCTCAGTGCAGCATGGCGATCTCGGCAGTTCGAGTATCAGTGGCTCACCGCGCTCGCGGGGAAATACCAAGATTTTTGGGAAACAACCCGTAATGCCCTGATCTTCGCCGCACGATCTACGGGGGTAAGCCTGTCGGATAGCGTCCGGGATGCGCTCCTGCGGACCTATCTGCGCATGGCGGTGTGGCCCGATGTGGCAACCGTTCTCTCTCAGCTTAGAGCGGCCGGCAAACAGGTGCTGATCCTGTCCAACGCGACGGAGGCGATACTGGAGGCCTCGCTGCGGGCCAACGGGCTGCACGGAGCGGTCGATCACGTTCTGAGCACTGACAAGATTTCGAGCTTCAAGCCGGATCCGAAGGCTTATCAGTTGGCGGTCGATAGGACCGGTTACAGGCGTGAGGAAATTCTGTTCGTCGCATCCGCCGGCTGGGACGCAGCCGGCTCGCGCTGGTTTGGCTATCCCACGTTTTGGAATAATCGTCTGTCGGCGCCTCTCGAAGAGCTCGAAGTGGCTGCGGATGCCAGCGGTTCAACGCTCCTAGACTTGACGCCCTTGCTCCATTTGGAGTTTCAGCGATGAATGAGCCGGCGGGTTGCATCGATCCATGTGGGCAAAGTCGCTCCGCTCGGACCCGACGGTGTACCGAGCGGCTTTGTGAAGCACTTAGTGTCCAGTGCGGTCAACGTGGTCCATTTGGGAATCGTCGGGGCGACCGGGTGGAGGTACTGGAGCAACCCAATCCGGATTTCGCGTTTACGCGACTGGTGGAGTTAATCACGCACCACAATGCGACTCGTGTCGAATGGCAACAGATGAAGGACATGCGAGGTCTGGCTCTCGATTGGCAGCGGCGCGCCGCCGAAGTCCTCGCTCGGCAGCCCAAACTACATGACTTGCAGCCAACGGGATGAATCGAAATGCGTAGATTGTTCTCACTAACACTGATTATCTAGGAGTTCGTATGCTCAATTCACAGACTACCGGGGCAGAAGGCAGCGAGTTTCAAGGCTTGAAAAACGTCGTCCTAGTGCATGGGGCATGGGCAGACGGATCGAGTTGGTCGAAAGTCATCCCGTTGCTCGAGGCTAAAGGATTGCATGTGGTCGCCGTCCAAAATCCGTTGACGTCGCTAGTCGACGATGTCGCGACAACCAAGCGCGCAATCGCCTTGCAGGATGGGGCCGTCCTCTTGGTAGGCCACTCATATGGCGGTGCGGTCATCACGGAGGCGGGCAATGACCCGAAAGTGAAAGGCCTTGTCTACGTGGCCGCGTTTGCCCCGAATGATGCCGAAGCGCTCGTGGAGTTGGGCAAGGAGTTTCCAGTGCCGCCCGGAAATGCCGAAGCGAAGCCCGACGAGGCGGGATTTCTTTCTCTCACGCAAAAAGGCGTGGAAGAGGACTTCGCGCAAGATCTGCCTCTCTCCGAAAGGAGGGTGATGGCGGCCACCCAAGGCCCAACATCTATCAACGCCTTTACGCAAAAGATCAGCACCGCCGCCTGGAAGACAAAACCGTCCTGGTACGTGGTGGCGCAGAACGACCGCATGATCGCACCCTCATTCGAGGTCGCGATGGCCAAAGTGATCAAAGCCAGGTCAATTACGCTGCCGTCGAGTCACGTCCCAATGTTATCCCACCCGGATGAAGTGGCGGCGTTCATTACGGAGGCGGCGCAAGCTCTGAAGGCAAGATGATGAGCCAGGGCAGACTCAATGGAGATCGTCGTCCTGATCATATCCCCATGATCGCCGCGATAGCTCAGACATCGGGAGAGCCGATTCGCCTCTTTTCCATCGCACGTCCTGATGCGGGGGCTGGACAAGTACAGGTTCGTATTCACGCAAGCGGAGTGAATCCGTTGGACACCAAGATCTACGCGGGAACGGCTCCGCATGCCCGCCATCCGTTGCCCGCCATTTTGGGCCTAGATCTCGCCGGTGTAATCGAGGCCGTTGGCTACGGTGTAGAGCGATTTCGTCTAGGCGATGAAGTCTACGGAATGACCGGAGGCGTCGGCGGTCACCCTGGCAGCTTGGCGCAGTTCGCCGTGGTCGACGCCGATCTACTGGCGATCAAGCCGACGAATCTCTCCATGCGCGAGTCGGCAGCCCTACCGCTGGTCTTCATCACCGCATGGGAGGGACTCGTCGATCGGGCAGCTGTTCGCGCCAACCAAACGGTGTTGGTCCACGGCGGAGCCGGCGGCATTGGGCACATCGCCGTTCAAATTGCCAATACCCTGGGTGCGAAAGTATTTTCGACTGGCTCCCAACGCCAGCGAGATCAAATAGAAAGCCTAGGCGCGACGTTCATCGACTACGCGAGTGAGCGAGTGACCGATTACGTTGATCGGCTTACGGGTGGCCTTGGATTCGATGTGATCTTCGATACGGTCGGGGGCGCAACACTTGACGCGTCTTTCGAGGGCGTGCGGCGCTTCGGTCACGTCGTGAGTGCCTTAGGCTGGGGAACGCATGCGCTTGCGCCGCTGTCGTTTCGCGCGGCGACTTACTCCGGCATCTTCACACTACTGCCGTTGCTCACCAACGTAGGGAGAGCGCATCACGGGGAAATCATGAGCCAGGCGACGCGTCTCGTCGAAGCAGGCAGAGTTCGGCCTCGTCTCGATCCGCGTCGATTCACACTCGATTCAGTCGGCGAGGCTTATGAGGCTCTCACCAGTCGCTCCGCGCGTGGAAGGCTCGTGGTAGATGTCGGAGGCGCCACTCGATGATTTTCTCTCGCCTGTCAATCTCTACTTTCCTTAGGAGGTATCGTCATGCCAACTCAGTCGGTGCAAGCGGCATTTAATGAGATCCACTATCGGACGGTTGACGTCGCCGGCGTCAACATTTTTTACCGGGAAGCCGGAAACCCGAAGGCACCGACCATTTTACTGCTGCATGGCTTCCCCACCTCGTCGCATATGTTCCGGGATCTCATCCCGCTCCTGGCCGATCGATATTATTTGATCGCGCCCGACTATCCTGGATTTGGCTACAGTGCGCGGCCCAAGGTGAGCGAGTTCGATTACACATTCGACCACCTGGCCGATGTCATGGAGGGTTTTGTCGATACGCTGGGTCTCAAGCGGTACGCGCTGTATATGCAGGATTTTGGCGGCCCCGTCGGATTCAGGCTCGCGGCGCGCCGACCGGAGCAAGTGCGCGCCCTGATCATTCAAAACGCGAACGCCTACGAGGAGGGCGTATCCAGTGGCGTCAGAGATGTGGTTCTTCGCATATGGAAAGAGCGAACTCCGCAAACCGAAGCACGGTTAAAGGAGCTGTTCGAGTTGCCGGCGACGAAGAGACAGTACCTCGAGGGCGCTCCCGATCCATCGTTGGTGAGTCCCGATGCGTGGGAACACGCGCAGTGGGGAATGGACCGACCGGGCGACAAAGAAATCCAGTTTGCCCTACACGCCAATTACGGTAGCAACGTCGAGCACTATGACGAATGGCATGCCTATTTTCGCAAGTATCAGCCACCGACCCTGATCGTTTGGGGTAAAGGTGACTTTGTCTTTACGCCGGCAGGCGCCGAGGCGTATCGAAAGGATCTAAAGCATGTAGAACTTCATATGCTGAATGCCGGTCATTTCGCGCTGGAAACTAACGCGTCGGAAATTGCAGGCCGAATTCTCGGTTTTCTGGCATTGCGAGAATAATCGGACCAGCCAATCCGCGGAGCCGCCCCTAAATTATGTGAAGCGGCAGGTCATGGAAAGCAGATCCGGCTGTGTTGCTGGCCGTGTCTCCACATAACTGGGCGCTACACATAAGTTCAATTATGTCGAGCACAACATAATTGAATCCAGTGTTTCGATGACCGGTTGAGGCCAAGTTACCTATGTCTCCGGTTCACCCTTCTCGAGACTCTTGCCTCTGCCCACGGCGATGACTTTTCCGAAGGTCGGCTTCTCGGTCGCGGTGTCAGGGATGACGATGCCGCCAGGGGACTTTCGCTCTTCGGCTTCCCGCTTGACGATGAGTCGATCATGCAATGGTCGAATATTCATGGAACCTCCTTTTGGTTAATTGCAGTGAGTAACCGGAAGCGTCGGAAACGCTTCCTGTGGGCGGATCTGCGCGACAGCCCCGCAGATCCACCCGAACCTTCACTTAGTGCGACTTACCCTCCGTTTTAGCCGTATTGATGGGAATTCGCTTCGAGCGTTCGACGGCTCGCGCACTCTTGGGGATTGTCACCGTCAGAATGCCATTCTTGAATGTGGCGTTCACGGCGCCTTCATCGACATCCCGATCGAGCGTGATCTGTCGCTCAAAGCGGCCGTAGAACCGCTCGCTGTAGGTGCGGTTGCGATTCTCGGTCTCCAGCTTCTTTTCGCCCCGCACGGTGAGCAGACCGTCCTGAAGTAGCACTTCAACGTCGCGCTCCTCAAGGCCGGGAAGTTCGGCCGTGACCCGGTACTCCTTGTCGCTTTCCTCAACATCCATGCTGGGCCACCCACTGCGGCCTGCGAAGAGTCGAGAGTCATCAAAGCCCCGGAACACATCATCGAATAGACGATTCATTTCCCGATGCAAACTCATTACAGGATTGAGCGAATCGGATCGGGTCGCGGGACTACGCTCACGATCGCCCCGAGACCAGGGAACAAGATCTCGAACATTCATGGTCGTTACCTCCTATAAACAATATCCCCAGACGAGGGCCATATAGAGCAGCGCCGGCGACTTTCAAGAGCCTTTGATGCAAAATTTTGTTGACCTCGCGGGGCCGTCTTGATGCGGCGCAAAAAGCATCGGGCGCGCTCAGCCGTGGTGGGTTGGCATTTGTGCTGCGGTTCAAATCCTGTGGGACGGGACCCCTTGAAAAAAATAATAGTTGCGCTAAATTTCCGCCTGGCCTTCATCGATCACAGAGGACTTCTGCGCCGTGAAGACCCTTTTTACTTAAACAGGAGACAGTTGGTTTAGCTTTAGATTTAAAGAGGTATTCAGCATGTCAACACCTGACACGATGACTCCCTTGCTCTCGACGCCCTGGGTTGATGCCAGCGGCAAAACGCTTTCGGTCAGGGCCCTGCCGGGCCTTCGTCCGGAGACCGTTCATGCCCTCAGATCAACTTACCCCGGGATTATCACCCCATCCATACAGGCATTGCTCGCCACTTGCTGCGGGCTTGCGGACACTGAACTAGGGCCTATCGATTTTACCGGGTGCTGGTTTCCAAAAGAGCCGTGCGCTGTGTTCCAGCCCTGCTTGACGTTAGCGATCGATGACGCCGGGCGGCGCTGGATTGCGGAATCGGGTGACAGGGATTTGCCGGGTCCTGTGTGGTGTGTGTTTCCCGACCCGCAAGTGGCGGTGCACGTTTGCGATGATCTGCCTGCGTTCCTCGCCACGCTTCATGAACACGCCCATCGAGGACAGACCCTCGCGTGGCTGCAGGATTTGACGGCTACCGCGCATGCCGTGTGGGCCCATCGCCGAGCATTGGCGTTGCGCCCCTACAGTGTCTACCGCGCGGATGAGGAGATTCGGGGTTGGTTATCGAGCCTACCCTCCGACGCCTATGTCTATGACCTGCGGCGGCAGGGTGCAGTGCGCGGTTGGCCCTATGGTGTCGCGGGGCCGTCGGGGCGCCTGTATCGCTGCGGACATCTGCCGGTGTTCGCGGTCGCGGCTTCACCCACGGAAGGTTGGCGCGCCGAACACCCGGACACGACTTCGCCCATCCACCCGGTCGCCGCGCTGAGTAGGGAAATGGAACCGCCCAATGTGCTGACGGGTCGACGCCGTCCCCGCTCCCAGCCGATGAACCCATCGCGGGGGCCTTCGCTCGGAGAATCGCCGGTTCGGTCCGGTCATCGTCGTCGTTACGGCGGTCTGGTAACCACTGTGGAGTTGCGGCCATGCGCGTGAGTCGGCCGAAAATGAAACGTCGGGTCGCGACGATCGCGCGTCGCATTGTCGCTGCCATCGCGCTGTGTGCTGTGGCAATGCCGAGCATGGCAGTGGATCTGGTTCAAACACTGCCTCATGTCTGGGCATCTGCCACGGCGCTCAGCCTGGCCTTGGCAACCGCCGCAGGCAGACCCAAGAAGTGAGGTGAGCCGGTCACGCTGGTGAGTTCGAGCGTTATGGTCCTTCGAGTGGTCGTGATCCTCTGGCGGATCGCTGCGGCGGGGCGCGTTGCACGAAATCAAACGTCACGTAATGGCGTGATCTTCGCCCATTAGCTATTCACCGGCAGCTTGAATTCCATCGCGATGAGTACGATGAAATCGATCCGATGAGCGTTCGAAAGACTTCGTGGTCAAGTGGATCCAACGCCCCCTCCATGGATTGTCAAAGTGCCGATGGGGCGCGACTGCATTATTTAGGTTCGCACGGTCGACCTGATCGCATTGTTTGCCGCAAGTGCTTCATTCTGTGTTCGAGTATGACGCTTGCAGCTACAACCGCCACCCTCGCCGCCGTCACCATCGTAGCGGGTGCGTGCATCGGCTGGTAAGGGATCAAATGGCAGTCCGAATGATCCTGTGATCGGCGGAGGGTCAGGTCACATCCGCGGGGCTTGAAAATTAATTTCCGCTCCTTACTTTCGCGGCATAAGCGTCGCGCGGTGCGGCGCATAGCGCGTGAAAAGGAGGAAATATGTCACTTTCAACCAAAGTCATGTTGGCCTGCATTTTGGGTTCGCTCGCGGTGCTCCCGACAGTCGCTTTTGCAGATAACTCGGCGGTCACCAAATCGGACCCTCAGTCGCAGAGTCAAACCGAGGAAAAACGTAAGGCCTTGTTGGCGGACGCCACTGCTGCGATTCAGGAAACACAAGCGGCCCTAAAACATCTGGACGAGGATAAAACAAAAGAAGCCCTGGCCGCACTGGAGCGGGCGACCGGCAAGCTCGATGTCATCCTGGCACGAGACCCAAAACTCCAGTTAGCCCCAGCCGGAATCGGAGTGGTCACTTACGATGTGCAAGGGGGCCTCGATGCGGTTAAGAAAGTGCGTCAGCAGGCTGAGGTCCTCATGGAGGAGGGACGATTGCAGGAAGCTCGGCACGTTTTGAACAATCTTGCTAGCGAGACCGTCATCAGTGTGACCAACATTCCGCTCGCGACCTATCCGGATGCAATCAAGGCAGCGGTCAATCTCATCGATCAGAACAAAAAAGAGGATGCCAAGCGCCTCTTGCAAACCGCATTGAACACGCAAGTGGTAACCGAAACCATTATCCCGCTGCCGGTAGTGAAGGCCCAGGAGTCCTTAAAAACTGCCGAGACCTTGGCAGAAAAGAAAGAACGTACCAAGGACGACAACGAACATCTGAAGACCGCCATGGATGACGCGCGTGGTCAATTGGAATTGGCTCAGACGCTGGGATACGGCACCAAAAAGGACTTCGACAAGATGTACCAGCAATTGGCGGAGATTCGGGAGAAAACCGCAGACAACAAATTCGGAACTGGTTTCTTCGCGAAGATAAAGGCATCAATCGCGGATTTTATGAAGTCTAGTCAACATGCAAAAAATGGCTAAGTTCATTTCTGCCCGGCCTCGGATTCCGAGGCCGGGTGGGTCGGTTGACAAATTGGGGATGGGGTCCGGGCGATCGTTTTGAGGTTGGAGGTGATCAATGTGAGCAATAGGCGAACCGGTACCATACTGCTGCGCCTGCGGATTGAGCACAACAAGCACTATTTGCGTGGACAAAGGCGAGCGTACGAGAGTATCCAACGCCACGTCCTGGCGCACTATGGTGCTACGCGCCTCCTGACCGGGGAGCATCAATTGCAGATCTCGTATCGCACCGAAGAGGATCTCGATAATTTGATGGACGATTTGCTGTTCGAAATCTCGGGCGAAGCGCAGTTGATGAATTGTTTTTCGGAGACCGAGGCATGGCTGGAAGGCTCCGAACGATACTGGTGATTTCTGCTGTTTCAAAGCGCCACGGTGCCCTTGCTGCTCGCCGCCCTATCCCTAAAAGGTCATTTGGACGGCGGACTGCTCTGGCTCGCTTTCGGTTTGATCGTTTCTCTGATTGTCGCTTTGTACAATGCGTGGGTACTACAGGTCGAAATCATGCGATAGCGCCTGCGCGACTGATCGCGGACTTCTGACTCGGTGAGAGTTACCTGAATTTCCCGCGAAACTCGCTCACCATTCGCCTGCCGTAAGGCGCATCATTTCGACATACGTGATGACTTGACCCTAAACGACCGGAACCACACATGATGGTCGTTTATGAAACCCGACGAATCTTTGCCCGCTACGCCGGCTTCACTGACCGCTTCGCATCGCGTTAGTCCCTCGCCTAACGTCAATGAGCAATTGCCGCACTGGGAAGACCTCTTCTCCGCCGGAAATATGGCTCGCATAGGCCAGCTTGCTGACCCCTCCCGGAATGCCGTGGCACCGCGATTCATCCGGTTGCGAGATGCGCCGCGGTACTTAGGGATGGACAAGAACCGCTTCAATCGGGAGGTGCGCCCCGCACTCACCATCCCATCGGCGCGCAAGGGGTGGCATTTGATCGCCTTGACCTCGATCGATGGGCAGACGACTATAAGAGCCGCAACGAGCATCTCGCGGCTCAATCTGAAAGGAAAAAGCCATGGGAAACCAAAAGACGTCGGGTCTCACAAAACGCGGTGGGATTTGGCATATCGACAAGCAGTTCAGAGGCGTCCGCATTCGAGAGAGCGCTGCAACAGGCAACCTCACGGAGGCCGTAGCGCTGCTCGCGAAGCGTATCGAAGCGATTCGGAAGACGTTGATTTACGGGGTTCGGCCAGACAGGACTTTTCGCGCAGCTGCAACGAAGTACCTGCAGGAGAATCAGCACAAGAGAAGTATCAGCGATGATGCGTGTCATTTGGCGATTCTAGATCCCTTCATCGGGGATCTTTATCTCTCCGGGGTGTACATGGAGAAGTTGCAGCCGTTCATCGACAAGCGTCGCAAGGACGGGGTCAAGGCAAAGGTTCCGTTGCATTAACGGGCGATAACGTGTAATTACGGCGTCCGGGGACCGCCAAATGACGAAGGGGCGATATCGTACAATTCCGGCGTCCACGAGACGCCCAATGACCAAGCCTATTGTCCGAGATCCCATTTACCGACGTCGCCGGTTCGATGCAGAGATCATCGAGCTGTGCGTGCGCTGGTACATCACCTACCGATTGAGCTATCGGGATCTCGTGGCGATGATGGCCGAGCGCGGCATTGTCGTCTCGCACACGACGATTCTTCGCTGGGTGATTCGCTATGTGCCGGAGTTCGAGAAGCGATGGAACCGCTTCGCACGGCCGGTGAATACTTCCTGGCGCGTGGATGAAACTTATATAAAAATTCGGGGCAAGTGGAGTTATCTCTATCGCGCTGTCGACAAGCACGGCAAGACGGTGGATTTTCTGCTTCGGCCGGATCGCGGCATCGCCGCTGCACAGGCATTCTTTCGCAAAGCTCTATCGACGAGTTTGCCGAGGTGGCCACGCAAGATCACGCTCGATGGCCACTTGCAGAGTCACATGGCGCTTCGGCTTCTGCGGCGGGAGAATCCGAGGTGGAAGTATGTTGAGGTGAGAAGTAACCAGTACCTCAACAATATCATTGAGCAGGATCATCGAGCGATCAAACGCCGATGCGCCGCGATGGTCGGAGGGTTCAAGTCTTTCGGGAGTGCGGCCATTACCTTGGCCGGTATCGAGCTTGCCCATCGGATACGCAAGAGGCAATTCTCGTTTCGGGCGCGGTCGATATCAGAACTTCGGGTCACTCAAGCAGATCTGGGACCGAGCACTCGCATAACTGTTAGCCAACGAGCGAATCTCGACTTTGTCGCACCGACGCCGCGATGGCGGCGCCCCGAAAACCACTTTTTTAAGCACCCCCCCAATGCGCCAGTTCCAACCAACACGAATAGCAGTGCAGAGTATACGCAAGTTGCGTATACTACCAATGTGAAAGCCGTCTTCATTGAACTGCCTGCGTTTGAGCGACATCGCGACGATTACCTTGATGACGACAGTTTTGCGCAGTTGCAGGCACATTGATGGCTAGTCCGACGGCGGGTGACTTGATCGAGGGTACGGGTGGGCTTCGCAAGGTGCGGTTCGGCGATTCCCGTCGATCAAAGGGCAAGCGCGGTGGTCTGCGCGTGATTTATTACTACTGGACGGGTGGACCCGAATTTTGGTTATTCACCTTGTACGACAAGGATGAAATGGCCGATCTGACGCCTAAGCAGCGGGCAGCGTTGAAAGAGCGCGTAAAGGACGAGTTGAAGATGAGGAGAAAGTCATGAAGAAAAAGCGCGACCTGTTTAAAGAACTGATCGAGGGATTTGACGCGCTGTCGGATCAGCGGGCTGGCAAGCGAACGCTGCGCACACACGCCGTCAAGGCAAAACCTGCTCCGAAGATAACTGCCCGCGAGCTTGCACGAATTCGGGAGGATCTGAACCTTTCGCGTGCGCTCTTCGCGGGATATCTGCGGACCAACGTGCGGACCCTTGAAAATTGGGAGCAGGGGCGAGCGAAGCCGAATGCCCAAGCCGCGTTACTGATTCGCATGGTGCAACGATTTCCGGATACCGTGCATCGGCTAGCCGATATTTAACGAGTCTAGAACGCGGCCACGCGCACTCCAAAAGTACAGAATCGGAGAAACTCCCCCGGAGATTTCCGCAGGCGTTCTTCCGAAAGCGATACCAACGACCATGCGAGAGTTACTAAGAAAGGTTCATGATCCGGCCGAGCTCCTAGATTTTACGACGGAAGAACTCGCGGCGGCTGTGTTGGTGGTGATGAAGTCACGCAAGAAAAACCCAATAGCTGCGCCTGTAAATCGCGATTCACCTTGCAGCGATCTCTTCATGCCGGGAGATCCGACGCTCCTCACGCCGGTTCAAATTCGCGATTTGCAGCGGAAACTTGATCGAGCCTTTCAGAAGGCCCTTAAGTGGTTAGAATCGCAGGAACTGATTGAATCCGACGAGGGATACAACGGAAAGAACGGAATTGTCATTCTGACTGAGCAAGGTGAACAATGCGAGCTGCAAACAGACTTTCAAAACATTGGGCGCCGCAGTTTGTTGGTCCCCCAAATGTTACATCCGGAGTTTCATGACGCCGTGTACTCGGCTTTCCACGAGGGTCGATTCGGGGACTTGTACCATATCGCCCCTTCGTCATTTGGCGGTCCCCGGACGCCGTAATTACACGTTATCGCCCGTTAATGCAACGGAACCCTGGAGCTCAAGTCGAGTCTAAGCCGTTGATGTAGAATGGAATATTGGTAGCGGGGGTAGGATTTGAACCTACGACCTTCGGGTTATGAGCCCGACGAGCTGCCAGACTGCTCCACCCCGCACCGGAATAGCCGCCCATTGTACCGGGTAGGCTCGCCAATGCAAGGGTGTGGACTCCCCGCCTGACAGTTCCCCTACGGCAGCGCTCGCTGACACAGCGCGATCAGGCCGCCGGGAACGACACCCAAGGCAAGCGCCAGGAGCGCATTGGCGCTGAGCACGGTGCGCATCAGCGTCGAGCCGCCGATTTGGGCGCTATCGGTGGGATCATCGAAATACATCAACTTGACGATTCGGAGATAGTAGAACGCGCCGATCACCGAGAACAGCACGGCCACCACGGCGAGCCAGGTCAGACTCACGCCCAAAACCGCCTGCACCACGCCGAGCTTGGCCCAGAATCCGATGAACGGCGGCACACCGGCGAGGCTGAACATCAGAATCGCCATCATGCCGGCGAACCAAGGGCTGCGCGCATTCAGGCCCTTGAAGTCCACGAGCTTATCGGCCTCGAAGCCCTGCCGCGCCAGCAGCAAAATCATGCCGAAGGCGCCGCTCGCGACGATGACGTAGCTGATCATGTAGAACATGGCGGCCTGATAGCCCTGCGCCGTACCCGAGAGTATCCCGAGCAGTATGTATCCGATGTGCGAAATCGTGGAATAGGCCAGCATTCGTTTGAGATTGCTTTGCGCGATCGCGACGATGTTGCCGATCGCCATGGAGAGCACCGCGAGCACGACGAGCATTTGGCTCCAATCCGGCTGCGAAGCCGCCAAAGCCTCGGGCAGCAGCCGCATGGCGAGCGCGAACGCCGCGAGCTTCGATGCCGTGCCGATGAACACGGTCACGCAAGTGGGCGAACCCTCGTATACGTCCGGGATCCACATGTGAAACGGCACCGCTCCCAACTTGAATCCTATGCCGACGATGAGAAACGCGATACCGAACAACAACCCGACGTTGTCCGAGAAACCGCCGTGCACGGCGGTCGCAATCGCCTGCAGTTCCAGACTTCCGGTCACCCCGTACACGATCGACATGCCGTACAGCAGCGTTCCCGAAGCCATCGATCCCAGCACGAAATACTTGATGGCGGATTCGGCGGCTATGCCGGAATCCCGGTCGAATGCGACCATCGCGTACAGGCACAACGACATCAGCTCGAGCCCCAAGTACAGCGTGATCAGGCTGCCCGCGGAAATCAGCACCATCCCGCCGAGCGTGGCGAACAGCCCCAGGACGTAATATTCGCCCTTGAGAATCGCCCGGCGCTTAAGATCATCCGTCGAATACACGAACACCGCCGCCACAGTCAACAACGTCACGACCTTCAGCACCTGCGCCATGCGATCCAGTTCGAATAAGCCGCCCAGCGCGACGATCTTCGCGGACGCGGGCTGCACCGCGACCAACACGGCGGTCAGAAGCAAACTGATGACGGCGAGTACGCCGTTCCAGCGGCGCAGCGAATCGGACACGAACAGATCCAGCATCAGGATCGCGCATGCCGCGACGCCCAAAAATATCTCCGGCCTGGCGTAGATGAGGCCCTGATTGAAGTCTGCGACGCTAAAACCGTTCATGTGTCAACCTTAGGGGACAATCTTCGAGACCAGCAGTTGCTGGGCCAAATGGTGCGTGGTCGCGCGCATGACATCGAGCAACGGCGCCGGCCACAGGCCGACCAGCAACACACCGGCCGCGAGCATGCCCAGAACCAAGAACTCGCGGCCATTGAGATCTTTGAGCGCCGCAACATGTGCGTTGGCCACCTCGCCGAAGATCACCCTCTTCACCAGCCACAACGTATAGGCCGCGCCCAAGACCAAGGTCGTTCCCGCCAGGAACGCATACCAGACATTCGCCCGGAACGACGCCAAGATGACCAGGAATTCGCCCACGAAACCCGACGTACCGGGGACGCCGGAGTTCGCCAGCGCGAACAGCACCATGAAGGCGGCGAATTTCGGCATGGTATTCACCACTCCGCCGTACGCGCTGATCTCCCGGCTGTGCACCCGGTCGTACATCACTCCGACGCATAGGAACATCGCGCCCGATACCAAGCCATGCGACAGCATTTGCACCACGGCGCCATCCAGGCCTAATTCGATGCCGGTGGTACGGCCCGTGTGAGCCACGATCTGAAAGCCGATGAACATCCCCAACGTGACGAATCCCATGTGGGCAATCGATGAATAAGCGATCAGCTTCTTCATATCTTGCTGCACCAGGGCCACGAACCCGATGTACACCACGGCGATCAACGACAGGCCGATGATCAGCCAATCCAGTTCGCGGCTGGCGTCGGGCGCGATGGGCAACGAAAAGCGCAGAAAACCGTATCCGCCCATCTTGAGCATGATCGCCGCCAACACGACGGAGCCCCCGGTCGGCGCCTCCACGTGCGCATCCGGCAACCAGGTATGCACCGGCCACATGGGAACCTTCACCGCGAACGCGGTGAAGAACGCCAGAAAGATAAAGGTTTGCTCGGTGAGGGTCAGCGGCATCCCCTGCAGCACCGCGAGTTCGTAAGTACCCGATTTCAGGTACATGTAAATCAGCGCAACCAGCATCAGCAGCGAGCCGATGAAGGTATACAAGAAGAACTTGATGCGTTGCGTAGACGCGGCGCGGACCGCCCCAAACGCCGATGATGATGAACATCGGCAGCAGCATGGCCTCCCAAAAGACGTAGAACAGCGCCGCGTCCAACGCCGCGAACACGCCGATCATCAATCCTTCCAAGAATAGAAAAGCCGCAAAGTATTGCGCGACGCGCTTCGCGACGTTACTCCAGCCCGCAATCACGATCAGCACGGTGGTGAACGTCGTCAGCAGGATCAGCGGCATCGAAATGCCGTCGACGCCGATGTAGAAATCCGCATGAATGGCTGGAATCCACGAGGTCCGCTCGACGAACTGCATCTCAGCGGTGCCGATCTTGAATGCCGAGTACAGCGGCACGCTGAGCAGCAGCGTCAGGACCGAAACCCCCAGGGACAACCATTTCGCGACAGCCACGCGCTCGCCCAAGCCGAGCACCACGCAACCGCCGACGATGGGCAGCCAGATTAGTATGGCCAGCAAGTGAGCGTTCAACATCATGGCCGCCACATCAGCCAAAGCAGCAGCGAGGCCAGCCCGAGAATCATCGCGAACGCGTAGTGATACAAATACCCGGACTGCGCATAACGCATCACGGAGCCCAACCAGCCCACGACCCGCGCGCTGCCGTTGACCAGCCCGCCGTCGATCAGTGCCTCATCGCCGCCTCTCCACAATCCGCCGCCCAAAGCTCTGGCCGCAGCCACGATCACGTGCTCGTTGAACCAATCGAAGCCGTACTTATTGATCAGAATCGTGTGCAGCCACTTGAACCATCGCTCCGCGGCATCCGCCAGCGCGGGCTTCTTGATAAGAACAGCCACGCCGTGAACACGCCGGCCCCCGCGAACCACAACGGCAACGTTGTGAACGCCGACTCACGAAGAACGCGACCGGGGCCGTGAAACTCCTCGCCCAGGCGCTTCAGCACCTCGTGCGCAGGCAAGCACATGAATGGACCCGTCGAAGATAGTCGCCGAACAGCAACGGCTTGACGGTGAACCAGCCGATGAGCGCCGAAGGTATGGCGAGCAGGATCAGCGGCACCGTCACCACCCAGGGACTCTCGTGCAGATGCTCGCGCACCTCATGATCCATGCGCTCCTCGCCGTGGAACGTCATGAAGAACATGCGGAAGGTGTACAGCGCCGTGATGAAGACGCCGGCGAGGACGCAGAAATACGCGTAACTCGCCCCGACGCGGTGCGACGCGTGCTCGGCATCGATCAGCAAATCCTTGGAAAAGAAGCCCGCCGTGCCGGGAAAGCCGATCAACGCCAGCGAGCCCACCAGGAAGGTCCAATAGGTGATGGGCATGTACTTCTTGAGGCCGCCCATCTGGCGCATGTCCTGCTCGTGGTGCATGGCGATGATCACCGAACCCGCCGCCAGGAACAGCAGCGCCTTGAAGAAGGCGTGCGTCATCAGATGAAAGATCCCCGCGCCGTACGCCGGACGCCCCGAGCGCCACGGTCATGTAGCCGAGCTGCGATAGGGTCGAATAGGCGATCACCCGCTTGATGTCGTTGTTGACGACGCCCAGACAGTCCCATGAAAAACGCCGTCGTCGCGCCGATGATCAACACCATCGACAGCGCCGTCTCCGACAGTCTCGAACAGCGGCGACATCCGCGCCACCATGAAGATGCCGGCCGTCACCATGGTGGCGGCGTGGATCAAAGCGGAGATCGGCGTCGGGACCTTCCATCGAATCCGGCAACCACACGTGCAGCGGCACCTGGGCGGACTTGCCCATCGCGCCGATGAACAGGCAAATGCAGGTGAAGGTGATCGCCGGCCAGGCGATGGTACTCGTGACGTGGATCTGCGCCTGCCGCAATCTGGCCCGCGTGGGCGAAAACGGTCGAGTAGTCGCAGCGAGCCCGTGTAGTGAAGCACCGCGGCAATCCCCGAGATGAAGCCGAAATCGCCGATGCGATTGACGAGGAATGCTTTGAGGGCGGCGAAAGTCGCGGTCGGGCGCGTGTACCAGAAGCCGATGAGCAGGTACGAGACCACGCCGACGCCCTCCCAGCCGAAGAACAACTGCATGAAGTTGTTCGACATCACCAGCATCAGCATGCGAAAACGTGAACAGCGAGATGTAGCTGAAGAAGCGCTGATAGCCGGGGTCATCGTGCATGTAGCCGATGGTGTAGATGTGCACCATCAGCGACACGAACGTCACCACCGCCATCATCAGCGCCGGACAGATGATCGATCAGGAATCCGACCTCGATCTTGAGCCCGTCGCTGAGCAGCCAGGTGTACACGGGCCCGTCGAACGGCGCCATGCCTCGAAGAGGATCTCATACAGCACGTACAGCGACAAGCGCGCAGGACAGCGCCACGCCCGCGATGGCGACGCTGTGCGCCCCGACCCGCCCGATGGCGCGGCCGAACAAGCCCGCGGCAATCGCCGCGACCAGCGGCGCGAGCGCAATCGTTAGATAGATCGACTGCATTTGCTTCTTAACCACCCTCAGCCTTGAAGCGTGTCGAGATCTTCGACGTCGATGCTGCGGCGCTCGCGGAACAGCACGACCAGGATCGCGAGGCCGATTGCCGCTTCCGCCGCCGCCACGGTCAGAATGAAAAACACGAATATCTGGCCGCTGATGTCGCCGATAAGCGCGAGAAGGCGACGAAATTGAAGTTCACCGCGAGCAGCATGAGTTCGATGCACATCAGCAGGACGATGATGTTCTTGCGGTTCAGGAACACGCCGGCAACCGCGATCGCAAACAGGATGCCGGAGAGCGCCAGCACGTGGGTGAGGGTAATCATGGTCTTTTCTCGGAGGCCATTTTGACGATTCGAACGCGGTCCTTCGCCCGCACCGCCACCTGCTGCGCGATGTCCTGCGGCTTGCGGCCGGTGCGCCGGCGCAGCGTGAGGATGATTGCCGCGACGCTCGCCACCAGCAGGATGACCGCCGCGAGCTGCGCGGGATAGGCATAGCGGGTGAACAACACCGTCCCCAAGGCGCGGGTATTCGAATAATTCGCCGGCAACGCCGGCGCCGTCTTGAAGCTGACGCCGCCCAGGTGCTTGACCACGATCACGTTGATGATCGCGAACACGACGAAGCCCGCCACGGCGACCGCCAGCGGCCAATAGCCCGCCAATTCCTTGCGGAATTGCTCGGTGTCGATGTCGAGCATCATGACCACGAACAGGAACAGCACCATCACCGCGCCGACGTACACCAGCACCAGCACGATGCCCAGGAACTCCGCGTCGAGCATCAGCCAGATGACCGCGCTGTTGAAGAAGCACAGCACCAGCAGCAGCGCGCAATGCACGGGATTGCGCGCGAGGATCGACGCCGAGCGCGGCGCACACCAGAACGGCGGCGAAGACGAAAAAGAGAATCGTCGGAAACATCAGCGGTACCGCGCGTCGGCGGCGCGATCGGCCGCGATCATGGCCTCGTAACGTTCGCCGATGCCGAGCAGCTTGTCCTTGCTCATGATGTTTTCGCCGCGATTTTCCATGTGGTATTCGTGCAGCGCGTCTCGACGATGGCATCGACCGGACACGCCTCCTCGCAGAAGCCGCAGTAGATGCACTTGAACAAATCGATGTCGTAGCGGGTCGTGCGGCGCGTGCCGTCGTTGCTCACGTCGGACTCGATGGTGATGGCGAGCGCCGGGCAAACCGCCTCGCAGAGCTTGCAGGCGATGCAGCGCTCCTCGCCGTTCGGGTAGCGGCGCAGCGCGTGCAAGCCGCGAAAGCGCGCGCTCTGCGGAGTCTTCTCCTCCGGGTAGTTCACCGTGACTTTGCGCCGGAACATGCTCCTTCAAGGTCACCCACAGGCCCTGCAGCAATTCCCAGAGCAGGAAAGTCTTGATGAAACTGCGCATGGCTTGCATCACAGATGCCCCTTCCACGGACCGACTTGGACATACGCCATGAGGCCCTCCACCGTGAGCCAAACCAGGGTCACCGGAATCAGCGCCTTCCAGCCCAAGCGCATGATTTGATCGTAGCGGTAGCGCGGGAAGGTCGCGCGCAACCAGAGAAAACAGAACATGGGGACAAGTGTCTTCAGACCGAACCAGAAAAAGCTCGGTGCGGCGAGCCACGCCGATGGCCGGCAGATAGCCGTCGAACGGCGACAGCCAGCCGCCGAAGAAGAAAATGACGGTCAGCGCCGAGATCAGAATCATGTTGACGTATTCGGCGATGAAGAACAGCGCGAACGCCATGCCGGAGTAGTCCACGTGGAATCCGGCGACGATCTCCGATTCGCCTTCCGCCACGTCGAACGGCGCGCGATTGGTCTCGGCAACGCCCGAAATGAAGTACACCACCAGCAGCGGGAACAGCCAGAACCAGTTCCAGCTCAAACAGGCCGCCTTGCTGGGCTCGAACGATGTCGCCGATGTTCAGGCTGCCCGAGGCCATCAAAACACCGACCATGGCGAAGCCCATGGCAATTTCATAGGCGACGATTTGCGCCGCTGAGCGCATCGCCCCCAGAAACGCGTATTTGGAGTTGGCCGCCCAGCCGGCGAGGATGATTCCGTACACCCCCATCGAGGTCAGGGCGAGGATATACAGCAAGCCCGCATCGATGTTGGCGAAGGCGTGTTCGGGCGAAAACGGAATCACCGCCCAAATCGCCAGCGAGGGCACCAGCGCCAGGAACGGCGCCAGACGAAACAAGAATCCGCTCGCGTCCGCCGGAATCAGAATTTCCTTGAACATGAGCTTGACCACGTCCGCGAACGGCTGACCCAATCCCGGAATCCAGAACAAATTGACGCGGTTCGGCCCCTTGCGCGACTGGATCCAACCGATGACTTTGCGCTCGGCCAAGGTGTAGAACGCCATCACCAGAATCAGGCACACCACCACCATCAACGTCTGCACCGCCGTCAGCAACGGATTGCTCCAGTACGGCGTGATGTAGCCCGACAGCCAGTCGCGTAGTGCGCTCCACTCCCACATGATCAGATCACGGCGCGGGCCATGTGCCCGTCCTTGGTTTTCGCCAGCGATTCGGAACCGCGCACCAGAACGTCGACTTGGTAAGGAGGTATGTCCACCCATGACCCCGCGCGAGCCTCGCCATCTCGCGCGGCCGGCCGGCTATCCGCAACGGGTGCGCTCGCGGCGGCACTGTTGCCGGCGGGCGCGCGGCGCGCTCGCCGCACAGGATTTTCAAGGCGTCTCGAATTTCCTCCGAGCTCACGAAATCGATGCCGTGCACATTCAGTAGATTCGCGAGCACGCGCAACACTTTCCAGCCCGGACGGCTTTCACCCACCAAGCTTGCCGCGCCGCCCCAGCTCTGCCAACGCCCCTCGGCATTGACGTACGTTCCCGAGCTTTCGGCGAACGAGCCGATCGGCAACACCACGTGCGCCACGCCGCGCAGACTCTCGGGCAGATGCGTCGTGACCGCGACGACCAGATCCGCGGCCGCAAGCGCCTCGGGCGGAGTCGCCAAATCATCGGTGGGATCGATTCCGCCGAACAGCACATAGGCCTTGAGCCACGTCTCCAGCATGCCGCGGGCCGACAGCCCCGCGGCGGCCGAAGGCGCACCGCCCGGTTCGCGATGCGGCACCGCCCCCGCGAGGTACGCACCGGCGGCATTGGGGCCCTCGGTGATGAGTCCGACGCTCGCGCCGGTCAGGTTCGCCAAGATCGCGGCGAGCGCTTTGAGTTCCGAATAGGCGGGGTGCCGCTGCGCGAGCGTGCCAAGAATGATCGCACGGCGTGCGCCGGGCTTGAGCGCCGTAGCGAGCGCGCGGTGCCCTTCGCTCACCGTCGCGGCGCGCACGCCGGCCGGTACCGGCTTGTTGGCGGCCGCCGCGGCCGCGTGCACCGCCGCGGCGAGTTCACCCACCAGATCTTCGGCGACACCGTAAGCTGCGACCGGAAACAGGTACTCGAAAGCGCGCGGATTGAGGAACGCCACTTTCGCGCCGCCCTTGACCGCGGCTTTACGGATGCGGTGCGCCAACATCGGCATCTCATGACGCAGGTTCGAACCGACGAGCAGCATCCCCTCGAGCAATTCGACGTCGGCGATCTTAAGTCCGAGGCTCGGCATTGCCGGCTCGCTTTCCTGCCCGCGAAAATCCAATTGGCGCAGACGATGATCGATGTTGTTGCTGCCGATGCTGCGCGCGATCTGCGCGAGCAGATACATCTCCTCCACGGTGGCCATCGGCGAGGAGAGAAACCCCACGCTGGCAGCGCCGTGGCTCGCGGTTGCTTTCTGCAAGCCCTCGGCCGCCGCCGTCAGCGCCACCTCCCAATCGACTGCCTGCAAGGCGCCATTGATGCGCACCATCGGCGAAGTTACGCGCTCGGCCGAATACATGCCCTCGAATCCGAAGCGGTCGCGATCGGCGATCCAGGTTTCGTTGATCTCCTCATTCTCGCGCGGCACCACGCGCATCACTTTGCCGCGCAGCATGTGCGCGAAGATATTCGTTCCGAATCCGTCGTGCGGCGACACCAGCGCCTGCTGCGACATCTCCCAGGCGCGGGCGTGATAGCGAAAAGGCTTGTTGTTGAGCGCCCCGACGGGACACAAATCGATGATGTTCGCCGACAGCTCGTGATCGAGGCTCTGCTCGACGTAGGTCTCCACCAGCATGTGCTCGCCGCGGCCCGTCGTGCCGAGCTGCGGATAGCCCTGGATCTCCTGACCGAAGCGGATGCAGCGCGTGCACTGGATGCAGCGGGTCATGTCGGTCGAGACCAGCGGACCCAGGTTCTTATCCTTGACGACCCGCTTGCGCTCCGTGAACCGCGACATATCGCGGCCGTACCCCATCGCGAGATCCTGCAGTTCGCACTCGCCGCCCTGATCGCAGATCGGGCAATCGAGCGGATGATTGATCAGTAGAAATTCCATGGTCGCCCGCTGAGCGGCCACGGCCTTCGGCGACTTCGTGAACACCTTCATGCCTTCCATGACCGGCGTGGCGCAGGCCGGCATGCGGCTTCGGCGCCTTTTCTACTTCGACCAGGCACATGCGGCAATTGGCGGCGACGGTGAGCTTTGCGTGGTAGCAGAAGCGCGGGATATAGATGTCCGCCGGGTCCGTGACCTGCATGATCATCTGACCCTTGCGGGCCTTCAGCGGCACACCGTTGACTTCGATATTGACCAGATCGTCGCTCATCGTCCGCCTCTATGCCGCCACAGCTGCGGCATCGGCCGCCGCTTGGCCTTCGACGATCGAACGGCCTTGATGCTCGATCATGTACTGAAACTCGTGCCGGAAATGCTTCAAGAAACTCTGCACCGGCCACGCAGCCGCATCGCCCAACGCGCAAATCGTGTGCCCCTCGATGCGATTGGCGACATCGAGCAGCAAGCCCAGATCCTCGCTGCGGCCTTGGCCGGCGATGATGCGCTTCAGCATGCGATCGAGCCAACCGGTACCCTCGCGGCACGGCGTGCATTGACCGCAGGACTCCGACATGTAGAAGCGCGCCAGGCGCTCGAGCGCTCGTACCATGCAGGTGGTCTCGTCCATGACGATCACCGCGCCGGTGCCGATCGATGAGCCGGCCTTCTTGACCGAATCGTAGTCCATGTTCGTCGCCATCATCACATCGCCCGGCACCACGGGCACGGAGGAGCCGCCCGGGTATCACCGCCTTGAGCTTGCGCCCCTTCCACACGCCGCCGGCGAGCGCCAGCAGTTCGCTGAACGGAATCCCGAGCGGCAATTCGAAATTGCCGGGCTTGGCCACGTGACCCGACATCGAAAAGATCACGGTGCCGCCGGAGTTCGGCGGCCCGAGACCGGCGAACCATGCCGCGCCCTTGCGCATGATGGTCGGCACGGACGCGAAGCTTTGCGTATTGTTGATCGTGGTCGGTTTGCCGAACAGCCCGAAGTTCGCGGGAAACGGCGGCTTGAAGCGCGGCTTGCCGGGCTTGCCCTCGAGCGACTCGAGCAGCGCCGTCTCCTCGCCGCAGATGTAGGCGCCGGCGCCGATGAAGGTGTGCAGATCGAAATCGACGCCCGAACCCAAAATATTCTTCCCGAACAGTCCCGCCGCGTAGGCTTCTTCCAGCGCCGCTTCGAAGCGCGGTATGGGCTCGCCCAGGAATTCGCCGCGAATGTAGTTGTAGCCGACGGTTGCCGTCATCGCGTAGCCGCCGATCGCCATGCCCTCGATCACCGAATGCGGGTTGTAGCGCAGGATGTCGCGATCGTGGCAGGTGCCGGGTTCGGATTCGTCCGAATTGCACACGGCGTATTTCTGCACGGGCGATGAGCGCGGCATGAAGCTCCACTTCACGCCGGTCGGAAACGCCGCACCGCCTCGGCCGCGCAGCCCCGAGGCCTTGACCTCCTCGATGATCTTTTCGCGCGGCGTCTGTTCGCGCAGGATTTTCTCCCACGCCTGGTATCCGCCGAATGCGCGGTAGCCCTCGAGCGTCCACGGCTGCTCGTGCTCGAGCGCCTCGAACAACACCAGATTCTGCTCGTAAGCCATTAACGCTCCCGCTCGCCGGTCGATGAGACTCATGTCAATTCGTCCAAGATCCGATCGATGCTCTCGGGGGTCAGATTTTCGTGATAGACGTGATCGACCATCATCATCGGCGCGCCGGTGCATGCCGCGAGACATTCCTCCTCGCGCTTCAAGTAAATGCGCCCGTCGGGCGTGCTCTCGCCGGTCTTGATGCCGAGCTTTTTCTCGATCCTGTCGACCACCTCCTGGGAGCCGCGCAGCATGCAGGAAATGTTGGTGCAGACCGAAACGTGATGCCGGCCCACGGGCTTGGTTTCGAACATGGAATAAAAGGTCGCGACCTCGTACACCAGGATGGGCGGCAGCCCCAGGTAGTCGGCGACCGCGTCCATGAGCGCGCGGGGTGAGAAAGCCCTGGTTCTCGTGCTGTACCGCATGCAGCGCGGAAATGACCGCCGAGCGTTTGCGATCCGGCGGGAACTTCGCCACCCAGCGATCGATTTCCTCGCGCACGTGCGCCGACAATTGCACGCTCATCGGTCGATCTCGCCGAACACGATATCTTGCGTGCCGATCACCGCCACCACGTCGGCCAGCATATGACCGCGCACCATTTCATCGAGCGCGGCGAGATGCGCGAATCCCGGCGCGCGCACCTTGAGGCGATAGGGCTTGTTCGCGCCGTCCGACACCAGGTACACGCCGAGCTCGCCCTTGGGCGCCTCGACCGCCGCGTACACCTCGCCTTCCGGCACGCAATACCCTTCGGTGAAGAGTTTGAAATGATGAATCAAGGACTCCATGTCGCCCTTCATCTGTTCGCGCCGCGGCGGCCGGACCTTGCGGTCGTCGATCATGACCGGTCCGGGGTTCTCCTTCAGCCATTTGACGCATTGCTCGACGATGCGGGTCGACTGGCGCATTTCCTCGATGCGCACCAGGTATCGGTCGTAGCAATCGCCGTTGACGCCCACGGGGATGTCGAAGTCGACGCGGTCGTAGACTTCGTAGGGCTGCTTCTTGCGCAGATCCCATTCGATGCCGCGAGCCGCGCAGCATCGGACCGGAAAACCCGAGCTGCATGGCGCGCTCCGGGCTAACCACGCCGATATTGACGGTGCGCTGCTTCCAGATGCGATTGTCCGTGAGCAAGGTCTCATATTCATCGATGCAGGCCGGAAAGCGCCGCACGAAATCCGCGATGAAATCCAACAACCCGCCCGAGCGGCGCTCGTTCAGCCGGTCGACGTCCTTTTTGCTGCGCCACTGCGAGTACTGATACTTCGGCATGACCTCCGGCAGATCTCGATACACGCCGCCCGGACGATAGTAGGTCGCGTGCATGCGCGTGCCGGAGACCGCCTCGTAGCAATCCATCAGATCTTCGCGCTCGCGGAAGCAATAGAGAAACACCGTCATGGCGCCGATATCGAGGCCGTGCGCGCCCAGCCACATCAGATGATTGAGAATGCGCGTGATCTCGTCGAACATCACGCGGATGTATTGCGCGCGCAGCGGCGGCTCCATGCCCAGCAGCTTTTCGATCGCCATGACGTAGGCATGCTCGTTGCACATCATCGAGACGTAGTCGAGCCGGTCCATGTAGCCGATCGATTGATTGAACGGCTTGCTCTCGGCGAGCTTCTCGGTGCCGCGGTGCAGCAGCCCGATGTGCGGGTCGGCTTTCTGAATGACCTCGCCGTCCATTTCGAGCACCAGGCGCAGCACGCCGTGCGCGGCCGGATGCTGCGGACCGAAGTTCATCGTGTAGTTGCGAATCTCAGCCATTGGGCTTGCCGCGGCGCCGAGCGGTGCGCGTGGTCAGTGCCGGATCGTAGCGATTGTCGTGACGGATGACTTTCGGCACGAGCACGCGCGGCTCGATGCTCACGGGCTGGTACACCACGCGCCCCTTCTCCGGGTCGTAGCGCACCTCGACATTGCCGGACAAGCGGGAAATCCTTGCGGAACGGATGGCCGATGAAACCGTAATCGGTGAGCAGGCGGCGCAGATCCGGATGGCCCTTGAACAGGATGCCGAACAGGTCGAAGGCCTCGCGCTCGAACCAATCGGCCGACGCCCAGATGCCGTCACCGAATCGACCATCGGCTGCACATCGTCGGCGCAAAACACCCTCAGGCGCAGACGCTGATTGAGCGCAATCGACAGCAGATGATAGACCACCGCGAAGCGGCGGCCGCCGGCACTGTCATCGCCGCCGGACGTCAGTGCCGCGCGCCACGCCGCGGCTGAAGCCCGACGAGGTGGCGTCCTCGGTCTTCCATTCGGCGCGGCCATGCTCGAGATAATCGACGCCGCACACGTCCATGCACATCTCGAACTTGAGGTCCGGCGCGGTCGCGCAGCGCCGCCGCGACTTGCAGCAAATCCGCGGGCCCACTTCGTAGGTCAACTCACCGGCATGATTCTCGACGCGCGTCAGCTTTGCCGGCACAGCCTGCTCGACGAGCATGCGCCAGCTCGTCCAGCCGATTTGGCGCGGCGCCGCTGGCGGCGGAACCGGCGTCGTCGCTCATCGGATAATGGCCTTGTTGCGCTTGATCTTGTTTTGCAGCTGAATGATGCCGTAGAGCAACGCCTCGGCCGTCGGCGGACATCCCGGCACGTACACATCGACGGGCACGATGCGGTCGCAGCCGCGCACCACGGCGTAGGAATAATGATAGTAGCCGCCGCCGTTCGCACACGATCCCATCGAGATCACCCAGCGCGGCTCGGCCATCTGGTCGTACACCTTGCGCAGCGCCGGCGCCATCTTGTTGACCAGCGTTCCGGCGACGATCATCACGTCGGATTGCCGCGGGCTCGGGCGAAACACCACGCCGAAGCGGTCGAGATCGTAGCGCGCGGCGCCGGCGTGCATCATTTCGACCGCGCAGCAGGCAAGACCGAAGGTCATCGGCCACAACGAGCCGGTGCGCGCCCAGTTGATGAGCTTGTCGACGGTGGTGACTTCGAAGCCGCGCACGGTGCCGGCGTCGGCTGACGCGGCTTCTAATCCCATTCGAGCGCCCCTTTGCGGTAGTCGTACACCAGCGCGACCACCAGCACCAAGGCGAAGATCAGCATGGCCAGCAGCCCGAAGGTGCCGGTTGCGCGCAGCGACACGGCCCAGGGAAAAAAGAAGGCGATTTCCAGATCGAAGACGATGAAGATGATCGCGACCAGGTAATAGCGGACGTCGAAGCGCATGCGCGAGTCCTCGAACGCCTCGAATCCGCATTCGTAGGGGGAAAGCTTTTCCGGATCCGGCCGGCGCGGACCGGCAATCCAGCCGATCGTGAACAGGGCAAGACCCAGCACCGCGGCCAGCCCCATGAAAATCAATATCGGCAAATACTGTCGCAACATCTGGTCGTTCACTTGAATTAAGCATCATTATATCAGGCAGATGAATGGTGCCGACGGCCGGACTCGAACCGGCACAGGTTGCCCCACTAGCCCCTCAAACTAGCGCGTCTACCAATTTCGCCACGTCGGCTCTTGTAACTCTTGAACTTCCAGCAGTTCATTTCTTCGGACGGGCGGGCGGCCGGTGCCGCCGGCGGCGCAGTCGCCGCGGCCTGCGCTGCGCGCTCCAGCACGCTGCGTCGGCTCGCTCGGCGCGCGAGTGCCCAAATAGGCCAGCGTCAAGCTCGTCACGAAAAACAGCGCCGCAAACACCGCCGTCAACTTCGAAAACAGCGTGCCCGTGCCGCGCGCACCGAACACGGTGCCCGAAGCGCCCGAGCCAAACCCGGCGCCGGCCTCCGCGCCCTTGCCCCGCTGCAGCAGCACCAGACCGATGATCATCAGCGCAAGCAAAACATGCACAGCCAGAATGAAACCACGCAACATAAACAATCTCTCAATGACGGACGACGGCCGCAGCCGCGCAAATCTCCAGAAACTCATCGGCGCTCAACGAAGCGCCGCCCACCAATCCGCCGTCCACATCGGGCATCGAAAACAGCTCCGCCGCATTGGCGGCCTTGACGCTGCCGCCGTACAGAATCCGCAGATGGCGCGCTATCTTAGCATCTTGCGCGCCAATCCGGCCGCGCAGGTACGCGTGCACGGCCTGCGCCTGCTGCGGCGAAGCCGTGCGGCCCGTGCCGATGGCCCATACCGGCTCATAGGCCACGATGGCTTGCGCGAAGCTCCCCACCCCGTTCATCGCGATCACCGCGTCGAGCTGCCGCGCAACCACCGCCTCGGTCCGATGGGCCTCGCGCTCCTCCAGCGTCTCCCCGACGCACAGCACCGGCGTGAGGCCCGCCTGCACCACCGCGGCGAACTTGCGCGCCACCAGCGCGTCATCCTCGTGATACAGACGCCGCCGCTCGGAGTGCCCGACGATCACGTAGCGGCAGCCCACGTCCTTGAGCATGGCCGCTGCCACCTGTCCCGTGAAGGCGCCGACCGGCTCGGCGCACACATCCTGCGCGCCCACGGCGATCGCCCCTCGTCCAGCATGCGCACCGCATCGGCCAGATAGACATAGGGCGGAAATACCACGACGTCGATCGGCCACTCCGGCTTCAGGCGCCGCTCCAGATCCGTCGAGCAGCGCCTCGTTGGCGGACCGCGATCCGTGCATTTTCCAATTACCCGCGACCACCGGACGACGCATAGGCACCACCTTAGGGCATACGGCCCTGCGGGAAAGGCGGCGAAGATTAGCCGCGCGGACCGCTAACTGCAAGCCTGCCGGAGCAAAGCGTCGACCGGCACCGCGTCTCAGTGCTCCTGGCGCGACCGCGCCGCTCGCCGCCGCCTCGACCGCCGCCGCGATGTCGCGCGCGCCCGTTTTCACCAGCGCCGCATCCTAGCCCTCGACCATGACGCGAATCACGGGTTCGGTGCCCGAGGCGCGCAGCACGATGCGGCCCCGCCCGTCGAACTGGCGCTCCACGGCTCGCCACGTCGACAACGCCGGGATCCGTCATCGGATCGAACCGCCGCGCCACGCGTCACGTTCAGCAGCACCTGCGGGTACTTGCGCATCGGCGGCGCCAGCTCGGCGAGGCCTGCCCCGGTGCTTTTCATCACGGCGAGCACCTGCAGCGCGCTGACCAGGCCATCCCCCGTGGTGGTCTTGTCCAGGCACAGGATATGTCCCGAAGTCTCGCCGCCCAGCGTCCCCCCCGTCTCGTTCAGCATCGCGAGCACGTAGCGGTCGCCGACCTGCGCGCGCCGGAACTCGATGCCGCGCTCGGCGAGCGCATGCTCCAGCCCCAGGTTGCTCATCACCGTGCCGACCACCGGGCCCGTGCAGTGCGCCCGCCTCGCGCCGCGCCGCGGCCAGGATGTACAGCAGCTGATCGCCGTCCACGCAGCGCCCCAGCTCGTCGACCATCACCACCCGGTCGCCGTCGCCGTCGAGCGCGAGCCCCACCTGGGCGCGCACGCCCGGCACCGTCAGCTGCAGGAGCTCCGGCGCGGTCGAGCCGCAGCCGTCGTTGATGTTGCGGCCGTTCGGCGAGCAGCCGATCGGCACGATTTCCGCGCCGAGATCGGCGAGCACGCGCGGCGCCACCTTGTAGCCGGCGCCATTGGCGCAGTCGATGACGATCTTGAAGCCCTCTAGAGTCATCCCGGCCGGAATGGTCGAGGCGCAGAACTCCTGGTATTGGGTGCGGCTGCGATCGATGCGCACCGCCCTGCCCAGGTGCTGCGATTCCTGCGTGACCACCGGCCCATCGAGCAGCCGCTCGATCTGGCTCTCCATCTCGTCGGAGAGCTTGCTGCCCATGCGCATCGAAGAACTTGATGCCGTTGTCCTCGTAGGGGTTGTGCGATGCGCTGATGACCACGCCGAAGCTGCAGCCAGGCGCTGCGTCATGTAGGCGATGCCCGGGGTCGGCAGCGGCCCGATCAGCATCACATCGACGCCGGCGGCGACGAAACCCGCCTCCAGCGCCGACTCGAACATATATCCCGACACGCGCGTGTCCTTGCCGATGAGCACGCGGCCGCCTTCGGGCGCCAGCACGCGCGCGGCGGCGCTCGCCAGCCGCAGTGCAAAATCCACGGTCATCGGCGGCTCGCCCACCCGGCCGCGCACGCCATCGGTGCCGAAATATCGACGTCAATTCACTATCTCCTTCTAACACCGCACTCGACCATTCGTATCGCATCCCGCGTGGGCGCGACATCGTGGGTGCGGATGATCGGCGCGCCCATGCTCACCGCCAGCGCCGCCAGCCCGAGGCCGCCGGCCAGCCGCTCGGCGAGTCGGCCGCCCGAGAACGCGGCCGATGAAGCTCTTGCGCGACACGCCCACCAGCAGCGGCGAGCCCAAGCGCAGCGATGTGCGGCAGATTCTTGAGCAACGCCAAGTTGTGCTCCAAGCCGCTTGCCGAACCCGAGCCCCGGATCGAGCGCAATCGCCTCACGCGCGATCCCCGCCTCCAGGCATGCCGCGCGCTCGCGCAGCAAAAATCTCGCCACCTCCGCCACCACGTCCTGGTACTCGGGACCGTCCTGCATGGTACGCGGCTCACCCTGCATGTGCATCAGGCACACGCCGACTCTCGGCCGCGGCCGCCCATTCGCGGGCGCCCGGCGCGCGCAGAGCGTACACGTCATTGACGATGCAGGCGCCGGCCGCGTCCGCCGCCGCCATGACCTCGGGCTTGCTGGTATCGATGGAGATCGCCACGTCGAATTCGCGCCGCGATGCGCTCGATGACCGGCACCACCCGTTCGCTCTCCACCGCCGCATCGACCGCCGCTGCGCCGGGACGTGTCGATTCCCCGCCGACATCGATGATGGCCGCGCCCTCGGCCACCATTTGCGCGGCGCGCTCGAGGGCCGCATCGAGGTTCGCATAGCGGCCGCCGTCGGAGAAGGAATCAGGGGTCACGTTCAGGATGCCCATGACCACGGGCTGCGTCAGATCGATCACTCTATGCCGGCATCGCCACTGCACACCGCTTTAGCTCGCCAAACTCAAAGGCGCGGTTCGCCGTTCGGCGACCCGCGCTTGCGCAACTCGAGCACTAGTGCTGTCCGGCCGGAGTGACGAGCGGCGTGGTGGGCTTTTCGGCCGTAGGACCCCGCGGAGTTGGTGTGGGCGTGTCGTCCCAATCGCGAGGCGGACGCGGCACGCGGCCTTCCATGATGTCCTTGATCTGTTCCTCGTCGATGGTCTCGTACTTGATCAAGGCCTCGGACATCGCCTGCAGCTTGTCCATGTTGGTCTGGATGATTTTGTAGGCCCGCTGGTAGTTGCTGTCGATCACCCGACGCACTTCCTCATCGATGACGTGCGCCGTGACGTCGGACACCTGCTTGTGCTGGGTCACGCTGCGTCCCAAGAACACTTCGCCCGACTCTTCGCTGTAGGTTTGCGGACCCAGCCGGTCCGACAGGCCCCAACGCGTGACCATGTTGCGCGCGAGCTCGGTGGCCCGCTCGATATCGTTCGAAGCGCCGGTGGTCACGGCATCCGGACCGAACACCAATTCCTCCGCGACGCGGCCGCCGAACAGCGTCGCGATACGGCTCTCGAGCTGGCGTTTACTGGTGCTGTAGCGATCCTGTTCCGGCAGGAACATGGTCACGCCCAGCGCGCGGCCCCGCGGAATGATGGTTACCTTGTATACCGGATCGTGCTCCGGAACGCTCAAGCCCACGATGGCGTGACCCGACTCGTGATAGGCGGTGTTGCGCTTCTCCTCCTCGGTCATGACCATGGACCGCCGTTCGGCGCCCATCATGATCTTGTCCTTGGCGCGCTCGAATTCCTCCATGGTCACCGAGCGCTTGTTGGCGCGCGCCGCGAACAATGCGGCCTCGTTCACCAGGTTGGCGAGATCCGCGCCCGAAAATCCCGGCGTGCCGCGCGCAATCACCGAGGGCTTGACGTTGTCGCTGAGCGGCACCTTGCGCATGTGAACTTTGAGGATCTGTTCGCGGCCGCGCACATCGGGCAGCGGGACGACGACCTGGCGGTCGAACCGGCCCGGCCGCAGCAGCGCCGGGTCCAGTACGTCGGGTCGATTGGTGGCGGCGATGACGATGATGCCTTCGTTGCCCTCGAAACCGTCCATTTCCACCAGCAGTTGGTTCAGCGTCTGTTCGCGCTCGTCGTGACCGCCGCCCAAGCCCGCGCCTCGATGCCGGCCCACCGCGTCGATTTCATCGATGAAGATGATGCACGGCGCGTGCTTCTTGGCCTGTTCGAACATGTCGCGCACGCGCGAGGCGCCCACGCCGACGAACATTTCGACGAAATCCGAGCCCGAGATGGTGAAGAACGGCACCTTGGCTTCGCCGGCGATGGCCCGCGCCAGCAAGCGTCTTGCCGGTTCCCGGGGAACCGACCATGAGGACACCTTTCGGGATCTTGCCGCCAAGTTTCTGGAACTTGCCGGGATCCTTCAAGAAATCGACGATTTCGACGACTTCCTGCTTTGCCTCTTCGACCCCCGCGACATCGGCGAAGGTGATATTGACCTGATCTTCGCCCAAGAGCCGTGCGCGGCTCTTGCCGAAGGACATGGCGCCGCGGCCACCGGACGCGCCTTGCATCTGGCGCATGAAGTACGCCCAGAAACCGATGAGGATCAAGATCGGGAAGGCCGAGATCAGCAGCTGGAGAAAAACCGACTGCTGTTTCGGCGGTTCGCCGCGGAATTTGACCTGCTGCGACTGCAACAGGCCGATCAGAGCGCTGTTGCTCGTCTCCGGATTGTAGGTGACGAACTGATTACCGTCGCTTGCGCTTGCCCTCGATGATCTCGCCCTTGAGGGTCACCGAATCGATATTGCTGCTCTTCACGTCGGAGAGGAATTGCGAGTAAATGATGGTCGCCGGCTGACCCGTGCGCATCCCGAATTGACTGAAAATCGCGAGGAGAATGACGGCCAGCGCGACCCACAAGAGAATTTGTTTCGTCAAATCGTTCAAGTTTCACCTACGGCCGCAATCATATTACGACAAATTAGCCTGTCAGGCGTTCCTTAAGGGCGGGCAGCCCGAAGTTACACCATCCCAAACTGCCGCGCCAACAGATAGATCTCAGGACTGCGAGTTCGTGACGCCTTTGGCTTTTTCGTCACGACCCGCCCGTAGCGGCGGCGGGCATCTTTGATGATCTGATCGAAACCGGCGCCCTGAAACAGCTTCACCAGCACGTCGCCTCCGGGCGCCAACACGCGGTCGGCGAACTCCAGTGCCAGCTCCGCCAGATACATCGACCTCGGCTGATCGACAGCATCTATGCCTGCCATGTTGGGGGCCATATCCGACAAAACAAGGTCGACCTTCGAGGCGCCGATCGGCCGAGAGTAATTGTTGCAATACCCCTTCGTCGCGAAAATCACCTTGCACGAAATCTACTCCAGGAATGGCGTCCATGGGCAAGATATCGGTCGCCACGATGCGGCTCGTGCCGCCGACGATGCGCGCAGCGTACTGGCTCCACCCGCCGGGAGCCGCGCCGAGATCGACGCAGCGAATTCCGGGCCGCAGCAGCCGCTCCCTCTCCTGGATCTCGGCGAGCTTGAATACCGCGCGCGACCGCCATCCCTCGCGCTGCGCGCGCTTGACGAACTCATCGCTGGCATGTTCAGCCAGCCAACGAGCACTACTCTTTGAACGCTTGGGCATGTTTGCAAAGGCACTATAATGCCCGGATGCAACTTTCGGAAAAGCAAAAAAAGCACCTGCGCCGCCTGCGCACCCGCTGCACCCTCTCGTCATGTTGGGAAACGCCGGCCTCACCGACGGTGTGGTCAAGGAATTGGATCGCGCGCTGACCGACCACGAATTGGTCAAAGTGAGCGCAAGGATCGGCGGACGCGAAGCGCGCGATGCCGCGCTCGATGAGTTGGCACAGCGCACATCCGCTCTATTGGTGCAGCGCGTGGGGCACGTCGGCGTGTTTTATCGCCGCGGCGAAAGCCTAGCGAGAATCCTCATTCCAGATGACTAACAGAACCAGCAGGCACGCCGCGACGTAGAGCACCATTGAAACGCCGTGCCAGGCACCGAACGTCAATCCGGCTGCGGTGCCATGCGTGCGGGCCACGCCCATGACGGGTCTCAACACCCATTCGTTGACCAGGAGCAGCGCGGCCGCGAGGTAACCCCAGAGAAATTTCCCTCTGCCGGGCATCAGCACCGCGATCAGCGCCACAGCCGCCCCGAGATAGGTCTCGATGGTGAACAGCCGGCCCGTGACGATGCCCGCGACATGCCGGTCGCTTTGCGCGCTAAAAAGCGTGTGCGTCACCCACACCAGAGACCAAAGGCTGCCCGCCCACAACGTTTTGAGCACGCGAAAGGCATTGCGTATCGTCGTCATTCAGACGTAGCGCACTTCAGACGTAGCGCACCGACACGATTTCGTAGGTTCGGGTGCCTCCCGGCACGGTGACGTCGACGACATCGCCTTCGGATTTACCGATCAAGGCGCGCGCGATAGGCGATGACACCGACAGCATGCCTTGCTTGATGTCCGCCTCATCGTCGCCGACGAGTTGATAAACCACTTTGGCTCCGCCGTCCTGATCTTCGAGCTGCACGGTGGAGCCGAACACCACGCGCCCGCTCGCGGTCAACTTGGTGACGTCGATCACTTCGGAATTCGACAAGCGGTTCTCGATGTCGTTGATGCGGCCCTCGATGAAGCTTTGCTGCTCCCGAGCGGCGTGATACTCGGCGTTTTCGGACAGATCGCCGTGAGCACGCGCCTCGGCGATCGCCTTGATCACATTCGGCCGAGCTTCGCTCTTCAGCTGTTTCAACTCCTGCCGAAGCCGCTCGGCGCCGCGCAGAGTCATGGGAGTACGTTTCACGCCGACAATTCCTTGTGCAGATCCTGCAGCCGATTGACCTCGATGTCGCCCAGATGATCGAGCGCATCGCAGGTGGCGCGCGCGCCGGCCACCGTGGTGTAGTAGGTTACCCTTCTCGCGACTGCCTCGCGGCGAATCGACCTCGACTCGCGCACCGCTTGCTTGCCCTCGGTGGTATTCACGATCAGGGCGACCTCATCGTTTTTTATCATATCGACGACGTGCGGGCGACCCTCGCGCACCTTATTCACGCGCCGGCACACGATACCCGCCTCCTCCAGGACCTTCGCCGTGCCGCCGGTGGCGGCGATCTCGAAGCCGCGCGCGATCAGCATTTGTGCGAGCAGCACGGCGCCGGGTTTGTCGCGATCGCGCACGCTGATGAAACACAGGCCGCGCGTCGGCAATACGACGCCGGAGGCGGCTTGCGCCTTGGCATACGCCTCGCCGAAGGTGTGCCCGGTACCCATGACTTCGCCCGTCGATTTCATCTCCGGACCCAAAATCGGATCGGCCTCGGGAAACTTGATGAACGGAAACACTGCTTCCTTCACCGAGAAGTAAGACGGGATGCGCTCGACGGTCTGTCCTTGGCTGGCGAGCGACTTGCCGGTCATCACGCGGGCGGCCACCTTGGCGAGCGGGATGCCGGTGGCTTTGGAGACGAACGGCACCGTGCGAGAGGCGCGAGGATTGACCTCCAGGATATAGATCACGCCGCTCTGGATCGCGAATTGGATGTTCATCAGTCCCACGACGTTGAGCGCTTTGGCGAGTTTGCGGGTCTGAGCGCGCAGTTCGTCCTGGATCTCTGGAGACAACCCGTTCGGCGGCAATGAGCACCCGGAATCTCCCGAGTGCACGCCGGCCTGCTCGATGTGCTCCATGATGCCGCCGATCAGTACGTCCTGTCCGTCGCTCACGGCATCGACGTCGACTTCGATGGCCAAATCGAGAAACCGGTCGAGCAGCACGGGACTGTCGTTCGAGACTTTCATGGCGTCGATCATGTATTGGCGCAGATCGCTTTCGTTGAACACCACTTCCATCGCCCGGCCGCCGAGCACATAGCTCGGCCGCACGATCAGCGGAAAGCCGACTTCGCGCGCCATGATCACCGCCTGCTCCTCGTGCGCGAGCCGTGGCGTTGGCGGGCTGCTTGAGCTTGAGGCTCGCCACCAGTTTCTGAAACCGCTCCCGGTCCTCGGCGATGTCGATGCTGTCCGGCGTGGTGCCGATGATCGGCGCGCCGGCAGCCGCCAGCGCCCGGGACAATTTCAGCGGCGTCTGGCCGCCGTACTGCACGATGACACCCTCGGGCTTCTCCTTCTCGATGATCTCCATGACGTCTTCGAAGGTCAGCGGTTCGAAGTACAGACGATCGGACGTGTCGTAGTCGGTCGAAACCGTCTCCGGATTGCAATTCACCATGATGGTCTCGAATCCATCCTCGGAGAGCGCCATGGCCGCATGCACGCAGCAGTAATCGAATTCGATTCCCTGCCCGATGCGATTCGGGCCGCCGCCCAAGATCATGATCTTGCGCCGCGTGGTCGGATTGGCCTCGCATTCCTCGTCGTAGCTCGAATACAGATACGCCGTCGAGGTCGCGAATTCGGCGGCGCAGGTGTCGACGCGCTTGAACACCGGATGCAGTCCGAGCTTGCGGCGCTGCTTTCGCACCGCCGGCTCATCGCGCGACACCAGACGGGCGATGCGCGCATCGGAGAAGCCCTTGCGCTTCAAGGAGCGCATGCGGGGCAACTCCAGACTGTCGAAACCTTGCTCCCGCAACACCTTCTCGTCGCGCAAGAGGTCCTCGATCTGCGACAAAAACCACGGATCGATCTTGGTCGCGTCGAAGACCTGCTGCAGCGTCCAACCGGCGCGAAAAGCGTCGGCCACGTACAAAATGCGATTGGGCCCGGGCCAACGCAGTTCGTAGGACAGCTTGTCGGACGCCTCCTCGGTCAACGGCACGCTCAACTGCTCGTCGAATCCATCGTAGCCGAGCTCCAGACTGCGCAGCGCCTTTTGAATCGATTCCTGGAACGTCCGGCCGATCGCCATCGCTTCGCCGACCGATTTCATCTGCGTGGTGAGGCGCGTGTTGGAGCCCGGAAATTTCTCGAAGGTGAAGCGCGGAATCTTGGTGACCACGTAGTCGATCGTCGGCTCGAAGGAGGCCGGAGTGCCGCCGCCCGTGATCTCGTTCTTGAGCTCATCGAGCGTATAGCCCACCGCCAGCTTGGCGGCGATCTTCGCGATGGGAAAGCCCGTGGCCTTCGACGCCAGCGCCGAGGAGCGCGACACGCGCGGATTCATTTCGATCACCAGGACCCGTCCGTCCTCCGGATTCACGGCGAACTGCACGTTCGAGCCGCCGGTATCGACGCCGATTTTTCGCAGCACGGCGATCGAGGCGTCGCGCAGGCGTTGATATTCGCGGTCGGTGAGCGTCTGCGCCGGGGCGACGGTAATCGAATCGCCCGTGTGGACGCCCATCGGATCCAGATTCTCGATGGAGCAAACGATGATGCAGTTATCGTTGCGGTCGCGGACGACCTCCATCTCGTACTCTTTCCAGCCGAGCACGGACTCCTCGAGCAGCACCTCGTTGGTGGGCGAGGCGTCGAGCCCGCGCGCCACGATGGCTTCGAACTCCTCGCGGTTGTAGGCGATTCCGCCGCCGCTGCCGCCCAAGGTGAAGGAGGGCCGAATGACGGTCGGGAAGCCGATCTCCGACTGCACCGCGAGCGCCTCCTCCATGCTGTGAGCGATGCGCGCCCGGGCGGTTTCGAGGCCGATGTCGGCCATCGCGCGGCGGAACAATTCGCGGTCTTCGGCCATGTCGATGGCGCGCTGCGAGGCGCCGATCATCTCGACCTCGAATTTCTCGAGCACGCCCTCGCGCACCAGATCGAGCGCGGTATTGAGCGCGGTTTGGCCGCCCATGGTCGGCAGCAGGGCGCTCGGCCGCTCCTTCTCGATGATGCGCTCGATGGTGCGCCAATTGATCGGCTCGATGTAGATGGAGTCGGCGCTCTCCGGGTCGGTCATGATGGTGGCCGGATTGGAGTTGACCAGGATGACCCGATATCCCTCTTCTTTCAAAGCCTTACACGCTTGAGCTCCAGAGTAATCGAACTCGCAGGCCTGACCGATGACGATGGGCCCGGCACCGATGATGAGGATGCTTTCGAGGTCGGTGCGCTTCGGCATGGTTAGCCCTCCGCGCTTTTCTGCTTGACGGCATTGCGGCCTCGCGAATTCGCCTGAATGCGTTTGACCATGAGGTACATGAAGTGCTCGAACAGCAGGCGCAGATCGTGCGGACCGGGGCTCGCCTCCGGATGGCCCTGAAAGCCGAAGGCCGGCCGATCGGTGCGCGCGATGCCCTGCAAGCAGCCGTCGAAGAGGGAGCGGTGCGTGACCCGCAGGTTGCTCGGCAGCGTGGCCTCATCGACGGCGAAGCCGTGATTTTGACTCGAAATCAACACCCGGCCCGAATCGATCTCCGACACCGGATGATTGGCGCCGTGGTGTCCGAACTTCATCTTGATCGTTTTCGCGCCGCTCGCGAGGCCCAAGCAGCTGATGCCCGAGGCAGATACCGAAGATCGGGATGTCGGTCTCCAAGAAGCGGCCGATGGCCGTGATCGCATAATCGCAGGGCTCGGGATCGCCCGGTCCATTACTTAAGAAGATACCATCAGGATTCATCGCAAGTACTTGATCTGCCGGTGTTTGTGCAGGCACGACCGTCATTCGGCAGCCGTGCTCGGCGAGGATGCGCAAAATGTTGCGCTTGATCCCGAAGTCGTACGCCACGACGTGCAGGCGGCTCTGCGGCCGCGGCGGCTTGCGCGGAGGTTTTCCAAATGGCCCCGTCGTTCCACTGGTAGATCTTCTTGGTCGACACCGCCTTGGCGAGGTCCATGCCCTTCAAGCCTGGGAACTTCTTGGCGGCGCGCACCGCGGCGGTCTCATCGATGTTCTCGCCGGTCATGATGCAGCCCGACTGAGCGCCTTTTTCGCGCAGCAGCCGCGTCAGCTTGCGCGTGTCGATATCCGCGATCGCCACCACCTTACAGCGCACCAGGAAGCTGCCCAAGGATTCGGTGGCGCGCCAATTCGAGTGCAGCAGGGGCAAATCCCGAATGACCAGCCCCGCCGCATAGACCGCGCCTGATTCGAGATCCTCCGGGGTCGTGCCGGTATTGCCGATGTGCGGATACGTGAGGGTGACGATCTGCCGGCAGTACGAGGGATCGGTGAGGATCTCCTGGTACCCGGTCATCGCCGTATTGAAAACCACTTCACCCGTCGTGTTGCCTTTTGCGCCTACTGAGACGCCTCGGAACACGGTGCCATCTTCGAGAGCTAGCACTGCAGGTGTCGACACTCCGGTTCCTCGCTTTGCGCTACGGCGCGTTCCGCAGATGCGCAAAGCGGGAGGCGCTCGTTCAAGAACGTCCTCCCGCTTTATGATTGCATTGCGGTCAGTTTCCGGGCGCGAATATTAACGATGACCGCGGTGACTGTCCATGCCTCTTCAAAGCCCGAGCACATTCCGCATGCCATAAAGGCCCGCCGGCCGGCCGATCAGCCACTGTGCGGCCCGCAAGGCGCCGCGGGCGAAGATCAGCCGGTCGGTGGCGCGATGGGTGATTTCGATGCGCTCGCCGGCCGCGGCGAACGTCACGGTATGCTCGCCGACGATGTCCCCGGCCCGCACCACGGCGAAGCCGATGCTGCCCGGCTTGCGCGGCTCGAGCTGCCGTGCCGATCGAAGACGGCGACGTCCGCCAGAGCCTCGCCGCGCGCTGCGGCCACCGCCTCGCCCAAGGCCAGCGCCGTGCCCGAGGGCGCGTCGCGCTTCATCCGATGATGCGCCTCGCTGATTTCCACGTCGTACTCGGCCCCAGGGCCGCGGTCGCGAGCGCGGTCAAATGCGCCATGCACGGCCACGCCGATGCTGGTATTCGGCGCGATCAGCACGGGAATGATTCTCGCGGCGGCCTCGAGCAGCGCGCGCGATGCGGCATCGAAGCCGGTGGTGCCGACCAGCAGGGGCACGCGCGACTCGACGCAGGCGTCCGCATGCGCGCGCGACGCATTGCGGCAGACTGAAGTCGACCGCCACCGCCGCGCCCGCAAGAGCCGCGCGAGCATCCGCGGTTATCGTCACGCCGCTCGCGCGGCCCTCGAGCGCGGCGTCCTGACCCAAACGAGGGCTGGCGGCGGAGGCCAGGGCGCCGCTCAAATGCAAAGACGAGGCGGCGCCCGCCTCGTGAGGCGACTGTTCCCGCAGCGCGCGCACCAGGGACTGGCCCATGCGCCCCGTGATGCCGAAAACCGCGAGCCCGGGCACTGGCGAGACGGCCCTAGTCGACCGCGCCGGTGAAGAATTTCTTGACGCCCTCGAAGAACGACTGCTCGCGCGGCTTGTGGCCGCCCTCGCTGCAGCGAGGCCTCGAACTTCCTCAGCAGCTCTTTTTGCTCCGCGCCGAGGCCGACCGGCGTCTCGATCACCACCCGGCAGAACAGGTCGCCGGCGGCGCCGCCGCGCACCGGCCGCACGCCCTTTCTCGCGCACGCGAAATACGCGGCCGGACTGCGTCTCGCTCGGAATCTTCAGCACCACCTCGCCGTCGAGCGTCGGCACTTCCACCGAGCCGCCGAGCGCGGCGGTGGTGAAGCTGATCGGCACCTCGCAGGACAGATGGCTGCCCTCGCGCTCGAAGATCGCGTGTTCGCGGACCCGCATCTCGACGTACAGATCGCCGGCCGGACCGCCGTTGCGGCCCGCCTCGCCCTCGCCGTTCACGCGGATCCGATCGCCGGTGTCGACGCCGGCGGGAACCGTGACCGGAAGCGTCTTCTCCTGGCGCACGCGGCCCTGGCCGTAGCAGGTATCGCAGGGATTGCTGATGATCTTGCCGCGGCCCTTGCAGCGCGGACAGGGCTGTTGGATGGTGAAGATCGATTGCTGCACGCGCACCTGGCCCTGGCCGTTGCAGGTATCGCAGGTCTTGGGGGTCGAGCCCTTGGCGGCGCCCGTGCCCTTGCAGGTCTTGCACTCGGCGAGCGACGGAATCTGGATCTCGGTTTCGGTGCCGAACACCGCCTGCTCGAGGTCGAGTTCGAGTTCGTAGCGCAGATCCGCGCCGCGAAACACCTGCGAGCGACCGCGCTGGCCGCCGGAGAAGATGTCGCCGAACATCTCGCCGAAGATGTCGCCGAACGCCTCGCCGGCGCTGAAGCCGCCGCCGCGGCCGCCTTCGAGCCCGGCATGGCCGAACTGATCGTAGACGGCGCGCTTCTTGCGCGTCGGTCAGCACCTCGTAGGCTTCCTTGGCCTCCTTGAACTTGTGCTCGGCGGCCGGATCGTCGGGATTGCGATCCGGATGATACTTCATGGCCAGGCGGCGATACGCCTTCTTGATGTCGGCCTCCGTGGCGTTTCTCGGTAAGTCGAGGAGTTTGTAGTAATCCTGCTTCGCCATTGCTCACCCTAGGTCAACGCCCATAAAAACAAACCGCCGGTACTGCGACGCACCGGCGGTTCACTCACACCATCATGCCACTGCAAGCCGGAGCGCTCAGGCCTTCTTGCGGTCGCTTTCCTTGACCTCTTCGAACTCCGCATCGAGCACGTCGTCCTTCTTGGCACTCCTGTCGCCGCCGCCCGCCGAGCACCGGCAGCCGCGCCTGCGCCGCGCCGCCGGCCGACTGCTCGTACATCTTCTGCAGGATGGCGGCCGATGCCTGCTCGAGCGCCTGGGTCTTGCGTTCGATGTCGTCCCGGTCATCGCTCGCCATCGCGGCCTTGACCGCCGCGATCGCCTCGCTGCAGCCGACTTCTTCTCGTCGTCGGAGACCTTGTCGCCGACGTCCTCGAGCGCCTTCTCGACCGTGTGCACCGCTGGCATCGGCCTTGTTGCGCGCACCGACCAGCTCGCGGAACTTCTTGTCCTCCTCGGCATGCGCCTCGGCATCGGCGACCATGCGCTTGATCTCGGCCTCGGACAGTCCGCTCGACGCCTTGATGACGATGCGCTGTTCCTTGCCGGTCTTCACGTCCTTGGCCGAGACGTTCAAGATGCCGTTGGCATCGATGTCGAAGGTCGACCTCGATCTGCGGCATGCCGCGCGGCGCCGGCGGAATGTCCGTCAGATCGAACCTGCCCAAGGGACTTGTTGTCCGTCGCGCGATCGCGCTCGCCCTGCAGCACGTGAATCGTCACGCCGGTCTGATTGTCGTCCGCAGTCGAGAACGTCTGCGCGGCCTTGGTCGGAATGGTCGTGTTCTTCTCGATCACCTTGGTCATGATGCCGCCCAGGGTCTCGATGCCCAGCGACAGCGGCGTCACGTCGAGCAGCAGCACGTCCTTGACGTCGCCGGACAAGCACGCCGCCCTGAATCGCGGCGCCGACCGCCACCGCCTCGTCCGGATTCACGTCCTTGCGCGGCTCCCTGCCGAACAGATCCTTGACCGCCTTTTGCACCAGCGGCATGCGCGTCTGGCCGCCGACCAGAATGACCTCGCCCACGTCCTTCATGGACAGGCCGGCATCCTTCAAGCGCGATGCGGCAGGGCTCGATGGTCTTCTGCACCAGATCCTCGACCAGCGACTCGAGCTTCGCGCGCGTCAGCTTCATGTTGAGGTGCTTCGGGCCCGCCGCATCGGCCGTGATGTACGGCAGATTGATTTCGGTCTGCTGGCTCGAGGAGAGTTCGATCTTCGCCTTCTCGGACGCCTCCTTCAGGCGCTGCATCGCGAGCGGATCCTTGCGCACGTCGATGCCGCTCTCCTTCTTGAACTCATCGGCGAGGTAATTGATGACGCGCAGGTCGAAGTCCTCGCCGCCGAGGAAGGTATCGCCGTTGGTCGACAGCACCTCGAACTGGCGCTCGCCGTCGACTTCGGCGATCTCGATGACCGAGATGTCGAAGGTGCCGCCGCCCAGGTCGTAGACCGCGATCTTGCGGTCGCCGCCGTCCTTGTCGAGGCCATAGGCCAGCGCCGCCGCGGTCGGCTCATTGATGATGCGCTTGACGTTCAGGCCCGCGATGCGGCCGGCGTCCTTGGTCGCCTGGCGCTGCGAGTCGTTGAAGTATGCCGGCACGGTGATCACCGCCTCGGTGACCGTTTCGCCGAGATAGTCCTCGGCGGTCTTCTTCATTTTCATGAGGACGCGCGCCGACACTTCGGGGGGCGCCATTTTCTTGCCCTGGACTTCCACCCAGGCGTCGCCGTTGTCGGCCTTGACGATCTTGTAGGACACCATGCTCATGTCCTTCTTGACCACGTCGTCGGTGAATTTGCGGCCGATGAGACGCTTGACCGCGGCGACGGTGTTCTGCGGATTGGTGACGGCCTGGCGCTTGGCCGACTGGCCCACCAGCACCTCGCCGTCCTTCGTGAAGGCAACGATCGACGGCGTCGTCCGGTCACCCTCGCTGTTCTCGATAACCTTGGGCTTGCCGCCTTCCATGATCGCGACGCAAGAATTGGTCGTGCCCAGATCGATGCCTATCATCTTAGCCATGATTGAAACCCTCTAGAAAATTCGAAGTAATGTCCGCTACATTGGGGGGCTGCCGTGCATTTTTCAATTGGCCGTCCGCCGGCCGCTTTGCTGACGATGACCCGCGCCGGGCCGCAGCAGCCGCCCGTTCAGGGAATAGCCCTTCTGGATCACCGACAACACCGTGTTGGCCGGCTGCTCGCGGCTCTCCTGGGCCACCATGGCCTCATGCCACTCCGGGTCGAAGGGCTGGCCGGCGGGATCGATGATCTTGATGCCGGCCTTGTCGAAGGCGCGGTGCAGCTGGCGCAACGTCGCCTGGGCGCCCTCGAGCAGCGCCGGACCCGGATTCGCCGCGCCCGCGCTGATGCCGGCCTCCAGCGCATCGCCGACGGTCACGAGTTCCTGGGCAAAGCGCTCGATGGCGAATTTGCGGGCGTTGTCGATTTCCCGCTCCGTCCGCTTGCGGTAATTGTCCAGCTCGGCCACGGCCCGCAGGTAGCTGTTCCAGTTCTCCTGCGCCTTGGCCTCCGCCGCCGCCAAGGCCGTCGGCGCCGGTACCGGCGCTCATCGCCTGGTCATGCTCCGAGGTAGCCTGTCCGCCGGCTGGTTGGTTTCATTCACTCGTGCAAAGCCCTCAAAGGAATGGCGGGTAATCCCCGCTCGAAGCGCTCAACCTGGGGGCTATTTGCGGGCGTTCAAGGCCGAACCGAGCAGTTTTGCGGTGACATCGACGATGGGGATGACCCGCTCGTAGGCCATCCGGGTCGGCCCGATGATCCCGAGGACCCCTACCACCTGGTTATCGAGCATGTAGGGCGCCGTGACCACGCTGATATCGTCCAGGATCCGGTAGCCGGACTCCTGGCCGATGAAGATCTGGATCCCGTCGGCCCGCAGGCAGCTGTCCAGGAGCCGCAGGATGTCGTGCTTCTCGTTGAAGGCCTCGAACAGGCGGCGCAGCCGGTCGACGTTGGACAGCTCGGCGAACCCCATCAAGTTGGTCTCCCCGGCGATGACATATTCCACCGTGTCCTCGGGCTTGTTGTCGAAGACCTTCTGGGCCACCTGGATGGCGTCCTGCATGAGCTGATTCATGTGCTGCCGGGTCTCCTGCAGCTGCTCGAGCAGCATGCGCCCGCACATCGGGCAGCGAGTGGCCGGCAAACGCCTCGTTCAAATAATTCGCCGCGCGCCGCAGCTCCTCCGGCGAATAATGCGCGGTCGAGCTGCACCACCCGGTTCTGCACCTCGCGGTTGTTCATGACCATGATGGCGAGCGCGCGATTCTCCGATAGGGCGACGAATTCGATTTGCGAGAGGGCGATGTAGTTCGGATTCGGCAGCGTCACGAGACCCGCCATGTGCGTGACGCTCGAGAGCATCTGCGAGACGGTTTGCACCAGGGAGCGGCCGTTCGACGCATCGCTCCCCAAGCGGCGTTCGATCTCCTCGATCTCCTCGTGATGCAGGGGCTTGAGCTTGAGCAGCGTATCGACGAAGAAGCGGTAGCCCTTGTCGGTGGGAATGCGGCCCGCCGAGGTGTGCGGCGAGGCGACGAACCCCAGACTCCTCGAGGTCCGCCATGACGTTGCGTATGGTCGCCGAGGACAGGCTCAGGCCCGAATCGCGCGACAAGGTGCGCGAGCCGACCGGTTGCCCGTCGCGAATATAATTCTCGATCAAGGCTTTGAGCAGCAGCTGCGCTCGCTCGTTGAGGGACTCCTCGGCACCTTCAGTCATAGTACGCTCCATATAACATGTTTGAAGCTACCTAGCGTATCCAGACGAAGTCAAGTCCGGCGAATCGGTCCAATGAGCCGATTTTCGGCGAGTGACCGGTTCGCGGCGATCATGCTACAAGGACGCACCTTCTATGCCCCAGTCTTTCAAGTCCATCGCGCTCGTCGGCAACGCCAAGGATTTGCGCGTTGCCGAGTGCATGTTGAGCCTCGCGAGCCACTTTCATGCGCGCGGCCAGCGGCCCTGGTCGATCCCGGGCGTCGGCCTGGCATTCCCCCCGGACAGCGTCCTGGCCTGCCCGGAGCAGTCCTTCGCGACGCGGGCCGACCTCATCATCGCCATCGGCGGGGACGGCACGCTGCTGTACGCGGCGCGGCTGGTCGCCGGGCACGCGGTGCCGCTGCTCGGCATCAATCGCGGCCGCCTGGGCTTCCTGACCGACGTGAGCCCCAATTCCATGCTGGAGGACGTCGATACGGTGCTCGCCGGGCGCTATACCGAGGATCGGCGCTCGCTGCTGGCCGCGCGGCTGGAGCGGCGCGGCGCGCCGCCCGTTCGCGCCCTCGCCCTCAACGACGTCGTGGTCAACAAATGGGAAACCGGCCGCACCATGGACTTCGAAACCTCGATCAACGGGCGTTTCGTCAACTCCCATGGCGGCGATGGCATCGTCATCGCCACCGCGACCGGATCGACCGCCTATGCGCTGTCCTGCGGCGGCCCCATCGTCGAGCCCGATCTCGATGTGTGGGTGCTGGCGCCGATCTGCCCGCACACCTTGAGCGACCGGCCGATCGTGGTGCGCGCCGGCAGCAAGATCCAGCTGCGCATGGCGGATCGCCCCGACTCGCGCGCCCAGGTCACCTGCGACGGCACCGCCATCGGCGATCTCGAGCAGGGCGACAACTTATTCGTGGAAGGCGCCGACGCGCAGATCACCCTGCTGCATCCGCCGGGCTACGACTACTACCGGCTGCTGCGCTCGAAGCTGCATTGGGGCCGCGGCGGCCACGGCGACAAGAGCGATTGATCGGCGACTAGCCCATGCTCACGCATCTGCAACTGCGCGATCTCGTCATCGTCGATGAGGCGGAGCTCGAGTTCGGCCCCGGCCTCACCGCGCTCACCGGCGAAACCGGCGCCGGCAAATCCATCGTGGTCGACGCCCTGCTGCTCATCGCCGGCAGGCCGCGGCGCCGGCGACGTCGTGCGCCACGGCGCCGAGCGCGCCGAAGTCGCCGCCGAGTTTCACGCGGCTTGTCCGAGGGCGCGTTGCGCTGGCTCGAGGCGCAGGCGATCGAGCACGACGGCGAGGTCATCGTGCGCCGCGTGATCGGCGCGGACGGCCGCTCGCGCGCCTACGTCAACGGCCAGCTGGTGCCGATTCAGGCGCTGCGCGAGTTCGCCGAATTCCTCATCGAAATCCACGGGCAGCAGGAATTTCAGCATTTGGTGAAGCGCAGCGCGCAGCGCGAGTTGCTCGATGAGCACCTGCGCGATGCGGATCTCACCGCCTTCGCTGGCGGCGATCTACGCGCGCTACCGCGCCTGCCGCGCGCGATTACGAGTCGCTCAAATCGGCCGCCGAGAACCGCGAAGCGCGTCTCGACCTGCTGCGCTATCAGCTGGCGGAACTCAAGGCCGAAGTCACCACGGTGGCGGCGATCGAAGAGCTGTTCGTGGAGCAGAAGCGCATTGCCGGCCGCGGCCGCTTGGCGGCGGCGGCGCGCACCGCGCTCGCGGCGGTCTACGAGGACGAAGGCGGTGCCAGTGCGCACGATTTGCTGGCGAAGGCGGCAGCGGCGCTGCGCACTGTGGCGGATTCGGACCCGCAGCTCGCTGCAGCCGGCGCAGCTCCTCTCCGAGGCAACCATCATCGCGCGCGAAGCCGCCGAGGCGCTGCGGCATTATCTCGACGCCCTCGATATGGACCCGGCGCGCCAAGAGCAGATCGAGCGGCATGCCGCGGCGCTCGAAGCGCTCGCGCGCAAGCACCGCCAGAGCGTGCTCGAGCTGCCTGCGCAGTTGGCGCGCACCGAGCAGGAAATGGACGACACTCGCGAATGCCGAGTCGAGCCTGGCGGATCTTGAACGGCAAGCTCGCCGGCGCTGACGCGCGATTACGGCGTGGCGGCGGAGCGCCTGACGCAGGCGCGCAAGCGCGCCGCCGCCGCGATGAGCGGGCAGATCACCGAGCTCATGCAGGCGCTCGGCATGGGCGGCGGCCGTTTTGCGGTGAGCGTCGAGCCCAGCGAGGATCAATTCGGCCCGAACGGACGCGACGAGGTCGAGTTCCTGGTGAGCGCCAACCCGGGTCAGCCGCTCAAGAGCCTCGCGAAGGTGGCCTCCGGCGGCGAGCTGTCGCGCATCAGCCTCGCCGTACAGGTGGCGGCGGCGGCCGACACGGCCGATCTTTGCATGGTGTTCGATGAAGTCGACGCGGGAATCGGCGGCGCCGTGGCGGAGATCGTCGGGCGGCAATTGCGCGCGCTCGGCGAGCGCTCGCAGGTCCTGTGCGTCACCCACTTGGCGCAAGTCGCGGCTCAGGCCCACAGCCAATTCCGGGTGACCAAGCACAGCGCAGGTCAAATCACCCGCACCGCGGTAAAAACCCTGTCCCCGGCGGAGCGCGTCGATGAGATCGCGCGCATGTTGGGCGGTATCGACATCACGAGCAGGCGCGCGCACACGCGCGAGACATGCTGGCGCGCTCGGCGGCGGCCCCTGTAAAGAAAAGCGCGCGCCCGCGGCGCGAAATTAGCGCGCTGCTTCGGCCGCGCCCGTTGGGTACGCGCCCTACTTCGTGCCGCTTTTGATTCGGGCAGTTCGGCTTTGCGGCAATGGCCGTACAGGATGAGCGCGTGATCGCTGATCTCGAATCCCAGGCGCTTCGCCACCGCCTGCTGCCGCTCCTCGATGCCGCCGTCCATGAACTCTTCCACGCGGCCGCAGTCGACACAGACGATGTGATCGTGATGCGCGCCCTGATTCAGCTCGAACACCGCCATGCCGCCCTCGAAATGGTGGCGGGTGACGAGGCCGGCGGCCTCGAATTGGGTCAGGACGCGATACACCGTGGCCAAGCCGATGTCCTCGTTGGACACCAGGAGCTTCTTATAGATGTCCTCGGCGCTCATGTGGCGGGCCGAGCCGTCGGCGAGAATGTCCAGGATCTTCAGCCGCGGCAGCGTGACCTTGAGTCCCGCGTTGCGCAGGTCGTTGCTTTCAGTGGTGAGGGAGGCTTCAGGCGCTGCGGCATGCTGTGGCATCCCGGTATGATACGACTCCGATTATCAATCATTTAATGGCTGCGCACCACTTTGATGAAAATATTTCGACCCTTGCTCGTGGGCCTGAGTTTGGCTCTCCTCGCCTCGGGCTGCGTCTATCGCATCAACATTCAGCAGGGCAATTTTTTGGATCAGGCGGCGGTCGACCAGGTGAAGCCGGGCATGACCCGCAGCCAAGTGCGCTACCTGCTCGGCACGCCCATGGTCGCGGATAGCTTCAACAAGGAGCGCTGGGACTACATTTACTATTTGAAGAAAGGCCGCACGCGCCACGTCGACTCGCGCCGGGTCACGGTGTATTTCGACGGCGAGAAAGTGGCGAGGCTCGACAAGCCGACGGCCGCCGAGGCCGCGGCGCAGGATGCCTCCGCCGCTAAAGTCAAAAACGGCAGAACTTACTAGCGCTGATCTACGAGCCCCGATCTACGAGGCCGATCTACGAGCCCCGATCTACGAGCCCAGCTCCGCGGGACTATTCCAGGGGTTAATGGCCGCGGCGCGCCTGTTTGGCGCGCGCGCGGCGCGCGGCCTTCGGATCGACCGCCAGCGCTCGATAGATTTCGACCCGATCGCCCGCTTTCAGCACCTGCTCGCGCGGGCGCGCTTCGCCGTAGACGCCGACCGCCGCATGGATCAATGTCGATGCCGGAGAAATCCGGATCCGCGGCCGCAGCTTTGAGAGCATCGCCGATCGTCGCCGGCGACGCCAAACGAAAGGCCTTGACGACGGCCCGCTGCGGCAGCGCGTAGACCACCTCGACGAGAATGACCGGAACTTCGTCCGGCACGAACCTCTCGCTCGGCTACCGGTAAATCTGCTGCGCGCGCATCACGAAGGCATCGACGATGGTGCCGCAAACGGCTTCGAACACCGAATTCAAAGCCGCTGCCATCAATCGGTTCCTGAACTCGAACTCGACTCGAAAATGCACGTGCGAGCCGCGCTCGCCGATGGCCTCGAATCGCCATTGGCCGCTCATGTGCCGAAACGGCCCGTCGACGAGCTGCATGAGAATCTGCGCGTCTTTTTGCAGCGTGTTGCGCGTCGTGAATTCCGTGCGCAGCACGCCGCGCGCGATTTTGACGGTGGCGAGCATCTCGGTCTCGGACGACTGCTCGACGCGGGCGCCGACGCACCACGGCAGGAATTCCGGATAGCGCGCCACATCGTTGACCAAAGCGAACATCTGCGCGGGCGTATAGGTGACGATGGCGCTGCGTTCCACGACCTGCAAGCTTCTAACTCCCGCGCGGCGTAGCGCCGCAGGAGCGGAATTCTCGCATAACGAGCGGACCGCAAGGACGTGCGCGTCGGCGATATCGCGGGCGCCGTGACGGCGAATCGGTAGACTTGCGGACCTGGTGAAGACCCCCGAAAAAATGCCGCCGATCGCCGTCAATCGCAAAGCGCGCTTCGATTACTTCATCGAGGAGCGCTACGAGGCCGGCATTTCTCTCATGGGTTGGGAGGTGAAGAGCATGCGCGCCGGCAAAGCACAGATCGCCGAAGCGTACGTGTACTTGAAAGACGGCGAGGCGTATCTGTTCGGCGCCCACATCAACGCGCTCAATTCGGCATCGACGCATGTCGATACCGATCCGACGCGCACCCGCAAACTGTTGCTGAACCGCCGCCAGCTCGATCACCTGATCGGCGCGGTCGAGCGGCGCGGCTACACCCTGGTGCCGCTGCAGCTGTATTGGAAGGAGGGGCGCGCCAAGCTCGAGATCGGCTCTCGCGAAGGGCAAGAAGCAGCACGACAAGCGCGCCACCGACAAAGACCGCGACTGGCAGCGCGACAAGGGCCGGATCATGAAGGCCAGCCGGCGCTGAGTGCCGGCGACTGCAAGCCAGTCCGCAGGCCAATTTGGATACCCGGCGATTAAGCGCGTAAACTAGGTGTCACTTGGGGCCGACCGGTTTCGACATGGGTTGCGAAACTTCAGGTGCGTACCGAGGTGCGAGTTACCTCGTAAAACTACTTGCAAACTTATAGTTGCCAACGAAGACAACTACGCTCTAGCTGCCTAATCGCAGCTGAACCCTGACCGGCCTGTGCTGATGCGAACGGTTCAGGGGTAGCGCTCATCAGCTAGTGGGATACACGTGTCCGGGGTGTATCTTGCGAATCGCTACCGGGCTGGCTGCACGCTTTCCCTGCCCGTTGGGTAGTGCGCGGCGAGAACAATAGACTGGGCTACGTACGTAGATCTTGAAGCGTAGGACTTATGGACGGGGGTTCGATTCCCCCCGGCTCCACCATTTGATCGATCCGATAACATCCGAAAAGATCCGAGGACTTCCACCAAACCCGCATAAAACGCGGGTTTTTTTATGCTTTTGAGATCCTGGGAGCGCCGGCAACTTGCCGTTGACTTCCGGGGGCAACTGGGGGCAACCTTGGGGGCAACTGGTCAAACCCGCAACGGGAGTTGCCCCCAAAATGCCGCTCACCGACAGCATCGCGCGAAACGCCAAGCCCGCCGCCAAAACCGTCCGGATGTTCGACCGCGACGGCCTGTATCTCGAGGTCTCGCCGCGCGGCGGCAAGTGGTGGCGCCTCAAATATCGCTACGCGGGAAAGGAAAAGCGCGTGTCGCTGGGCGTCTACCCGGAGGTCAATTTGAAGAAGGCCCGCGCGCGCACGATCGACGCGCGCCAGCTGCTCGACGCCGGCGTCGATCCCAGCGAGAACCGCCGCGCCGCGAAAGCCGCTCAGATGGAAGGTGCCGCGAACAGTTTTGAGGTGGTTACGCGCGAGTGGATCGACCAGCAAATGAAATCCTGGGTCAGGGGTCACGGCGAGCGGATCCTGACCCGGTTCGAACGCGACATATTTCCCTGGATCGGCGCTCGTCCGATTGCGGATTTGACGGCGCCGGAACTGCTGACGACGGTCAGGCGCATCGAAAAACGCGGCGCGCTGGAGACCGCGCATCGCGCGCTCGGCAATTGCGGCCAGGTGTTCCGCTATGCCATCGCCACCGGCCGCGCCAAACGCGATCCCAGCGGCGATCTGCGCGGCGCCCTGCCCCGCGGTGAAGACCTACGCACTTTGCCGCCATAACCGATCCCAAGCGGGTGGGCGCGCTGATGCGCGCCATCGACGGTTATGAAGGATCGTTGACGGTTCGCTGTGCCCTGCGCCTTGCGCCGCTGGTATTCGTGCGCCCCGGCGAACTGCGGCACGCCGAGTGGACGGCAATGGACTTGGATGGCGGCGAATGGCGCTACACGGTCACCAAAACGAACACGCCGCACATCGTGCCGCTCTCGTCGCAAGCGGTTGCGATCTTGCGCGAACTGAAGCCCCTCACCGGCCGCGGCCGATATGTCTTCTCCAGCGCGCGCAGCAGCCAGCGGCCGATGAGCGACAACGCCATCCTCGCTGCCATGCGTCGCATGGGAATCGCGCAAGGACGAAATGAGCGGCCACGGATTTCGCGCCATGGCGCGAACGATCCTGGACGAGGTCTTAGGCTTCCGGCCGGATTTCATCGAGCACCAGCTCGCGCATGCGGTGCGCGATCCGAATGGACGCGCTTACAACCGCACGGCGCATTTGGCGGAGCGCCGGAAAATGATGCAGGCCTGGGCGGATTACCTGGACAAGCTCAAGAACGGCGCCGAGGTGATTCCGATTCTCAAGGCTGGCTGACAGACTTGAGCAGCGCATCCCAATTCCAGAAACCCAGCGGGAATGCACCGTGGCATCCGGACAGCTGCGGCGTATTTTATTGGTATGCCGAAAAACGAGGCTCCCACCATGGAAACGAAGTTGCAGCAATTGACCGTCGACGAGCGCATCAAGCTTGTCGAAGATCTCTGGGACAGCATTGCGGCGGACCAGGACGCACTTCCGATTACGCGGATCAGAGAATCGAACTCGACCGCCGCCTGAATGCATACGCGGTTGACAAGAATCGTGGACGACCGGCGACCGACGCCGTTCGCGACATTCGCCGCCAGTTGTGACCGTAGAGGTCCGGCTCGGTCCGGAAGCCGAACAGGACCCGATCCACGCCCGCCCGGTGGTATGAGGAGCAGCTCCAATTGACATTTTAGCTCCGGTGTATAAACTTGTTTATACATTGGAGATCAACATGTCTAAAAGTGCAACGCTGACCGTGCAGCAGTGGGGAAACAGCCTCGCTGTGCGGATTCCCGCGGCAGTGGCGCGGTCGGCTCGTTTTAGAGTCGGGCAACCGGTTGAAGTATCAGCCCAGGACTCGAACGTTCTGGTCAAGGCGATTGGTGAGCCCAAGCTGACTCTCGCGCAGAAGCTGGCTGCATTTGATCCGGCGCTGCATGGTGGCGAGGTCATGGCCACTCGCCCGATCGGAAATGAGGCGCTCTAGTGGTCGCCCGGAAATCATGGTGCCCAGACCGGCGCGACATGATCTGGATTGATTGTAATCCTCAAGCCGGCCGCGAGATGAAGGACGTACACCCCTTGGTTGTTCTGTCGCCGCGAGAGTTCAATGAGAGAACCGGGATAGTGATCGGTCTGCCGATGACCACGGCTTCGTATAACGAAACCAATCCTTTTGCGGTGAAATTCATCGGCCCAAAGGGTGTGGCTAGTTATATCCTCAGCCATCAGCCCAAGTCATTCGATTGGCGAGCCAGAAATGCGAAAGCCCATCCACTAAAGAGAGTTCCCGAGAGTTCGTACCTCCGTGCTTGCGAAAACCTGAACCAGATCATTGAGATCGGCAGTTAGCAACCGCTGATCAGGGCTGACTTGCAGGCCATCACTCCCATACCGACCCGACAACACGCCTCGATGTAAAGGACGTGTCGGCGCTCCTTAATTCCCGGAGCGGCTCCTTAATTCCTGGATGGCATACGCGTCAGTCACGCAGAAGTTGGCGCAATCGAACGACTGTTTTCGGTGCAAAATCGTGCGGACTTGGACTCCACGGATGTCCTCTCCAGCCTGGAGTCACTTGATGAGATAGGCGGGCGGTTCGGGTGGCGATTCAAACCGCGCCAGAACATTTCCCGGCCGATGCTCGCACCACGGCTGTCCGGCCAACCCTCTATCAGCCACGCGAGGAAACCGCAGACTGTCAGCCTTTAGATCACGCTCGTACTTGACCTCCACGAGCTCAGCGCCGACTTCGTGGTTCACGAGATAGTCTGGGGTGTACCGCCTACAACACCCCTCATCCTGAAAGATAATTGTGACAGGCTGCGAGCGGATGGTCACCACAGGATCGAGAAAGCACGGAAGTCGCGCTCGAGCGCGCGCTCATGGTACGAAATGCCGCTCGGCAGCGATTGAAATCCGATGATGTGTGAGCGACGACTTAGCGGAATGCGCCTCGCGGGCGGCACAGTGGAAAGCACTTGTTGAACTTTCCTAGTTTCATGACCAACTGCGTGATCCTCACGAATAGCAAGCATACTCGCGGACAAACACATTCATAGAGTCGGACAAAACTATTTTCCTGACAACCCACGCCGGCGTATTCGAGCGTATGAAGTTTCGCCTGAATTTCGCGCGAAACTCGACCTTGTTCTTGGCCGCGACTGTGCTATAGAGCGACCGATTGCGCCGGTATACGCGGATGTGCGACCGAGTTCGCCGTGATGCGACACGATCTGATACGCGCGAACGTCAGGGGTCGTCGTTGTCAAGGCCAACCCATTTGATTCCGAGCCCCAGGACTGACCCGTGGCCTCCCGGGGATGAGCTTGTAATGTCTTTGTCGAAACGGGCGACCTGCGCGCTGAGTGCGCTCCTCCCAAGCGGTACGTAACCGAGCTTGGTCACGTATTGGGCGCTATCAAACTCCAGGTAGAAATGGGCAAAGGCCCAAACTTGCTCAAACATGGGTTTTGCTACTCGGGAAAATTGTCCGCCTCTGTCCTACACGAGTGGGGGGCCCAAATAATGTCCAAAATTGCACCCGAGGGGCATAGGCTCTGTTGATGGCCGCGGCTTAAAGCAGTCGAGTATCTCAATGAGTAGCGCAGTGGACTTCCCCATCATTGGTATCGGCGCCTCTGCCGGCGGCATCGATGCTTTTCATAAGTTTTTCAATAGCATGCCCGCCAACAGCGGCATGGCTTTTGTGATGGTTTTGCACCTTCCAGCCGATCGCAAAAGCATGTTGACGGAGATTCTCGCGCGCTGGACTTCGATGCCAGTGATTGAGGTGACAGATCGCGTCGCGATTAAGCCCGGGCGTGTGTATGTACCGCCGCCGCACGCAATCGTCACGTTGAGCGATGGGCACCTAATCGTGGAGATGCCGCCAGCGGGAGTGATCGGGTATTAAGGCCCATCGATGCCTTTTTTGATTCATTGGGCGCTGCCCTGCGAGAGCGCTCCGTGGGCATCGTGCTCTCAGGAACCGGTAGCGACGGGGCACTGGGGCTGAAGGCGATCAAGGAGTGCGGCGGTCTGACGATCGCGCAGGGCTCCAATGGCACCGCACCGCAATATGGCGAGATGCCCGCGGGCGCTATCGCGACCGGGGCCGTCGATCTCGTCGCCCCCGTCGAGGAGATGCCAGGGCACTTGCTGCGCCTAAAAGACCGCGATACGGCTTCCAGCGAGCCGGCTCAGGACGCGAGCACGGTCGACACGCTGCGCCTTGAGATCTGCAACATTTTGCGTACCCAACTCGGCCATGAGTTTAGCGGCTATCAGAAGCCAGACGTTTTTGCGGCGGGTCGATCGGCGCATGCGCGTGGTGAACGCCGCAACGTTGCAAGAATATATCTGCACGACTCAAAGACGATCATGACGAGGTCACAAAGCTGTTTCGGGACCTGCTCATCCGTGTGACCAGCTTCTTTCGCGACCAAGAAACATTCGCGATTCTCGCAACACAAGTAATCCCAAGGCTCTTCGAGAATAAATATGCGGATGGCACGGTGCGCGTCTGGGTGCCGGGGTGTGCTACGGGCGAGGAAGCGTATTCGCTTGCCATTCTTTTGCGCGAATTCTTGGACTCCCTGCAAGGCGCTCTTAAAGTGCAGATCTTCGCCACAGATATTGACGAGCCGGCGATAGTCACCGCCCGGCTTGGCCGATATCCGAAAACCTTGATCGAGGGGCTATCCGCGGAACGGCGCAAGCGCTTTTTTAACTTCTCGAACGGTAGCTACGCCGTTGCCAAAGAAATACGTGATCTCTGCACCTTCTCGCTGCACAACCTCATTCGCGATCCGCCATTTTCGATGATGAGCCTGGTGTCCTGCCGGAACCTCCTGATCTATATGGATACCGATCTGCAGAACCGCGTAATCCCAGTATTTCATTATTCCCTGACGCCCGGCGGCATCCTATTGCTTGGCAGCTCGGAGTCCGTCATCCAGCATCCCGCTCTTTTTGAAACGCTGGACAAACCGGCGCGCATTTTTCGTCGCCTTCCGGGGCGAAGTCCGGAGCTACAGATGCAGTGGCAACGTTTGCCGCAAGATTTGCAGGAAAGTTCTGATCCGGGGGCACCGAGCCGAGGAAACCGCCCTCAAGGCGAAAAGACGCCTTCTTTCCCCCTCCCATCACTTATAGGTCGATTCAAAGAGTTGTTGGGTGACGATCCGGTCGACGCGGACAAAGGTTCACAATTGCGAAATGCCGTAAAGGTGTTGTGCGAGGAGTTGCAGTCCCTGAGCGAGGAGCATCAAACCGCGCTCGAGGAACTGCGCAGCGCCAACGAAGAGTTACACTCGGTTAATGAGGAGTTGCAATCCACGAACGAGGAGCTCGAGACGGGAAAGGAAGAGTTGCAGGCTCTGAATGAGGAGCTGCACACGGTTAATTTTCGCTTGACCGAAAAAGTGGATGAGCTCGACCATACCAATAGTGATTTGAAGAATCTGTTCGACAGCACCCAGATCGCCACTGTATTTCTTGATCGCCACCTCGTCATTCGAAGCTTCACACCCGCGATCGCTAGTATCTACAACCTGATTCCAAGCGATATGGGACGGCCGTTGACCGATATCGTGAGCCACCTCAGCTATACGGGTCTGCGCGAGGACGTGGCCCTTGTTCTCTCCTCGCTCGAACCCTTGGAGCGGCGCGTCGATCGAGATGATCGCACGCTTCACTACATCATGCGGATTGTGCCCTATAGAGAGCCGGATAGCACGGTGAGTGGGGCGCTCGTGACGTTCGTCGATGTGACGAATATCGTCAAAGCGGAGGAGGCGCTCGTGGCGGCCGATCTGCGCAAGGATGTGTTCTTGGCCACTTTGTCCCATGAGCTGCGGAACCCGTTGGCGCCGATCCGCACTGCAGGAGTATTACTGCAGTCGCCCAAATTGTCGCCCGACGACCTCAAGCGCGCCCGGGGCATCATTGGCCGCCAAGTCACCCATATGAGTTCTTTGCTCGATGACCTTCTCGATGTATCGCGGATTACCCGCGGCGCGTTTCTTCTAAAGAAAGAGTATGTGAGCATTCGCGTAGTGATGGATGACGCCATAGAAGCGGTTCGCGGCGCGCTCGATGCGAAGCGGCACACGTTACGCGTGGATTCGCCTTCGGATAACCCAATCGTGGTCGAAGTCGATCCGGTGCGCATCACGCAAGCGCTCACGAACCTCCTCACTAATGCGGTGAAGTACACGCCGGCCGGCGGGATTATTTACTTAGGGACTGAATTGGGCCCCCAGTTCTTGACGATTCTCGTTCGTGACAACGGGGTAGGGCTATCGGCCGATTCGATGCGCAATGTGTTTACCATGTTCACACGGATTGATTCGGAAGCTGCTCGCGCAGAGGGAGGCTTGGGTATTGGGTTGGCACTCGCCAAAGGCCTAGTGCAGCTGCATGGCGGACGCATTGATGTGAAAAGTGCAGGTCCTGGTTTGGGTAGCGAATTCATGATCTGCCTGCCGCGCTCGCTCGTCGTCGCCGCTCCGCCGCCTTTATCTGATATTCCGACGAAACTCCCGACCACGCATAAAAAAGTGCTCCTCGCCGATGACAATCGAGACGCCGCCGAATCGTTGAGCATGCTGCTCAAGCTCTCTGATCATGAGGTGCACGTAGCCCATTCGGGAGGCGAGGCGTTCGAAGCGGCGAAAAAACTACGACCGGATGTCTGTATTTTTGATATTGGCATGCCCGATTTAGACGGCTACGAACTCGCCGAGCGAATCCGTCATGAGGCATGGGGGAGGGACATGACTTTAATCGCATTGACCGGCTGGGGTCAGGAGTCGGACAAGCGTCGCGCGGTGCTCGCGGGCTTCAATCATCACTTCACGAAGCCGGTCGATCCGACTCAGCTGGAGGAAAGCTTCTAGATCTCTATGATCGGCGCTTGCCTCCGATAGGCGCGGCATTCTCCAGTCGTGCCAGCGCACAGGAATGCCGAACATCCGCCTTTCTCCACGCTAACTGAAGCTAAATGCCCCTATTTTTGGGTGTTGAAGTTCATGGTGTTCGTCCAGTGCTTCCCCGGATAGTAGAAGACATTCTCGAGGCGGGGACTGAACGAGGTGGTTTGAGCCATGGCCCTGCCGAGCCGTGCGCCCTCTTCAAGAATTCTCTTTTGGCGCTCGTCCGGCGCGAAGGGCTTGTCCTTCTCGATACCGAGTGGTTTGAGCATCGCCATGAAGAAGCGATCGCGCTCTTGAACCGGGTTGTTGTTGATCACCTCCGACAGGAGCTTCCAAAAGGCGAGCCCTTCCGGCTCGAGCGTATTGATAGGCTTGTCGGAGACATCGAAGAAGCGGTTGGGTTTGGGGTTCTCGCGCTCGCTATAGGGATAGATACGCGCTTTCTTGAGCAATGCGACGGCCCCAGCGACATCGCCGTTGACCACGATGCCGCGAATGAAAAAGGTGGTGTCGTTCATCTTCGATGGCGTAATGAAATAGCCTTCCTCTGGCAACTCGCCTTGATAGCCCGGTGGCACGAGGAGGAACTTGCCACCATGCCCCTTGTCCGGACCGAGCGCGACGATGCCGGTACTCATAAACCAGTAATCGCCGAACATCCCCGCCGTGGGTCCGGCGGGAACCTCGACAACGACGGGCCCCTCTTTAGCCAAATCAATGATGGCCGCTGAGTAGACGGTGGTGGTGTTCCCCGTGAGCCATAGGCCTGTCGCATCGAGATACTTCGGGTACATCTCGAAGTCGTTGTAGGTGGCGCCGATATCTTGGAAGAGCCCGCGTCTCACCGAGGCGGCGCTCACCAGGGGGAATCCCCAAAGGTAAGCTTGGCAGGCACGCTGGAAATCGATTTCATCGTAGAGCTTCTCGAGCGTTTCCTTGGTGGGGTAGTCGTTCTCGTATTTCAGCTCCCCGATTCGGGTCTTGATGGACTGCACTGGTGTTCCCTCGCTCGCCTTATTGCCATTGTCCGCGCGCTCGGCTTGCGCCACCAGCACCGAGAAGATCCCAGTGGCGAGGGCGACGCTGAAGGCGATGGGGGATGCAGGTTTCCATGTACCACGAGGCAGCCTCAATTGATCGTCGAGGAAGCTGACTCTCGCTCGTGCCCACTTGTGGTGACGAGTCGTGGACGACATTGCGGCCGCCAGCGGCTCCAGCCGGGCCAGCTCCGGACGGTGAGGCCCCTGAAATCACCGAGTCGAAGCAGACGTCCGTTCCAACTAAGCAACCATCGAATACCAGGTCTAGAGCCCCACTCTACTTCTAAGAACCTAGCCAGCGGGACGATTAGACGTACAG
>CAWAMT010000005.1:0-50499 GCA_963783185.1 uncultured Gammaproteobacteria bacterium | reverse complement strand
TTGGTGATCAATACTTTCAGATCGACCCCGAATCGCAGTTCGGCGATGATGATCTCATCGTTGCTGGCCCTATCGTGCAGCGTTTGTCAGATGTATTTGATGAATTTTGGAATGCGCCAATCTCCATTCCTGCTCAAGCGGTCGACAAGAAGGACGCCTCCGAAGCAGCCTTAGCGGGTTATCTGAACATGCTGGCGCAGTACCGCCAACTGCTTGATGCCAAGCGAACCGATCAAGCCGCCTCCGCGAGGCACCTACCCCTGCAGGAGATCCTCGCGGGCCGCACCCCAATGCATTGGGCGCCCGTCGAGTTGGTTTACGACAGCCCGGACAAAAAGGACGCCGTCGCGGGCGCCGCGCCGGGAAGACTGATTTACAAAGCCATCCTAGCGCAGGCAAACGCCGTTTCGAGCGAAATGATCATGGTTACGCCTTACTTCGTTCCATCGCCGGACGAATTGGCGGCGCTCAAGGGCCAGCGAGAGCGGCAAGCGCGGGTACGCGTGCTGACCAATTCGTTGGAGGCCGCCCCCAACTCAGAAGCGCAATCAGGCTATATGCATTACCGAGTGCGATTACTTCAAGAAGGCGTGGAACTCTACGAAATCCGGGCGCTCCTCGGCAGTGCCCGGGGAAGCGGTCAGGGCAAACAGATTTCGAGACATGGAAATTTTGCTCTGCACGCCAAATTGTTTGTCTTCGATCGCAAGGTGGCATTTGTTGGATCCATGAATTTCGATCAGCGCTCGAAACATTTGAACACGGAAATAGGGCTGCTCATCGCCAGCCCCGGATTGTCGAGTGAGATTGCGGGCCGATTCGAAGCGTTGACACAACCGGATAACTCGTACGCCGTTACTTTGAGCGACAGCGCCAAAGGCAAGCAACACCTAGTCTGGAGCACCAAGGAAGATGGCCAGCTGGTTCGCCTCAAAACCGAGCCGGCACGAAGTGGCTGGCAGCGAATTAAAGTCAATTTCCTTACCGCGCTGCCTCTGGATAAAGAACTGTAGGATTACACCAAGGTTCAAACTGCATTAATCGACGCGCACCGCGCGCCTAGAGCTGTGCGGGACCCATGGGTCTGGCTTCCATCACTTGGATGGAGGATTGCGGAATCGTTAGATGCGGATGATTCGCAAACGCCTTGGCGGCCACGTCGTGATTTTCCGCCTCCACGATCGAATACAACATGATATCGTTCTTGGTGTTCCCGATTCCGGCCGAGGTGATCACCTTGGTTTTGCCGGCGCCCTCCGTGACCGTGATCATGTTCGCGTGTTCGCTCATCCAGCGCCCCCATTCGCTTTGCATCTTCTGTTCGGCGGCCTTCTTAACAGCCGGGTCGGTCTTGGCCCAGCCCGTCAATACGTCGACCGGCACGAGATAGAGAACCAGGAATTTCTTTAGAGTCGAGACAGGCATGATTTACTCCTTGTCTTGTAGTGGTTAACGAGGCCGCCAATGACCGGTTTGATGACGTTACAGAGCTACGACGAATGACGGATGCTGAGATCGACAGCTAAAAAAAAACTGGCGCCTACTGTCGATGTTGGAGCACCCGCTTCGTCGTGTAGAGGTAGGAAATCAAATGGCTAACGCGGACGCGTAATTACGTAAGCGTATGATTTTATGGAGCTTGCATCATGAAAGTAACAATTTTTGTCAAAGCCACCGCCGACAGCGAGGCCGGTGTCATGCCCCCCCCGGAGCTGCTGGCCGCCATGGGTGCGTACAACGAGTCCCTGATCAAGGCCGGAATCCTGCTCGCCGGCGAAGGACTAAGCCCAAGCCGGGACGGCAAACGGGTGCGCTTTTCCGGCAAGACCCGCACTGTGACCGATGGCCCGTTCGCAGAAACCAAGGAGTTGGTCGCCGGCTTTTGGCTCTGGCAGGTCCGCTCCATCGAAGAGGCGGTCGAGTGGGTCAAGCGCTGCCCGAATCCGATGCTGACCGACTCGGATATCGACATCCGCCCCGTTTTCGGACCCGAGGATTTCGGCCACGTATCGACCGCCGGAACACAAGTCCCAGGAAGCCGACCAGCGGCGCCGAACCGGGCCAATGGCCGATTGATTCTTTTGATAATCAAAGCAAGAGGCGATCAACACCATGCTGCACCCAATCCCCTATCTATCCTTCGATGGCACCTGCGCCGAAGCGATGCGCTTTTACGAGCGCGTCCTCGGCGGAAAGATCGAATTGCTGATGCGTAACGCCGATTCGCCGTTTGCGACCCAGACGCCCAAGGAGCACGCAGATCGCGTCATCCACGCCCGGCTCGCTTTACCGGGCGGCGGCTCTCTCTACGCAGGCGACTGCCCACCGCAGATGAAATATGCCGGCATCCATGGCGTCGGCCTGACGCTGAATTTTGAGACCGTGACACAAGCCACCGCAGCCTTCAACGCCCTTGCCGAGGGCGGCACCGTCACCATGGCCCTCCAGCCGATGTTTTGGTCGAAGATTTTCGGCATGCTGACCGATAAATTTGGTACGCCGTGGATCGTCAACGGAGAATTGCAGGCGGTGTATGCGAAAGCTAGGACCGAGAGACTGAGGAGAGCGCAAATGGCCTACATGTTGCTGGTGGTGGAGAAGGTCGGCGACCGCGCGGCACGGTCGGAGAGCGAGGGCCAAGCGCTCTACGATCGTATGCTGCGTTTCAGCGCGGATCTGAAAGAGCGAGGTCTTCTTACCTTAAGCCAGTCCCTGAAAACCGAGGCGGCCGGCGCGCGGGTAACCCGACAGGGCGACAAGACGATCGTGCGCGATGGGCCGTTCGCGGAGGCAAAAGAAATGATCGGCGGGTTCTTGCTGCTGACCTGCGACACTCGCGAGCAAGCGCTCGAGATCGCACGAGCGTGCCCGGCGGCCGAGTGGGCCACGATCGAAGTGCGCGAATTGGGCCCGTGTTTTCAGTGACGCCGCGCTTGCTTTGAGGAAGCGTCGTGAATCGCAGCGCCATCGAAAGAACGATCGAAGCGGTTTGGCACATGGAGTCGGCCAAGATCATCGCGAAGCTCGCCCGGATGCTGCGCAACGTCGGGCTCGCAGAGGAGATCGCGCAGGACGCCTGGGTCGCGGCGCTGGAACAGTGGACCGATACGGGCGTTCCGGAGAACCCGGGCGCGTGGCTCATGGCGACGGCGAAGAATCGAGCCATTGATCAGCTGCGACGCCGGCAACTGGTGGAGCGAAAGAGCGCTGTCATGACGCATGACCCCGATCTTCTGGGAAGCAGTGAGCCTCGGCGCGGACGACGGCCGACTCGATTGCCGACGATCTTTTGCGATTGATCTTCGCCGCATGCCACCCGGTGCTGTCGATGGAGGGGCGCGTCGCTCTGACGCTGCGGTTGGTGGGCGGCTTGACCGCCGCGGAGATCGCCCGAGCGTTTCTCACCTCGGAATCGGCGATCCAGCAGCGCATCGTGCGCGCCAAGCGTACCTTGGGCGAAGCGCGCGTACCCTTTGAAGTTCCCGGGGCCGCGGATCGCGCCGAGCGACTCGCATCCGTCCTCGAAGTTATCTATCTGATCTTCAACGAAGGCTACGCGGCCACTTCGGGAGAGGATTGGATGCGTCCGGCGCTGTGCGAGGAAGCGTTGCGGGTCGGCAGAATCCTCGCCGAAATCGACCCGACGGCAGCCGGAGGTCCACGGCCTGGTCGCCCTGATGGAACTGCAGGCCTCCCGGACAGCAGCGCGGGTGAGCGCATCGGGAGAGCCCATTTTGTTGCTCAAACAGAATCGCTCCCTGTGGGATCAACTGCTGATCCGCCGAGGATTCGCGGCGCTCGCTCGTGCGGAGAGTTTTGACGGCGCCGCTCGGCCCCTATACGCTGCAGGGCGCCATCGCGGCCTGCCACGCCCGCGCACGTACGGCGGAGGAAACCGATTGGCCACGAATCGTGGCCCTGTACGACGCTCTTGATGAAGTGCAGCCGTCCCCGATCGTGACCTTGAACCGAGCCGTCGCGGTATCGATGGCCTATGGACCCGCTGCGGCCCTGGAAATCGTCGACGCGTTGCGGAACGAATCGCGCCTTCGCGACTATCACCTACTGCCGAGCGTACGGGGCGACTTGCTGGAGCGACTCGGTCGATTTGAGGAAGCGCGAGCCGAGTTCTCGCACGCGGCCTCACTGGCACACAACGCAAGGGAGCGCAGCCTCCTGCTGCTTCGCGCTGCCGGCTGCACTCACGAAGGCGGGCCTCCCAACTAGAGGCCCCGCATTGACTCGAGTTCCGGTATCGACAGCCGTCTTGCTCGACTTACGGTACCGCGTCGACCAACAGCATTCGAACGGAGCCTATACAGTTATTTATACAATCCAAACGCCGGGTTATTTCGACGACATGGAGGACGCCGCACGAATAGCGCGGCCCGGTGAAGAACAGTGCATAATCGCACCGCGATTCATGGAGTGTTTGCTTCGTTTCGTGGGTCGGCTTTCGGAACTATCGAATAACTAATCAAAGAGGGGAGATAAAATGAAAACATTATTAAAGACAATGCTTGTTGGCGCGGTACTTGCCGTGGCCGGAGTAGCCGTGGGGGCTGCGCCAGCGGACCCGGTCGTGGGCACTTGGACATTGAATGTCGCCAAATCTACTTTCAACCCCGGCCCTGCGCTCAAGTCTGAGACACGGACATACACTCAGAGCGACGATGGCATTTCGGTCACCGTCAATGGTGTTCGCGCAGACGGCTCCGCACTTTCTCAGCAATCAACTTTCAAATATGACAATAAGGCGTACTTGTGGAGCGGTTCCACTGACAACGACACGGTTTCGCTGAAGCGGGTCAACGGCAGCACCGTAACAGCCGTCTTAATGAAAGCGGGCAAGAAAGTCGGTACCTCGACCCGTACGATTTCGGGTCACGGGAAAGTCCTGACGCTGTCGAGCAAGATCACAGGTGCAGACGGAAAGGCGAATAGCAACGTCCTGGTTTTCGACAAGCAATAACCTTGGGGTCAGGGGCCTGTCGGGCTGTGTAGCCTGGCAGGCCCATGAGCCGACCCCGTGGTCGATGTCCTGTAGGCTAACGTCTTTCCCGCCGTTGAATCATGTTGGCCCAGAAGCGGCGAAGATTCTCGACACCGCCGGCGGTGGAACTGAACATGGTCGTGTCGCAGACCAACAGCTTTCCGGCGAAAGTATCCGGGCGCGATTGCAGGAGCGCGTCGAAGCTTGATCGGCCTCCCTTCGTGAACGGGTGAGGCGGCGCTGTCATATCGATTTTCTGCCGGGCGAGAACGTCCATCCGCTCTGTCGACGGGCCAATCCGCTCGAGTTGAGGAAGGTGCGGGTGGAGGTTGAAGGCTTCGACGTCCCGAAGCAGCCCAAGCTCGTCAAGTGTGTGATCGATTTCGACGGGTGCTGGTGCCCCGTCCGGCGCAACCGCCGGCCGCAGGCCGAAACGATTCTCGACGGGTACGCCGAGCCCAGCCAGCAAGGTGCGCGCGAAGCCGCCGAAACCTTGCCGCGGGGGAATGGCGTGGTCGCCGTGGTGCCGATATTCGGCGAGCTGGATTTCATCGCGGTCCTTCTCCAATCAAACCCACAGCTTCTCCGATGTCGTGATGGGGACAAACGAAGATCAGGTGATCGGGATCGTCGAGGAAATGCCGAATCGCATCGACTTCCGTGGCGGTTGCCGCCTGATCGGAGCGCAAAGAATCGAAGCTGATCACCACGATGCTGTCGACGTCGTCGAGCGCGCGATCGAGCGACGTCATTGCGCCATCATCGGCGACGCGTTCGATCTGAACGACTGGACGGCCTGTAAGTGATTTGGTCTGTTCGGCAAAGGCCTGGAAATTTGGTTTCTGGATGTGGTCCAGAAAACCGGCGATGCCTTGATCGACATGGCCTTCATGCGACAAGCGTTCGAATTTCGGGTAAAAAAGTCTGCGCAACTCGAAAATCGCTGGAAAGCGATCATCGATGAGGACGAGTGGCGCACCGGTCTCCGCTGGTCGACTCCACGCGAAATAGAGGAGTACCTGTCGACTGTGCATCTTTGCCTCACGAGCCTCAGTTGTCTTAGTGGAATCGTCAGAGACTTTTCAGCCACAACCTCATCGTCTTCCCAAACAGCAATCGGTGCGTCGAAAGGACTCCTGGCTGCTAATCCGCCAAGCCCATGACGAACGCCAAGGCGATATTAACCCGCGCGATGTCCTTGTCGTCGAGATTGCCGACACGCCGTCCAATTCGTTCTCGCCGGATCGTGACGGGCTTGTCGGCCATCACCTGCGATCTCACCCGTAATCCGTTTCTCGCGCTCGGATCGATCGTTACTCTAAAATCGGGCGCATCGCTGCAATCCGAAGTCATCTGGCAGACCACGACCGACGCATGTTCCGCGGGCAGAGCATCCGTCTGGACGATCACCGCAGGACGTGGCTTACCGTAGTCGCCCGTTGCTGCAACCGTCACCACGTCTCCGCGCTTCATTGGGCATCAAATTCCGAAACCGCTTCGATCCATCCGACAGCATCCATCTCACGCGATCGATCCAAACCCGCCACCTCCTTCGCGATTCGTTTGCGGACTGCCTTCGAGCGCGCATCGGGTACGATCAACCGCAACTCGCGTAGGCCGCGCCTACGACGCCGCTCACGCATTGCCTTCATTCGATCAGCCGCTAATGCCATGTGATGCTCCATCTGTAACGCGTTACATCGTAACGCGTTACAGAATCGGAGGCAAGCTCGGGCCGCCATCCCTCACCAAAGCGGCCGCCCTGCCACAGCCGCGATTTGGTTGACGATAATGGCGCTCGTGTGCCGGATGATCTGGACAAACCCCTTGAGCGCCAGAGCACCGCTCTTGGAATTTCCAAAAGCGATCTTGCGCGTGAAGCGCTGAAGCGCTATTTGCGGGTCGCAGACTTTCGAACTCTGCGCACCGAGCTGGTTGCGCGGGGCTATTACGCCGCCGCGCCCAATTCCGAAAGAGCACGACATGAAATGGTTGGTTTTGATTACGGAGGAGGTCGAGGATACAAGACTCTCTTGTAGGGCTTCGGCCCCAATGACGGAAAATGCGCCGCCTGATCCCTAGCGGTAGGCGTAGTCAGTTCACGGCTAGAAGTAACGCATTTCTTCCAGATCGGCGATCAGGCCAGGGCCAGTCGGGTGCCATTTCAACCGTTGCTGTGTTAGCGCGCTCGACGCCGGAAGGTCAAGGCCGGCGAACATGCCGAGCCATCCGAAATGAGCGGACGCCTCCTCGGGCGACAGCCTGCGCACCGGTACTTTCAAGCCTCGGCCAACGGCCTCAGCGATGTCCCGAAGCGATATTCCCTCTTCAGCGACAGCGTGGTACCTGCTGCCCGGCTGCCTCTTGTCCAAGGCCAGCTTGTAGACACGAGCGGCATCGAGTCGGTGTACGGCGGGCCAGCGGTTGAGCCCGTCGCCCACAATCGCCGAAACTCCCTTCTCACGCGCCACCTGAATCAGCGGAGTGATGAGGCCCTGCTTGACGGGGTCGTGGACCTGGGGAAGGCGTACCACGGATACGTTTACGCCGCGCTCCGCCATGGAAACGCCGGCTAATTCCGAGGCCTTCCGGGGATTCGGGTGGTCGGGATTGAAGTTGTCCTCGGTCGCGGGTTGCCCATGCTCGCCGGCTCCCATCCCCGTGCCGGAAGTAATGATCAACGGGCGGTCAGACCCGAGCAGTTCGGATCCCATGGCCTCGATGACGCGTCGATCAGCCTCGCAATTCGCGACGAACTGCGAAAAGTCGTGATTGAAGGCGGTGTGGATGACGCCGTCCGACATTGCCGCGCCACGGCGTAGACTTTCCAGGTCTTCGAGATCGCCGCGATGCACCTCGGCTCCGGCGGCGTTTAAAGACTGAGCGCCTGTCTCCGAGCGCGTCAGTCCGAGTACTTGATAACCCGCTTTGATGAGTTCTGGAACGATGGCTGAACCGATAAAGCCGGTCGCGCCGGTTACGAATATACGCACGTTGAATTCTCTGTTACGTAAGGACTGCGGTCGCAGTCCGGTGATAGCTAAGTGTCCTCCCGGACTTCGATTTTCTCAACCCATCACATCGGTGTCGCGATGCCGGCGCCGGTTAGGTCGCGGAATGCCTTATGATCAGACGTGTGGCCGTGAGGTGCGCGGCCCTACGAAGCTAGACCATAAGAAGGGACCTTATGAGAAACCGCCGGCGAACGATGAGCAACCTGACGCCCCGCAGCCCTTATCGAATACCTAGCATGGTCGTCGCAGCGCTGTTGCCGCTGATCGCACTCCTCGGCTCGCCAGTTGCTTCAGCGGAGGCATCATTCGAGGTGATTGACGGCCGCGGTGGCGGCAAGATCGTCTACGGCGTCATGGAACGGACCACGGCCGCGGGTGCGATGGGTGCGGTGCTCCACTACGTACATCACCCATTTCGGCGAGGCGCCGGTGGTCGGCAAGGTGTTCCAGTCTCGCGACGGGCAAAACTTCGGCGCCTTCTTTACCGTCACCGCGAAGACGCAGGGCAACAAGAGAATTGCCGGACTGGCCATCGTCTCGGTGGCGCCCGGAGACGAAACCGGCCGCCGCAGTGCTCTACGACGAGTCCAGCCGCTTCGCGAAAACCGAGCCGATAGCTGCTGCGCGCACTGACCGACGCGTGGCGCAGCGCGTCCGCGCCAGCAGCGCCGTCCGCGAGCGCCGCCTCAGGATCGGGATCTGTTCCGCCGCTCACGCCTACCCGATTTCCCGATGGCAGCGGCGCGGTCAGCCTGCCGGCCGGCTGGCGCATCACGTTTTCCTCGCATGGCGCCGCAAAGATCGTCGGCCCGCGTGGCGAGGCGGTGCTGCTGGGCAATTCCGTCGGCCCGATCTACGACGCTAACAATCCGCAGGTGCAGGCGAGGATGCGCTACGCCAATCCCAATAACCGCCCGATCCTGTGCCCGAACAGCGATGCGCTGCATACCTATCTGTGCATCCTGCAGCAGGGCGGGGCACAGCCCGCGTTTCAGCTCAAGAACTCCCGGCCGCTGCCGCCTCAGGGTCGGGCGGTGCAATCGGTGCTGATCGACGCCGACCTGGATCTGCACGACGGCAGGGGAGTCATGTCCTGCGAGCTCGGCCTGAGTATCACCGCGGCCAGCCCGATGGGCGATCGCACCTTGGGGATCAACGGTACCTGTGCTCCACAATCCTCGGCCGCGCAGGAACAACCGACGCTAAAGGCGATTTACGACAGCTACAGCATCAACGGCCAGGTGGTCGCCAGCGAGTATGCCGGAGACGAACAGCCGCAGCCGCCAGGCCGGCAACAACGCCCGCATCCAGGCCAACGATGCGCACGCCGCCGAAGACGCCCAGAGTGCCTCGTTCCAGGCCCATATGGACAACATCGATCGCTTCAGCAAGAGCTTCCAGAACTATCAGCTGGACCAGACCGAACTGCAGGACAGCGAACAGACGCGAGGAGCGGTGCCCAATTCGCTGGCCGATGCTCTGATCAAAGCCAATCCCGATCGCTTCCAGACGGTGCCGACACAGGATTTTCTGAAGGGAGTTGACTTTTAAATTCGCTGATAAGCCAGCTACACTTGGGCGAATCTTCTCGACTCGTGACGAATCAAGCGGTCACGTCCCGCCTTCTTGGCTATATAGACACACCTATCGGCCGCTTCGATGATTTCGGCGACGCTGCGAAACGGGGTGCTGGCGCAGTGCGTGGCAAGCCCCAAGGAGGCGGTGACGGTCATGTGCCCCGCGGCGACTGCATGGCGAGTGTCGCGAAGGCTCTTGAGCAGCCTTTCGCAAACCGCTTGGGCCTCTTTGATGGCAAGCCCTGGGAGAATGATCACGAATTCCTCCCCGCCGTAGCGCGCCACCACATCCGTATCGCGCACCACTTCGAGAATAAGCTTCGCAGTCGCGATCAGCACTGTATCCCCCGCCCGATGTCCGTACGTGTCGTTCACTTGCTTGAACCGATCCAAATCCGCAAACACAATGCTCAACGGCCACCCGCCCGCGAGCGCACCTTCAAATTCCTTCTGAAGCTCTTGGTCCAAGTGGCCGCGATTGAACACACCGGTGAGCGGGTCGCGTCGATGTTTGTCCTCGAATTCTGTGGCACGGCTCTGAAAGTATTCAGCCGACTGCTGCAAGCTATTGACCTGCTCGATGGCCTGGAGATTTCGCATGAGGAGAAGTTCTCGCGCCTGCTCGATCATCATGGCGGCGGCGTCGGCATCGAGCAGCGAGGTATCGAAGAGCCGTTCGATTTCCGGAATTTCCGCCACAATTTTCGCCATGGTCTCGGCGAGCGCCTCAGACCCGATGCCGAGCCACTTTTCAGCGCGCTCCGAAAGCGCTGTCAAATCCATTTTGATTCCGGGCGCCAGTAGAATCTCCACGCAATCACTTCCCAACGCCACGCAGCGTGCGGCCAATACAGCATTGGTCTCACCCTCGCTTTCCGGAGGGGCATGGCTCCATGCCACGGTACGACAAAGCGATTCGGCGAGTTTCCAATGGGTCAGCAGCCAGGATCCAAGCGACGCGTGGTCCATCCCCAGCCGCTCGACCTCGTGAGCAATGAATTCAGCGTGCGTCGCATTCGCCGGTAACGTGGCGTAAAAATCCGGCTCAACCCGATCGATTGCGATCACGCCGATATCCTGAAGGAGCGCGGCCAGAAAAATGTCATCGACCGTGCCCAGATTCTTCGAGGCGCCGAATGCGCGCGCCGCACAGGCACACAGGATCGTTCGCCGCCAGTAGCGGGTGTAGTCGATGCCGTTGCTTTTGAGACCTCGATACGCCCCGACAAGGGAAAAGCTGAGCGCAAGCGTAGTTGTGGCATTCAGCCCTAACACGACGAGCGCCTGGCGCAAATTCTCGCTCTTGCGTTGCTTCGAATACAGCGGCGAGTTCGCGACGCGCAACACCTTCGCCGTCAATCCCGGGTCTTTGCCGATGGCGCTCGCGATTTTTATGACGTCTATATCAGGGTCGCTCGCAAGCTCGATGATCTGTTGGGCGATGGCGGGCGGACTTGGAAAATTGACCGCCGATTTGAGTTTGTTTCTAAGCCGCTCGATCACAATCACTCCCTGCAGCCTTTATTGTCGCCCGGTCCCTATAACGGCCGTGAGCTGGATTTCTTAAGGGCTTCCCCTAATAAAATGCCAAAAAAAATGAGCCGTCCAGTAAACACGAGGGGGTGAGTTTTGACGTGGGGCCTCAGGGCCGAGGTGTTAGGAACTTGCAGATTTCTTTATGAGATCTTGAAAGAGGTTCGTCCAATGTTGCAAGCGGGAGCTTGAGCGCTTCCGCAAGTGCGACGTACCACGCGTCGTAACTTGTCATGTTGTGACGCAGCTCCCAAATACGATCGGCAAAGGGTTCGAACGGGAACAGCTCCATATCGAGCTGCATCAGATCGTCTTGCGCCGCGTTCGCCTCAGGCGTCGTGATTAGACTGGCCCTCTCCAGTCGTCGAAATATGTTCGTGGCTTCAACACGCGCCAGCTGAGGCGCGTATAGCGAACCTCTTGCTGAGAACTTTCTCCGCCCAAGCGCCGTGAGAGCCGCTGTCAAGGAGCGCGGCCACCAGCACAGACGAATCAACGACAATGCTCAACGCCGGTCAGTGTTTCTGCTATCGAGGATCTGCTCTGACGAGATACGAGTTTGTGCAGCGCGTTTTCTCTTGCGCACCTGCTGCAGCCAGGTATCTATTGTCGGGCGCGCAGCCAGCCGCTCCAGCTCGGCGCGCAAGAATTCTTGCATCGACTTACCTTGCATTGCCGCCCGGGAAGCCAGCTCGTCGCGGACTTTCTCAGGAACATCACGGATATTGATTTGAATGGCCATGCTTTCATAATACTAGCATTGCTGGCACCTCGCAAGCGCTCAAGCAAACCGCCGATTGAGGCTGCCGATGATGCCATCGGCTACTGGAATACGCGGCTCGCAGCGAATGTCGGCGCCGGCAAGACCGGAGCGCGTGCGGAATCGTCGAGGCCGGTCCATGATTTCAGGCCGTTATTTCAGGGGACCGACAAGTGCGAACATCGCGCCTTGGGGGTCACGAGCGTGAATGACCCAATCACCCGTCGGCACCTCAATCGGCTTGACGAGCACTTCGCCGCCGTTCTTCGTCACGAGCCGGCTCGCCGGTTCAATGGCGTCGACGTTGAAATAGTAGAGCCAGTGAGGATGCGGCGCTTGCGCATCGTTCATCATACCGCCGACCATGTCGCCGCTGCCGAAGTTGAACTGCAAGTAACTGCCGAGGGGGCCCATACTCATCTCATGTACTTTCTTCCAACCGAATTGCTGTTCGTAAAAAGCCAGCGCGGCGCCCCAGTCATTGGTATGCAGCTCGTGCCAGCCGCCGTGACCCGGCTTGCCTGGCGCGAAGGAGGTTGCGGGACCGCTGCCTAGGGGCGTCATGACATAGAAACTCGCGCCCTGGGGATCGGCGACCATGGCTGTGCGCCCGACGTTGGGAATATCCATCGGCGGCATGTGCTCCGCGCCGCCACCGGCTACAATGCTCGCCACGCTCCGGTCGACGTTGGGCACGTGGATGTAGCTCAGCCACACGGGACGCATGCCTGACTTGGCAGCATCTGCTGGAATCGCCATCAAGCCTGCGACGCCGACGCCGTTCATCGAGAGGATTCGGTAATCCATACCGGGTTGACCGGAGTCGGCCACGTGCCAGCCGAGCACAGTGCCATAAAAGGTCCCCGCGGCCTTGGGTTCAGTTGTCAACAATTCATACCAGATAACGCCGTTAGTCATGGTTTACTCCTCGTGTGTACGCGGGACGCCGCCAGGAACGCCTCGAATGCCTGCTTCCTTCTATCAGGTGGCCTGGGAAACTGTGGATATGAGATAGCGATGATTTTCCCGACTAACACTAAAACAAACGATTTCTTTTACAAGAAGCGCAACCCTACATGGAAGAGCGGCTTCGGCTGATAGGAACACCCAATGATGTTGCGCATGGAAGTCCGCGTCTGGTCGCAGAAGCCCCAGGTACCCGGATCTGCAACTTCGGGTCAAACCCCGTCTCTGTCGGACTCCTTGCGTGCTATCGCGGCCGCCTCGGCGCGCGACGGTACACCGAGTTTGGCCAGGATCGCCGAGACATGATGGTCGACAGTCTTCGTCGAAACGAAAAGCCGCTTGGCTATCGCCGAATTGCGAAGACCTTCGGATAACAGCGCAAGAATCTCGGCCTCGCGTCGCGTGAGACCGAGCGGATTATCCCGCGTTGATGTCCGTGAGCCGCGGGGCACGCCGCGCACGCCTTGTTCACGCATTTTCTTGCGCAGCATCTGCGCCGCCGGAGCCGCCCCGAGCTGTTCAAAAATCGAGAGTGCCTCGCGCTGCTCGGGTTCGCCCCCATACAATGAAAGGACGGCTGCACGTTCATAGGGGCAGCCCAGATCGCTCCATACACGCGCGGCACCACGCCAGTCGCCCGAAATTTCCAGTGCGTATAGCTCTGCAATATCGGTTGGGTGTTCGTCCAGGGCCCCAACGCGCCAGAGCCACGCGGCCAGTTCACCCTTCATCCGCGGATCTCGCCGCTGACACACCAGTTCATACACCGGCAGCACCTCTCGGAGAACGCCTTCCCAGTCGCCCACCAGCCAAGCGGCCTCCGCGCAAACGTCCGCAAGTGTACCGATCCGCTGAAGCTCCTGGATCGTGCCGGCAAGCGCTCGTGCTTCTTCAAGAGCCGAATGTGCCTGGGGGTCGCCGCGCCGAATTCGCAGGTGCGCAATAACGCGCAACGCTGGAATGCGGGTGACGGGGGTGGTGAGCGGATGAAGCAACACGGCTTCCGCGTCGTTGCTCGCTCCAAGCCAGTCGCCCTGCTCAAACTTCATCCGCGCACTGTAGTAAAGCAGATAAAGCCGCCAGGGATCCAGATCGCGCCTTTCGCAGTACGCCAGCCCCTGCCGCAGATAGCTGGACGCCTCCAAGAATTTACGCTGAGACACGGCCAGGGCAGACAGATTCGTATAGGCTCGAGCCGCCTCGCCCTGATAGCCACCGGCTAAGGCGAGTTGCAGACTCCGTGCGAGATCGGCCCACCCAGATACGTCGCCAGCCACTAGTCGTGCAGTGCCGAGCGAATTCAACGCATCACTCAGAATCTCGTTATTTGCCGATGGTTCTACGAGACTGATGGCCCGCTGTGCCCAATTGATCGCCTCGTCCACCTCGGTCGCCTCCATGTGAAGTTGCGCTCGATTGGCGTATGCCATTGCCAACTCTGGGCCGGCCGGCATAGATTCGAGCGTCGCGATAGCATCGGCGCCGTACTGCTCGGCCTCTTCTCGCCGGCCCAAATACCAGCTCAAGCGCGATAGCCATCGCAGCGAATCACCTTCCTTCAGGCGCGCTCCCAACGCGCGCCAGATCTCCAGCGCTCCGCGTCGCGCCTCAATGGCACGCTCGTGGCGACTTATCAGATGGCACTCATATGATAATTGCTCCAGCAGCTTTGCACGCTCATCCGAAGCAAGATCCAGCGCGTAACGCAGTGCAAGCTCATACTGCGATGCGGCTTCGCGATGTGCGCCGACCGATGCGGCCTGACTGGCCGCAACGGGCGCGAAGCGCCGGACCTCGTTCGCGTTGCGCGCCCCATCGGCGTGATGTGCGAGGCGTGCGGCGGAAATGTCCGGGTGTGCAGCTAGTTCGGCAAGCACCATCGAATGAAGCTGTCGCTTGCGAGGTTGAGAAAGGGAGTCTTCTAAGGCGCGACGGGCAAGCTCATGCCGGTAGGCGAGAGAGCCGTCCTCCGAACGCACCATACCGATGCTCAGGCAGCATTCGATTCCCGCTTCGTCCGGGTGAACGGTCCGCTCGAGCAGCCACGACTCGGTCCTTCCGGGAACTACGCAGACGAGCTCCGCGATTTCGCGCGCTGCCGGTGAGAGCCTGACCGCCCGCGCCAGCACCGCGTCGCGCACGGTAGAAGGTACGGTGTCGGCAGCCGCAGCCAATACTTCGGTCACGAAGAGTGGGTTGCCGCCGGTGATGCTGTGTAATCCTTTCGAAGGCCGCTCGGCTCGGCATGCCAGCTGCACGACGGCGGATTCTGAAAGCGGCGGGAGCGACATTCTGTGCACGCTTGCACGCGGCAAGTCGCCAATTACATATCTTAGCGGATGCCGCGAACCGACCTCGTCATCACGATAGGTGACCACGAGCATCGTGTGGGTACCATCGATGCGTCGGCCTAGATACTTGACCAGATCGAGCGTTGCCTCGTCCGCCCAATGCATGTCTTCGAATACGACCAGTGTCTTTTCGCGCTCCAGCTCGTCAAGCGCAGCCGTGAAGATTTCGTCGCGGTTCGCACCGGAACTGACCGCCGCCAGCAACGCGCCTTTCGTCTGCCTTGCAATGTCGTGCAGCGGGGCGAGAGGTCGGGGTGTAAAGAGCGCATCGCATGCCCCCCAAAGTACCCGAGTCCCGCTCTGCTGCTTGGAGAATTCCTGTACCAGTGCGGTTTTGCCGATGCCCGCTTCGCCGGCAACGAGCGCAATACAGCCACCTCGCTCGGTGGCGTGGAGCCATTCCGCTAGATCCGCCAAACATCGTTCGCGCTCCAGCAGTTCCATCGATTGTTTACCGGGGAGAAGCTTGGGTAGCGCCAGTTGTAACCCATCTGTCGTGGTCGCGCAAAGGCCCGAATTATTAAGCTTCCTCGGACCCGTACGCTTCGGTCTCGTTATCGTTGGCCACTTTCATATCTGGGCACGTTGTGCAGCAAATATGGGTAAGCCTGCCCTGAAAGTTGGGTAGCTTTGCCGATTTTAATTCTATCGCCTGCGCGGGATGATTCTTTGCGCCTGAGTTCCGAGCCGCCATTGGGGTGTCGTTATGTCCCGCTACCTGATCGAACGAGAATTTCCAGACGGCCTTGGCATCCCGCGGAACGACGACGGCGCGAGTCATTGCCGTAAGGTCATCGACAACAACGCCGAGGACGGCGTTACGTGGGTCCATTCCTACGTCACCGCCGATCGCAAGCATACGTTCTGCATCTACGACGGTCCCACACCTGAGGCCGTCCGCCGCGCCGCAGCCCGTAACAAACTACCCATCTCGCGGATCACCGAGGTTCGCGTGCTCGATCCGTACTTCTACAGGTAAGTAAGAAGCAGAGCATGAATGGTTCGAAAGCTTCCGACGATTCCGATCAATGACATCGAGGCCTTGCAGCATCAAGAGGTAAACATAATGAATACCTGTGCTCTCATTCGGCAGCTAACAGCACCAATACGACCGGCCCCACTCCACGTACCCGCGGCACTCTTCGCGCTCGCAATCGCGACTATCGCACTCTGCGGCGGCGCTCGCGCAGACCCGCCCGATGCAGGGTCTCATGGCCTGCAGCTCTACTTCGATACCGCCGGCATCATTGGAACCTTGGACATCAATGGTCCGGTCGACGCGCAGGGCGCGTTCTTTCAAAGCCTTGGGACCAACGGACGCACATGCGCGACTTGCCATGTCGCAAGCCAAGCCATGAGCGTGAGTGCGAGGGGAATCCAGGTTCGATTTGCGCAAACGAGGGGACAAGACCCGTTGTTTGCTGCGGTGGACGGTGCGAATTGTCCGAACGCTCGCACTGGCAATTATGCGGACCATAGTTTGGTGTTGAGCCACGGACTCATCCGTATCTTCCTCCCGCTGCCGGCGAATGCGCAGTTCAGTGTATCGGTGGTGCACGACCCTTATGGATGCGCGATGGTGCCGGACCCGAATGGCGGCCAACCCGTCATCTCGGTGTACCGCAGGCCGCTGCCGACGACCAATCTCAAGTTCTTAAGCACAATCATGTTCGACGGCCGCGAGACGCACGCGCTGCTCAACAGCGAGCCGACTTTCGTCGCTAACCTGAACACCGATCTTACGCAGCAGGCAATCGATGCGATCACGATTCACGCGCAGGCGGCGCAACCTCCTACACCGAGTCAGCTCGCGGACATCGTCGGATTCGAACTAGGCTTGTTTAGCGCGCAGGTCTATGACGCGGACGCGGGGTTGCTCAGTGCGCGCGGCGCGTATGGAGGCACCGACAATCTTGCCGGCGAGTCCCAGCTGTATTACCCGGGAATCAACGACTCCCTGGGCGCCGACCCTAGCGGTGGGGCCTTCAACCCGGTGTCCATGACGCTGTTTGCCGGGTGGGCGAATCTGACCGATGACGGCAACTCCGTCGAGACGTACCGGGACGCGAAACGACGCAAGATCGCAGCCGGCGCAGCCCTCTTCAACAGTGCACCGGTGCAGATCGCCAACGTCCGGGGCTTGAACGACAATACCGCGCTCGGCAAGCCCGGTACGTTTACAGGCACCTGCACCACCTGCCACGATACCCCTAACGTTGGGAACCACTCATTTCCGCTGCCCCTCGATATCGGTACCGGGCACTCGGTGCTTCCGAGCGTCGAGCCAGATCCGAATATCGCTGCGGGGCTTGCGGAGCTTTCGATGCCCGACCTGCCGGTCTATCTCATCAACGGTTGCTCGAACCCCTTCAATCCGGGACAGCCGGAATCGTTCTACACGACCGATCCGGGCAAAGCACTTATCTCCGGACTGTGCAGCGACTTCAACCGCGGCAAGGGACCGATTCTGCGTGGACTCGCGGCCCGCGCCCCTTATTTCCATAACGGCGCCGCCGCGAATTTGGACGAGCTCGTGAATTTCTATAACCAGCGTTTCCAAATGAATCTATCCGAGGAGCAAAAAGATGAACTGGTTGCGTTCCTCAATTCACTGTGAGGATCGAGCACCATCTGAACGCATCGGTGAAAATGCTGTCATGCTAAGGTATGGCAAAAGATAGCATTGTGTTAAGCAGCGGCGATACCCTGACCGCGCATATTGCCTACGATGGCACGTGGCTGTATCTCACGATTAAAGACCCCGTGAACGGCGGCGTGTACGCCGGCCGAACCAGCATCAATATTCCAAAGACCATTGGCTCGACCACCGCGTACGTAGGATTCACCGGCGGAACTGGCGGTCTGATTGCGAGCCAAAAAATACTCACCTGGACCTTCACGTCGCAACCGCAGTTCAAGACTCAGATTAACCAAGCGGAGACGCTCAGCGGAGTGAGTTCCGGCCCCGTCTACCGAACCTTCGCTTGGAGCGGGTTCCCCGACGGTCAAGGCACCATCCTCGATTCCACCAAGGTCGGCGACAGCGTGACGCTTACCGCCAACATCCCGGCGGCCGGCACCTATGATCTTCACGTGACGTCCAAGAACTTCAACATTCGCGCCATCTGGCAGCTCAGCATCGATGGAGTGAACGTTGGTCCGACGGAGGATGAGTATGCTGCGACAGAGACGTACGGTAATTTTGACCTCGGGCCAATTGCGATCGCAACCGCCGGCAACCATGCGTTTAAGTTCACGGTCACGGGCCGCAATGCATCATCTAGCGACTACAAAATTTCCTTGGACTATTTGGAATTCGATTCGCGCTAGAGAGGGCGCACCGCTCACGCGACGGGTGCACGTGCGAGTCAAGTCAACGTGAACGCGGGGGAAAACAACCCCATGCCTGAGCCCGTCCTGACATACGATAGGGCCGAATTCCAACGCCGATGAGGATCCTTGACGATGGATGATCGCCCTGCCGCTACTTCGAAGGACGTGCTGTCCGGATACATCAACCGCTCGTGGCGATTTCTGGCGGAACTGCAACAGTCCTCGGGAATGGAATTCGTCATCGGCGAGTCTCAGGGGCCCTACGTCTGGAACATCGAACGTACACACCGGCTGCTCGATTGCGGGAACGCGGGCGGTGTACATTCGCTGGGGCATCGCAATCCGGAGCTGATCGCGACCCTACGAGCGGCATTCGAACGCTATGACGCCGGCATCTGGACTATGCCGACCGCCGAATCATTGATCTTGCAAGATGCGCTGACCGCCATGGCGCCCGTGCCCGGCCTGTGTCGTTGCGTGACGACGCTCAGTTCCACCGACTCCATCGATCTGGCGCTGATGTTTGCCATGCGCTGCACCGGCCGCAAGAAATTGGCGGCCTATCGTCACGGGTACCATGGGCATGGCGGGATGGCTGCACTGGTCACAGGGTCGGACTACGACGGACAGATTGATCATTATTCCTTGTCTCGTTCGCAAACTCGGTTCTTTGATGCGTACGACAATCCCGAGTCGGTGACTCGGCTGCTCGACGACGAGTGCGCCGCACTCATTCTGGAGCTCATTAACTTCGAGACGTTTGCGCCTGCATCGCCGGAATTTGTGGCCGAGATCGCCGCGGACTGCCGGCGCAAGGGCATATTGCTGATCGTCGATGAGACCCGTACCGGGCTCGGCCGTTCCGGGCTACCTTGGCTGACCAGCCATTACGCGCTTGCTCCCGACATTATCGTTCTCGGCAAAGGATTGGGGGGTGGGCTGTATCCCGTGAGCGCCCTTGTCACGACCCAGCCCATTTACGATCGCTGTTTGAACCAAGGTCATTGGGGATTCTCGAGCAGCATGGCGGGAAGTCCCGTCGCCTCGTTGATCGCGGCCAAGGTGGTCGAGATCATTCAACGGCCTGATCTCGTGGCCAATGTGAAACGCCTAGAGGCCTCGTTGAAGCGGGAGTTTTCTGCCCTCTGCGCAGATCACACCCAAGTCTTTGCGCCCGGCTCCGTGCTTGGCGGCATCGCGACCATAGGATTGCGTCGGCCGGGCGCACGCGAGGCGATCCTGCCTGCGTTGTTCAAGCGCGGCGTGATGTGCCACAGCGTGTCGATGATCGAGCCAGCGGTAATCAAATTCCTTCCCTGCTTAACCAGTGAGCCGAGCGTGGTCACCGAGCTGGCCGATGCGCTGCGCGGTTTCGCGCGGGAATCCCGTTAGCCGAGTTCCGCGACGCGTGCTAAGGCGTTCGTGAGGCCGTCAATCGCCGTTCTCATAGCCGCATCGTCGTGCGACGTCGATTGCGCGATGATGCCGCCGGGCCCCAAGAGCACGCCGGCGTTGGCGCAGGCAAGATGAAAAAGCGGGCCGAGACCCAACGCAGACGGGTCGTCCTCGTGCCGACTGGGGTCCGCGACGAAGGCGATGCCGGCCACGGAGCCTAATCCCGTGAGCTCGATCTGAAGGCCGAGTTCTTGCGCGCGCATCGATACCGCGTCATGGATTTGCTGCCGCCTCGCATCCATTAGGTCGATCCGTTCGGCCGTCAATTCGCGCAATGTGACGACTCCCGCGGCGCACCCGATCGGATTGCCGTTAAAGGAACCGCCGTGAAATAGGCAGCCTGATTTCATGGGATTAAACATCTCCATGATGTCGGCCCGTCCGCCGACCGCTCCTAAAGGCGTACCGCCCCCTAGAAATTTACCCAAGATGATGAGGTCGGGCTGCAGTCCGAACTTTGCCGCAGAACCTCCGACCGCGAGCCGGAGCATCAGGCAGTCATCGAGTACGGTCAGTGATTGGTAGCGCCGCGCGAGGCTCTGCAGCTGCAATAGAAATCCAGGTAGCGGCGCGACCACCCGCCCGGTGACCAACACCGGTTCGATCACGATGGCGGCAATCTCCTGACCATGGGTCGACATCAAGCGCTCGATGCCTTCGATATCGTTAAAGTGGGCGGTGAAAGCGCGACCAGGAATATCCCCCTGCCCGTACAGGCCCGCCTCGAGGTCTGGATAGCTGCCGTGGTAGGCGCCGGTGAACTTCAAAATATAGGGACGACCGGTGAAATGACGCGCGGCCTTCACGGCGAGCATGCCCGCTTCGGAGCCCGAATTGGTAAAGCGGAGACGTTGCATGGCGGGCAATCGCTGAGTCAGCAATTCGGCGTAGTCGATCTGGTCCCGGGACGCACCCGCCCAGGCGGTGCCGCGCGGTAACGCGGTCTCAATGGCTCGCCGCACCGGTGCAAAGTTGTGTCCGTGAATCAAACTCAATCCGTTGCAGAACATATCGACGTAGCGCCGTCCGTCGACATCCCACACCCAAGGGCCGTCACCGCGCTCGATCACCACGGGATAGGGGGGATAAAAACTCGCCGTGCGCGTGTTTCCACCCGGCATGACACGTGCGGCGCGCTCGAGCAGTTCGTTCGATTTTGGCGTGGCCCTTCGGTAGTCGCCCTGGATCGTACTGGTTTGTGTCAAGGATTCACCGGAGTATCGCTGCCAACGACTGCCACCGCATCGATCTCGATACGCGCACCGAGCAAAAGATCGGATACGCCGACAGTGGCGCTGGCGGGCCATTGTGTGCCGAATACTTCGTTGCGAATCTGCGCATACGCCGCATAGTTCGCGAGGTCTTTAATGTAGGCCGTGATGCGGACCACATCCTTGTATTCGGCGCCGGCTCGCAGCAACGCCGACTTAAGATTGGCGAAACATTGGCGGGTTTCCGCATCGAAGCTATCCGCGACGACCTTGCCGGTGTCATCGCGCCCGACTTCCCCAGAGATGAAGATCATTGATCTCGAACCCAAGGGAACCACAACGGCGGCCGCGAACCCGCGGTCGCGCTCGTTCAAGATTCGCCGAATCGGCAACGCGTCACTCACGGCGCACCCGTCTCGCTGAAGAATCGCCGCACGATCGGGCGGAAAGAATCCAAGGACAACACCGGAAAATCGGGATCAAAGGAGTTCTGGTCGTAGCAGCGACAGAAATAATCCGTCTCTTCGGCGAAGGGATGGTTGAGATAGTTATTGCGCTCATAGCGGTCGCGAGTCGGATGGTGCACGAAATAGTAATTCTGAAACACTCCGTGATGGGTGAGGAGCCACGCGCGGGCGGCGGAAATCCGCGGCGCTAGAAGTTGCGCTGCCATGGCGCCATGGTCATTTTGGCTAATGGCTTCGGGCACGTCATGAAATAAAGCCACCACGATGAGCTCGTCATCCGCTCCGCCCTGCAACGCGCGCGTAGCTGTTTGCAGACAATGGGTGTAGAGGTTGACCGGCGCTTCCAGCGCATCGTCGTTCTGCAGCGTTCCGAGGAGCCGCAGCAAACCTTCTCCGATTCCGCCGTTGCGGCGCCACTGCCGCTCGGCATCCTCCATGATCTGCCAATCCTCACCGGAGGCATCCACCGCCGCCCGAAAACGTGGGCTTGTTGTCGCGCGCGCGTTCATTCGATATCCCCTGTTAAAAACGAGGCGGTTTGGTCGTGACCTGTCTCATTGTTGACAATTGATGAGCCCGCCGTCAAGGTGTCGTGTCAAACAATCGCAGGCAGTGGAGCGCTTGGTACGCAAGGGAATCACGGGCTTATGAAGCACAGCATGGAATCGCTCGGCATCGTGCCCATCATCAATGCCGCTGGCTCTGTCACGCATTTGAGCGCGAGCCCGATCGCAGCCGATGTCGCTCGGTCCATGGCCGTCGCTGCCCAATCGAGCGTGGACATTGCCGACGCACAATCCCACGCGAGCGCAATCATCGCCCAACATACGGGCGCCGAAGCGGGCTTCGTCACTTCAGGCGCGTCGGCGGGACTGCTGCTCGGCGCCGCCGCATGCCTGGCGGGACTTGACGCGAGCGCCATGGATAAACTCCCCGACACCTCCGGCATGCGTAACGGGTTCATCGTACCTCGCAGCCATCGCAATTCCTACGATCATGCCGTGCGCGCCGCAGGCGGGCGTCTCGTCGAAGTAGGAGTCGCCGATCGAATCGTGGGCGTGGGGGTGAGGGACACCGAGGGATGGGAATTGGAAGCCGCGATCGACGACAAGACGGCCGGGCTTTTCTATGTCGCGCGTCCTGATTCTCGCCCCTCGCTTGCGGAAGTGGCCGCCGTCGCGCAGCGCAACCACTTGCCGCTGCTGGTGGACGCCGCGGCAGAACTGCCGCCCAGAGAAAATCTGCGGCGTTTCATCAATGAGGGGGCAGACCTCGTGGTATTCAGCGGCGGTAAGGCGATCGGCGGACCGATGGCCTCGGGAATACTCTGCGGCCGCCGATCGCTGATTGCCTCGGCCTTGTTGCAGCAACTTGACTTGGATTTCGAGTTCGACTCGTGGGAGCCCCCATTCAGCCTGATCGATAAGCACGAGCTGCGATGCGTACCGCGTAACGGTATTGGCCGCTCCTGCAAGGTGGGTAAAGAGCAAATCGTTGGCCTGCTCCTGGCGCTCGAAGTCTTCGCCAACACCTCGGACGCCGCGCGCGAGGAACGATTGATGCTCGTCGCGCAGGCCCTCATCGACAGTCTTCGGGCACTTCCCCAGCTCGGCGCGCGAATCGTATCCGACGAAGACGAGCGGGGCTTACCGCGGGTGGAGATCCGAGCGACAGCGACGACTGCGCAGGAGCTGGCGAAACGATTGCGCGCAGGCACCCCGTCCGTGCGGGTCGATGCCAGCCGCGCCCGCGCCGGCGTTCTTGCGTTGATTCCCACCTGCCTCGCAGTGACCGATGCGACCGCCATTGCCAAGGCGCTGGGAGTTGCACTGCGCGGATAGATTGTTGACAATCAACCAACGACGTGTGATTTTAGGTTTCGCCATTTACGGGATGCGATGAACAACGTCAAAGCCATTCGGCCGCTCCCATCGGTAACCCGCCGCAGTCTCGTGGTCGATGCGCTGCGTGAGGCGATCCTCTCGGGCGAGCTGCCGCCCGGATCCAAGATCACGGAAATGGACTTAGTGGCGAGACTGCGCGTGAGCCGGGGTCCCATACGCGAAGGAATTCGCGAACTCATCGACGAGGGCTTGTTATTCAGCCAGCCCTACACCGGAACCTACGTGACCACCATGGACGAAAAGACCATCACAGAAGCGTATGGTCTGCGTCGCGTACTGGAGAAGTATGCATTCACGTTGGTTTGGCCGCGGCGCGACACCGAATTCAAACGGGTTTTGATGCGTCGCTACGAGGCGCTGTTGCTCGCGGCCGAGCGTGGCGCGGCCGCCGAAGAGATGAGCGCGGAGATCGACTTTCACAGCGTGCCGTATGAATTTGCCGGCGACGGTCTGTTGATGCACACCTGGCGTCACGTCACCCGCCGCATGCAGCTGTGTTTCATCTTGCACCGCGCGGCGGCCGATAGTCCCGACAGCCTGTGCATGCACGAGCGATTCCTCGAGTTGGCGTTGGGCCAGGATCTTGAACTCATGCTCAAGGAAATCGACCAGCACATGGACTTAGGCCTCGCTCAAATGCGCGGAATTTGTGTGGGCGCATGTCTCACACCGAATGCGAGTTAATGCAGCGTCTCCGTACTCGATGCCCCTGACGTCAAGCCTGCGACAAGCGCGCATTGATCTGGCGGCGACGCTGAGATGGGCGGCCCGCATGGGCTACCAACAGGGCGTGTGCAATCACTTCAGTTTGCTGGCGCCGCACTCCGATGATCTTTTCCTGGTAAATCCCGAAGGTTTCTTCTGGTCGGAGATCACTGCCAGCAGCCTTCTGCTGTGCGATCTCGACGGCACCATCGTCGAAGGTTCGGGCACCGTTGAGCTGTCGGCTTTTTCACTGCACGCCCCGATTCACCGCCGCAACAAGGAAGCCCGGGCTGTGTTGCATACCCATTGTCCCTACGCGACCGCTTTGTGCTTGATCCGGGATGCCCGGGTCGAACCGGTCTTTCTTCCGGGATTCCAATTCTTCGGCAAGATTGCCTATGACGATGACTGCCACGGGGCTGCCTTCTCGGTCGAGGAAGGTGAGCGCGAAGCGAGCATTCTCGCGGACAAGAACGTTCTCATGATGCGCAATCACGGACCGCTGGTGGTAGGCCCCAGCATCGCCGCCGCGTTCGACAGGCTGTACTACTTAGAAGATACCTGCCAACGACAGCTTCTTGCCATGTCCACCGGTATGCCGCTGCAACGGGTCGACGACAAGGTAGCGGCGACCCTTCGCAAACCAGGTGTCGGTGTTCGATGCCTATGCGGAAAAGCATTTGACGGCCATCAAGCGGGTACTCGATCGCGAGGAGCCCGGCTATTCAAACTAGGGATCAGCGGCATGCGGGTTGAGGCGCCGATCGGAGCCAAGCTCGAGCGTCAGCTGACGCTGTTCGATTCGGTGATGATCGTCGTCAGCGGAACCATCGGTGCGTCAATCTTCATCGTGCCTGCCGACGTCCTGCGAGCCGTGCCGAATCCTGCCATCGCGCTGTTGCTGTGGGTCGTGGTCGGCGGCATCACACTCATTGCGGGACTCGCGTGCGCGGAACTTGGAGCCATGTACCCGGAGGCCGGCGGTCAATACGTGTTCATCCGCGAGGCATATGGCCGATTTGCCGCATTCCTCTACGGCTGGGTGTTGTTCACGGCAGGCAATAGCGGTGCTTTGGCGGCCATGGCCATTAGCTCCACCATCTTCTTGGGCCGCGCGTTTCCCCAGTTCGGCGCCGATCAGGTGGTGTTTACGTTGCGGTTCGCGGGACTGGAACTCGGCATATCCCGCGGGACGTTGTTTGCCGTCGGCGAGGTTATCCTGCTGACGGCGGTCAATTTGAGAAGCGTAAGGGTCGCGGCGTGGTTGCAAAACGTGACGGCTGTTGCCTATCTCGCGACGCTGGCCCTTATTGTCGTGCTCGGACTCGCTTTCGGCCACGGTTCCTGGTCGCACTTTCACGCACCGGCGAACGGCAGCATGGCGCCGGTCACATTGGTGGGCTTGGGCGTGGGCATGATCGCACTGTTCTTCAGCTATGACGGCTGGGAATTTCTCTCGTGGGTGGGCGGTGAAATCAAAAATCCCGGACGCAACTTGCCGCTCGGATTGATCCTCGGCATATCGCTCATCATCCTCACCTACCTGCTCGCCAACGTATTGTTTCTCTATGCGTTGCCGCCGGAGATCCTATCGCAGCAACCGGCGCTCGCCGACGCCGCTATGACGGGGCTGTTCTCGCATCATGTCGGGAGCTGGGTATCGCTGTTCATCGGCGCCATTACCTTCGGCGCAGCCTCCGTTGTTGTCCTGGGCGGCGCGCGTATTTACTACAGCATGGCGGTTGATGGCACGTTCTTCGCCGGCATGAGCAAGATCCACCCGCGCTGGAAAACGCCCACCACCGCATTGCTCTGGCAGTGCGCCTGGGTCATCGTCTTGATCATCAGCGGCCGCTATGAACAGCTCTACACGTGCTTCATCTTCATGATGACCGTTACCTATGCGCTCACCGTGGGCGCGGTGTTCATCTTGCGACGGACTCAACCCGATCGGCCTCGGCCTTATCGCTGCGCCGGCTACCCGTGGCTTCCTGCTCTTTACATCGCGGTGGCAATCGCATTCGTCATCTCGACGCTGCTCAGCCGGCCGGCCGAATCGATCATCGGTTTGAGCATGGCGTGCCTTGGCATTCCACTTTACTTGTATCGGCGCAAACCACGCGCTGCATCGAGCGGCACGGGGTCGATGCACCACTAAGAATCACGACTGCCCCACGACCGCGCATCGCAGGGCACCGTCGTAGGGAGTTCACCATTAGCGGCCGCCGGCAGCGATGATTTGAGGATGGCACGGTACTTGCTCTATCGAGAAGTGTGATGAGAGAAATGTCGATCAATAAAAACTGCTCGGGGATGATTCATGAAAAAAAAACTTGCGATGCCTTTGGCGCGCGCAGAGGTCACTTTGCTGGCCGCCGCGATTTGCACGGCGCTGCGCGCCGCGGCAGCGGATAACAGCGCGGATGTGCTCGAATCGATCACTGTGACCGCCGAGCGGCGCAGCGAGAGCATTCAGGAAGTACCGCTGAGCGTCACGGCAATTTCCGGCGACACATTGCTGAAATTCGGCGACGTCGTTTTCGCGGATTACGCACACGCTATCCCCAACTTGTCGTTCGGCACGGGCAGTGATTTCGGCATGACGAATGGGCGCACGATCACCATCCGCGGCATCACCGGCGGGCGCTATCGAAACGGGCAGGCGACGACGAGCTTCTATATCGACGATACGCCAGTTCCCTTGGCGCTCGATCCGCGCGTCCTGGATCTGGAGCGGATTGAAGTCCTGGCCGGTCCACAAGGCACCCTGTTCGGCTCTTCCGCCATGGGAGGCACGGTGCGCCTGATCACCAAGAATGCCCAAGCGCAGAATTTTACTGGCTATCTCGATGCGCAGGGGTTCGACATCAATCACGGCGGTGCGGGCTACGACATCTCGGGAATGGTGAACGTTCCGCTGATCGAAGATCAGTTGGGCTTCAAGTTCAGTGCCTACAACGTGTACAAGCCCGGTTGGTTCAGTCGCCAGTACGGCGTGGCCACCACGCCCGGATACACGGTACCGGAGTCGCAACCGCAGGGGGTCGAATCGCACATTGGCGACGACACCGAGTACGGCGGCATGCTCACTCTGCACTACACGCCTACGGCACTGCCCGGCCTCGACGTCACCCCCATGGTGATCTATCAGTCGGCGCGCAGTAACGGCTTTCCGCTGGCCGATTATTCGCCCGACAATCTGGTGCAGGTGCGGCCTCTCAACATCGAAGAGTCGAGTTCCGACGAATGGGTGTTCAGCAGCCTGTCGGCCAAGTACAAAATGGATGTCGGCTCAATCATCGCGTCGAGTGCGTGGTTCAATCGTCACACGGACGACAATGAAGACAATACCGAGGTATCGGCGACGTTTTGGGGACCCACTTATGCGACGGGATTGCTGCCGGCAGAGTATCTAGCTTCGCCGGCACCTAGCTACCTCAATCTGACCTCCGTCACGCAAGAGATACGTTTCGAGTCCTCGTTCTCATTTCCCGTGCAGATGGTTGCCGGCCTTTACTACGAGCACGGCAAAAGCCACACGGGGCAGGACATCACTCAACCTGTGCTCCCGGGGGAGCCCCCGAACTTGTATTATCCCTATATTCAGGATGTTCCCCTGTCGAATAATGAAGTCGCGGAATTCGGCGATCTCACCTACACCGTCGCAAAACTCGAAATGTCGGCCGGCGTTAGAGGCTCGACGCTCGAATACAACAAGCATAACTATTGGTACGGCTGGATCAATGGCGGCACGACCGATGCCTATGCCAGCCACAGCGAACACGCTGTCACACCGCGGTACACGTTAAAGTATCAGTTCGCGCCGGACTATATGATGTACGCGAACGCCGCCAAGGGGTTTCGCAGCGGCGGCACGAACAGCGTTCCCGATCAATGCGGCGCTGAGGCGGGTTCCTATCACAGCGACTCCTTGTGGAGCTACGAGGTCGGTACGAAGGACACGCTGTTCGACGGCCGAATGAACCTGCGCGTGGCGGCCTTTCGCATTTATTGGGACAACATCCAACAAAATATCCTACTGCCTTGCACTTACAGCGTGACGCAGAACGCCGGCACCGCCACCAGCACGGGTGTCGAAGTCGCAGCTGATATCGCACCGATGCACGGCCTGAACATCTCGCTGGCATTCGGATATGACAATGCAAAAATCACCTCGGTGCCTGAAGGGGCTACGGGCTTTGTCACCGGACAGGCGCTGAACGGCGTGCCCAGTGTAACGGGATCTTTGATGGCGGATTACAGCGTGCCCACGACGTTCGGCACCGCTTTCGTCCGGCCGCAATACAGTTTCACTGGGAACAGCGTCAGTTATTCTGTTATCTCCGTGCAAGACGGTGGCCGTCCCCGCGCTTCCTACAGCCTGTTGGGCCTGCACGTCGGCGTCACGACCGGCCCGTGGGAGGCGGCGCTCTGGGGCACGAATTTGCTGGATGTTCGCGCGAACTTAGGCGACGAGCAATCGGAGGTGATCGAGCTGCAAAGCCCGACGGTGCGCCCCCGTTATCTGATCGCCCAGCCGCGTACCCTCGGCATCGAAATCAAGTATCGGTTCAACCAATAAATAGTTGGGACACGCAGGCAGGCTTTGTCAGGCGTCGTCCGGAAGGGCGACGCCGTGGCGGCGCAGCGCGGCGATTAGCGGCGATAGATGACGCCGATAGTGCCGCCAGCGGTCGACAGACGTGTCATAGATGGGTCGACGCACCTGAACCGCGCTGGCTGTCAGCGATACGGCGTCATTCCTATCGATATCGGTGGCCTCTGTCTGCCACGAGAGGTCACAGTGTTGCGCGAGTGCGGCGCCGACTCGCTGCGGTTCGCGCACCAGCTCCTCGTAGGGGACTTCGTGAACAACATCACCGAAGAGCGAAATCCAATGAGCCATGAGTTTGTCGTAGGCCGCGTAGTAGCGGGCCAGCTCGTCCATGTCGTAGCTGAACGGGTAGGCATCCCCGAACAAGGCGCGATACATCGCAAAACAACTATCGAGCGGCGAACGGCGTACCCACACCACCTTGGCAGTCGGCAGTGCACGGTGGATAGCGCCGACGTACAGATAATTCGTCGGCAGCTTCTCGACGATACGGCTTCCTGGTTTACCGATGTCGGCCAGCTTTTGGTACTGCGCCGCCACGAGGCCGGGATCCGCCGCGGCCGCGCGCTCGATCATATCGCCGGGATTTGGCCGCGTCGCCGGGCTTGTGTTTGGCGCTGTCGTCAGCGTAGCCGCAGCCGACAGTGCACGCGAGAAATTGTCGGTCTCTCCATTCGATCGCACATCCGCAAGGCCGGTCAAAATCCGCTCCACCAAGGTGGTGCCGGAACGCGGCAGGCCGACAATGAAGATGTACGGAGAATTCGGCGGCTGCGTCGGATGGGGTCCAATGGTCAGTCGCGAAGGCGGCTCGAGCGTACACGAAAATATTTCGGCAATGCGCTGAAGTTTGCGTTCGTCTGCGGCGATATCATAGCTGAGCTGCGAGCGGCGACCTTTGGCCGCCGTCTCAAACCAGCGGAAGGCATCGTCAAAACGGTGCACATCGTCCAATTCTTTAGCCAGCGCGTAACCCAGAAATATTCGCCCGTGAATGTCCAGCCGCGGATCGGCGAGCCGCCGCTCGAGATCCTCGATGTTGTTCGCGTCGGGCGCCTGCACGCGCAGCTCCGAGCGCAACAGCAGGCTCGGGTACTGTCGCGCATCGAGTGCGATCGACCGAGCGCAGGCTTCTTCCGCCTGTGTCAGCCGACCGAAGCTGCGCTCGCTGCACGCAAAGTTGTACCAGTAACGCGGCCGCTTCGGTTCGAGTTCTGCCGCGCGCCGATACAGTGCATTGGCGAGTTCATGCTGACCCAGCTGGGTGGACACGTAAGCGAGACCATCGAAAGCCTCAGCCGAACCCGTAGCGAGTTTTGCCGCTTGAGCTACCACGTCATCCGCGTCGCGCAACCGCCCCAGTCTCAAAAGAATCGAAGCGAGGATGCTGTGACTCGGAAGGCAGATGTCGGAACCCGCGATCGCGCGCTCGGCTAACGGCAATGCGTCGCCGAAACGCCCTTCGCGCATCAATCGGGACGTCTCACGATCGACCGATGAAGAGTCACTCATTGCTCAAATCTACGCATGCTCATATGTTAGCGGAAACTGAATTCGGATCTTTCATGAAAAGAAACCCATTTATCTGCCGATGCGCGATCGTGGGGTGGCTGTCGAGTGCGGGCGGGCTCGCGCCGGCAGAGACGATGCCGATGCACGATACCGTGATCCGGAACGGCTTGATCTACGACGGATCCGGTGCAAAGCCGTTTGTGGGCGACGTGGCAATCGACGGCGATCGAATCAGCTACGTGGGCCCTCATCGCGCGCTCGAGGGTCGAACGGCCATCGACGCACACGGTTTGGCCGTAGCGCCCGGCTTCATCGATATGATGGGGCATTCCGAGGAATCTCTTCTCATCGACGGGCGCGCCGTCAGCGGCCTGAAGCAAGGTGTCACGCTCGATATCTTCACCGAGCAATCCAAGGGCCCCCTAAATGAAGAGATGGCGCGCCTGATGAGAGCCCACGAGGGCGATTTGCAATACGAGGTGACGTGGCGTTCCCTTGGCGAATATCTGGATCATTTGCAACAGCGGGGGATCGCACCGAACGTGGCGAGTTTCGTCGGCGCGGGAGAAGTTCGGGTGAATGTTCTCGGCGAGAATAACGTCGCTCCGTCGAGCGAGCAGCTCGCCTCGATGCGCGACCTGGTACGCCGGGCGATGGAAGAAGGGGCTTTGGGACTGACCACGGCTTTGATTTACGCGCCGATGAATTATGCGAAAACCGACGAGCTGATCGCCCTGGCACAGACTTCGGCCCGCTGCGGAGGCATCTACACAGCGCATATGCGCAGTGAGGGCGACCACATCGAGCAAGCCGTACAGGAAACGATCGATATCGCCCGCGCCAGCGGCGCTCCGGCAGAGATCCATCACCTCAAATTGATGGGTCGGGAGAACTGGAACAAGCTTGATCGGATCGTGAGCATGATCGATGCCGCACGCGCGTCGGGTGTGCGCATTACCGCAGACATGTACCTCTATACGGCCGGTGGTACGTCGCTGGATTCGTCATTGCCGCCCTGGGTCCACGACGGCGGCCAAGAAGCCATGAGCGCGCGTCTGAAGGATCCCAAGATTCGGGCAAGAGTGATCGCAGCCATGCGGGAGGCCCACCCCGCCGACTGGGAGAACCTATTTCACCAAGCCGGTCCCGATGGCATGTTGATCTTCGGAGTCAAGCACGCAGCGCTCAAACCCTTGATCGGCAAGACCATCGCAGAGGTCGCGAAGCAACGCGGCGTGAGCGCGGAGGATGCCATCATCGATCTGATCCTGGAAGACGACGCCGGGGACTTGGACACGATCGCCTACACCTTTATCAGCGAGGAAAATATCGCGCGGGAAATCGTGTTGCCCTGGGTAAGTTTCGGTTCCGATGCCGAATCGAGTGCACCGGAAGGTGCATTCTTGCTTTCGTCGAGCCATCCTCGCGCCTATGGAAACTTCGCGCGGCTCTTTGATCGCTATGTACGCAAGGGTCAGCTCCTTACCGTCGAGGAAGCCGTACGGAAACTCACCTCCTTGCCAGCCGACGTCCTCTCATTGAGCGACCGCGGACGTCTCCGGGCGGGTGCATTTGCCGATGTCGTGGTGTTTGATCCGCAATCCTTCCAAGACCATTCCACCTATGAGAAGCCGCTGCAATATGCAACCGGCGTGACCGATGTCTTTGTCAACGGTCAACCGGCATTGATCAATGGCGCGCCCACCGGCGCGGCAACCGGGCGCGTCATCCATGGGCGGGCATGGACGGGCGCTCGGGGCGGAGGGTGCCGGGCGTCGAGCGCGCAATGGACTTGGAAGTCGTCCTAGAACCAGCCTGCGCAATGTGGTCCTCGCTCCGGTTGCGGCGCGCCGATTCCGGAGCGAGGTAGGGCGCGGGATAGGCCGCCTACCTAGCCACGTCGTAGCGATCCAGATTCATGACCTTGCTCCAAGCGGCGACAAAGTCCTGAACGAACTTCGCCTGCGCGTCCGCACTGGCGTAAACCTCAGCGAGTGCGCGAAGCTGGGCGTTCGAGCCGATCACTAGGTCCGCGCGGGTGCCGGTCCACTCTAGTTGGCCCGTCGCGGCGTCGCGTGCCTCAAACACATCCTTTGCTTCCGACGTTGCTTTCCACGTCGTGCGCATGTCGAGCAGATTGACGAAGAAGTCGTTGGTCAGGGTACCCGGCCGCTTGGTCAGGACACCATACTTACTGCCTCCGGTATTGGTATCGAGCGCACGCATGCCGCCGATCAGGAGCGTCATTTCGGGCGCGGTCAGCGTCAGCAGCTGCGCCCGGTCGAGCAACAACTCCTCGACCGATGTGGGTAACTTCGCTTTCTGGTAATTGCGAAAGCCATCCGCAACGGGTTCGAGAACCGCGAAGGACTGGACGTCCGTCTGTTCCTGGGACGCGTCCATGCGACCGGGTGTGAAAGGCACCGTGACGGGGTTACCCGCTTTCTTTGCGGCCTCTTCCACGCCTGCACAGCCGCCGAGCACGATCAAGTCGGCAAGCGAAATCTTCTTGCCGCCCGACTGTGCTTTGTTGAACTCGTCCTGGATCGCCTGTAGTGACTTCAGCACCTTGGACAGCTTGGACGGCTCATTGACCGCCCAATCTTTCTGCGGAGCAAGGCGGATTCGCGCGCCGTTCGCGCCGCCGCGCTTGTCCGAGCCCCGGAACGTGGACGCCGATGCCCACGCAGTTGATACCAGCTCCGAGATCGAGAGCCCTGAGGCCAGGATCTTGGCTTTGAGCGCGGCGATGTCCTTATCATCGATGAGCTTGTGATCGACGGCCGGAATGGGGTCCTGCCAGAGCAGTTCTTCCGCCGGAATCTCGGGACCGATATAACGTGCTCGCGGACCCATGTCGCGGTGGGTGAGCTTGAACCAGGCGCGCGCAAAGGCGTCCGCAAACTCATCCGGATGCTCCATGAATCGCCGCGAGATTTTCTCGTAGGCGGGATCGACGCGCAGCGAGAGGTCCGTGGTCAGCATGTTGGGCGCGATCCGTTTAGCGGCGTCGTGCGCGGCGGGCACCGTGCCGGCCCCCGCGCCGTTCTTCGGCCGCCACTGATGAGCGCCGGCCGGGCTTTTGCACAGTTCCCACTCATAGCCAAACAGATGCTTGAAGAAGTCGTTGTTCCACTTCGTCGGCGTGGTGGTCCAGGTCACTTCCAGACCGCTGGTGATCGCGTCACCGGCGATGCCGCTGCCGTACTTGCTGCTCCAGCCGAGACCCTGCGCCTCGAGGTCGGCGGACTCGGGATGCGCGCCCACCTGGGAGGCATCGCCCGCGCCATGGGTCTTGCCGAAGGTATGACCGCCGGCAATCAGCGCAACGGTCTCCTCATCGTTCATCGCCATGCGGCTGAACGTCTCGCGGATATCTCGGGCGGCCGCCAGCGGATCGGGCTTGCCGTTCGGGCCCTCCGGATTCACGTAAATCAGACCCATCTGCACTGCGCCGAGGGGACTTTCGAGCTCGCGGTCTCCCGAATAGCGAAGGTCGCCGCCGAGCCAGGCCTTTTCCTGACCCCAGTAGACGTCTTGGTCAGGCTCCCACACATCCTCGCGGCCGGCCCCGAACCCGAACGTCTTGAAGCCCATGGATTCCAATGCGACGTTGCCCGTCAGGATCATCAGGTCTGCCCAAGAAATCTTGCGGCCGTACTTCTGCTTCACCGGCCAAAGCAGCCGACGCGCCTTGTCCAAACTGGCGTTGTCCGGCCAGCTGTTGAGGGGTGCGTAGCGCTGCTGACCTCGGCCGCCGCCGCCGCGGCCGTCCGCGATGCGGTAGGTCCCGGCGCTGTGCCACGCCATGCGGATGAACAAGGGTCCGTAATGACCGAAGTCCGCGGGCCACCAAGGCTTCGAATCGGTCATCATCTTGACCAGATCCTGCTTCAGGGCCTTGTAATCGAGACTCTTGAATTCCTTGGCGTAATTGAAATCCTTGCCCATGGGATCGGACTTCGAAGAATGTTGGTGCAGGAGGTCTATCCGTAGTTGGTTCGGCCACCAATCGCGGTTCGAGGCACCGCCCCCTGCCATATGGCCGAACGGACATTTTTCTTTAACTACTGCGTTCATTTGCCGTTACTCCAGTGAATAAGTTGATAGCCTTCCAAAATTCATGGACCGTCAAGCGAGGGTGAGGCCGACATCCACGTTACCGCGAGTCGCATTCGAATAAGGACAGACTTGATGTGCGGCATCAATGAGCCTTTGTGCGTCGGCGCGATCCAAACCGGGAAGACCTACTTTGAGGTCTGCGGTAATGCCAAACCCACCTTCCGAACGCGGGCCGATCCCGACGGTTGCGGTCACCGTCGCGTCATTCGGAACGCGCAATTTTTGCGCCGGCGCGACCGCTTTCATCGCCCCAATGAAGCAAGCGGCGTAACCTGCCGCGAAAAGCTGCTCGGGGTTGTTGCCCGGACCACCCGCGCCGCCTAATTCTTTGGGCGTCGAAAATTTAATGTTCAGGCTGCCATCGGCAGTCGTCGCTTGACCATCGCGGCCACCGGTAGCAGTTGCAGTAGTGCGGTATTTGACATCGACGGACATAATTTTTTCCTCTCAAGTCGGATTATCCTAACAGGCGCGTCACGCCAATCAAATCAATTGATCCTATGCAATCGATCGATTCCGTCTATCGACGGATCCACTTCAGAGAGGCGGGGTATTAGCGATTCCGCCGCACCCTGAGCTGATATATGTGTAGGTCTACGCGCTTTATTCGCCTCGGCCGGCCGACTTGAAAGCGATTGCGCAAATCACCGTCTCCTCCGACTCCACAAAAATCTCACCAAAAGCAATCCCGGTATCACCACCAACAGCCACGGCAGGATGTAGGCCACGGCCGTGATTGCCTGAGAGATACCTTCAGACAAATTCCCCAAAAAGTCCCGAATGGCATCGTGAATCGGTCTCCAGAAGGCCTTCTGTTCAGGGACCGAGAAGTTAATGGTGACGATATCCGTGGTGGTGCGTTTTACCTGATACGCCGCCTGCCCGGTGGCCTGCTCAAGATGGCTTTGCACGGTCGAGAGTTCCGATGCCACTTTGATGGCCGCATCGATGTTTGTACCGGCCTTGACCTGCAATTCGAGCAGCTGCTTGCGGTAGTTCGTCAACATCTCGAGACGCGACTGGGTATCTTGAATCGAATCCGCCAAGTCCTCGACTGTTGTCGAGCGGTGCTCGAGTTTGCCCAAGCTTGCCGCGAAGGCAATCAGACCCTCGACGGCGTTAGGATCAATGCGCAGCTTGATGAGGCCTGAGGCAGATCGGCCGCTCGACACGTCGGATTGAAGAATGTCGCAATGATCCGCTAAGTCCGCCGTGCAGCGATCGGACAGTCGCTGGAAGCGAGCACTCAGGTCCGATTCCGGAACTTCAATCGTCACGCTGTGTTCGCGGCTTAATGTGCTGTGCGCCGCTTCCGTCGCCTGCCCATGGGACGTCATCAAGGGCATCGCCACCCCTGGAGAATGGTTATTGCGATTGCACGCTGTCATTCCCAGCAGCGCCAGCAAGACGAGACCTCCAATTCCGAGCAGCCACGACGGACGCTGGTTTCCTAATCGGTCGCGACGATCCGAGGGGCATGAAATCATCTTGTTCTTACTCCGATAGCTCAAACCGATTATCCAAGCGCTGGGTTTATCAGTGGCGACCCACTCGGTTGCCCGGATACGCAATGTCGCCGAGCGTGTGCCTTAGCGGACCTTAACGTCGGCCGGCAGGCGATTCAGATCCACGGCCTGAATATTCTCGTAATCAACCAGCAAAACTCGCTCAGTCACCCACTCGCTCCGTCGGGATTGTCGCGACTCAGTATGCCATTGGGCGGCCAACGGGCAAATACAGGTTGTCTGCAGTATGAGTTGACGGCCCGCGGATCCAACGGGTTGCCGACCTCGACCTGACGAATCGTTGACTAGTGCTTGACATGCAATGTGTTACTTGCCTATTATTTAGGCAAGTCATTACTTGCGTATAGGAACATGGCAGAACGCCGCGACACCGATGTGCTATTCAAGGCACTGGCTGATCCCACCCGGCGAAAGCTCCTGGACCTTCTGCATGCGCACGACGGCCGAACACTCAATGAGCTATGCGAGCACATGGACATGACGCGGCAGGGCGTGACGCAACATCTGGACCTGCTGGAGGCGGCTAACCTCATCGCCACTGTGCGGCGCGGCCGGGAAAAGCTGCACTTCCTCAATCCAGTACCGCTGCAGGAGATCTACGAACGGTGGATCGCCAAGTTCGAAAAGCCGCGCCTCAAGGCGCTCTCGGATCTGAAACGACGACTGGAGAAGCCCAATGGCTAGATCGACTTTTGTCTACGTGACCTACATCCGCACCACGCCGGAGAAGCTGTGGTCGGCACTGACAGATGCGGAGTACATGAAGAAGTACTGGTTCGGCACCCACTGCGAAAGTAAGTGGATGGCGGGATCCCCGTGGAAGATGGTGTCGGGAGACGGGCAGATCTCCGACGCCGGCGAGATCGTCGAGGCCGCACCGCCGCGGCGCTTAGTGATCCGCTGGCAGCACCAGAACAAGCCCGAGCTCAAGGTTGAAGGAGAGTCGCTATGCACGATGGAATTGGAGCCCACCGGAACGGCGGTCAAGCTCTCCATCACCCACACGATCGAACGCGATCCCTCGAAATTCATCGCAGCAGTGTCCGGCGGCTGGCCGAAGATCATCTCCAACCTGAAGTCCCTGCTCGAGACCGGCGCCATTGCTCTGCAGGACGCGTACCCGGCGGGCACTCAGCGTTAGATGCCTACGGCCGACCGCCCGGACGAGAATGGAGATTGAGATGACGGCGACTCAAAAGTTTCTCGGCGCGATGATGACGCTTATGATCGCCGCCGGCACGAACGCGCAATCGGCTCCGTCGCCCATTGCGGACGTGACCATCGTCCTCGTACACGGCGCACTCGTCGACGGTTCGAGCTGGCGGGGCGTTTATGACGTGCTCACGAAAGACGGCTATCGCGTCAGCATCGTGCAGCTGCCGCTGACGGGGTTCGACGAGGACGTGGCCGCGACCAAGCGAGTCCTCGACCAGCGAGACGGCCCTGTCATTCTCGTCGGCAACAGCTATGGCGGTTCGATCATCACCGTTGCCGGCGGCGACCCCAAGGTGAAGGCCCTGGTGTATGTTGCGGCGCTCCAACCCGATGTCGGAGAGACCAGCGCCGAGGTGGCTCCGCCGAAGAAGGAAGCGAGCAACGATTTGAGGCCGACCAAAGACGGGTTCATCTTCCTCGATCCGGCGAGGTTTGCCGCCGACATCGGAGCTGATTTGCCCAAGGCGCAGGCCGAATTCATGTCGCGCTCGCAAACGCCGATCTTGGCCGCCGCCTTCAGCACCAAGCTCACCGTCGCTGCTTGGCGCGATAAGCCGAGCTACGCAATCATTGCTTCCGATGACCGTTCGCTTGATCCGGCGATTGCGCGTCGGATGGCCAACCGTGCGAGATCGAAGGTGACCGTCCTCAAGGGCAGCCATCTCATATTCGTTTCCCAACCCCGTGCTGTCGCCCGCGTGATCGAGGCAGCCGCACGCGCCGTCAATTAGGCCCGCTGGATCGTGTCGCGATGTGCCCAGCGTGTTTGGCGGCGATCGTAGTCGCCGGCGCAACGTCGGGCGGCGGCATCTATGCCCTTAAACGATTTACTCGAGGAGAGAATGGTATGAAAGAGGATCCAACGCCGAAACAGCATAAAGTCGGGACGCGTGAGGAATGGCTCGCGGCGCGCCTCGAGCTGCTGAAGGAGGAGAAGGAGCATACGCGGCGTGGCGACGAACTGGCGCAGAAGCGCCAGGAGTTGCCGTGGGTTCGGGTCGAGAAGGGATATCGGTTCGAGACCGACGAGGGCAGTGCCGAGCTATCGGACCTCTTTCGCGGGCGCACGCAGCTCCTCGTCTACCACCTCATGTTCGGGCCCGACTACGTCGCTGCCTGCCCTTCCTGCTCGGCGATTGCAGATGGATTCAATGGCATCCAGATTCACTTGGCCAATCATGACGTGATGCTTTGGGCAATATCCCGGGCGCCGCTCCCAAAGCTGCAAGCGTACAAGCGGCGGCTGGGATGGACTTTCCCGTGGGCATCGTCGTTCGGCAGCGATTTCAATTCCGACTACAGCGTCGGTTTCAATCGCGAAGAGCAGTTGCGCGACGGCGGCATCGAATACAACTACGAGCGCGAGGGCGCTTGGAAGCAATCCGGCGCGGGTGGCTCTGTCGCCCAGAACGTGTTTGGGACTGGAGTCGATATGCCGACCTTTCTGCGGGAGCGGCCGGGCGTGAGCGCCTTCATCCTTGATGGCGGCGTTGTCTACCACACGTATTCAAGCTACGCGCGCGGCCTGGATGGCCTCTGGGGCATGTGGCAGTGGCTCGACCGCGCTCCAGAGGGACGCAATGAGACGGGTCACTGGTGGCGCCGCCACGACGAGTACGGCAACAAATGATAGGGAGGCCGGAATTAAGCCGAATGCCACGACGCGCAATTAATGTGCGGGGGGCTTCCGATTCGCCGACAGACAGACTGCCTATCGGCCGACAGGAATTCGGCCAGTGCCGGCGCGTAATACAACGGCGCGTCTCAACTGCATCCAGCAGGGCATCGTCGCCGTCCTTTGCAGTTCTGGAACCGGACTATATCGGGAGTAGGTCAATGAAATGGGCAGGCATGTATCTCGTGGGTTTCATCGTCCTTATTGGCGGAGTCATGGCCGCCCTCTGGAAGTTGGGTATGCTGCAAAGGATCGGCACTACGTGGACATTGATCGGTGTCGCGATTCTGATCGGCATCGGTATCATGGTCTCCGTCTCGCATAGCGGCAGCAAAGAAAACATCCAGATCGATAGGAAGTGATTGTTCAAAAGTGTCGTGGGATTATTGTCGCGGCAAAGTCGTCGGGTCACCCAGCAGCGCGTCGACCTCGAACACGCCCCGCGCGTAATTGATCTGCGCGCCAACGTTTACAACCCACCCGCACTTGCCGCGGCTGAGCGAGCTGTAAGCGCTGGTTCCTCGGCACCTCGTGCCTTCCAAGAGACGAATGCGATTTGACGCCTTTTGTCTGACGATGATGTCAGCCGAAGAGATCTTGAAAACGGTACTTGAGGTGTTACTGTAACCGCCAGCTTGTAGAAAGGAGATCACTCCACTTTCGAAGTTATCGACCTTCGGCGCCGCCGCTCCACTGGCGCGAAGGCATGCCATCGGCAACCCAGAGGGCCGTCCAGTGCTTCTGGGGACTTTGCTCGGATCAAATCCCGCGTCCCACGGCAGTTGTGACCGTGCGACGTTTTGACGTCGCGACGTTTTGACGTTGTGACGTTGTGTCTGCTGAGAGAAATCCCATTTGGTTTTTATTACAGGATATTGAATGAAATACAATGCTTGCGTTTTAGTTCTTTCCGGTTTAGCTCCTATCGTCGCCTTGGCCGACGATCCGCCACCTCCGCCGCAAGATGTATGGACCGGCAAGGGCCAAGCGGGCTATTTGGCCTCGCAGGGAAATTCGGACTCTAAATCGGCGAATGCCGCCCTCGATACGGCATTCTTGGACGGACCGTGGAAGCATGCCTTTCACATAGGTGGCTTGTATGGTCAGAGCGCCGGTATCGTCTCCGCGGAGAGCTGGGATACAAGTTGGCAGAGCAACTACGATCTGACTCCGAAGCTCTATACATTTGGCGGCTTGCGCTACCAGCACGATATGTTCAGCGGTTTCCAGTACCAGGAGAGCGTCGCGGCTGGTTTGGGCTACAAGTTTCTCAACACCGATACGACCAAATTGGACGTGCAAGTCGGCGCCGGCTACAAGAGGCTGCGCCCGGAGGATCTCATCAAAGACTCCGACGGCGCGGTCGTGCAGCGGATCCCGTTGACCGCCGAGAGCGACGCAATCGGTACGCTGGGACTCAACTATTCACAGAGCCTCACCGCGACCACGACGCTCACAGATAAACTGCTCGTGGAATCCGGTTCGAGTAATACACTGGTGACGAATGCGCTCGCACTGGCGGTGAAGGTCTCCACGAAACTCGCACTCTCCGTTGGCTACTCGGTGACGGATAACTCCCAGCCGCCAGCGGGATTGAAGAGGACCGATTCGCTGGAAACGGTTAACCTGGTGTACGCGTTCTAGTTCCTATTCAGGGCCTGTTGCGTTGAAGCGGGTCGTTAGAAGACGCACCAACGGAGATGAGGTGATGGCCAAAAACGTGATTTGCCTTTGGTATGACGGCACTGCGGAGGCTGCCGCCAAGTTCTACGCTCAGATCTTTCCAGACAGCGCCGTGACGGCGGTCCACCACGCCCCGGGCGACTACCCAGCGGGCAAACAGGGACAGGTTCTCACGGTCGAGTTCACGGTGTTGGGAGTGCCCTGCCTCGGCCTCAATGGCGGGCCGGCGTTCAAGCACTCTGAAGCGTTTTCATTTCAGATCGTTACCGACAACCAGGCCGAGACGGACCGCTACTGGAACGCGATCGTCGACAACGGCGGCACCGAGAGCGCGTGCGGATGGTGTAAGGACCGATGGGGCTTGTCGTGGCAAATCACCCCGCGGGTGCTATTGGACGCGACGACCGATCCCGACCGTGCGGCCGCGAAGCGCGCGTTCGAGGCGATGATGAAAATGAAAAAAATCGACATCGCCGCCATCGAAGCGGCACGGCGCGGAGGTAGATAGGGCTAGCCACTAATTCATTTATAGCAATCAAACGTCGCCCATCCCCGTCGTTTGAACGCCTCGAGATCGAATTCGGAGGTCAGGATATGGCACTTCACCGAGAGGGTTTTGCCGGCACTTAACAGATCCGCCGAGAACTCAAATTCGATCTGCTTGTTGCTGGAGAGAAAACTGAACAGGTCCTGGTCGAACGGGACAAAATTCGAGCCCTGATAGCATGTCAAAATCGATGCGCGGCATTCGCTATTAAAGGGGACGAACCACGTTCCATGGGTTATCGCGTCGCGCGCCGGAACCACCGTGGGCCCCGCAGCCTTGCTGTTGGTGAACTGCAGCGGCCCGTCCGGGTTGTTCGGCGGCGGATCGAAGCTGTCAAAGAAATTGTACGCCCGCATCGTGATGACGCGCTTCGACGGACCCATGAATGTGACACGTTCGGACGTGACCACTTCGCTGTAGCCGATGTCGCCCCGGTTGGTAAATGACATTGGCCCGGCTAGGTTCAGACCGTAGGTGGGATTTTCCACCGTCCCGTAGTTGTATCGAACCAGGGTGACCAGCGTCGGCGGGTACTCGTCGACAATCGCTCCGCGCAAGTATTCGAAGAATTGGTGGGTAATCGCAATCAGAGACAGCAAAAAAGAGGTGAGGGCGAGTAGATCGACCTTTCTGTCCACTTTTATCCATGCCATCGGTGCACTCCTTGCAAAAATAGGGGCCGCCTTGTTCGACAGCCGCAGTGGTCGCGCGAACGCACAAAACAGCTGCTTTCGCTAATCACCGATCACCGCATCGCTACCCTCGCACTCCCCTCCTGAAGATCGCGCAGAGCGACCTGCATTTTCGCGTTGCTCTGCTTTACGAGCGCAAGTTCCTGGCGCATTGCCCGAACCTCCTCGGCGTTACTGGTCATCTGCCCTTCCGCAAGCGCCATCTTTTCCGGTGCCTCACCCCAGACTCTCGCTTCCATACAATCGCGTCAAGTTTGCCAAATAACTCCGTTTATATTCTCCCGCCGCATGGGGACGGGCGCCCGATTCGAGTGGGGCATTCGACGACGTGCAGGGGGGAACTTCGACGACACCTCGACCACTCAGCCGTCGTCGTTGAAGGCGAGCGCATCGTAGCCGTGGACCCGAAAGGCGCGGCGGGAGCGGGATCTTGTTGTTTGCGGCGCGACTCTCCGCTAAGTTATTGATTATGAGCGTGCTGGTTCAAAACACGTCGCGAATGCTCAGCGCGAGGCGCGATGTCGGCGCGCGGAAAGGGCTCACGCGATAACGCGCGGATGGTATCTTCTACCGCGGCTTCCGCTACGAGTCGGACAAGAAGAGAATGTAAGCGAATGCGTGCTCAGCCCATCCTCCACCCGCGTTCGCGGCATGAGTCTGCGTCGGACTTTCCTCTTCTCGTCGATGGCAAATGGCGCGCTGCGCAGAGCGGGGCGTGCTTCTCCGCGCACGATCCCTATCGAGAGATCGATTGGGGCCGCATCGCCGATGCGGATGCAGCGGACATCGACGCCGCAGTCAAGGCCGCAGCTCGGGCATTCGCGGACGGGCGCTGGTCGGGCCGCCTCGCGAGCGAGCGAGCGCGATGTCTGTTCCGCCTCGCCGATCTGATCGAACGCGACGCTGAAGCGCTCATCCACCAACAGATCTTCGAGAATGGGAAGCTCATCTCGGAGATGCGTCCGGGCATGGCCGGTGTCGCCGGTGATTGCCGGTTCTTTGCGGGCCTTGCCGAAACGCACGGGGGCACGACGGTGCCGCCCTCGCGCCCCGGATTCACGACCTTCACGCTGCGTGAACCGGTGGGCGTGGTGGCGGCGATCACGCCATGGAACACGCCTTTGGGGTTACTCGGATGGAAGCTCTTTCCGGCTCTGGCGGCCGGCAATACCGTCGTCATCAAGCCGTCCGAGGTCACACCGACCTCGACGCTGCTGTTCGCCGAACTGCTAGGGGAGGCTGGGATCCCTGATGGCGTTGTCAATGTCGTCACCGGAGGCGCGAAGGCGGGTGCGGCGCTCGTCGCCCACCGCGATGTCGCGAAGATTGCGTTCACCGGATCCACCGCGACGGGCCAGGCGATTGCCGCGGAAGCGGCCCGGCGCAGTGCCAGAGTGACGCTGGAGATGGGCGGCAAGTCGCCCAACATCATCTTTGCCGACGCCGATCTTAAGAATGCAGTGAACGGCGTGATGGCCGGCATCTTCGCCGCCAGCGGGCAGAGCTGCATGGCGGGCTCGAGAGTGTTGGTGCAGGCGCCGGTCTATGACCGTGTATGCGAGATACTCGCGGAACGCGGTGGACGCATGATCGCCGGTGACCCGCTCGATCCGGCGACCCAACTCGGGCCGCTCGCCTCGCGGGCGCAACTTAAGAAGGTGCTCTCCTATTTCGCCATCGCCCGAGACGAAGGACTCACGTGCATCTTGGGCGGACAACGGCTCGAGCGGCAAGGCTACTTTGTCGCGCCCACCGTCTACCGGGATGTTTCCCCCAACAGCCGTATCGCGCGCGAGGAGATATTCGGGCCTGTGGCGGCGATGATCCGCTTCGACGACGAGGATGGAGCCGTGAGCATCGCGAATGACACGCGCTATGGTCTTGCGGCCGGCATTTGGACCGAGGATCTTGGGCGCGCACATCGCATGCTACATCGCATTCGAGCAGGTACCATCTGGGTGAACAACTACCGAGTCATCGGCCACGCGCTGCCCTTCGGCGGCTACGGCCAGAGCGGCATCGGGAGAGAGATGGGCGCCGCGTCGCTCGACGCCTACACCGAGGTGAAAAGCGTGTGGATCGATACAGGCAACAAAGTCGAATTCAGAACGGGCCCGAACGAGGATACGGATGCAATATGATTTGGTCGTGATCGGTTGCGGCGCTGGGGGATTGGCCTCTGCCGTCGCCTATGCCGATCTCGCCGGGCGCGATGCACGGATCGCCGTGTTGGAGCGGGCCACTCGCGAAGCGCGCGGCGGCGCGACGCGCTGGACCAGCAGTTGGTTTCGCATCACGGCGGACCGGCAGCTCGATCCCGCCTTCGTCCAGATCATGGAACGCGTGTCGGGCGGCAAGGCGGACCTCGAGTACTGCCGCGTGTACGCGAGCGAAGTTCCTGCGACCTTCACGTTTCTGGACGATCACGCGGTGCCGTGGATCTATTTCGAGCAGCCTTTCGCCAACCGCAACACGGGCGGTGGACTCGGCATGCCGGTACCGGGCGGCGTGACTATCGTGAACACTTTGGCGAACGTCATCGACAGCCTACCGAACGCGGCGATCCACTACGAAACCGAGGCGGTGGCACTCAGCGCCGATGAGGCGGGAAGAGTGACCGGGGTCCACACGCGCGGTCTCGATGGCGACAAACACCTGGCCGCGCGCGCGGTGGTGATCGCCTGCGGCGGCTTCGAAGGTGCACCCGACCTACTCCGTCGGCATCTCGGCCCGCGCGCCGCCGAACTGCCGCTGATCGCACCCACGCTCGTCAACAATCGCGGCGACGGAATCCGGCTGAGCGAGCCGCTCGGTGCCGATCTCGCCGGTCAGTTCGATATGTTTCACGGCGAGCCGGTCGACCGGCGCTCATCGAAGCCTGATGCAGTCGTCTATGCGTATCCCTTCGGCATTGTCGTGAATGGCCAGGCGCAACGTTTCTTCGATGAAGGCAGCGACAGTTTCGACGCCACCTTCGAGCGGCTCGGCTATGAAATCTGGGCGAATCAGAATCAAGAAGCCTATTTCATCGCCGCCAAGTCGATTCTCGACTGGCCGAACGTTGCGAATATCATCCTGACGGACCAGCCCCCGCTCGAGGCAGATACCATAGCTGCGCTCGCTCGGAAGCTCGGGCTCGATCCCGCCGCGCTCGAGCAGACCGTGAGTCGATACAATACCGCGATCGGTCCCGGCGAAACCGACCGCACGATCCGGGACGGCAAGGCCACGGTCGGCATCGAGCCGCCCAAGTCGAATTGGGCGACGCCGATCGAGGACGGACCCTTCATCGCCTACCCGCTGACCTGCGCCATAACATTTACCTTTGGCGGCATACGCAGTGATGCGCGGGCGCGGGTGCTGCGGCGTGAAGGCACGCCTATCGAAGGGCTCTATGCCGCCGGTGAAGTGACCGGGCTCTACTACCGGGAATATCCCGCGGGTACCTCGGTGCTGCGTGCGCTGACCTTCGGGCGGATTGCCGCGCGCGAAGCGGCCGCCGCGAGGAGTTGACGCCATGGACATAATCCATAGCGCCGAGATGCCGTGGGGCGAGAGTTTGGTCGCGCAGCGCGAAGGCGGCGGCGATGTGGCGCACAAGCGGCTGTTCGAAGGCGAGGAAGGCAGCCCCGATCACTACATGTTGGTGATGGCGAAGGAGCCCAAGACTTTCTTCTCGCCCCGTCATCGCCATCCTTGGGACCAGATACGGTACTGCCTCGAGGGCGCGATACCGATCGCCAAAGGTGTGTACGTCGAAGGCGGCGAAATCGCCTACTTCCCGGAAGGCGCCCGATATGGCCCGCAGGAAGGAGGCGAGGACCGGATCGTTGTCCTGCTCCAGTTCGGCGGCGCCAGCGGCCAGGGCTTCATCGGGCCCGACCGCGTCAAGCAAGCGCGCCTTGATCTTGCGAAGGATGGCCGGTTCGAAGGCGGAGTCTATACTCGCGATGCCGCGCACGGCCGCAAGAACCGCGATGCCTACGAAGCGATCTGGCTCCATGTCATGGGGGGAGAAGTGTCGTACGCGCCGCCGGTCTACAAAACGCCCATCGTCATGCGTCCGGTGGCGCTGCCGTGGCTCCCCACGCTTGAAGCCGGAGTGTCCGCCAAGTCGATCGGCGTCTTTCCCCATCGGGGACTATCGATGAGCGCGTGGCAAGTCGAGCCCGGTGCGCGGCACCTAATTCCTGCCAGCCGGGCGTTGAGATTGCTGTTTGTCACGGACGGCAACGGCACGACCGGCGCCGCAGAGCTGCGACGTTGGAGTGTGGTGCGCCTGCATGAGGGCGAAGGTGCGGAATTGCGCGCGACGAGCCGCCTTGAATTTCTAGAACTGCTTGTAAAGTCCGTCAGTGAGTTGAAGCTGAGTTCGACGATTGCCACTTAGGGAGCGACTAACATGAACAGATTACTTTTTATGTCCGTTCTTTTCTTGATCGGCCTGTCGTTGAGCCCGGGCGCCCACGCGGCTCAGTTGGTCGGTGCAACGAACGGTGAATGCATCGACATACCGCAGCAAAATACTGCCGATGGAACCCCCATGTCTCTGTTTCGCTGCCACGGAAGTCCTAACCAGCAATGGACCATCAGCCATGGTCAAGTCACGGGCATGGGCGGCACTTGTCTTGATGTTATGGGAAGCGCCGCCGTGGATGGCGCGCAAATCATCATCGTCGCGTGCAACGGAAGACCGAGTCAGAAATGGAATTTCGTAAACGGTCAGATCGTCGGCATTGGCGGTAAGTGCATCGATACCAGCGGCGGTGGCTCGGTGGACCACACCCCCGTCATCTTGATCGCGTGTTCGTCGGCGCCTAGCCAGCAATGGTCCGTGCAGTAGTCCGACGGAGCACCCGTCATGTCCGCTATAGCGGACGTTATTCAAATATCCGGCGAAGCGGACATGTACTTTACAGAGTACATAACCAATAGTGTCCGCGATGAAGGACATTACATTGCACAACCCGGAACAGCTCGGTGCCGCTATTCGCTTGAAGCGTAAGGAGAAAAACCTGACGCAAAGCGAGCTCGCCAAGCTTTTGGGGGCCGAGCGCAAGTGGGTTCTACACCTGGAAAGCGGCAATTCCAGGGCCGAAATCGGCCTGGTCTTACGCGCTATCGACGTCTTAGGCCTGCGCGCTTCTCTTGCCGACAAGGGGCAGTTGAGGCATGGCCCCCATGACTCGAAAACGACGCGCCTAGATGAGGTCTTCCAGCGTTTGCAACGCAGCTCGCGCAAATGAGTGAGCTTGAGATCCTCATCGAAGGCGACCTGGTTGGTCGCACACGATCAAGCGCTCGCTGAGGGACTCGATCGCGAGGTCGTCACAACTCTGGCAAAACTGCTCATCCAACATGCCAAGGTTGGGCGTGCAACTCTCAATGCGGCGCCTTCGAGACGCCGCCGCCTTCGCAACTGTTAGAATTACCGCCCGTTCAGCCACCATTCCGTACGAAAGAGGGTGTGGCCGGCTATCGTAGCGAGTTGGATTTCATGACGTTTACAGATCTGTCGCTGCCACCCGAACTCATCGCTGCGCTCTCGAAACAACGGATATCGGACCCACCCCCATTCAAATCGCCGCAATCCCGCCGCTCGCCGCCGGGAAGGATGCGTATTTGCGAGCGGGGACGGGTACCGGTAAATCCCTGGCTTATCTGCTGCCCCCCTTTACGCGCATCGATCTTGTGCAAGCTGCGACCCAGGTCGTGATCGTGGCGCCAACGCACGAATTAGCTATTCAGATTCACCGTCAATCTTGTGAACTTGCTCCAAACGCAGCGCGCGCCATCCGTTCGGTGCTGCTTATTGGAGACACATCGACCGACCGACAGATCGACAAGCTCAAGGCCAAGCCGCACCTCGTGGTGGGCTCGCCGGGCCGCATCGTGGAACTGATCGAGCGGAGCAAGCTGAAGATGGCGCACGTTCGCGCCGTCGTCATCGACGAGGCAGACCGGCTGCTCAACGACGAAAGTCTGAACTGGATTCAGAAAATCATCAGCGCTGCGCCGGCGGGTCGTCAGTTGATTTTCGCATCGGCAACGATCGAGCAGCGGACTCGCCGGGTCTTGGAAACACTGGCTCCTGATGTCGTGATGCTTCGCGGCCTGCGACGAAAACCCTACGGGCAGCCACGTCGGCCGCGTCTCGACCGAGACTTCCCGCTAGCGTTGCAAACTAGTGATGCGTCCCGGGAGCCTCGTGCACGACGGCGAGGCGATCTAATGGGTCTACTGCGGCGTCCAACTCCAACCGGTGATTCGCCATCCCGCCGCAGTCTCATGCAGCGCAAACGTCGCGGTTGCAATGTTCTTCACTTGCTTACCATCTTTCGTGAAGGAAAAGGTGGCCGGTACGATTGCGTAGGCGCGATCACCGGTAATGATGATCTGCCGGGGCTTGCCGACGGTGCCGACCACATCGGTCATGCCATTCTTTTGGGTAAAGGTGTCGTAATCCTTCGCCCAGTTCGCGCACGCACCCGCACCGTGCCACTCGTAGGGCGGAATATCATCCATGACGGAGGCATCATCGGCGCAAGCCGCGACGGATTTTGCTGTGTCGGCGTCATTCCATTGATTCACCACCGCCATGATGTCGCTTTTGTCAGAGGCTAAAGCGGTCCCAGCAGTCAACGCGCTCATGGCAAGAGCTACGATTATTCTGTTCATATGATTTCCCCTCAATTCAGAATTGGGATTTCTTTTAGGCGTCGAGCAGTGGGATTTTAACTTAAGGCCGGTGCCCACGGAAATTGCCGCGGGCCGATCAACCCGGCCGAGTGTGAATCGACTTCCCGACCTTTGCGAAGGATTCAGGTGCCATCGACGCCGCCGTAGCATCTCGGGACGCTACCGCTTGAGGTCAGGCCACCGGGCCGCATCAAGACCGCGCAATGCGCTATCGGTTCACAACAAGGGTGCCGTTCGCCGCAGAATTAAAAAAAACCTTGATTTGGCAGCGAGACCTATTGACGCGAAAGAAGATGCGGAGCTAACGTCCAGCAAATAATAAAAACCGGTTCAGGGATGAAATGACCAGTGTTGGCTCATTCGTAACACCGACGCGGACGGACATAATAAGCCGCCGCCCACGGGCGCATTTGCGGCCATCGAGCGTATGTGATCGGCGGTGCCGCCGTCCCGCTCGAGTCTTGCGTTTCATGGCGACTATATTTTCCAGGGTTTCGCACCCAGTACCGCGCATCGTTTCCGATGCGACAGCTTTCTCAATACGACTGTGTAGTGTTCCAAATTACAGAGCACGAGCCAGCTAACTCATTGCCATAAGGACGTATCAATGAAACTGTTCTTAGGATTCGGCTCAAGGGATTTGAAGCGTCTGCGATTTCTTGTTATTGCTTTGTGCATCCAAGCTTGCCTGACATTCGCTCCTGCGCGAGCCCAGGATGCACCCGCCATTCAAGGCACGGTGACGGATCGGACGACGGGGCTGCCGATCTCCAATGTGGCCGTTTATGGCGGCTGCACTTGGGGCAATTTAATCCGTTTGTGCACGCCAGTAACGACCACGGATGGCAACGGCAACTATTCAATCACGGCAGCGCAGCTAAACAATACGGGTTCCGGGACACTCTATTTTCAAGCGGCCCAATATTATATTGGCCAGGCAGCGTACGTGATCACAGCGCCGCCGACGACAGTGAACTCGACACTATTACCCGGCGGTACGGTAATTCAAGGCACCGTAACGGATTCCAATACGGCGGCCGGCATAGTTGGGGCTGCTATTCAGTTTTCGACGAATGCACAGACGACCTACTCCGACGTCATCTACACGACTACCGGATCTGGTGGCGCCTATACAGTTGACAGCTCGCAATTCTACGAAGGAGCGGCCTCTCAAGGCACCCTAACCGTGACATCTGTGTCGATCACAGCAACGGCTTATTTCACTTATTCAAACAACACCACTGTCGCGATTACTACGCCTTATCCTTCAATTCAAAATTTCTCCATGGTGCCTGCCTCCGGTGTAGCCATTCAAGGCACGGTGACGGATCGGACGACGGGGCTGCCGATCTCCAATGTGGCCGTTTATGGCGGCTGCACTTGGGGCAATTTAATCCGTTTGTGCACGCCAGTAACGACCACGGATGGCAACGGCAACTATTCAATCACGGCAGCGCAGCTAAACAATACGGGTTCCGGGACACTCTATTTTCAAGCGGCCCAATATTATATTGGCCAGGCAGCGTACGTGATCACAGCGTCGCCGACGACAGTGAACTCGACACTATTACCCGGCGGTACGGTAATTCAAGGCACCGTAACGGATTCCAATACGGCGGCCGGCATAGTTGGGGCTGCTATTCAGTTTTCGACGAATGCACAGACGACCTACTCCGACGTCATCTACACGACTACCGGATCTGGTGGCGCCTATACAGTTGACAGTTCGCAATTCTACGAAGGAGCGGCCTCTCAAGGCACCCTAACCGTGACATCTGTGTCGATCACAGCAACGGCTTATTTCACTTATTCAAACAACACCACTGTCGCGATTACTACGCCTTATCCTTGATTCAAATTTCTCCATGGTGCCTGCCTCCGGTGTAGCCATTCAAGGCACGGTGACGGATCGGACAACGGGGCTCCTACGATCTCCAATGTGGC
>CAWAMT010000004.1:5000-79629 GCA_963783185.1 uncultured Gammaproteobacteria bacterium | reverse complement strand
CGATATTCGAACTTGTCCACGGCCTTCATCAAGCCGATGTTGCCTTCCTGGATCAGATCGAGGAATTGCAAGCCGCGATTGGTGTATTTCTTGGCGATGGAAATCACGAGGCGCAAGTTTGCCTCCACCATTTCCTTCTTCGCGCGGCGCGCCTTCGCTTCGCCGATCGATACCTCTCGGTTGATCTCCTTGATCTCGTTGATCAGGACGTGGAACAACCCTTCGAGGTCCTTGAGCTTGTTCTGGCGCCGCTCGACCTCGTCCTTGAATTTCGCGAGCGGCGCGGAATAGCGCTTCTTCGCCTTGATGTGCTTGTCGAGCCAACGCGTGCTGGTCTCGTTCTTCGGAAAGGTCGAAATGAAATCCTTGCGCGGCATGCCGGCCTGCTTGATGCAAAGGAACATGATTTCCTTCTCGAGCAGCCGCACCTCGGTCACATGCTGGCGCAGATTGTCGATCAATTGATCGAACATCTTCGGCGAGAGCTTGAGCTCCATCAGTTCGCCGCAGATCTTCTTGCGGATCTTCAGCGTCTTCGGATCCTTCGATCCGAGCTTGTCGAGCGCATTCAAGAACTGATGATGGACCTTGGCGATCGAATTGAAGCGCTTCGCCGCCTCTTCCGGATCCGGGCCGGTGTCGATGGCCTCCTCGTCTTCGTCGCCGTCGGCCTCGTCATCGTCGTTCGCGGCTTCCTCGCGCTCGAGCGCCATCATCTTCGGATTCTGCGGCTGGGCGATTTCGTCCGGCGCATTCGGATCGACGAAGCCGACGATCACGTCGACCAGGCGCATCTGGCCGGCCTTGACCGTTTCGTAGTGCCGCAGCAGCAAATCGTAGGTGCCGGGATAGCTGCCGAGCGCGATCTTGACCGCCTCCAGACCTTCTTCGATGCGCTTCGCGATGCGAATCTCGCCCTCGCGCGTCAGCAGTTCCACCGTGCCCATTTCGCGCATGTACATGCGCACGGGATCGGTGGTGCGGCCGAATTCCGCATCGAGATTGGCGAGCGCCGCGGTGGCTTCTTCGACCGCTTCCTCGTCGGGCGCGGCGGTGGCGTCCGTCAACAGCAACGATTCGGCATCCGGCGCCTTTTCGTACACCGGAATGCCCATGTCGTTGATCATGTTGACGATGTCTTCGATCTGTTCCGGATCGACGATCTCGCTCGGCAGATGATCGTTGACTTCAGCGTAGGTGAGGTAGCCCTGCTCCTTGCCGCGCGCGATCAACAATTTCAGTTGCGACTGACGCTCGTCCGCGATTTGAGTCGCTGTGCCTGCTGGCGCTTTTTTGATCAAGGTGGACGCCTCGTAGAAGATCGAGACGTTTAAATGCCAAGCCGACAAGTATACGATTGTGGCCACTCCGTAGCCACTAATGCTTGGCGGGCCTAAGAGGGCGCCCGTGGGCGCCCTTGGTCTTGAGAAGTAAGCTTAATTCCGCCTTTTCGTCGTAATTCAAGCCCATTTCCTCCGCTTTTCGCAACAATTCGTCCATCCTGCGGCCCGGCCCATACGTCCTCCAGGAGCTTTTCGACCGCCATTTGCAGCTCCTTGGCGGCGCCGCCCGCGTCCGCGACCATCGGCTCCGCCATGGCAAGCTCGGCCAAGCGGTCATATTCCGCGCGGTCCCGCCAGCGCTCCAGCAGCATGGCGGTACTGGGTTGGGCCATCGGCCGCCGCCTGTTCGAGCAGTTCCTTGAGCACGGCGACGCCCGGGCTTGTCCACGCCCGTCGAGTGCCATCGGGTCCCTGACCGCCCGCGCCGCCGCGGGGTGGTGCAGCACCAACGTGATGGCCTGGCTCAGCAAATTGCCGCGTCCGGCGCTCATCCGACTGCGCCTCGGCACGGTTGGTTCCGCATGTTCGGGCATGATCCTCTGTGCGCGGGCGCGCGGAACCGCCGGGGGTCGCCGCGCGGCCGGCAAACAAGTGCTCCTTCAGTCTCGCGGCGGGCATGCGAATTTCGGCGGCCAGCCGGTCGGCGAGCATTTCCCGATAAACGCCCTCGGGCATGCGCGCGAACAAGGGGCGCCGCGAGCGCTGCGAGCTTGGCGCGGCCGTCGACGTGAGCCAAGTTCCACCTGCGCGAGCAAGTGCTGCACCAGGTATTCCGACAGCGGCAGCGCGGCTTTGATCCGTTCTTCGAATCCGTCCGCACCCTCCGTCGCCGACCAGCGTGTCCGGATCGTGCCCGTCGGGCAGGAACATGAACTTGAGCTCGCGGCCGTCGCGCGCCAGCGGCAGCGCGTTTTCCAGCGCCCGCCAAGCGGCCTGGCGGCCGGCGCGATCGCCGTCGAAGCAGAACACCACTTCGCTGGTCAGGCGGAACATCTTTTGCAGATGCTCCTGGGTGGTGGCGGTGCCCAGAGTGGCCACCGCGTAGGTGATCCCCGCCTGATGCAGCCGCACGACGTCCATGTACCCTTCGACGATCATGCAGGCGCTTGAAATCGGCGCGAGCCTGGCGCGCCTTCGTACAGGCCGTATAGTTCGCGGCCCTTGTGGAACAGCGGGGTTTCGGGCGAATTCAAGTACTTCGGTTCGCCTTGATCGATGACACGGCCGCCGAAGCCGATCACGCGTCCGCGCGAATCGCGAATGGGAAACATCAGCCGATCCCGAAATCGATCGTAAAAGCCGGCTTGGGCCTGGCCGCCGCGGGTATCGCGTTCGATGATCAACCCAGCTTGCAGCAAGCGGCGCCGCTCCTCCTCTTGGGTGCCGAACCGATTGAGCAATGCGTTCCAGGAGTCGGGGGCGTACCCCAAGGCAAATTTGGCAGCGGTGGGCGCGTCGATCCCCCGCTTCGCAAGATAGGCGCCGGCGCGCTCATTGTCCTTGAGGTTTTGCTCGAAGAACCTGCGCGGCGCGCGCCATGAGCTCGTACAGATCGACGCTGCCGGGCTCGGCGCGTACTCTGCGCCTCGCGCGGCAATTCCAATCCCGCGCGCTGCGCGAGATCCGCCACGGCGTCGAGAAACCCAAGCTTCTCGTATTGCATGAGAAAGCCGACCACGGTGCCGTGCGCGCCGCAGCCGAAGCAGTGATAGAACTGCTTCTCCGGACTGACCCAGAACGATGGGGATTTCTCGGTGTGGAACGGGCAACAAGCCTTGTATTCGCGCCCGGATTTCTTGAGCGCTACCCGCGCACCGATGATTTCGACGATATCGGAGCGTGCGACGATCTCGTCGATGAACGGCTGTGGGATGCGACCGGCCATGGACCGGGTGCGATCAACCGCCGAGCTTGGCTTTGATTTTGGCGCCTACGGCGGCCATGTCGGCCCGGCCTTGCGCCTTGGCTTTGATGATGCCCATCACCTTGCCCATCTCCTTGATGCTGGTGGCGCCGGTGGAAGCGATCGCCTCGCCGATCAAGGCATCGATTTCGCCATCGGCGAGCGGCGTGGGCATATAGCCCCGCAACAAGGTAATTTCTGCCGTTTCTTTCGCGACCAGGTCGGGACGGTTGCCGGCCTGGAACTGCACCAGAGACTCGTTGCGCTGCTTGATCATTTTCTCGATCACGCTCAAAACCTGGGCGTCATCGAGAGTGATGCGTTCATCGACTTCGCGCTGCTTGATCGCAGCGGTGATCATGCGGATGACGCCGAGCCGCTCTTTCTCGCCGGCGCGCATCGCGGCCTTCATGTCATCGGTAATTCGCTCTTTCAGAGACACCGAGGAAGCGACAGCGGCCTAGTAGGGGCGGGGCGGAGCAGCCGGCGGGGCAGCCGCGGGCGCGCTGCCGGGGGTGCCGCGCATATTCTCGCGCGACAGGCGCTTCAAATGGCGTTTCACGGCAGCAGCCTTCTTTCGCTTACGCTCTTGGGTCGGCTTCTCGTAGAATTCACGCCGACGAAGCTCGGTGAGGACCCCCGCTTTTTCGCAGGCACGCTTGAAGCGACGCAGGGCGGCGTCGAAGTACTCATTCTCGCGAACACGAACGCTGGGCATTCAAACCTCAAACTTAGGGCAAAAGGCCGCCGGCAATCGGCGACAGGGGGGCGCATTCTAAGGTGCGCCCTTATAAAAGGCAAAGGCAGCATGGGCTAGTCTGCGATCGGCGTCATACATCGGCATCACGTAAAGGGCTTTTGGAAGGATTCAATGCGCGTTATCGGGATTGAGAGCTCTTGCGACGAGACCGCGGTAGCGGTCTACGACGAAGCGCGCGGATTGCTGTCCCATCGGTTGTACAGCCAGATCGCAATGCACCAGGCCTACGGCGGCGTCGTGCCCGAACTGGCGTCCCGGGACCATCTGCGCCGCCTGCTGCCGCTGGTTCGAGAGGCGCTGGCTGCGGCTCATTCGACCCCGAGTTCCCTCGACGGCGTGGCCTATACCGCAGGGCCGGGACTCATCGGAGCGCTGTTGGTGGGCGCGGGATTCGCCCGAAGCCTGGCCTACGCCTGGGGCAGGCCCGCGATCGGAATTCACCATCTGGAAGGGCACCTGTTGGCGCCGCTGCTCGAGCCTGTGCCCCCCGCGTTCCCATTCCTCGCCCTGCTGGTGTCCGGCGGCCATACGCAATTGGTCGACGTGGCCGGCCTCGGCCAATACCGAATTCTGGGAGAAACGCTGGACGATGCGGCAGGAGAGGCCTTCGACAAAACGGCAAAAATGTTGGGGCTGCCCTATCCCGGCGGCGCAGCGCTCGCGCAACTGGCCGAGACCGGCCGTAGCGGGCGCTTCAATTTTCCGAGACCCATGCTAGATCGGCCCGGGCTCGATTTTAGTTTCAGTGGCCTCAAAACCGCCGCCCTAGTAGCCTTGCGGGGCCGCGCGTTGGACGAGGAGACTCGGGCGGACGTTGCGCGCGGTTTCCAGGAAGCGGTGGTCGATACCCTGGCCGAGAAGTCCCGGCGGGCGCTGAAAGCTACCGGGCATCGGCGCCTGGTGGTCGCCGGCGGCGTCGGCGCGAACCTGCAGCTTGCGCGAACGGCTCAAGGAGATAACGCACGAGGTCGGGGCAGAGTTGTATTTTCCGCGTGCGGAGTTCTGCACGGATAACGGCGCCATGATCGCGCTCGCCGGATGTTTGCGTTTGGCGGCCGGGGCGCGGCAGGGGCTGGCGTTGCGCGCGCGTGCGAATTGGGAACTCGGGGAAGTTGGGTCACCAGGGGTCTAGATAATTTCAATGGACAAGATATTCATACACGCGCTGAAAACCGAGGCGATCATCGGCATTTTCGATTGGGAACGGCAGGTCAGGCAGACCGTTCTCATCGACATCGAAATTGGCGCCGACATCGTCAAGGCAGCCTTGACCGATTCGATTCACGACACCTTGAATTACAAGCGGGTGGCGAAGCGCGTACTGGCGTTTGTCGAAGGTTCCTCATTCCATCTGGTTGAAACCCTCGCCGAGCACCTCGCCATGCTCGTACTCGAGGAGTTCGGCGTCGCGTGGGTGAGCATCGTATTGAGCAAACCGGGTGCGGTGCGCAGCTCGCGCGATGTAGGCGTTGCGCTGGAGCGCGATCGGGGCCACCTCGAGCGTTGGCGCGCTGTGCGCGGCCCGAAGTAGAGCGCGCACGCCAAATGCCGGCCGGAATCGTCCTCGATCGCCCCCTCTCCTGGCGGCAGGTCGGCGCCATCGCCGAGGGCGCACCTCTTTCTCTATCGCCGGCGGCGAAAGGCCGCGTACAGGCGGCGCGGGGTTTGGTCCAAGCGATCGTCGAGCAGGGCATTCGCGCCTACGGTGTGAATACCGGCGTGGGAGCGCTCTGCGACGTCATCGTCGCCGAGGCCAAGCAACGGCAGCTTTCGCGGAACATCGTCATGAGCACCGCGGTAGGCGTCGGGCCGGCGCTCGAGGTGTCCGAAGTTCGCGCGATCATCGCGGCCGCGATCAATAATTTCGCGCTAGGGTTTTCGGGTGTGCGCATGGAGGTCATCGAGCAGCTGCTCGCACTTCTCGACCATCAGTGCACACCGGAGGTTCCTGCTTGCGGGTCGGTGGGGTATCTGTCGCACATGGCGCACATTGCATTGGTGTTGATCGGCGCCGGACATGCGCGTGTGCACGGCGAGCGGCTCACCGGCGTCGATGCGCTCGCCGCCGCTGACATGAGGCCGCTGGTGCTCGAGGCAAAAGAAGGCCTGAGCCTGGTGAACGGCACGCCCTGTGTCACGGGCCTGACCGCGATCGCACTCATGCGCGCCGAGCGCTTGTTGGACTGGGCCGATGTGATCGGCGCCATGAGTTTCGAGAACCTGCATGGCCAACTGTCCTCATTCGACTCCGAGGGCTTGAACCTGCGCGTCTCGCCGGCGTTGCGGCAGGTGGGTGAGCGTTTGCGCGCCACGCTGAACGGCAGCGCGATCCTCGCGGCCAGCGCCGGGCGGCGCACTCAGGATCCTTTGAGTTTGCGCGCCATACCCCAGGTGCACGCCGCGGTGCGCGAGCAGTTCGAGCACGCGAGCAGAGCCGCAGATGCAGAATTGGCGTCGGTTACCGACAACCCTATTGTGCTCGGCACCCTTGAAATGCCGCGCGCTTTTTCCGAAGCCCACGCCGTTGGTGCGGCGATCGGCCTCAGCGCCGATGCGCTTGGCATCGCGATCGCGGAACTTGCCGCCATGTCGGAACGCCGAATCGATCGGCTGGTGAACCCGCTGGTCAGCAATCTGCCGGCGTTTCTCGCTTCCGACGGCGGCGTGGATTCGGGCTTCATGATGGCGCAATACACCGCGGTCGCACTGGTGGCGGATAATCGCCGGCTGGCGGCGCCGGCGTCGCTGGATGGCGGCATCACGTCGGGTTTGCAGGAGGATCATTTGAGCCACGCCACACCCGCTGCACTCAAGCTGCTCAAGATCCTGACGAACGCGGAAATTATTTTTTCGATCGAGCTGCTCGCCGCGGCCCAGGCCTACGACCTGCAACCGGGCGGGCTGGCGCGCGCGCCCAACACCGACGCGGTGTTCCAAAAAGTGCGCAGGAGCATCGCTCATTACCGCGACGATCGTCCGCTGGCCGCCGATATCGAGCGCGCTTGCGAGGCGCTCCGAACGCAGCGCGCCGGCGATTTCTAAATGCTTCTTCCGCCGTCCACGACAATAATTTGGCCGGTGATGTACGGCGCATCCTTGGCGAGAAACAACGCGGTGCGCGCGATGTCCTCCGGATTCCCATGGCGCTTGAGCGCTGTCCTGCCGATGATGTCGCGCTTCAAGTCTTCGTCGATATCATTCTCCGGCCATAGCACCGGACCCGGCGCTATGCCGTTGACCCGAATTGCAGGACCCAGTTCGCGCGCCAACGAGCGAGTCAGCATCGCGAGCCCGGCCTTCGCGGCGCTGTACACGGGATAGCCTTTCAAGGGCCTCAAGCCATGGATATCGACCATATTGATGATGAGTCCGCGTTGCCTCCCCAAGCTGGGTACGGCGGCTTGTGCGAGGAACAGCGGTGCCCGCAGGTTGCTGCCCATCAGGTCGTCCCATTGCGCAAGGGTAATCTTGCCCACCGGCGTCGGATAAAAACCCGAGGCGTTGTTGATTAGAATATCGAGGCGGCCAAATTCCTCGAGCGTCGCCGCCACCAGCTCTTCCGGTGCTTCCGCGCTCAATAGATTTGCCGCATGGACTGCGGCGGAACCGGGCCGTATTCGATTGCACTCATCGGCAAGTGCAATCGCGGCCGCCGTGGAGGATCGATAGTGAATGAGCACGTTGGCGCCGGCTGCATGCAGAGTGCGCACGATCTCGGCGCCGACGCGCCGCGCGCCGCCCGTGATGAGGACCGCTTGGTCTCGCAGAGAAGTCTTGTCGTTGGTAGCTGCCACGTGTCGGAACGATACCGGATTGTCCGGCGAGCGTGTACTCATGGAGTCTGATGGCACGCTGAGTCCAGAGGAGCGCCTGCACATGCAGCAGGTGGCTCTGCTACCTCCAGGGCGAAATCGTCGATGCAGGCGGTTGGATCAGCTTCGAGCGGTATATGGATATCGCGCTGTATGCGCCGGGCTTGGGGTACTACAGCGCCGGCGCGCACAAGCTGGGGCGCGGGGGAGACTTCACGACGGCGCCGGAGATTTCGCGTTTATTCGGCGCCTGCCTCGCGCAGCAATGCGCCGAGGTGCTGCGCGAGATGGACCGAGGTTCTATTCTGGAAATCGGGGCGGGTAGCGGGCGTTTGGCGACGGATATTCTGTCGCGGCTCGAGATGCTCGGGATGTTGCCGGCGCGCTATCGCATTCTGGAGGTGAGCGCTGATTTGCGGGAGCGCCAGCGACGCACGGTAAGGGAGCGGATCCCGCATTTGCAGGAGCGCGTCGATTGGCTGGACGGGCCGCCCACCGCGAGTTTCGAGGGCGTCATTCTCGCCAACGAGGTGCTCGATGCACTGCCGGTTGCGCGTTTTCGCTGGCAGGACACGCACTGCGAGGAACTCGGGGTGGCTGTCGAGGACGATCGATTCGTCTGGGCGCCGCGGCCGGCGGACCCGGCCCTTCGTCAGGTGTGCCTTACGCTTTCGGCGGCGGGTGGCGGATGGGAAGACGGCTACGTCTCGGAATATTGCCGGCGCCTCGGGGCTTGGACGAGGGAGGTCACGTGCGCGCTCGAGACCGGCGTGGCGTTATGGGTCGACTATGGATTGCCGCGCCCGCAATACTATTTTGCCGAAAGGCGCGACGGCACGCTGCTGTGCCATTTCCGCCATCGCGCATACGAGGACCCCTTCCTCTATCCCGGGCTCCAGGACATCACCGCCTGGGTCGATTTCACCTTGCTCGCCGAGGCCTCTGGGCCTGCCGGGTATGAGCTTGCGGGCTATACCAGCCAGGCATACTTTCTCGCGGGTCTGGGGATAGAGCGCGAAATGAAAGTCGCTCGCCGGCAACGATGAAAATCGATACGCACGTCTTGCCAATGAAGCGCGGCAATTGATGATGCCGGGCGAGATGGGCGAGAGGTTCAAGGTCATGGCATGGTGCCGCGGAATGGACGTGAAGCTATCGGGCTTCGAGCTTAGGGACTTACGGCACACGCTGTAGCCTGCGTGCGGAAACTGACGAACGCAATCAAGAGGCGGACCTTGATAAGCAAGCTGCTCGGCTATTTCTTTTTGCGTGCTGCCTTTTGGGGATTCACCTTCTTGTTGTGGATCATTGGACTGTTCCCCGAGGTCACGTGCAAATGATGTTGACCCCGAACAGTCGAATATAGGCGATTTTTCAGCTCGATCGTTAACTTGTATCTCCAAGAACGGTCCGGGTCGCCAGGGCAGTTATGATCCTTGATCATGATGGCGCCGTCACCGACCAATATCGGGTACTCGAAATTCGGGGGTACCTTACGATCCCATCTAAAACCAGAAAGGCCTTCGGGCGCTATCGGCACGAACCGGCCTCCCCGGTTCAAGAGGTCATCGTCGAGCATCCAATAGATGTGCTGCGGACGCTTGGGATTTGGGTCCACGCCGTTCGCGCCCGTGCTTTCGTCGACATAGAGGAACTCAGTGTTTTTATATGGCTGAAGGCTCACCATGAGAATATAGGGCATGGTCATCTCCCCGAGCGAGGCTGACAGGATACCCGATCCCCGCGCGAGTGAGCAGGTACACCCGCGAGGTTGCCCCGGCGAGTTGCCGGAGGCTTCAGATGAAACCGATCGTACTCGGGCTGAACGCGGAAAGATTGGGAAGCACCGCGGCCAGCGCCGCTGGGTCGGCTCCGAACCACGTAGCCAAAGTAGCGGCGTATTGATCGACGGCAATAGTGGGGATCCAGCGCCCCTCGTTACCCGCGTCGTCAGGTCCGCCAATGGCCACGGTCGGCATCGTGCCGTAGACCTGACCGCCGTGCACTGCGGCGCCGATGACCATGTGATGACTGCCCCAGGCATGATCGGTGCCGCCCCCCGTGTTGGGAAGGTAAGTGCGCGAAAAGTCCGAGAGGGTGAAAGACGTCACGCTGCCGGCGGCGCCGATGTCGGACATCGCACCCTGAAACGCATTCAAGCTCGAATCGAGATCGGCATAAAGAGTCTGCTGGGTGTTGAGCTCGTTCGAGTGTGTATCGAAAGAGCCGAGAGTCGCCAGAAAGATTTGCCGACTCGCTCCTAGTGCACTGCGCGCTTCGATCACCTTGGCGATCGCCAGCATTTGCTGTGAGAAATTAGTCGTCAATGAGCCGAACCGCGCGCTCATCGTGGAATCGGTCGCACTCAGAATCGGATTGAGCGTCGCACTGCTGCTGAGCGACGCGGTCATGACGTCTTCGGCTGCCTTGGTCAAATCGGTTTGTCGATCGAGTCCAAGCAGCTGGACCAATGCCGAGCGGCGCACGGTGTCGGCGCTGCTGCTGCTGAAACCTTTGAGCCCGAAAGAGCCGCTGACAGGAATGACGAGCGCCTGCGAGGCTGCGCCGGTAACGAATAAGTTGTTGCCGCCTGTCGAGATCATCGCCGGTACAGTCGCATTGGCGTTGAAACTCGCGAGCTGATCGGCCAGACGGCCGCCCCAACCGCTGCTCGATGAGGAGGTGTCCGAGATCGAGGACTGCCACTGGTGCTGTTGATCGATGTGCGAGAACAGCGTGGCCGGCTTGACGGTGGTGGCCTGCAGGAATTGCGCTTGGGTCAGCGGCTGCACGAGAGTACCGACGTTGGCCACGAGAGCAAGATCGCCCGCGGTCCACAGCGACTGCAGCGAGGGCAGTGCCGGATGAAATCCGTAGCGCAGAACTCCGCCTGTCTCGGGCAGCGGCAATAGCGGTGCTTGGGGCAGAGCGATCGTACTCCGCAATTTCGCATAGTTGGCGTAGCCCGCAGCGTCGATCGGCACCACCATGTTATTGGTGTCGTTGCCGCCATACAAAAAGATACAAATGAGCGCCTTGTAATCCGAGGCACCCGCGGCGCGCGATGCCAAGGCTCCGAGCTGGCCCAGCGCGGCGGTGCCTGCGAGAGCGCCGGCATGCCTCAAGAAACTGCGACGTTGCATCTCAGCGCTCCACTTGGTACTGCGAGGAAGTGAGGATCAGATAACTCGCCGTGCGTGCCGCCGCCAGCGGATCGGTTGTCGACTGCGCGTTCATGGCAAACAGCACTACTGCGGCCGCCTGACTCGATAGGGTATCGTGCAGCAGAGTCTGATTCAGTTGTTGCATGAGCGCCGTCGGATCCGTGAGCGCCGACAACGACGTGAGATCGATAGTGGTGCCCGTGCTGCCGCTCACGGTCGGATCGGGCGCAGCGCCGCCCTGCATGATGACGGTATTGATGAAGTTAGCGCGGGCGAGAGCGGTGGCCGCATCGTCGATGCCGAACTCCGGCGCCAATGTCGGCGTACCCGGGATTGCATAGCTAGGCGGGTAGAAATTGAATACCGTCTGCGGCGAATAGATCGGCTGCCCCATGTTGGAGCTGGCGTTTCTCGGCAGAACGCCGTCCGACTGTCCGCCCATGCTGCGCAGGACGCTGGTGACGAACAACGCCGGCTCGCGCAAGTGCCCGAAGTTGCTCGCCGCGGGTGCATCGCCGCGCGCCTCGGGGTCGGTCAGAATCGCCTTGATCACGGCCCCGAGATCGCCCCGAACTCCGCTGCCGTTGTCGGCGAACACTGCCGACACCCGCGCCACATAGGCGGGACTCGGATTGCTGGTGACCAAGTGTTGAATGAGCTGCTTGCCGATGAACGGACCCACATTCGGATGATTGAAGATGTTGTCGAGCCCCATTTGCAAATCTTGGGCGGGGGTCTGATTCGCCGGCACGATGAAGCCGTTGAGCAACTCCTTGGTGCCTTCCTCGTGATGGCTGGCAAAAGCCACCATGATGCCGTCGTAGTTGGTCGGGTTCGTCCAATTCGAAGACGCGCCGGCAAGAGCCGGGTAGGTCCAGCCGGTAAACAGCGAGGAGAATCCTTCGATCACGTCTTGGGTATAGGTCGGGATGGGGTTTGCGCTGCCGTCGAGGATTTGGCTGCCGTCCGGATTCAGTTCGTACAGACCGATCGAGAACAGCTGCAAGACTTCGCGGGCGTAGTTTTCGTTCGGCGTCGTGCCGTTCGCCAGATTGGTCTTGTCGTTGTTGACCATGTCGAGGTAGTGACCCATGACCGGGCTCAAAGTCACGTCCTGGAGCAGCGTGCGAAAATTGACGAACGCATCGTTTAGCAAAAGATTTTGATAATCAGCCATTCCATAGGCTTCGTAGATCTCGACGCTCGACACCACGAAAACTTGCGACAGCGCGAAGGCCACGCGCTGGCGAAGCTGGTCGGGGTCGTTCAGCGCATGAATAAAGAATTGGCGCTGTACTTGAAACGGCGAGTAAGTGTCCCGCGAGCAAATGCTCGACGCGTCCGTCGGCGTGGCCGCATGATATTGGCAATCGGAAGGGGCCGTGTGCGGGGTGTAGCTGAAAGCTTTGTACTGCGATGGGTTGGCGCCGAGCTGTTCGGCCAGATAGGCGGTGATTCCCACGCTCTGTACGTGCGCAACGTCGCTCGCGGTGACCCCGTTGGTTGCCTGCTCGAGAAGCCGCGATGCATCCGCGAAAGTAACTTGTGCGGCCGGCGGTGTCGGCGGTGTTGGCGCAGGAGCGGGCGAAGCGGCCGGCGAGCCCGACCCACCGCCGCATGCACTCAGCGCTGCGAGCATGAATAGGCAGCCGAGTGTGCAAGTAGGTCGAAAGTTCACGGTCAGCATCCCCTTCGCTGTCTCACCTGGCGGCAACGGGTCGCCGCCAACGCGGTAGCCCAGCTTTCCTTCATACCTGAGAGGCAACGGTCGGCTGCGCTGTGCGTTGACCGAGTTTCAAGGAATGTTAAGACCGGGGGTCGAACGGTCCGGGTCGACGGCCGATGGATACGACTATTTGTTATGTATCATCGGACTGTTCCCCGATTTCGTGCCAAGGCGATCGCACGACTTTTCGCCGTGTTGACCTCGGGCAGTCTGATATTGGCGGCCTAGCAGTTCGATAGTTAGCGTATAGAGCAAGGTGATCTCTGGGTCGCCCGGGTAGTGATGGTCCTTGATCATAATCGTGCCGTCCTCGACCAAAACCGGCTCCTCAAAGCTAGCCGGAGCTGTTGTATCCCACCTGAAGCCAGAGGCACCCGTGGGAGCTATCGGTATGAACTTGCCGCCCCGGTCCAACAACGCATCTTCGAGCATCCAATAGATGCACTGCGGACGATTGGGCTTTGGGTCGAGGTCGTTCCCGCACTTGGTTTCGTCGACATAAACGAAAGTACCGTCTTTGTATTGCTTAAGGCTCACCATGAGAATCGGCATGGTTATCTTCCTGAGCGTTGATATGCTTAGCGTAGGCGCCGGTGGTTTGCGAGGCGGGCAGCTGCAGCGCCGCGTGTAGCCTCACGTTGAACTCCCGGTTGGCAGGATACTCGATCCCGGCGCGAGCGAGCACGTACACCAGCGCCGGGTCGCGGTAGCCGCTGCTCCACAACTGCCGAACCGGCGGCCCAATTTGGGCGGCCCGTCCCATTGCCAGAAGCGCCTCGACTTCGAGCGCCAGCAACCGCGGGTCGTCCCGGCCGCTCTTCGCCGAACGAACGGCGTGCAGTGCATCCTCTCGCAGAGATTGCTGTACGCCTGGCGCATTTTCGGTGACATCCGCCAATAGGAGCTTTGCGGCGGTGTCGGCTAGCAAGGTTCCCCGGTCGTCGGGCTGCGCTGCCATGACGGAATCGATCAGGTCCAGTGCACGGCGAGCTTTTGCGCGCGCTTCCGAAATTCTTCCCGCGGCGCGCGTAAGTTCCGCATCTTCAATGCACGTTTCCGCATATTCCTGCTGCCAATCGGCATTCGCCGGATCCTGCTGCGTGAGGGCCAGCATCACGTCCATCGAACGCTTGGTCAATTCTGCTGCCTGGGGCAAATTGCCGGCGAGACGGCGCAAGCGACTCAATTGCCGGGCATACAATCCGATATCTTCCTGAAAATTGGAATTGCTCTCGTCCAGCGCCGCAAGCTGCGTAGCGGCCTCGACCGCCTGCTCCAGGTCGAGCGTCCCGGCCTGCTCCTCTCCGGCCAGTGCCAGCGTGCGGCCCAAGATTGCGCGTACGGTCAGCATTTGCTCGCGCTGATTATTGTCATTGGGGTCCGCGGCAGCAGATGCCGAGATAATCGCATTCTCGGCGGTGTATTCGGCGATGGCCCCGGCGATATCGCCGCTCATCAGCGCGAGTTTTCCAAGATTGTCGTGCGCGGAGCCGATCGGATCAGACCACCGTGTGCTGGTTGGATCGAGGGCAGCCAGGCGTTTCGAAATCGCGAGCATCTGTTGGTATTGTTGGCTTGCGGCGTCGAGACGTCCGCGGGCCTCGAGAACGTGGCCGACGTTGTTGTAAGTGGTCGCCAGTTGAAACAACACCTGCGAATCGTTCGCACCCGGCGCGAGAAGCTCGGCGCGATTCAGAACCGCTCGTGCGCTCTCGAAGGCCCGTTGAGCAGTCGTCGAGTTTTCCCTGCCGCCAATACGTCATCCCGATGAAGCTCTGCATCTCTGCATAGGCAACCTGCCGAGGGATGACGGTGGGGCTGGCGTTAGCGAGGGCCGCGGCAACTTTCAGGCCGGCTTGAAAGGAGTCCATCGCGGCCTGCAAATGACCCTGGTCTAGTCGCACGCTGCCGATCCTGCGCAAAGCGAGCGCGTGCAGTGCCGGCGCTTCGCCGGTCAAATCGTCCGTCGGCAGCGATTTGAAATAGGCCATTGCCCTATCATCCACCGTTTCAAGCAAGTCCAAACGCTGCACCTTGTTCAGCTTCTCGTTCAAGTCGCCGAGCATGAAGTCGACGAGGTTCTCGGCCTGTTTCTGCCGCCGTTCGGCGGCGTGACGCGCGACGACCGCGCTGATCCCGAGAGCCGCCGTCACCAGCATCACGGCAGTCGACCCGACCGCGATTCCCGTCAAGCGCCGAACGCGCCGTTGTTGCTCGCGATGTTTGAGGGTATCGAAACCGACGCCCAGCACTCCGGCGATGAGCTTGAGTTTGGCGTTGAACTTGCCGTCCTTGCCATGGCGGACGTCTGCGGCAATGGGCTCCGAGGCCGGCACCTGTTGTCCGCCGGCGTCGGCTGCGAACAGCAGTGCGGACGGGAAGCATTCTTCAGCCTCACGCCCTGCGAGTTGGCTCGCGTTTGGTTCGCCGGCGACGATCAGGCAAAAAATTCGGTCGACGCGTCCCAAGCGTTTGAACTCGGCGACTTCCCCATTGACCCAACGAGATGCCGCGGCACTCGGCGAGCAGATCACGATGAGGTTGGCGGATTGTTCGAGCGCGTCGTTGACTTTGCTGGTGAGATCGCTGGCACTCGGCAACTCTTCGCGATCGCGGAATACGGGCAACAGTCGTGACGGAACAATTCCGGCCTCGGTCTTCTGCCCGACCAGGCGCCGCGGAACGCGATACGACTCAAGGGCGCGATGCAGCCATCGCGCCCAGACTTGATCTCGGTGGCTGTAGGCGATGAAAGCGCGATAGCGAAAGCCGGAAGCCCCAGGGCCGTCCATTGCTCCACAACTCCTTGACCTCCGTAGTGTCGTCCGAAATTCGCCGCGGCTCAAGCACTTGGCCGGTCCGCCTCAAATTCTTTCCGAACCGCCTCGACGGCGTGCAGGCGCCGGCCGCGCAGATGCTCCGCAATCTTGGCTCCGGCATTCTGGGCGATTTCCTCGGGCGTTGGTTTGATCGCCGCGGCCGCCGCGGCCGCCGCCAGCAAGTAGCGTCGCTGGGGATAGGGCCTCTCCTCCAAGCCGGTACGCCCGCGTGAGTCCGCCTCGCAGGCGAGCAGCGCTTCGCCAAACCGCTCCGGCCGGCGATAGGCGTCCGCCCGCTCCATGAAGTCGAGGATGGTTTTAGGCTTGAGCTCGAACGCACGATGCACGATGCCGTGGTAGCGGGCGACAATCACGGCGAGCTCCCGATGATCGCTCGGGACTCGCAGGCGTGCCGCCAGCGCTTCAATCAACTTCACGCTGCGCTCTTCGTGGCCGCGATGGCTCGGCCACTCCGCGGGCGGCGTCGTTCCCTTGCCGAGGTCGTGGACCAACGCCGCAAATCGAACTCTCGGGTCATCGCTCAGAGCGCGGCCTGATCGAGTACCATCAGCGTGTGCACTCCGGTGTCGATCTCCGGATGCCACGCCGGAGGCTGAGGCACGCCGAACAACGCATCGATTTCGGGATAGATCCGTTCGAGCGCGCCGCACTCGCGCAGCACCTTGAAGAAAGTGCTCGCCGACGGTTCCCGCAGAGCTTTTTCCGATTCCTGCCAGACCCGCTCAGCCACCAGCGCATCGACTTCATGCCGAAGCACCATGCTGCGCATTAATTCGACGGTGTCGGGGGCCACGCGAAAGCCCAGGGGTGCAAAGCGTGCGGCGAAACGCGCCACGCGCAATATCCTCACCGGATCCTCGATGAAAGCCTCGGATACATGCCTCAGTATCCGCGCGTCGAGATCGCGTTTGCCGCCGTAGGGATCGACCAACGCTCCGTTCGATGACTGCGCCATTGCATTGACGGTCAAATCGCGGCGCGCGAGATCTTCCTCGAGGGAGACTTCGGGACCGAATTCGACGCTGAAGCCGCGGTACCCGGGAGCTACCTTGCGCTCGCGGCGGGCCAACGCGTGTTCCTCATGGGTCTCAGGATGTAAAAATACCGGGAAGTCTCTGCCGACCTCGCGATATTTAAGCCGCAGCAGCTCCTCGCGAGTGCCGCCCACAACCACCCAATCGCGTTCCTTCACCGGCATGCCGAGCAAGGCGTCTCGAACCGCTCCGCCGACCAGATACACTTGCATGAATGAATAGTACCAGCATCACTTCGCGAATCTGCGTCCTCGCCGTGATCGCGCTCATCGGCGGTTCTGCCGGCGGCTGCTATCTATTGGAAAGCGCCAAAGGCCAATTGGATCTGATGTCCAAACGCAAGCCGATCCCCCGCGTCATCGCAAACCCGCAGACGCCGGCCGCCGTGCGCAGCCAGCTCGAGGCGGTGTCGGAGATAAGAGAATTCGCCAGCCAAAATTTGGGGTTGCCGGACAACGGCAGCTACCGCAGCTACGCCGACGTCGGCAGACCCTATGTGGTGTGGAACGTGGTGGCGGCGCCCGAGTTCTCGGTGGAAGCCCGGGAATGGTGCTACCCGATAGTCGGCTGCGTGGCATATCGCGGATATTTCGTCGAACAGCGGGCGCACTCGTTCGCCGACAAGCTACAACGCCAGGGGCTCGACGTGAGCATCGGCGGCGTGGCTGCTTACTCGACGCTGGGACATTTCGACGATCCGATCCTGAACACCATGTTGGCCTGGAACGATACCGAGTTGGCGTCGATCGTCTTTCATGAACTCACGCATCAGATGATCTACGTGCCGAACGATGCCGACTTCAATGAGGCGCTGGCGACCACGGTGGAGGAAGAAGGCGTACGCCGTTGGCTGAAGAGCCTAGGCCGGGAGAAGGATCTGGAGGACTACGAGCTGCAGCAAGAGCACTATCGGGAGGTGGTCAAACTATTGATTCGAACGCGCACCGAGCTGCGAGTGCTGTACGACTCGGGAATCGACCCGCGGCGAATGCGCGATCGAAAGATCGCCTCCTATGCCGCTCTGCGCGAGTCGTACGGGCAACTCAAGGCCAGCTGGGGCGGACATGCGCCCTTCGACGCTTGGTTTGATAAGGACATCAATAATGCGTATCTCGCATCGGTCGCGACTTATTTCGATTGTGTGCCTGGGTTCAAGCGCGAGCTCAATGCGGTCGACGGAAATCTCAAGGCCTTTTATCGCCGGGTGCGGGAACTTCGCGAAAATGGAACAAACTAAGCGCGATGCGATCGTGTGCGGTGCGCGCGAATCCGATGTCGACAATGGCCGATAGCGCATCCAGCGGCCGCGCGCCGGAGCCGGCCGAGACGTTTATCCGTCATGGCACGGCCGCTTTCCGGCGGGCAAATTTCGCTTTGTTCGCCGCCGGTGTAGCCACATTCGGCCTGCTGTATTGCGTGCAACCGGTGATGCCCCAATTCAGCCGGCTATATGGCGTGAGTGCGGCGGGCAGCGCGCTGTCGCTTTCATTGACCAGCGGCGTACTCGCGGTAGCGATGTTGTTTTCGGGAGCTGTATCGGATGCCTGGGGACGTAAAAAAATCATGTCCGCATCGTTGCTGTCCTCTTCGGTCCTGATGCTGCTCACCTCCATTGCGCCCGACTGGGGCACGCTCCTGGTGCTGCGCACCTTGCTGGGCTTCACGTTGAGCGGCTTACCCGCCGTGGCCATGACGTATTTGAGCGAGGAGGTTCACTCGGACTCCATCGGTCTCGGAATGGGCCTTTATATCGGCGGCAGCGCCGTCGGGGGTATGGGCGGCCGCCTGACAGCCGGCGTCCTGACGGACTTCTTCGGATGGCGCATCGGCGTCGCAGCAGTCGGTTTCATTGGTTTAGGCTGTGCCTGGGTATTCTCGCAGTGCTTGCCACCGTCTCGGCACTTCGTCGCGCGACCCTTGCATTTGCATGCGATGCCGGCTCGGTTTGCGCGCCTGTTCAGGGATGCCGGCCTACCGTGGATGTTTGCGGAGGGCTCCGTGCTGCTGGGCGCTTTCGTCACCGTCTACAATTACATCGGCTACAGGCTGATGGCACCTCCCTATTCGCTGAGTCAAGCCGCCGTCGGTCTCATCTTCAGTGTCTACTTGGTCGGCACATTCAGTTCGGCCTTCATGGGACACCTCGCCGTGCGTCTCGGCCGACGCAAGCTATTGTGGATGATGTTCGTGATCATGTTGGCCGGCCTCATGCTCACGACGCTCGAATCGCTATGGTTCATCGTCGCCGGGATCGCCGTGATCACGTTCGGCTTTTTTGGCGGCCACTCCATCGTCAGCAGCTGGGTCGTCCGGCGCGCGGGAAGCGCCAAGGCGCAAGCCTCCTCGATGTATTTGTTTACCTACTACTTGGGATCGAGCGCTGCCGGTGCGGCTGGGGGGCTGTTTTATGCCGCGCACGGGTGGGCGGGTGTGGCGGCATTCGTTGCGGGGCTGTTCGGACTTGGGTTGCTGTTCGCATGGCGGCTGTACCACTTGCCCCTAATGGCGGCACCGCAGTCGGCAGACGCCGGGCCGTCCCTGCCGTAACTTAAGGGCGTTCGGCCGTCGCCCCGCCGACATGCTCATGACCCGGGCGTGCGCGGCCCGCCGCGGCACGGTCATGGCTCAGGCGCGCGTTGTCTTCCAGGGCACCAAGATACTGGCGCGCTGATGCGACCATGGAGTGCGGCTTCAACTTGAGTTTTGCGAATCCGTCCTCCGCGCACACACTGTCGACCTTCAAAGAGCGATAGTTGTCGCTGGAGAACGGGCGGCCGGGAACGAAGTTCATGAGCCGCCCCTGAAGCCATGCTGCGAAGTCGGGCAGTCCGATGATCCAGCGATGCTGACCGGTGATCTTGGCGACCAGGCCGACGATCTCGCGCAGCGTGTAGACCGTCGGACCACCGAGTTCATAGGTTTGACGGCTGGACGAACCACCATGCAGGCAACGCAACATGGCATCGATCACATCGTCGACGAACACCGGCTGGAACCGAGCATCGGGCTTAGCCAGCGGAAAGACCAGTGGAATCGAGGCGAGCAAGCCCGCAAACCGGTTCAAGAATGAGTCGCCGGGTCCGAACATCACGGACGGCTGGAATATGGTCCAGTCCAAGGTCGCGCTTTGCTCTCTTATCAGCAGTTCAGCCTCGCCCTTGGACCGCAAATAATAGCTCGGCGCGTCGACGGCGGCTTTCAGAGCGGACATCTGCAGCAACCGAGGGACGCCGGCCGAGCGCGCGGCCTCAAGCACGCTGCGCGCGAGTTCGGTGTGGGCGCGGCGAAAACCACCGCCGCCAAAGCCGCGTTCGTTGAGGATGCCGACGAGATTGATGACGACGTCTTTGCCGCGAAAGCGCTCACTGAGCTGCGCTTCCTCGTAGACATCGCAATTCTCGAGCGTGAGGCCGGGCAGCACCAATAGATGCTTGTGTTGCTCCCGATCACGCGAGAGCACCGTCACCTGGTGGCCGTCCTTGATCAATCGTGCGACCAGGCGCGTTCCAAGAAAGCCGGTGCCCCCGAGAATGCATAAGGACAGAAGTTTCATTGCGCTAACGAATCGGTATCAGCACCACGGAGGGGCCGCGGCGCACGTTGAGCAGGAGAAAATTGGCATCTTTGGCAGCCTCGCGGAACGCCTTGGCGTTCAAGACCGGCGTGCGGCCAACACCGACTATCACGTCGTTCGCGCGCAGGCCGGCGCGGGCCGCCGGACTGCCCTCCTGTACCGCGCGTACCAGCACGCCGCCGCCATCCGGCGCATCGGCGAGATCCGCGCCCTCCAGACCCTTATTGATCTCGACCGCGCTCGCGGTCTCGCTTTCGCTGCGTTCGGCTACCAATGCCACAACTTTCCGCGGCTTGCCGTCGCGCAACAGGCCGATCTCGACCTTGTCTCCGACCCGCAGCATTCCGATGGCATTGCGCAGTTCGCCCGCCCCCTTCATGTTGACGCCGTTGATCGAGGTAATGATGTCCCCGGTTTTGACACCGGCGCGTTCGGCGGCGGAGCCTTGGCTGACGCCGGCGACCAATGCGCCGCTCGATTCGCTCAAGCCGTACTCTTTGGCGATATCCGGCGTGACATCGTAAATGTTCACGCCAAGCACGCCGCGCTTGACCTGTCCGTACTTGATCAGCTGATCCATGACGCCTTTTGCCATGTTGACCGGGATGGCGAAACCAATGCCGATATTGCCGCCGCTACCGGAAAGGATCGCCGAATTGATACCCACCAACTCCCCGCGCAGATTCACCAGGGCGCCGCCGGAATTGCCGGGATTGATGGAGGCATCGGTCTGAATGAAATCCTCGTAGCCGTCAGGATTGATGCCGGAGCGGCCGAGCGCGCTGACGATACCGGCGGTCACGGTGTGCTGCAGACCGAATGGATTGCCGATGGCAACCACGTAGTCTCCCACCTCCAGGCGTGTCGAATCTCCAAGGGCCATTGCGACGAGGTTCGGCTGCTTCGCCTGCAACACGGCGATATCCGCGCCCTCATCCGAGCCGACGACTTTCGCCGAGAAACTGCGATTGTCCAATAACGTCACCGTGATCTCACTGGCATTCTCGACCACGTGATAATTGGTGATGATGTATCCGTTCTTGGCGTCGACGATCACGCCCGAGCCGGCACTTTGAAATTGCCGCTCACGCGGTTTGGCGTCCGGCGGCACATCGAAGAAGCGGCGGAAAAAGGGATCGTCAAGGAGCGGATTGCGCTGTCCGGGCTTCTCTTTAATGGTGCCGCGGGTCGCAATGTTGACGACTGCGGGCGAGACGCGTTTGACCATGGGAGCAAGCGACGGCATCGGCGCCGCTTCGGCGGGGGCGGCGGGCGGCGCGGGTAATGCGGCAATCGCCGCCGATCCCGGGAACAGGGCAGCTGCGAGCGCGGTCGCCGCAAATGCAAGACGCAGATTCATGCGCAATCCTCTATTAACTGGTTTTGCGGGTAGCGGACGCCAAGCAATCGAAGGGCCGGATGAGATTATCCGGCCCTTCGCGTCGCTACTCTCGATCTACGATCTTACACGTAAGAGGCCGCGCGGCGGGTCCTCTTAGGCGGCTTCAACGGTGATACGCTGAGGCTGCACTTGAGCGAGTTTGGGAATTGAGACTTCCAGCACACCATTGACCGCTTTTGCCTTGATGTTCTGCACATCCGCGGAATCCGGCAAGCTGAAACGGCGCTGGAACTCGCCCGTGATCCGCTCGATGCGGCGATAGCCCTCACGCGCCTCGCGCCGCGATTCGGCACGCTGGCCGCGAATCGTCAGCACGCCCTGCTCGGAGGTGATTTCCACGGCTTTCGGATCGACGCCGGGCAAATCGATATGCAACAGGAATTGGTTGTCCTCTTCGTGAACGTCGACGGGAGGCAGCCAAGCACCGGAGTCCGCGGCGGTGGTTTGCGGCGCTCCGAACAAGCGATCGATATCTCTTTGAAAGCGATTGACGAGCGACCAGGGCTCGTAACGAAGAACAGTCATAGTGCTACTCCAAAATAGTTAGGGGTGAATTGCGATGTCGAAAAAACTTTTTCAAGATAGATCTGCATGGCCCAGTTGTTGGGCCGCCCTTACTCATTTCAACGGGAACAATTCGCGGAACGTCACAGCCGCTTGCGGCGGCGCGGCTGGCGCACGAAAACGCGAGGGCACCCGACAGCGATTGTCAATGGCACAATTTGTGAATAACTTGTGGAACACAATATCTTGCGATTCAGCTTTTTTCCCCTTGACCCGAAGAACGAGAAGTGAAATGAGGAAATTTCTCGGAAGAATTCTGTAGTACATTGATATATAACGATTTTTTATGGTCAAAATTAACATAAAAATGTCTTGACGCTGGTCGTCGTGAAGTCTTAACCTGCGAGTCCGGACACAATATGTTGTGGTCCGAAGTTCGCGTCAGTCCCCTCAAGGTTTAACCACTCTAAATGCGTTTTTTGCCCAAGGGACCAACGCCACTTGTCTTCGAGCGTCGCGCCATAATTATAAGGGAGCGTTTCTAATACCCATGAATACGGTGGTCAAAATACAGCCCAAAGGTGTTGGCAGTATTCCTTTCCAGGAAGCGTCTTATGACATCTGGGACAAGAAATATCGGCTGATCGCGAAAGACGGGTCGCCCATCGATAAGTCCATGGACGATACCTACAAGCGCGTCGCGCGTGCGTTGGCGGACGTGGAGTCCGTCGAGCTGCGCGAGCAATGGTACGAATCGTTTCTGTGGGCGCTGCGTCACGGCGCGATTCCGGCCGGCCGCGTTACCTCGAATGCCGGTGCGCTCGAACACAAGCCTGCCACGTCGACCATCAACTGCACGGTGTCCGGCACGATCCGCGATTCGATGGACGACATCTTGAACAAGGTGCATGAGGCTGGCCTGACGCTCAAGGCTGGATGCGGAATCGGATACGAATTCTCCACTTTGCGGCCGCGCGGCGCATACGTGTCGGGAGCCGGAGCCTATACCTCCGGGCCTCTGTCGTTCATGGATATCTACGACAAGATGTGCTTCACAGTGTCCTCGGCCGGCGGCCGGCGCGGCGCACAAATGGGCACTTTCGATATCGGCCATCCCGATGTGCTGGAGTTCATCCGCGCCAAACGCGAGAACGGCCGGTTACGGCAATTCAACCTGTCGCTGTTGGTCACCGATGAATTCATGAAGGCGGTCAAGAGCGATACCGAGTGGAAACTCGCCTTTCCGCTCGGGCAAAAGGAATTCGAGGCGGAGCGGCCGGATCTCGACGACACCACCAAATTCGTATGGCGCGAATGGCCCGACACCACAGGGTATGTCGCGAACGAGGAGGGTCTGGTGGCCTGCAAGATCTACAAGACTTTGCCGGCGCGCCGCGTGTGGGACCTGATCATGTCCTCGACCTACGATTTTGCCGAACCCGGCTTCATCCTGATCGACCAGGTCAACGAGATGAACAACAACTGGTGGACGGAGAACATCCGCGCCACCAATCCGTGCGGCGAGCAGCCGCTGCCGCCGTATGGGTCTTGCCTGTTAGGGTCGGTGAATCTCACGAAGTTCGTGGTCGACCCGTTCACCGACGATGCGCGCTTCGATTGGGAGACCTATCGCAAAGTGGTGAAGGTGTTCACGCGCATGCTCGACAACGTGGTCGAGATCAACGGCCTGCCGCTGGCGCCGCAGCGCGATGAAATCATCCGCAAGCGCCGCCACGGCATGGGTTTCCTGGGGCTGGGCTCGGCCATCACCATGCTCTGTATGAAGTACGGCTCCAAGAAATCGGTGGCTTTTTCGCAGAACGTATCGCGGGAGATGGCGGTGGCGGGCTGGGAAGCCGCGCTCGAGCTCGCGCGCGAAAAAGGTCCCGGCGCCGATCATGAACGAGGAGTTCACGGTAACTCGCGAAATGCTGCGCAAGCGTCCCGAGATGGTCAAGGATGGCTGGCGGGTGGGTGCCAAAGTGGCAGGCCGGGTGCTGCATGCGCGCTACAGCCGCTACATGCAGCGAATTGCAGAAGCCTCGCCGGAACTCGTCGACGAGCTCGCCGAAGTCGGCGCACGCTTCACGCATCACACCTCGATCGCACCGACCGGCACGATTTCGCTGTCGCTGGCGAACAATGCCTCGAACGGCATCGAGCCTTCGTTCGCGCATCATTATTTCCGCAACGTGATCCGCGAAGGCAAGAAATCCAAGGAGAAAGTCGACGTGTTTTCGTTCGAGCTGCTCGCTTACCGCGAGTTGGTGAATCCGCGCGCGATGCCGAATTCGCAGAATTCGGCCGAGAAGCTGCCCGACTATTTCATCTCCGCGGACGACATCGGTCCGAAGGAGCACGTGGACATCCAGGCGGCGGCGCAGCTGTGGGTCGATTCGTCGATCTCCAAGACGGCGAATGTGCCGACCGATTACAAGTATGAGGATTTCAAGGACATCTACATGTACGCCTTCGAACAAGGGCTCAAGGGCTGCACGACGTTTCGCTTCAATCCGGAAGCCTTTCAGGGCGTGTTGGTCAAGGAAGACGATCTCAAGAACACGACCTACGTGTTCACGCTCGAGGACGGCACGGAAGTCGAGGCGCGCGGCGATCAAGAGATCGAATACGACGGCGAGATGCATACCGCCGCGAATCTGTTCGATGCCCTGAAAGAAGGCTATTACGGGAAGTTCTGACATGGCTCACATCAAAATCGACAAGAAGATCGCCAAGTACCGCGTGCTGAAGCCGGAGACGCGAAGGATGCCGCCGGCGTGCCGCGGCCAAGGATCCGCTGAAGACGCAAGACAACGTCATTTGGATGCACGAGAAGCTCGAGCGGCCGGAGGTGCTGATCGGCTCGACCTACAAGATCAAGACGCCGGTCTCCGACCACGCGATGTACGTCACCATCAACGACATCGTGCTCAACGAAGGCACGCCGCACGAGCAGCGCCGGCCGTTCGAGGTCTTCATCAATTCGAAGAATCTCGATCATTTCCAATGGATCGTCGCGCTGACGCGGGTCATCTCGGCGGTGTTCCGCAAGGGCGGCGACACGACGTTCCTGGTCGATGAGCTGAAGGCGGTATTCGATCCGCGCGGCGGCTACTGGCAGCCCGGCGGCAAATTCATGCCCTCGACCATCGCCGAGCTCGGCTACGTGATCGAGCGGCACCTGCAGTCGATCGGCTTGCTCAAGAAGCCGGAGCTCGACGTGCATCAGCGCAAGCTGGTGCAGGAGAAGCGCGCGGAGTTCGAGGCGCGCACCAAACAGACCGACGCGTTTTCCAAGTCGCATTTTCCCGAAGGAGCGCAGCTGTGCGCGAAGTGCAGCACCGCGGCCGTGGTGATGATGGACGGCTGCAAGACCTGCCTGAATTGCGGCGACTCGAAGTGCGGATAGATCGCCGATAGATCGCTAAGCCGCGACTCGATAGCACTTCATGATTGCGGCGCTGAGCTTGATGCTGGCGCCGTTCTCCTCGGCTCACGCGGGCGCCGCGGAGCGAGCGATCCGTTCGCTCATCCGCCCGAACTCGAACGGGATGTGCGCTTCTGGATCCGCGTCTACACCGAGGTCACCACCGACCAGGGTCTGCTGCACGATGACTGGAATCTGGGCTGGTCTATGAGGTCTTGCGATTCGACCCGGCCGCCTCGCCCGCGCAGCGCGAACGTCGGGTCGCCGGCGCCAAAGCGCACTATGCGGCGCTGCTGCGGCGCTTTGCCGCCGGCGCGACTCGACGGCCTCTGACGCCGCACGAGCGGCGCATCCTGCATGCGTTCGGCGAGAAGCCGACGCCGCCGCAATTTCTCGATGCGATCGACCGGATACGCTTCCAACTGGGACAGGCGGATCGATTCCACGAGGGCTTGATTCGGGCGGCCGCTTGGGAGACGCACATCGTCCGGGTCCTCGAGCAGCATGGCGTGCCGACGGAAATCGCGGCGCTGCCGCACGTCGAGTCGTCCTTCAACCCCGCCGCCTACTCAAAGGTCGGTGCGGCGGGACTGTGGCAGTTCATGCCCACGACGGCCAAGCGCTTCATGCGGGTCGACGGCCTCGTCGATGAACGCTTGGATCCGTACAGCGCGACCGAAGCCGCCGCCAATTTGATGCTCTACAACTATCGGCTGCTCGGTACCTGGCCGCTCGCCGTCACCGCCTACAACCACGGTCCCGGCGGTCTGCGGCGCGCACAGGAAGAATTGGGCACGAGCGATATCGCGGTGATCGTCAAACGCTACCAAGGCGTCCACCTTCGGCTTTGCGTCCCGCAACTTCTATGTCGCATTCCTCGCGGCTCTCGAAGTCGACCGCAACGCCGAGAAGTACTTCGGTCCCATCGACCCGGCTGCCCGACTACCGAGAGCACGCCGGTGGAGTTGCCCGACTACATCGCCGTCGACGCGCTGGCGAAGGCATTCAAAGTCGACATGGGAGCGCTCAAGCGTCCTGAATCCGGCGCTGCGGCCGCCGATCTGGAACGGCGCACGGCTCGTGCCCCGCGGCTATGCCCTGCGCATGCCCGGTACACCGCACCGAGGCCGAGATCAGCGCCGGATGGGCGCGCCTGCCGTCGACGCAGCGCTATCTGGCGCAGCGCAACGACGGCAGCCACCGCGTGCGGCGCGGCGAGACGCTGGCCGGGTCGCAGCGGCGAGCGGCGTCAGCTTCGCACGGCTGCTGGCGGCAATGGCTGGACCGCTACCCATGAATCGCTCGCGGCGACGTCGTGCGCATCCCGATGCCTGCGTCCCGGGAGAGACGTCCACCGCGGCGGCGGCGACTCCCGCAGCGTGGCGGCGAGCGCGCCCAGCGCGGTGCCGGCAACTCCAGCACAGCCGACTCCAGCTCAGCCGGCGACTCCCATTCTGGAGGCGAGCATTCCCAAAACTCCTAAAGCCGCCGCATCGCCTCAGAGTCCGGCGCCGGAGCCACCGGCTTTCGACACGATCATCAACCTTCCCAGCGTCGAAGCAAAAGCCGCGGCAACCCCGCAGGAACCGGTCTCGCGAGCGACAAACCGAAAGCGCGGCTCTGCTGCCGGCCGGAGCACCGACGGCAAATTCCGATGCCACGGATTACGCGTGGCTTCGAACGATACCGTCGTCGTTCAGGCAACGGAGACCCTGGGGCATCTTCGCGAATTGGAGTGGAGTCGATGTGCAGGCGCTGCGCGCGTTGAACAAGCTGCACAAGAACGCGATGGTTACGCAGTGGGCGAAAAATCAAGCTTGACCTGTCCCACGTCACTGCGGCGCAATTCGTGGCGGCGCGCCGCGAGTATCACCGGCATCTGCAAGAGGAGTTTTTCGCCGCTCATCGGATTGCCGGCACCGAGAACTACGGCGTGAAGCGGGGCGACTCGCTATGGACGATCGCTCAACAGCACGGCGATCTGCCGATTTGGCTGGTCGCTCAATATAACCCCGACGTGGATTTCAACGATATGCGCCCGGGCACGACGATCACGCTGCCGCACGTCGTCGGCATCAATCGTCAGTAGCCGCGGGCATGCAAATAGCTCACCAGAGTCTCGCGAGCCCCGCGATCGGCGGTGAAGCGCACGGGTGGATCGCGGCCGGCTTTGAAATCCAGCTCAATTTTCTGGCTCGAGGCCATGCGTTTGAGCATCGGCACGTCGAGATCGAAATAAGCGGTCTGGCCCCACGAGGCGACGGGTCGATAAGGCCCATGGGCGAGTGCGGGCGCCTCGATGAAGGACAGTACCGTCGCACCATCGTCGAGCGACAAGGTGACGGCGCCCGGCTGCCGGATGTTGTCGAACCGCCAATCGTTGCCGGGCGCCAGGTGCATCCACAGCCCGTAGCTGATGATCGCCCATGTTGTCCCATTCGACGGGGCCGAGGTATGCGAAGCTGACGCGCTGGCCGGCGACTCGTCATGTATTGTCTGACCTGAGTGAGTTCGATCGGCTCGCGCAGCGCGCCCACGGTCATTCCGGTGCGCTCGTCGAGAACTTCGGCAGGTTTGATGGAGGATTGGCTGGCGCATCCGGCCATGAGCCCGAAAGCAAGAGTTGCGTGGAAGCGCCGCAAAAGCATCTTCAAATTATACCCAGGTCCGTGAGCTGCAGCCGGTTATGTCGCGCGCCATTCACGCTATAATTTTGACGATGGTCAATCGCAGCTGCCGGTCTCTCACGCGCGTTCTGTGCGCCGTTCTGCTGCTCGCGAGCGGCACGGCGGTCCCCTCAGGGGTGTCGCGGAGGAAATCGCGACGGCCGACCACGTCGTCGTGCACAAGGCCGAGCACAAGCTGTACCTGTACAGCGGCAACCGTCTGCTCGGGGCGTACAAGGTCCAGCTCGGCTTGAGCCCGGTGGGCCAAAAAGAGCGCGAACACGATTTCCGAACCCCCGAGGGACGCTATTATCTTGCGCGCCGCAACACGCGCAGCGATTACTTCCTCTCCATTCAAGTGTCGTACCCGAACAAAGACGACGAAGCGCGCGCGCAAGCGCACCGGTGGGCGCCCGGCGGATCGATCATGATCCACGGCCTGCCGAATGCCCCGAAACATCCGGCCGCCTATTACTCCTCGAACGATTGGACGGACGGCTGCATCGCCTTGTCGAATTCCGATATGGTCGAAGTGTGGATGCGCACCCAAGACAACATCCCGATCGATATCTATCCTTAGGCGCCGTGTGGAAACCACGATCCTTATCCTCTGACATGGTCGACGCCCGCGTCGCGCCCAAGGGCAGCCCTCGAGCACCTGTCGCAGCAAGAGATCGCCAAGCTGCTCGATTCCGGCCAGGGCGGCCTTTATCCGCTGTTTCGCAAGTGCGCGCTCGCGGTGCTCAATTCCGGCAGCGACCTCGATGACTCGCGCGCGATATTCGAGAAATATCGGGACTTCGATCTGCGCATCGTGCGGCGGGCCTGGGGGATCAAGCTCGAAATCAAGAACGCGCCGGCGGCGGCCTTCGTCGACGGGGAGATGATCAGGGGATTGAAGGATCATCTGTTCGCGGTGCTGCGCGACGTGGTGTTCATCTCGAACGAGATCATGGAGAGCGGGCGCTTCGATCTGACGTCCTCTCCGAGCATCACCAATGCGGTATTTCACATCCTGCGCAACGCGCGGGTGCTGGAGCTGCAGGTGCGGCCGAATCTCGTGGTGTGCTGGGGCGGCCATTCGATCCGGCGCGTCGAATACGACTACACGAAGAAAGTCGGCTACGAACTCGGGCTGCGCAGTCTCGACGTGTGCACGGGCTGCGGTCCCGGCGCGATGAAGGGTCCGATGAAGGGCGCGACCATCGGGCACTCCAAGCAGCGCATCGTCAACGGCCGCTATTTGGGGATCACCGAGCCCGGCATCATCGCGGCCGAGCCTCCGAACCCGATCGTGAGCCAGCTGGTCATCATGCCGGACATCGAAAAGCGCTTGGAGGCGTTCGTGCGGCTGGGCCACGGCATCGTCATTTTTCCCGGCGGCGCCGGCACGGCGGAGGAGATCCTCTATCTGCTCGGCATCCTGCTCGACCCGGCCAATCGCGACATGCCGTTCCCGGTGATTTTCACCGGTCCCGCGGACACGGCCGACTACTTCGAGCAGATCCACGAGTTCATCGGCGCGACGCTCGGCGCAGAGCGCCCAATCGCGCTACCAGATCATCATCGATGACCCCGCCGGAGTGGCGCGCGCGATGGTCCAGGGGCTGGCGCAGGTGCGCGACTACCGGCGCCGGCAGAGCGATTCGTACGGCTTCAATTGGCTGCTGAACATTCCGCTCGAATTCCAGCTGCCCTTCGAGGTCACGCATGAGTCGATGCGCGCATCTGCGGCTCTCCCGCGATCAGCCCGTGCACGAGCGCGCCGCCAATCTGCGGCGCGTGTTTTCCGGTATCGTGGCGGGCAACATCAAGGAATACGGCGTCAACGCGATCGAGCGCTACGGGCCGTTCGAACTCATCGGCGAGCGGTCGATCATGGAGCCGCTCGACCGGCTGCTGCGCTCCTTCGTCGCGCAGCGCCGGATGAAGCTCGCCGGTGCCGAATACACTCCCTGCTACCGACTAGTGGCATGAGCGGACCGACAGCGCATCCGGTATCGCTTCGATTTGCCCGACGGATCGCAAAACGCTGGATTTCGAGTTCGATGCCGACGGATTTCCGGCTGTCCAATGCCGCGCCCGCCGAGCCGCCGTTTTGGACGGAACTCGGGTTCAACCAATGCGCCAATTGCCCGCTCAACGAGCGCGAACATCCGCATTGTCCGGCCGCCCTGCAGATGGCGTCGGCCTTCGAGCCGCTGAAGGCGCTGGTTTCCTTCGATACGGTCGGCGTGACGGTCATGCAGGCCGAGCGCACGGTGTACGCGGAAACGTCGGCGCAGCAGGCGATGAGCTCCGTGCTGGGATCTGATCATGGCGACCTCCGGCTGTCCGTGGACGGATCATCTGCGGCCGATGGCGCGATTCCATCTGCCGTTCGCGAGCGAAGCGGAAACCGTCTACCGCAGCATCTGCATGTATCTGCTGGCGCGCGAAATCACCGGTGCCGAGGAGCGCCAGGTTTCGCCGCTCTCGAGGAGCTTTACAAGAATCTTCATGTCGTCAATCGCGATATGTCGCGCCGCCTGGGCGCGGCCACGCGCACGGATCCCGCGCGCAACGCGATGGCGCTGCTCGACGCGTATACGACGTTGCTGCCCGCGGCGCTCGAGTGTTCGCTCGATGAGCTCCGGCCGCTGTTCGACGCGTGGCAAACCAAGAGAATTTCCGCCATTTAACTTACCGCGACGGGCTCTGAGATGCGCATCGCAATGCGCGCGGACGCCTGACGACGCCGCCCACTTGCCTGTGACACAGTTCCTGCCAAGGCAGGAGCGCGACACTTACTGTCGTGCACATCATAGAGGCACCCAGATGAGCGACAGCAAGAATCAGACTCGATACACCGGAGTGGACCGGCGCGCCCCGCGGGCGGAGCCGGGCGCGCAAACCGGGAGCTGCCGTTCCGCGGGATGTGTACAAGACGGGCGGCCGCCACTCGGCGATCACGAACAGTCTCTACAACTGGCACAGCTACAAGAACTGGGCCGACAAAGTTCGCGGCAGCTGGGAAGAGAAAAAGTAAGCCGCTGCGCGTTCCGACGGCGCCGCTCAGGCAGTTTCAGGCAACGGATTGATGCCGGCATTCGGCGGCGCCCCAGCGCGCCTCCTTGGCCCTCAGCCAAGCGAGCAGCGGCTCCCAATCCTCGAGATCCTGCGCCACCAGGTGCCTCTTCATCTCGTGCATGCCGACGCCCTGTTCGGCGGCGCGCACGTAATTCTGGGAGTCGCGCAACGTCGCGATCACCGGGATGCTCAAAGTCTCCAGAAACCGCATCAGCGACTGGAAGATCAGCGTATTGCGCCTGACGCGGTTGGCGACCACGCCGATGCGATTCTCGTCGCGCCGCACCTTGGCGATCAGCAGCAGGTCGGCGATGCATTTCGAGCAGGCGTGAATGTCGATGTCCGAGGGCAGGACCGGAACGATGATGGCGTCCGCGCTCCGCGTCATCTCCGGCATGTCCTGCGCCGACACCGCGGCCGGCGTATCCACGACCACGTGCGCCACGTCGGGCGGAATGCGCATTTGCCAGGCCCGGGTCATGCGGCTGTTGCGGTCGAAGGCCGCGATGCCGTGGATGAGGGGCTGCTCCGGCGTGCGCTTCTTCAGCCAGCGCGTGCTCGAGCCTTGGGGATCGTTGTCCGACAGCAGCGGACGGTCCCCCTGGCTCGCGAAGTAACTGGCGAGATTTGTCGCTATCGTCGTTTTACCCGAACCGCCTTTTGGGTTCAGGACGAGAATACGCTGCATGTAGGCGAAAGCCTACGCAGCGCGCTCGCACCATGGCAAGTGTGTGACTCCACTCACGGTCGCCGCGAGGGCGCGGCTTAGACTTTCTGCCCATGGAGTGGGTATTTCAAGTCGCCGACGAGTTCGACGACGCCGTTCGGGCGTTGAGGCACGGCTGGCTCGGGCATCCACGCCGAAATAGGGGCATTGTTGATTCGCCGGCATCGGCATCGGCGCGATAGTCGAGGCGCACACCCTGGGAGCCGCGCCCGCAATGATCGGGCGGCGGCGATCACAGGCGAACCTTCAGGAGCGCAGCTCATGATTCGCGACTCTCGACGGCCCCCGACTCAAACGGGCGAAATCCTTTAAGATGCGCCGATGGGCATCGCGATCCCACTAGCCCTGCCTTCTCGGCATCGCTTTGCTCTGGCCTGCTCGCGGCATGCGCGCGGCAGCCCGGCGCCTGCGCCCGCCGGGCGCCGTCAACCTCGAAATCCTCGACCTTAAACCGGGTGCGGGCGCCCCCGTCGCATCCGGCCAAAAGGCCGTGGTGCAATACACCGGCTGGCTCTACGAAGCCTCGGCGTCGGACAACAAGGGCAAGCAATTCGACAGTTCAGCGAACGCCGGCCCGCCGTTCCGTTTCGTGGTCGGCACCGGGCAGGTCATCAAGGGATGGGATCAGGGGGTTGCTCGGCATGAAGGTCGGCGGGAGGCGCCGCCTGATCATTCCTGCCGATCTTGCGCTACGGCGACAGCGGCGCCGGCGGCGTCATTCCGCCCGGAGCCACCCTGATCTTCGACGTCGAGCTCATCGGCATCGAATGACCGGCGTCCTTCGGGCCTCGAGCGGCTGCCGATCGCAGGGCCGGCCGGGCCGCTCGAGGCGATGGTCGAGGATCCGGGCCTCCGGGCATCGCTAGCTGCGGTGTCGTCTGTCACCCGCACCCCCTGTTCGGCGGCACCATGGAGAACAAGGTCGTCACGACCCTGGCGCGGGCACTGCGAGAAACCGGTATTCCGACGCTGCGCTTCAATTTCCGCGGCGTGGGCGCGAGCGCGGGCACGTTCGACGAGGGCGGCGGTGAAACCGAGGATGCGGCAGCCGTGCCGCGTCCGGGGCGCTGCGCTGGCCGGGCCGGCAGCCGGTGCTCGCCGGCTTCTCCTTCGGCGCGTACGTGGCGCTGCGCCTGGCGCATCATGCGGCAGACGCTCGCGGCTGATCACGGTAGCGCCGCCGCGTCGACCGTTTCGATTTCTCCGGGCTGGAGCCGCCAGCCTGTCCGTGGCTGATCGTTCAAGGCGATGCGGACGAGGTGGTCGACCCGCACGCGTGTTCGCCTGGGCAAAGCGCCTGAACCCCGCGCCCGAATTGGTCGTCATGCCCGGGGTCGGGCACTTCTTTCACGGGCACCTAGGCTCAAGGGCGCGGTCATCAATGCGATCCGGAGCGGCTGAGCGTAGTCCCAGCTCTTCCAACCGCCCCGGACGCGAGTCTCAATCAGTTCACGAATTCCTTGAGCGTCTTCAGCGCGGCAATGCGGACTTTCTTGCTCGCCGGCTTTGCCTTGAACATCATCTTCTCGCCGTTGAAGGGATTGATGCCTTCACGCGCCTTCGTGGCCGGTTTCTTCACGACTTTCATCTTCAGAAGCCCGGGTAGCGTGAACAACCCGTGGCTGCGCAGACTCTTCTTGATCGAGGCGGAAAGCGAGTCAAACACGGCTCCGACCTGCTTCTTAGAGAGCTCTGTTTCCTTCGAAATGGTAGCGAGAATTTCAGACTTGGTCGGTGCTGCATTCTTTTTCGCCATATTAAATCTCCTGCTGGTGTTTGCGAACGCGGGTGACCAATGCCCACAAATTCAACTCGGCGCCGAAAATAACATAGAAAAAAGCCGATGTTTAGCGCAATTGCGAAAAAAGATTCCCGATCGACGTGCGCGCGAGCCTGGTTTTCCAGGCTTCCGCGCCGATCGGGTGCGCCAAGCCGCGGCGACCGTTCGAGCACGTCGTTAGCAGTGAATTCAGGCATGTAGGAGGGCATGTTCAACGCAGTAGTATCAACAGCGCGCCGATCGCGATCGACACCCAGAGGAACGAGAAATCGATTTGCCCTATGGGCGGGATCATTCGGCGGACCGGCTTCAAGATCGGTTCGCACAGTTGCGCGAGCAGGCGCACGCCCGGCGCATAGCCTCCGGGCGAGATGAAACTCGTCAACCAATAGAGCAGCAGGGCGAACAGGTAGACGCGCAGAATCAAATCGACCAACGCGACGACCGTGATGCGCAGGAACATCAGCGGGCCCAAGAATCCCGCGGCGCTGAATGCCAGCATCACGCCTGTGCGCGCCGCGGCGACACGAGCACCGCGACGACGGTTGCCGTGTCGATTTTGCCGATCGGGGGCAACAGGCGGCGCAGCGGCAAGATCAGCCAATTGGTCACGCGCACGATGGCGTCCGCCATGGGGTCGCGAAAATCCGCCCGCACCCACTGAAACAGCAGCCGCAGCACGAAGGCGAGCGTCAGCAGCCAGAGCAGCGTATCGACGATGTATCTTATCGCTTCCATGGAATAAGCCGGAGATCTTATGGTGTAGTTTCGGGGCGGGTCGTAAGGATCCGCCCTACAGCGCTCCCTACGGCGTTCCCGAACTCGGCGGCGAGTTCGGCCGAGCGGCGATCCGCGGCCGCCACCGCGTGTGCGACGATAGCACGAAGGCCCGCGGCATCGAGTACGGCGAGCGCGGCCGCCGTGGTGCCGCCCTTGGAGGTGACCTGCTCGCGCAACACGGCGAGCGATTCGTCCGACTGGCGCGCCATTTGCGCGGCACCGAACGCCGTCTCCAAGGTGAGTTTGTGCGCAATGTCGTTCGGCAGGCCGCGCTCGTGCGCGGCGGCCTCGAGCGCCTCCATGAACAAGAAGAAGTACGCCGGCCCGCTTCCCGACAGCGCGGTGACGGTATCCATCTGCGATTCGTGTTCGACCCATACGGTGGCGCTGACGGCAGCCATGATGGACTCGGCCAGGGCGCGGTGGGCGGCGCCGACGCTCGCGGGCGCGTACATCCCGGTGGCGCCGAAGCCGTTCAGTGCCGGCCGATTCGGCATGGTGCGCACCACCGGGATCTGCGCCCCGAACCAGCGCGCGAGCGCGGCGTGGGGTATGCCGGCGGCAACCGATATCAGCAGCGGTCTCGAGGCGGCGAGGTGCGGGCTCAAGGCCAATGCCGCGGCACGCATCTGCTGCGGCTTCACGGCAAGTATGACCACTTCGGCGCCTTCGACCGCGTCCGCGTTGTCGGCGGCTGCCGTGATGCCGTAGTCGCGCACCAGGCGTTGCAGCTGTTCGCCGCTGGGATCGGCGACTACGATGCGTTAGCTCGGAAGCCCGCGCCTGGTCAGACCGCCGATGAGCGCAGCGGCCATGTTGCCGCCGCCGATGAATGCAAGCCTACGTATGTTGATCATTGTCCGCCTCTCGTCTTGATTCACCGGCTGCCGAATATCGCCGTGCCGATGCGCACATGCGTTGCCCCTTCGGCGATCGCCGATTCGAAATCGGCGCTCATTCCCATCGACAGTGTATCGAGCTCGAGGCCCTGAGCGTTCAGCTCCTCGAGCAAGATTCTCAGCCGGGAAAACACCGCCCGCTCCGTCCGCGCGTCCGGCTGAGGCGGCGGCACGCACATGAGCCCTCGCAGCCGTACCCGCGGCAACTCCGCGGTTCGGAGCGCCAATTCGGCGAGCTGTAGGGGTTCAATGCCTCCCTTGGTCGGCTCGGGCACCAGCGCGACCTGAATGCACAGATTGAGCGGCGGCGCGTGAAAAGGGCGCTGCTCCGACAGCCGCCGGGCGACGCTCAACCGGTCGATGCTGTGCACCCATTCGAAGCGCTCGGCAATGGCGCGGGTCTTGTTCGATTGCACCGCGCCGATGAAGTGCCAGTGCGCGGCGAGGGATCCCAGCTGATCCATTTTTGCCACAGCCTCTTGGAGATAGTTTTCGCCGAAATCCGTGACGCCGGCGGTGGCGGCCGCCCGTAGCGATTCGGCAGGCTTGGACTTGGTAACTGCGACTAAGGTGACGGAGGCGGGGTCGCGCCCGGCCGCTTTGGCCGCATGATTTATCCGAGACCGGACGTGGTTCACATGAACCGCCAAATTCTGCGGACCAATTAACATATTGGGTGACAGCGCCCTCTTATATACTGCCAGCGGCTTAACAGAGCCGAATTAGGAGCCGTTGATGGCGGTTGATATCGCGCAGCTTCTCGCCTTTGCGGTGAAGAACAATGCGTCGGACCTGCATCTCTCGGCGGGCGTCCCGCCGATGATCCGCGTGGACGGCGACATGAAGCGCGTAAATATGCCTGCGCTGGTGCATAAAGAGGTGCACAGCATGGTGTACGACATCATGAATGACAAGCAGCGCAAAGCCTTCGAGGAGTTCTTCGAAACGGACTTTTCGTTCGAAATTCCGAAGCTTGCCCGCTTTCGCGTCAATGCATTCAACCAAAACCGCGGCGCCGGCGCCGTATTTCGCAATATTCCCTCGACGATTCTGTCGCTCGATGAGCTGAATGCGCCGAAGACGTTCAAAGATCTGTGCATGCTGCCCCGCGGCCTCGTGTTGGTCACCGGACCCACCGGCTCCGGCAAGTCGACGACGCTCGCCGGCATGGTCAATCACTGTAACGACAATCGCCCGGATCACATCATCACGATCGAGGATCCGATCGAGTTCGTCCACGAAAGCAAACGCTGCCTGGTCAACCAGCGCGAGGTGCACCGCGATACCCTCGGATTCACCGAGGCGCTGCGCTCGGCGTTGCGCGAAGACCCTGACGTGGTGCTGGTCGGCGAAATGCGCGACCTCGAGACCATTCGGCTTGGCGCTGACCGCGGCGGAAACCGGACACTTGGTTTTCGGCACCCTGCACACGAGTTCGGCGGCGAAGACCATCGACCGTATCGTGGACGTGTTCCCGGCGGCGGAAAAGGACATGGTGCGCGCCATGTTGTCGGAGAGTCTGCGGGCGGTGATCTCGCAAACGCTGATGAAGCGGGTCGGCGGCGGCCGCATCGCGGCGCACGAAATCATGATCGGCACGCCGGCCATACGCAACCTGATCCGCGAGGGCAAGATCGCGCAGATGTATTCGGCGATTCAAACCGGGCAGGGACAGGGCATGCAGACTCTCGACCAATGCCTGCAGGAACTGGTGCAAAAAGGCGTCGTCAGCCGCGAAGAAGCGAAATACAAGGCGCAGAACAAGGACAGCATCTAATGGATCGCGACCAAGCAATACGGCTGATGCAGGATCTGCTGCAGGCGCATGGTCGAGAAGAAAGGGCTCGGACCTGTTCATCACCGCCGGATTTCCGCCCGCGATCAAGGTCGACGGAGAAATCCGCCCGCAGTCGGACCGCTCCCTGAGCGCCGAGCAAAGCGCCGGCCTGGTGCGCGCGATCATGAACGACCGGCAAACCAAGGAGTTCGATTCGACCAAGGAATGCAATTTCGCGATCGCGCCGCCGGGAATCGGCCGCTTTCGCGTCAGCGCCTTCGTGCAGCAGGGCTTTACCGGCGCGGTGCTGCGAACCATCAACGCCAAGATCCCGACCCTGGAGGAACTCGAGTTGCCGCCGGTACTCAAGGAGGTCGTGCTCTCGAAGCGCGGCTTCGTGATTCTGGTCGGCGGTACCGGCTCCGGCAAATCGACCTCGCTGGCGGCGATGGTCGGGTACCGCAACGAAAAGACCCGCGGCCACATCGTCACGATCGAAGATCCGGTGGAATACGTGCACGCGCACAAAGGCTGCGTGGTGACGCACCGAGAAGTCGGCGTCGATTGCGACAGCTGGCACCTGGCGCTGAAGAACACGCTGCGCCAGGCGCCCGACGTCATCCTCATCGGCGAAATCCGCGACCGCGAGACGATGGAATACGGCATCCAATTCGCCGAAACGGGGCATCTGGTGCTCGCGACGCTGCATGCCAACAGCTCCAACCAGGCGCTCGACCGCATCATCAATTTCTTTCCCGAGGAGCGGCGCGAGCAGCTGCTGATGGATCTGTCGCTCAACATCCGCGCCCTGATATCGCAGCGCCTGATCCCGCGCGAAGCCGGCTCCGGCCGCATCGCGGCCATGGAAATCATGCTGGCCTCGCCGCTGATTTCGGATTTGATCTTCAAGGGCGAGGTCGCCAAGATCAAGGACGTGATGTCCCGTTCCAACCGCTTGGGCATGAAGACCTTCGACCAGGCGCTGTTCGAGCTGTACGAAGCGGGCCTGATCTCCTACGAGGATGCGCTGCGCAATGCCGATTCGAAGAACGAATTGCGGCTGCGAGTGAAGCTCGAAAGCAAGCGCGAAATGAAGAATCCGGAGGACGGCGGCGGCGCGGCCCTGCAGATCGTAGAGGAAGAAGAAGGCCAGGTGTTCTGACATGTCCGCCGTCTGCGCCGGCTCAGGTGATGAACACCAAGCCGCTGTTCAAATTGATGGTCGAGAGAAAGGCGTCGGATCTGTTTTTCACCTGCAATGCTCCCGTCAAGATCAAGATCGAGGGAAAAATATTTCCCGTCAACAAACAGGTATTGAGCCCCGAGACGGTGCGCCAGGCGGCGCTCGGACTGATGACGGCCGAGCAAATCGAACACTTCAACGAAGAGCTCGAGATCGATTTCGCGATTTCCGAGCCGGGACTCGGCCGCTTCCGCGTCAACGTGTTCTATCAGCGCGGTTTTCCGGCGATGGTGCTGCGCTACATCACGGCGGAAATGCCCAAGCTCGAAGATCTCGGCATGCCCGATATTTTGAAGGACTTGGTGATGCTGAAGCGCGGGCTGATCCTGATGGTGGGCGCAGCGGGCGCGGGAAAATCAACCACCCTCGCCGCCATGATCAATCACCGCAACGAGACCTCCTCCGATCACATCCTGACCATCGAGGATCCGATCGAGTTCCTGCACACCAACAAGAAATCGATCATCAATCAGCGCGAAGTGGGGCTCGACACCAAGTCCTTCGCCCGCGCATTGCGCAGCGCCGTGCGTTCGGCGCCCGACGTGATCCTGGTCGGCGAGATCCGCGACCGGGAGACGATGGAGGCAGCGATCGCGCTCGCCGGAACCGGGCACCTTTGCATTGCGACGTTGCACGCGAACAATTGCGCCGAGACCCTGGACCGCATCATCAACATGTTTCCGCGCGACCAGCACAACCAAATTTTCCTGGACCTATCGCAGTATCTGCGCGCAATCCTCTCGCAGCGCCTGGTCCCGACGAAATCCGGCGTGCGGGTGGCGGCCTCCGAAGTGATGGTCAACACGCCGCACGTCTCCGAACTCATCAAGAAGGGCGATGTGATCGGGGTGAAAGAGGCGATCCGCACCGGCACGGAGCGCGGCATGTTGAGCTTCGACAGTTCCCTCTACAACCTGGTGCGTGAAGGCCGAATCGAGCTCGAGGAAGCGTTGTCGAGCGCCGACTCGCGAACCAACCTGGAAGCGAAAATCAACTTCGGCTGATGCTCGAGCGGACATGCGGCATGCTGCCGCAGGTACGGCCGATGCTGCCGCAGGTCAGTCGGCATCGCGTAGATGCGGCCGTAGGTGCTGCCGTCGGTGCTGCCGCGTGGCAGGGCACCAGGTTGCCTTCGAATTCCCGCGTGCTTACGTCCCAGCCCGACCGCAAAGCCTGCCTCCGGCAGGCCCCGGGATCGAGCGACAGCGCTTGGGCCGCGGCGAGGCCTAGGTCTACGTCCAACGCCCCGGTCACGCCGTCCTCGATGACGTCGATCGGACCGGTCACGGGATATGCCGCGACCGGCACACCGCAGGCCATGGCCTCGAGATTGACCAGGCCGAAGGTATCGGTGCGGCTCGGGAACACCATCACGTCCGCCGCCGCCAAATGCGGGCGAGATCCTCTTCGAATCGAAACCCCGTGAACACGACCTCTGGGGAACTCGGCCTGCAGGCGCGCGCGCTGCGGGCCGTCGCCGATGACGATCTTGCTGCCGCCCCAAGGCATCTCGCAGGAACGCGTCGATATTCTTCTCGACGGCGACCCGGCCGACGTAGGCGGCGATCGGGCGCGGAGCTTCAGGAATTCCTTGGGCCGCGGCTTGAACACCTCGGTGTCGACGCCGCGGCGCCAAGCGGCCAAGTTCCTGAAGCCTTGCGACGGCAAGGTCCTGGCGCACCGAGACCGTGCTGACCATGCAGCGGACCGCCGCGCCGTGGAACCAGCGCAGCGCCCAATACGAAGCTCGAAGCGGAACGGGAAATCGCGCGCGCACATACTGCGGAAACTGGGTGTGATACGAGGTGGTGAAGCGCATGCCGTGGCGCAGGCAATAGCGCCTCGCCGCGAGTCCGAGCGGGCCCTCGGTCGCGATGTGCAGCGCCTGCGGAGCGAACGCTGATGATGGCGCCCTGCACCGCTCTTCGCGGCAGCAGCGACAGGCGGATTTCCGGATATGTGGGACAGGCGACGCTTCGAAAATCGCGCGGCGTCAGCATCCTCACTTCGTGGCCGAAGCGGCCGAGCCACGCGGCGGTCTGAGCCAAGGTGCGTACCACGCCGTTGGTCTGCGGAAACCAAGCGTCGGTAACGATCATGATTCTCATGACGCGTCGACCTTCGCATTGCGCTGTGACGATAGATGAACGATGAGACGCAGATCAGATCGTCCGACAGTCAACGAGCGTTTGTAATAGGCTTGTAACGAAATTCCTATATTTGCTTCATGGCCGACTTCGGTGCGTGTTTACTCAAGGAACCCACTATGCGAAATTTTTGGGCGGAACTGCGGACGCAGCGATGGGACGATCACCGCTACTACCATCACAGCCGCATCAATCAATCCCTGCATCTGTTGAGCGCCATCAGCTTCCTGGTCGCCTACGTCATGGTGTTTTCGGATCCGGTGGCCGCCGCCTTGATCGGCTGGCTCGTCGCCATGGTCAGCCGGCAGTCCGGGCACTTCTTCTTCGAGCCCAAGGGCTATGACGAGGTCAACCGAGCCACCCACGAATACAAGGAAGACATCAAGGTGGGCTACAACCTGCGCCGCAAGGTGATCCTGCACGTCGTCTGGGCGCTGTCGCCGGCGCTGCTGTGGCTGGATCCGACGTTCTTCGGGCTGTTCCACGGCGGCACGCCACACCGGCGCGGAATTCGTGCGGCACGTGGGCGAGATCTGGCTCTTCGTCGGCATCGGCGCGCTGCTGTTCCGCACCGTGCACTTGTTCTATCTGCGAGACGTGCAGACCGGGCTCGTGTGGCTGACCAAGATCATCACCGACCCGTTCCACGACGTGAAGACTCTACTGCAAATCGCCGCTTTACTTGCTGCGCGGCGAGCTCATCGATCCGATGGGCGACGTCGAGCGAGCCCATCGCGCCTGAAGCATCTCCTTGAGCACGCGGCGCCTGGATCGATCTTGTTGGTGAGTTGCGGCTCGCGCCCACCACCAGCCGTCGCGCTGCATTTCCCGGGCCGCCGACACGAATCCTGTCGGCGACCGCGGCGAAATCGGCGTCGGTGTAGTTCAGGCTGAAGATGAGGCGGCCGGTGCCCACCCAGCTCAAGGCGAGGCCGGCGGCGCGCAGATAGTATTGGAACATCCAGTTGTAGCGCGACGGCTGCGTGTAGAAGATCGTCCAGATCGACGACAGGTTCGCGACCTGCACCGGCAACTGCGCCGCGCGTCAGGCGCTCGTTGAGCGCCGTGCGCGCGACTTCCACACGGCGTCGAGATCCGCGGTACAGCGCGCGGACGGCCTCGCTGTCGAGACGCTGCAGGAACTCGTACATGGCGCCCATGACGTAGGGGTGGGAGTTGAAAGTGCCGCGGGCGAAACAGATGTCGGCCGGCCGGTCCTCGCGGAAGCGGCGCATGAACTCGGCGCGGCCGCACAGCACGCCGACGGGCAGGCCGCCGGCCACGCGTCTTGCCGTAGGTCACCATGTCGGCGCGCACGCCGAAATACTCCTGCGCGCCGCCCGGCGCCAGCCGGAAACCGACGAAGACCTCGTCGAAGATCAGCACGATGCCGCGCTCGCTGCAGACCGCGCGCAGCTTTTGCAGCCAGCGGCTGTAGGCGGCGCGGTCGAAGTGGGCGCTGCGGCCGCTGTCGAGCAGGGTCGAGTCGCCGGGGGCGCTCGACGTTCGGATGCAGCGCCTGCAGCGGATTGACCAGCACGCAGGCGATGTCGCGGCGCGCTTCGCAGCACCCGCAGCGCCGCCTCGTCCATGTCCTTCAGCGTGTAGGTCTCGCGTGCCGCGAGCGGATTGCCGACGCCGGGCTGCACGTCGCCCCACCAGCCGTGGTAGGCGCCGCAGAAGCGCACCAGGTGGGTGCGGCGCGTGTGGTAGCGGGCCAGCCGCACGGCCTGCATGACCGCCTCGGTGCCCGACATGTGGAAGGACACCTCGTCCAAGCCCGAGATCTCGCAGCAGCCGGCGCGACGTTGTAGGCGGTGACCGGATGGTAGGCGCCGAGCACCGGCCCGAGGTCGCGCACGCGCTCGCTGCCGCGCGCGATGCACTCCTTGTAGAAATCGTAGCCGAACACGTTCACGCCGTAGGAGCCGGTCAGGTCGTAGAAACGATTGCCGTCGAGATCGGTGACGGTACACGCCGGACGAGGACTCGACGGAAAGGCGCCGGCCTTGAAATGCTGCGCGCACGAAGCGGCTGAACTGGAAGGGCACGCGGTAGCGGGCGGTGAACTGCAGATCGGAGATGCCGTCGATGACGGTATTCGGTCAGTTCCGCGGTCTTCGGTTACGCATCGGCGAACATCGCCGCGAGGCGCATGAAGCCCGTCGCGCCGCGCGGCCGCGACCTGCGTCGGGCGCCCCGTCGGCGCGAAAGAACTGCGCCTCGTCGTATTCGTAGAACGGCACCAGCGCGGCGAAGCGGCGCGCCATGCGCGAGTGCCCGGTCGAGCGAGCGGTGCTTCGCCCGCGAGAGCTGCAGCCGCAGTTGCAGCTTTCCGCAGCGAGCACCGCCAGCACGCAGGCACCCAGCACATAGAGAATATCGTATTGATCACGAAATTCCTCGGCCGCGCACTTTATTGCAGGCGAATGACACTAAGATGACCGCGCGCTCCCTGATCGACCGGATCGCGCAGCAGGAAGATATCAATTTCCTGCTGACCAACCGCATTCCGCGCCGCTGGCTCACGCTGTTCATGGGCTGGCTGAGCCGCATCGAGCATCCGCTGGTCTGCGCGGCCTGCATCGCGCTGTGGCGCCTGTTCTCCGATCTCGACTTGCGCGAGGCGAAGAAGAGTCGCTTCAAGAGCCTGCACGATTGCTTCACGCGCGAACTCAAGGACGGGCGCGCGGCCCATCGAGGCGGACCCCGCGGTGCTGGCGAGCCCCTGCGATGCGCTGGTGGGCGCCTGCGGCGAGGTCGAGGACGGCTCGGTGCTGCAGGCCAAGGGATTTCCGTACCCGCTGCTCGGACCTGCTGGGCGATGAGGAACTCGTGCGCTACTACCGCGGCGGCCAGTTCGCGACCCTGCGGCTCACCTCGAGCATGTACCACCGCTTTCACGCGCCCTACGATTGCCGCGTCGAGCAGGTGAATTACATCTCGGGCGACACCTGGAACGTCAATCCCATCGCGCTCAAGCGGGTCGAGCGGCTGTTCTGCAAGAACGAGCGGGCCGTCATCCGCTGCCGCTTGCCGTCGGGCGCGCTGCTCACCCTGGTGCCGGTGGCGGCCATCCTGGTCGCGAGCATTCGCCTCAAGTTTCTCGACGTGCTGCTGCACCTGCGCTATCGGGGCCCGAACGTCATTCCCTGCGACGCCGCCATGCGCAAAGGCGAGGAAATGGGCTGGTTCGAACACGGCTCGACCATCATCGTGTTCGCGCCGCGGGGAATTCTCTCTATGCCCGGAACTGCGCGAGGGCGCTTGCATACGGATGGGCCAGGCGCTGATGCGAAGGCCGCCCGCGGCCGGAGCCGCTGCTACAAGGGCCGGCGGTGGCGCGTCAGCGTCGCGGCGATGGACGCGAGCACCGCCATGCGCACCGCGACGCCGTTGTTGACCTGTTCGCGAATCACCGAGCGCGGGCCGTCCGCCACCTCCGATGAGATCTCGACGCCGCGGTTCATCGGTCCCGGATGCATCACCAGCACGTTCGGCGACGCGAGCTTCAGGCGCTTGGCGTCCAGGCCGAAATCGCGAAAGTACGCCGCATCGTCGAGCGAGGCCGCCTGCGCCATGCGCTCCTTCTGAATGCGCAGCATCATCACCACGTCGGCGCCCGCGATGCCGTCCTCGATGCGGGTGAAGCGCTGCGCCCCGCGGAATTCATCCTCCGGAGGCAGCAGGGCCTGCGGCGCCACCAGGCGCAGGTCGGTCGTGCCGAGCGTGCGCAGCGCCCGAGCGGTCGAGCGCGCGACGCGCGAGTGCTTGATGTCGCCGACGATGGCCACTTTGAGTCCCGCAAAGCGCCGCTGGTGCGTCCGGATGGTCAGCGCGTCGAGCAGCCCTTGCGTCGGGTGAGACACGTGCGCCTCCCCGGCGCTGATGACCGACACATGCGGCGCGACGTGGTCGATCAGGAACTCCGGCATGCCGGCTTCCGAATCCCGGATCACGAAAATGTCGGTGTTCATCGCCTCGAGCGTGTAGATGGTGTCCAGCATGGTTTCGCCCTTGGCGCGCGAGCTCGACTGCAGATCCAAATTGAGGACGTGCGCGCCCAGGCGCCGGCTGGCGAGATCGAACGAGGCGCGCGTGCGCGTGCTCGGCTCGAAGAACAGATTGGCGAGCGTGACGCCGGCGAGTTCGCGGCCCTCATAGGCGGGCTGCCCCGGAAACCGGCGGTAGCTCTCGGCGCGGTCGAGAATCGCCGTCAACGCGTCGCGCGTCAGGCCGTCGAGCGAAATGAGGTGGCGCAAGCCCCCGGCGCTGTCAGTTTGTGAACGCATTCGCGCCTCATGTTTTTTCAGTAAACCATCGTTCCAAGATGATGCAGGCCGCCGCCGCGTCGATGTCGGCTTTCGCCACGCGCCGCCTGCGAAAACCCGACTCGCGCGCGCCTTTCAGCCGCGCCTCGGCCTCGAGCGATGAGTAGCGCTCGTCGACCAGCTGCACCGGCAAAGCGTAGCGCTTGGTGAGTTCGCCGGCGAAGCCGCGCGCGGCGTGCGTCGCGGCACTCTCGGAACCGTCGACATTATACGGCAGGCCGACCACCAGGACGGTCGGCTGCCAGTCGCGCATCAACGCATCGATCGCCTCCCAGCGCGGCCCCTCGGCGCCCGCGGAGACGGCGCCGAGCGGAGAGGCGGTGCGGCTCACGGTGTCGCCGCAGGCGACGCCGATTCGCCGCTGTCCAAAATCGAATGCCAGGACGAGGGCCGGCGCCGCGGTGGAAGCAGGCGCATACCCCATTCGATCGGGCATTCCCCCTTCAGGCATTGCCGCTGATCGGGCTGATGCGCGACAGCTCGACGCCCAGCAGGCGCCCCGCGGCGTGCCAGCGCGACTCGAACGGAAGATCGAAGATGATGCCGGAGTCCACGGGAGCGCTGAGCCAGGCGTTCGCGCGGATCTCATCCTCCAGCTGGCCGCCGTCCCAGCCCGCGTAGCCCAAGGCGACGACTGCTTCGTTGGGGCCTTGGCCGCGCGCCATGGCGGCCAAGATGTCCCGCGACGTGGTGACGTGGATGATGTCGGAGACCTTGAGCGTCGAGTCCCATTCGCCGCCGGCTCGGTGCACGACGAAACCTCGATCGGTTTGCATGGGACCGCCGCGCAGCACCTGACGTTCGCTCAAGGGTCCCCCCGGCAGCTCGATTTCCAGCTGCTCGAAGATTTCGCCCATGCGCATGGGCAGCGGCTTGTTGAGGATCAGTCCGAGGGCGCCGCGCGAGCTGTGATCGCACACCAGCGCCACGGTTTGCGCGAAATTCGGATCTCCCATCGTCGGCATGGCGATCAGCAGCTGGTTCGTCAGGTAACCCGAATCGCTCATATGCTTTCCATCAGCGAACTCAAAGTTGCGGGTCTACTGCGTGCCGCCAGGAGTATTTGGTTCGGCGTAAAATACGCTCGAGCTCGGTGCGGCGCCACCCAGAAACTGCCATTCGTAGGCTATTCGAATCTGATCGTGCTTCGCGCCGAGCGCGCTCGGAAACGGATCGTAGGGGGCGGCAAGCTTCAAGATTCGCATGGCGGCCTCGTCGATCTCGGCGTGACCGCTGCTGCGGCGGACCACGGTCTGCAGCAGCTTGCCGTCGGCGCCGATCGTCACCTCGATCACCGGGGTCCCGGACAGCTTTCGGCGCCGCGCCACATCCGGAAAGTTCATCGTGCCGACCCGCTCGATCTTGCGCCGCCAGCTATCCAGGTAAACGGCGACGTCGGACTCGCGGGTATCCGCGGCGATCCACAGCTGCTGCTTCGCCTCGCCGCGCATGCGCAGCTCGACGCCGTCGTCGTTGGGGGCCATGCCCAAATCCGGCCTTTTTTCCAGCAACAACGGCAACTGGGACGGCTCATCGGCGGCGGTCGGCGCCGCGAAATACAGGATCTTCGACGCCGGCACGTGCGTCGCGACCACCTCATCATCGCCGACCTCGCGCCCGGTCTGCTCGGCCGCCATCCCGTCGCCGCTTGGAATGCCCAATCGATCGACCGGCATCAGCGAGGATTTGGGGATCAGCGTGCGCTCGCGCTTCAAGGTGTTGCCGGAGCCCAGTCTGGGTGCGCTCGGAGAAATACCGGCGTTCGGGTTCTTTGCAACGCTCGGCGCCTGGTCGTTGACCAGAACGACTTCCAATGCGGCCCCGTCCGTCCCGTCCGCATCGCCGTTCGGCGAGCTGAAGGTCACGCCCAAGATCACGATGCCATGAAACAACGCCGCCAGGAAGCACGTGGTCAGCATGCGGTCGTTCGCCGGCGGCAGCCCGGCTTGCAGCACATCGGCGGTTAGCGCATATCGGAATTCACGCGGCGTCCCAAGCTCCTCGCGATCGCGTTCACCAGCATCCCACCAATGTCGACATCATGCTTCTTGTTTAGTTCGCGGATGCCGGTGGGGCTGGTGACGTTGATTTCCGTGACGTAGTCGCCGATGACGTCCAATCCGACGAAAATCATTCCCGGCCGCCGTGAGTTTCGGCCCGATGACGGAACACAGCCAGCGGTCGCGCTCGTTGAGCGGCCGGCTCTCGGCGCGGGCGCCCGCGGCGAGATTGCCGCGGTGGTCGTCCGCGTCCGGCATCCGCTGCAGGGCGAAGGGCACCGGCTCCCCGTCGACCAGGATGACCCGGCAATCGCCGGCGGTCACGATCTCCGGCAGATAGCGCTGCACGATGGCGTAGCGCGTGCCGTAGTCGGTCAACGTCTCGAACACGACGTTGCGGTTCTTGTCGCCCTGTTCGAGCACGAAGATCGAGCGGCCGCCCATGCCGTGCAGCGGCTTGCAGACCACTTTGCCGTGCTCGCGCAGGAATTCGCCCATGTCGTGCATGTCGCGCGTGATCAGGGTCGGCGCGCAGCATTCCGGAAACCAGGCCGTGTAGACCTTCTCGTTCATGTCGCGCAGGCCCTGCGGGCGGTTGCAGACCAGCGCGCCCTGATCGCGGGCGCGATCCAGGATGTAGGTGCGTGTAGATGTACTCGGTATCGAACGGCGGATCCTTGCGCATCAGGATGACGTCGAACTCGCCCAGTTTGGCGACGGCGGCCTCCCTCGCGCGTGAACCAAGTTCGCAGATCGTCGAACACTCTGCAGCGGCGCGAGGCGGCCCCAGGCGATGCCGTCGCGCAGCCAGAGGTCCTTTGTGCTCGGCATAGAACAGCTCCCAACCGCGCGCCTGCGCCGCCAGCAGGATCGCCAGCGTGCTGTCCTTGGCCGGCTTTGATGGCTTCGATGGGGTCCATGACCACGACGAGACGAACTCGGGAAGACATGCTCATTCCTCCGAGGAACCTTGAGGTTCGATCTGGCGACCGCAAGTCTAGCGCACGACGACGCTGCGGCCGCTATCAGCGGCCATCTTGAGAAAACTGTGAACCACACCACCGTTGTTTACGCGCCATTACCGCGAAATGTCGACCCCATACCGTGGCTTGCGCGCCTCGGATATGTTAAAAAGCCACAAGTATTCCAGCACCTACGCATGCGTAGCCTTTAGGTCCTTCAAGGGCAGTTCCATGGAGAGCATGATCACCAACGGCAAGCCGAAACTCACGGGACTCAAGGTTCTCGTGATCGACGACAGCAAAACGATCCGCCGGACCGCCGAAACGCTCCTGACCAAGGAAGGCTGCGAGGTGTTCACGGCGGTCGACGGCTTCGACGCCCTTTCCAAGATCGCCGATCATCAGCCCGATATCGTGTTCGTGGACATCATGATGCCGCGCCTCGATGGCTACCAGACCTGTTCGCTTGATCAAGCACAACAAGGTGTTCAAGCAAATCCCGGTGATCATGCTGTCGAGCAAGGACGGCCTGTTCGACCGCGCCCGCGGGCGCATCGTCGGCTCGGAGCACTATTTGACCAAGCCGTTCACCAAAGACGAATTGCTGGGCGCGATCGAAGCGCACGTCGGCAAATGACGGAGAACCCAAGAATGGCACTGATTCTCATCGTCGACGATTCACCCACCGAAGTATTCGTCATGCAGAAGGCGCTTGGAGAAGCACGGCTTCAAGACCGCCGCGGCGGAGAACGGCGAGGAGGGCGTTCGCAAGGCCAAGGCCATGAAGCCCGATCTGATCTTCATGGACATCGTCATGCCGGGCGTGAACGGCTACCAGGCCACGCGGATGCTGATCAACGATCCCGAGACCAGCCTGATCCCGATCATCATGGTGACGACCAAGGGTCAGGAGACGGATCGGGTCTGGGGATTGCGCCAGGGAGCGGTGGATTATCTGGTCAAGCCCGTGTCGGCGCAGGCGCTTGGTCGAGAAGGCGCAGGCCGCGCTGGCCGTATGACCAGCACGATGAGCGGGAGCGAGATCAAGCTTGCGCAGCCTGCGTGACCGTCCGTTCGAACTGCTCAAGGAACTCGAGAAGCGCAGCCGCAGCGTCACCGCCGGCAGCACCCCGGAACGCCGCTGCCGGCCGGGAATGGGTGGGTGTGGCGTTTCGCATGGGCGGGGAGACCTTTCTCGTCGCCCGCGAGGAGACTCGCGAGGTATTGGGCTACCCGGCCGTGATCACGCGCATCCCGGGCGCGAAGAGCTGGGTCAAGGGGCTCGCCAATGTGCGCGGCCAGCTCCTGCCGATGCTGGACCTGCGGCAGTTTCTCGGCAGCGGCGCGACCGCTCCCGGGCGCAATACTCGCGTGGTCGTGGTCAACCATCGAGAGATTCCGGCCGGGCTCATCGTCGATGAAGTGCTGGGGTTCCGGCGGTTCGCGGAATCGGAATTCAATGCCGAGGCGCCGCCGACGGTGATTCGCTGCGATAGTTATCTTGCGGGCGCATTTCGCCGCGGCGGCGAGGTATGGCCGGTGCTGAGTTTGAAGAGTTTGGTGGAGAGCCAGAGTTTTTTACAGGCCGCGAGTTGAGCGCTGCCGGACCCACCCAATGACCAAGCGCGATACGGCTCCGAAAAATAATCTCTTACCGGCGTTGCTGGTGGCGATCGTGGCGTGCCTCGCCGGCGCGGGGGCGCTCACCTTGCTGTCGCGAAATAGCGCGCCGGCGGCGGCGCCCGCGGACCAGCTCAGCTTGGTCGTCGAGCGCATCCCATTCGAGGCGCAAAATGCGTTGCGCGGCGACGCGGGCGCATTCGACGCATTGGGCAAGAGCATGGCGCGCCTGAAGAATTTGACCGCGACAGGCGCTTTGGCGGAACGCCAACTGAAGCTCGAACCCGGATGGAGCAAGTTCGGCAGCGCGGTGAGCACGGTGGCGGAGGCGCGCGCTGCGGTCGAAACCATCCAGGCGGCGAATCAAGAAACGCGAGAGTTGGCGCCGAAACTGCTCTCCGAACTCGGCGATCTCGCAAGCGCTGTCGGCGTGCAGAAGCTCGAGGGTATGAGCCGCTACCTGGAGCGCTTCGAACTCACCGTGCAGCGGATCCAACAGGAACTCAACGGCTTAGGCTCGGGCGTGAGCGATGCGGCGCCGACCGCGCAGCGCCTGGCGGATAGCCTGGAATTCCTGAATCAGGTGATGCGCGGTCTATCCGGCGAGGAATCCGGCCTGGCGTTGTCGCGCGTCACGGGCGCCGACGCAGAGCAGCGCCTGAAGACCGTGGTACAGCGCAATCAGCAGTTTGCAGCCGGAGTGCGCAAGGCCATCGGCGCCGCCGAGCCCTTGTCCAAGGCGCAGGCCGCGGCCCGCTCGCTGCCGGCGCTGGCGAGCGGCCTCACGGCGCAAATCGGCGAGGCGCCGCCCGCATCGGTCGGCGGGGGCGGGCTACAAGCCGTGGATCCTGGCTCTCTTGGCGGCCGCCGTGGTGCTCTTGGGCGCCCTCGCCTGGTTGTTTCTCAAATCGGTGAATGCGCGCCGCACCACCGAATTGCGGGTGCGCGAGAACGAGCGCAATCAGGAAGCCATCATGCGCCTGCTGGATGAACTCTCGAGTCTGGCGGACGGCGATCTGACCGTGCAGGCGACGGTTACGGAGGACATCACCGGCGCCATTGCCGACTCGATCAACTATGCCATCGAGGCGCTGCGCGAATTGGTCACGACCATCAACGACAGCGCGATCCAATTGGACGGCGCCGCCAAGCAGACCCAGGCGGCCGCGGCGCACATGGCGAAGGCCAGCGGCGCGCAATCGCGCCAGATTACCGCCGCCAGCGAATCCATGGCGGATATGGCGGCATCCATCGAGGAGGTGTCGGGCAACTCCGAGCGCTGCGCGGATGTCGCCAGGCACTCGGTCGACATCGCCCACAAGGGCGGCGATGCGGTCCGGCGCACCATCGACGGCATGAACGCCATCCGCGAAACCATTCAAGAGACCAGCAAGCGCATCAAACGGCTCGGCGAGAGCTCGCAGGAAATCGGCAACATCGTCGAGCTCATCAACGATATCGCCGAACAGACCAATATTCTCGCGTTGAACGCTTCGATCCAGGCGTCCATGGCCGGCGAGGCGGGGCGCGGATTCGCCGTGGTCGCGGATGAAGTGCAACGGCTCGCGGAGCGCGCGGCAAATGCGACCAAACAAATCGAAGTTCTGGTGCGCACCATTCAGACCGATACCAACGAGGCCGTCGTGTCGATGGAGCGCAGCACCACGGATGTGGTCGGCGGCGCGCTGTTGGCGGAGAATGCCGGCGCTGCGCTCGAGGAGATCGAGCAGGTCTCGAATCAAATCGCGAGCTTGGTGCAGAACATCTCGGCGAGCGCCCGCGCAGCAGGCGGTAGCCTCCGGGAATATCTCCAAGAACATGCAGGTCGTGCGCGAGATTTCAGCTCAAACTGCCGAAGGCTCGACGGCGACTTCGACTTCGATTGCGAAGCTCGCGGCCCTGTCGGCGCAGCTGCGCAAATCAGTGGCGGGATTCCGGTTGCCCGACTACGGCGGCGGCACGACCACCACGGTCGGTACGAACGGCCCTCCCAGCTTGCCGGCAGCGAGTAGCGGCCGGCAGCGAGTAGTGGACCGGCAGTCAGCGGCGGCCCGGCAAGTACGGCCAACTCCGGAAAAATTCGCAAGGCCAGCGGCGCCAGCGCCTAACGGCGCGCATCTTCAACGATTCCGATGACCGACATCAGCTCTCAAACTTTGCACATCGTCGCCAAGGAACTGACGGCGACTCTCAACGAAGCGCGGGCTGCGCTCGAGGCGTATGCCGAACGCCCCGACCAGCCTGCCCCGCTCGAAAAGTGCGCCGATCAGTTGCATCTGGCGCATGGCGTGCTGCGCTTGGTGGAGGTCTACGGCGCGGCCCTGCTCGCCGAAGAGATGGAGCACGTCACGCGATATCTGCTCGGTGCCGGGAACGATCAAAAGCGGCAGGGAGATGGCCTCGACGCTTTGATGCGCGCGATGGTGCAGCTGCCGACCTACTTGGAGCGAGTGCTTTCCGGCGGCCGCGATCTTGCCCTGGTGCTGCTGCCGCTGCTCAACGATTTGCGCTCGGTGCGCGGCAGTCCGTTGCTGTCCGAGGGGACGCTGCTGCTGCTGAACCTCAAGTCCGATCAACCCGCCCAACCGCAATCGCAGGGGAAGACGGGCAGGTCATTACCGTCGCACAGTGGGCGAGGAGGCTGCGGCCGCGATTCCAAGTCGGTCTGCTGGGGTACATCCGCGGCGAACGCACCGTTCAGAATCTGGAAATTCTGGCGAAAGTTGCGGAAAAGCTCGAACAGGTCGCCACCACTCAGCCGGTGTTTCAGCTGTGGTGGGTGGTCGGCGCGATTTTCGAGGCTGTGCGCGCGAACGGTCTGGAGGGCAGCGCCACCCTGAAGCGCCTGCTCGGACAGGCAGACCGGCAAATCAAGGTCCTGTACGAACTCGGCGAGGCGTCGCTATTGCGAGAATCCGCCGGTCGACCTGTTGAACAACCTGCTCTACTACGTGGCTCGCGCGACCGCGGGCGGCGGGCGCATCGCGGCGGTCCGCGCGTCATTCAAGCTATCCGAGCTGTTGCCGGTCGACGATACGATCGAGCACGAGCGCGAGAGCCTGTCGGCACCGAGCGTCAAGTTGATGCGCACGGTCGCGGCGCCGCCATCAAGGAAGATCTGTCCAAGGTCAAGGATGTCCTCGATATCTTCGTGCGCCGCGGCGGCGGCCGCAACGATGAGCTCGTGCCGCAGCTCGAATTGCTGAAGAAGATCAGCGACACGCTCGGCGTGCTCGGGCTTGGGCGAGTTGCGCCAGCGCGTTCAGCAAGAAGTGTCGGAGCTCTCCGCAGAGCTTGAGCGACGGCAAGACTCCGCCCGAAGCGCGCGTTGATCAAAGTGGCGGGCGTCCTGCTGTCGGTCGAGGACAGTCTCGACGATCAGCTGCGTGCGGCTGATCTTGCCCAACGCCGCGAGTCGCCGCGGCAGCCGACACGCCGGCGGATCAGGATCTCGAATTCCGCCAGGTCAGCGAAGCGGTGCTGCGCGAATGCATCGTCAATTTGGCGCGCATCAAGGAAGCGGTGTCGATCGCGGTGCAGAAGCCCGCGCGATTTCCCGCCGCAGGGACTCGACAACGTGCCGCAGTTGCTGCGCGGCATTACCGCCGGATTGCTGATGCTCGGCAAGGGCCGGGCCGTCGAATTGATGGATGCGATCGGCGCGCAGGTGCGCAAGCTGATCGAGCCCGGCGCGCCGGCGCCGGACGCGCTGCGCCTGGAGCGCGTCGCCGACGCGATCGTCAGCATCGAGTACTACATGGAGACGCTGCAGAACGGGCGCAACGATCCCTGGTACATGCTCGATAACGCCGAGATGTGCATCAAGAGCGCTTGCCGAGGAGCGTCCGTCGCGAGTGCCGAATATGGAACTTGCCGGCCAGGACGTCGCGCAAGACCATCAAGCTCGATCCCGGCGGCGACGCTGGCGCTCGAGCGCGCCAAGCGCGCGCAGGCAGTCGACCAATCCGCTGATTGCGATTGCCCGCGGCGGAGCCGGTGGATCCGCAGTTCCTGGAGCTGTTCATCGAGGAGGCCAAGGAAGAGATCGCTTCGATCCAACGGATCTTCCCGCTATGGGATCAGAATCCCATGGATCTGGAATCGCTGGCCTCCCTGCGGCGCAGCTTCCATACGCTTGAAGGGCAGCGGCCGCATGGTCGGCGCGCGTTTGATCGCGGAATTCGGCTGGTCGATCGAGAATCTGCTGAATCGCATCATCGATAAGACGCTGTCGCGCACGCCGGGCATGATGGCGCTGTTGCGCAGCGCCGTCGCCGCGCTGCCGCAGCTGGTGGAGCAATTGGAAACCGGCCGACAGAACCCCGTGCCGCTGGACGCCATCATGGCGCGCGCATTCGCCTACGCCGACGGCCGCGAGGCCGAGCAGTTGGCGCGCGGCACTGGCGCCGGAGGATCGCGCCGGCTGCGACGGGATTGTCGCGGCGCTGGCGCAGCGGAGCCGCGACCGGCAGCCGCCGCCACGCACTGCCGGCCGCTGGCGCATCCGCGGCGTGCACGCCGCTGCCCGCCAGCAGCCGGCGGCCATGGATCCCTCGCTGCACGAGATCTACAGCAAGGAGACCTCGAGCCATCTGGCCGAAATTCGCGACTACCTGCGCAAGCGCGACGGGCCAGCCCGCGCCGCATGATTTGCCGGAGTCCGTGTATCGCGCCATCCACACCTTGAGCGGCAGCTCGAAGATGGCCGAAGCGCGCCACGGCATCCGCATCACCGAGCCGCTCAATCAGTTCATGCGCAAAGTCTTCGACAGCGGGCACGGGTTGTCCGACGCCGGGCTCGCGACCCTGGCGGATGCGGTTCGCGCCATCGACAACGTCGTGTCGCATATCAACGAGTCCACGGCATTTTTCTCCGAGCAACCCGTCGCTGCTCGCGCGGTTGCACGAGCTCGAAACCGAACTCGATGCGCAACTCGCGCGACGCCGCGCGCCAATGACATCGAGCTGCGGCTCCGGCGATCGTCGCCGCCGAGCTGCGCCGATGTCGGCGGCCGCACCGCGGCCCGCCGCGGCGGCAGCCGGAGCTCGGCTGACCGCGGAGCGACCGACGCGCGCCGGCCGTGGAGGAGTTCGATCACGAGATTGCGAACATCTACAGCGAAGAGGCCACCGAACTGCTCGAGGCCGCGGAAATTTCTCTGACGGCTTGGAATCGCGACCGCAAGGACAAGGAACGAGTCGCGGAACTGCAGCGCCAATTGCACACCCTGAAGGGCGGCGCGCGCATGGCGGGCATCACGGCCATGGGCGACTTGAGCCATGAACTCGAAACCCTGGTCATTCAAATCGACGGCGGCGCGGTGCCGGCGACGATCATGCGCATGCGGTCATGCAGACCAGTCTCGATGAACTCGCGCGCATGCGCGACTTGGTGAGCGCCGGTCAGCTGCCGCCGCCGGCGACGGCGCTGCTCGCGCAAATCCGCGCCTTGAGCTCGGGCAAGGGCGCCGCGCGCCGACGGCCGCACCGCCGGTCTCAGCGCCACCGTGCCGTCGCACCGCGCGGCATCGCGCGCCGGCTGCGACCGGCCGAGCCCTCGCAGGCGTCGGCGCCTGCCGCGCCGACGTGCCCGACGCCGGACCGCGCCGCGGTTCACCGCCGGCGCTCGCGGAGCTCGGCGACCGCGCTGCGATTTCCGAGGATTCGGTATCCAGTCTCGAAGTGAGCAGCGCGCCCGTGCTGCCCGGCCGCGAGAACCTGCCCGGCGGAGCGGGTGGAAATGGCGCGCGTCGATGCCGATCTGCTCGACACCATGCTCAACAACGCCGGCGAAGTGAGCATTTTCCGCGCGCGGCTCGACCAGCAAGTCAACTCCATCGACTTCAACCTGGCGGAGCTGGCGCGCACGGTCACGCGACTCAAGGAGCAGCTGCGCGGACTGGAAATGGAGACCGAAGCGCAGGTGCTCAATCGGCATCCAGGACGAAGATGCCGCGCCGCGACGACTTCGATCCGCTCGAACTCGACCGCTACTCGGCACTTGCAGCAGTATCTCGCGCGCGCTTGCCGAGACATCGGGCGACGTGGCGAGCATTCAAGGTTTGCTCGAGACACTGACCCGCGAGGCGCAGAATCTGCTGACGCAGCAGGCGCGCGTCATCACCGAACTGCAGAACAGCCTGATGCGCACGCGCATGGTGCCGTTCCAGCGCCATGTGCAGCGCCTGACGCGTCTGGTGCGGCAGGCCGCGAACGACACCGGCAAGCGCGCGGAACTCGTCGTTCAAGGCGCCGCCGCGGAGCTCGACCGGCAGATGCTGGAGCGCATGGTCGCGCCGCTCGAGCACATGCTGCGCAATGCGGTCGTGCACGGCATCGAGCCGCCGGACCGGCGCGCGGCGCTCGGCAAGCCGGATGTGGGCGAATATCGGTCAGCCTGACCCGCGACGGCGCGGAGGTCGTGATCGTGGTCGCCGATGACGGCGGCGGCATCAACGTCAAACTGATCCGCGAAAAAGCCGTGGCGCTCGGCCTCACCGACCGCGCAGTCGAAACTCACCGACGAGGAGGCCATGCAGCTCATTCTGGAGCCGGGCTTCAGCACCGCCGGCCGCGTCACGCAGGCGGCCGGCCGCGGCGTCGGCATGGACGTGGTCGCGACCGAAGTCAAGAAGCTCGGCGGCGGCCTGTTCATCGAATCGACCGTCGGCAAGGGTTCGCGCTTCACGATTCGCCTGCCGTTTACGCTCGCCATCAGCCAGGCGCTGATCGTGCGCGTCGGCGAGGAAGTCTATGCGTTGCCGCTGGCGACCGTGGAAGGCGTGGTGCGCCTGCCGCGCAACATCGTGGCCCGGCACTTGGGCAAGGACGCGCCGCCGTTCGAATACGGCGGCCAGAAGTACCGCTTCCAGCATCTGGGCTCGTTCGTGGGCCTTGGGCGCCACGCGCCTGCCCGAGGCGGACGTGTCGATGTCCGTGGTGCTGATCCGCGCCGGCGAGCATTCCACGGCGCTGGTGACGGATGAACTGGTCGGCAGCCGCGAAATCGTCGTGAAATCGCTGGGGCCGCAAATCTCGGCAATCCGCGGCATCGCGGGCGCCACGATTTTGGGCGACGGGCGAATCGTCATCATTCTCGACATGGGCTCGCTGGTGCGCTCCGAATGGCGCGCGCGCCCCGCCGAAACCGCGATCCTCGGATCAGCGCGACCGGCGCACCTTTGCGCTGGTCGTGGACGATTCGATCACGGTGCGGCGCGTGACGCAGCGTCTCCTCGAGCGCAACGGCATGCGGGTGCTGACGGCCAAGGACGGCGTGGATGCGGTTTCGCTGCTGCAGGAGAATCTGCCGGACATCATCTTGCTCGACATCGAAATGCCGCGCATGGACGGCTACGAGGTGGCTGCGCACGTTCGCAACGACCCGCGCCTGAAGAATATTCCGATCGTCATGATCACTTCGCGGGTCAGCGAGAAGCACCGGGCGCGCGCCATCGAGCTCGGCGTCGACGACTATCTCGGCAAGCCGTATCAAGAAAGCCAACTGCTCGACGCCATCGAGCCGCTCGTCAATCGCCGCAGCGCCGTCGCGAGATAAGGTTCCCATGTCCGATCTGCGCGATGAACTCTATAGCCTGTTGGTGCCGCTGGCGGGAGAGCGGCTGATCGTGCCGCGCGCCTGCGTCGCGGAGGTCATCGGCTATCAAGCGCCGGCCGAAATGACCAATGCGCCGCCGTGGTACGTGGGACTGGTGAGCTGGAGCGGCCGCAGCGTGCCGGTCGTGTCGTTCGAGGGCGCGTTCGGGCAGACGCTGCCGAGCGTTTCGAGCCGCACCAGAATCGTCATTTTTCACGCCACCAGCGGCAAGCTGCAGGCCGGATATTTCGGCATGCTGACCCAAGGGTTTCCCGCAGCTCGTGCGCGTCAATGCCGATGTGGTTCGGCCTGACCCGTCGCGCAGCTTTTCGGAAAGATCGCCGGTGATCTGCCAGGTGCGCATGGTCAATGAGACGCCGCTGATTCCCGACTTGCAGCGGCTGGAAGAAATGATCGCCGAGGAAACGTCGGTCATGCCGTGACCGCAAGACGCTAGGTTTGCAGATCGCCAAACCGGCTCTGCAACCAGGCGATCGCGGCGATGGCGGCCGTCTCGGTGCGCAGGACACGGGGACCCAGCCTAACGGCCGCGAATCCGGATACTCGAAATGCCTCGAGTTCTTCAGCGGCAAATCCGCCCTCCGGCCCTATCGCGATATCCACCGCCGTCTCGATTTCCTGCATGGAGCCCTCCGACTTGAGTTCGGGGTCGAAAAGCAGCCGCGGTCCGGTCGTCCGGATAGCGCCGCCCGATGCCGCGCCGCCCGATGCCGCGAAGCCTGACATTGCGGCGCCCGACGTTCCTCCCAGGTAGTTGATCAACGCGCGGGGAGCCTCGATGACGGGCAAACGGTTTCGGCCGCATTGCTCGCAGGCATTGATGGCGACAGCCCGCCAGTGCGCCGCCTTCGACTCGGCCTGGCTCGCATCGAGCCGCACGACGCTGCGCTGGCTGATGACGGGGACGATGCGGGCAACTCCGAGTTCCGTGGCCTTTTGCACGATGAAATCCATCCGATCGCCGCGCGGTACGCATTGCAGGAGCGTGACGGCGAGCCGCGACTCGCGATCCACTTCCCGCCCCTCGCCGACCGCCGCGGTCACCCGCGACCCCCGGACACTTTCCACCGCTGCGGCAAACTCGCGGCCATCGCCCGTGAATAAGACGATTTCATCGCCGCTGCGCGCGCGCAGCACCTTGGCGAGGTGAGCGGCGCTATCGCCCGGCAGCTCGACGACGCTGCCGGGAATCAAGGTGGCGTTCACGTAGACTCGGGTTAGCCGCACGTCGCAACCTCGTCGTTCATATGGATCCGATTGTCGCATATGCTTGCGGCTTGCTTTGGCGTGAGGAGCGGAATTTGCAGGTGGATCTCAAGAGCGGACTGATGCGAGGCGTGCGGCAAATTGCCTCGCCGAACTGCGACTCCAGGCCTTCCGGCGTGGAGGCGGAACTCATTGTGGTCCACGGCATCAGTTTGCCACCTGGCGAGTTCGACGGTCCGTGGATCGATCGGCTATTCACCAATGCGTTGCCGCCCGAGCTGCATCCTTACTTTGAGGAGGTGGCCTCGCTGCGCGTGTCTTCTCATCTTTGTATTCGCCGCGACGGCGCGGTAACTCAGTATGTCAAGTTTACGGACCGGGCCTGGCATGCCGGACGATCCAGCTACAACGGCCGCGCCGCCTGCAATGACTATTCGATCGGCGTGGAACTCGAAGGCACCGACACTCTCGCCTATGAAGAGGCGCAATACGAAGCGCTTGCCGATGCCGTCGCGGCGCTGTGCGCCGCCTATCCACGCTTGACGCCGGAGCGCTTGGTCGGCCACAGCGACATCTCACCGGGCCGCAAGACGGATCCGGGTCCGGCATTCGACTGGCCTTATGCACGCCGCCTCATCGCCGACGCCTGCGCGAAACCGGGCTGATCCTTAGGAGCGCGGGGCGCCGTGGGGCGCCATTAAACTTCTCTTCGGCGCCAGATCACCTCGCTACCTTGCTCCTGACGAGCCAGCACTCGTGCCAGCACGAACAAAAGATCCGACAACCGGTTCAAGTATTTCAGGCCGTCCGGAGCGACTTCCTCAACCTGTGCCAGCGACCAGCAGCGGCGTTCGGCCCGCCTGCAAACGGTGCGCGCAACGTGGCAAGCGGCAGCGGCTGGTCCGCCGCCCGGTAGAATGAAATCCTTGAGCGGCGGCAGGGCTTCGTTGAAGCCATCGAGTTCGCCCTCGAGCCGCTCCACGTGATTCGGCGTGATCATACGTGTCCCTGGGATGCACAATTCACCGCCGAGATCAAAGAGATCGTGCTGAACTTCCGTGAGGCAGCTCCTTATCGAGGCCGGCAGGGAGGCGACGGCCAACACCACGCCGACGGTGCTATTGGTCTCATCGACCGTGCCGTACGCCTCGACCCGAAGGCTGTCCTTGGGCACTCGCGTGCCATCCCCGAGACCGGTGCTGCCGTCATCGCCGGTACGGGTATAGATCTTGCTCAATCGATGGCCCATGGGAACTCCTCGTTTGTTATGGTGGCGGGATGAGCCATTCGGCGGAACTCAAGGCGGCGCTCGATGCGGCGGAACAAGCCGCCATCATTGCGCGCTCGCTATACCAGCACAATCTAGAAGTGCGCATCAAGGCCGACAAGTCGCCGGTCACCGAAGCCGACGTGCGCTGCGAGATCGCGATCCGGGAGATTCTCGAAGCCCGTTTTCCGACCTACGGATTTTATGGCGAGGAAACGGGTTCGCACGACGAGGACGCGGAGTGTCTGTGGCTGGTCGATCCGATCGACGGGACCAAGGCATTCGTGCGCGAGTACTCGATGTTTTCAACGCAAATTGCACTGATGCGCGGCGGTGAATGTGTCCTCGGCGTCTCGAGCGCGCCCGTGTACGGGGAACTCGCGTATGCCGAAAGAGGGTCGGGAGCTCATCTTAACGGCCGAGCCATCACAGTGAGTCGGGTGTCGGCACTCGCGTCGGCGGCGCTGTCCTCCGGCAACCTGAAATCGCTGGCCAGCGGCCGGCAATGGGCACGTTACGGCCAACTCGTATCGCAGGTGAGCCGCATTCGCGGCTATGGCGATTTCTTGCACTACCACCTGCTGGCGGCCGGCAAAATCGACGTGGTGATCGAAACGGACGTCAATATCCTCGACATCGCTGCGTGCGCCGCAATCGTCACGGAGGCCGGAGGCCGCTTCACGGAGCTTGGCGGAGAACCTATCACGCTCCGATCGAACTCGGTGCTCGCCACCAACGGCCTGCTGCACGCGGCGGTAGTCCAAGCGCTCGGCTAGGCGTCTGGGCGGGAGGATTTCCTAGTCGGCGTGCTGGGTCCAGCGAATCTCGAGCGCGGTGGCGGGACCTATGACGACTTCGTCGAGGTTGACCGCCTGCTGCCATTCGGCTGCGGAAACCATCCGTCGGCCCGCCATCAATTCAGCGGCCAACTGCGGGTACAGAGGCATCTGGCGCGGGTCGCCGTAACCGTCGGGAAAGCGGGGCGCGTCGTTCGCGGGGTCATATTTGTCGGTGGCGCCCAAGGTGTGCAGCAATTCGTGGGCGATCACGACATCGTTCTCGCCGTTCATTTGGGGAGCCGCGAACGCGTAGACCACGCCAATGAGTCCCTTGGTGAGTCCCAATGAATGCGGCACGATGGGCGTGAGCGCGGGGTCGTGATAAAGGACGAACATACGAATGTCCTCCGGTTCCCGGACATGGCCGCTGACTCTCCACGCCCAGTAACGAAGCTTGAGGCTCCATGCGATCGTTGCCAGAACTGTCGCGTTTGCCGGGCGTTCCGGCGGCCGCGCTTGCAGTTCGGGCCGGAGCCGCGTCTTGATGGGCTCGTCGATGCGCAGGTGGTAGCGCGAAGCCTCGCGCACAAAGAATCGATCGATCGGCTTGAAGCGCTCCGGATCAAGTGCTTGAACGTACGCGTGGGTGCGGGGGCTGTCGTCGGCGGCGATCGGATAGATGGCGACGTACAGCGGCTCGTGCCAACGGGTGCTGCGGTAGCGATCCTGCCAAGTCGTCAAGCTGACCACCAGCAACACGGCGAGAAGTATCCCGACTCGCAATCGCTTGAAGGTGCCGCCGCGATTCGCGCCGCTGTGGTTGGGCGGCCTGTGGTTGGGCGGCGTCAATCGGAGGGTTCGACCCTGAGTTCTTCGACGTCCCCGTCATTGGCGACGTAGGACACCAACATCGGCCGGCAACACACCGGACAGTCCTCGATGTACGACTGCTCGGGCACCGATAAGTCGAGGGTCAGGCTGATCGTTTCCCAGCAATGAGGGCAGGTGGCATCGTGGCCTCGAAGCAGGTTCATGGCGGCAAATCCGTTGTGGCTGCACTCGCAGCCGCCCTGCATCGTACGTCACCGGGCCGATGTGCGCCTGAATATGCATAGCGCATTTCTCGGGTGCATAATCATCGGAGGAATCAGCGGGAATCACCTCATGGATATCGATCAGCTGCGGATCAGCCATATGCCGACCACCGGAGCGCGCAGGGTGCATGAGACACCGCTGATCGCGGCCGACGACGCGAGCCTCCGAGGATTCGGCTGTCTGGTGGATGACCCGAAGACTTTTCCGATCGAAATCACTCGCTGGCCCGCTCAGGGATGGCGGCCAGTCGATGAGGACACCGGAGATCAGGGCGGCGTTACCGAAGGGGTGTTCGAGTTCTGTTGGCGGGACGGGACTTTGTACGCCCGGAACAACGCAGTCGGCGACAGCTATCTGTTCGGTTGGAGCAATTGGCCGGAGGAGGCGGGCGCGAGTCCCGCGGACGGTGCGCGCGAGCGGGTCTTGACCTGGCATGCCAATTATCACCCCGATGGCGGTCAGCTTTTCTATCCTCTCGAGGGCCAAGGTTTCGTCGTGCCCCTGGCGCTTCCGGGAGACGATGTGACGCCCGACCACTTCGTTACCTTCTGGTGCGATGGTAGTCGCGGCCTGTACGTGCATCCAAATGTCTGGCACGGGGCAATAGTGCCGTTGAACGACGAGGCCGAATTCCTGGACCGCCAAGGCCGGGTTCATGCGCGTGTCTCGGTCGACTTCGTCAAGGAGTTCGGCTGCTATCTCGCCTCGCCGCTGCCGCGGCTCGAGAGCGGCTTAGGTATGGCGCCGCTCAAGGCTGCAAGCGGCTAACCGTCCAGCCGGGGGCGGTGCCCACGTCTTGCCCGAGGTCAGGCACCCGGGTCCAGCGCGCGCGGTCGTGAATGCGGAACTCCCCCTCGACCCACAGCTCGACGGCATCCACCCACAGACGAAAGCCGCCCCAGTAGGAGGGCCTGGGGACTGCCACCGTGAGATCTTTGGGCTCCTCGGTACCGGGGCCGCCGTAGGGAACCCCGAATCGACGCGCCGCTGCAGCGACGGCTGATCCGAGTTCCGCCCGAGATTGCACCGGCTCACTTTGCTGACTCGCCCAGGCACCGATCCGGCTTTGCCACGGGCGGCCTCGAAAATAGGCGTCGTTCTCGGCATCCGCGAGCGGCTGGACCCGACCCTCGGCGCGCACCTGCCTGTGGCGGTGATCCCAATGAAAAACGACGGCGGCACGCGGATTCGCCGCCAGTTCGCGGCCTTTGCGCGATTGGTAGTTCGTGTAGAACACGATGGAGCCTGACCGTGCGGCAATCTCTTTACACAGTACGACGCGCGCCGACGGCTGCCCACCGGCGTCGACCGTGGCCAGCACCATGGCATTGGGATTGGGCTGCGCGGCATCGATCTTCGCCTCGGCCAGCCATTGCGCCGCCAGCTCCAGCGGATTAGCCGGCAAGGGGTCGGGCAATGTTTCTGTCCAGAAAGGCTTTATGCCTGAGTTCATTTTGAGAATGGTAACCATGTCGCCGGACTTATCTGTCGTTATTATGCCAAGTAGCGCGGTTCTAACGCGCACTTAGTAATATCGCGCACGGGATATATCGCGCATGGGGATGCATAGAATGGGAAGCACCTATTGATGGATTTGGATGAACTGCGCGCGGCCCTTACGGAGCTCGACGGCCAGCTGCTTAGCTGGTTGCCCGCCGGCAGGCGCTGAGCGAACAGGTGGCGGGCGTCAAGAGGGCCGCCGGGCGAGCCACTCGCGACTTTGGACGAGAGCGCGAGGTGATTCTGCGCGGCCGCAACACCGCGCAGGAGCTGGGCATCTCGCCCGATCTTGCCGAATCTTTGCTTCGACAACTCATTCAATCGTCGCTCGCCACTCAGGAGCAAGCGCGCGTGGCGGCACAGGGGCACGGCACCGGCAAAAGCGCATTGGTGATCGGCGGCCGGGGCAAGATGGGCGGATGGTTCGCGGAATTTCTGGCCTCGCAGGGATTCCGTGTCGCAATCGCCGATCCGAGCGGGCGGGCTGCCGGGCTTCGATCACTTTGCCGACTGGCAGGACCACCCTTTGGATTGCGATCTCATCGTGCTCGCGACCCCGTTGAGCGCCACGGCGGAGTTGCTCAAGAAGCTCGCGGAGCGCGCGCCGCGCGGCTTGATTTTCGATCTGGGTTCGCTTGAAGACGCCGCTGCGCGCCGGTCTCGACGCGTTGGTGCAAGCGGGTTGCCGGGTGACTTCCCTGCACCCCATGTTCGGACCGGATACCGAGCTGCTTTCAGGCCGGCATGTGATTTTCATCGACTTGGGAAACAAAGCGGCGCTGCAAGGAGGCTCAGGATCTGTTCGCCCCGACCATGGCGGAGCGGGTCGTCATGGGTCTGGATGAGCACGATCGCCTGATCGCCTACGTACTTGGACTTGTCGCACGCACTCAACATCGCGTTCTTCACGGCGCTTGGCCGAGAGCGGTGAAGCGGCACCGCGGCTGGCGCAGCTCTCGAGCACCACCTTCGATTCGCAGATGGATGTGGCGAGCCGGGTGGCGGCCGAAAGTCCGGATCTGTATTTCGAGATCCAGAGCCTGAACGATTACGGCGGCGAATCGTTGCTCGCCTTGCAGCAGGCGCGTCGAGCGGCTCGATCACGGCCGTGAGCGACGAAAAATGCCGGGGCATTTACCGCGCTCATGAATCGAGGCCGAGCCTATTTCGACGTGCGCGCTCAGGCGCGGGCGGGCTGAGCCGCGTTCAGGAACGCCATAGCATGGACGAGATCATTCAGGAAAATGAAGCGCTCAAGAAGCGTCTGACAGGAGTTGACCGCCGAGGCGGCCAACAACGAAACCATTCTGAAGCGCACGCAGGCGCGCGAGTTGACGCTGCTGCGGGCCGATAGCCTGGCGCAATCTGCTGCGCGCCATGGTCGATGGGCTGCGCGAATCCTATTCGCTCGATGCCGTCAGCGTCGTGCTGCTCGATCCGCAGCACGAGATTCGGCATTTGCTGGTGGCGGGCGGCGACCGGCCGGAAGAGTTCAAGCAAATCTTCTTCGTCGATTCGTTGATCAGCTTGGCGCCGCAGCTGCCGCGCTGCACAAGCCGTGGCTCGGCCCTTTCGTCGGCGCCGATCATCATCTGTTGTTTCCGGGCATCGGCAACCTCAAAAGCGCCGCCCTGGTGCCGCTGCCGCGCAAGGACCTGGCCACCGGGGCGCTGTGCTTCGGCAGCCGCGATCCGACGCGCTTCACGCGCCATCATGGAACCGATTTTCTGGCGCACCTGGGCGCGGTCGCCGCCGTGTGCATCGAGAATGCCGTCAACCGGGCGCGGCTGCTGCGGGCGGGCATCACCGATTTCCTGACCGGGTGGCACAACCGCCGCTATCTGCAGCAACGCTTGAAAGAGGAACTGGCGCGCGCGCAGCGGCGCGGCGGCACCATCGCCTGCCTGATGATCGATATCGACCGCTTCAAGGGCATCAACGACGGCTATGGACATCTGGCGGGCGACAACGCGCTGAAGGAGATTGCGCAGCGCGTCGAGTCGCAAATATCGCAGCATGGACACCGCGGCGCGCTTCGGCGGCGATGAGTTGGCCATCCTGCTGCCCGAAGCCGGCGCCGCCGAGGCCGCCAAGCTGGCCGAGCGCATTCGCGAGGTCATCGCCGCGGTGCCGTTTGCGCTCACCGCGCAAATCGAGCGCACGTTGACCGTCTCGGTGGGCGTCGCCTGCGGTCTCTCCCGGACGGCATGAAACGGACTTGAAGGCCGTTGCCGACCGGCTGCTCGCGGATGCCGATGCCGCGCTTTATCGGGCCAAGGCGCTCGGCCGCAACCGCGTGCAGGTGGGGGCCGGTTGAGCGGCGATTGACGACCTGCGCGGCGATCGCGGCGACCACAAGCGGCCGGCGATATGGAACAATTGGCCCATGTCCGCTCAGAATCCCGCGAACGACTACATCGACAGGGACGGTTTTCGCGCAAATGTAGGAATCGTATTGATGCGCGGCTCCGGGGAGCTGTTCCTGGGCGGACGGGTCGGGGGCCGCGGCTGGCAATTCCCTCAGGGCGGCGTCAACCGCGGCGAACGGGTCGAAGAGGCGCTGTTCCGCGAATTGAAGGAGGAAATCGGCCTGGAACGCCAGGATGTCGAGGTCCTGGGATCGACCCGCGGGCTGGTTGCGCTATCGTCTGCCCCGGCAATATGTGCGCGATCGCTGCATCGGCCAGAAGCAGCGGTGGTTTCTTCTGAAGCTCACGGCCGACGAGGCCAAGTTTGCGCTTCGACAGCACCGACCAGCCGGAATTCGACCGCTGGCGCTGGGTCGATTATTGGACGCCGGTGCGCGAGGTCGTGTATTTCAAGCGGCGGGTGTATGTGCGCGCCCTGCACGATCTGGGCAAGCTGATTTTCCCGAACGGCCTGCCGCCCTACCCGGACTGGTGGCCGCAGATCGATGCCGGCTCGCGGACGCCGGCTCTGAGAAAACGGCGGCGCGCTAGGGCTTGACGACGGCCAGAATGACGATGCCGATCAACAGCAGCGAGGGCACTTCATTGAAGCGGCGGTACCACTTGGCCGTGCGGGTGTTGCGGTTGCGGGCGAAATCGCCATTTGAACTTGTAGCAGTATAGATGGTAGAGAATCAGCAACGGCGACGAGCAGCAGCTTCGCGTGCAGCCAGCCCATGGTGAGATATGCCGGCGCGATCATGACCATGGCGACGCCGAAAACCACGGTGGCCACCGCGCCGATGGTCATGATCACGAACAGGCGGCGTTCCATGATCTTGAATCGCTCGACGCCGATCGGATCCGTCGCGTCCGCGTGATACACGAACAGCCGCGGCAGATAGAACAGTCCGGCGAACCAAGTGACCATGGCGATGACATGAAAGGCTTTGAGCCAGAGCAAGCGTCGTTCCTTGCGCGGAAAGGCGGATCATAGCGTACCCTCGTAATTCTGCAGATGGAATGAATCGATGGCGGACTTTTTCGGCAAATTGGTCGTCCGATCGCACGCTCCGAAGCGCCGCGCGCGTGCTGCTCGGGCGGCGCGGCGCTGCTTGCCGTGCTCATCTTGTACGCGGCGTTCGAGTTCGGCCGCTACGATGCGGGCTTCCGTGTGGTCGACTCGGTGCGCGGCGCCTTGGCGGCGAGCGCGCGCATCCGCGAGCTGGAGGCCGAAAATGCAGCGCCAGCGCACGCAATTGGAGGCGGCCGATGTCGCGCGCCGGGTCGATCGGGAAGGCTACAAGCAAGTGGAGCGCAGCCTCGGCGACATGCAGAGCCAGATCGCGCGGCTCAATCAAGATCTGTCGTTCTACCGCGGCCTGGTGCAGCCCGACTCGCTGGTTCATGTCAAAGTGCAGCAGATGCAAATCGTGCCGGACGCCGCCGGCGGCAATACCGTCTGAAGTTCGTGCTTGATGCAGACCGGCAAGCCGGACAACGTGGTGGCGGCAGCGCCGCGATCGCCATCGACGGTCTGCTGCGGGGCAAGCCGGTCAGCTTGAGCTTTGCGGAAGTGTCGCCTAACCGCCGCATCAGCCTGGCATACTCCTTTCGCTACTTCGAGGACTATGACGAACTCATTCGATTGCCGCAGGGGTTCGAGCCGACGCGCGTCGGAGTCGAAATCCACAGCGGCAGAGACCTGAGCCACGGTTTTCGACAGGCGTTCGTCTGGAAGGCGCAGGGAATGTCGGTCGAGACCGAAGCAAACGGCGGCAATGCGCCCAAGGGTGTTGTAGATGTTCAAACGGAAACCGAATAAGAACGCGAAAATCGACACCCTGATCGGCGCCGAAGACGCGCATCAACGGCGATGTCGAATTCGCCGGCGGCTTCCACCTCGATGGCTACATCAACGGCAATGTCACCGGTGAATCCGGAGCCGAGCGCTTCTTGTCGGTGAGCGAGCAGGGCTGCATCGAAGGTTCCGTCATTGCGCCGAATGTGCTGCTGAACGGCATCGTCAAAGGCGATATCGATGCCAGCGACCGGGTCGAACTCGGCGCAAAGGCACGGGTTCTCGGCAATGTGCACTACACGGTCATTGAAACCGCGGTTGGCGCCCAGATTAATGGTAAGTTGATCCATCGGGGCCGGCCCGGGCGCTCAGCGAGGGTGCGAACGGAGTCTCAAGCTGAGCCCCGTCGCTTTGATTGGCCGAGGCCGCCGAGTACACTATGGAGCTATGAACGCAACATCAGACATCTGTCGCCGACGACCTGCGGCCCCGCCGCCGCCCGATGTGCTGGTTTTCACGGATGCCGCGGCCGGAAAGGTGGGCGAACTGATCCGCGAGGAAGCCAATCCGAACCTGAAGCTGCGGGTATTCGTCTCCGGCGGCGGCTGTTCGGGCTTTCAGTACGGATTCACCTTCGACGAGAAGATCGAGGACGGCGATTTTTGCGTGGAAAACCACGGGGTTCAGCTGCTGGTCGATCCCATGAGCGCGCAATATCTCATGGGCGCGGAAATCGACTACAAAGAGGATCTACAGGGCGCTCAGTTCGTCATTCGTAACCCGAACGCCAAGACCACCTGCGGTTGCGGGTCCTCATTCTCGGCCTAGAGAAGTCGACCGCGTAGATGAGCGGCGGTCGTGTCGTACCCGACGTCCTCGCCGCCGTCGATCTTGGCTCCAACAGTTTTCACATGGTCGTCGCGCGCTACTCGCACGGCCAACTCGTCATATTGGACCGATTGCGCGAAATGGTGCGCCTCGCCGCGGGCCTGGGCGATAGCGGACGCCTCGACGACGCCGCCACCGACCGCGCCCTGCGCTGCCTCGAGCGCTTCGGGCAGCGGCTGCGCGCCATGCATGCGGACAGCGTGCGGGTGGTCGGCACGAACGCGTTGCGGCGCGCGAAGCGCAAGCGTTGGTTCTTGGAGCGCGCGCGCGCCGCACTCGGGCATCCGATCGAAATCATTTCCGGGCTCGAAGAGGCGCGGCTGATCTATTCGGGTGTCGCGCACACCAGCCCCATGAGCCCGGACAAGCGGCTGGTCATCGATATCGGCGGCGGCTCGACCGAAGTCGTCATCGGCGAGGGATTCAATCCCTTGCTGCTCGAGAGCCTGTCGGTGGGCTGCGTCGGCTTGACCACCATCTGTTTCGACGACGGCAGAATCTCCGAGAAGCGTTTCGAGCGGGCGCGCACCGCGGTCAGGCTCGAGCTCGAGCCCATTCAAGAAGCGTACCGCAAGCTCGGCTGGCTGCAGGCGTTCGGCAGTTCCGGCACGGTTCGCGTGATCGGCGACGTCGTGCGCCGGCTCAACCCCGATTCGCCGCGCATCACGCTCGACAATCTGCGCAGCCTTGGCGGAGCGCGTGATCGCCGCGGGCCACGTCGATGATCTCGATCTCGAGGACGTCGATGCCGAGCGCGCACCGGTGTTTCCGGCAGGGCTGGCGATCTTGTTGGAGATCGTCGAGAACTTCGGCGTCGATCGCGTTCGCGTCGCCGAAGGCGCGATGCGCGAGGGACTGCTTTACGATCTCATGGGCCGTTTCACCGACGAAGATGCCCGTGTGCGCAGCGTGCGCGCCATGGAGAAGCGCTATCACGTCGATACGGTGCAGGCCGACCGCGTCGAAGCCACCGCCGTGACTCTGCTCGAACAAGTCGAGTCCGAATGGGGGCTGGAAGACCCGCTGGCGGAGTTGGTGCTGCGCTGGGCGGCACGCCTGCACGAGACCGGCCTCGACATCGCACATTCGAAATATCATCGCCACAGCGCCTATCTTCTCGAGCACGCGGACATGCCGGGATTCCCGCGCGAAGAGCAATTGCTGCTGTCGGCATTGGTCGGCGGCCATCGGCGGCAGCTGTCTTTCGAGGCGCTGGAAGATCTCGTGCCGCCGTGGGATCGTCACGCCGAGTTTCTGATCGTGCTGCTGCGCCTGGCGGTGCTGCTGCATCGCGGCCGCAGCCCGCAACCGCTGCCGGAAGTGCGGTTGCAGGTGAAGGGCCGCAACTTGAGTTTGGAATTGCCGCAGGGCTGGATGAAGGAGCACCCGCTGACCCTCGAGGATCTGGAACAGGAGCGTGCCTACCTCAAGGACGCCGGCTTTCGCCTGAACCTGAACCGGACGCCGCCGGAAACGGCGGTCAAGACTCCGTGAGCGCGACGCGCTCATCGTACAGGCTCAAGAGGTCGTGCCTGAGCCGATGTCTCGCAGGCACCGCCGGCGCGAGAGTATTCACCGTTCGAATTGCAGTTCCCAGGCCTGGCAGTCGTCCGCGAGGTACAGATTCAGGTCGTCGGCAACGCGCGTTTGAAGTTCAGCGGACTCCACCGGAAACGCCACTTCGATTCGGCGAAAAAGGTTCCGGTCCATCCAGTCCGCGCTGGCGCAGTACACCTCGCGCGCGCCCGCGTTTTCAAAGTAGTAGACGCGCGAATGCTCGAGAAATCGGCCCGACGATCGAGCGCACCTTGATGCGTTCGGATACTCCGGGAACCCCGGGCCGCAAGCAGCACACGCCGCGAACGATGAGATCGATTTTCGACTCCGGCGCGCGAGGCGCGGTACAGGGCCTGAATGATCGTCGGTTCGGTGAGCGCGTTGAGTTTGGCGATGATGCGCGCCGGCTTGCCGGCGCGAGCATGCTCGGTCTCGCGTTCGATCTTCGCAGTCAAGCGCCTGATGCAGGGTGAACGGCGCATGCAGGAGCTTGCGCAGACGCGGTACCCGCGTCAGTCCGGTGAGCTGCAGAAAGATCTCGTGGATATCCTCGCCGATCGCTTCGTCGGCGGTCATCAGGCCGTAGTCGGTATAGAGCCGCGCCGTTTTGGCGTGGTAGTTGCCCGTGCCCAGGTGACAGTAGCGCCGCAGGCCCTTCTCTTCGCGCCGCACCACCATCACGAGCTTGGCGTGGGTCTTGAAGCCGAACACGCCGTACATGACGTGCGCGCCCGCTTCCTGCAGCTTGTTCGCGAGTTCGATGTTCGCCTCCTCATCGAAGCGCGCCCGCAGCTCGATGATGACGGTGACGTCCTTTCCGGCTTGCGCGGCTTCGGCCAGCGCACCGACGATCGCCGAATCGCTGCCCGCGCGGTACAGAGTCTGCTTGATGGCGAGAACTTGCGGATCGCTTGCGGCCTGCTTGATGAAATCCGTGACCGGGCCCGAAGCCTTGAAACGGGTGGTGCAGCAGCACGTCGCCGGCACGCAGTGTCGCAAACAGATCGTTGCCCATGCCCTGCGCAGCCGCTCGGGAATGCTCGGCGTGAACGCGGCGTACTTGAGTTCCGCCCGATCGACGAGATCGTAGACGCGCCATCAGGCGGTTCAGGTTCACCGGGCCCCGACACCTTGTAAAGATCATCGCCGGTGAGCCCGAATTGCTCGAGCAGATAACTGAGAATTTCATCGGGGCAATCGTGCGCGGTCTCCAGGCGCACCGCATCGCCGTAGCGGCGCGATGCGAGCTCGCCCTCGACGGCGCGCAGCAAGTCGTCCACTTCTTCCTGTTCGACGAATAGATCGCTGTTGCGGGTCACCCGGAACTGGTAGCAGCCGCGCATGCGCATGCCGGCGAACAGCTTCGACGACGAATGCCTCGACGATGGTGCCGAGAAAGACGAAATGCCGGCTGCCGAGCTCGTCGGGAAGCCGAATCAGACGCGGCAGCGAGCGCGGCGCCTGCACGACCGCAAGGCCGCTGTTGCGCCCGAACCCGTCCTCGCCCTCGACGACGATCGCGAAATTCAGGCTCTTGTTGAGAATCTTCGGGAAACGGCCGCGCGGGATCGAGCGCCAGCGGGCTCAGCACCGGCTCGACTTCGCGGTAGAAGTAGCCCGCCAGCCAGGCGGCCTGGGCTTCGGTCCAGCGTGTCCGGCGACACGAAGACGACGCCGTTTTTCGCGAGTTCCGGCATGAGCACATCGTTGAGCAGTTGATATTGCTCATCGACCAGACGCACGGCGCGGGCGCGGATCGCCTTCAGCTGCTCGGGCACGCGACAGCCCGTCCGGACCGCCCTGCAGCGCGCCGGCCTCCAACAGCTCCTTGCAGGCCCGCCACGCGAATCTCGAAGAATTCGTCGAGATTCGCGCAGGAGATGCACAGGAATTTTACCCGCTCGAGGAGCGGAATGCGGCTGTCCTTGGCCTGCTCCAGCACCCGCTGATTGAATTCGAGAAACGACAGTTCCCGATTGATGTAGAGCTGGGGCGTGTGCAGGTCTGTATCGTTCATTGCGCCCCAGTGTGAGGTGTCGGGGACCGACAGTTCAATGAGCGATACCAAGCCCGCGCGTTCTTGGGCACACGCCGCGAACGCTTCGGTCTCGACCGCCTTCGGCGGCGTCAATTCACCGCAATGCCTGACCGGGATGCGCTCAAGGTTTGCACCTAGGGCGTCGCGGAGGCGCTCGTAGTCGGCATCGGCGCCTCGGACGGCCGCGCGAGACAGGTTTGAAAGCCAGGGCGCAGTCAGCGGCGTGGAATTTGCCCAACGAATCGGCGCGCAACGGTTCGGCGCCCGGCAGCTGCACGGTCTGCGGATCCTTGTGTACGCCGTTCATCAGATATTCGTAGTGCAGATGAGGCCCCGTCGCGAGTCCGGTCATGCCGACGTAACCGATGACCTCGCCTTGACGCACGTGCGAACCTAGGCGGATGTTTTTGGCGAAGCGCGACATATGGCCGTAGAGCGTCGACACGTTGTTGCTGTGGGACAGCACGACGGCGTTGCCGTAGCCCCCTCGCTCGCCCTCGAAGCTCACGCGCCCGTCGCCGGCCGCATGGACCGGAGTGCCGATGGGCGCCGCATAGTCGGTTCCCATGTGTCCGCGGATGAGGTTCAGGATCGGATGCAGTCTGTGCGGGTTGAACACCGAGCTCACCCGCGTGAATTCCACCGGAGCGCGCAAGAAGGCCTTGCGCATGGGCTTGCCGTCCGGCGTGTAGTAGCCGACCGAGCCCGACTCGTTCACGTATCGCACCGCACGATAGACCTTGCCGCTGTTCACGAACTCCGCCGCCAGAACTTCGCCGTCGCGCAGGTATTTGCCGTCCTGGTAGATTTGTTCGTAGACCGCCGTGAATCGATCGCCTTCGCGGATGTCGAGGACGAAGTCGATGTCCCATGCGAATACATCGGCAAGCTTGAGCGCCACCGGTTCGGATATGTCCGCCGACTCCGCGGCCTGAAACAAGGAAGAATCGATTGTGGCGGTGGCGGTGCGAATGCGCGTCTGCACCGGATTTGCGACCATCTTGGCCGCGAAGCCCGCATCTTCACGCACCACGTGGAGAGTTTGGGTTTCGCTGACCTTGCGGGACAGCTCCTTGACCTCGCCATCGGCGTGCGTGAGCTTGATCGCATCCCCCGGCTTTAAGAAATCTAGGCTCTGACGGATGCCGGGCAAATTCCGAATCGCGGCGAGATCCGCCGGATCGAGCGCCATGCGGCGGAAAATGGCATCGAGGGTGTCGTTTCGGCCGACCACCACTTCGATGGTCGCGGCGACGCTCGCTTGCTGTACGGAGGCGGCGGCGCCGGTCCCCGGGTTGGCGATCTCGGCCGGCACAATCGGCGCGGCAGCTGCCGGCTTACCGGCCGGGTAGACCAGCGGCGCGGGATTGTTCATTCCCAACGTCGGGGTATCGCGAGCAGCGTGCCAAAGAATGAGTGCAGCGCTGGCGGCCGCGGCATACGGCGCAATGCGGCCCATCAGGACCTTGAAGTACCGGGATAATCTCAATGTGGTGAAGCTGTTGCGGCGCATGAGTTAATTGGTTTCTCGAGACACAATCGGTCAAGGCTAGCCGCCACCCACCAGTCGGTCAATCCGAGCGAGCCTTCTTGTGAAGGAGGGGGAAAGATTCCCCGCAGTGCGACCGGCTTCGATTTTTGGGGAAAGAGCGCGGCTCGGCGTTGACATACGTCGCAAAAAAATGGCTGGCCACGGCGACGCGCGGAGCCAAGCGCCGGCGGCCGCCGGCGTTTAAGAGCGGCGAATCAGCCCGTGGCGTTTCTTGCCGACGGTGAGCCGCGCCGTGCCGCTCGCATCGAGATCCGCCTCGCTGATGTTGGCGCTAGCTGTCCGGACCGGTTGGTCGTTGAGCCGTACGCCGCCTTGATCGACCAATCGGCGGGCTTCGCTCTTGGAGGCTGCCATCTCGAGCGCAATGGCCACATCGATCACGAGCACCGGCTCGCCGCTCTTCAAGTGAAAGGTGGGCAACCCTTCAGCCGAACCACCCGCAAAGGCGCGCGCAGCCGTCGCCGCCGCATCAAGGGCGCCTTGTCGCCGTGGCAAAGCCGCGTGGCCTCGGTGGCCAGAATTTCCTTGGCGACATTGATCTCGGCATCCTTGAGCTGCTCCAGCCTGCGCGATTTCATCGATCGGCAAATCCGTGAACAGGCGCAGGAACCGCCCGACGTCGCCATCCTCGGTGTTGCGCCAGAATTGCCAGTAGTCGTAGGGCGAAAGACGGCTTGGATTCGAGCCAAACGGCGCCGCTGGCGGTCTTGCCCATCTTGGCGCCGGAAGAGGTCGTGATCAGCGGCGAGGTCAGACCGAACAACTGCGCGTCGCGCCATGCGCCGCCCGAGTTCCACTCCCTGCACGATATTGCCCCACTGGTCCGAGCCGCCCATCTGCAATGTGCAGCCGTAGCGCTTGAACAGCTCCACGAAATCGTAGCCCTGCAAGATCATGTAGTTGAATTCAAGAAATGTCAGCGGCTGCTCGCGCTCCAAACGCAGCTGCACGCTGTCCATGGTCAGCATGCGATTGATGGTGAAATGCCGGCCGACGTCGCGAAGAAACGGGATGTATTGCAGCTCGCTCAGCCAATCGTCGTTGTTGACCATGATGGCGCCGGAGGGACCGGCATCAAAGCTCAAGAAGCGGCTGAATATCTCGCGGATGGACTGCAATGTTCCCGTTGATCTGCTCCTCGGTCAGCAGCTGCCGGGTCTCCTCGCGGCCGGAGGGGTCGCCGATCTTCGTCGTGCCGCCGCCCATCAGCACGATCGGACGGTGGCCGGCCTGCTGCAAGCGGCGCAGCAGCATGATCTGCACCAGACTTCCGATGTGCAGGCTGTCCGCCGTGGCATCGAAGCCGATATAGGCCGAAATCACCCGCCGAATTCGCGCGCGCATCGAGGCCCGCAGCATCCGTTATCTGGTGAATGTAGCCGCGCTCGCTCAACGAGCGCAGGAAATCAGCACTAAATGAATCCATTACA
>CAWAMT010000004.1:0-2500 GCA_963783185.1 uncultured Gammaproteobacteria bacterium | reverse complement strand
ATCGCTTGGGGTTATATGGTCAAGTGAATAAGCGCACATGGTGGATGCCTTGGCGACAGAAGGCGATGAAGGACGTGGTAGCCTGCGATAAGCTTCGGGGAGCCGGCAAATATGCTTCGATCCGAAGATTTCCGAATGGGGAAACCCACCGCTTCGGCGGTACCTTTGACTGAATACATAGGTCAAAGGAGCGAACCCGGTGAATTGAAACATCTCAGTAACCGGAGGAATAGAAATCAACCGAGATTCCGTTAGTAGTGGCGAGCGAAAGCGGAACAGCCCAGTGCTCATAATTGCGTAAGTCTTAGTGGAACAGTCTGGAAAGTCTGGCCATAGCGGGTGATAGCCCCGTACACGAAAAGGCGAGCGCATGGAGCACAAAGAGTAGGGCGGGACACGTGCAATCCTGCCTGAACATAGGGGGACCATCCTCTAAGGCTAAATACTCTCTGTCGACCGATAGTGAACTAGTACCGTGAGGGAAAGGCGAAAAGAACCCCGGAGAGGGGAGTGAAATAGAACCTGAAACCGTGTGCGTACAAGCAGTGGGAGCCCCGCAAGGGGTGACTGCGTACCTTTTGTATAATGGGTCAGCGAGTTACTTTTAGTGGCAAGGCTAACCGAATAGGGGAGCCGTAGGGAAACCGAGTCTTAATCGGGCGTTTCAGTCGCTGGGAGTAGACCCGAAGCCAGTCGATCTATCCATGTCCAGGGTGAAAGTAGGGTAACACCTACCGGAGGCCCGAACGAACCACTGTTGCAATAGTGCGTCGATGAGGTGTGGATAGGAGTGAAAGGCTAATCAAGGCTGGCGATAGCTGGTTCTCCCCGAAAGCTATTTAGGTAGTGCCTCGTGTCATTCACCCTGGGGGGTAGAGCACTGTTTAGACTAGGGGAACATCCCGTTCTACCAAATCTATGCAAACTCCGAATACCCAGGAGTGTTATCACGGGAGACACACGGCGGGTGCTAACGTCCGTCGTGAAGAGGGAAATAACCCAGACCATCAGCTAAGGTCCCAAAGTTTTGGCTAAGTGGTAAACGATGTGGGAAGGCTAAAACAGCTAGGAGGTTGGCTTAGAAGCAGCCATCCTTTAAAGAAAGCGTAATAGCTCACTAGTCTAGTCGGCCTGCGCGGAAGATTTAACGGGGCTTAAGCCAAGCACCGAAGCTATGGGTTTGATTGATCTTCGGATCGTTAAGCGGTAGGGGAGCGTTCTGTACGCCTGCGAAGGTGAACTGCGAGGTTTGCTGGAGGTATCAGAAGTGCGAATGCTGACATGAGTAACGTTAATGCGGGTGAAAAACCCGCACGCCGAAAACCCAAGGTTTCCTGAGCTATGTTAATCAGCTGAGGGTGAGTCGGATCCTAAGGCGAGACCGAAAGGTGTAGTCGATGGAAAGCAGGTTAATATTCCTGCACCGATTATTACTGCGATGGGGTGACGGAGAAGGCTAGACGATCCGGGGTTGGTTCCCGGTTCAAGGTCGTAGGGAGAGATTCCAGGTAAATCCGGAGTCTCATTAATCCCAAGAACTGAGTACGAGGACTCTTCGGAGTTCGAAGTTGTTGACGCCACGCTTCCAGGAAAAGCCTCTAAGCTTCAGGTAATAATCGTCCGTACCGCAAACCGACACTGGTGGGTGAGAGGAAAACTCTAAGGCGCTTGAGAGAACTCGGGTTAAGGAACTCTGCAATTTGACACCGTAACTTCGGGAGAAGGTGTGCCTTTGTTTGTGATGGGATTTACTCCCTGAGCAGATAGAGGTCTCAGATAATCGGGGGCTGCGACTGTTTACCAAAAACACAGGACTCTGCGAACACGAAAGTGGATGTATAGGGTCTGACGCCTGCCCGGTGCCGGAAGGTTAATTGATGGGGTCAGCCGCAAGGCGAAGCTCTTGATCGAAGCCCCGGTAAACGGCGGCCGTAACTATAGGCATTGGTAGACGAGAGAGTCGAGTCGACGATGTAGAGTTCGTGGGTAAGTAAATTAGGACAACTTCTATAGTTGTAGTTACGTAAATAAACTTGGCTATATGCTGGAAACACTGAGTATCTAAAAGTACTCATCGTTCGACGGCGAGCGGTAGTGAAAATCTTTTAGTGCAGTCAATCAGCAGGAAAGGCCGGATTCCTCCGGAATCCTCAGAGACTTTACGCCAGGCTCTTCATCCTGAAGAGATGATAAAGTCCGAACTGCATGGCGACATGCAGGAGTTATGCGCAATGCGATAACTCCATTAACACGTGACTTTTGCGTGTTGTGAACGACCAGAACGGTCCTAAGGTGAACAAACGCTGCCTTAGTAAAATTTGGCTATATGCTGGAATCTCCGAGCATGCTGCGATACTCGTCCTACGATGAAATTTGTGTCCGCTACGTATGCCAAATGAGTCTTGGGGCAGTGAAAATTCGTCAGCTGCGGACAATCAGCAGGAAAGACTGATTAAGATTGGGTGGATTACTGGTTTTGTTGATGGCGAGGGATGCTTTC
>CAWAMT010000003.1:0-355394 GCA_963783185.1 uncultured Gammaproteobacteria bacterium | reverse complement strand
ATGCTCTGAAGGCTCACTTTCCACTGATAAGATCGCGCAAGTTCTTGCAGTGGGGCCCGGTTCAAGTTGAGCAACGGCCATAGCGTCCCCTGCCAAAGACCCTCCGGCGGTCCTCAGCCAGAGACGCGTAGAGATATCTTCTGCACTTGAGGGTGGTACTCCGTGTCGTCGTCGAAGACCTCAATCATCGCCGAAATGCCACGCGGCGTCTTGTGCGTCTGGCGCAGGACGAATGAAGCCGGTTTCGGTGCAATCGAAACCAAAACGACACGAAAGCAGTCCGTCCATCGCCAGGGAAAGAGCGGCAATAATCAGGCAAAGAAAATCGGTGCGGCAACGGCCAGCAAGATCTGATTGACGGGCGCGCCGACGTGCTTGCCGGCTGTACCGATTCGGAGGTGGCGGGCGTTTGGCTGCTCTTGCCCACGAGAATCGTGAATAAGCCGGTGGCTCCTCCCAATGCGGCCCAGCCCGGTCCGCCCACGCCGATCCGCTATAGAGGATCAGGCCCGGCACGAGCAACACCAGTGCCCAGATCACAAGCCAGGCGACGATGGCGATCGTGACCCAGGCTCCGAATCTTGACCACCACTCGCGGAACTCGTCGGTGCTCTTGGGGGCCCGGGAAAGCAAGCCCGTGCGAATCATCGCCGCGATGGCCAGCGATCCAAGCACCAATGGCACGGCCAGGGTGGCATAGATCGCGGTCTCCCAACCATCGGCGGCGGCGGCGCCCGTCCGTGGAATACAGACCGGCCGCACCATGAACAGTCTTTAGAAGCTTGGCGGACAGCAAAGCAGCGCCCCCGCGACAAGTCCCGCGAAGATCGCCGCCAATAACTGCGGCACTCTTCCGTTCCATCTTTTGCTCAATGAGCAATGCCACCCGGCAATGAGCGGCATGGACGCTACGCGAAGATCAGACCAAGTTATGAAAATTGTCTGTCGTCGGACTTTCAGCCCAGGCCCATCCAACGGAAAGCAAACAGTGCGAAGAACCAGGGGAGCGAGACACAACCACAGAAACGAGACTTGGAATGGAGTCTTGTGCGGCTTGGGGGATTGTCGGCGCAGGGGGTCGTGGCGGCCGAGTCCTCTTTCGCTTTCTGACTGTCGGAAATCGGCTCCGTCTTTTTTGGATCCTCTCTGAAGATGATCGGCTCACTCCGAAGCGCGAACCAGTATGACCAACCCACGAAGAGAATCCCGAAAACGAAAAGAACCGAGGGAAGATACCACGACGAGGTTCCCTTGACACGGGTTCGGCTTCGACAGCGCCGCCGCCGGAGAAGCCGAACCGGAAGGCGTTTGCGCCGGCGACGGCGTCACCACGAGGCGGAGATCCGTGCCGGGAGTGTTGGACTGCAAATTGACCGTGATCGGCGTCGAACTCGAATTGCTCGAATCGTTGCCCGTCTTCAACTCCAAAACCGGAAACAGGTCGATGATGCCGCCGACAATCGAGGCACCATCAACACCGCCAGCAGCAACGGGATCAGAACCGTCCAATTCAGCACGAGGTTGCGGACGTAGATCGCCAGCAGCGTCCAGGTGTCGGCCGAAAGGAGGCTCACGCCGCGGGCTCAGGTACCTGCTGAAATCGCGGCAATGTTTCACCTGCGGCAGCGGGTTTTTCAGCGGATCCGCGGGATTCTGGTTGAGCTTCCGGACGACGTTGCCGAGCCCGCCGTCGCGATGGGCCCAGGCCGTCAGCCAACTGCCGATAAAGCCCCCGCCGGAAACGGTGGAGAGATAGTCGAACTGATCGAGCAGCCCGAGCCAGGCCAGTCTTTAACAGACCCCCAGGTTGAATGTCGCGCTGTGGATGCCCCCGCCAGAGAAGCACAAGGCGGCAAGCGGATGGGGCGCGGGCGTTCCCTCGCCGCTCTGCGGTCCTTTGTGCATGAGTTCATACAGTTCATTGACGGCTTCCTTTTCTTGCTTTTCGGAGCCGTCACGGTCTGCGGAGAATTCAGGCAGGCCATCGGAAAAAGGGCCGGGAAGCCAGTGCTGCGTCGCCTGCAATCCCCACCTCTTGAAGATCGCATCGTACTCGCTTTTTCGCAACACGTCCGAGAACGGCTGGCAGCTCATCTTTGATCCTCGATTCCCGGTCAGATGGCCGGCGGTCGACGCCACGGTTCATGCCCAAAGCCCGGCATCGGCGAATTCAACGAGACGATCGGGACGGAATGGCTCTTCGATCAAGCCAGAATACTGCAACGAACGCCCTTTTCGCCCTTTTGAAGACAGGTCAGCCGATCAGAACGAAACCGGTTACTACCCCATCCGTGAACGAACACTCCACACTTTTGCGGAAATGCATGCAAAAGTTGACTGTCGCGAGAACTATAATTCCCAGTGGCAGGCAGTCAAGTAAAATCCAATGTAGTAAATTCCAACGTAGGGCGTCCCGCCAGGAGAGTCGCTTCACAACGACTGCACTTTTCATGACCCCTTCGCTTTCGACGGGTTCTTCGGCTGGTTGTTTTTTCACTTCCTGGTAGGCCCGGGCGATCGTCTTCTCGTCGATGCTGTCGAGCCGAACGAACACGCCATGCCCCTGTTTCGGCGAGAACAAATGGTGGGCAACGATCCCGATGCGTCGGCGCCGAGCAGATCGACGCCATCGGCGCGCACCGTCGGCCAGCGTCAGGGCGGTGCGCAAGACCTCCGCGGGCTTGGGTTCGGTGATCAGGCCCAGCACCTCTTCGATCCGTCCGGGCGTAATGAGAAAAACTTTGGCGTTGCCAGCCTGGGGGGCGGTCCGTGCTGGAGCGAGAGATAGGCGAAATCGCGTTAAAGCGGCCCAAGTGACGGAACGCCCCTTTCCCAGCTGAGACACCTGCTCGACGCCTTCGCCTTGATCTTCGCAGCCATCTCGAATTTCAACTCGGCGGCGGCGGCTTTCATCCGCTCGGTCTGGCCGCGCAGGAACTCGGCCGGATCCACCAGCGTGCGGGCACTAATCCACCACCCGGCGATATTGTTCCATGGAAAGCGATCCGTCGCAGGCGAGTCCATTGGGCTTCTGGGAGAACAGCTTGACCGCGCCGCCGATCGAGTTCATTCCCTCCAGCGTGCCCTGCGGGCCGCGCAGCACCTCGACCCGCTCCAGATCCAACAGGTCGAGTGCCGAACCGGTGAGTGTTGCGTAGTAGACATCATCGACATAAATGCCCACTCCAGGCTCGAGCGCCGGGTCGAAGTCGTACTGTCCGATGCCGCGGATCGAAGCGGCCACCGAGGGCCCGAAGGCCGTGGAACCTTTCAGTAAGGTGACGCTCGGAACATCAGCCGCCACATCGGTCACGTTGGTCATGCTGCGATCCGCGATCATCTGCCCCGTGATTGCGGTGATGGCCAGAGGTGTCTGCTGCAGATTCTCAGAGCGAAACTGCGCGGTGACCACGATTTCCGTCAGTTGGTCGCTCCCGGACGCCGCAGGTCCCGCATTACCGCCGGCGTTTTGACTGAGCGCGGGACCCGCTGTCAGTCCTGCGAGCATGGTGGCGGCGAGTAGCCGGCGCACCGTAAATGTTGAGCCACTGGAATGACTTGCTATTTCTGCCGACATGAAATCCTCCCCTGATGCCTGAATTCGACGGCTACGATGAGATCTCACCGCGCTTCTGAGTTGATCTGTTATTTCCGTATCTCGCCTAATTGCGGACGCCGTAACTCGCCTGCGACGGAAGGAAATATCCACTCACAGCGCAATCGCCGTTGCGTTGGCGCATCGCTTCGAGTCGAGTACCTTCAGTGGTACGAAAGATCGTTGGAGACACAGTAATTTTGCTTGTAGTAAACCAGCCACGCAGCCCGCGATTACGTCGCTTTCGTCGAGAATACCTTACTTGGAAACACTGTCAATGTTATTGGATTCACAAATATAAGCTAACAATGGTTAATATCCCGAGCAAGTAAGGATATGCAGGGAAAACCTGGCTGTATTAAAAATGCCACAGGAGTACGGGTGGGGTCCCGATTCGTCGGGTCTTCAGCAAAGTTGCTGGCAAGCGGTCCCGCCTCCCGCGTGCCGCCGAGCGACATGGCCTAGGCCGTCAGGGAGCTCAGAGCGAAGGTCCTAAATCAGGGCTGAATGCCCGCCGGAGTGCTCGCGTAACGAACGGAACAGCTAAGGCGACGAGGAGCAGCGGTAAGGCGAGTGCAACATAAAAAGCGCCAGCCCCGTGTCCGCCGGCGATGATCTTGCCGCCGATGATGGGGCCTAGGATTCCTCCCGTGCGGCCGGCCGCAAATGCCCAGCCCACGCCTGTGGCCCGCATTCGGGTCGGATACGCACTCGATGAAAAAGCGTTGAGCGCCCCTTGCGCGCTATTGCCGCAATACCCCATGGCTGCCATCAGCAGGAAAATCGCAGCACTGTGAAAATTCGCCACCGACAGCGCCAGCATGCAAAGCGCAGTTCCCGCGTAGAAAAGAAATAGAGTGCGGCCGGCTCCGATCCTATCCATGATGAAGCCGCTCGAGCCGGTACCGAAAAGGCCCGCCAACGCGGAGACGCCGATCAGAGTGCCCACCTCTGCGATGGGCAACCCGATCCTGCCGTTCAACACCGTTGCAGTCCACGCTGCCATGGTCGCGATTCCCCCCAGGCTTAGCGCGAAGCAAAGCCACAGCAGGAGCGTCAGCCCGCGGCGCTTACGCACGAACAGTTCGCTCACCGATAATCGAGCCGGATCGCCTAATTCCTCACCGAGGTTGAAGGATTCCTCGCCGCTGAGCGAAAGGCTCGGATCCATGCGCTTCAACGATCGTGCGATGTGCGGATCGCGAGGATCCCGGCGGGCGCGAAAACGCAAAGACTCCGGCAGGAACAACGCGAGCGGAATGGCGAGACACAGCGGCAGTATTCCGCCGATCATGAAGATCAGCGGCCAGTGATGGGTCGCGAGCAACGCACCGTTGACAAAACCGCCGATGGCGGTCCCGCCCGCATACCCGCAAAAGATGAACGCCACCAGGCCCGAGCGAAAACGCATCGGCGCCACTTCGCTCGTTAGCGCGACGGCGTTAGGAACCACGCCGGAAAAAAAGATTGCCGCGGCGAAGCGCAACACCGTCATTTGTATGAGCGTATGCACTTGGGCGGTGGCGAGGGTGAGCAATCCAAAGGCAATGACGCAAAGGATCAGGGTCGCTTTTCGTCCATATCGGTCAGATATAGGGCCGGCGACAAAAGTGCCGAGGACCAGACCGACATTCTGAGCGACGATTACTTCGGTCAAGGCGGACGGCGGGACAGCGAACGATCTGGCGATGACCGGCAAAGCAATCCCAAACATATAGACGTCATACCCATCGATCAACATCGCCAACAGGCACAGGCCGACAACGGTAATCTGCATCGGACCGACCCGCTGCTGATCGAGTAGGGCAGCGAGGCTCATCGCGCGCGGTTCGCCCATTATTGGTTCGCCCATTAAACGTGCGGCATGAGCGTTGAAGCTAGGGCTTCTCGGCCGACAGGACCGAGAAATAACCGTGGCAGGGGATCACGCGGGGATTGGTAAACCCAGCTTCGGTCACGAGGCCCGCAAGTTCGGCGGCGGTGAATTGCTGTCCCTTGGTTCCGAGCAACATGTACAAGGAGAACGCCGTTGCGGTCGGCGGTCCGTCGTGGCTGTCATCGAGCAGCATTTCGTGCAACAGAATGCGGCCTCCGGACGGCAATGCTTCATACGCGCGCGCTGCCAATGCCTTGCAGGTCTCAAAATCCCAATCGTGGAAAATATTCGAGAACAGAACCGCGTCGTACCCGTGCGGCCACTCCTGCCGGAACATGTCGACGGCTCGCGTGTCGACGCGCGCCTCGACTCCGGCGGTGCGAGTGTAGCTCGTTGCGATTTCGCACATCGACGGAAGATCCATGATGGTGCAGTGAAGCTTTGGATTGGCTTGCGCGAAAGCGATGGAAAAGCATCCCGATCCTGCGCCTACATCCAGGAGGCGGTGGGTCGCGGACAGGTCGACTCGTTGCGCGGCGACAAGCGCGGCGGCAAGACAGTTCGCATGCATATAGGCCGCGATCGACGTCGCCATTTCGAGTGAGACTTGACCATCACTCCATGCGTTCGACGGCTTTGCCATTGCTGAATCCCATTTTGCCGGATCTTGCGGTTGCTTCAGGGCGATCGTTACGCTCTCGTGCACCTGGGGCATTTGCCGCATCAGCGCGAACACCGGGCCCCAGTAGAATGGGCTCGCGCGTAGCAGGAAATCTTTTGCCGTATCAGTGACGTGATAACGTCCCAGACGCTGGACCAGAAATCCCGAAGAGGCAAGTATCGGCAGCAGCGCACGTATCGCGCGCCGATTGAGGTTGAGCCGGGCCGCGACCTCGTCGGCCGCGGCCGGCGCGACAGCGAGGTCATCAAATATGCCAAGTTCGTCCGCCGCCGTGACCGCCGGAAACGCGAAGCCTGAAAGGTGCAGATCCCAGAGGGGGCGGTCATCCGAAGTAGGACTTGAGTATGTCATTTACAATTTTTCCTTCGCAGCGGCAGATGTCTCGCCCCGCACGCGCGGCATCAACGCCTTGGCCGCGGCCGTTTTCTGGCGGCGCTCCTGCTCGAAAGCCAGACGGCCCGCATCGATGCCTTGGGGAGCTGGGACCGCCGCAAGTATCTCGTCGAAGAGTTCACGCAGCTCGTCTTTATGATCCCCATGCGAAAAAATGTAAAAATCATTGTGCTGGATACCGCGCAGCACTCGTTCGGCGACATCCGCCGGATCCATGCCGGAGCCCGGCGGGGGCGCAGTGATTTGTGCGGTCGGATGCAGCGGCTCCGGCGGCACAGGGTTCGTGTTGAGGCGCGCCGGACGCAGCGCGACCGATTCGCCGATGTTCGTCGAGACCAGTCCGGGACAAAGCACGGAGACTCCGATGTTGAAGGGCGCGAGCGCAAGCCGCAGCGATTCGCTCAAGCCCCGGACGGCGAACTTGGAGGCGGAGTAAATTCCTCCCCACGACGGAAGCGCCAAGAAACTGTGCATGGATGCCGTATTGACGATGTGGCCGCCTTCACCGTGGGCCTTGATCCGCGGCACGAAGGTCACAATGCCGTTGATGACGCCACCCAGATTGACGTTTAACACCCAATCCCAGTCTTCATAACCGGCTCGATCCATGGGCACTCCGTCGCCGATGCCGGCGTTGTTGCATAGAACATGAACTTTACCGAAGAGCCGTTCTGTTTCCTCTGCCGCTTCGGCCATCGCCTTGCGATCCGTCACATCGAGCCGCAGAAATGCAGCCCGATCTTGCCGATCGCTCAACGCTGCCTTCGCCGCATCCAAATGGTCCTGCCGAATATCCGCGATGACCACGTTCATATGGCTATTCAAGAATACTCTCGCGATCGCGAGTCCTATGCCGCTTGCGCCGCCGGTGACGAACGCAGTCTTGTTAAAAAGTTGCTTCATTGCGCCTCCTCCATCCTATTCGAGATAAGCCGGACTCACCGGCAGCGACTTGAAGTCGTCGGGATCGTGTTGAATGATGAGCCGTGCGTGCGTGTTCGCGAGAATGGTTTCGATGCGGTTGACCGAGGCGAGCGAGTCGGCGCGGCTGGTATTGCCCGGCATCACGCGTGCGCCCATTTCGCCGACGCGGGGTCGATCCGACCGTTGATGATAGAGATCACCCGACAGCAGGACCGGACCGGACTTAGCCAGCCTGACAAGCAGCACCTGGTGGCCCGGCGTGTGCCCGGGAGCTTTCAAGATTCGAACCGTGCCATCGTGGAACACATCGTAATCGCCGCTGATCATCAGAGTTTTCACGGTTTTATATGCGCTGAAACTCTTGAGGTCGACCACCGGCGGCGTCGGTGTGCCAAGCGCCCAGTCGAGTTCCGCTTGATTGAGTATCCATGTGGACGCGGTGAAGGCGTTCGCGTTGCCCGTGTGGTCGAGGTGAAAATGCGAGAAAGCCACATAAGTCACGTCCGCCGGCGCGATTCCCAGGGTTCTCAGCTGGTCGAGCAGCCGCGCTCGGACCCGAACGCTCACCCCGGCGTCGTTCGCAGCGTCGTTGCGGCCGAACAGTGCGTCTCCGAGCCCGGTGTCCCACAACAAAATGCCCTTGGGGTGACGAATCAGAAAGCACGGATCAACCAAGGAACCCGATTTCCCGTCGTACTCCCCAGTGTCGGAAAACAGTGACATGTCCTTGAAATCGATGCGGCCGCAATCGAAAGCGTACAGCCGCACGCTCGAAACCGGATCGGCCGTCGCTGCGGCTGCCGCTGCATGCCAGCCGGCCGCCGACCACAAAAATAAAGAGACGACGAACAGGGCGGCAGGGATCTTCATGGGCGGGTTCCGCTAATGAACCGCAAGGTCCGCGACCTTGACCATCAGTTTTCCTTGGTTTTCACCCGCAAATAACATTTTGAGTGCCTCGGGAGCCTTCTCAAGGCCTTGTACGATGTGCGCTCGATTCTTCTAGCGTGTTATCGGCCCGTCCAAGTCGTCATGGATATCCAAGTAGCGTCCCGCGTGCCGGTCGTATTGACCGCGCGCCAATGCCAAAACCACTTCGCAACACCGTCGTAGGTCGGCCTCGGACTGCTGCGGGGTATTATTTCCGATAATCTCGATACCTTCCGGGACCCACCGCCGTGCTTCTGGCGACGCGAGAGTGCTGCGGGCCATGTCGGTGCGAATGTTGCCGGGGTTGAGGGCAAATGAGTGCAGCGCATCCGATCGCGTCTCCATGTGCACGATTTCAGTGAGTCGGATGAGTGCGTTCTTGCTGACCGCATACGCCGACAGATGTGGAATGGGTATAAGGCCGCCATTGGATACGATATTGATTATTCGACCCCGGCGATGGGCCCGCATGGTCGGTATCAGGGAATGCATAAAAAGTGCGGGTCCGTACAGATTGACGGTGAGCGACGCCCACCATTCGCCGGGATCCGTGACATCGAGTGGGCCGTAGGGACCCGGCACGCCGGCGTTATTGACGAGGATCGTAACGGGTCCAAACGCGGCATCTGCCGAGCGCAATACTTGGTAGACACTTTGAAGGTTCCCCACATCGCCCGTCACCGCCAAAGCCTCACCGCCGGATTCGCGAATGATACCGGCCGCTTCCTCTACATCGGCTGCCGTGCGCGAGACCAACGTCACGCGCGCGCCGGCGCCGCCAAGGGCTAATGCCAGTGCGCGGCCGATGCCCTTGCCTGCGCCGGTCACGAGCGCCGTTTCCCCAGCCAAGAATCGCATGTCTCTTCCCCCGGAGTCGCCGAATGGCGCCTCGGACGAGTATACATGCGTATAAAGTTCAGACACAATATCGTCGGCCGTGGCATTTACCCCCAGACAAAAATGCTCTCAGTCCAATATTGACCTACAAGAAGGTTTGACGATGCCAACACCGGTCGTAGTCGTTCGATTCTCTCCAAGGCCCGGCAACGAGCAAGCGGTGGAGGCGATACTGAAAACAATGGTCCCTGCCACTCGTGGTGAGCCCGGCTGCCGCCGCTACGATATGTTTCGCTCTACCGATGCGGCCGGCGGCCCGCTGTTCTTTCTCATTGAGAATTACGTGGACGGCGCGGCCATGCAATCGCACCGCGAGACGGCCCATTACAAAGACTACCGCGCGAACATTTTGCCGCTTCTTGAACGGCCGCCCGAGGTTCAACTGCTGGAAATCATCGACGCTAAGCCGTACTAGGCCTCTCGTGGACAGCAGCGAATTGATCTCCGCAAAGCCACCGACAGTCGGCATGTTGGCCTTCATGACCGGGCTCATGTTTTCGGTCGGTCCGGTTACCGTCGATCTTTCATTGCCTTCGATGCCCGTGGTTCAAAGTGCCATCGGGACTGCGCATTGGCGAATCGAGCTCACGCTTACTCTTCTTTTTCTCGGTTTGGCGATCGTGCAATTTGTCATTGGGGGATTTGCGGACCGCTACGGACGACGCGCGCTGATTCTAGGCGGTCTCGTTACCTATGTCGCCGGTTCGGTTTTGGCAACTGTCGCGTCCAATATTCTTACGTTTGCCGCGGCAAGACTGCTGCAGGCCGCAGGGTTCGGCGTAGCGGTTGTCCTGATCAGGTCGGCCGTGGCAGATGTCTGCAATCCCAAGGAATCGGCCAAGGCCTTTTCAATCGCCGTCATGATGGTCTCGCTGTGCTCAGTGGTGACACCGACCATCGGAGCATACGTATTAAAGCAGTGGGGCTGGCGACCGGTATTTGTATGTATGGCGGCCTATGGCGTATTCATGTTGACCTTCGTGAGTATATTTCTGCCGGAAACGTTGCCGGTGACGAGAAGGACGAGGACTCGCTTTAGCGGTGTGTTCGGGACTTACGTTTGCTTGATGAGGACGAGAGCATTTGTCACACTCGCGACATTGAGCGCGGCTGCTGCAGCTTATCAATTTACCTATAACACCGGAGCGCCTTCCGTATTGATTCAGCACTTCGGTTTGCCGGCCCAATCCGCAGGACTCATTTTCAGTCTGATCGCACTGAGCGTGGCGGCCGCATCGCAGATCAACGCGTTTCTACTCAAGTGGCTCGAGCCAAGCACGATAACGAAAGCTGCGGTCATCGTGAGTGCTTTTGCCGGCGCTACACTTCTCGTTTCGACTCTCACGGCGCAAACTTCGCCGTCATTATTCATTGGGGCGCTCTTCGTGCTCATATCGACCATTGGGTTCATCATGGGCAACGTTTTGGGAGGCGCGATGTCGGCGGCGGGAGCCATGGCTGGTGCCGGCTCGGCGCTGATTGGGGTTCTGCAATTTCTTTTAGGGACGATTGGCAGCGCCATCGTTGGATTGATTCCCGATCCGGTCGGGAGACCCATGGGAATCGTCATTGTCATGTTGGGCTTGCTCTCCATCGCTTTGGTATGGATGTCCCGACCTTCCATTCGCGAGAGCGAAGCTGCCGCCGTCTGAGCTCTCATTCGCACCCGCTTCAGGAGCCGTTCATGAGACTACCACCCGGAATTTCGGCCCCGGACTTTTCCGCCGCCATCCATGGGTGGCAGGAAATCGTGGGCCGGGACTGGGTCTTCACGTCCGCGGAGGATTTAGACCCGTACAAGGACGCTTATTCTCCCTTCGCGGGCGAAGCCGAGGAGCGCATCGCCTCGGCGGTCGTGGCCCCGGCGACGGCCGACGATGTGCAAAAGATCGTGCGAATCGCCAATCAATACAAAATTCCCCTGTACACGATTTCGACCGGTAAGAATCTCACCTACGGCGGCTCGGCCCCCGCCTATTCTGGGAGCGTCATATTAGATCTCAAACGCATGAACAGGATTCTCGATGTCAGCGAGTCGAATGCCTGCGCACTGGTCGAGCCGGGCGTCAGTTATTTCGATCTTTACCGGTTTATTCGCGAAAAAAATCTGAAGCTTTGGATCGACTGCCCGGATCCCGGATGGGGCAGCCTCGTCGGCAACGCGCTCGATCACGGTGCGGGTTACACCAGCGCACCATACCGGGATCACTTCGATGCGCATTGCGGAATGGAGGTGGTTCTCGCAGACGGCGACATTGTGCGCACCGGAATGGGCGCCATGCCCAACGCCGGAACCTGGCAGCAGTTCAAATACGGGATGGGGCCTCTGGTCGACGGCCTGTTTTCGCAATCGAATTTCGGAATCGTCACAAAGATGGGATTTTGGCTGATGCCGCAGCCCGAAACAGCGCTGGCGCTCACGGCCCGCGCATTCCGCCACGATGATGGGGCGAGCTTCATCGATACCTTGATCGAGCTCAAATACGCCGATCTCATTACCTCCCAAACCCAAGTCATCAGTCCAATTCTTCATCTACCCGGGGACGAGGAGCTCAACAGACTCCTGCGAGTGTGGGACGAGGGGCGTGTTCGGGGTCTCGACGCTTATGCTCAGGGCAAAGGGATGCCGTTTTGGATGGCCCCCTTCGTTTTGTACGGACCCGAGGCGGTCATTCGCGCAAAAGCCGCGCACATCAATCGTAAATTCGCCGAGATTCCCGGCACGACCGTAACGGAGGATGCCTTTCACACCTTCCCGCTCACGGACGATCAGGTGGCCAAGATAACCGACAAGGCTCGAATCGGTATTCCAAGCCTTGCGTTCTTTTCGTCCCGCCACTCGCCGACCGCGCCCCTATTCGAGGGGCACATCGATTTCTCACCGATCGTTCCCATGAACGGCAAAGCCATACTGCAAGCAATGGCTTTATGTCAGAAATCTTGCCAGGAACTCGGTGTCGCACCTTTAGGCGGCATGCCGCTGTTCTATCACACGCGAACGGCATGTCTGATCTACGCCATCCCGGTCGGTAGGGATGTCGCCGCGAACCAAAAAGCTCGAGCCGCATTTTCACATCTCATGGAGATGGGTGCAGCACACGGCTGGGGCGAGTATCGGATCCATCCCGCGTTCATGGATAAGGGTGCGCGGCTTTACAATTTTAATGACAATGCCTTACTGCGCTTGCATGAAAGACTCAAGGATTCCATCGATAGCAACGGAATCTTATCGGCGGGCCGGTATGGGATTTGGCCGAAGCATTTGCGGAGTTCTCAATGAAATTGGGACCGATGGTGATTGGTCTGACCAGTCTTCTTGCAGGCGTATGTTTTGCGGCTGCGCCTCCGACCATCTCCTGGACCCTGGTCTCGCCTAAACCCGACGCGTCGCGCGAAGATATAGGGAAGTGGGAATTCGAAAACGCCTGCGCCATCTGTCATGGTTCAGGGCCGGACCGTCCCGGCACCACCTCACTGCAATTCAAATACGCAGGGAAACTTCCGGCTCTCCTCGAAGAGCGCAAAGATCTGACACCGGAGGCGGTCCGTTATTACATCCGCCATGGGATTGCGATAATGCCGCCGTTCCGCAAGACGGAATTGAGCGATCAGCAAGTGGACGCCATTGCCCGCTACCTGGGGCATAAGCGCTGACGCGTCAGTCGGCTTGGCCGAGGCTGAATCCGCCGTCGATCACTATTTCCTGGCCGGTTATATAGCCCGAGGCCTTGGACGCAAAAAACAAGGCCAAGCCGTGCATATCCGCTGGGAATCCGACGCGGTGCATGGGAATTACTCCAGATAAAGCTCGCTGAACTTCGGGTTTCTTGGCGTGACCGCCGCCGATGTTCGTGACAAATATCCCCGGCGCGATCGCGTTGACGGTGATATTGAATGCGGCCAATTCCAGCGCCGCACTACGCATGAAATGCGCGGCACCGGCCTTCGAGGCCATGTACGCTGCTCCGATCGCCGGCTCGATTCGCCTCGATGCAGCTGAGGTGGTGATGATGATGCGGCCCGTTTTAAGCGGTTTCATGTGCCGGGCGGCCGCTCGCGTGGTTGCAAAGATGCCGTTGAGGTTGACATCGATCACGCGATTCCACCGTTCATCCGCATAACGCTCGAGAGATCCTTCAGCGATTCGAGGACGGTCGGTACCGACCCAATCTCCGAGGTAGCCCACACCGGGGTCGATGCCCGCATTGGCGAATACGGCATCGAGTCCACCATAGCGGTCAGCGATGCCGTCTATCACGCGGTCGAGTTCCACATGGTCGGTGACGTCCACGACGCGCCCTTCCACATCTAGTCCCGCTCCCGTCAGGCGCGACACTTCCTGATCGATTCGCTGCTCATGTATGTCCAATATCGTGACCCGAGCGCCGTTCCCGGCCAGCGCTTCGGCGTATCCGAGACCAATACCACTGGCGCCGCCGGTAACGACCGCTCTGCAGCCTGTGACGCTAAATAGATCTTTGATGAGCATGTTTCGGTCCTTTGGGCCGGTCACTTCATTCGGCTTCTGCGGCGAGCACCGATTCATAAATCGGATTCGCAACCGGGAAGCCCAGCTGACGAACTCTTTCTTGATCGACGGGCCCGCGTGGAAAGCCGGTCAAGATCGCTTCGAAACGCGACTCGACACCCGCCTGAAAATCATTGTGTGTGATGACAAACAACCGATTCCGCAGGATTGCGTGCATGACAAGCTCGCCCACCGCGATCGGATCCATCCAGATGGCAGGAGGCTTCCGGTGCGCTAACTCCGCCTCAATGTCGTGAAGACCCGAATCCTGATAAGCCGCCGGTCTTAACATCCCGACTTCATGGATATTAGTCTGTGTGGGTCCCGGAATCAGAAGCGTCACACCGATGGGATCGTTTGCGAGGTCCGCTCGTAGCGCTTCGGTCAACCCCATCACCGCCGACTTGGCGGCGATGTAAGCAGCGCCGCCAGGCATGGGCAGCAATGCGCCCATCGAGCACGTATTGACGATATGACCCTCTTCACCATGCGCGAGCATCCCCGGTAAAAAGGTCTGAATTCCGTTGATGACCCCGCCCAGGTTGACTCCCATTGTCCAATCCCAATCGGCGTACGTGTAGTGCCTCAAATCTCCCAGCGAACCCACGCCCGCGTTGTTGCATAGTACGTGGACGTTGCCGAACCGGTGCTTTACTTCATTCGCCGCCGCACTCATCGCCGGTCTGTCGGTCACATCCAGGCGCAGAAAATGCGTGCGGCGCTCGTCGCCGAGGCGAGACTTGGCCTCTTGGAGATGGTCTTCGCGAACATCCGCCACGACCACATTCATGCCATTGCGGAGGAAAACCTGCGCCATCCCCAGACCAATTCCGCTGGCCCCGCCCGTGATAAAGGCCGTTCTTCCCGCAACATCTTTCATAACGTTTGAGTCCTAAGATGGGATGATCGATTCAAAAAAAAGCGCATGCACCTTCATCGCTGATTCCGTGTGAGATACGCGACGATGGCGTCGAGGTCCGCATCCGTGACTTCCGTCTTGCGAAATGGCGGCATCACGGTGACGCCTTTGCGGACTACGAGGCGAATCAACTCCGGAGAGAGGTCTTTACGTTGCTCCAAGAGCGCAGGCTCGGCGCCCTTGTATTTGGCCGCAAGAGCCCGCGTACCCGGTCTTTCGGGCATTGGACCATGACACACAGCGCAGCTATTTTGAAATTCCAAATAGCCGCGCGGCGATCCGACCGGAGCCACGATTGTCGTTCGGGTCCATCCAATGTATTGCGAGTCAGCGCCGCTGCTTGGCGTCACCGCAGCGATACTCACTAAACTGCCGCCGATGAGATTTACCGCAATCTTTGCGGCACGCCTCGTACGAGTAATGAGCGGCATCACGTGCTCCTCAGGTGCTTTGGCCAAATGCCGTAACGACCGGCGGATATGATGCCGTTCGGGTCGATGGCATCTTTGATCGTCTCGTGAAATCGCAGCAACGCGTGATTGTTGAAGGAATAGACTTTCATGATCGCATCCTGATAGGCGGGACCGGTGCGGTATTCGCCCCAGCCATTTTCCGCCGCGAGATCGATCACCTTGTAAAAGGCGTCCCGGTGCTTTTTATTGGTCGCTTGATCGGTACTCACAGGAAAGCCGAAGATAAAAATCGCTGCGCGTTCCCAATACCAGGCGGGAAGCGCAAAGCGCAACAGGGGCATGCCAAGTTCCCTGGCGGCCGCGGCGAATACCTTGTTAGCTTGGAAGATTGCTTCAGCGGTACGCGGGATGATTGGCGAAAACCACATGTGCCCGTGCCATGGGCTCGAATTCGTACTGGAACGGGCTCCGATGGAGAAATTGTTCAAGCTCGGCATGCCGAACTCGGGGAAGCGCGCGGCGTCTTTAGGTTCCTCATCCAGAGGAAAACGGTATGAACCGGCATCTTCGAACCATGCGCCGGGTATCGATGACAGGGTTTCCTTTGCATATTCCCACTGGGCCGCGACGACCTTTGCGGGCCCGTAGAACTTGAGATCGAAGGTCCAATACGCGAGGCCTTTTTTGGCGCCGTATTGCTCGAGTCCGACGAAGTTGCCCGCTTCCGCCTGGTCGCGCAATCGCAGGAGTTCGGGATCCTCCGGGGGCGGAGGCTGATCGATCGCGAGGAACCGCGCTTGCTCTCCGATTGAGCCGATTCCAAGGAGCGGGCTCGAAGAGTCAGGGCATCCATTGGTAACGCCGCTGTTTTCGAGCCAGGTCACGAGCCGAATGAGTTCATGCAGGTCGTCCCGCTTGCGGACGAGGACCCGCCCGCAAAGATAGGCTTCGGGCTGCGGCATCAGCCAGAAGCCCATTTTGGTCACAACGCCGAAATTCGATTGCGAGAACATCCCATCAATCCATGGACCGAATCCCGCCTTGTATTGCTGCCAGGTCTTGGATCCGGGCAGTGCGCCCATTCCCGTGCGCATCAACTCTCCGGTCGGCAGCACGATTTCCATCCCGCAATGCGCATCGAAGTGATTTCGAAAGCCCGGGCGGGTGTAGCCTCCACCTCGATCCAGGGCGTTGCCGATCACGCTTCCCCAACCCGGATCCGGACAGTCGATCCACACCTTGAGCTTCTTCTCGCGGATGTAGCGGTAGAGATCGAAATAACTAACGCCCGGCTCAACCAGCGCGAAGGCATTTTCCTCGTTGACCTCGAGGATTCGGTTCATGCGCTTGAGGTCGAGCACCACGCTGCCGGAATAGGCGGGGGCTGAGCCCCCGTATCCCAGATTTCTTCCGGTGGAGATTGGATACAGCGGAACCTTGTATTGATTGGCGACTTTGACGATCTGTTGAACCTCTTCGACCGTCGCGGGCGCCACAGCGGCAGATGCGACGCGCTCCTCGGGTTCACCGAGAAAGGGGGAGAACGCGTCTTTGTATAATTCGACGTCTTCGTCCTTCGTAAAAGTCCACCGGCTACCGACAATGTTTTCAAATTGCGAGATGGCCGCTGCAAAATCGGAAGCAGAAATGCCCGGTGGCGTTCGCATGAACTGGTCCTAGGCTCGGTAAGGAGGATTTCTCTTCGGGTAAATCACGACAACTCAGAGCGCGGCGCAATGACCCAAGAATATGCCGGCTCTACGACATCGTCTTGCACTCGAGGCGTCCGGCTTCGACAGTGGACACGCGCGAGGGCATGGGACTGAGAAGGAGAGACCGGCAACGGGTCGGAAATATTGGCGATGAGAGCGGCGATTTCCCCCGGCCAGCTATCAAGGCCAGTCAATCTGCTATTGATGAAATGAGGACGCTTCGCCGAGGTCTCCAGCATGTGATCGACGCCGCCGCCCGCGACGGGCCGGTGTGTTCCGCGATAAACCACTCGCATCCCATGATCCCAAGCTAGCCGCTCGAGACAAAAAAGGACGCCCTGAGTCGTCATTCCCGCGATGGGGACGGGCCGGGACCGCCACACGGGATCGAGCCCGGCGAACCAGACATTCGTAACATCGCCATGAAAGCCGGTGCAAGGAACGCCGTAGGTGTTCATCGCCGCACCAAACCGGCGGCAGTGCGCAAAGCGGGAATCGAATATGGCGAGATGGAGCGGCAGAACAGCGTCGGTCGGTGCGGCCGACGACGCTCCGACATCGCGGGACCGCGCCACGACGCCCACGAGCGCAGCGGACGCCAGGAGTCCGGTACTTATGAACGCCCTTCGGTCGATCATGGAACTATTCATGGAACTATTCGGCGGCCGCAACGGCGAGATCGGACAGCCGCTGGAAGCGTTCGACATTTTCCCCCTCATCCATCACCCCCGCAGTCAGGCACACAAAGGTTAGGTCAAGCTTGGGGTCCACCCAATACAAGGCACTCCCAGCACCCCAATGTCCGAAGGTTCGAGGCGACGAGAGGGTGCCGAATTGATGCTGACAAATCGCTTCACCCCGCAGGGAGAATCCGAGGCCGATGTACGCGGGGTAAGGCTGCCATCCGCGAGCAATGGCGAGCTGCTTGTATAGCTCATTCGGCCTGTCCCCAGTTCGATTGATGGTCGCTTGATCGAGAAGCGCAGGCGATAGTATGCGAACGCCGTCGAGTTCGCCGCCGCGCCGCTGCATTTCAGCGAATCTCAGCAAGTCCGGCACCGATGCAACCGCCCCAACCCACGGCATCTCTGCATGTTCCTCCTGGAAGGCGCCGTGAGGACCATGATTGCTGTGCCCAGGATGGGTCATCGGCATGGGCGCAAGGAAATCCGGAACGATATGCCGCGATTTGAGGTCGCGACGAAGGCCGATCGCCGTGTCTTTCATCTTGAGCGGAACGAAGATCTCATCGTTGACAATCTGCCGGTACGACCGCTTCTGAGAATCCAGCCGCCGGATGGCTTCGCCCATGAGGGCGTGCGCGGCCATCGGCGAGTAAGTAACCTTCTCGCCGGGGAGCGCTTCGGAATGGACAGATTGACAGATGGCTTCGATGATTTCCGGGAGGCGATCGATGTACATGCCCTGCCGCGGAGTAAAAACGGCAGGAAGACCGGAACTATGGGTCAGCAGATGATAAAACGTGATGGTTTGACGAAGTCCGCCCGAGAACTCAGGAATAACGTCGGAAACTCGGGTTGTCAAGCCTAAGTCGCCGTCTTCAATGGCTCGGTAAATCAACGCATTCGTGAACGCTTTCGTCAACGAGAAAACACTAAAGACCGAATCTTTCTCGAGAGGTATTTTCCCCTCGCGATCGCCGTATCCGATCGCTTCGAACAGGCCGATATCGCCGCTCCGCGCCACCGCGATGACGGCGCCAAGGTAGCGTCTCTTATGTAAATCGCTTTCGATCGACTTCTTTAGCTTCGCCAGACGCTCTTTTGAAAGACCCGCTCCGCCCTTGGGTATTCCCGTCACGTTGCTACTCCCCGCTCAATGCTTGGTTGTCGTGAATGTCATCGACATTGGATTATACAACGGTATAATCTCCGTCGCACGCTGTCAATGATGCGACTTACAGAGCGTGCATGTAGGTGCGGCGCAATGCGTTTCCACGTGACAGAAATGGCGTTGGGCACCTATTGTCGAAGGGTTCCCTTGCGTGCCCGGGTCTGAACGAGCCCGAACCATTCCGCCCTGTGTAAAATGGATGGCTAATTGAATCACGGAAACATTTTATGACCGCGCGCGCCCGAGCATCGGCAACCCCCGCCGCCCAAAAAACGATGACCAAGTTCTTGAATGCCGCCGAGGATGTATTCGGCAAGCACGGATATGAAGGGACTACCATTCGCGCGATTGCCGCCAAAGCTCACGTCAACTTAGGAACGCTCAAGCACTATTGGGGCAGCAAACGAGAGCTCTTCCGCAGTTTATTCGAACGACGTCTGACGCCGTTCAAAGACTATCACTTGCGCCGTCTAGCATCGATCGAAACGGCGTATGCAAACGGCATGCGTCCAAACGTAGCAGAAGTACTAGCCGCGCTGGTGGAACCCTCGTTTTTTGTCGGAATGCCGGCCGATTTTGGCGAGGGATACGCGGACGCAAAGGGACGAAAGCGATTTCACCTGCTCTATGGACGCGCGTTGATGGATCCATCGCCTGTAGTCATCGAGGAACTCGCTACGATATTTGGAGATGCCGTAAATAGGTTTCTCGATCTGCTGCGTCGTGCATGTCCGGAGCTTTCCGAAGCGGAACTGGACTGGAGAGTGAATTGCATCGTGGGTGCACAGGTTTTCTCGCAGGTTTACAGCGAACGTATTGGGCGTTGGTTCGGAAGCGTCGCCGACGTTCAAGACGAGCAGGCATCAGCCTGGGTATTGCATTTCCTATTGCACGGTTTTGATGAGCCGACGGCGGTCATTGAAAAGAGAATTCCAAAAGTTACTTCCCGCTCGTTGCCGACCGGAAGGGTAAACCAACCTCCAAAAATGGCAGAGCCGCGACAATCCGGCACGGAGCGCACGACCTAAAGTCGTGCTCCCTTGCAACCTCGACCGCCAGGGATTATACAGATGTGTCATCAGCGGCATCCGCACGTGACAAAACCAAAGTGAGCGAGGCGATTTACCATGGCGATAGAGCTTAGAGGCTCCAGATTTTCGGAGAACCGATTACGGCAGGTGAAGTCATTCATCCAGGAGTACATCGACGTCAAACGTCATATCGGTGCAGAGATCATCGTCGCCCACCAAGGACAGGTGGCGCTGCACGAAGTCTTCGGTTTCAGGGACGTGGAACGTGCGAAGCCACTCGAAAAGGGCGCCGTCTACAGCATCTTCTCCGTCAGCAAGTCATACACCAGTGTCTTGAGCCTCAGCGCAATCGAAAAAGGACTCCTTTCGCTGACGACGAAAGTGTCCGACATAATCCCGGAATTTCGCGGCGGACTACGGGAGACCATTACGGTTTATCACCTGCTCACCCATCAATCCGGACTTCCGATGACTTTTACTCCCGTGCCGGGAATGTATGTCGATAAGTTGAGCGAGGTGGTTGAAGCGGTATGCAAATCGATTCACTGCGAAGCCACCCCCGGTGAGCAAGCCTCTTATTCCCCGACCGTGAATCATTTGTTGTTGGGCGAAATCGTCCGCCGGACCGATCCGAAGAAACGGACGTTCCGGGACATCCTGACGCAGGACCTGCTCGTCCCCCTTAAACTTCATGACACCTCCGTGGGTCTGCGGCGCGATCTGCGCAGCCGGCACATCAAGCCTGTTTGGCTGTTCGACAAGAGTCCGCTAAAGCATTTGGGTCACAGCAATCTCGGAACGGACGGAGCATTCGAGGAGGAAGACGCGGAGATGCCGTGGGTGGGCATATCAACGACGGCCGGCGATTTGTTTAGATTCGCGGAAATGCTTCGCAGGGGCGGTGAACTTGACGGGGCGCAGATTTTGTCGCCGATAACGACTGCGCAGATGCTGATTAACCGCACCGGCGAGAAGATGAATCAGCTCCACGGCAAGAACGCCATACAGCGCGGGTGGGAACCGATGCCGGCATATTCCGGATTGGGGGTATTTCTGCGCGGGACGGCGGTTTGCCATCATCAATTCGGTACGTTCACATCGCCGCAGACTTTTGGCCAGCACGGCCAAGGTACTGCACTCTACTGGGTTGATCCCGTGCAGCAAGTGACCTTCGTCTTCCTGTCTCACGGTGTCATGGTAGAGGGTGAAAGCTTCGAACGATTTCAGCGGCTTTCGGATATGGTCATTACCTCCTTGGTGTAGGTTTTTCGCATTCAGTGCGGTTGCCTTTTCCGGGTACGGGGATTATGTTGCGGCGATGCGACGTACATTAGGGACTATCTATATTGTTTGCGTATTGGCGGTGCCGATCTTAGCTATCGGCGGCAATGCGGCGCCTGTACCACCGATGTCGCCGAATGCGGCGGCGGCCGTTGGGCTCCTCGAGATGGCATTCAACGAAAAGAAAGTTGCCGCCGCGTTCGACCGGTATGTCGGCCCCACCTACACTCAACACAACCCGATCGCTCCGGACGGACGCGCGCAAGCTATCGCCATTCTTTCGGGCTTCGTCGAGAAGGGCTACATTCATTACGATATCAAGCGCGTCATCGCGGATGGGGACTTGGTCGCCGTTCATTCGCATGTGATGTTTTCTCCAGAAGGCCGTGGATCCGCGGTGGTCGATATCTTCCGATTCGAGAACGGCAAGATCGTGGAACACTGGGATGTAGGTCAACCGGTTCCGGAGAAATCCGCCAATTCCAATACGATGTTCTGAGGCGAGCGACAACCGTGAGTGCAACGATGCCGAGGCGGCGCATGGGCGGCCTCATCTTAACTGCTTGCAACCAGTAATATTGCGCCAAGCGCAATTGCGGCGACGCCGACGTATCGCGGCGGGGTCAACCGCTCTTTGAGAAAAATCACCGCGATGGCGGTGCCGAACAGTATCGAGGTTTCCCGAAGCGCGGCGAGACGCGGCGTGGCTCCCAGACGCAAGGCGAGCAAGGCAATACCATAGCTCACGATCGACAATCCGCCGGCGATGAGTCCCGGTCTCCACTGCCTTGCCGCCGATATCAAGAAGGTCTTGCCGCGCCAGAAGGCAAAAATGCCACCGATGCCGCATCCCAAAATCATGAAGGTCCACACGATGTAGCTTCCGGCCGTGGGCGCCGCCCGCACACCTTGGGCATCGATGACCGTGTAGGCCGCAATGGAGGCCCCATTCAGGGATGCCCACAGCAGCGCGCTCCTATTGAGCGTGTGACTGACGCCGATGAACAAAACGCCCATCGCGATCATCGCGATTCCGCACGCGACGACCAAGGAGATGGGCTCATGAAATATCGCCACAGCGCCGATGGCGGCGAGCGTGGGTGCCAAGCCCCGCGCGATCGGGTAAGCAACCGACATATCGGATTGCTCGAAGGCCTTTATCAACGTGATGAGATAGAAGATATGAACGACAAAAGAAGCCATCAGCCATCCCCATGCGTTCTGCGGCAGGGGCACCAAAAACGCGGCCGGCGCCACGAACAATGCGCTGAAGCCATCGATCAGTGCTCGGCCGGACATCTTGTCCTTGCCGGCTTTGAAAATGGCGTTGACGATCGAGTGCGCGAGCCCCGAAAACAGCATGAGCACCGATGCGGTGTGTTCCATCCGCGCTAGTGTACGTGACGCCCTTCCGCGTCCGGATTTGCCTCACGCATCCTTGCAGGCTTCGAGCCACCCGGAGTCGATCACGAATGAATGGTCGGACGCGACAGAAAAGTATTCGCGAGCTTCTGCCGGCAGCGCCTCGAACACCGTTTTCAACGCATCGACGCGCGCGGGCGGCGTGCCGATGCGGGTGATCCAGCTTTGGAACTCGATCGGCAGCTTCCAGCGATCGACTCGGCGGCACTTCAAGTTGACCGACTCGAACATGGCGCGCCATTCTGATTCTCGGTAGTTACGCACATGCGAGGCGTCGCGAAGCATTTCGACGCTCTGAAGGACGGTGTCCATCAGCGGAGCCTCGGGTGCCAGCACGTCGATGACGATCAAGGTGCCGCCCGGCGCCAGGACCCGCCCGGCCTCGGACATGGCGCGGCGCACGTCGAGCCAGTGATGTGCCGAATAGCGCGAAACGACGAGCTCGAATACGGCATCATCGAAAGGCAGCCTTTCGGCGGAACCCAACAGGGTTTCGATCTGCGAATGCCCTCGCGCAGCCGCTTCCGCCGCCACCACGCCGAGCATCTGCGCCGCCGGATCGTACGCAACGACGCGCCGCGCACCGCCGCGGGCGAGCGCGAAACTCACATGTCCTGCGCCCGACCCAAGGTCGAGGGCGAGAGCGGGTGCGGATCGAGCCGAGACCTCGACGAGCCGCTCGAGGTCCGCGCCGGACGCATGCACGGTACTGGTGAGATACTTTGCTGCCGTGGAACCGAATTGATAAGTCGTTAGTTCAAGTTGATCCATATGAATGGCGATTCGAGGTACGTGTTGAGAGAAGCTGCCGGGACGGCGGACTATGCTGCGGCCCGCGCATTATTCGAGGAGTATGCCGCACTTTTGAAGATCGATCTTTGCTTCCAGGGCTTCGCCGCGGAGCTTACCCAACTGTCTGACATGTACGCGCCGCCCTCCGGTTGCCTGCTGCTCGCGAGTGACGGCAGCCGGGCGATAGGCTGCGGCGGCATCCGGCGGTTGTCCGAAGACTCGTGTGAAATGAAGCGGCTCTACGTCCGGCCCGAGGTTCGCGGCGCGAACCTGGGTCGACTCATCGCGCAAGGTTTGATTGCCAAAGCGCGCTCGCTCGGCTATGCCCGAATGCTGTTGGACACCCTCATCGACATGGTTCCCGCCCGCACGCTGTACCGCTCTTTAGGGTTTCGCGAGACCGCCCCCTACTACGCCAATCCGTTGCCCGGCGTGGTTTACATGGAGATCGACTTGCCAATCGCGCCGGCTTGATTGCGGCACCAGCGTTAATCGCGCGGCATCTTGCGGCTGATTTCCGCGGCTGGCGCGCTTCAAGATCTCGGCGATGCGCTGCTGTTCCTCGCGGGAGCTGTCCCATTTGTCGGCAGAGCGCCGCTTTCAGATCGCGCCGGGCGCGATGCAGTTCCTTTGAGCCGCGGCGTTCGTGGCCGGCGCTCGGATTCTTCGCCGTCTCCTCCGCGTCCAAGCGCGCGGCGCACGCGATCCATGCGCTCGCCGACGCGGCCGAATTGTGCGAACAGCGCATCGGCCGCGGCGCGGTTCTTGGCCAAGTGCTCCTTGCCCGGCCTCGGTGATGTGGTAGTGCTTGCGGGCGCCATCGGCTTCGACCGTGGCGTGTCCGATTTCCTCCAGGTAAGTCAGCGCCGGGATACACCATCCCGGGACTGGGCACGTAGAATCCATTGGAGCGTTCATCCAGGCCTTGATGATTTCGTAGCCGTGGCGGGGCTTCTCCGTCCAGCAGCCCAATATCAGCAGCTGCAAATCGGCGGAAGCCAGTTTTCGGCCCATGCCGAACCCGCGGCCGCCCATCCCGCCGCCGTCCATGAATCCTCTGCCGAAACGTCCGAAACCGCGGCCGCCCGTGATGTCGACCGAAAAAGTGGTAAATCCGATGATGCATGCTATCTCTCAGATATGTTTTAAAACGTATCTTAAGATATATATATCGTAAGATAGTGTCAAGAGCCTTGGGGCACGGCATACGGTCGACTCTGCGAGGCAGAGGATTTAGACCGGCCTTGACATTGACACTGAGTGACTCGCACCGCAAAATACGCGGCTCATTTTAAGGAGGGGTACCCAAGCGGCCAACGGGGGCAGACTGTAAATCTGCTGGCTTATGCCTTCGTAGGTTCGAATCCTACCCCCTCCACCAGCTGAAGGTGAGGGTTCGGTGCCATTGGCTTCCAGGGGAGTGCGGGTGTAGTTCAATGGTAGAACGTCAGCCTTCCAAGCTGATCACGTGGGTTCGATTCCCATCACCCGCTCCAATGTGGATGCGGCCCACGTAGCTCAGTTGGTAGAGCACGTCCTTGGTAAGGACGAGGTCAACGGTTCGATCCCGTTCGTGGGCTCCAGTTTTTTAATTTTTTTAAGAGGTACTTGCCGTGTCGAAGGGGAAGTTTGAGCGAACGAAGCCGCACGTGAACGTGGGGACGATTGGGCATGTGGATCATGGCAAGACGACCTTGACGGCGGCGCTGACGAAGGTGATGGCGGAGAAGTTTGGCGGGGAGTTCAAGGCCTACGACCAGATTGACAAGGCGCCGGAGGAGCGAGCGCGCGGGATCACGATTGCGACGGCGCACGTGGAGTATCAGAGCGAGGCGCGCCACTACGCGCACGTGGACTGTCCGGGGCACGCGGACTACGTGAAGAACATGATCACGGGAGCGGCGCAGATGGACGGGGCGATTCTGGTGGTGTCGGCGGCCGACGGCCCGATGCCGCAGACGCGCGAGCACATTTTGCTGGCCCGCCAGGTGGGCGTGCCGTACATCGTGGTGTATTTGAACAAGGCGGACATGGTGGATGATGCGGAGCTGTTGGAGCTGGTGGAGCTTGAGGTGCGGGATTTGTTGACGCTGTACAAGTTTCCCGGGGACAAGACCCCGATCATCACGGGCTCGGCGCTTGAAGGCGCTGGAAGGGGATGGGAGCGAGATTGGGGTGCCCTCGGTGATCAAGCTGGTGCAAGGCGCTGGATGAGTACATTCCGGTGCCGAAGCGGGCGGTGGAAGGGGCGTTTTTGATGCCGGTGGAGGATGTGTTCTCGATTGCGGGTCGCGGCACGGTGGTGACGGGGCGCATTGAGCGCGGGATCGTGAAGGTGAACGATGAGGTGGAGATTGTGGGGATTCGCCCGACGCAGAAGACCACCTGCACGGGGGTGGAGATGTTTCGCAAGCTCCTGGATGAGGGGCAGGCGGGGGACAACGTGGGGGTGCTGCTGCGGGGCACGAAGCGCGAGGAAGTGGAGCGCGGGCAGGTGTTGTGCAAGCCCGGCAGCATCACGCCGCACACCAAGTTTGAGGCCGAAGTGTACGTGCTGACGAAGGAGGAGGGGGGCCGTCACACGCCGTTCTTCAAGGGCTATCGGCCGCAGTTCTACTTTCGCACCACCGATGTGACCGGAGCGGTGGAGTTGCCGGAGGGCACCGAGATGGTGATGCCCGGGGACAACATCAAGATCGTGGTGGAGCTGATCGCCCCGATCGCGATGGAGCAGGGCTTGCGCTTCGCGATCCGCGAGGGCGGCAAGACCGTCGGCGCCGGCGTCGTCGCCAAGGTCATCGCGTAACATTTTTGCTCATCGAATACAGGGCAGTAGCTCAATTGGCAGAGCGGCGGTCTCCAAAACCGCAGGTTGGGGGTTCGATTCCCTCCTGCCCTGCCACTTGATGCGGGCCTGTAGGTAATGGCAGTAAGTACATGGCAGAAGTGCAAACACCCGCGGGCGCGTCGGCGAAAGACACGGCGCTCGTGACGCTGGTCGATCCTCGGCTGCTCGGCGGAATCGTCGCGTTTTACTGGTATGACGACCAGGCCGCTGCCGCTTCGCAGTCGGCATGGTCATTGCCGGCCTGGCGGCGGCCGCCGGTCTCGTCGTGGTTCAGCTGGTATGGCCGGGAGTTCCGGCAGTTTGCGCAGGCCGCGCGCGTCGAGTTGCGCAAAGTGGTGTGGCCGGAGCGGGAAGAGACGATTCAAGACCACGTTGTCGTGTTCATTTTCGCGGCATTGTGATGGGCTGTTTTTTTCTGGGCGCTCGATTGGGTTCTGACGTTGATGACTCGGTTTTTGGGCGGCCAATCCGGCTGACCGAGTGCGGAGCTTTATATGTCCTTGCGATGGTATGTGGTTCACGCTTACTCGAACTTCGAGCACAAAGTCTCGGAGTCGCTGAAGGAGCGGGTCAAGCGCGCCGGTTTGGAAGCCAAGTTCGGCGAGATTCTGGTGCCCACCGAGGAAGTCGTGGAAATGCGCGACGGCCAGAAGCGCAAGTCCGATCGCAAATTCTTCCCGGGCTACGTGCTCGTGCAGATGGAAATGGACGAGGACACCTGGCATCTGGTGAAAGAAGTGCCCAAAGTATTGGGCTTCATCGGCGGCACCAGCGACAAGCCGGCGGCCATCACCGACAAGGAAGCGATGTCGATTCTGCGCCGCGTCGAAGAAGGCGTGGACAAGCCGAAGCCGAAGGTGCTGTTCGAGCCCGGCGAAGTGGTGCGGGTGACCGACGGTCCGTTCAACGACTTCAACGGCGTGGTCGAGTCCGTGAATTACGAAAAGAACCGGCTGCAGGTGGCGGTGCAGATCCTCGGGCGCTCGACGCCCGTGGAATTGGATTTCTCGCAGGTCGAGAAAGGTTAATTTAACGGACGGGGCGCATCGCCCCGTTGAAGTTGGCGCGTAAGCGCCTAAACAAGGGGAGCTCGCCGGAGCGAAGCGTTTGCACCCACAGGAGTAAGCGACGATGGCGAAGAAAGTCACCGGCTATATCAAGCTGCAGATCCCTGCAGGCCAGGCGAACCCGAGTCCGCCGGTGGGCCCCGCATTGGGCCAGCAGGGCGTGAACATCATGGAGTTCTGCAAGGCGTTCAATGCGCAGACCCAGGCCTTGGAAAAGGGATTGCCGACCCCAGTAGTGATCACGGTGTACAGCGACCGCAGCTTCACGTTCATCATGAAGACGCCGCCGGCGTCGGTGCTCATCGCCAAGGCGCTCGGCATCCCGAAGGGCAGCGCCACGCCGAACACCGCCAAGGTGGGCAAGATTTCGCGCAAGCAGCTCGAGGACATCGCCAAGCTGAAGATGCCGGATTTGACCGCGGGCAATCTGGAGGCGGCGGTGCGCACCATTGCCGGCAGCGCGCGCAGCATGGGCGTCGACGTGGAGGGAGTGTGACATGCCAGCCGTAGCCAAACGAACCAAGACCTGGAAGGACAAGCTGCCGCCGGGCAAGTCGTATCCGATCGACGATGCGCTCAAGCTCGTCAAGGAATTTGCGACCGCGAAGTTCAACGAGTCGGTGGACGTGTCGGTGAATCTGGGCGTGGATGCCACCAAGTCGGACCAGCAGGTGCGCGGTTCCACCGTGATGCCGCATGGCACCGGCAAGACCGTGCGCGTGGCGGTGTTCACCCAGGGCAAGAACGCCGATGCCGCCAAAGCGGCCGGCGCCGACATCGTCGGCTTCGAGGACCTGGCCGAGAAGGTCAAGGCCGGCCAGATCGATTTCGACGTGGTGATCGCGAGCCCCGATGCCATGCGCATCGTCGGTCAGCTCGGCCAGATCCTGGGTCCTCGCGGCCTGATGCCGAACCCGAAAGTCGGCACGGTGACGCCCGATGTGGCGGGCGCCGTCAAGAACGCGAAATCCGGCCAGGTGCGCTATCGCACCGACAAGGCGGGCATCGTGCACGCGCAGATCGGGCGCGCGAATTTCGAGCCGGCGGCGCTCAAGGAAAACCTGTTGGCGCTGGTGGCGGATCTGCAGAAGATCAAGCCGGCGACCTCGAAGGGCATTTATCTGAAGAAGTTGACCGTGTCCTCGACCATGGGTCCGGGCGTCACGGTCGACCAGTCCAGCTTAGGGCTTGGTTAAATAGATTTGATCGTTTCTTGAATTGATGGAGGGCTGCGTGAGGCCGCTGGGCCGAACGCACCCACCGTCGAAGACCGCAGGCGAGCAAGGGCTCTTAAATATCGGCCTGCGCAGATGGTGGGACCTGAATCAGGAATTTCCTGGTGAAGGTCGCACCGCATGAGTACGAGGGTACTCGAAGGGTGGGTAGGAGCGACGGCGCTCGTACCTGATGTGTGACGCTTCTTTACCGGGGAACCTATATGGCACTCAAGTTAGAAGAGAAGAAAGTCGTGGTGGCAGAAGTCAACGCGGTCGCGGCGAAAGCCCTGTCCGTGGTGGGCGCAGAGAACCGTGGCTTGACTGTGACGCAGATGACCGACCTGCGCGCGAAAGCGCGCAAGGAAGGCGTGTATCTGCGAATCGTCAAGAACACGCTCGCGCGCAAGGCCGTTGCCGGCACCGCTTTCGAGTGCATTTCTCCGGCGCTGAAAGGACCCATTGTCCTCGCATTCTCCAACGACGATCCGGGCGCGGCCGCGCGCATCGTCAAGGCGTTTGCGAAGGACAACGACAAACTGGTGACGACGCTCGTGTCTTTGGGCGGGCAATTGCTCAAGCCCGATGCACTCGAGCGCGTGGCTTCATTGCCCACGCGCGCGCAGGCGGTGTCGCAACTGTTGGGTGTGCTCAAGGCGCCGATTTCGAAGTTCGTTGGTACGTTGGCTGCCCCCAACTCCAAGTTGGTGCGGACGCTGGCTGCCGTTCTTGAGGCCAAGAAGAGCGGTGCGGCGCAGGCGGCGACGAATTAAACCTGATTCGGGTCGCAAGACCCTTTTTTGATTTGGAGACGATTATGGCTGTTACTAAAGATGAAATTCTCGACGCGATTTCCAAGATGTCGGTCATGGAAGTGGTCGAGCTGATTTCCGATATGGAAAAGAAGTTCAACGTCACGGCGGCGGCTCCCGTAGCGGCGGCTGCGGCGGCGGGCGGTGCCGCTGCGGCTCCGGCGGCGGAAGCGCAGACCGAGTTCACCGTGACCATGACCGAGTTCGGCGCCAACAAAGTGGGCGTCATCAAGGTCATCCGCGAGATCACGGGTTTGGGCCTGAAGGAAGCGAAGGACCTGGTCGAAGGCGCCCCTTCGACCGTCAAGGAAGGCATTCCGAAGGCGGATGCCGAGACGATCAAGAAGAAGCTCGAGGACGCCGGCGCCAAGGCTGCTATCAAGTAGTGATCACGGCCGATATGCGCAGTCCGACGGTTGCCGCGGTCATAGCGGCAGCCGTCGGCTGCGCCTTCGATTTTGAGTTATTTGCCCGCGCAGCGGGCAGTTATGTGGCGAGGCCGCTTAGGCCCCGTTAATTTCGGCGCTCAGCGCCTGGAAAGTTTGGAACAAGGGTGATCCTAATGGCTTATTCGTTCACCGAAAAGAAGCGCATTCGTAAGAACTTTGGCAAGCGTCCGAGCATCCTCGGCACGCCGTACCTGCTGGCGATCCAGTTGGATTCGTACCGGCGATTCTTGCAGGCGGACGTCGCGGAATCCAAACGCGACGAAATCGGCCTGCATGCCGCTTTCGACAGCGTGTTCCCCATTTCCAGCTACTCCGGCAACGCGACGCTCGAGTACGTGAGCTATCGCTTGGGCGAGCCGGTATTCGACGTCAAGGAATGCCAGCTGCGCGGCCTGACCTATGCGGCGCCGCTGCGCGTCAAGGTGCGCCTGGTGGTGCTCGACAAGGAAGCCAGCGGCGCCAAGAAGCCCGTCAAAGACGTGCGCGAGCAAGAGGTGTACCTGGGCGAACTGCCGCTCATGACCGAAAACGGCACCTTCATCATCAACGGCACCGAGCGCGTCATCGTCTCGCAGCTGCATCGCAGCCCCGGCGTGTTCTTCGATCACGACCGCGGCAAGACCCATTCCTCCGGGCAAATTGCTGTTCTCCGCCCGCATCATTCCCTATCGCGGCTCGTGGCTGGACTTCGAGTTCGACCCGAAGGATTGCGTGTTCGCGCGCATCGACCGCCGCCGCAAGCTTCCGGTGACCATCATCCTGCGTGCGCTCGGCTACACCGAGGAGCAGGTGCTGGACATGTTCTTCGAGAAGAACGTGTTCCACCTGTCGAAGAAAGAAATCGAATTCGAGATCATCCCGCAGCGGCTGCGCGGCGAGACCGCGTCGTTCGAGATCCGCGTCGGCAAGAAAGTCATCGTCGAGGAAGGCCGGCGCATCACCGCGCGCCACGTGCGCGAGCTCGAAGAGGCGCAGGTCAAGCGCCTGCCGGTGCCGACCGAGTACCTGCAGGGCAAGGTACTGGCGCACGACATCGTCAACACCGAGACCGGCGAGATCCTGGCCAAGGCCAACGAGATCCTCACCGTGCCGACGGTCGGCAAGCTCATCGAAAACGGCATCACGGAAATCCGCACGCTGTACGTCAACGATCTGGATCGCGGTCCGTACATTTCGGACACGCTGCGCATCGATCCGACCAAGACGCGCCTCGAGGCGCTGGTCGAGATCTACCGCATGATGCGTCCCGGCGAGCCGCCGACCAAGGACGCCGCCGAGAACCTGTTCCAGAACCTGTTCTTCAACGGCGAGCGCTACGATCTGTCGCCGGTCGGCCGCATGAAGTTCAACCGCCGCGTGGGCCGCGAGGAAATCACGGGCTCGGGCGTGCTCAGCAAAGAAGACATCATCGAGGTCATGAAGACCTTGATCGACATCCGCAACGGCAACGGCCACGTGGACGACATCGATCACCTGGGCAATCGCCGCGTGCGCAGCGTCGGCGAAATGGCGGAGAACGCCTTCCGCATCGGCTTGGTGCGCGTCGAGCGCGCCGTGAAGGAGCGCCTGACGATCGCCGAGAGCGAGCCGATCATGCCGCAGGAGATGATCAACGCGAAGCCGGTGGCGGCCGCGGTGAAGGAATTCTTCGGCTCCTCGCAGCTCTCGCAGTTCATGGACCAGAACAATCCGCTGTCCGAAGTCACGCACAAGCGCCGCGTCTCCGCATTGGGCCCAGGCGGCCTGACGCGCGAGCGCGCCGGATTCGAAGTGCGCGACGTGCATCCGACGCATTACGGCCGGGTGTGCCCGATCGAGACGCCGGAAGGTCCGAACATCGGCTTGATCAATTCGCTGGCCGTGTACGCGCGCACCAACGATTACGGCTTCCTGGAGACGCCGTATCGCCGCGTGTCGAACGGCAAGGTGACCGACCAGATCGACTACCTGTCGGCCATCGAGGAAGGTCAGTATGTGATCGCGCAGGCGAACGCCACCCTGAATGAGAAGGGCGAGTTCATCGATGACCTGATTTCCTGCCGCACGCAGAACGAGTTCACCTTGTCGGCCCCCGACAAGATCGATTTCATGGACGTGTCGCCGAAGCAGATCGTGTCGGTGGCGGCGTCGCTGATTCCGTTCTTGGAGCACGACGACGCGAACCGCGCGCTCATGGGTTCGAACATGCAGCGCCAGGCGGTGCCGACCCTGCGGTCGGAAACCCCGCTGGTGGGCACGGGCATGGAGCGGGCGGTGGCCATCGATTCCGGCGTCACCGTGGTGGCGCGGCGCGGCGGCAGCGTCGATTCGGTCGATGCCTCGCGCATCGTGGTGCGGGTGAACGACGATGAAACGACCGCCGGCGAGCCCGGCGTCGACATCTATTCGCTCACCAAGTACACGCGCTCGAACCAGAACACCTGCATCAACCAGCGTCCGCTGGTGAAAGCCGGCGATGCGATCAAGCGCGGCGACGTGCTGGCCGACGGCCCGTCGACGGATCTGGGCGAGCTCGCGCTCGGCCAGAACCTGCTGGTGGCCTTCATGCCGTGGAACGGCTACAACTTCGAGGACTCGATCCTGATCTCCGAGCGGGTGGTCGAGGAAGACCGCTTCACGACCATTCACATCGAAGAGCTCACCTGCGTCGCGCGCGACACCAAGCTGGGCCCCGAGGAAATCACCGCCGACATCCCCAACGTCGGCGATTCGGCGCTCGGCGAAGCTCGACGAAGCGGGTATCGCCTTCATCGGCGCCGAAGTGCGCGCCGGCGACATTCTGGTGGGCAAGGTCACGCCGAAGGGCGAGACCCAGCTGACGCCGGAAGAGAAGTTGCTGCGGGCGATTTTCGGCGAGAAGGCGTCCGACGTGAAGGACACCTCGCTGCGCGTGCCGCCGGGCATGGACGGCACGGTGATCGACGTGCGCGTGTTCACGCGCGACGGGGTCGAGAAGGATTCGCGCGCCCTGGCGATCGAGAAGTCGGAGCTCGAGCGGGTGCGCAAGGACTTGGCCGATCAGCAGCGCATTCTGGAGGACGATTTGTTCCAGCGCGTGCGCGGCATGATCGAGGGCAAGGCCGCCGAAGCGGGCCCGAAGAAGCTCAAAGCCGGCACGCAGATCGACGAGGCGTATCTCGCCGATCTGCCGCGCGAGCAGTGGTTCGAGATCCGCTTCAAGGACGAAGAGGCGAATGCGCAGCTCGAGACCGTATCCGAGCGCCTGAAGGGCCAGCGCAAGGCCTTCGAGAAGCGCTTCGAAGAGAAGAAGGCCAAGATCACCGCCGGCGACGATCTGGCGCCGGGCGTGCTCAAGATGGTCAAGGTGTACCTGGCGGTGAAGCGCCGCGTGCAGCCGGGCGACAAGATGGCGGGCCGCCACGGCAACAAGGGCGTGATCTCCTCCATCGTGCCGGTCGAAGACATGCCGTACATGGCGGACGGCACGCCGGTCGACATCGTGCTGAATCCGCTTGGGCGTGCCTTCGCGCATGAACATCGGCCAGATCCTGGAGACCCACCTGGGCTGGGCCGCGAAGGGCTTGGGCGCCAAGATCGGCAAGATGCTCGAGGCGCAGCACGCCGTCGTGGAGATCGCGCAAGTTCCTGGGCCAGGTCTACAACGAGACCGGCGGCCAGAAGGAAGACATCAAGTCCATGAGCGACGCGGAAGTCATCGAACTCGCCAGCAACCTGAAGAAGGGCGTGCCGATGGCGACGCCGGTGTTCGACGGCGCCAGCGAAGAGGAGATCAAGAATCTTCTGACGCTGGCGGATCTGCCGACCTCGGGTCAGACGACGCTGCACGACGGACGCACCGGCGAGCAGTTCGAACGGCCGGTGACCGTGGGCTACATGTACATGCTGAAGCTGAACCACCTGGTCGACGACAAGATGCACGCGCGTTCCACCGGGCCGTACAGCCTGGTCACCCAGCAGCCGCTGGGCGGCAAGGCGCAGTTCGGCGGCCAGCGCTTCGGCGAAATGGAAGTGTGGGCGCTCGAGGCGTATGGCGCCGCGTACACCTTGCAGGAAATGCTCACCGTCAAGTCCGACGACGTCAACGGGCGCACGCAGATGTACAAGGCGATTGTCGACGGCAACCATGAAATGAAAGCCGGCATGCCGGAATCGTTCAATGTCTTGGTCAAGGAGATCCGCTCCCTGGCCATCAACATCGAACTCGAGAGCGAGGCCTAATCAATGAAAGACTTACTCAAGTTGTTCAAGCAGCAAGTGCCGGTCGAGAATTTCGATTCGATCAAGATCGGCCTTGCCTCGCCGGACATGATCCGCTCCTGGTCGTACGGCGAAGTGAAGAAGCCGGAGACCATCAACTACCGCACCTTCAAGCCGGAGCGCGACGGCTTGTTCTGCGCCAAGATCTTCGGGCCCGTGAAGGACTACGAGTGCCTGTGCGGCAAGTACAAGCGCCTGAAGCATCGCGGCGTGGTGTGCGAGAAGTGCGGCGTCGAAGTGACCCAGTCCAAGGTGCGCCGCGAGCGCATGGGCCACATCGAGCTGGCGAGCCCGACGGCGCATATCTGGTTCCTGAAGTCGCTGCCGTCGCGCATCGGCTTGATGCTCGACATGACGCTGCGCGAGATCGAGCGCGTGCTGTATTTCGAGGCCTTCGTGGTCGTCGATCCGGGCATGACCTCGCTGCAGCGCGGCCAGCTGCTCACCGACGAAATGTATCTCGAGTCGATCGAAGAGCACGGCGATGAATTCGATGCGCGCATGGGCGCCGAAGCGGTGCATGAGCTGCTCAAGTCCATGGATCTGCCGTCCGAGGTCGTCAAGGTCCGCGAGGACATGGCGAACACGAACTCCGAGACGAAGATCAAGCGCCTGTCGAAGCGCCTGAAGCTCATCGAGGCGTTCATGGAGTCCGGCAACAAGCCGGAGTGGATGGTGCTCACCGTACTGCCGGTGCTGCCGCCCGATCTGCGTCCGCTGGTGCCGCTCGACGGCGGCCGCTTCGCGACCTCCGATCTTGAACGATCTGTATCGCCGCGTCATCAACCGCAACAACCGCCTGCGCCGGCTGCTCGAGCTCAACGCGCCGGACATCATCGTGCGCAACGAAAAGCGCATGCTGCAGGAAGCGGTGGATGCGCTGCTCGACAACGGCCGCCGCGGCCGCGCCATCACCGGCACCAACAAGCGCCCGCTGAAGTCCCTGGCCGACATGATCAAGGGCAAGCAGGGCCGATTCCGCCAGAACCTGCTCGGCAAGCGCGTCGACTACTCGGGCCGTTCGGTCATCGTCGTCGGTCCGACGCTGCGTCTGCATCAGTGCGGATTGCCGAAGAAGATGGCGCTGGAATTGTTCAAGCCGTTCATCTTCTCCAAGCTGCAGCTGCGCGGCGAAGCCTCGACCATCAAGGCGGCGAAGCGCCTGGTGGAGCGCGAGGGACCGGAAGTGTGGGACATCCTGGAAGAGGTGATCCGCGAACATCCGGTGCTCTTGAACCGCGCGCCGACCCTGCACCGTCTCGGCATTCAGGCGTTCGAGCCGGTGCTGATCGAGGGCAAGGCCATCCAGCTGCATCCGCTGGTTTGCACGGCATTCAACGCCGACTTCGACGGCGACCAGATGGCCGTGCACGTGCCGCTGTCCATCGAGGCGCAGCTCGAAGCGCGCGCCTTGATGATGTCGTCCAACAACATTCTCTCGCCCGCCAACGGCGATCCGATCATCGTGCCGTCGCAGGACGTGGTGCTCGGGCTTGTACTACATGACCCGCGAGCGCGTGGGCGCCAAGGGCGAAGGCATGGCATTCAGCGATGTCGCCGAAGTGCATCGCGCCTACGAGAGCCGCAACATCGATCTGCAGGCCAAGGTCAAAGTGCGTCTGTCCGAGTGGACTCCGCGATGCCAAGGGCGCCGAGCTGGTGCAAGAACATCCGGGTGGTCGATACCACCGCGGGCCGGGCGCTGCTGTCCGAGATTCTGCCGCACGGGCCTGTCCTTCGATGCCATCAACCAGGACATGACCAAGAAGATCATTTCCGCGACGATCAACGCGTGCTACCGCACGGTGGGCCTGAAGGAAACGGTCGTGTTCGCCGACCAGCTGATGTACACCGGCTTCCAATACGCGACCCGCGCGGGCGTGTCGATCGGCGTCGACGACATGGTCGTGCCGCAGCAGAAGATCAAGATCCTGGCGACCGCCGAGAAGGAAGTGAAGGAGATCCAGGAGCAATACTCCTCCGGTCTCGTCACCAACGGCGAACGCTACAACAAGGTGGTCGACATCTGGTCGCGCACCAACGACCAAGTGGCCAAGGCCATGATGGAGAAGTTGGGCACCGACGAGGTCACCGACACCAAGGGCAACAAGGTCCGTCAGAAGTCGTTCAACTCGATCTTCATGATGGCCGATTCCGGCGCCCGCGGTTCCGCCGCGCAGATTCGCCAGCTCGCCGGCATGCGCGGCCTGATGGCGAAGCCGGACGGCTCGATCATCGAAACGCCGATCACGGCGAATTTCCGCGAAGGCTTGAACGTACTGCAGTACTTCATCTCGACGCACGGCGCGCGCAAGGGCTTGGCCGACACCGCGCTTGAAGACCGCGAACTCCGGCTATCTGACGCGCCGCCTGGTCGACGTGGCGCAGGATCTGGTGGTCACCGAGATCGATTGCGGCACCGCCAACGGCCTGTCGATCACCCCGATCGTCGAAGGCGGCGATGTGGTCGAGGGCTTGGGCGAGCGCGTGCTCGGCCGCGTGGTCTCCGAGGACGTGGTGGTGGCCTCCAGCGGCGAAGTGCTGGTCAAGGCCGGCGTGCTGATCGACGAGAAGCTGGTCAAGCTGCTGGAAAAGATGGGCATCGATCAGGTCATGGTGCGTTCGCCCATCACCTGCGAAACCCGCTACGGCGTGTGCGCGCAGTGCTACGGCCGCGATCTGGGCCGTGGCCATCGCATCAACATCGGCGAGGCGGTGGGCGTCATCGCGGCGCAGTCGATCGGCGAGCCGGGAACGCAGCTCACCATGCGCACCTTCCACGTCGGCGGCGCGGCCTCGCGAGCGGCGGCGGCCAACGGCGTCGAGGTCAAGAGCAAGGGCACCATTCGCCTGCACAACATCAAGACCGTGCGCCACGAGAAGGGCCACCTGGTCGCGGTGTCGCGTTCCGGCGAACTGGGCGTGGTCGATGAGTTCGGCCGCGAGCGCGAGCGCTACAAGATCCCGTACGGCGCCACCATCACGGTGAACGATGCCGACGTGGTCGCGGCGGGCCAGTCGGTCGCGAACTGGGATCCGCATACCCATCCGGTGGTCACGGAAGTGGCCGGCATGATCAAGTTCTCCGACTTCGTCGACGGCATCACCGTCACGACCCAGGTGGACGATGTCACCGGCCTGACCAGCACCGTGGTGCTGGATCCGAAGCAGCGCGGTTCGGGCGGCAAGGACCTGCGTCCGGTCGTGCGGCTGACCAATGCCAAGGGCAAGGAAGTCACCTTCGCCAACACCGACATTCCGGCGGTTTACGCGCTGCCGGCGGGCGCGATCGTCAGCCTGGAGGACGGTTCCAAGGTGTCGGTGGGCGATGTCATCGCGCGTATCCCGCAGGAGTCCTCCAAGACTCGCGACATCACCGGCGGTCTGCCGCGCGTGGCCGACCTGTTCGAGGCCCGCAAGCCGAAGGACTCCGCGATTCTGGCGGAGCGCAGCGGCACGGTGAGCTTCGGCAAGGAAACCAAGGGCAAGCGCCGCTTGATCATCACCAATGAGGCGACCGACAAGTACGAGGAGCTGATCCCGAAGTGGCGCCATCTCAACGTGTTCGAAGGCGAACAAGTGGAGAAGGGCGAAGTCATCGCCGACGGCGAGCCGAACCCGCACGACATTCTGCGGCTGCAGGGCGTCGAGGCGCTGGCGAACTACCTGGTCCGCGAGATCCAGGACGTGTATCGGTTGCAGGGCGTGAAGATCAACGACAAGCACATCGAAGTCATCGTGCGGCAGATGCTGCGCAAAATCGAGGTGCTGGATACCGGCGATTCGGCGCTGCTGCGCGGCGAACAGATGGATCGCGGCAGGCTGCTCGATGTCATTGCGAAGCAGAAGACCGAGGGCAAGCACCAGTCGACCTGGGAACCGCTGCTGCTGGGCATCACCAAGGCGTCGTTGGCGACGGAGTCCTTCATCTCGGCGGCTTCGTTCCAGGAGACCACCCGCGTCCTCACCGAGGCGGCGGTCCGGGGTCTCAAGGATGACCTGCGCGGGCTTGAAGGAGAACGTCATCGTTGGCCGCCTGATTCCCGCGGGCACGGGCTTCGCGTATCATGCGCGACGCCGACGCGCTTCTGACGACAGCCGTCGCCGCAGCTTCATGGACGTGAGCGGCGGCATGGGCGATTCGGACGATGCGGTACCGGCGGGGGACACAGAAGCTGCAGAATAATCAAAAAGAAACATTGAAAGATATGGCCCCGGACTCGAAAGGGTTCGGGGCCTTTTTTTTGGGTGCGCCCGGCAGGGCGCCCCTAGCCAACCCGATCGAAATCGAATTGCGGGCGCTTCGGCCGAGGGTCAGTTCTTCGAGCTGGAGGTACCCTTGGCGAGAAAATCCCGGGGTCCGAGCATTCCCGTTTTACCGGTATCCATCATGTCGAACACTTCGGTCTGGTAGGCGATGTATTCGTCGCGCGATACCTTGCCATCGCCGTTCTTGTCGATCTTGTGCATCATCTCCTTGGTCTGAAGCCCGCGCACATATCCGCCAGTGGCAAACGTCGCCATTTGCTCGGAAGGAGCTAGGAATTCCTTTTCATCGATGAATCCGGTCTTGTCCTTGTCCAGAGCCGTAAACACCTTTTCCTGATAGGCGATCCATTCCGCCTTCGACACCGTCCCATCGTTGTCGGTATCGATCTTGTGCATCTCGTCCATGGTCTGCAATCCCCTCGCGTAGCCGCCCGTAGCGAACGAGGCGAGGTCATCGGCGTTGGCGAACGGCGCATAAATCAACGCAGCCGCCACGACAGCGAGCGGGTGCATTCTGCGAATCGAGCGAAGTAGCGGCATTTTATGTTCCTCGTGTGAGTTTGACGGCGCATGCGCCACCCTTTTTCCGGTAGCTCCAGCATAAGACCCGGGAACCGCGAAGATTATTTCGCGCCCAGAGTCGGGATGTAAACCGCCGCAACCGGTTCTGCGATCTTGAGCGGATCCGAGTGCGATGAATCGAGGTTGGTGAGCACCACAACCGTCAGCCGATCTTGCACGTACCGGGATATGCTGATCGAGAAGCCCTGGTTGCTGCCGGTGTGAGAAACGAGTCGATGACCGTTCACGGTACTCAATTCCCAGCCGAAGCCGTAGGGGTATGTTTCGCCGGTATTCAAACGCACCGGCGTCCACATTTGCTCGAGTTCCGATCGAGGCAACAGCTTATCGGTATAAAGGGCGGCGTCCCATTTCGCGAGGTCGATAAGGTTCGTATACAAACCGCCGTCGGCCGTGGTGTTCAACGAAGGCGCGATCCATTCTTGGTTCTTCAATTTGCCGTCGATGATGCGGTAGCCGTTGACCCGATGCGGGACGATGTCCTCCTCGCTGATGATGCGGGTCGACGTCATCGACAGCGGCGCGAAGATGCGCTGCTTGAGAAAATCGCCGTAAAACTCCCCGGTAACGCGCTGGATCAGAAATCCCAGTATCTCGTAGCCGATATTGGAGTAGTTCCATCGCTGACCGGGCTGAAAGTCCAGCTCGAGCGCCAGATACCGTTGCAGCAGCTCCGCCTCCGTGTAGTCCCGCCGAAAGTCGAGAATCCCCTTGGTATACACGGTCTCGTCGGTTTCACCGAACATATCGGGAATGCCGGAGGTGTGCGTGAGCAATTGACGAATGGTCACGTTGCGCGAGGCGCTGGTGCGCGCTTCGGGGAAGTACTTGGACAAGGGGTCATCGAGGCCGAGTTTTCCCTCATCGACCAGCATCATGATGGCGGTCGCAGTGAACTGCTTCGCTACCGATCCGGACTGAAATATCGAGGCTGCCGACACCGGAACCTCGAGCTCTACATTCGCATAGCCATATCCCGTAGCCTTGATGAGATGCCCATCGCGAATCACACCCACACCAACTCCGGGAATTTGATCGGCCTGCATGACCCTTCGCACGATGGCGTCGACCCGCTCGTCGGCCGATTCGCAGAGCGCGCCGTGGCACGCCATCAGGGCTACTGCGGCTAGTGCGTATTGCCCGAGCGACCTAGGCGTCATGGCGTTGAAGATCAGGACGAGGTTCCGCGATTCACCGCACGCTGGTAGCCGGGCCGCGCTTTGAGGCGATCGTGATAGGCCTTGAGTGTCGGCGACGGTTCGATGTCGCCCGCGAAACCGGCCATCCCGATCGTATAGCCGACAGAAATGTCAGCCGCCGTAAACCGATCGCCGACGATGTAGGGCGCGTTGCCCAGATGATCCTCGACGAAGCCCAACCGTTTTGCAAAAGCCGCTCTGAGATAATCGCTGGTCCAATTCGTGCGCTGATCTTCCGGCGCAAGAAATTTGGTCGCCACCAACGGATTGCCGTACATCGCCATGCCGGCTTCGCCGAATAGCAAAAATTGCAGGTATCGCGGGTAATCCGGATCGCCCGGTTTCAAATCGAGATCGGTGGGCCCATACCTTCCCATGATATAGAGCATCATGGCGATCGACTCGATCATGGTGACATCGCCGTCCTTGAGGACGGGGAGGGATCGCAGCGGATTCGCGGCAAATAATTCCGGCGATGGATCGCCGATCTTCACCGCCAGGGCCTCGTAGGGCACCCCCATTTCCTCGCACAACCACACGATGCGAATCGAACGGCTACGTGGAGAGTGAAAGATCTTCAGCATGAACTTCCCCTCGATGGCGGATCGGTGATGTCATAGATCGTCTTTGCTCCGATGCCGCGGCCACCAGCGCTCGAGAAGCGATGCCGCCCACTCCCTGCCGCCGAGACCAAATGCCAACGCCAGCGCCAGCACGATGCCAGCCAGGATGACCAGGAAGGTTCGTTGTACGATGTCGCCGCCAACTTCCACCTGACTCAGCGCGATCATGATGACGAATGCCATGATGAGATATTGCGCGAGCTTTCCCAGCAGATCCGCGTCTGGAATCCTCGCCTCGATGCAATAAGTGGTGACGGCGCCGCCGACGAAGCGCGCAAAGTAGGAGCCGAAAACCGCGACCAGCATCGAAACGAGCACCTTGGGCATGAACAGCACCACCCGGTGGAGCAGGTCGGTGATGTAGGTGAGTCCAAGAGTGTTGAAAGAGTCGATCAGCGCGACCAAAATGACCAGCCAATAAGCGAACAGCCCGAACAGGGTGGTGGTATCGCCGCGTAAGCCGCCTTGCTGCAAAAAATGATCGGTGCCGGCGCGCTCGGTCAGCACGTTGAAATTGATCGCCCGCAGCGCTTTCTCCACGGTAAATCGAGCCGCCTTGGCGAACAGCCATCCCGCAACGAGGATCGCGAGCGCCAATGCCAACCGCGGCAGCAACGCGGCAACCTGGTGCGGGAATTCGCGAGCGGTATCTAGCAGTGAGTCAGCCATGAGCGCCTCCGGCCAGTTCTAGGATGCCCTGCAATGGAATGCCGGCCCAGCCGGGACGATTGCCGAGTTCGTAGCGCAGTTCGTACAGGGCCTTTTCTAGTTCAAACAGACCGAGCAGCCCGCGCCCCGGCTCGAGCGAACCATACAATGCACCGTCCCGCGCCTTCGCATCATATGCCGAGAGGAAGGCGGCGCGCACTTCGGCCGCCCAGCCTCTCGCCAGCGGTGCCAGCTTCGCAATCTCCACTTCGTCATGGGCCCCGCTACGCAGGGCGCTGTGCTCGACATACCCGAACGAGCGCAGCATCCCCGCCACATCCCGCAACGGCGAATATTTTGCTCGTCTGTGTTCGAGGCTGTGCCCGGGCTCGCCTTCGAAATCGACGATGATAAAGTCGTTGCGCGTCAGCAGCACCTGACCCAAATGGTAGTCGCCGTGGATGCGAATTTTCTGGCCACACGGCTCTTCGGCCGCGAAAGACTCGATGCGCGCCAACACCCGATCCTGCAGAGCGAGTACCGCAGCCGCTTTTTCGCGCTCCGCCGCCGTCAGTTGGTCCAAATGGGACCTCAGCATGCCGAGTGCGTTGCGCGCCTCTCCTGTCGCCCTCTGCCGGTAGCCGTCGAGATCCGCGCGAGTCAGCGGCTGCGGATCAAATGCGGCGTTGCCGGTGCGAGTGGCCAACGCAAGATGCAGTTCGGCCGTCCGCACCCCCAGCACCCGAATCAACGTGAGGTACGCTTCGTGCGCGTTGACGGGCAGGGCGTCGGTGACAGGCGCCGTGCGCAGCTGCTCGAGATGGCGGCGCAGATACTCGAGAGAGTACTCCCAGCCATCGCCCTGATTTGCCACATAGGCTTGCAGCAACGCGAGCAACTTGGGCTCGCTCTGGTTCGCGGTGTACTCCAATACACCCGCTATGGGCGCGCAGTTGCGATAGTGCACCACTTCGGTGAGATACAGACCCATTTCCAGCTCAGGACTCGCGCCGGCCCGCAACCGGCGATAGCCCTTCAAGATCAACCGCTCTCCCATCACGACGATGGTATTTGAACTGGAACCTTGAGGGCGAGCGGCCGGCAACGCGGCAAAATCGCGGCCTGCGGTCTTGGCAAAGGCAGCCGTCGGCCGAAATTGCAGCTTGCCTTGCGCGGTTGCGATCTCGAGGCGCTTGCCAATGCCGGCAACAGCTGCACGGCAGAAGATCTCATCGGCGAAGGCGTCGCCCATCACGCCGACGTTCGATTGCTGACGCACCCGGGCGATAGCCGAACTCGACAGATTGCGGACCCGATCCTCGTCGCGCTCCTCCGAAGCGAGCGCCATCGGCATGAAGTAGCTCGCGCTCTCCCCGGCGGCATCGACCTCGAGCAGGGCGATGAGCCAACTTATCTTGCCTTCCTGCCATACGACATGATCGACGATGCGCGCGCGTTCGATCGCCGTGCCCTTGGCCGCATACCATCGCTGCCCCTCGATGAAGCGGGGGAGAGTGTCCGTCTCGAATTGAAGCCTGATTTTTTCCGCCATACCGATGCGCCACGGCACCACGCGATCGCGGAACAAGCTGCTCCAGCCGTCGAACAGCACCAACACCGGGCGTTCCTCGACGGACAAGACCTGTTCGTGCCACGACGGCGCCTCGGCGTCGGTGGTCAACTTGAACCAGTAGAACCCGTAGGCCGACAGAGTCAGCAAGTAGGGCAAGTCTCCGATCGGCGGAAACGTGGTGCGGCCGAGCATCTCGACGGGTACGCGCCCTTTGAACACCGATAGATTAAGTTCTACCGGCTGCGCCGATCGCGACAGATTCGCGACACACAGTACGCTGTCCTCGCCGTACTCTCGCAAGTAGGCGAGGATCTTGCGATTTCCCGGCTTCAGAAAGCGCCGCGTGCCGCGCCCGAAGGCCCGGCTCGTCTTGCGCACGGCGAGCATGCGTTTCGTCCAGCTGAGCAGCGAACTCGGGTCGCGCAACTGCGCTTCGACATTGATCGACGGATAACCGTAAATCGGATCCATGATGGGAGGAAGATAGAGCCGCTGCGGGTCCGCTCGCGAGAATCCGGCGTTGCGATCGGGACTCCACTGCATCGGTGTCCGCACCCCGTTGCGATCGCCGATGAACACGTTGTCGCCCATTCCGATCTCATCGCCATAGTACAGAATGGGTGAACCCGGCATCGACAACAACAGGCTATTCATGAGCTTGATGCGGTCGTGATCATTCTCCATCAGCGGCGACAGGCGCCGGCGAATACCGAGATTGATGCGCGCACGCACGTCAGCCGCGTACGTCGTGTACATGTAGTCGCGCTCTTTGCTGGTCACCATTTCCAGGGTCAGCTCGTCGTGGTTACGCAAAAAGATCGCCCACTGGCAGCTGTCGGGTATGTCGGGCGTCTGCTGCATGATCTCGCTGATGGGATAGCGGTCTTCCTGCGCGATCGACATGTAGATGCGCGGCATCAGCGGAAAGTGATACGCCATGTGGCACTCGTCGCCGTCGCCGAAGTATTCGCGCACGTCCTCCGGCCATTGATTGGCTTCCGCAAGCAGAAAGCGGCTTTGGTAATCCGCGTCGATCGCCGCGCGCAATTGCTTGATCACGGCATGTGTTTCGCGAAGGTTTTCGTTGTTCGGTGCCCTCGCGCTCGACCAGATAGGGAATCGCATCGAGACGGAAACCGTCCACCCCCATGTCGAGCCAGAAGCGCATGATTTGCAGGACGGCGTTCATCACCATCGGATTGTCGAAATTCAGATCCGGTTGATGGCTGAAGAAGCGGTGCCAGTAGTAGGCTTTGGCGACGGGATCATAGGTCCAGTTCGAGGTTTCCGTATCGATGAAAATGATGCGCGTGCCCAGATATTTCTGATCGGTGTCGCTCCAGACGTAAAAATCGCGCTCAGGCGAACCGGGCGGTGCGCGGCGCGCGGCCTGAAACCAGGGATGCTGGTCGGAGGTGTGATTGATGATCAGTTCCGTCACCACCTTCAATCCGAACCGATGCGCTTCGCGCAGCATGATGCGAAAATCATCGAGGGTACCGTAGTGGGCATGCACGTTCTGATAGTCGGCAATGTCGTAGCCGTCGTCCTTGAGCGGGGACGGATAAAAGGGCATCAGCCAGATCGTGTTGACCCCGAGGTCCCGGATATACCCAAGCTTTGAAGTCAGGCCCGGAAAGTCGCCGATTCCATCGTCGTTGGAATCGAAAAATGACTTTACATTGAGTTGGTAGATGACGGCGTCCTTGTACCAAAGCGGGTCGTCGACGTCGAGCCGGAGCAGCGCAGACGGGATCCAGAGCGGCGGATCGTTCATTGGTGCCTCATTACATGACTGCGCTTCTTACAGGAAATAGTCGAAATCATGCTCGGTGCGCACGTACCGCCGCAGCCTGAACACGTGCGCGGGCATGCGCTGCGGGTCGAGCATCACGTAATTTCGCCCGCCGCGCCACTGGTAGCGTTGGTCGCTCAATAGATCGTGCACTTGATACGGCCGCGCGGGATCGATGTTGCAACGAGCTCAAATCCAATTCGATCCATCCCGATTGCGCATTGTGCGGGTCGAAGTTCACGACGGTCAGGATGGTATTGCCGGACGCCTCGTCGCATCTTAAGATAAGCAATCAGCTGCTCGTTGTCGATCTGGCAGAAGCGCAGTGACGCCATCCGACTGCAGCGCGGGATTGTCGCGACGAATGCGGTTGATGCGCACGATCAACGAGCGCAGGCTGTCCGGGCGATCGAGCGTCCAATGCCGCAGCTGGTATTTCTCCGAGTCCCGGTACTCCTCGCTCCCCGGTTCGCGCGGCGTGGCTCTCCATCAGCTCGTAGGTGGGACCGTAGATGCCGTAGTTGGCCGCGAGCGTGGCGGCGAGCACCAGACTCGCCGCGAACACCGCGCGCACGCCGGATTGCAGCACCTCGTGCAGAATATCCGGCGTGTTCGGCCAAACGTTGGCGCGGAAATACTGCCGCCCGGGCCCGCCGGTGAGTTCGGTGAAATATTCCGTGAGCTCCTGCTTGGTATTTCGCCACGTGAAATAGGTGTACGACTGGGTGAAGCCGAGTTTCGCGAGGCGGTGCATGACCTTCGGCCGCGTGAACGCCTCGGCGAGAAAAATCACGTCCGGGCAACGGCGCTTGATCTCGTGTGATCACCCATTCCCAAAAGGCGAAAGGTTTGGTGTGCGGGTTATCGACGCGAAAAATTCTCGACGCCCTGCGCGATCCAGAACTCGATCTACGCTCTGCAAGCTCGTCCCACAGCGCCCGCCAGTCCTCGCTTTCGAAATCGAAGGGATAGATGTCCTGGTATTTCTTGGGCGGGTTCTCGGCGTACTGCACGCTGCCGTCGGGACGGTGTTTGAACCATTGCGGATGCTCGTTGACATAGGGGTGATCGGGCGCGCACTGAAAAGCGATGTCGAGTGCGATTTCGATGCCGAACGCTGCGCGCCTTGGCGATGCAGGCGCCGGAAATCCTCCAGGGTTCCCAGTTGCGGCAGGACCTGCTTTGTGGCCCCCCTCCGCCGAACCGATCGCCCACGGGCTGCCCACGTCCTCGGGTCGCGCCTTCGAGCGCGTTGTTGGCGCCCTTGCGGTTGACGCGCCCGATCGGCTGGATGGGCGGAAAGTACAGCACGTCGAACCCCATTTCGGCCACGTAAGGCAACCGCGCCTCGACGTCTCGAAAGCTCCCGTGGCGCGCGGCGCAGGGGCGGCGGAACGGGGAAACAATTCGTACCAGCTGCTGAAGCCGGCGCGTTTGCGGTCGGCGACGAGTTCGAGCGTCGATGGTCGCGGCGCGGCTGCGATCCGCGTAGCGCCGCGGACCTGCATGGCGCGCGCAGGATCGAGCGCCAGTGCTTTCAGCGAGGCCGCATCGGCGGCTCCCATCATCACGGGCGGCGGTTTCGCCAGCATCAGCGAGGCCCAATTGACAAGGCTCGCGGCATCGCCGCCCTGCGGCGCGTCCGGCCGCTTCGGCGACGAGGCACACTGCCCACCTGCAGCGCGACTCGAATGTCGTTGAGGTCGTCGCGCCGTTCGAGTTCGTTCGCCAGGACTCGAATTGATCTACCCACGCGATCACGGTGTAGCGATAGCGCCCGGGAACGGGAGGGGTGAATTCTGCGAAATACAGATCGTTTGTCTGCGCCGTCATGTCGGCTTCGTAAGTTTCGGCTGTCGTTCACCGCTTGCCAGCGAAGCACCACGCGCAACCTGTCGTGGCCGTCGGTGAAGCAGTGCGCTTCGATGCTGCACCGGTTCGCCGGCAATGCGCTTGGCCGGAAATCGTCCGCCGTCCACCGACGGGACGACAGCGTCGATCGCCGCGCGCACTCTGCCGTCCGCGAGGTCGGGCTCCTTGGCCGCATTTTTGCGCGAACGGCCCGGCGTTTTCTCTCAACCATGGGCTTCCCAGCGCAGCATGATGGTCGACAGCGGCGGTAGGTTGAGGTTGACCGATTCGACGCGCCCGCGCGTGCTCACCGGCACGGATTCCACGCCGCCGAGATTGCCCCAGCCGGTGCCGCCGTATTCGAGCGCATCGCTGTTGAGAATTTCACGCCAGACGCCGCGCTGCGGGACGCCCACCAAAAAATTGCTGCGCGGCACCGGGGTGAAGTTGCAGACCACGAGCACCGGGGCGCCGCCTGCGGACTTGCGCAGGAACGCAATGACGCTGGCTTCGGCATTGTCGACGTCGAGCCATTCGAAACCGTCGGCGGAAAAATCGATCTGATGCAACGCCGGTTCGCGCGATAAACGCGATTCAAATCACGCACCAGACGCTGCACTCCGGCATGTTCGGGCAGCGCCGCAACCCACCACTCGAGCTCCCCTTCGTGGGTCCATTCGCGGCGCTGACCGAACTCGCAACCCATGAACAGCAACTTCTTGCCCGGATGCCCCCACATGTAGCCGTAGAGCGCCCGTAAATTGGCGAACTTCTGCCAATCATCGCCCGGGCATTTTGCCGATCAAGGAGCCTTTGCCGTAAACGACCTCATCGTGGGACAAGGGCAAGACGAAGTTTTCGTTGAATGCATAGATGAGGGAGAACGTCAGTTCCCCATGACGATATCGGCGATAGATCGGGTCCTGGCGCATGTAGTCCAGCGTGTCGTGCATCCAGCCCATGTTCCATTTCATGCCGAACCCCAAGACCGCCCACATCGGTGGGGCGCGACACCATCGGCCATGCGGTGGATTCCTCGGCAATCATCGTCACGTCCGGATGGTCGCGGTAAGCGGCCTGATTCAATGTGCGCAGGAATTCGATCGCTTCGATATTCTCCCTGCCGCCGTAGCGGTTTGGAATCCATTCGCCCTCCTTGCGCGCGTAGTCCAGATACAGCATCGACGCGACCGCATCGACGCGCAGTCCATCGATGTGATATTTCTCCAACCAGAAATAGCGCGGAAGAGATGAGAAAGCTGCGGACCTCGTTGCGTCCGTAGTTGAAAATGGCGGAATTCCATTCCGGATGGAAACCTTGGCGCACATCGGCGTGCTCATAAACGTGCGTGCCGTCGAAGTAGCTCAAGCCGTGCGCATCGGTGGGGAAGTGCGACGGCACCCAGTCGAGGATGACTCCAATACCCTTCTGATGCAGGTGGTCGACGAAGTACATGAAATCCTGCGGTGTACCGTAGCGGGCGGTCGGCGCGAAATAGCCGGTGGTTTGGTAGCCCCATGAGCCGTAAAACGGATGCTCCGTCACCGGCATCAGTTCAACGTGCGTAAAACCCATATCGCATGAGTAATCGGCAATCTCATGCGCGAGTTCCCGGTAGGTCAACAGCCGGCCGTCGTGGCGGCGCCACGAGCCGAGGTGAATTTCGTAGATCGCGATGGGCGCCTTCAGTCCATTGCGCGCGGCACGCGATGCCATCCACTCGGCGTCGTCGCCACTCGTGCTCGAGCGACCACACACGCGAGGCGGTCGCCGGGGGGCATTCGGAAAAAAACCCCAGCGGATCGGCCTTCTCCACCACGTAGTCGCCGAGGCGCGAGGTGATGAGATATTTGTATGCCTGCCCGTGTTGCGCCGACGGGCGATTCCCTCGAAGACGCCCGAGCCGTCCTCGCGTGCAGTGAGCTCGTCGCCCGCGCTCCAGCCGTTCCAGTCGCCGATCACCGATACCTTGGCGGCGTTCGGCGCCCACACCGCGAATCGAGCGCCAGCGCCGTCTTCGAGAATGTGACATCCCAGCTTGCCGTACAGCCGGCTATGAGTTCCCTCGCGGAACAGATAGATATCGTGTTCCGTCAGCAATGTGACGGCTTCTCTTGGCGCGGCATCTTGACCCCTTACGCGGCGCGTTCTGCGCGGCGGGTTAATAGCGAATCCCACAAACCCTCAAGCCTAGGGCTCCAGTGCCGCCGATGCTGTAGCCCCAGGGCGGGACCCCCTGTAGGACCTATCGTACCTCTACCGATGATCGCCGTGTCGCTCGGCGGTGAGTATCTGCCCCGGCGCCGACGACGAGCCACATCGTACTTCGAATCGGGCGGCGTCACGTGTGCCAGGTGCTAGCCCGCTACATGAGATCAGCGTAGTGACGCCGAGCTACGTCCGGGTGCGACCGGAGGCGGCCTTTCAAGTAATTGAGCCCGACCTCGCGAATCAGCGGATTGTTCGGATCGCGCTCCGGTCCGCGCGCTTGCGCAGCGAGCGCCGGTGGTAGGGATAGAATCGGGACCGTGGCGTCGAGTCGCGCCCCGAGAAAAAAAGCCACTGATAGCCTCTCGGCGCCGGCGGGCGGCGTGATCACTCTGTGCACGGTCGCGCGGAGATAGCCGTCCGAGGCGAGCTCGAGCTGTTCGCCGATATTGACGACAAAGGTTCCGGCGCGCGGCGGCACGTCCAACCATCCGTCCTCGCTCTGTACCTGCAAACCGCGCTGCTCGTCTTGCAACAGCAGCGTGAGCAGTTCGGCATCCTTGTGGGAACCGACCCCCTGATCAGCCTCGGTGGTATCGCGTCCCGGATAGCGAATGAGCTTCAGCAGGTAGTGCGGCTCACGCTGATACAGCGGATCGAGCGCGTCGGGCGCTTGGCCCAAGACCAGCGCCAGAGCCTTGAGCACGCGGGCCAGTACCGCCATCGCGCTTTCCTGCCATCGCAGCATCACGCGGGGGAACTCTGGCAACGCCTCCGGCCATTGGTTTGGCCCTTGCAGCCGCGCCCAGGCGGCGCTATACGCCGTGCGGTCGAGTGCAAGCCGTTCGGCGCCAATGTCGATTTGCTCGCGCCAATCGGGCTGACCGCGGGTCCGTTCCCAGGCCACCCGATTGTAGCCGCGGAAGTGCGGTGAGTTCACCATCTCGATGGATAGCTTCTCGTCCGAGGGCAGCGCAAAAAAACGGCGCGCAAATTCCATCACGTCGGCTTGCAGATCCGCCGCAACTCCGTGGCCGCTCAAATAGAAAAAGCCGACGTCGCGGGCAGCACTGCCGAGCTGCGCGAGAAACCGCGCGCGCTCCGGGCCGCCGGCATCGAACTGGGACAAATCAATCAGGGGAACTTCGCCGATCAAACGCTTATCCTCGCGCGGCCGCATAATGCACGAATGCGAATCATACGACAGTCTGACTTCACGGCTATTCCCTGGAAGAACGGCGGCGGCATTACGCACGAGGCGCTGCGCGTGCCCGCGAGCGCAGATCCATTCCGCTGGCGCGTCAGCGTCGCGCGCATCAACAGCGGAGGGCCGTTTTCGGATTTCGCCGGGTACAACCGAACCATGGTATTGCTGCAGGGCGCCGGCGTGACGCTGAAATTCGAGAGCGGCGACGAGCGCACGTTGAGCCAGGTGGGCGATGTGGTGCAATTCGATGGCGGATGGGCGCCGCAGTGCGAACTCAAGGAAGGTCCGTGCGTGGATTTGAACCTCATGGCGGCGAAGTCGCTGCACGAGGTGCACGCATCTGTACGCCGGCTGCACGAGCCGCTCTCATTGCCCATGGCTGCCGGCCGGACGACCTTGATTTTTCCCATTGACGCAGCCGTGGTGCTGCGCGCCGGCGCCGGCGATGATGCGGCGCTCGAGCCGTGGGACCTCGCGTTGATTTCACATTCGGACAATACCGCCAGTGTTGCTCCTTGCGGGCGCTCCGCGGCGGCCTTGGTGTTCCTGGCTGCTCTGCCGGATTAATATTTGTGGGTGGAGAGCAGCAGGCTGGTTTCCGTGTTGGAGATCCCGTCGATCAGACGAATGCGGCCCAACACGCGATCGACGGCTTCGAGGCTCTCGGTCCGCAGTTCGGCGACGATGTCCCAGCGCCCATTCGTGGTGTGAAGCGCGCAAACCGCCGGGTCGCCCCGTAAGGCCTTTAGCACTTCGTCGGTTCGATTGCCTTCGACCGCCACGGTCATCAATGCGCGGATCCGCTGATCCTCGCTCTTCGAGCTTGAGCCTGACGGTATAGCCCGACGATGACGCCGTCGGCCTCGAGTCGCGCGCAGCCGGTTCTGCACCGTGCCCCGCGCAACACCCAAGCGCCTTGGCCATGGCGGCCACCGACATCCGCGCGTTATCGCGCAACAGCGAAAGTAGCTCCCGGTCCGTGCGTATCCATGGGTGTCCCACGAATTTGTGCAAAACGACAGTATATGTATGATCGATTTGTACAATTTTACCCGACATTTTGATCAAATTTCTGTCTATTAATTTGCCCGATTCCTAGCGAAACCTACGATACTAGGCGTCTCGGCCTGCTGATCAGCCCTTACGGGGGAGATCGTCATGGTGGATTACATCGGAACTGCGCGCGTTCGAGAGTTGGTGGCTCGCGATGGGGGCCGCGCCGCTTCATGGAAGATCTTGGCCGGTGAGATCGACGCCGACTATCGGCGCTGGAGCGAGTTCGACAAATCGGCGCGCCATGCCAGCCATTCCGCCGTCGGGGTCATCGAATTGATGCCGACCAGCGACGGGCGGCTGTACTCGTTCAAGTACGTCAACGGCCATCCGAAGAACACGGCGGCAGGGCCTGCTGACCGTCACCGCGTTCGGCGTGCTGGCCGACGTCGCGACGCGGCTATCCGCTGCTGCTCTCCGAGATGACCTTCGTCACCGCGCTGCGCACCGCGGCGATGTCCGCGCTTGGCGGCGCGCCACATGGCGCGCGCCGGACAGCCGAGTCATGGCGCTGATCGGCAACGGCGCGCAAAGCGAATTTCAGGCCATCGCATTTCACCACATGCTGGGCATCCGCGAATTGCGGCTGTTCGACACCGATCCCGCGCGCCACCGCCAAACTCGATGCTCAATCTGCGCGGCACTGCGGCTCTCGGCGACCTTCGACGTCATACGCTGCGCGAGCACGCGCCGAGGCGGTGCGCGGCGCCGACATCGTCACCACCGTCACCGCCGACAAGTGCAACGCCACTGATTCTGACGCCCGACGATGGTCGAACCCGGCATGCACTTGAACGCCGTGGGCGGCGATTGCCCGGGCAAGACCGAATTGCATGCCGGACATTCTGCGCCATGCGCGCATGCGCGCATCGTGGTCGAATTCGAACCGCAGGCGCGCATCGAGGGCGAGATCCAGCAACTCGACGCGTCGGTCGCGGTGACCGAACTCGCGGATGTGCTGCGCCGGTGCGGGCCGGGCCGGCGACCGGACGCGACGTCACGATCTTCGATTCGGTCGGCTTCGCGCTCGAATGATTTCTCGGCGCTGCGCTATCTGCACCGCTTGAACTCGTGAGCTGCGGCGGCGACGCAGCACATCGATCTCATCCCGAAGCTCGACGATCCGAAGGATCTGTTCGGCGGACTGGCGCCAAGCTCGCGGCGCGTGCGCCGCGGCGAGCGGCGACCGTCACCGGGGACGTCGGCGTGAGCGCGTCACGCACGCCACGTACGGCGAGCCTCATTGGCGCGCCCACCGATGTCGGCGCCAGCGACCGCGGCGCCTCCATGGGTCCTGAGGCGCTGCGCGTCGCCGGCCTGCACGGAGCGCTGACGCAGCGCGGTCTTGACGGTGCTCGGATTGCGGCAACGTCGAGCGGCCCGCCGAATCCCGGGCTGCCGACGCAAGGCGCGGCTATCGCAATCTGGCGGAGGTCGCGGCTTGGAATCACGAGGTGCACGGCGCGGTATATCGGGAGTTGAGCGCGGACCGGCTGCCCATTCTGCTCGGCGGCGACCACAGTCTGAGCATCGGCTCGATCTCGGCCGTCGCACGCCATTGCCGCGAGACGCGGCGCCCGCTGCGGGTGATTTGGCTCGATGCGCACGCCGATTTCAATACCCGCGAATTCAGCCCGAGCGGCAGTATTCACGGCATGCCGGTCGCGTGCCTGTGCGGCTTCGGGCCGGCCGAACTGGTACAGATGGAGCGGCGTGACGCCGGCAATCATGCCCGCAGTGGGTGCGCCAGGTCGGCATCCGCAGCGTCGATCCGGGCGAGAGGCGCTTCGTGCACGAGCAGCAGCTCGCGGTGTTCGACATGCGCTACATCGACGAGATGGGCGTCCGCAAGGCGCATGGAACACGCGCTTGCGGACCTGCACGGCAGATACGCATCTGCACGTCAGTTTCGACGTCGATTTCCTCGATCCCGAAATTGCGCCCGGCGTCGGCACGACGGTGGCCGGCGGCATGTCCTACCGCGAGGCTCAGTTGTGCATGGAAATGATCGCCGACACCGGGCGCATCGGGTCTCTCGATATCATGGAGCTCAATCCGGCTCTGGATGTGCGCAACAAAACGGCCTCCCTCGCCGTTGATCTGGTCGAATCGCTGTTCGGCAAGAGCACTCTCGATGCGCCAACGGCCTCTGGCGCTTCGACCGGCGCGCGCCCTTGTCGATACGCTGGCGCCCGCCTGCAATACCCAAGGAAGCTCGCCATGGCCGCCAGCCTGAATGAATCTCCGGTCAACCCGACGCCGGACTCCGCTGCGCTAGGCTTGCGCGAGCACGGCTTGTGGCCGGAAGATCAAGCGGTCAATCGCTTGCTGCACGGATTGGAACTCACCGGCGGCGCCCGCCACCGCGCGGTGCTGGCCGTGGCGCTCGTCGAGGGAGCGCGCGCGCGCCGCGACGAGCGGCCGTTCTTGGACGCTTTTTTGCAGGAGTTCGGCTTGTCGAATCAAGAAGGCATCGCCCTCATGTGCATTGCCGAAGCGCTGCTGCGCATTCCGGATGATGCCACCGCCGATCGGCTGATCGCCGAAAAACTCGCGACCGGCGATTGGTCCGCGCATGCGGGAAAATCCGAATCGCTGTTCGTCAATGCCTCGACTTGGGGATTGATGCTCACCGGCGGGATTTTGGAACTCGATCCGGCCATCAAGACCGATGCGGCGGCGTGGATGCGCAAACTGACGCGCAAGGCCGGCGAACCGCTGGTGCGGCTCGCGGTGCGGCGCGCGATGCGCATCATCGGCGGCGAATTCGTCGTCGGACGCACCATCGAAGAGGCGCTGGCGCGCAGCGCGCGCGAGGCCGGAGGTGGCGTTGTGCTCCTTCGACATGTTGGGCGAGGGCGCGCGCACCCTTGCAGGATGCGGAGCGCTACCTGAAATCCTACGAACATGCGATTGAGGTCATCGGCGCCGCGGGCGCGGGGCTCAGCCCGCATGAGAGGTCGAGCATCTCGATCAAGCTATCGGCGCTGGAGCCTCGCTATACCCTGCTGCAGCATGAGCGCGTCATGCGGCGCTTGGTGCCCAAAGCGCTTGCTCTGGCGCGGCGCGCCGCGCGCTCGGAATCCAGCTCACCATCGATGCCGAAGAGGCCGACCGGCTGGATCTTTCCTTGGATGTGATCGAGGCGCTGGCGCGGGACTCCGCCACCCGCGATTGGCCGGGTTTGGGTCTCGCGGTGCAGGCCTATTCCAAGCGCGCACTGGATGTCATCGATTGGGTGGCGGAGACCGCGCTGGCCGAACGGCAGGCGCATGACCGTGCGCCTGGTCAAGGGCGCTTATTGGGACAGCGAATCAAGCGCAGCCAGGAGCGCGGTCTTGAGGGCTACCCGGTCTACACCCGCAAAGTCACCACCGATGTTTCGTACCTGGCCTGTGCCGGGCGCCTGTTCAATCATGCCGATATGATCCTTCCCGCAGTTCGCCACTCACAACGCGCACAGCATCGCATCGATTTTGGAACTGGCGCCGGCCGGCCCAACTACGAATTCCAGCGGCTGCACGGCATGGGACGGCTTCTGTACGCGGAGGCCGCGCGCCAGGTCCCGAATTTCCCGCAGGTGCGTGTGTACGCGCCGGTGGGCGAGCACAAGGACCTGCTGGCCTATCTGGTGCGGCGGCTGTTGGAAAATGGCGCCAACACCTCGTTCGTGAACCGCTTCATGGATGAGCAAGTGCCGGTGGCCGACATCGTCCGCGATCCCATTTCGGAACTCGAGCGGCTGGAGGCCTTCCCCATCCGCGGCTGCCGAATCCCGTCGCGCTGTATGCGGACCGGCGCAATTCCGGCGGGATGGATCTCGGCGATCCGCTGGAACTGGAGGCCCTGCGCGACGGGATCGCGAGCCGGCGCTCTCCTCGGAGCATACGGCCGGGCCCGATCATCAATGGCGTGTTGCCGCCGGGCCGCGCGCATGCGATCACCAATCCGGCCGACCGCCGCGATCTCGTGGGCAGTTCGCGCGATGCGACGCCGGCCGAGATCGAGCAGGCGTTCGACGCGGCTGCGCCGCGCGCAGCCCGCCTGGAACGCCTGAGGCGGCGCGCGCGCGCGCCGATTGCCTCGAACGGGCAGCGGATCTGCTCGAGGCGAGCGCGCTGGATTTTTATGAACTGCTGGTGCGCGAAGCGGGCAAGACCCTGCCGGACGCCATCGCCGAAGTGCGCGAGGCGGTGGATTTCTGCCGCTATTATGCGCTGCGCGCGCGCGAGCAATTCGCGCGACGCCACGCGCCTCGAGGGGCCGACCGGCGAATTGAACGAACTGTCGCTGCATGGACGCGGCGTGTTCGCCTGCATCAGCCCGTGGAATTTTCCGCTGGCGATTTTTGCGGGACAGGTGACCGCGGCGTTGGCCGCGGGCAACTGCCGTCGTCGCCAAGCCCGCCGAGCCGACGCCGTTGATCGCCGCGCGCTTCATGAGGCTGTTGCACGAGGCCGGCATCGCCGCCCGAGGCTCTGCAATTGGTGCCGGCGCCGGGCCGCGTGTTCGGCGAAATCGCGTTCGCACATCCGGCGCTCGCCGGCGTCGCCATGACGGGATCGACCGCGACCGCTCTGACCATCAACCGCGCGCTGGCCGCGCGCGGCGGAGCCATCGTGCCGCTGATCGCCGAAACCGGCGGCTTGAACGCGATGCTCGTCGATTCGACCGCGCTGCCGGAACAAGTCGTCGATGACGTGGTGAGTTCCGCGTTCATGAGCGCGGGGCAACGCTGCTCGGCGCTGCGGCTGCTGTTTCTGCAAGAGGAGATTGCCGATCACGGTGTTGGAGATGATCGCCGGCGCCATGGACGAACTCATCATCGGCGATCCGCGCCAGTTCGAGACCGACGTGGGGCCGGTCATCACGCCGGCGGCGGCGGACGGGCTCGAATCAGCATGTCGAGCGCATGCGCCAGGAGGCGCGCATCATCAAGGCGTGCCGACTGGATGAAGTCGCATGCGCACGGCAGCTTCTTCGCGCCGCATCTCATCGAGCTTAAGAACGCGGCGCAACTGACGCGCGAGGAATTCGGGCCGATACTGCACGTGGTGCGCTATCGATCCACCGACATTCGACAAGGTGCTGCAGTCCATCCGCGCCAGCCACTATGGACTTGACGCTGGGCGTGCAGACGCGCTGGAGTCCTTCTGGCGCCAGGTGTTCGAGGAGCACGTCGATCGGCAATACCTACGTCAATCGCAACATGATCGGCGCGGTCGTCGGCGTGCAGCCGTTCGGCGGCACCGGGCTTGTCCGGCACGGGCCCCAAGGCCGGCGGTCCGCACTACTTGACGCGCTTCGCGAACGAGAGAACGTTGACCGTCAATACCACGGCGACGGGCGGCAACGCCGCGCTTGCTGAATCTTGGCGGCTAGCGATGCCTGCGGCCGGCACCAGGTCAGCTTGTACTGCGGATCGTCGGCCGGCGACGTCAATGGCTTCCTGGCCTCGTCGTCGATAATCTATCCGTGCTGGCGCTGCTCGCGCGCGGTGCTGATCGGCGGCTTTGGGGTTCCCGCACCCATCGTGTTCGGGCGCATGTTTCCCGGGCACCGCGCTCGGCGTGCTCTGTCGGCGACCTGATCTACACCTGGCTGGCCCTGCGGCTGGCGCGCCGCACCGGGCGCGCCGATGTCACGGCCATGCCCTTTGGTCTCGATACACCGTCGACCATCGGCATGGGGCTGCTGGTGCTGGGCCCGGCCTTCGCAAAATTTCGCGCAGCCGGACTCGATCCCACCGCCGCGGGCCTGGAGACCTGGTATCTGGGAATGGCCGCGACCGCGACCATGGGAGTGGTGAAGCTGCTGCTGTCATTCGCAGGCCGTGGGCGTGCAGCGCTTGATCCCAACCGCGGGACTGCTGGGCTCTCTGGCGGGCATCGCATTGATGCTGATCGGCTTCTTTCCCATGGTCGATTTGCTGCAGATCCCGATCGTCGGCTTTCTTGACGCTCGGGCTCGTGCTGTATGCGCTTGGTCGCGAAGGGGCCGATTCCCGGCCGCTTGCCGGGCGTGCTGTTTGCGGTGATCGTGGGAACGCTGGCTGTACTACGGCGTGGGCGGTCTGGGATTGCCCGGCATGGCGATCAGCCACGCCGGCGCTGCCGACGCTGCGCCTGGCGTTTCCGCATCCGGACGCCGGGATCTTGCAGGGCTTCGCGGCACTGGCCGGCTTATCTGCCGCTGATCATTCCCTTCGCGTTGCTCACGGTGGTGGGCGGCGTCAACAACACCGAAAGCGCGCGCGTCGCCGGCGATGACTACGACGTGCGCAGCATTTTGCTCGCCGAAGCGGCGGCGACCTTTGCTGGCGGGCCTGGCCGGCGGCGTGGCGCAGACCACGCCGTACATCGGCCATCCGGCATACAAGCAGATGGGCGCGCGCAGCCGGCTACACGCTGCTCACGGGCATTTTCATCGGCGTGGGCGGCATGCTCGGGTATCCATCGCCAACCTGATCGAGCTGGTGCCGATCGCCGTGCTGGCGCCGGTGCTGGTGTTCGTCGCGCTGAATATCACCGTGCAAGCGTTCAGTGCGGTGCCGGCGCGGCACGCGACGGCGGTGGCGATCAGCTTCTTTCCCTCGATCGCACGCTTGCTGACCATTGAACTCAGCAACCCGGAGTTCATGCCGCCGGATCTTTTCGGCGCAGCTGATCGACATGTCCGGGCCCGGACTGCCGACCTTGGCGTGATCGTCGCGCTCGGCAACGGCTTCATCATCACCGCGACCTTTGGGCGGCGTTCGTCGTGGAAATGACCGAGCGGCGTCTGCGGGCGGCGGCGGCGTATCTATCGCCGGGGGGGCTTTGTGCTTCTTCGGCATCATTCACTCGGTGCGATCGGACGGCAGCGCCTATGCGCTGTGGCAGTTGCACGGAACCGCTCGCGTTGTCGCGAGTCCAATTTTGCGCGGCGTACTTCGTCCTGGCCGCCGCGCTGCTGCTTCTGTCTTTTCAGCGTCGTCCTGGTTAAACGCCCGCATCAAGGGACCGTCAGCGCATCAGGGCTGCTGCGCGACCTTGCGTCGCCTTGGCATTCGCCTTGGCCGCCTCGTAGTCGGCGTCCGCCTGATCCTTGCAGACCTGCTGATCGTGGCCCTGCAGTGTTTCGCATTTCTGAATTGCGATCTTATGGTCGCCGTCCGCTTGGGCGACGGCGACGTCGTAGGCGTCCGCGCTCATGTCCTTTTGCTCATCTTGCCGCGCGTCGGCCACTTCCTTTGCCGCGGATCTATTTGCCGCTGCGATGTCGTTGGCAGCCGCCTCGGGCGACTTTGCGTGGTTGCAGCCGGTCATCAACACGAACGCGGCAACGCTGGTCAATGAGAAAATAGTGGCTCTCATGATGATGTTCCAAGTTCTGCACCCATCGTGCGGAGATCATTTAGCCGCGGGTGCACAGGAGTTTCTGTCGGTCCATCGCGGTCAGCGTCCGTAGGAAATCGCCGCTACGTCAACCTCCCATGTCAACGAGCGACATAATGGGGCCGGCGCGGGTAGCGGCGCTCACTGAGTAATGTCGATTCCTGGAATACGCGTGCGGCCGAGGAAAAACCCGGTTCATATGCGCCATCAAGCGGCGACCTCAGATCGTCGTCCCCGAAGGTTGCGCACCATTCGCGGATGTCCTCTTTGACCACCTCGGTCGATAGGCCATAACTCTCTTGCAAACATTCGACGAGGCGGTCGTAGCTGCCGTTGATGTCTGCCAGCTGTTGATCGGAAAGCGCGAGCCAGTGCCGCTTCGCCCTGGGAAGATAGTAGCCCCAATCAGTCGCGATCGCTTGCCACCTCATTGCAATCCCCCGCTACCATGCCGCGCTTCCATTGTCGACCCTTACTTGAAATTTGCCCGCGCTTTACGACGCGGCGTAGAGGCGGTTCCCGGATTAATCTGTAGGCGTGGGCCGACGCCGGATCACCGTCGCGCTCAGCCCAAGCGGCTGTAGGATAATTCCTGCATGCAATGGGTTCGTTGTCGGCTAGGCTTTGTCGTTTGCTCAGGTGGTTGGCCGGTACTTCATGATGCAGAATTCCAAACTAGACGTCGCCCCGGGCATCGGCTCTTCGCGACTAATGATGGCGCCCAAAACGCTCACCGGATTTTTGATTGCCGTAACGGCGGTCGCCGTAATCGCGGTGCTGTCCTATGACTCGCTCCAGTCCACTGCGACCAGCGTACGATACCTGACAAGAAGCGTCGAAGTATTGGCGCAGTTGCAGGCGCTCATGTCGATGCTGAAGGATGCCGAGACCGGTCAGCGTGGATATTTGCTCACCGGACGCGAGAGTTATCTCGAGCCCTATTTGGCCGCGAAACAGGGACTGGCCGCCCAGTTTGGCACCCTCAGAAGCCTCACCACGGATGATCCGGCCCAAAGCAGCCGCCTCGGCCACTTGCAATCATTGGCGGCGGACAAAATGCAGGAGCTCGGCGAAACCGTGGAGTTGCGCCGCGGCGGCCAATCGGACGCGGCACTGAACATCGTTCTCGGCGACCGCGGCAAAAATGCAATGGACCGCATTCGCATCGTCCTCAACGAAATGGAAAGCTCGGAGCGGCAGGTGATTGCCCTGCGAACCGCGCAGTGGCGCAGCGCGGCCGCTGTTTCCTTTGGGGTAACCCTGGGCGGCTCGGCCGCTTTGCTTTTTTTGATTGCCGCGGCGGCGGCAGTCGCCGCCCGCGATTTCCGGGCTCGGCAGCGCGAGACCTGGTTGCGCACGGGACAAATCGGGTTGAGCGAGCTGATGCGAGGCGATCAGCCGCTCGACCGATTGGGGGACAGCGTACTTAAATTTCTGGCGCAATTTTTGGATGCTCAGGTGGGCGCGGTTTTCATCGCCGAAAGCGGGCATTTCAGACGCGTCGCGGGTTTCGCCATTCCCCCGGGAGTTGATGTCATTCGACCGGGCGACGGCCTGGCAGGCCAGGCGGTCAAAGACAACCGTACGCTTCGCGTCCGCGATGTGCCGGCCGGCTATCTCCCGATTGGCTCGGCCACCGGGCAGAGCGCACCGGGAGAGCTGCTGATCGCTCCGGCGAGCATCGACGGAAAGGTGCAGGGGGTTTTGGAGCTCGGATTCTTCGGCGAAGTCGCCGCGGCGAAGCAGGAACTCTTGGTGCGGGTATCCGAGGCGATTGCCGTTGCAATACGCGCCTCGACTGACCGCAGTCGTCTCGAGGATTTGCTGCAGGAGACTCAACAGCAGGCCGAGGAGCTACAGACGCGCGAAGAAGAATTGCGCGTCAACAACGAAGAGCTCGAGGAACAAGGCCGTACGCTGCGGGAGTCGCGGGCGCAATTGGAGTCGCAGCAAGCCGAGCTCGAGCAGATCAATGCGCAGCTCGAAGAGCAGGCGCAGGTGCTCGAGCATCAGAAGGACGCGTTGGCGAAATCGCACGCGGTCCTGACCTTGAAATCGACCGAGCTGCAGCGGGCCAACGAGTACAAGAGCGAATTCCTGGCCAATATGAGTCATGAACTGCGTACGCCGCTCAATTCCACGTTGATTCTCGCCAAGCTTCTCGCCGACAACAAGGACGGCAACCTGACCGAGAGCCAAGTGAAGTTCGCGCAGACCATATCGTCGGCCGGCAACGACCTGCTGACGCTCATCAACGATGTCTTGGATCTGTCGCGAATCGAGGCCGGAAAAATCGACTTGACGCCTGAACCCGTGAATGTCGCGGGAACGCTCGAGTCGCTCATGAAAAACTTTCAGCCGGCGGCCGAGCAAAAAGGCCTCCTGATCTCCGCGAATGCTCGCGCCCGGAACACCGGATCGGATCGAGACCGACCCGCTAGCGGCTCGGTCAAATTCTCAAGAATTTGCTGTCGAATGCGCTGAAGTTCACCGAGCGCGGCGAAATAACCTTGCGCGCGTCTGCGGCGGGCCCGGACACGGTGTCTTTTGCCGTCCGCGACACCGGCGTCGGCATCGCGCCCCATCAGCAGGAAGTCATCTTCGAGGCGTTTCGCCAGGCCGATGGCAGTATTCACCGCAAGTACGGCGGCACCGGACTCGGGCTGTCGATCTCGCGAGACCTTGCGCGGCTGCTCGGCGGCACGATCGCCGTCGAGAGCTGCGCCGGGCGAAGGCAGCAACTTTCACGGTGACACTCCCGGTGCGATACGCAGGCCGTCGCGGCACGCGAATCGCCCCAAACTGTCGCGCACCGCTGCGCGGCAGGCGCAATCTGCCCGGCGCGACGCGCCGCCGCCGGATGCTCACCCAGGCGCACGCTCGCCCGCCGCCGCGGCGATGCCGGATGATCGAGACTCGCTGACGCCCGGCAGCCGCTCATCCTGGTGGTCGAAGACGACGCGTCCTTCGCGCTGATTCTGCGCGATCTGGCGCACGAGATGGGCTTTCAATGCGTCGTCACGCATTCGGCCGAACGACGGGTTGATCGCCGCTGCGCAACTTCAACCCAGCGCGATCTTGCTGGATATCAATCTGCCCGACCATTCGGGGCTCGGCGTGCTCGATCAGCTCAAGCGCAATCCCCGCACGCGGCACATTCCCGTGCACATCGTTTCGGTGGCGGATTACCGCCGCGAAGCGCTGGAACTGGGGGCCGTCGGCTACGCGTTGAAGCCGGCGAAGCGGGAGGAATTGGTCGAAGCGCTGCAACGCTCTGGAGGCCAAATTGTCGCAGGGCGTGCGCCGCGTGCTCATCGTCGAGGACGATCCGCGGCAGCGCGAAAGCATTCGTCAGCTGCTGACAACGGCGATGTACAGATCACGGCAGTGGAGAGCGCAAACGAGGCGCTCCGGGCAGCTCGCCGCCACGACCTTCGACTGCGTCGTGATCGATTTCAATCTGCCCGACTTGAGCGGCTACGATCTGCTCGAGAAGATGGCGCAGCAGGAGGAAGTGTCATTCCCGCCCGTCATCGTCTATACGGGCCGCGCGCTGTCCCGGGACGAGGAGCAGCGCCTGCGGCGCTATTCCAAATTCGATCATCATCAAGGATGCGCGTTCGCCGGAGCGGCTGCTGGATGAAGTGACGCTGTTCTTGCACCAAGTGGAATCCAAGCTGCCGCCGGAGCATCAGCAGATGCTCAGAGCGGCGCGCAACCGCGACGGCTCCCTGGAAGGCCGGCGCATCCTGGTCGTGGAGGACGACGTGCGCAACATCTTCGCGCTCTCCAGCGTGCTCGAGCCCAAGGGCGCGAACGTCGCAGATCGCGCGCAACGGCCGGGAAGCGCTCGATGCGCTTACGCCGAGCATGGCAGTCGCCGTCGAACGCCATCGACATGGTGCTGATGGACATCATGATGCCGGAGATGGACGGACTCACCGCCATGCGGGAAATCCGCAAGCGTCCGGAATGGAAGAAGCTGCCGATCATCGCGCTCACCGCCAAGGCGATGAAGGACGATCAGGAAAAGTGTCTCGCCGCGGGCGCGAACGATTACATTGCGAAGCCCTTGGATGTCGAGAAGCTCTTGTCGCTCGTGCGCGTATGGATGCCGAAGTAAGCATCCGCACGCAGGCCGCGAGGAAGAGATTCGATATCGAATTTCGGCTGCTCATCGATGCCATTTATCAGCTGTATCACTACGACTTTCGCGACTACGCCGCGGCTTCGCTGCGCCGGCGCTTGACGACCGCGTTGGGCCGCTTCCGTTGTGCAACGCTTTCGCAGCTGCAGGACCGGGTGATGCACGAGCCGGACGTATTTTCCGCGCTGCTCGACTATCTTACCGTTCAGGTCAGCGAGATGTTCAGGGACCCTTCGTACTTCCGCGCCTTGCGCGAGCACGTCGTGCCGCTGCTGCGCACCTATCCCTCGCTCAAGGTGTGGGTCGCCGGCTGCAGCGCCGGCGAGGAGGCCTACTCGCTTGCCATCCTCCTGCGCGAGGAAGGTCTGCTTTCGCGGACATTGATCTACGCGACCGACATCAATCCGCACACGCTGCAAAAGGCCGAGGCGGGCATCTATCCCGTCGATCGCATTGCCGGTTTCACGGTGAACCACCGCGAGTCGGGGGCGAGCACCTCGCTGTCCGATTACTACACCGCGGCGTATGGAAGGGCGGTCTTCGACAAATCCCTGAAGGACCACATCGTCTTTTCCGATCACAGCCTCGCGACCGACAGCGTCTTTGCGGAGGTGCAGCTGGTTTCCTGCCGCAATGTGCTCATCTATTTCAACCGCGAGTTGCAGGATCGCGCGCTGGCACTGTTCGCGAGTCGTTGTGCCGGCACGGGTTTCTCGGAATAGGCGCGAAAGAATCGCTGCGATTCTCCTCGCAGGCGGACGGGTTCGATGTCTTCGTTCGCGAGGACAGAATCTTTCAGAAGAGAAGTTCGCCGTGAGCGGGAATGCCGCGCTTCGCAGGAGATATCGACGCGGTTGCGATCGGCGCGTCGGCCGGCGGAGTGCGAGGCGCTGTCCGTGCTGCTGCCGGCGCTGCCGGCGAGCTGCCCGGCGTCAATTTTCGTCGTGCGTACATCTGCCGCGCGACCGGCCCAGCCTCCTGGTGAACGTTTTTCCCGTAGATGCTCCTTGCAGGTCCGCGAGGCCCAAGACAAGGAACCGGTGGCGCCGGGAACCGTATACTTCGCGCCCGCCAATTATCACCTGCTTTTGGACGAGGGGCCGCAACTCGCGCTATCCGCCGACGATTTGGTGCACCACTCGCGTCCTTCGATCGACGTGCTGTTCGAGTCCGCGGCCGATGTTTATTGCGAACGGCTGCTCGGCATCATTCTCACGGGCGCCAATGAAGACGGGGCCGCCGGTCTCGCGGCCGTACACGCGGCGGGCGGAGTCAACGGTGGTTCAGGAGCCCGAAACGGCGCAGTCGCCGCTGATGGTGCTTTCCGCGCTGAAGTTGCAGGCGCCGGATCATGTACTCTCCCTCGGGGAGATCGCCGAACTGCTGCGTACATTAGGTCCCGCAGAGGAACCTGTGCGCAAGGGGTAATTCATTGGACAGAACTACGCTACCGCGCATCAAGTGCCTGCTGGTCGATGATCTGGCGGAAAATCTTCTTGCGCTGTCCGCCTTGTTGGAGCGCGACGATGTGGAGATATTGACCGCGCGGTCCGGCTTCGAAGCTTTGGAGTTGCTGCTCGTCCATGATTTCGCACTCGTCTTTCTCGATGTGCAGATGCCCGAGATGGATGGTTTCGAACTTGCAGAACTGATGCGCGGCAGCGAGCGCACGCGGCAATGTGCCTCTCATTTTCGTGACCGCGGGTGCGCGGGAGCAATGGCGTCTTTTCAAGGGTTACGAATCCGGCGCGGTCGATTTCATCTACAAGCCGATCGAGCCGCATATTCTGCAGAACAAGGCGGACGTGTTTTTCCAGCTGCACCGCCAGCGGCAGCAGCTTGCGCAGGAGTTGCAAGATCGTACCGAGACGCTGCGCTTGAATGAAATGTTCAGTGCGCTGCTTGCGCACGATCTGCGCAATCCGTTGAGCGCCATTCTCGCTTCGGCACAAGTGCTGCAGCGCAGCTGCGGCGAGGAGCGCGCACAGGAAGCGGCAGCGCGCATCCTGGCGAGCGGCAAACGCATGGGCCGGCTGATCGAGGATATGCTCGACCTGGCGCGCGCGCGCCTGGCGGGAGGCATCGCGGTGAACCTCAAGCCGGGCGATTTCAAAGCGTTGGTCGAGAGAGTGGTTCGCGAGCATCGAGCGGCGGCGCCGGACCGGATCATCGAGAGCGGCTACGTCGGCGATTTCTCGGGTCAGTGGGACGCGGAGCGAATCGCGCAGGTCGCGTCGAATCTCATCGGCAATGCCCTGAAGCATGGCGACGCGGCCGCGCCGGTTCAAGTTCGACTAGATGGGACCGCCGACGGTGCCGTGCTTATGTCGGTGGCCAACAAAGGCAGTATTCCGCCGGAACTCCTCGATCACTTGTTCGATCCCTTTCGAGGCGGTCAGCGGTCGGCCGGCCGCGGCGAAGGTCTTGGGCTCGGCCTGTACATCGTATTTCAGATTATCAAAGCGCACCGCGGCAGCGTCGAGGTTAAAACAGGCTGCGACGATCAAACTATTTTTCACGTCGCCGTACCGCGGACGCCTTGACTCACGAGCAGGCTCCAAATTGTCTGCAGCCTCGTGTCAGATAAGTCTGACAGAAAGTCAGCGGTTTCCGGCGAGCACGTGAGTAATACGACCACTATCCGCTCCCGGTCTCGATGAAATAATTCGATTCATATGGGCGACACCGCGTATTCGGGGTTTCGGCAACCGGGTTCTTTGGCGCGCAACTCCGCCGCACCTCTTTACCGTGGCGATGACTTAGCAGCTAGCTTATTGGCCCGGGTATTTCAACGGCTGCCCGGCTCCATAGCCGTGAGGCTCTGGAGCGGCGCCGCCTTTCTAGTGGGATCATCCGCCGCGGCCGGCGCGGTCGCCGGCACCGTCGAAACCCGCGCCGCCCCAGGCGCTGAACCGCGCTTCGTGCTGGTGTTCCGGAATCCAGAGACCGTGTCCGCCATGGTGTTGGGCCGGGATCCGCTCCGATTGGCGGAAGCGTATTTTCGGGGCGACGTCGACATCGAGGGGGATTTGTTCGCGGCGCTGTGTCTCAAGGATCATCTGGAGTCGATACAGATGCCGGTTCGCGATCGGTTAAAAGCCAGCCTCATGGCGCTGAGATTGCGGATGCGCAATCAACACGCCGCACCGAACGCCGGCGAAATCGTTTCCTTCCAGGGTCCCGAGGCGAGGCCCTCTCATGGTCTCGAGGTGAGGGCGCATTCGAAGGACGAAAATCGGGACGCCATTCAATTCCACTACGATGTGTCGAACGAGTTTTACAAGCTGTGGCTCGATCGAGCCATGGTCTACTCCTGCGGTTATTTCGAGGAGCCGGATACCTTATTGGATGAGGCGCAGCAAGCAAAACTCGAGCACATATGCCGCAAACTGCTGCTGCGGCCGGGTGAGAGACTTCTAGATATCGGCTGCGGCTGGGGCGCGCTGGTGATGTACGCCGCGCAGAATTATGGCGTGTATGCCCATGGCGTAACGCTCAGCGAGAAGCAGTTGAGTGTCGCGCGGCAGCGGATTTCGGAGGCAGGTCTCGAGGATCGAGTGACCGTCGAGCTCAAAGATTATCGGGATCTCCGGGAAGAGTCCGCGTACGACAAGGTGGCGAGCGTCGGAATGTTCGAGCATGTCGGGCTCAAGAACCTGCCGCTGTATTTCTCCTCGGTACATCGGTTGCTCAAGCCAGACGGCCTCTTTCTCAACCATGGCATCACGCATGTTCAACCAGGCTGGAAAAGAAACGCTTCCACGAGATTCATCAACCGCTACGTGTTCCCTGACGGACAACTCGACACGATCAGCAATATTCAGAGCGCCATGGAACGCTCGAGCTTCGAGATCGCGGACGTGGAGGCGCTGCGCTCACACTATGCGCTGACGTTGCGCGCCTGGGTGGCCCGGCTCGAGCACCGCCATGCCCGTGCGCTCGAATACGTCAGCGAAGCGACCTACCGGGTGTGGCGGTTGTACATGGCGGCCTGTGCGCTCGAATTCGAATCCGGAAACGTCGGGATTTACCAGGTTTTGGCCGGTAAGCGCGGCGCGTTGAAGACGCCGCTGCCGCTGACGCGCCGGCACCTGTACCGCGAAGCTTAAACGGCTATGAGGCGCCGCGATTCGCGGGGCACAGATCCATGATGAGCGAGTCGATCTCATTGGGGTCAAAGGGCTTGACGATGGTGCGCACGTTCGGCCCCATTTTGTGCAATGCGGCGGTCAACGGGTAACCCGAAGCGATAATGATGGAAGCTTGCGGCTTCAGAGTAAGAATGTTGCGTGCCAAATCCAGGCCCGACATTACCGGCAAGCTCACATCGGTAATGACCACATCGAAGGGATTCTCGTTGAATTCATGCAGCGCTTCCTCGGCGGTGGCAAGCGCGACGATGTGCCTGTGATCCTGCGCGAGCAGCTCGGAGGTTACTTCGCGGACGATGGAGTTGTCCTCAACGTACAGGATCCGCAGCGGTGTTCCCGGCGCGGTAGTCGGCAATGGGGCGTCCATGAACGAGGAGTGTGACGCGGCGGATTGGGCAGGCGCGTACGGCACGCGCGCATTCACTCGTCGGCAAAATCCTACGGCGCGCTGACGGTGTTTGCTAATGCACCTTCTGTATCAACCACAGACCCGGTTTGCCGCGCTGGTTGAGGCCCAGGCTCACCAACGCAGAATGACTTTGCCACAGGCGCGCGACCGGAAGACCTTCCCGATGCACCCTGCGCGCGAACTCTTCCGCCTGGCTCATACTTTTCATTGCCGGCTCATCGGCTCCCCAGGAAGGTTGCTGATCCTCGTGAGCGCTTTCCAGTGTGCGGTGCGTCGACGGGAAGGGAACAGACTCATCTGTGGGGCGGGAGGATGTTGCATCGGCGTGAGCCATTGCTTCGCCGGGAGATTTTTCGCCGGGAGATTTGCCGTCTTTGCCGACCGGCATGGAAGGCCACTCGGTAGGCGCTCGCAAATCCAGCCGGCCGGAATCCAGCCGCGCCGAAACGGATTTCGCAAATCCACTTGGTGCAAAACCGCTACTCTGCCTGGTCTTCGGTGAGTCATCCGAGCTCCAGGCGCCCAAGATGCTGCGGCTGGTGGGCGGAGCGGCCACTGCCATGCTCGCGAGAGCCATGCCGCAAACGCCGCATGCCAGCCCTGATGTCAGTCGCTTTTTCCCTAGAGCCCTCATGTGTACAGTGAATCATGATCTGCCCCCAGTAGCTATTCGATAAATCCACATAAGACGTGTAGGACACCTACCAACTGATTGATGGCTCCACATAATGTGTGTAGGAGAGGTCCGAATCGCGGTTTCTGACATATTCACGGCGCTTTTCAGCGACAATGAGTCCGTCGAATTCTAGTGCCGGCTTGGCACGGCCTTGATCAATAGCGCCAACGCCTTATTGAGGTCAGCGGTGCCAATTTCGTCGCCCTTGAAATGTCCGAGGCGTACCACCACGAGATCGTGCGAGGGTATGATCATCGTGTACTGGCCGCCGGCCCCCGCCATGTAGTAGGTGTTTTTGGGGACCGGCAAAGCGCCATCACCATTGATCCAGAAGAAGCCTCCGTAAATGGGCCGCGCATCGGCAACCCAAGCCGGAGCCAGGGTGCTCACGAAGCTCGACGAACCCTTGTGGAAGAATTCGCTCGCCGTTCCAGACGCCGTCCTGAAGATACAGGTTTCCGAGCCGCGCCCAGTCGCGTGCAGAAGCGAGGTCGTACCCTTGAGTGAGGAGATCGCCGAAGGGGTCCGTTTCGATCACCATCGTGCGTACACCAATCTTGTCGAACAGCGCGCGCTGTGGAAAGCCGAGATAATCCTCCCCGCGCCGCTCTACCGCGAGGCGAACAAGATAGTTCACGAGCACCGGGTCGGTATTTCGGTATCGGCCGACCGTGTTCGGCGGCCACTCGAGCGGTCGAGTGGCCGCGTAATGGAAGGAGTTGATGCCGCCCGTGTATAAATAAAGGTGATCCGGGTACGGTCCGGATTTATCGTAGTCGGGGTCGTAGGGCGCCCTGATGCGCAAGCCGCTCGACATGCGCAGCAAATCGGCAATGCGAATTTTGGCGCGTGGATCGCCGGGCGTTTGCCACTCCGGGATCGGCGCGGGCTGCCACAGTCCATAGTCGCCTCGTTTGATGAGAATTCCCATCAGCGCGGCGGTGACGCTCTTGCCCATGGACCAGCTCTCGAGCGGGGTGTGCACCCCAATCCCGGGGCCGTATCGCTCGGCGATGATGTGCCCGCGCCAGGTAACGACGAATGCCGCGGTCATTCCCGCCGGAGAGGCGAACGCCGCCTCCACCGCCTGGTTGACCATGGCCGTATTCAACTCACCCGACGCCGCTGCGAGCGCGCCCTGATCGCCCATGGGCCATGCCTGCGTCGCCGGATCAGGCAGTTTCGGCTTTACCGGATGCGGAATATAGGCGACAGAGTTCTTACCCAACGCGAAGGTGACACAGCCCTGATCGCCGATGTATTTCGCGAGCCGCGCGGTCTTTCCCGGTACGTCGACAGTGACGGTTTTGGCGGCGCGATCGACGACCGGCGAACTCAAGTTCTTTCGCTCGGCGTACGGCGCCGTAAAGTAGCCGATGTTTTCCGCAGCGAATTGCGGGTCGAGCCCGGTGATGAACACGGCCGAGCACATCACTTGTGCGAATCCTGCGGCATGATGCTCGAGAGGGTCACCCGGCGGCGGCACGTACGGAGTCGGAAGTTCTAGTGCGCGCCCGCGTGCGATCAACGCCTCGCTCGATGAATCGGCAGCGAGGCACGCCGCGCCACGCAGCGCGATCAGGCCGACCAATAATAGATACGCCGGTCCGATCGAACGCTCGCGCATGAAATGCTACCGGCTGACCGAAGGCTTATTGACCGCCGCCAACGCATCGAAGAGGCTGTCATCCGGGTGCTGCTCGCAGCGCGTCTGCAGGGCCGAAGCAAAATGCCCGAGCGCATCGGCGCTGAAAAAATGGCTTCCGGATTGTCCCACCGAGTAGCCGAACAGCCACATCATGATGGTGTTCGCGCTGTCCGGATCCGTGCGAACCGACTCCGCATGCCGCGATTCGAAGGTCGAACAACTCAACGTGGTGAGGTCCATGGGCTTGTCGCGTTTGGGTCTGATGGTGGTCAGGGCCTGCAGTAAGCTGGTGCTCGGATTGTCCTTGCACTCGGCGTCGAGCGCAAAACCGAACGAGGTAAGAGCGTCCCCGTACATGACATGCTCGCCCATCTTCGCCACCGAAAACCCGAACAGCCACATCACCGTATTGATCGAATCCGGCGGCGACCCCGTGGAAGGCAGGATTTCGTTTTCGTACTTATCACAGCTCAAGGTGGCGAGGTTGAGATCGCCGGCTCGGCATGCGCTTGAGAACAGGCATGCCAAGAGAAGCAACGCGCCGATGAATTTCATTGTTTAAACTCGAGAAGGGAGAATTCGTTCGACCAGGGATGAGAAACGCCCTGATGTGACCCAGCGCTTGGCTGCTTCAATGTCCGGTGCAAAGTAGCGGTCCACTCCGTAAAAGGCGACTTCGCTGCGGATGCCCGCGTGAACATGCTCCAGAGTGTCCGACGATCGAGCGGGGCGATGGAAGTCGATGCCCTGAGCCGCCGCCAGCAATTCGATGCCGACGACGCCTGCTGCGTTTTCAACCATGGCCCCCAGGCGGCGCGCGGCGTGCGTCGCCATGCTCACATGGTCCTCCTGGTTGGCGGAAGTCGGTATCGAATCGACGCTGCAGGGAGCGGCGATGGTTTTGTTCTCGGATACCAAAGCGGCCGCCGTGACCTGCGCAATCATAAAACCCGAATTCAACCCGCTGTTTTCAACCAGGAACGGGGGCAATCCGCTCATCTTCGGATCGACCAGCACTGCCATCCGACGCTCCGATAGGCTGCCGATCTCGGCGATGGCCAGCGCGAGAGTATCAGCCGCGAACGCCACCGGCTCGGCATGGAAATTCCCGCCCGAAAGCACGTCGCCTTGCTCGACGAACAGGAGGGGGTTGTCGGTGACCGCATTGGCTTCCACCCGAAGCGTGATGCTGCATTGGCGGATGAGATCCAGACACGCGCCCATCACCTGCGGCTGACAGCGGAAGGAATAAGGGTCTTGCACTCGGCTGCAGTCGAGATGGGAAGCGCGGATCGCACTGCCGGCGATCAAATCGCGGTACTCGCGCGCCACGGCGATTTGTCCCGGCTGGCCGCGGACCTGATGAATGCGATCATCGAACGGTGAATCGCTCGCCTTCAACGCGTCGATCGACATCGCGCCTGCAACGATGGCGGCTGCCAGCACGTTTTCCGCGCCAAAAAGACCGGCCAATGCAAGCGCGGTCGAGACCTGCGTGCCGTTGATCAATGCGAGTCCTTCCTTGGCGCGAAGCTTCGACGGTTCGAGTCCTGCCAGCCTCAAACCCTCGGCGGCCGTCAGAATCTTTCCGCCGGTGCGCACTTGCCCGATGCCGAGCAGAACCGTACTCAAGTGCGCCAGCGGGGCGAGATCGCCCGACGCGCCCACCGAACCTTGGGCGGGAATGACGGGATAAACCTCATGCCGCAGCAGCGAGAGCAGGGCTTCGATCAATCCCGAGGAGATCCCGGAATGTCCGCGAGCCAACGCGTTGACCTTGAGCGCCAGAATCAGCCGTACTACCGGATCAGGCAGGGATTCTCCGATCCCCGCCGCGTGGGACAGCAACAGGTTTCGCTGCAGCAGCTCGAGCTGCTCGGTCGGTATGCGGGTCTGGGCCAATAGCCCAAAGCCGGTATTGATGCCGTATGCCGCATCGCCGGCCGACACAATCTTGTCGACCAGAGCGGCGGCCGCACCGATACGGGCGCGGTCCTCCGCGCCCAACCGGAGCGCCACCGGCTGATCGTAAATCCGCCGCAACAGCGGCAACGTCAGTTGGCCGGCGCGTATGTCGAGAGCACCGGTCACTTCGAGGATTGCTCGATCTTTGGTTCGATCATGGGCAAGTCTAGGCCTTGCTGGCGAGCACAGTCGATTGCTATTTGATAGCCCGCATCGGCATGACGCATGACGCCGGTGCCGGGATCATTCCACAACACGCGACGCACGCGCCGACCCGCAGCTTCGCTGCCGTCGCACACGATCACCACGCCCGCGTGTTGGGAGAACCCCATGCCGACGCCGCCGCCATGATGGATCGACACCCAGGTCGCCCCGCTCGCGGTATTCAACAACGCATTCAACAAGGGCCAATCCGACACCGCATCGGAGCCGTCGCGCATCGCCTCGGTTTCTCGATTAGGGCTCGCCACGGAGCCCGAGTCCAAATGATCGCGGCCGATGACGATGGGAGCCGATAGTTCGCCGCTGGCGACCATTTGGTTGAACGCCAGGCCGAGGCGGTGGCGCTGCCCGAGGCCCACCCAGCAGATGCGCGCGGGCAGTCCTTGAAAGTGAATCCGCGAACGCGCCATGTCGAGCCACTGATGCAAATGCGGATCATCCGGAATCAATTCCCTGACCTTCGCATCGGTCTTGTAAATGTCTTCCGGGTCCCCCGACAACGCGGCCCAGCGGAAGGGCCCAATCCCGCGGCAAAACAACGGTCGAATATATTCCGGCACGAAGCCTGGAATATCGAATGCGCGGGCAATGCCGGCATCCAGAGCGACCTGCCTGATATTGTTTCCGTAGTCGAATACCGGCAAGCCCATGGCTTTGAAGCGCAGCAGATACTCGACGTGTTTCGCCATCGAGAGTTTGGCTTGGGCGCTGGTGCCTTTTGGATCGCTTTCGCGCCGTTCGTCCCATTCCTCCACACTCCAACCCTGCGGCAGATAGCCGTTGACGGGATCGTGGGCCGAGGTTTGGTCCGTCACCGCATCGGGCTTGATTCCCCGCTCGAGCATCGCTGCAAGGACATCCACGATATTGCCGAGGAGTGCCACCGAGATCGGCTTGCCGCTTTTCTTGGCGGCGTCGAGCAGCGCGAGAGCTTCGTCCAGGGAATGCGCCTGTGCGTCCACATAGCCGGTTTCGAGGCGCTTCGCGATGCGACTCGCGCGGCATTCAACTGCCAGCATGCTTAAGCCCGCCATGGTCGCCGCCAACGGCTGCGCTCCTCCCATGCCGCCGAGGCCCGCGGTCAAAACCCACTTCCCGGCCACCTTCCCGCCGAAGTCGCGGCGCGCCATTTCAGCGAAGGTTTCGTAAGTACCTTGCACGATCCCTTGGCTGCCGATGTAGATCCAGGAGCCGGCGGTCATTTGCCCATACATGGCAAGACCCTTGCGGTCGAGCTCGTGAAAATGCTCCCAAGTGGCCCAGTGCGGTACCAGATTGGAATTGGCGATCAGCACGCGAGGGGCGTCCGCATGAGTCGGAAAAACACCCACCGGCTTGCCGGACTGCACCAACAAGGTTTCGTCCTCGGTCAAGCGCTTGAGCGTTTCGACGATGCGGTCGTAGCAGTTCCAATCGCGTGCGGCGCGTCCGATGCCGCCATAGACCACGAGTTCGCCGGGGTTCTCGGCGACCTCAGGATCGAGATTGTTCATCAACATGCGCAGCGGCGCTTCGGTCATCCAGGATCGGGCGCTTAAAGTGTTGCCGCGAGCGGCGCGAATGATTCGGGGTTTCACGGGAGCGAGCATGGTACTTTCCTCAGGGGCGGAAACGCCCCGACATTTCATAACGAGAACCTGGGTAGTACAAGCGTGCAACGGAGGCAATCTGACCGGCCGTCCAGGTGCGCCGGATCATCAATAAACAGGGCTCGTCGCGCTTCATGGTCAATAGCTTGCGGGTCCGGTCGTCAGGCATTACCGCACGCAAGAGATGTTCGACCTCCTGCAGCGGCGCAGCTTTGATCAAGTAGTCATGAGGAGTCGTGCGATTGAAATCCACCGTCAGATAATCGGGCGCGAGCTTGGGCAGCACATAGCGGTCTTCCAGCTGTACGGGCCGGTCGTTCTCGAAGTGCACGATCACCGAACAATACAGTTCGCTGCGCGGCGCGATCCCGAAGTCCTCGGCCAACTCTGCCACCGCGCGCACCCGTTCCAGGGACACGATCTCGGCGCGATGCACGTGCCCGCGCTCGCGAATCTCCTCCGCGATGCTGCGGATCGCGAGAGGGTGAGCCCGCGCATGCCGATCCGCCACGAAGCTCCCGACTCCGGCAATGCGCACCAAAACCCCTTCGTCGCGTAATTCCTTGAGCGCCCGGTTCGCTGTCATGCGCGACACGCCGAAAGACTTCACGATCTCGTTCTCGGAGGGAACGCGTGCGGAGGTTGCCCACTTGCCCGAGCCGATATTCTCCAAGATATGCCGTTTTACCTTAAGGTACAGCGGCTGCAGGGCGGCGCTCGATTTGTCCATGGCTTAGATTACCCTGTATAGACAGGTACAGTCAACCAATGGTCAACCATCGAAGGGCATGGCGAGCCGGGCCGCGAGATCGCAAAAGCGGCTCTTGAGAGGCAGTTCAGCCGCGTGCCGGCCGTCCTTGACGACCCACCGGCCGGCCACCATGACATCGCGAATCGCCGCGCTGCCGCCCGCGAACAGCATGTGATCGAGCGCGGTTGCCTCGCTTGCGCCGGCGAGCGCAGGGTGGGTCCGGTCGAGCACCAGCCAATCCGCGCGGCGTCCCGGGGCGATACTCCCCACCGGTTGGCCGATGGCCTGCGCGCCGTGGCGTGCCGCATCGCGCCACAATCGCGTACCGACATGCGGCTCGGCTTCGTCGGCGAGAACGCCCCGGCGCTTTTTCCGAAGCCGCTGCTGGTACTCCATCCAGCGCAGTTCCTCGGCCGGGCATACGGTTGCTTGGCTGTCGGAGCCCACGGAAATTCGCCCGCCGAGTTTCAAGAATCGCGCGGCGTCAAAAAAGCCATCCCCCAGATTCGCCTCGGTGCTGATCGATACGCACACGACCGCCGCTGTTGCAGCGACGCCTTGCAGCTCCGCAACCGTGGCGTGAGTGGCATGCACCAGGCACCAATTTCGGTCGATCAACCCCGTGTCCAACAGCAATTCGATGGGCCGCCGGCCGGTGTGGAGCTTGCAGGCCTCGACCTCTTTCAATTGCTCGGCTACATGGATGTGGACGGGCAGATCAGCATCGACGCTTCGCAGGTCACGCAGAGCTTCCCGCACGCTTTCGAGCGGGACCGCCCGCAAGCTATGAAAAGCGGCTCCGGTCCGGCGGATGGGCGACGCGCTGCGCCGTTCCGCGCTCAGCCGTTCCTCAACCACCCGCACGAACCATTGCGTGTCGAGCGCGAAACGGGCTTGCTCGGGTTTCAGCGGCTGCGCGCCAAAGTCGCTGGTTTGATAAAGGGTCGGCAGAAACGTCAAGCCGATGCCGGCGGCGTCGGCGGCCGCGTCGATGGCTTCCCATAAGCCATTGGACCCGGCGTACAGATCGCCGTTGGTTTGGCGGTGCAGGTAGTGAAACTCGGCCACCGAGGTGTAGCCGGACTTGAGCATCTCCACGAATAGCTGTGTCGCCAGCACCTCCAAGTCGGCAGGCGTGATCCGATTCGCCAGTTGATACATCGCCCGCCGCCAGGTCCAGAAACTATCGCGCGCGGAGAGCCGGTATTCCGTGTTGCCGGCCATTCCACGCTGGAAGGCATGGCTGTGCGCATTGGGCATCCCGGGCACGACGAAGCCGGCCACGCGCTCGGCATCGGGCGGCGGTAGCCCTGCTTCTATACGGCTGATGTGCCCGTCGGTCTCCACGGTCACGAGCGCATCTCGCATCCAACCTTGCGGCAGCAGCGCACAGTCCAAATGATAGTGTCGGGTCATGTTGCCTATACCTGTATAGGCAGGTCAGTTTGCCGTATCATGGCAAGAACAGCAAACAGCGGGCTATCAGGTGCAAACATTGTCGTCTAAGGAGTGGGATCGGGTGTGGGTCGGCGCGAACATCGCCACGATGGTCGCGGGTGGCGAACCTTATGGCAAGTGCGATAGCGATGCGATTGCCGTGAAGGGCGAACTCATTGCATGGGTCGGGTCCACGGCCGAGGCCGAGATCAAGGCCGCCGCCGAGGACATTCCGCTCGAGGATTGCCGCGGAAAGTGGCTGACGCCGGGGCTGATCGATTGCCATACGCATTTGGTGTACGGCGGCAATCGGGTAGAGGAGTTTGAAAAACGCCTGTGCGGGGTGTCCTATGAGGCCATTGCGCGCGCAGGCGGGGGCATTCAATCGACCGTCACCGCCACTCGCGCGGCCGATGCGGCATCCCTCCGGAACTCCGCCTCGGCTCGTGCCGAGCGGTTGATGTCCGAGGGAGTCACTACCATCGAGGTGAAATCCGGCTACGGACTCGACCTCGCGACCGAGCGGCGCTTGCTGGAAGTCGCTCGGTCACTCGAGCGAGAACTCCCCGTGTCGATCAAGACCACTTATTTAGGCTTGCATGCGCTGCCTCCGGAATTTCGCGAGAAACGTGAGGATTTCGTCGCCCTCGCGAGCGGACCCTGGCTCGAGTCGCTGGCCGCCGCCGGATTGGTGGATGCGGTCGACGCATTTTGCGAGAGCATCGCTTTCTCGCTCGCGGAGACCGAGCGGTTGCTGCGCGCCGCACGGAATTTAGGCATCCCGGCACACCTGCACGCCGGTCAATTGAGCGACATGGGTGCGGCAGAATTGGCCGCGCAATTCGGCGCGCTTTCCGCCGATCATCTCGAATTCTTGAGCGAGCACGGAGCGCACGCACTCAAACTCGCCGGCACGACCGCGGTGCTGTTGCCCACCGCCTACTTCACCTTGCGTCAGACGACCCCGCCCCCGGTGCCGATGCTGCGCCATGCCGGCGTGCCGATGGCGGTCGCGACCGACAGCAATCCCGGTAGTTCCCCGTGCACATCGCTGCTGCTCGCGCTCAACATGGCCTGCACTCTGTTCGGGCTGACACCCGAGGAGTCTCTCTGCGGCGCCACGCGGCATGCCGCGCGAGCCTTAGGGCTTCAAGACGCGATCGGCACGCTCGAAGTCGGCAAGCGCGCAGACTTTGCGCTGTGGCAGATCGCTCGGCCCGCCGAGCTTAGCTACAACTTGGGCGCAAATCCCTGCGTCGGCGTGGTCCACCGCGGGAAGCCGCGCGCTTAAGATGGATACCTAGCGGGTGACGCGATTGGATTTCACGCTGCAAGCCACGGCGCCGGGCTCGCGCGCCCGCGCCGCGCGCTTTCGCACGCTTCACAACGAGGTGCTCACGCCCATGTTCATGCCAGTGGGCACGCATGCCGCCGTGCGGGCGCAGAGCCGCGAGGATCTCCTGGCAAGCGGCGCCCAAGTTCTGCTCGCCAATACTTATCATTTGCTGCTGCGGCCCGGCGTCGAGATCTTCGAGAAATTCGGCGGCATCCATCGATTCATGAACTGGCCGCGTTCGGTGCTCACCGATTCGGGCGGGTTTCAAATCTTTTCGCTGCCGGGCAGCCGCACCCTGCGCGAGGAGTGCGCCGAATTCAAGAGCTACGTCGATCGCACCACGATCCATCTAAGTCCGGAACGCAGTATCGCGACGCAGAAGGCGATCGGCGCCGACATCATGATGGTGCTCGATCAATGCGTGCCCTCGACGGTCGAGCGCGGCATCGCAAAGGACGCGATGGAGTTGACGCACCGCTGGGCGCTGCGCAGCCTTGCGGCGCGCGGCGATTCGCCGCAAGCACTGTTCGGCATCGTGCAGGGCGCGGGCTACGACGGACCTGCGCGTCGCAAGCGCGCGCGCGATCAACTGAAATGCCCTTCGACGGCTTTGCTATCGGCGGTCTCGCGGTCGGCGAGAGCGCGGCGCAGCGCGAGGACTGCACCGCGCTGGTCACGGAGCATTTGCCGCGAAGACAGGCCGCGATATCTGATGGGCGTCGGCACGACGCGCGATCTGCTCGAAGCGGTGCATCGCGGCGTCGATATGTTCGACTGCATCCTGCCGACCGCGCTCGCCAAACAAGGCGTCGCGTTCACCAGCGTCGGGCGGCGCGATCTGCGGCGCGCCGCCTATCGCGGCATGGAAGGGCCCATCGATCCGGCCTGCGACTGCTATACCTGCAGGACCTATTCGATCGCGTATCTGTTTCATCTGCACCGCGTGCGCGAGACCATGGGCTGGCAGCTGCTCGGGCTGCACAACATCCATTTCTACATGCAGCTCATGCGCCGCATGCGCGGAGCACATCCTCGCGGGCACCTGGCTTGCTTTCTACCAAGCGCAGCGCGATGTGCTCGACGCGCGCGACAGCTACGGGCCGGTTTCGAAGCACGTCACCAAGGCGGAACGGCGCTGCGCAAGATGCAGCTCGGCCGCTATGAGGTTGTCGTGCGCGAGGGCGTCGGGCACATTCGCGATCGACATTCGGGCGAGGTCATGCACTCGGTGAACGATCCGGCGCAGGAAGCACGCTCGCTCTACGTGGAGCAGTCGCGCCTGATCGAGCGGCTGCAGCGGCGGACCAGCCTCCGCTCGTGGTGTGGGACGTCGGCTTGGGCGCCGGCGGCCAATGCGATGGCGGCGATTCACGCGGTCGAAGCGCTGAGGGACCGGCGGCCTGCGCGCGCCGCCTGCACGCTGGTGAGCTTCGAAAACGATTTCGACGCGCTGCATGCTCGCGCTGCGTCACCCGCGATGGTTCAAGCACCTGCGGCATGCGGCGCCGCGGGAGCTGTTGGCGCGACGATCGCTGGAGCAGCCGCGAAGCCGGGATCGACTGGCTGCTGCTGCGCGGCGATTTCGCCGTCTGCAAATTCGCGGCGCCGGCGCCCGACATCATTTTCTTCGATCCCTTTTCCTTCAAGACCGATAGCGCGTTGTGGACGCTGGCCGCGTTTCGCGAACTCGCCGCCCTTTGCGACGAGGCGGTGGAACTCTATACCTACACCTACTCGACGAGCGTGCGCGCCGCCATGCTGGCGGCCGGCTTCTATGTCGCCAAGGGCCTCGGCACGGGCCCGAAAGCCGAAACGACCATTGCGCTCTCGCCGCGTGCCGCCGCTTCGGTGCATGACATGAGCTTCTGGGCGCGGAGTGGCTGGAGAAATGGCGGCGCAGCGACGCGCAGGTCCCGTTCGGCACGATTACGGGAGAGGACCGTTGGCGCGAAGCCGTGAGCGGTCATCCGCAGTTTCAAAACGGCGCCGCGTCGGTTCGTCAATAAACCTCACGCTGGTGAACGCGGGAGGTCGGCCCCGGGAAGATGCCGAAAGTTGCCATGCCGAGCGGGTTTTGCGTGGTGCCCCACGAGTATTGCAGCCAAGAGGGTGCGGCGGCGGTAACGTTGAGCGCGCCCGAATTCCCGGCGCCGGGAGCCGCCAGTATCAGATTGAAGTTGCCGGCTGCAGCGGTCGGGCGATATTGCGATCCTGCGGCTGCGGGCGCCGCGCAGCCGAGGCCGGACAGGCCGGGCCGCCCGGTGTCGCGCACGCAGGTCTGACCTGGCGTGAGATTCGACTGATAGTTGCTGAAGGAGATCGCGGGGGCCACCGTACAACTGTCGGCAGTGTTGGTGGTGAATCCCTGCGTCGTGTTCAGGTAGTACTGGGTGGTCAGCGACATCGGCAAATCGAGGAGTTCAGAGCCCACCGCGTCGCGCAGGGCGAGCCGCCCGTAATATTGTGCCGCGCCGGTGCTGAAGCTGATGCCGGTACCGCTTCCGAAGCTCACCGGGTTCGACGCCGAGACGCCGTCGCCGTCGATGACGTTAATGCTGAGCGCAATGTTGGCGTTGAACGGAGCGCTCGCGGCGCCGCGGTTGAACGACAGACCGCTGCCGGTGCTGAAGGTGAGGGTGGCTTGGCCGGTCCCTAAATCGCTGATCGCGGGGTCGACGACAGGTGCCGGGAGGCCGGAGACATTGAGGGCGGGGCTTGCGGGAGTTGGCGAATAGGTTCGGCCGGTCAGCGAGCTGTTGCTGAGTCTCATGAAGGCGCCGGTGTAGTTACGCGTAGTTGCCCCGCCCGAAGTCTGCGCGGTGACGGTCACGACCGGGGCGACCGTATAGATGAGAGGTTGACCCACGTAGCTGAAGTTGCCGGCGGCGCAGCCGGTGCCGAACACCGGCGTATTGAGCGCCACGGCGAAGGCCGTTGGGGATGAACCGCCCGACATTACCCGGAAGTACGCGCCGGTCACGGTGCCGGAGCCGAGGTAGTTGGCGACGCTCGGCGTCAAGCTGATGATGCCGACCTCGGGCCAGCTGAAGGTCGTGCCGCTCGCGACGCCGCCGCTGAAGGTGCCGAAGGCGGCGGGGTTGTTGAGTGCGGCCGCATCGCCGCCCGCGGGCGCCACGAGGTTGGCGGCGAGCGTGACGCCCTGGGCCGGGATCTCCTGGCCGTAGTTGGGCGTTGCGGCGCCGGCGAAGTTCGATGCCGTGACGGTGGCCGAGAACGGCTGGCCGGCCGGCAGGAAGACGGCTTCCGGCGGCCGAGTTCGCGGCCGGATTATTGCCCGGCGCGCCGAGCGCGGTGTTGCAGGTGCCGGCCGCATAAGCTCGTGCAGTGGATGTTCGAGAGCGTGAAGTTGTAGGGCTGCACGACGAACTGGCTCGCACCGACCATCGTGTTGCCGGAGGCCGCGCCGCTCTTGAGCGGAATGTTGTACGAGGCGCGCAGCGTGACCTGGCCGACATCCGAGTAATTGAGCGCGATCGGCGCCTCGGCGTTCGCGGTGCTGAACTTCAGCGGCACGCTGGTCGAGTTCGCTGGTGCCGCCGTTGGGGTTGGAGGCGATGCTGGTCGTGACCCCATTGTTGGTCACGGTCATGGTCTGTCCGGCGACGCAAGCGGCCGGGTTGTTGCACTGGAAGCCGAGGTTGATCGCGACCGTCGTGCCGCTCGCAAACGCCGCCGTGCAGGCGCCGGTGTTGGTGTCGGTGCGGATCGCCTGCAGCGCGAGGCTTTGCGTCGAGGTCTTGCCGGCGATCTGCGTGCCGATCGTGGTGCCGACGTTGGCGCCGTTGGTGATCCGAAAGCCCGAGGGCACGAAGGTCAGCGGCGGCTGTTCGGAGGGGATCGCGCTGCCCGACTTTTGCGTCACCGTGCCGTCGACGACGTTGATCGTGACGGTCTCGGCATAGGTATCGCTGCAGCGAGAGCGTGACGACGCCGGCATCGGCGCTCGAGTAGGTGTAGCTCGCGGTGCCGCTGTTCGAGGCACCCGGCGACGAATGCGCCGCGCGCCGGTCGTGAGCGACCAGTCGCCGTGGCCGGTGCTGGTGCTGACTTGGATCGTGCCGGTGGTCGCGACCGGCGGTCATGGGTGCTGCTGTGCGCCGTGATCGTCACCGGGCGACGCCTGGCAGTTGACCGCCGTGCCCGCATCGCTGATCGCAAAATGATCCGGCGCGGTCACCAACGAGCATGCGTGCGCGGCGGTGGCTGCGAGCTGCACCTGGGCGGTGCTCAGGGCTCCCGAGTAGGTTTTGACTTCGTCGATGAAGCCGGGAAAGCGGCGCTGTGCGAGTTCTGCCTTCCTTGAAGAGTCCGTCGCGCCGCCGATGGCGAGCAGCGGCGAGGCCCCGGGAGTAAAGCCGGTTATCGGCGCAGAACTCTGATCGAGAATGTTGCCGTTCGCGTCCAATGTATAGAGCGTCATGCTCTTCGCGTTGGTCGCATCGAGCACACCGGCGATGAAGTACCAGGTACCGACGCTCAAAGACAATTTACCCTCGGCCCAGACGGTAGATGGGTTGCGGATATAGAACCGCAGCTCATTCGTGGTGCCGCTATCGCCCATGCTCAAGGCGTAACCGTCAAAATTCGTATCGTCGAACCAGATGCGCCCTCCGGTCGAGTCCTTCGCGGTGGGTTGGATCCACGCCGTCACGGTGAATGGGCCCGTGAGGTGCGGACCCGGCACCGCCACATACTGCGTACTGCCGTCGAAGGTGCCGTAGCGGCAGGTTCCCGGCGATCCGCCGATGGCTGGCATCGCGTTTGCGGTGGACGCACCATGCATGGCCGTCCCGTTGTATCCGTTGCCGCTGGAATCGGCGACTGCGCCGGCCGTCGTTGGCCAAGAAGACTCGTCGAAATGCCAATTCGACGTGGGCACGGCGCTCAAGGCCGGCTTGAAGGTCGCGATGACGGCCGCCCAGCCGCTCAAAGCGGGATTGACCGTCCAAGTGATGCTCTGCACGCCCGCGGTACCCGCGATCTGATCGGCCGCACCGCCGGCGGTGTCGCCGGCGTTTTGCAGTTCCACGCCGCGGGCCGTGAAGCCGGCACTCGGAACGATCGACGCGAAATTATCGGCTGGGTTGTCTATTCCGAAGGCAGAAACAACCAGCTCATTCGGCTGCGAGACGGCCGCCGCGGTTGCGACGCTCGCGGCGGCTGCGGAGCCGGTGGCCGTTGCTACCTGATCGATGGAGCCTACACCCGAGTACTCGATCGCCACGACCCGGCTCTGCGAGATGCTGTCGTTGTTGGGCATCGCGACGGTCACCGTGAAACCTGCGCCCGTCGCCGCCACCGGTGCCGAAAACACTGCGGCGCTTTCATACCACGCCGATTGGTCGACGGTCGCTTGGGCGGCCGCGGTGTAGGTATTGCCCGCGCTATCCGTGACGTTGATGGTGGCCGCGGTATTTTCAGTCCAAGTCCACACGAGAACGACGATCGTATGCCCGATAACCGGATTGGCTGCGAAGGCCGATGATGTGGCCGTGATTCCGGAGGGGTTTCCGAACAGTCCGGAGGATTGGACGAGCGCGACCTGCGCGAGCGCCGGATGCGCGAACAACAACGGGATCAGAAGGAGCGTCCGGCGCAGGCGTCTCACGGCGCTGCCCCAGAGCGTTCCCGTACCGGTGTTCCGTTCAAGTGGCATTGGTGTACGTACCGCTGACGACGCGATGGACATAGCCGGGTTGACCATACGTTCCGGTGGTCGCGGTGGACTTGAGAACATAGGAGGCGCTGGTCGCAGCGCCGTTTGTAAACGTCGCGGCGATGCACGTGACGGTGACCGTGAATCCGTCGAGCGCCGCCTCAGTGAGATTCAATGTCGTGCTCGCGGCGCAGCCGCCGTTGACGCTCTGGTAGGCGCCCCACTCGATGCCTGCCTGGGCGGCCGCAAGCGCGCGTGCTTCCTCGAGAGCCATGGTGACTGCCTGCTGCTGTCCGGTACCGACGCGGATCGCGACCGCCGCCAGTGCACCCAACACCACGATGAGGAACAGCGCCGGTATCAGCGCGAAGCCGCGCGGCGTTCTTCGACCTTGCGCCGGGCGCTTCACGGTGCGTTCACCACTTGTACTTCGTTAAGCAGCTGCACCGACTCGCCGCCCTGGGTGATCTGCAGCGTCAACGTTGCCAGTCCGTTGCGCTGCGCGGTCCCGGACGAGTACGTGAATTGGCAGGCGCCGACGTTCGCGGCGACCAGCGCACTCGCGGCGCCGGCGGCGGTCAACGTCGCGGCACTCGCCGGCTGCGTGGCGGCAATGGAGTATCCCGAGTAGCGAGTCATCGTGCCAGCCGCCGTATCGCACAAGTAGGACACCGGCCCGCTCACGAGATACACGCGTTTTTCAGGGGAGCCGTATGCGAACTGAAATGCGGGATTCAGCGTGACGAGATTCTGGTTGGCGGTGGCGCCGGCTGAAATCGTGATGCTCGTCCCGACCGGGGTGATGACGTTGGTCATTTGGTAGGCATTGGCGCCCGGCACACCTACGTTATAAATCGACAAGTAGTAGGTGTTCGAGGTCCACGGCAACGTCAGCTGCGTGAACGGGACGGTGGTCGCGAACGCGCCGTCGGGGGCCGTGAAGTCGAGCACAAGCGCGGGATTGGCGAGCGGTCCGCTGTCCTGATAGCGGGCGCCATCGGCCGTTGCCAGCAATTCGAGCGCAGTCACCGTGCCGCTCGTGGCGACCCGCACGCTGTTCGGCAGGGCGCTGCGAAGGTCGCGCGCCATGAAGCGCAGCGCACTGTCGCTCGCGTCGACCAGCGTGGCGCGCCGTGTTTGAGCGGTATACGCATTCATCGGCATCACGATGAACAGCGCCATGAAGGCGACCACCACGGAACCGACCGCGATGGTGATGACGAGCTCGATGAGCGTGAAGCCGCACTCGCTTCGAAGCTGCAGCCGAGACTTGGTGCGCAGGGCGGCGCGCATCAGTAGTTCGTCCGGTATCCCGACAGCGTCACACTGCCGTTCGGCGAATAGCTCACCGTGATGTCGACCCGGCGCGCGGCGGCTGCGGGTATCCCCGCAAGTGCGCTCGTGGGAGAGGTCGCGACACTCACCGTGTAGGCACCAAGGCTCGTGATCGCGTTGCCGAACTGGTCGTGAGCGCCCACATCGACGAGACCGTTGTATTGGTCCACGAGGTCCCAGCTGCCGCGCCCGGTATTGGGCGGCGTGCCGTTGGGGTCCGCGACCCAGCGCTGCAGAATCTCATCGAGGTAGGCCTGGCCGATGGCGATGGCCTGCTGCTGCATCATCGCATCCGCGCTGCGGCTGGCAATCGCCGCCATTGCCCCGAGAACCGTGGTGGCCGCAATGGCAACGATCGTGATCGCCACGACCAGCTCTATCAGAGTTACTCCTCGATGGCGGCGGCGCACGGCTATTGCACTTGCACGAGACCGGTACCGGCCACGATGGTGATCGTATGCGTGCCCACGGTGAGGGTTCCCGCGGGACTCGAACTCAAGCGTCCCTGCGCGTCGAATTGGAATACACCCGCAGGTCCCGCAGCTGTGTTGGCCGGCGCGGTGCCCTTGATGGCGGATCCATCGGCGCTCAGCACGGGTGTCGCCCAGCTCGTATCGCTGGGATTGCAGGTATTACCGCTGGCCGCCTGCTGTGTTGCGACGTACGAGGTCGCAGTCAAGGACAGCTGCGCCGGGCAACCGGTGATGACGGCTGCCTTTTGCGTCGACCGCAAAGCCGCCGCGAGTTCATCGACGTAGCCCCGGTCGTTAAAGGTCTGTTGGGTCCAGAAGCGCGGCGCAATGTAGGCCGACAGCACTGCCGCTACGGCCAGGATGACCACGAGCTCGACGAGCGTGTAGCCCCTTGGCGCAGCCTGCACGCGGTAAGGAGCCATCCGTCCCGCCCGTGGAAATCGCGGCGTTAGCAGCCGGCCGTCGCGACGGTGATCACGGGCGCCGCACCGGCCACCGTCGGCGGGACGTAGGTGACCGCGCAGGTGCCGGCTGCGCCGGGTGCGCCGACCTTGGACCAAACGCCCTGGGCTGCACCGGGGTTGTAAGTGAAATCGGAGGTGCTGGTGCTGACCGCCATCGGGATGCCGTTATTCGTCGAATCCGGATAGTTGTTGACGAGGTTGACGGTCGAACCCTCCATGGTCACCTGATTGGCGTTGCCGGTCGCCATCGACATGCCGCGGGCGAGGGAGGCTGCGCTCTTCACGCTCCCGGCAAGGCCGTTGATCGTCGCGATGCGCGCCTGTGAGTCGAGGGCGATGAACTTCGGCACGGCAAATGCGGCGAGGATACCGAGAATCGTGATGACCACGACCAGTTCGATGAGCGTGAATCCACTTGGCTTTAACGGCATCATTATTTCTGCTCCGGCGCATTGGCGCGATGACATTGATTCAACCGCGCCAACATGCGCTTAAGCTTAAGAATCGGCCGCCTGACGCCGCGCTTGAGTCAGATTTGTCGGTCGCCCCCGGATTCGGCGCAAGCTGTGAGCCGGGTCACGGGTCACGGGTCACGGGTCACGGGTCACGGGCCGCAGGCACTCGCCTTACCGCTTTGACGCTTTAACGTTTTAACGCTTTAACGTCTGAACCCGCCGCCACCGCCCCCGAAGCGGCCTCCCCAGCCGCCGCCGCCGCCACCGCCGCCGCCGAATCCCCCGCCGCCGAATCCGCGCCCGCCGCCGAATCCACCGCCCCCGCCAAATAGTCCCCCCCCGCCGCCGCCGCCAAAGCGATCCCCCCAACTTCCGCTCCCTCCGGCACCGCCGGCAGAGCCTCGGTCGAAACTGCTGGCAAAGCTGTTCGAGCGATCCTCGCCGGCACTGCGGGCGTCCGATTCCTGATTGGCCCACGAGGTGTCGCCGCTCGGCTTCGACCAGCCGCTCGCGGATTGCTGCTGCCAGCCGCTGCTGCTGTTGTGGTAGACGTTGCCGCTGGTGTCGGCGTAATGATTGTTGCCGGCATTGTCCCCGCCCCAGCTGGTCGTCTTGCCGGTGTTGGCGTTGTACACGGAACCGCCGCCGGCGTGGGCAGCGCCTTGCGGTCCCGCGGTCGTCGCGCCGGCGCGATCGTAGGTGCTGCCGTTGGCTGTCGTGCCGGACACCGCGTTGGCCGTCGAACGTTGGCCGGTATAAGTGTTGTAGTTGCTGCCGCGAGCGACGTTGCCGGAGCCGCCGGCCGCCGTATTGAACGTGCGATCGTAGCCCCGCGACGCGTTGCCCGTCCAAGCGTTGTACTGGCGGCCGGCGTTGATGTTGCCCGTGGTCCCGCGAGCCGTGGCGTAGGAACCGTGGAACGTCGATCCCGCTACTCCGCCGCCCGCATACCAGCTGCGCGTTCCGGAGTACGCGGCGTTGCCCCAATGCCCATAGACATTCGCGCTCGCCACACCGCAGCAGGGATAGCCGCCCCAGTACGCCGGTGAATACCACGAGCCGCCCCAGTACGGCTCCATCCATGCCGCCGTGGCGAGGCCCAGCGCGAATCCGAAGGTGAAACCGACCCACGGGTTGTAGACCGGGACGGCCGCCACGCCGTAAGTATACGGCGGCGGATACCAGACGGATCCGATCCATGGCGCGTAGTAGTACCCGGTGCCATAGACAACCGTTCCATACGGCGAGATCACGGTCCCAAAATAGCCCGGTGTATAGCCGACATAGACATACTGCGGCGTCGCCTCGTAAATCTTCACGTAAGTGACGTAGTACAGCGGGGAGGAGGGCGGAATCGTATAGATCACCGTGGGAATCGACGTGGCGATGATCCAGGGTCCCGTGATCTGCGCGGCGGTAAACCAGACCCCGGCGACCACCGAGTAGTAGGCGTTGGGCGCCACCTGAATTACGGGCTCCGAGGAGTTCGCGACGTAGGTGAGCGGCGTCCCGTCAATCGGCAGGTACTCAGGCGGCCCGTCGAAGTTCGGCGTGAACGTCGGTCCGTTCGTGAGGGGTACTGTGGCGGTCTGAGGAATCGAATTGGAGATCGCTGCCTCTTGCGCCTGCGGCGTACCGGCCACGGTCGGCAACACGGCGCCCGCGGGCGCCTGTGACGGAATGTGAGCAAAGTCGGGCGGCAGCGCGTTGTTGGCGACGAAAGTCCACGGGCCGGTGATTGCGGCGGAATCGAACCATCGGCCCGAGATCAACACGTAATAGTTGTTGTTGCTGGTGTCGATCAGCACATCGCTGGTCGTGTTCTGCGCCCAGAGCAATTGAGTGCCCACGACGGGAACAAAGTCGGGCTGGCCCTTGAACACGATCAGCTCCGCCGGTACTTGGCTCGTGTAGATCGTAGGCACGCCGTTCGCGAGCGAGGGCTTGGGATTCGCCTTGGCGCCGCCGTCGAGCATGTCCACCGCCCCATTTTTGGCCAACGCCTGTGCGACGCCGTCGATGCCAGGCGGTGGGGTGAATACTTGCGTCCAGGGACCGCTGATCGAGTTCGATTGGAGCCAGCCATCATAGACGTGGATGTAGAAATTCGGCTGTGCCGCCACTTGCAGGATCAGGGCGCGGGTGTTGATGACCCGCTGAAATTGAGAATTTTCAAGCACCGGCTTCAACACGGGCGCGCCGTCGAGCGGGACCAGAATCGCCGGTGAATAACTGACGATGACCAACGGCGGATTGTTCTGCACGGCCACCGTCGGCGGTTTGATGCCGGCGAGCGCGAGCGAGGACTCGAGGCGGTCGAGCGATATCGTGTGGACGGTCTTGACGAATTGGGTCTGAAGCTCCGAGGCGTACGCAGAACCTCGATTGGGCAGCGTCGGGAAATCGATCTTCGAGATCTGCAGATTTTCGAATACCACCGTGCGCATCACCTTGTCGACTTGCGTGCGTGCGCTCGCAAAGATCACCCCAAACGTTTCAGCCTTCGCATTGGTGGGCTTGATCGCAAGCGCTGCGCGGAAGCTCAATTGGTTGTCGGTCCACTTGTTGATCTGCGGTTGGTAGACCAAAACTTGGGCGTCGACCAGATCGACGACACGCGGCCATGGATCGGCGGGAGGCGTGCCGTTTGTTTCTTGCGCAAATGCACCGACGCATGCGCCAAACGCGGCGACAATAAAAACGAGTGTTGCGAAACGAGAATGCGATCTCATGATGGTTTCTCCAATCTTGGCGGCGCGTGCAGGGATTCGGACAAACTTCGAAGGTTTTGCGGATTCACATGAATGAGCCCGCCACGCGGACTATCGATGTCCGCGATCAAGAGGAACGCGATGGACACGACCAGAGGTAGAATCAGAAGCAGGACCTTTCCGCGCTGGGTATTCCTCGCTCCATAGCCGACCAACAGATTGCAGCAAATTGCGATCAACCCCATGAGTGCCCATGCCGCATGCGGGATTCGATTCCACCAGGCCGCCTGTGTGTGCGCCTGCGAGTTCAAGACATCGTTCATGCCCGACACGGCGAGGGCGGTCACGGGATTGGGCTCTGCGTTCGCAGGAGTTTGGACCGCGGACCACAGATCGCTCTGCAACTGCGCGGTGCGGGCGTTGATTGCGCGAAGCTCAACTTCGTCACGAGCCAAGTAGAACGCAATGCGCTGATCGAGGTAGTTGCCGAGCAGCGACCGCACGGCCGCCGCATTGGCGGCGGGCAATAGGCCGGTTCGGACAAATTCAGTGGCGATGGCGTCGGCCTCTGCATCCTCGTAGTCCTTGCGCTGATCATAGCGGCTTATAGCCATTGAAAAGCTGAACCCAATGAGGAGCACGAGCAGCGTCAGCGTCGTACCCAGAATCACGCCGAAATGCTCGCGATGCTCCTCTTCCAAGCCTCGCCGCCGGCTGAGGAGCGAGGATCCCAAACGCGCCGAGAGCCATAGAACCAAAAACGACAGAACAAAAATGAAGAGCGGATGGTTGAATGTGGCCTTCATTGGCCTTGACTTCCTGCGTGAACGGGTCAAGCCGGGATCAGCAGGATCTCAAGCCGCGGCCGCGGCAAGCATTGGACCAAGGGTCAATGTTCGATATGTGGGCGCTTAGATTCCGTGCCCGACTTTGCCGATCATGTTCCACATCGGCAGGAAAACGCCGAGCGCCAATATCAGCACCATGCCGCCGACGCCGATGATCAGCAACGGCTCGAGCATCGCGGTCAGATTGCGGAGCCGATAGTCGACCTCACGCTGGTAGAAACCGGACACCTCCTCCAAGAGGCGCGTCAATTCGCCGGTCTCCTCGCCAACCAGCACCATCTGCAGCACCAGCGGAGGGAAAATGCCGGCGCCGGCGGCCGCATGGCTCAAGGCCTCGCCGCGCTCGACCGCGTCCCGGAGCCGCAGCAAGTGTTCCCCGAGATACTCATTGCCGGCGGAGCGGGCCAACAGCGTCAGCGCCTGGATCATCGGGAGCCCTGCCTCGAGCGAGATGGCCAACGAGCGCGTCACGCGCGACAGCACCGAGAGGTGCAGAAGTTCACCGAGCACCGGCACTTTGAGTTTGAAGCGGTCCCAGCGATAGCGGCCGGAGTCGGTGGCGATGTGACGTTTGAATGCGAAGAGCGCGAACATCGTCCCAACGACGAGAGCGATCCCATGAGTGCGCACCAAATCCGAGGTGCCCATGATGACCTGAGTCGGCCAGGGTATGTCGTTGCCGAGCACTTTGAACAGCGGCGCGAATTTGGGAATCACGAAGACCGTGATGACGGCGACCGCCAGCCCGATGACGCCGACCACGATCAGGGGGTAGCGCACCGCGCTCTTGACGCGATCCTGGACCTCCTGGTCCTGGCCCAGATACTCGCAGAGCCGCAGAAAAGAATTATCAAGCGTGCCGGTCGATTCGCCCACGCGCACCATGCTGATGAACAGGGGCGAGAAGATCTCCGGGTGGCGGCCGAGAGAGGAGGCGAAATCGCGGCCCGATTCCAAGCTATGCAGCACATCGTGCAGGCAGTCGCGCAGCAGCGCATTGTGCGTCGATTGTGCGAGTCCGCGCAGTCCGCGCAGCAGCGGCAGTCCGGCCTTGGTGATCGAATACATCTGCCGCGAGAACAGCACGAGGTCGGCGGTCGTGGGTCGACCCGCGCCGAGTCGCTGCAGCAAGTCCTGCACCGACGCACCCTTGACGGCTGCCGGTACGATTTCGAGCGGAGTGATGCCGAGATTCAACAAGCGAGCCGCGACTCCGTCGATATCGTCGGCCTCGAGCCGCCCCGTGATGAGATCGCCGCGCCCCGACCGGCCCCGATAATGGAAGTTCGACATTAGGCTGCTACTACGCTCGCTGCTCGAGCAGCGTCTCGACCGTCGTTTCCTCGAGCTCCGCTCCTGCATCGGTCTCCACGAGTTCTTCGAGCCCGCTTCCCACTGCCATCGCCTCGGCGAGCGACGTGATGCCGCTCTGCGCGAAGTCGATGGCTCCTTGCGCGAGCGGTACGTAGCCATCGCTCGAGCGCGCGGCCCGGGCGAATCCCGTCAAATCGCCGCGCCGCACTGCGTCGGCCAGCCTCCGGTCGATTTCGAGAATTTCGTACACCGCCACCCGGCCCCGGTAGCCGGTCAGGTTGCAATAAGTGCAGCCGGCGCCGGCCATGAAGGTGTGCCGCTCGGGTTCGAGACCGGGGCGGCAGGTGGAAAGCCACGCCAGCTGATTCACCGTCGGCGCCGTTGCTTGCGCACAGTCCGTGCAGATGCGACGTACCAGGCGCTGCGCGACGACGCCATGAACCGCTGCCGCGATCATGTAGCCGGGCGCACCCATGTCGAGCAGCCGGTTGACGCTGGCGACGGCGTTGATGGTGTGCAGCGTCGAGAATACGAAGTGGCCGGTCATCGCGCCCCGCAGGCCGATCTCCACCGTCTCTCGATCGCGCATCTCTCCGACCAGGATGATGTCCGGATCCTGGCGCAGCGCCGTGCGCAGCACGCGCGCGAAGTCGAGGCCGATCTTGGGCAACACCTGCACTTGCGTGATACGGTCGAGCCGGTATTCGACCGGATCCTCGACCGTGATCACCTTCACGCCGGGCTTATTGATGTGATTGAGCGCGGCATAGAGAGTCGTCGTCTTGCCGCTGCCGGTCGGCCCGGTCACCAAGACCATACCGGCATTGCGCTCCACGAGGCGGCGAAAGCGCGCTTCGGTCGTCGCCGGCATGCCGAGCTTCTCGAGCGACATCAGCGCGGTGGACTGGCTGAGCAAACGCATGACCACCGATTCGCCATGCGTCGTCGGCATGGTTGCGAGCCGCACGTCCACGGCTGCGTCCCGAACGCGCATGCTGAAGCGGCCATCCTGCGGCAGGCGTTTCTCGGCAATATCGAGTCCGCACATCAGTTTCAGACGGGTGACCAACGCGCTGGCAACCCGGCGCCCATCGATCACCTGCTCCTGAAGGACACCATCGACGCGCAACCGGATCCGCAGCTTGCCGTCGCCCGGCTCGATGTGGATGTCGGAGGCGCGCGCCTGCATGGCATCGTTGAACATCGTCTGCAGCAGCTTGATGACCGGCGCATCGGGCGAACTCTCCTCGGCCGACAGTTGTTCGATATCGAGCTCGCCCTCCTTGAGGTCGTCGCGCACCGCCTCGGCCAACGAGGCGATCTCGTCGGTTTGTCGATACACGGCGTCGAGGGTCTTGAGGAAGTCCGCTTCGCCCACGAGCGCAAGGCGGATCGGCTGCTTGAGTTTGGCTTGCAACTCGTCGTAGGCATGAATGTCCGACGGATCCGCCATCCCCACCAGCAACCCGCGCGCGTCCTGGAGCAGCACAATGGCGCGGTAGCGGCGCGCCAGCGGCTCCGGCAGCAATTTCACCGCCTCCCGGTCGACTCTCGCCTGTTTGAGATCAACGAACGGAACCTGTAAATGCTTCGCCAGGAAATCGTGCAGCGACGATTCGGACATCAACCCTAAGTCGGCTAGCACGCGCCCGAGCTTGCGCCCCGAGCGCCGCTGCTCCACCAGGGCCGCCGCGAGTTGCTCCTCTGTGATGGCCTTGTGTTGGACCAACACCTCGCCGAGGCGAATTCTTCGCTTGATGGTCATCTGCCTAGGTACCTCGCGTTCACTGCGCGCTGTTGCGCACCTTCGGATCGATGGCGCCTGCGTGGTCGATTTCCTCGCCGACGATCTGGGTCCACTGGGCGTCGCTGTCGACGATGATGGGCCGAAGCAGGATCACGAGCTCGGTGCGCACGTCGCTTTTTTGCTGACTTTTGAATAGATTGCCGACCACCGGCAAATCGCCCAAGAGCGGCAATTTGTAGTCCTGCGAGTTGTGAGTGGTTTGCATCATGCCGCCGATGACGATCAACTGTCCGCTGTTCGCCTTGACCACGCTGTCCGACTCGCGCACCTCGCTGTAGGCGAGGGGCAGGGAGGTCGTGGTTTGGTTGGCGGTCACCGTCAATATTTTCGGCGTGACGTTGCTCACGGTCGGATGGATATGAAGGATGATCTGGCCCTCGTCCGAGAGCTGCGGCGTCACGTCGAGCGCGACGCCGGAGAAGAAGGGCGCAAGATCGAGATTGTTGCTCGTCGCCGAGGCGGTTCCGGTCACGGTGTTGCTCGAGATGCCGGTAACGAAGTACTCGTCGTCGCCGGCCTTGATGACCGCCTTTTGATTATTGAGCGTCGATACGCGGGGACTCGATAGGACTCTCGTCTTACCCTGGGTCGCGAGCAGCTCGACGTAAGAATTGAAGCTGCCGGTGTTGACGGCGAATGCGAACGCACCGCCGAGCGTGTTGCTGATCACGCTGGTCACCGGATTGCCGGGCCCGATCGTCACGGGCGTCGACGGCTGATTCAACAGCTGCGAGGCATTGCTGCCGAATCCATTTTGTGGTCCGGTTTGGAAACCGGCGTATGTGCTGTTCCCATTTTTGGCGATGGCGCCCCAGTTGATGCCGGCTTGGAAGGCGCTCGATAGCACGACCTCGACGATCTTGGCCTCGATGATGACCTGGCGCGTGGCGATGGTTTGAATTCTCTCCAGGAACAGCTGCGCATCCCGGAGCTCCCGGGGAGTTGCACGTACGGCGACGATGCCGGACTCGGCGTTCAGAACGACCATTCGGCCGCCGTCTGTGCCGATCATGCTGCGCAGGCTCGCCTCGAGTTCGGGCCAGAAGTCGGACGACGACCGGGTCGAGACGCTTGTGCCGGTGATCTCCTTGACGTGGTCGGAGTCTTTGGCGCCTTGAGATGCGAACACGGCTCCGGGCGGCTCGCTCAACCCTTGAGACTGTGAATCGGTGCCTGAACCTTGCGTAGACCCGATGATCTGCGGGTTTGAGCTCTGGCCGACCTGACCTGAGGAAACTCGCGTGCGCGAGGTGCCGCGGCGTTCGAGGTCGATGTAGTTCACGTGAAAGAGGCGTGTCTGCAGCGCGGGCGGCACGATCACGAATCCCGAGGGTAGGCGCCGGTAGTCATAGCCGTAGGCCTCGCGCACCGCGTCGAGCACTTCGACGAGGGTGACATTCTTCATCTTCAGGGTGACGGTGCCGGCCACCCCAGGTTCGAGCACGATGTTGTAGGGCGTGCCGTCGGCGAGACCCTCGAAGAAAGTTCGCGCCGGTGCGTCGGCGACGGCGACGTCGAAACGAGATTCATCGCCGCTCGCGGGCGGCACGATAGCGCTGCACAGCAAGGCGGTGAGGAGCAGTGCTCTGGCGTAGATCATCATTGGACTCCGCTCGGCGCGCGCGCAGGTTCAGCCGCGGGCCTTTTGACTGTGGATGCTGGATGCGCGAGGTGCAGCTCGTGCAATTGGTTCGCGTGGCGATAACGGACGCCGTCCTCGAGCACTGAATCGATCGTGTAGGCCCCGACGACCGAACCTGCGCGCACGAGGCAGCCATTGAATATCGCGGTGCGTTCGCCGTTGAACGTGAGCACCGCGGTGAGGACGGGAGCCGGCTCGGCCGGTATCGCCGCATGGGATTGCGGAAGCGGGGGCCGCATCGGATCACGCAGCGCGTCGGCGCTTGCCGTCAGTGCCAGGCCGAGCGCGCCCACCGTGATGGCCAGGCCTTGCATAGGGCCGACCCATTTCATACGGCCAACCAAAAGCGCGACAAGCTCAAGGCACCAATGACGATGCGCACTCGATTGACCGGGTAGTCGCCCGCGGTCAGCTCGACTTCCCGCCAATGGATTCGCCATGGCAGGGCTTCAAGTGCGCGCAGGTACGCGACCACGCTGCCGTAATCTCCCTCAACCACCATCTCCACCGGATGCAAAAAGGGGCCTCGGTCGTCCGGCGCGATGGGAGCATCCGGACCTGATCCCGACGGTTGGGACAGGCTCTCCACCGGCAGGTTTGCGAGACTCACGAGCTTGAGTCCATGCTGCTCGGCCAAGATCTGCCGCAGCAACTCTGTCATGCGCTCGGGCGCGACGTAGCCCTGCGCCGCCGAGTTGATTTCCGCGTCCAGCGCGCCCAGACGTTGCGTCAATGCGTGATTGCGCAGAGCGGCCGCCACTGCCGGATTTTGCGAGGAGGCGGTACCCACCTCATCGATCACGGTCATTTGCCGTTGCGCGTCCGCGAGTTTCTGCACGGCTACTTTCGCCCGCGCCGCCAGCGGATCCATAAACAGCGTCTGCCAGGCGATGTAGATCAGGGCGACGCCCGCGCCGAAAATGATGACGCGCTCGCGCAAGCTCAGCGCATCGAGTCGTTCGATGAAAGGCCTCGCTCTGCCGAGCACGCCGGGAAGGGCCATCACGGTTTTGCCTGCAGCGCGGGGAGCTTGAGGCCAGCCGCGCCGAGTTCAAATACGAGCTGGGCCGGGGCTTCCTCAGGCTTCGCGCGGCGCATCGCCAGCTTGTCGAATCGAACCCCGCTGAGTGCAGGTTCCTCCGCCAAGCCGCCGAGATACGCAGGGACCAACCTTGGATCGGTCGTGCTGCCGCGCAGCGCGAGGCGCCCCTCGCCGGAGCCCAAGACGATATCGCGGAGCCACAATCCGTCGAGCTGACGGTGGGCAATAGCCTCCAATCGAGCCGCGAAACCGGTCGCCGGCGACGCAGCACCGAGCCGGACCAGGTCGAGCGCCCGCTCGCGAGCGGCGATGCCGGCGCTGAGTTCCTTGGCCTCGATCTGAAGCTGTTCGAGGTTCCTTCCCGGTTGCAGAGTAGCGCCGGCACGTTCGGCCATTGCGAGCGAGGCAGCCTGCTGGCTCTCCAACAACTTGACCGAGCGCTCGACGTGCCCGGTACGCCAGGCTCCGAAAGCGGCAAGGCCGCACAGGCAGGCGGCGAGGAGGCCAAGGCCTACGCCAATAGTGCGGGCCGAGAACAGCCGTTTCTCGGCGCCCAGGATCGGCTGATATAGATTGACTTGTTGATCCATGGCCGTCGCTCTAAAGAGAGCGGTGCTCCTCGCGAAGAGCGGCGCCGACGGCCAGCAGGGAGGCAGCCTGGGTCCCAGGATCAATCGGTGCGGCGCAAGTGAGAAGCAGGTTGAGGTCGAGGGTAATGACCTCGAAGCCGGTTTCCCGGCCTAGATCCAGGGCGAGCGCGCTGGCGCTCGGCCCCGCGGGCGAGACTGCGATTCGGGTGATCGGCGGTTGATCGAAATGCCGCTCGTAGTAATCCAAGGAGCGTTGCAGCTCTAGCACGACACTGCCGGCGTCCAGCCGCTGGTCGGCTTCGCCGGGCCCGGGGATGCCGAGCGCCGCCTTGAGGTCCATTTGGCGTGCGAAATAGAACGTGTTGCCTCGCACCAGGATGATGCTGGCGGTGGTCTCGCCAAGGTGCAGCAATGCCACGCCGGCCGCGGCTGCCGGCAGTAAGGCCGCAAGATTTCGCAGACACAATTCAGGGACATCGACGACATCGAACGCGGGTACTGCCGCCAGTGCGCTGACATGCCGGTCGACGGCCGTGCGGCGTGCCGCGACGGCATACATCATGCGTCCGTGGCCGCCGCGATTCTGATCCGGCACATCGAAGACGTCGATAACCGCATCCTCGACTCGAAAGTCGATACTTTCCTTGAGCCGCCAGCGCATCGCGGCGCGCAGCTCCGCAGGCGGTACTTCGGGGGCTTCGACCAGAGCCAGCTGATAGTCGTCCGGCCGCAGGACGGTGCTGACCGGAATCCGCGGCAGACCCGCGCCCCGGATGATGGAGGAAGCGGTTTCGGTGCCTCCCGCCGTATCGAATGGCAGAAGTTCACAGCGCTCGAGCACCGGACCGCCGGAGTCGCGCCGGACCACCGCGATGGCGATCTGTTGGGGGCCAAAGGCGAGGCCAATACGACCTTTTCCTGCGGAAGATTTTTTAAGCAGTCCGAACACACGACACTCCATGCCGGCTGGCCTGACGATTCGGCCTGGTATTGCATTGAGGTATCGGATGGGAGGCGTCGATCTTTAACAGAAGCGGCATCCGGAGCGGGCTTTCCGGCCCCTTGGGGGCACGTGATAGCCCGTAACGTGACTACCGTCCCAGTCCGCCTAAGAAGCGGCATTTACCTTGACACTCGCACGGCCGGTTCCTACAATCGCCGGCCTTTGTCGCCTAAGCCTATGGCGCGCGGCTAACTTTTACGGTTTTTAAGCTTACCCGCCAGCTTTTTCGGTCTGGCTCTCAAAAGGTATTTTATGGCGACGACGACCCAACTTATCCGCACCGGCCGCAATGAGCCCGCCTGGAAGTCGAAGGTGCCGGCGTTGGCCGCCTCGCCGCAGAAGCGCGGCGTGTGCACACGTGTATACACCACCACGCCGAAAAAGCCGAACTCCGCGTTGCGTAAGGTGTGCCGTGTGCGCCTGACCAATGGTTACGAGGTCTCGAGCTACATCGGCGGTGAAGGCCACAACTTGCAAGAGCATTCGGTGGTTTTGATCCGCGGCGGCCGCGTCAAGGATCTGCCGGGCGTGCGGTATCACACCGTCCGAGGTGCCCTCGACTGCGCCGGCGTCAGCGACCGCCGCCAGGGGCGCTCCAAGTACGGCGCCAAACGTCCCAAGAAATGAGCCCATTTAGGGCAATAGAAGGTTTTCATGTCCCGTAGAGCAGCAGCACCCCATCGCACCATCCTCCCGGACCCAAAGTTCGGGAACGATATGTTGGCCAAATTCATCAACATGGTCATGGAGCGCGGCAAGAAGTCAGTCGCCGAAAAGATCGTTTACGGCGCCATCGACCGCATTGGCGACAAGACCGGCCGCGCCGGCGGCGATGCGATTGCCCTACTGCAGCAGGCGCTCGATAACGTGAAGCCGGTAGTCGAAGTGAAGTCCCGACGCGTCGGCGGCGCCACCTATCAGGTACCCGTAGAAGTACGCGCCAATCGCCGCCAGACCCTTGCGATGCGCTGGGTCATCGAAGCGGCCACGGATCGCAGCGAGAAGTCCATGGCGCACCGCCTGGCCGCCGAACTCATGGAAGCCGCGGAGAATCGCGGCGCCGCGGTGCGGAAGCGCGAAGACACTCACCGCATGGCCGAGGCCAACAAGGCGTTCGCGCACTACCGCTGGTAGCTCGAAGGCTGGAATTGCTCGAGTTGGGCCTTATATAGGTTTATTCGGACGGGGTCGCATCGACCCCGTTAATTTCGGCGCGTAAGCGCCTGGGAAACAATGGCACGTACGACGCCCATAGAGCGATACCGCAACATCGGTATCTCTGCGCATATCGACGCGGGAAAGACCACCGCGACGGAGCGCATCCTGTTCTATACGGGCGTGTCGCACAAAATCGGCGAAGTGCATGACGGCGCGGCGGTCATGGACTACATGGAACAGGAGCAGGAGCGCGGCATCACCATTACTGCCGCGGCCACGACGTGCTTCTGGAAGGGAATGGACAAGAGTTTTCCCGAACATCGCATCAACATCATCGACACGCCCGGGCACGTCGATTTCACCATCGAGGTGGAGCGGAGCCTGCGCGTATTGGACTCCGCGGTGGCGGTGTATTGCGCGGTCTCCGGAGTCCAGCCGCAATCCGAGACGGTGTGGCGCCAAATGAACAAGTACGGCGTGCCGCGGATCGCTTTCGTCAACAAAATGGACCGCGCCGGGGCTAATTTTCTGCGCTGCGTGGATCAGATCAGGACGCGCCTGCGCGGCAACCCGGTGGTCATCCAATTGCCGATCGGCGCCGAAGACGGCTTCGTCGGCGTGGTGGATCTCGTCAAGATGAAGTCCATCTGGTGGGACGAAGAAACCCAGGGCATGAAATTCGAGTATCGCGACATTCCGGCCGGCATGCGCGAGGAATGCGAGGAATGGCGCGGCAAGATGATCGAGGCGGCCGCCGAAGGCGCCGAGGAGCTGCTCACCAAGTATCTGGAGAGCGGGGATCTCAACGATGAGGAAATCAAGCGAGGCTTGCGGGCGCGCGCTCTGAAGAATGAAATTTGCCTGGTGACGTGCGGTTCGGCGTTCAAGAACAAGGGCGTGCAGGCAGTGCTCGATGCCGTGGTCGAATACATGCCGTCGCCCGTCGAAGTGCCGCCGGTCAAGGGACAGAGCGAGCACGGCGACCCGTTGACGCGCCAGGCCGACGATGCCCAGCCATTCTCGGCGCTGGCCTTCAAAATTTTGAATGACCCGTTCGTCGGCAACCTCACCTTCTTTCGAGTGTATTCCGGCACGCTGAATTCGGGCGATCAGGTGTTCGTGCCGAACAAGAACCGCAACGAGCGTATCGGCCGGCTGCTGCAGATGCATGCGAGCGACCGTTCGGAGATCAAGGAAGTTCGCGCCGGCGACATCGCCGCGGCCGTCGGTCTGAAAGACGTGACCACCGGCGACACGTTGTCCGATCGGCAAAGGTCATCATTCTGGAAAAGATGGAGTTTCCGGAACCCGTGATTTCGGTCGCGGTGGAACCGAAAACCAAGGTCGATCAGGAAAAGATGGGCTTCGCCCTGCAGCGGCTCGCGAAGGAAGATCCCTCATTCCGCGTGCACACGGACCAAGAATCCGGCCAGACCATCATTTCCGGCATGGGCGAATTGCATCTGGAAATCATCGTCGATCGCATGAAGCGGGAATTCAAGGTCGAGGCCAACGTCGGCAAGCCCCAGGTCGCCTATCGCGAGACCATCCGCGGCAGCGTGGAGTCGGAAGGCAAATTCGTGCGTCAGTCCGGCGGCCGCGGTCAATATGGCCATGTGTGGCTGAAGATCGAGCCGCAGGCATCCGGCAAGGGCTACGAGTTCGTCAATGGCATCGTCGGCGGCGCCGTTCCGCGCGAATTCATTCCGGCGGTGGATAAGGGCATTCGAGAGGCAGTTCAAACCGGCGTGATCGCCGGCTATCCGATCGTCGATGTGAAGGTGACTATTTTCGACGGCTCGTATCACGACGTCGACTCGAACGAAATGGCCTTCAAAATCGCGGGCTCGATGGGCTTCAAAGAGGGCTTCCGCAAAGCGAAGCCGGTATTGCTCGAGCCCATCATGAAAGTAGAAGTGGTGACGCCGGAGGACTACTACGGCGACATCGTCGGCGATCTGAACCGCCGCCGGGGCCAGATCATCGGGATGGAGGACTCTCCCTCCGGAAAGGTGGTCACTGCGGAAGTGCCGCTAGCAGAGATGTTTCAGTACTCGACGGCGATGCGGTCCATGAGCCAGGGCCGCGCGAACTACACGATGGAGTTCGCGAAGTACATGGAAGTGCCGAGCAATGTCGCCGATGCCGTCATGAAGAAAGCATCGTAAGAATCCCAGCGCCTACATTTTATTCAAGCCTACATTTCATTTAAGAGGTACTTGCCGTGTCGAAGGGGAAGTTTGAGCGAACGAAGCCGCACGTGAACGTGGGGACGATTGGGCATGTGGATCATGGCAAGACGACCTTGACGGCGGCGTTGACGAAGGTGATGGCGGAGAAGTTTGGCGGGGAGTTCAAGGCCTACGACCAGATTGACAAGGCGCCGGAGGAGCGAGCGCGCGGGATCACGATTGCGACGGCGCACGTGGAGTATCAGAGCGAGGCGCGCCACTACGCGCACGTGGACTGTCCGGGGCACGCGGACTACGTGAAGAACATGATCACGGGAGCGGCGCAGATGGACGGGGCGATGCTGGTGGTGTCGGCGGCGGACGGACCGATGCCGCAGACGCGCGAGCACATTTTGCTGGCCCGCCAGGTGGGCGTGCCGTACATCGTGGTGTACTTGAACAAGGCGGACATGGTGGATGATGCGGAGTTATTGGAGCTGGTGGAGCTTGAGGTGAGGGATTTGCTGACGTTGTACAAGTTTCCCGGGGACAAGACGCCGATCATCACGGGCTCGGCGCTGAAGGCGTTGGAGGGGGACGGGAGCGAGATTGGGGTCGCCTCGGTGCTGAAGCTGGTGCAGGCGCTGGATGACTACATTCCGGTGCCGAAGCGCGCGGTGGAGGGGGCGTTTTTGATGCCGGTGGAGGATGTGTTCTCGATTGCGGGTCGCGGCACGGTGGTGACGGGTCGGATCGAGCGCGGGATCGTGAAGGTGAACGATGAGGTGGAGATTGTGGGGATCCGTGCGACGCAGAAGACGACGTGCACGGGGGTGGAGATGTTTCGCAAGCTCCTCGATGAGGGTCAGGCGGGGGACAACGTGGGGGTGCTGCTGCGCGGCACGAAGCGCGAGGAAGTGGAGCGCGGGCAGGTGTTGTGCAAGCCGGGGAGCATCAATCCGCACACCAAGTTTGAGGCCGAGGTGTACGTGCTGACGAAGGAGGAGGGGGGCCGTCATACGCCCTTCTTCAAGGGGTATCGGCCGCAGTTCTACTTTCGCACCACCGATGTGACCGGGGCGGTGGAGTTGCCGGAGGGGACCGAGATGGTGATGCCCGGGGACAACATCAAGATTGTGGTGGAGTTGATCGCGCCGATCGCGATGGAGCAGGGCTTGCGCTTTGCGATCCGCGAGGGCGGTAAGACCGTCGGTGCAGGGGTGGTCGCCAAGGTGATCGCTTAGATTTTTTGTCTCACTGCCCGAGTAGCGGGCACCTAATGGACGGGGTCGCATCGACCCCGTTGGAAGTTAAATGATATGGCTAATCAGAACATTCGTATCCGCCTCAAGGCCTTCGATCATCGCTTGATCGATAAGTCGGCTCGCGAAATCGTCGATACCGCTAAACGCACGGGTGCGACCGTCAAGGGTCCGGTGCCGCTGCCCATCAAAATGGAGCGTTTCACGGTGTTGGTTTCACCGCATGGCGACAAGGATGCGCGTGACCAGTTCGAAATCCGCACCCACAAGCGCCTGATGGACATCCTGAATCCGACGGACAAGACCGTCGATGCGCTGATGAAGCTCGAGCTTCCCGCGGGCGTCGACGTCCAAATCAAACTGAATTAGCTGTTTCCAGGCGCTTCGCGCCGAATTTACGGGGTCGACGCGAGCCCGTCCGTTAAGTTCGGCGGGGAAACTTGAAACAAGAGGGGTTTCAGGTATACTCCGCCGTCCATTTTAGAGGTCGGAGCGCGTGGGTGCCGACGCCAGTTTCCCGATGATTCACCTCAAGGGTGCAGTCTTAAGGGTCCTGGGGTCTCGTGTGCCCAAACCGCCGGCTGATTGCAACGAAAGCGCGAGCCAATCGAAGCTCGCGCCGTGTGAGGATTTGACAATGACCATTGGTCTGATTGGCCGCAAGTGCGGCATGACCCGTGTATTCACCGACGCCGGTGTGACCGTGCCAGTGACGGTCGTCGAGGCGTTGCCGAATCGCATATCGCAAGTCAAGAGCGACAAGACCGACGGCTATCGCGCGGTGCAAGTCACCATCGGCGCCCGCCGTCCTTCGCGCGTGCCGAAGGCGCTCGCCGGACATTTCGCCAAGGCGAATGTCGCCGCCGGCTACGCGTCGCGCGAATTCCGTTTGACCAAAAATGAAGGCGAATCGCTCGCGACCGGCGGCGAGTTGAAGGTCGACATGTTCACGGTCGGTCAGATCGTCGACGTCACGGGCACCACGGTGGGCAAGGGTTTCGCCGGCACCATGAAGCGGCACAATTTTGCCGGCGGCATGAAGTCTCACGGCAACTCGGTGTCGCATCGCGCGCCGGGCTCGATCGGACAGCGTCAGACCCCGGGCCGCGTTTTCAAAGGCAAGCGCATGTCGGGACACATGGGCGTACGCAACCGCACCATTGAGAATCTGCGCATCGTGGAAGTCGACGTTGCCCGCAATCTGCTGCTGATCAGCGGCGCGGTGCCGGGTTCCGAAGGCGGCCGGGTGGTCGTGCGGCCCTCCGTCAAGGCTGCCTCGCAGGCGCGCCGCAAACGTCTCATGCCGAACAAGGCCCCCACTGCCGCCAAGGGCGCCGCGCCCGGGAAGTCAGCCGCTCCGGCCGCCAAGGGCGCGGCGAAAGCTGACAAGAAGTAACCGCCATGAAGCTCCAGCTAAAGAATGCAGCCCCCTCGAGCGAAATCCAATTGTCGGATGCCGCGTTCGGCCGCGCGTACAACGAAGCGCTCGTTCACCAGGTCGTTACCGCCTACATGGCCGGCGGGCGCGCCGGCACCAAGGCGCAGAAGTCCCGCGCCGAAGTGCGCGGCGGCGGCAAGAAGCCGTGGAGCCAGAAAGGCACGGGCCAAGCGCGCGTCGGCTCGATTCGCAGCCCCATTTGGGTCGGCGGCGGCCGCGCTTTCGCCGCGCGGCCGCGCGATTTCTCGCAGAAGGTCAATCGCAAGATGTATCGCGCCGCCATGCAATCCATGGTGTCGGAGCTGGTGCGGCAGGATCGTCTCGTGGCCGTCGAGTCGCTTGAGCTCAGCGCGCCGAAGACCAAATTGCTGATCAGCAAGCTCGCCGAGTTCGGCTTGACGCGCGCGTTGATTCTGGTCGAGGCCTACGAAGAGAAGCTGTTCCTGGCGGCGCGCAACATTCCCGTACGTGGACGTGATGCCGGTCGCCTCTCTCGATCCCTTGAGCTTGATCAAGCACGACAAGGTGATCGCCACGGTCGGCGCGTTGAAGTTGCTCGAACAGCGTCTCGGAGGCGCGAATGAATAAAGAACGATTGATGACCGTGCTGATTCAGCCGCACGTGTCGGAGAAGGCCGCGACCGTCACCGAGAAAGCGAATCAATATGTGTTTCGCGTGCGTGACGATGCTTCGAAGAGCGAAGTCAAACAGGCCGTCGAACTGATGTTCGAGGTCAAGGTCGAGGGCGTCAATTTGCTCAACAAGCCGGGCAAGACCCGCCGCTTCAAGAACGTGGCCGGCAAGCGCAACGGCTACAAAAAGGCCTATGTGCGTTTGGAGACCGGGCAGTCGATCGACTTCACCGGCGCCGCGAAGTAAGGAGGAAGGCCATGGCACTCATCAAAATGAAGCCGACCTCCCCGGGCACGCGCTTCGTGGTCAAAATCGATCGTTCGCACCTGCACAAGGGCGGCCCGCTCGAGTCATTGACGACCAAGAAGAATCGCACCGGCGCGCGCAATCATTCCGGCCGGCAAACCACCCGCCACATCGGCGGCGGCCACAAGCAGCGCTATCGCATGGTCGATTTCAAGCGCGACAAGGACGGCATTCCGGGCGTCGTCGAGCGCCTCGAATACGATCCGAACCGCACGTCGCATCTGGCGTTGGTGCTCTACAAGGACGGCGAGCGCCGCTACATCCTCGCGCCGAAGGGCGTGAAGGCCGGCGATGAGATCCGCTCGGGCGCCGATGCGCCGATCAAGGCGGGCAATGCACTGCCGCTGCGGCACATTCCGGTCGGCAGCACCGTGCACAACATCGAACTCAAAGTCGGCAAGGGCGGCCAACTGGCGCGCAGCGCCGGCGGTTCCGCGCAATTCGCGGCGCGCGAAGGCATGTATGCCAGCGTGCGATTGAAGTCGGGCGAAATGCGCAAGATTCATGTCGATTGCCGCGCCACCATCGGCGAGGTGGGCAACGATGAGCACAACCTGCGCGTTTTCGGCAAGGCCGGCGCGGTGCGCTGGCTCGGCGTGCGTCCGACGGTGCGCGGCGTCGTGATGAACCCGGTCGATCACCCGCACGGCGGCGGCGAGGGCAAGTCCGGTCAGGGCAACCCGCATCCCGTGAGCCCGTGGGGCCTGCAGACCAAGGGCAAGAAGACCCGCCGCAACAAGCGCACCGACGGCATGATCGTTCAGCGCCGCAAGAACAAACGACTCTAAGAGACTGGAGATATCAGTGCCTCGTTCGCTCAAGAAAGGCCCGTTCGTCGATTTGCACCTGGCCAAGAAGGTGCAGACGGCGAGCCAAAAGAATGATCGCCGTCCGATCAAGACGTGGTCGCGCCGTTCCATGGTCATTCCCGACATGGTGGGTCTGACCATTGCCGTGCACAACGGCCGTTTGCACGTGCCCGTGCTGGTGTCGGAGAACATGGTCGGCCACAAGCTCGGCGAGTTCGCGCCGACGCGCACGTTCAAAGCGCATTCCGGCGACAAGAAAGTCTCGGCGGCGGAGTAGGGCATGCAGACCAAAGCAATATTGCGGTACGCGCGCATTTCGCCGCAGAAATGCCGCCTGGTGGTGGACACCATTCGCGGCAAGTCCGCGACGCTCGCGGTGAACACCTTGAAATTCATGCCGAAGAAGGGCGCGAAGATCGTGCTCAAGGTGTTGGATTCGGCGATCGCCAATGCGTACAACAATTTCAATGCCGATGTCGATGATCTGAAGGTGACGCGGGTCGAAGTCGATCCGGCGCCGATGCTCAAGCGCTTCCATGCGCGCGCCAAGGGGCGCGGCGTGCGCATCGCCAAGCGCAACAGTCATATCCTGGTTCAAGTGTCCGACGGCAAGCGAGAGGCCTAATGGGTCAGAAAGTAAATCCGATTGGCATTCGTCTCGGCATCACGCGCGACTGGACGTCGAAGTGGTATGCGGGATCGAAAACGTTTGCCTCGAACATTCACACCGATTTCTTGGTGCGGCAGTACCTGAGCAAGAAGCTGGCCGATGCCTCGGTGAGCCGCATTCACATCGAGCGTGCCGCGCGCCGCGCCAACATCACGATTCACACGGCGCGGCCGGGAATCGTGATCGGCAAGAAAGGCGAGGACATCGAGAAGCTGCGCACGGCCGTCGCGAAGATTCTGGGCATGACCATGCAGGACGTGCGCCTCAACATCGCCGAGATCCGCAAGCCCGAACTCGACGCCAAGCTGGTCGCCGAGGGTATTTCCCAGCAGCTCGAAAAGCGCGTGATGTTCCGCCGCGCCATGAAGCGCGCCGTGACCAACACCATGCGCTCCGGCGCGTTGGGCATCAAGGTGCGCATTTCGGGCCGCTTGAACGGATCGGAGATCGCCCGCACGGAAACCAATCGCGAAGGCCGCGTGCCTCTGCATACGTTCCGTGCCGACATCGACTACGGACTCGCCGAGGCGCAGACCACGTACGGCGTGATCGGCATCAAGGTATGGATCTTCAAGGGCGAAGTGTTCGACCAGCCGGAAGCCGAAGTGCCGAAGCCGAGGCCGAGGCCGCGGCGCCGGGCGCCAAACCCGCCGAAGCCGCGGCGCCCGCGCAAAGTTGAATTTTAGGTAATCACACATGATGCAGCCGAAGCGGACCAAGTTCCGCAAACAATTCAAGGGCAAGATCGCCGGCAGTGCGCAGCGCGGCAACTTCGTCGCGTTCGGCGAATACGGCCTCAAAGCCACCGACCGCTGCCGCATGACCGCGCGCGAGATCGAGGCGGCCCGGCGCGCCATTTCGCGCTATGTGAAGCGCGGCGGCCGTATTTGGATCCGGGTGTTCCCCGATGTTCCGATCACGCAGAAGCCGCTCGAAGTGCGCATGGGCTCGGGCAAGGGCAACGTCGAGTACTGGGTCGCCAGGGTGCTGCCCGGCAAAGTGCTCTTCGAGATCGAGGGCATGAGCGAGGAAATCGCGCGCGAGGCGTTTCGCCTCGCATCGGCGAAGCTCTCGGTATCGACGGCGTTCGTCAAGCGCCAGGTTCGAACATGAAGGTGCGTACATGAAGGCGAAAGATTTGCGCGCGAAAGCGCCCGACGCGCTCGGCGAGGAGCTGCTCAAGCTGCGCCGCGAACAGTTCAATTTGCGCATGGCGCGCGCCACCGGCCAGGCGGCGAAGCCGGATCAGTTTGCGAAGGTGCGCAAGAACATTGCGCGGGTGAAGACGGTGCTTGCCCAGACGAAGGCGAGCGGAGGTAAGGCGTGATGTCGACCGAAGCACAAACCACCGAGACTGCGCAGCCGGCGCGCCCGCCGCGGTTCACGCGCCCGGGCAGCGATTGCTCACGGGCAAGGTCGTCAGCAACAAAATGGACAAGACCATCGCCGTGTCCGTCGAGCGCTTGGTCAAGCATCCGACTTACGGCAAATACATCCGCCGCACCACCAAGCTGCTGGCGCACGACGCGAACAACGAGTGCAAGGAAGGCGACACGGTTTCCATCAAGCCGTGCCGGCCGATGTCGCGTCGTAAATCGTGGATGCTGGTGCGCGTCGTAGAACGCGCGCGGCCCGAATAAGAGACAACGCCAATGATCCAGCTTCGAACCATGCTCAATGTGGCCGACAACAGCGGCGCCAAGCGCCTGATGTGCATCAAGGTCCTCGGCGGCTCGAAGCGCCGCTATGCCGCGGTGGGCGATGTCATCAAGGTGAGCGTCAAGGATGCGATCCCGCGCGGCAAGGTCAAGAAAGGCGAGGTGTATGACGCCGTGGTCGTGCGCACGCGCAGCGGCGTGCGCCGCGCGGACGGCTCGCTGATTCGCTTCGATACCAACGCGGCGGTGCTCTTGACCAATAAGCTCGAGCCGATCGGCACGCGTATTTTCGGACCCGTGACGCGCGAACTGCGCAACGTGCAGTTCATGAAAATCATCTCGCTCGCGCCCGAAGTGCTTTGATTTGCGATAGGAACGGTAGATGAAAAAGATACGCAAAGGCGACATGGTGATTCTGATCGCCGGTCGAGACAAAGGACGGCGAGGCGCCGTCATCGAAGTGCTGGCCGACGATCGTCTGCGGGTCGAGGGACTCAACATGTCCAAGAAGCACCAGCGGCCGAATCCGCAAATGGGCGTTCAGGGCGGCATCATCGAGCGCGAAGCGCCGCTGCATGTTTCGAACGTTTGATCTTCAATCCCGCGACGCAAAAGGGCGACCGGGTGGGCTTCAAGTCGCTCGAGGACGGCCGCAAGGTGCGCGTGTTCAAGTCGAACAAAGAAATGGTCGACGCCAAGTAACGGTCGGCTCCAAGTAACGAGTGAAACGATATGGCAGCTAGACTGCAACAAATTTACCGCGAGAAGATCGTGCCGGAGCTCAAGCAGAGCTTGGGTCTGAAGAACACGATGCAGGTTCCGCGCATCCTCAAGATCACGGTCAACATGGGCGTGGGCGAGGCCGTGGCCGACAAGAAGGTCATGGACGCGGCGACCGCCGACATGGCCAAGATCACGGGCCAGAAGCCGGCCGTGACCAAGGCGAAGAAGTCGGTCGCCACGTTCAAGGTGCGCGACGGGCAAGCCATCGGCTGCAAGGTGACCCTGCGCGGCGCGCGCATGTACGAGTTCCTGGATCGGCTCGTCAACATCGCAATCCCGCGAATTCGCGACTTCCGCGGAATCAGCACCCGCTCCTTCGACGGCCGGGGCAATTACAGCCTGGGCGTCAAAGAGCAGATCATTTTCCCGGAAATTCAATACGACCAGATCGATCAAATTCGTGGGATGGACATCACCATCTCCACGTCGGCGCGCGATGACAAGCATGGGCGCGCGCTGTTAGAAGCCTTCAACTTTCCGTTCCGCAAGTAGGGTAATAGCCCATGGCCAAGACGAACATGCTCATGCGCGAGAAGCGCCGCCTCAAGGTAGCCAAGAAATACGCTGCCCGACGCGCCGAGCTCAAAGAGCTGATCCGCGACCCGAAGACCGGGGCGGAAGAGCGCGCCGCCGCGCAGGTGGAGCTGCAGCAGCAGCCGCGCGATGCGGCCGCGACACGGCAACGCAATCGTTGCTCCATCACCGGCCGCTCGCGCGGCGTGTACCGCAAGTTCGGCTTGGCGCGCACCAAGCTGCGCGAGGCCGCCAATCGCGGCGAGATTCCGGGACTATCGAAGGCGAGTTGGTGAGGCGCGCACAATGAGCATGACTGATCCGATCGCCGATCTTCTGACCCGTATCCGCAACGCACAGTCCGCGGGCAAGCCCACCGTGGGCGTGGGCGCCTCGAAGCTGAAGCTGGCCATCCTCAAGGTATTGAAGGAGGAGGGCTACATCGGCGCCTATGGCGTCGATGCGAGCGGCGCGAAGAGCACGCTGTCCATCGAACTGAAATACCACGATGGCCGGCCGGTCATCGATCGCATCGAGCGCATCAGCCGTCCGGGACTGCGCATCTATCGCGGCAAGGACGAGTTGCCCAAGGTGCTGGGCGGTTTGGGGGTCGCGGTGATCTCGACGCCCCAGGGCATCATGTCCGACGCCCAAGCGCGCGCGGCGGGCACGGGCGGCGAAGTGCTGTTCGTCGTCCAATAGAGTCGTAGGATTTTATTTATGTCTCGAGTTGCAAAAAAGCCGGTAGATCTGCCGCAAGGCGTCAGCGCCACGATCGGCGCCGACGCCGTCACGGTGAAGGGTTCCAAGGGTTCGCTGACGCTGGCGCTCAAGAGCGGCATCAAAGTCGAGCTGCAAGGACAAGCACCTCGCGGTCGAGGCCAATTCGACCGCCGAGGGGCTGAATGCCATCGCGGGCGCGACGCGCGCGCACCTCGCGAACATGGTCACGGGCGTGACCAAGGGCTATGAGAAGAAGCTCGAACTGGTGGGCGTCGGGTATCGCGCCGCCGTGCAGGCGAAGAGCCTGACCCTGACGCTCGGGCTATTCGCATCTGATCAATTACGCGATCCCGGAAGGCGTGACGATCGAGACGCCGAGCCAGACCGAGATCATCGTCAAAGGCATCGATCGGCAACGCGTCGGCCAGACGGCGGCCGAAATTCGCGGCTTCCGGCCGCCGGAGCCGTACAAGGGCAAGGGCGTGAAGTATTCGGACGAGAAGATTTCGCTGAAAGAAGCGAAGAAGAAGTAAGGACATGAAGCTAGACAAACGAGACACCCGCCTGCGCCGCGCGCTGCGAAGCCGCGTGAAGATCAAGGAGCTCGCTGCGCTGCGCCTTTCGGTGCATCGTACGCCGCAGCACATCTATGCGCAGATCTTCGCGCCCGAGGGCGACAAGGTTCTGGTCGCCGCGTCGACCTTGCAGAAGGAAGTGCGCGGCGAGTTGAAAACCACCGGCAACATCGAGGCTGCCAAGGCCGTCGGCCGCGCCATTGCGGAGCGCGCCAAGGCAAAGGGCATCGCCAAGGTTGCATTCGACCGTTCCGGCTTCATGTATCACGGGCGCGTCAAAGCGCTGGCAGAGGCCGCACGCGAAGCGGGTCTCGAGTTCTAACCAAGAGGTCTTAAGGGCACTATGGCGAGAGTAGAAAAACCAATGTCCGGCGATGACCTGCTCGAAAAGCTGGTGGCCGTGAATCGTGTTGCAAAAGTGGTCAAGGGCGGCAAGCAGTTCGGCTTCACCGCACTCACCGTCGTGGGCGACGGCGCCGGGCGCGTCGGGTTTGGCTACGGCAAGGCGCGCGAGGTGCCGGTTGCGATTTCGAAGGCGATGATGCAGGCGCGCAAGAGCCTGGTCACCGTATCCTTGAAGAACGATACCCTGTTCTACGCGGTCAAAGGACGGCATGGGACCACGCGTGTCTACATGCAGCCTGCGGCGGATGGTACGGGCGTGATCGCGGGCGGCGGCATGCGCGCGGTGTTCGAATGCGCCGGGGTACGCAACGTGCTCGCCAAGAGCTACGGGTCGCGCAACCCCATCAACGTGGTGCGCGCCACCATGGACGCGCTCGGCAAGCTGCGCACGCCCGATGACATTGCCGCCAAGCGCGGCAAGAGCGTCGCGGAACTCGTGGGCTAACGTCATGACGGACAAGTCAATCAAAGTCACCTTGATCAAGAGCATGGCCGGACAGCTTGCCAGCATCCGCAACTCCGCGCGCGGCTTGGGGTTGCGCAGGATCGGGCACAGCGTGGTGGTGGCGGATACGCCCTCGAATCGCGGCATGATGAATGCGGCGAGCCACATGCTCAAAGTCGAGCCTGCGTCGGATTTGAAGAAGAGAGTCTAAAATGCGCTTAAATACCATCAAGCCGGGCGCCGGCTCCAAGCGGGAACACCTTCGGGTGGGCCGCGGCGCGTCCGCCGGCCAAGGCAAGACCTGCGGCCGAGGCGTCAAGGGACAGAGCGCGCGCAAGGGCGGCTATCACAAGGTCGGTTTCGAAGGCGGCCAAATGCCGCTGCAGCGGCGTTTGCCGAAGATCGGGTTTCGATCGGCCATGAAGGCGTCGCGCGCCGAGCTTACGCTCGATGACTTGATGCGAGTCAAGACCGACGAAGTCACTCTCGAAGGATTGATTGCGGCGAACCTGGTGCCGCAACAAACCAAGCGGGTGAAGATCATTCTGTCGGGCGCGGTGACCAAGGCCTACGTCATCAAGGACAAGGTCATTACCGCGACCAAGGGCGCCAAGGGCGCCGTGGAATCGGCCGGCGGCCGGTTCGAGGCTTAAGAGACAACGTCAGTGGCTACTTCCAGCACCAACGCCGCAGCGGCATTAGGAGACATGACGCGCTTTGCCGAAATGCGCAAGCGTCTGTGGTTCCTTTTGGGTGCGCTCGTGGTGTATCGCGTCGGCACCTTCATTCCGGTGCCGGGCATCGATGCGGCGCGCTTTGCCGCCTTTTTCTCGACGCAGCAGGGCACGTTGCTCGGCATGTTCAACATGTTCTCGGGCGGCGCGCTGCAGCGATTCAGCATCTTCGCCCTCAATGTCATGCCCTACATCACCGCCTCGATCATCATTCAAATGGCATCGATGGTGTATCCGCCCTGGGCGCAAATCCGCAAGGATGGCGAGTCCGGCCGGCGCAAATTGATGCAATACACCCGCTATGGAACGGTGTTTCTCGCGGGTTTCCAGGGCTTCGGAGCGGCGTTGGCGATTCAGAACTCGGGCGGCAATCTGGTGTCGAATCCGGGTCCCCAGTTCCTGTTCGTCGCCACGGTCTCCATCACCACCGGCACCATTTTCGTCATGTGGCTGGGCGAGCAGATCACCGAACGCGGCATCGGCAACGGCATCACCATGATCATCGTGGCCGGCATCGTCGCGGGGCTGCCGCGGGCCATCGGCAATACCCTGGAAATGGTGCGGTCCGGCGAGATGAATCCGTTGATCGTGCTGTTGATTCTCGTGGTGGTCGTGCTGGTTACCCTGTTCTGCGTCTTCGTCGAACGCGCGCAGCGCAAGATTCAAGTGAACTACGCCAAGCGGCAGGTCGGCCGGCGGATGATGCAGGGTCAAAGCACGCACCTGCCGTTCAAGCTGAACATGGCGGGTGTCATTCCGCCGATCTTCGCCTCCAGCTTGCTGGTATTTCCGGCGACCATTGCGCAGTTCTTCGGCAACAGCCCGAACCCCAATGCCATTCAGCGGACCTTGCAAAAGATCGCCGCGATCCTCAATTACGGTCAACCGCTGCATGTATTGTTGTTCGCTTTGCTGATCATCGGCTTTGCGTTCTTCTATGTGGCCTTGGTGTATGACGCGCGCGATACGGCGGAAAATCTGAAGAAGGCGGGGGCCTTCATTCCCGGAATCCGGCCGGGCCAGCAGACCGGGGACTATCTGGACAAGGTGCTGACCCGGCTGACCTTGTGGGGCGGGCTGTACATCATGGCCGTGTGCCTGTTGCCCGAGATTATTCGTATGGTGAATCCGAGCATTCCGTTCCAGTTCGGCGGCACCTCCTTGTTGATCATCGTCGTCGGGGTGATGGATTTCGTCGCCCAGACGCAGTCGCATTTGATGTCGCACCAGTATGAGGGCCTGATGAAGAAGGCCAGTCTGCGGGGTATCGGGAGTAAGAAATGAAAGTTCGTCCTTCGGTCAAGAAAATCTGCAAAAACTGCAAAATCGTGCGGCGGCGCGGCATTGTGTACGTCATTTGCGCCTCGGATCCGCAGGCACAAGCAGCGCCAAGGCTGAGCCCCGACATCATGGCTACCAATATGGCTAATGAATTGATCTCTAGGCGTTTTTTGTATAGACTTGTCTGCTTTTTCGCGTGCGCTACTGTTGTCCGCGTAGGGGAGAAATAGATGGCGCGTATCGCCGGTATCAACATTCCGATGAACAAGCATGTCGTCATCGGGTTGACCCACATTTTCGGCATTGGCCACAGCCGCGCGGGGCGCATTTGCGACGCCGCGGGAGTGAAGTACAGCGTCAAAGTGAAGGATTTGACGGACGCGGAAGTCGCTTCGCTGCGATCGCAGGTTGCGAAGTTTGCGGTCGAGGGCGACCTGCGCCGCGAAGTGTCCATGAACATCAAGCGCCTGATGGACCTCGGCTGTTATCGCGGGCATCCGTCACCGCAAGGGTCTGCCGATGCGCGGTCAGCGCACCCGCACCAATGCTCGAACCCGCAAGGGTCCGCGCAAGCAGGCGGTGAAGATGAACGCGCCGCCGGGCAAGGTCTAGTGATCGTTTTTTTTGAATTTTTAGGGCGGGGTCGCATCGACCTCGTTAATTTCGGCGCGTAGCGCCTCGACAAGACGGCGCCGCATCGACGCTGTTGGAAGTTAAATAAAATGGCTGAACAGAAGCAAAATGCCGCTCAAAGCGGCGGTGGGCAGGGCAACAAGCCGGCGCGCAAGAAGGTACGTAAGAACGTGCTGGATGCGATCGCGCACGTGCATGCATCGTTCAACAACACGATCATCACGATCACCGACCGTCAGGGCAATACGCTTTCCTGGGCGACTTCGGGCGGATGTGGATTCCGTGGATCGCGCAAGTCGACTCCGTTCGCGGCCCAGGTGGCGGCCGAGCGTGCAGGCACCGCGGCGCAGGAACATGGGGTGAAGAACGTCGAGGTTCGCGTCATGGGGCCGGGACCCGGACGGGAGTCCGCGGTCCGCGCCTTGAACGGCTGCGGTCTGAAAATCACGAACATTGAAGATGTGACGCCGATTCCCCATAACGGTTGCCGCCCGCCGAAAAAGCGCCGCGTCTAGTTCATCTGGAAAGTCAGATCAAGGGTTCGTAATGGCAAAATATACTGGTCCGAAGTGCAAGCTGTCTCGACGCGAGGGAACCGATCTGTTCCTGAAGAGCGGCGTGAAGCCTCTCGAGTCGAAGTGCAAGCTCGAGGTGCCTCCGGGCGGCGTGAAGAGCGAGCGCAAGCAGCGCCTGTCGGAGTACGGCCTGCAGTTGCGCGAGAAGCAGAAGCTGCGTCGAATGTACGGTGTGCTGGAGCGGCAGTTCCGCAACTACTATCAGAAGGCTGCCGGCCGTCCGGGCGCCACCGGCGAAACTTTGCTGCAATTTTTGGAATGCCGGCTCGACAATGTTGTCTACCGTATGGGCTTCGCCTCGACGCGCGCGGAAGCGCGCCAGCTGGTGAGCCACAAGGGCGTGGCGGTGAATGACAAGCTGGTCAATATCGCCTCTTACCAGTGTAAGGCTGGAGATGTCATCAACTTGCGCGAGAGGGCCAAGAAGCAGACTCGCGTGCAAGCGGCGCTCACGATCGCCACCCAAGTCGGCTTTCCGGATTGGGTCGAAGTCGATGACAAGAAGTTCTCAGGCGTACTGAAATCGGTTCCGGATCGGCAGGAAATCCTGCCCGACATCAACGAGAGCCTGGTCGTCGAGTTGTATTCGAAGTAAGGAATTGGCAAGTAACGCATCGCAGCCAGTGCTGCGACGTGTCCGCAATTAGTTAACGTAGGTGACATCCATGCAGGGATCGATCAATGAGTTTCTGAAGCCCCGGGTCGTCAAGGTGCAGCCCGTATCGCCGCGCCATGCGCGTATCGTGATCGAGCCGTTTGAACGCGGATTCGGCCACACATTGGGCAATGCTTTGCGCAGAGTGCTGCTGTCCTCCCTGCCGGGGGCGGCCATTACGGAAATCGAGATCGAGGGCGTTCTGCACGAGTACACCGCCATTGAAGGCGTGCAAGAGGACGTCGTCGATATCCTGCTCAATCTCAAGGCGGTGGCCATTCGCATGCATACCCGCGACGTCGCGGAAGTGCGTCTGCACAAGAAAGGGCCGGGACCGGTCACGGCCGGCGACATTGCCGGCGACCACGACATCGAGATTTTGAATCCCGATCTCGTGATTGCCAATTTGACGAAGGCCGGCGAGCTGTCCATGTCGCTCAAAGTGGAGCGCGGACGCGGCTATCGGCCGGCAGCGCAGCGCATGGCCTTCGAGGAGCAGACCCGGGCTATCGGCCGGCTGCAGCTCGATGCCTCCTTCAGTCCCGTGCGCAAGGTGACTTACAACGTCGAGAGCGCGCGCGTCGAACAGCGCACCGACCTCGACAAGCTGATTCTCGACATCGAGACCAACGGCACGATCGATCCGGAAGAGGCTATTCGCCGCGCCGGCGGTATCCTCAAGGATCAATTGTCGGTGTTCGTGGATCTGCAGGGCCAGGACGAGTCGACGACCAAGGCGACCGAGACTCAGTTCGATCCCGATCCTGCTTCGGCCGGTCGACGAGCTGGAACTCACGGTTCGCAGTGCGAATTGCCTCAAGGCTGAGAACATCCACTACATCGGCGATCTGGTGCAGCGTACGGAAGTCGAATTGCTGCGCACGCCGAATTTGGGCAAGAAGTCGTTGACGGAAATCAAGGAAGTCCTGGAAAGCCACGGACTCACGCTCGGGATGCGGATCGACAACTGGCCGCCGCCGGGCTTGAAGCGCGACGACGAGCGCGACGGAATTTAATCGCTACGCGGGGCGCCGGCCGCTCGGTGGATCATAGATAGACAGTAGGGTTTTCAGAATATGCGTCACAGAAACAGCGGGCGTCAGCTATCGCGTAATTCATCCCACCGCCATGCGTTGATGCGCAACATGGCGACCTCGCTGCTGCGACATGAAACCATCCGCACCACGGTGCCCAAGGCCAAGGAATTGCGCCGCGTGGTCGAGCCGCTGATCACGCTCGCGAAGATTGATTCGATATCCAAGCGCCGGCTGGCGTATTCGCGGTTGCGCGATGTCGCCGTGGTGGAAAAGCTGTTCGCCGATTTGGGACCGCGCTTCAAGGCGCGTGCCGGCGGCTATACACGAATCCTCAAGATGGAACCGCGCCCCGGCGACTCTGCCGACATGGCACTGATGCAGTTGGTCGAATCGACGCCCGTCGCGGCGGAGAAGACCGACGATGCCTCGAGCGGCAAGGCGCCCGGCAAGTCGCCGAAGAAATCGAAAAAGGCGGCTCCAGAGCCGGCCGATTCGCAGAAGACCGAGGCGCCCAAGCGCCGCAAGGCCAAGGCGCGCCTAGCGATCTCACCGCCGCGCCGGCCGCGCTTCACGCCGCCAGTTTGGCGAATGCGTCGCGGGTCATGTTCTCCGGCGCTGCGGCGGTGGTGGCGACGTTGTCTTCGATCCGGACGCCGCCGTACGGCCGCAGTTCCTCGACCATCGCCCAATCGATGTGCGCCCGGCGCGCGTCTTCATGAGCGGCGCGCAGTAGCGAGTCGATCAGATAGATGCCGGGCTCGACCGTTACCACCACGCCCGGCTCCAGCATGCGAGTCAGCCTGAGGTAGGGATGCCCCTCGGGACGTTTGCGCTCGCCGCCTTGCACATCGCCCATGACGCCTCCCACATCATGCACCTGCAGGCCGAGCAGATGACCGATGCCATGCGGGAAAAACACGCTCGTGACGCCTTGCTCCAGAGCGGCCTGTCCCGGCAGCTTGGTCAATCCGATCTCGAGGAGCACGTCGCCCAAGATGCGGTGCGCAGAGAGGTGCACTTCGCGGTAATCGCGCCCTGCCACGATCTCCTGACACAAGCGCAGCTGGGCGGCATCGAGCGCTTTGATGAGTTCTGCGTACAGGCCGGGCGCGGCTGCGTAGGTTCGGGTGATGTCCGAGGCATAGCCGCGAAACTGCGCGCCGGCGTCGATCAAAAAAGAGCGTAGCGGCGTCGGTGCGCGCCGCGCTCGAGATGCTGGTAATGCAGCACCGCCGCGTGTTCGTTATAGGCCACGATATTGTTGTAGGGCATCTCCTCTTCACGCTGCCCGCAAGCCTCCAAATACTGCATATGGGCCTCGTACTCGGACGCCCCGCGCCGGAATGCCGAGAGCGCGGCAACGTGGCCACGGGCCCCTAACGCGCTTGCACGGCGCATACATTCGAGCTCGTAGCCGGTCTTCACGGCGCGATCGTAGTGCAGCCGGGCGAGCAAATCGGGGTTGTTGACCGACTCCGCTGCGATGCCGGAAAAGCAGTCGCTCGGGCCGATGAAGGCCACCCGTCCAAGCCCGGTCCAATGTGCGCTGCTCGTGGCCGGATCGGAGACCGGCACGAGCTCGACTGCCGTTGTCCAAGGCTCCTGCGGCACGCTGGCCGGCTTATGCCAATAGTCGTTTGGTTGATGGAACAAGACCCTTGGCCGCGTGCCCGGCACATAGATCAAAACGCAGTGCGGGTTGTCGATGATCGGGACCCAGGCCTTGAAGTGCGGGTTCACTTTGAAAGGGTAGCCTTGATCGTCCAGGAACTGGGTCGGGGGAGAAGCCGGAATGAACGACCAATGCATCAAATCCGGTGGCCGCGAGCGACCGGTCCGCTCGCCGCATGAGGGTTTGCAGATGCTGCCCATAAAGCTGATCCAGGCTGACTTCGCTCACACCGACTCCTCCTCAGTTGACGCCCACCGGCTCAAGTATGCATCAGACGACAGATCGCAATGAGCACGTAGGCAGTCCCGCGGGAACATCCATGGGGTGGTATTAACCCCAGGCCGCGATTTCTCACGTTAAAGGACCTCCATGTATGGCGAAAGAGATATGAAATTGAGCCGAAACACTCTAAAATCGCCCCGGACATTTGGGTGGAAGCCCAAGACAACATGCTCGGCCTTTAACTTTTATCAATAAATTTCCGGGGTATCGATAGATGAAGACCAAACTTGCTTTAAGCGCTCTTGTCGCTGCATTTGTGCTGAGTGCCTGCGGCAGCAAGACCGAGGCTCCTGCTCCCACGACCGACACCACTCCTCCGCCTGCCGCCGCGCCGGCTGCGGATTCGGCCGCTTCCGCCGCCGCTGATTCAGCTGCTGCTGCCAGCGCTGCTGCCGACGCAGCACAGTCCGCAGCATCGGCTGCATCGGCTCCGAAGCAGTAATTCGCTTCGATAGTTGATGCCCTGCCCGGGCGGACGGCCAACATGGTGCGTTCGCTCGGGCTGTGTCTTTTTTAGCCCTTGGGGAAACGGCTTCGTTGCTAGTCAGCATCCGCGACTGTAGGCACTCGAAGAAGGATCGCCAATGGATCCAGAACGTCTACGCTGAGTACCTCGACGCCCTCGCCGACTTGAACACCGGCCTCTTTTCGGTGCTAGGCGCGGACAATCCGCGAGAAGATGAGATCTTTGCGAATTGGTTCGCGAACGACCACTCGCATCCCCTGGTGATCCTCAAGGGACCTGATCCCGTGGGCTTCGCTCTGGTCACCCGCCCGCGCATACCAGCCGCCGGTGAGACCTCCGTCAACTACACCATGTCGGAGTTCTTCGTGCGCAAGCAGCATCGCCGGGTCGGCATCGGCCGCGATGCCGCCACCCTGATCTTCGATCGTTTCGCCGGCGACTGGGAGATCGTCGAGTATCAGCGCAATCCGGGCGCTGTGCTGTTCTGGCGGCGCGTGCTCTCGGCGTATTGCGGCGGCCGTTTTACAGAACGCTCCCGCAACGGCGAAGTTCATCAACGCTTCACCAGCCGGCCTTCCCCGACACGCTGAGCGCGGCTCCAAGCCAACCATTGGGGCCCGTCGGCCCGGCAGGCCCCGTGGGCCCCGGTAAGCGAATTCGCCGATGGCCCTCAAGTCCCGTGCCGTTCGGCCGATTTCTCCTCTTGCAGCAACCGCATCGGCACTGGGAGCGGTTTGTCATTGAACATGAGAGAGAGCGAATTGACGAGCACGCAATCACAGGCGCCCGCCGGTGTGGCCTTTGAATTCATCCGCACGCTGGCCGGCGAACTGTCGGGCGGAAAAGTGGATCTGCCGTCCTTTCCCGAAATTGCGGTCCGTGTACGGCGGATTCTGTCCGATCCCAATTCCTCCGTAGCTCAGGTCGTGCGAGTGGTCGGCTCTGAACCGGCGCTGGCCGCGCGATTGCTCCGGATTGCCAATTCGGCCTCGCTGAATCGCAGCGGCCGGACGATCACCGATCTTCGAACCGCGATCAGCCGTATCGGCTACAACATGGTGCGCAGCGCCTCGATCTCATTCGCCATGGCTCAAATCCGCAACAGCAACAAGCTCGCCGGCTTAGAGCACTACTTGGAGGATCTGTGGCAGCGCAGCACCCTGGTGGCCGCGTTCGCATTCGTGTTGGCCCGCACCTGCACCCAGGTCAATCCCGATGAAGCCATGCTGACCGGCATGATGCACGGGATCGGCAAGCTCTATGTCCTGACCCGCGCCACCGATCACCCGGAGCTGTTCGCAAGCGCCGGCACGCTTGCTGAAATCATCGACGAATGGCATCCCTCGATCGGCAAGGCGATCCTCGAGAACTGGGATTTCCCCGAGGTTATGGCCCAGGCGGTCGGCGAGCAGGAAGATCACGCACGAACAGATGCCGAGACACCCGACTTGAAGGATGTGATCGCCATAGCCGTGTTGATGGCCGGGTTATCCGAGGATTTCCCGGCTCTCGAAGCAGCGCTTCACGGTCTGCCCACCGGTGCTCGATTGGGCCTCAACGAGGCCCGCACCTTGACGGTGATCCGCGAGAGCGCCGCGGAAGTAACGGCCTTAAGTCAGGCGCTCGGCGTCTAGGTATTGCGCTCGGCGGCGATCGACTCAGCCACATACGCCACGTTGTGCGGCGTGAGTCCCGCGAGATTCACGCGGCTGTCGGCCGTCATGTAGATATGGTGCTTGTGGCGGAGCGCCTCTACCGCCGCGCCGGACACGCCCAGCAGGGAGAACATGCCGTGCTGATCTTCGATGAAGTCGAATGAGCCGTCATGTGTGACGCGACGCAGGTGCGCCGCCAACGACGCACGCATATCTTTGATCCGGTCACGCATCGCCGCCAATTCCACGATCCAGGACTCCTTAAGCTCCGCATCGCCGAAGATGCAGGCGGCAATCGCCGCGCCGTGGTCAGGCGGCATCGAATAGATGCTGCGGGCGATTTGCAGGACGTGGCTTTTGGCGATATCGGCCCGAGATTCATTCTCGCCGATCACGATGAGCGCTCCGACGCGTTCCCGGTACAGGCCTAAATTCTTGGAGTTCGATACGGCGATGAGCGCTTCGGGCAGCGTTTCGGCGACGAGGCGAACGCCCGCCGCATCAGCCGTCAAATCCGTACCGAATCCTTGATAGGCGAGATCGAGAAACGGGGTGAGCCGCCGGCGTTGTAGCAGCTCCGTCAGGGTCCGCCACTGGCCTGCGGCAAGATCGGTCCCGGAAGGGTTGTGGCAGCAGGCATGCACCAGTACCACATCGCCCGGTGCCGCCCGGTCCAATCGCTCCAACATCGCATCGAAATTGAGTTCATGGCTCTTCGCATCGTAGTACGGGTAGCGTTCCAGACGGAGGCCCGAACTGCCGAGCAAGGGCGTGTGGTTTCCCCAGGTCGGATCGCTCACATGCACGGTTGCGTGCGGCGTGGCCGCACGAATGAGTTCGGCGCCGACCCGCAAAGCGCCGCACCCGCCCGGTGTCTGCACGGTCCGTGAGCGGCGCTCACGGCGCGCGAGATGCGAGGTCCCGAGAACGAGTTCCTCCAAGGCGCCGTTGAACTCCTCCCGCCCGGCGGCGGCGACATAGGATTTCGTCGACTCCGACTTGAACACGATCTGCTCGGCGCGGCGCACGCAATCGAGGATGGGCGTGTTGCCGCTTAGGTCGCGATACACACCGACACCGAGGTCGACTTTTCCGGGAAAGGTATCGGCGCGAAACTTGGCCATCACGCCGAGAATGCCGTCGGCGCTCAAGCGGTCGAGATTTTGAAACAAGGCGCTGACCTTAAGTTTTTGTGCGGGCAATATTATAGTCGATGAAGCTGAAAATGATTTCCGGGATATCGGAGATATACCGGGAGGAATACCCGTACGCGTACTTAAGTTCAGGGGGCCGGTCGGCATGCCGGGTGGGGATCTTAGGAGCGCGCGCCCTATAGAGGGCGACGGACCTTAGGGGTACCGGAAATAAGAGAGCCCGGGGCGACGCCCGAGCGCCGGCGGAAGCCTTAACGGAGGCACGGCGTCTCCAATAAAAGACAGTGGCCGATGACATTCTCCAGCGTTAGCGTGTACCCTTTACCGACCTCAATGCGGGAGATTATGAGTTATGGCACTTTGGAATGAAAAACCCACGCCTGCACCAGCGGGTCGGAAGGAACCCCTCACGCCCGCCCCGGCGGGCACCGTTCAGCCGTCGGTGACGCCGTCGTCCTCGGAGCGCAACCTCATGGAGCGCAACACGAGTGAAGCAGCGTTAGCCGCCGCTCCGCGCCGGCCCGCTCCCCGGGAACGCGGCGAGGGCGGCGAATCCGTGATTGCCGCGAATATATCGATCGAAGGCAAAATCGAGGGCTCGGGGAATGTGCGCATGGCCGGCCGCTTCAAGGGCGATGTGCGTATCGATGGTAATTTCACGATGGACGCGGGCGCCCATCTGACCGGTCAGGTGCTGGCCGGCATCGTCGTGGTCGGCGGTGAACTGCAGGGCAACATCGAGTCCGCAAAACGAGTCGATGTCTTGGAAGGCGGCGTCATCGTCGGCGACGTCAAGGCGGGATCGATCACGGTAGCGGCCGGCTCACGCATGCGCGGCCACGTTGAATTCGGTTGGGACGAAGAGAAAACCGGTGAAACTCCCAGGTTCGGCGGTCGGCGGCAGCTAGCGATGAACGTCGTTCGTCAGGGCAGCCTTGGCGCAACGCGAGTATGTCCGCACTGCAAGGCGACCGTTCTGCAAAGCGCCAACATATGCCCCGGCTGCCAGCACCACCTTCGATTCAATGCCGCCAATGCCGAGCCTCAGTCGGACGGAGTGGCGGCGATGCGCATCGAAGGGACGATCCATCACCCGGGACGGGATGAGCAGTGCGAGTACTGCGTCGTCATCTCGATCACCAATGAACAAGGCGAAAAAATCGCGCGTCATGTGGTCGGCGTAGGTGCGCTGCAGCCCGGCGAACGTCACAAATACAGCTTTTCGGTGGACATGATTCCTGTGCGCGGCGGCGGCGAGCGTAAGCGCAACTGATCGAACGCAAGCGCAATTGATCGAACGCAAGCGGCATCGATCAACGCAGAGTACTGCCCTCGATGTCGATGAATCGCAGAAATTCCGCGCGGGTGCTGGCATCCGCACGGAATGTACCGAGCATCTTACTGGTGATCATCGATACGCCGCGTTTGTGGACACCGCGCGTCGTCATGCATTGATGAACGGCGTCGATGACGACGCCGACGCCGCGCGGCTTGAGCACATCGCTGATGCAGCCGGCGATTTGCGCGGTGAGCTTTTCCTGGACTTGGAAACGCCGGGCAAAGCCATCGACCACCCGCGCGAGTTTGCTGATGCCGACGACCCGATCGGTGGGCAGATAGCCCACGTGAGCCCGGCCGATGATAGGCGCCATGTGATGCTCGCAAAACGATTCGAATGCGATATCGCGCAGCACCACCATTTCGTCGTAGCCCTCGACCTCCTCGAAGGTCCGGCGCAGGTACTCGCTGGGATCGATGGTGTATCCCGAGAACCAATCGCGGTAGGCATCGACCACCCGCTTCGGCGTGTCGCGCAGTCCTTCGCGCTGCGGGTCCTCGCCGGCCCAACCGAGCAGTGTTCTTACGGCCGCTTCGGCAGCGCTGCGCGTCACCGCGCGGTTGCGTTCTTTAGCCATTTCTCTCCTAGTTCACGAAGACGCGCCGCGCGCAGACCGGCACAGAATAGCATCTGATTCGAACCGGACGCAGCCGCGCCGGCGGGCGCCGCTCACGGCCGTTTCGCCTCGTAGACCACATCGCCATGCAGCATCGTGAGCTCGCAGTGCAAGTTGCGCAGTTCGCGCGAGCGGAATGTCGTACATGTTTCGGTCCCAAACCGCGATATCGGCGTCCTTGCCGACTTCGAGCGAGCCGATCCGATCCTCGAGGAACAGCTGCCTGCGCCGCCCAAACCGTGTAGGAGCGGAGCGCCGCGTGAATGTCGACCGACTCGGCGGTGCCGAAAGGATGCGCGCCGTAGGTTCCCTTCAGACGTTTCGCGCTCGACCGATGCCCACAGCCCGTAGCGCGCGGGGAGCGGCGTGACCGAATAATCCGAACCGCCGCCCCAACGGATGCCCTTGTCGAGGAAGGAGTCTTGAGGGCACCAGGCGCTGCGATCGTTCCGGCCCGAAGTTGCCGGCGTAGGTATCGCCGATCCACCAGATGAAGGGCGCCTGCGCCTCGGGATATCCCGCGTCGTATTTCTTCTGCAGCCTCGCCATGGTCTCGATCGCATGATCGGTCGGGATATTGGCGTGGATGATGCTGTGCCGCAGTCCCGACGGTTGGCGTTTCTGCCGAGCACTTGGGCGTAGGTGTCCACCACCCAATCGATGGCGCGGTCGCCGATGGCGTGAGTGCCGACGTGCACGCCGGCCTGATGGAACAGCCGCACCATCTTGCCGGTAAACGTCAGGGTCGGTGGACGGATAGCCGGTGTTGCCGGCGTCGATGTCGGTGAAATTCTTGTTCCACGTCCTTGTACAGCCAAGCCGTGCGCGCGCCGCCGCTGCCGTCCATGAATATCTTCGCGCCGCAAGAGAGCAGCGCGGCCGTCGCCCAGCGACTTCGGCGGCCGCGGCTGCGCCAGAATCTCCTTGAGCGCGGCGCGCGCCGAGGCGAGCGTGGTGCCCGCGTACCACAACACGCAAACGTGCTCCGTGCAGTTTGCCCTCGCGCAGCAGCTCCGATACGCATCCCAGATCGCGCCGTTCGATCGCGGGATCCTTGACGGCGGTCATGCCTTCGCGGTGCAGGTCGTTCGATGCTCTTGCAGGATTCCGGCGCGCTGCTGCTCCGGGCGTCGGCGGCGGTATGAGATGCGAGCACCGCATCCATGGCCGCTTCCTTCAACACGCCGGTCGGGCAGGCCGCGAGCGTCGCGATCGATGGTGCCGGCCGGCGGATCCGGCGGTGCCGCGCGTGATCTTCGCCAGGCGCAGCGCCGCCGAATTCGCCACGCCGTAATGCCCGGTGGTATGCATCAACCACACCGGATTGTCTGGCGACACGGATCGAGATCCGCCGCCGCGCAGATAGCGCCGCTCGGCAAGCTTGCCCTCGTCCCAGCCATCGCCCTGCAGCCATTCGCCGGGCTTCAGTTGCGCGATCCCCGCGCGCACCCGGCCGGACCACTTCCGCGATCGATCGACGCGTCGCTGAGATGCACGTGGTACAGCTCCTCGACGCCGCCGTCGGCGATGTGCGCGTGGCTGTCGATGAGCCCCGGCGTTGCCGTACGGCCGTGCAAATCGATGCGGCGCGTGGCGGCGCCGGCGAGACGCAGGATTTCGCGGTCGGGGCCGACGGCGACGATCTTGCCGTCGCGGATCGCCAGGGCCTGCGCGATCGAGTCGGCCGGATCCACCGTAAGAATCCGGCCGTGGAACAACACCAGCTGAGGCGGCGCCGGCGCTTGCTCCGCGCTGGCCGCAGAGCGCCCGACGCAGACGGCGGCGATGCCGGCGAGCCGCGCGAGCGCTCGCGACCAATACCTCGTTTGATTGACTCGGGCGAGCATAGGCGACATCCTCGTATCTTTTTTTGGCCATCGCGGAGAGACGTTAGTTGAAACATGGCATTCGTTTGAATTCGATCTGCATGCTCCTCGTGCGCGCTCTGCGCACCGACCGCCTGGACCGCCCCTCCCGAGGGCGATGCGGCGAATCCGCAGCGACGGCCCACGACATCTTCAAGCAACTGATCGAGATCAACACCACCGATTCTATCGGAAGTACCACCGTTGCTGCGCAGGCGATGGCGCAACGCCTGCTCGACGCCGGATTTCCGGCGGCCGACGTCACCGTCGTAGGTCCGAACGATCGCAAGGGCAATATGGTTGCGCGCTATCGGGGCAAGCCGGGATCGAAATTGCGGCCCATTCTCATCATCGGTCATCTCGACGTGGTGGAAGCGCGGCGCGAGGATTGGACCACCGATCCCTTTCAATTCGTCGAGAAGGATGGCTATTACTATGGGCGCGGTACTCAGGACATGAAGGAGAGCGACGCCATCGCGGTCACGAACTTCATCCGCCTGAAGAAGGAGGGATTCGTACCGGACCGCGACATCATCCTGGCGCTCACCGCGGACGAGGAGGGCGGGACTTCGAACGGCGTGAATTGGCTGCTGCAGAATCACCGCGACCTCATCGATGCGGAATTTGCGCTCAATCCGGATTCCGGCGGCGTGGCCACGGAGCACGGCAAACCGATGACTGTCGAATTCGAGGCCACCGAGAAGCTCTATGGCGATTATCAAGTCGCTGGCGACCAATCCCGGCGGGCACAGCTCGCTGCCGAAACCGGACAATGCCATCTATCACGTCGCGGACGCGCTCGCGTGCCTTGGAGAAATCGCCGATTCCCGTTCGAATTGAATAGCGTCACGCGCGAGTATTTCACGCAAATGGCGGCGATCGAGACGCGGCCAGTCCGCCGCCGATATGCGCGCCATCCTGGCGACGCCGCCGGATCCCGGCGGCCATTCGACGCCTGTCGCAGGATCCGCGCTACAACTCCACGATGCGCACCACCTGCGTCGCGACCATGCTGAGCGGCGGCCACGCGCTTCGAACGCGTTGCCGCAACGCGCCGAAGCCAACGTCAATTGCCGCATTTTCCCCGGGCACTCGCAAGAAGAAATCCGTCTGGCGCTGGTGAAGATGTTCAATGATCCGAAACTCAGCGTGCGCTACCGCAGCGATGCCGGCGAGCTGTCGGATCATGGCTCCGATCGCAAGTGCCATGGCGCCGCCTCCGCTGCGGACCGATGTCATGGAATCGCTGCGCAGCGTCGCGGCTAAGCTATGGCCCGGAACGCCCGTGGTTCCCGATCATGGAGACGGGCGCATCGGACAGCATCTACACCATGATGGCGGGCATTCCGAGCTACGGCATCAGCGGCGTGGCGATCGATCGCGATGACGTGCGCATGCACGGCAAGGACGAGCGCGTGAAAGTGGAGTCGTACTATACGGGCGTCGAATTTTACTACGAGTTCCTCAAGGCATTGACGACACGTAAACATTAAGGCCGCGTAAGCATTAGCGGTTCTTAATCCTTAGGCTGTCTCGGCCCGGCGACAACACATTTTTATTACGAAAATGTGTGACGACTTCCGCGTTCCGCCAACTCTAGTATCGGCTCAGGCTCCCTATAATGATCGGGAGCCGCCACAACCCACGATCAGGAGATCAATGCATGCGTTCTTCAGTTCTACACATCATCGCCGCGACAACCTTTGCGCTATTCGCCGCGGCCCCCACCTGGGCAGACAATCCGGGCAAGCATCCGGCGTATCTGCATGCTCTCAGCGACTTGCGCGACGCGCGCGCTCACCTGGAGCATTTCAGCGGCGACCCGGTCGACAATGCGGAAGGGCATGCGATCGATCACATCGACAAGGCCATTGGCGAGATCAAGCACGCAGCAATCATGGACGGCAAGAACATCCAGGATCACATGCCGGTCGATGCGCATTTGGCGCGCCATGACCGCTTCCGAAAGGCCATGGAACTGCTGGACAAGGCCCAGCGCGATGTGTCCGGCGAAGAAGATCAGCCGGATACCCAAGGCTTGCAGCTGCGAGTGATACGTCACATCGAGGAAGCCCGGCACTCGGTGCAGCACGCCATCGAATTGCGAAGCTAAAGCTCGATGTCGATCTGATTTACGGGAGCGCGGACTTGCGGGGCGCCGTGCCCAAGACTACGGCGAGTCGCAAGTCCGTCTCACGAGCTCCGCATCATCTACCGATCGTGGAGGTACATCTGTACGGGTTCGTCGGCAGTGTTCGCAAGATCGGGAGCCCTCGTTCCAACCCGGCGATCGACTCGCCGGTACTTTCCGCCGAAGAACAGCAGAGGCTGGAGGGGCTCGATGCCGCGATGCAGTTTCCGCACCTCCAGGGTCACGAGCCAGTGATCGCCGCCTTCGTACACGTCGCGCTTGGCGCACATGAGTGATGCCAGGCTCCCCTCGAGCCGCGGCAAGCCATCCGTGATGACGAACCGGTAGCTCGGAGGTTCGGCCTCCGGCCAAACTCCCGCGAAGTAGGTCGACAGCGCTTCCTGTTCGTCGCGCAAGAAATTGATGGAAAATCCGGTTGCTTGCGGCAGCAGTTGCGAGAACCGCGCGCGCTTGGCCGGGCAAAACAACACCAACGGCGGATCGAGCGAGAGCGACGATACCGCGTTCGCCGTCATGGCGTGATCCTGTCCATCGATACGGGTGGCAATGACGGCGACCCCCGTGACGAACAGGCCAAGGGCCTCGCGAAAGCTCTTCGGATCCGGTACTCCAGTGTTCATTTGAATAAGCCTTGGGCAGTTGAATCGGTCTAGCGGTTGGCGGCAAACGCCTCGTCGCGGCCCTGGCGGACGAAGGCGCTGCACGCGCTCGGCGCGTTCCTGAATCTCGCGACTTGTGGCCGGCGACGAGGGCGCCCGCCATGCGCACCGGATCGCCGAAGAAGAAGCGCTCGTAAAGCACCTGCCGGGAGCCGAACGCCGACATGCGATGCGTCCCATGCCAGGCGAAACAGCGGAATCGCGATCGAAGGCCTCGGCTCGCGCCGCCTGGTAATACTGCTTGATGTCCTCCGCGAGAGGGCCCTTGAGATCCGCCTCGAGCGGCATGGCGACCAGTCCGGATGCGCCGATCTGCTGAATGATCTCCACCATCCGGGGATACAGGCGCGGGAAAAGATTCCGCGCCGCATCGAGCGGATACCAGGCCGGCCGCATGACGCCCCATTCGTCGAGCTGCGCATCGGCCTCGGACGCGCGCAGGAACGCCTTCATGGTCTCCATGCTGACCCACATCTCGGCGAGCTTCTCCTGGATGTGCTGAAAGCCTTCCGCGCCGATCGAATCCACCAGCAGATAGGCCAGTCCCAGCATGAACTCCGCCTTGGCGATGTTCTTCACGACGACCTGGTGAGTCATGTGCACCACCGCGCCGGTTCGCGCGTAGGCCTGGTTGCAGCGGTCGACATCCCGGTACAGCAGCACGTTTTCCCACGGCACGAAGCACATCGTCGAAGACCACCACCGCATCCATCTCCTCGAAGCGCGAACCGAGCGGATGGTCGAAGTGAGAGCGGCCGTAATCGACGCTCTCGCGGCAGATGAAGCGCAGACCCGGTGTGTTGTTGGGAATGGAGAAGCCGAAGGCGTAAGGCGCATCCTCTTCCGGGCTCTTCAGCAGCGTCGACGGGAACACCATGATCTCGTCGGATATCGGCAGCGTCGCCAGCATCCGGCAGCCGCGGATGACGATGCCGGCATCGGTCTCCTCCTTGACGCGTGCCGCGAGAAACGGATCGGCCTGCTGCGCCGAGCTCACCGCGCGGTTGGCCTGGGGCGGGATCAGGGTATGCGTAAGGCACAGGTCGTTCTCGCGCAGATATTCGTGGTAGCGGATCGCGTTGGCCCCGAAGCGAGGATCCGCCTCGCCGAGAAATGCCGCGCCGGCCGCGTATCCGGACATGGCCCGGTTGATGTAGTCCGGCACCCGGCCCATCATGCCGTGCGTGTAGTCCTCCCATACCTTCATGGCGACGGAGATGCTGCGCAGTTCCTCGATGCGTCTTCGGCATCATGAAGGAGCGCGCCACTTTTCGGCCGCTCGAGGGCGAATCGAACAAGGTCTTATCCGCGTGCTCCCACTGCAGGTCGTACAGATGCGCCAACGTCTCGACGCCCCCGCGCAGCGCAGGGTGCGTCGTGACATCCTTAACCTGCTCGCCCCGATACCAGATGGTGGGCGGATGTTCGCGCAACCGCTCCAGTACCTGTGCGCCGCGCCTGGCGCCGCCGGCGGCGGCGCGGGATCGAGGGTCCGTCGAGATCTGCTCTTGGCTCATGCTTGCTTGGTTTCCATCGTGCAGCTGGTGCGTTCGCAAAGTTTAGTACTGGAATCGGCGGTTACGTTGCCCGCCAAAGCTCGGGGAACAGCGGGTGATTCATCGGCGCTCCCGAGGGCAACTCGTCCGTCAAGCCAGGAAATTCCGGCGAGGTTCGCCAGCGGCGCGGCGCATGAGTAATGTCGTCTCCCAAGAATCGAACGGAGAACACGCGCCGACGTCGTGTCCCGTCGACACCGCCGGAGGCATGCAGCGTGAGCATGTGAAAGCACACGACATCGCCCGGCTCGAGTTCCCAGCCGATGATGGGAAAGTCATTGCGTCGAGCTTCGATATCGGGAAGATCCGCAAGGCTGCCTTCGGGAAACCATTTCGCTTGGGAATCCATAAATGAGCGCGGCATCAACCATGGTCCGCGGTGCGACCCGGCGATGAACTCCAGGGTGGATGCCCGGCTCACGTGGTCCACCGGGATCCAGAAGCTCACGTTCTGGTTGCCGTCGATGTTGTAATAGGGCTGGTCCTGATGCCACGGTGTCGGCTGGCGCGTGCCGGGCTCCTTCGTGAGCATATGATCGTGATAGAGACGGACCGTTTCGCTTTCCATCAAACGGGCCGCCGTCACGGCCAACTCGGACTCAAATATGAAGCGCCGATAGTAGGGATTCTCTTGCCAATTGCAGAAATCTTCGACGAAGCGTCCCGGATCGGCGGCGGCGCTCGCGAGCTTGGCACGGGGACTCAAATGGGCGAGATTCCAATCGATGCCGGCGCGCAGTTGCGCTAATTCTTCCGCGCGCAATAGCTGCGGAATCCGGACGGCGCCGTCCCTCTGAAACTGATCGACGAGATCCGCGCTAATCATGCGGCGGTATTCGCGGCCGGCGCCGCGGAATCGCGTTGTTTTCGCGAAAGTGCATCGAGAATCTCCGACACCAGCAGTTCGCCCCGGTAGGCGAAGCCGGTATAAACCTGAATGAGATTGGCTCCGGCATCGAGCGTGGCCATCGCACGCTCCGCGCTTACGATACCCCCCACGCCGATGATGGGAAAGCTTCCGCCCAGTTCCGACGCGCAATTGAGATATCACGGCCAGCGATCGGGGATGCAGAGGCGCGCCGCTCAGGCCTCCGCGTTCCGCCGCCCGGCCAATCGCAGCCCAGAGACGCGGGGTTCGTCGAGGTATTCGTGGCGATGACGCCGTCGACGCCGAGCGAGCGGAGGTTCGCCGCCAGCGCGGACACTTGTTCGGGGTCGAGATCCGGGGCGACCTTGACCAGCAGCGGGACGAGCTTGCCGAAGCGTGAGTTGAGCACGGCGCGCGCCTCGAGCATCGATCCGATGATCTTTTCCAAGCCGTCCCGATCTTGCAACTCGCGCAGCCGCGCCGTGTTGGGAGAGGAAACATTCACCGCGACGTAATCGGCGTGCGAATACACTTTGTGCAGGCACGTCACATAGTCTTTCGCGGCATCTTCGATGGGCGTGCCGGCGTTCTTTCCGATGCTGATACCACGGACGCCGCGGTAGCGGCTGCGCTCCAGACGCGCGACGAGGTGATCGACACCCTTGTTGTTGAAACCCATGCGGTTCACCAGCGCCGCCACCTCTGGAATGCGAAACATCCTCGGCTTGGGATTGCCCGGCTGCGCCCGCGGCGTCACGGTGCCCAGCTCGATATGACTGAATCCCATCGCACCCGAGCGCGTCCAGGAAGTCGCCGTTCTTGTCGAATCCGGCCGCGAGCCCGAGCGGATGAGCGAACTCGATTCCCAGGCAACGCAGCGACAGAGCCGGCCGGCGACTCGACGGCGGGCCAAAATGGCCGCAGCAATTTGCAGGCCGGCGAGGCCCAGATCATGCGCGAGTTCGGGATTCAGCCGCGTCAGGATCGGCAACGAGCCGCGAGCGATGATCGCCGTCAGACTGCTCACCGACGCCTCACCGAATACGAGCGATGCGCGAAGAGATAGCACGGCGCACGGCATCTCACGCGCGTTTGCGCTGCGCGGCCTGCGCGGCCTGCGCGACGGGCAAGGGGCGCGCCCTTTGCAGGGCTGCCTGCAGGTAGCGTCCGGTGTACGAGGACTTGTTCGCGGCGATCTGTTCGGGCGTGCCGACCGCAATGATGCGGCCCCCGCCGTCTCCGCCCTCAGGCCCGAGATCGACGACCCAATCGGCGGTCTTGATGACGTCGAGATTGTGCTCGATCACGATCACCGTATTGCCCTCGTCGCGCAGCCGATGCAAGACCGATGAGCAATTGCGCAATATCCGCAAAGTGCAGTCCGGTGGTCGGCTCGTCGAGAATGTAAAGGGTCCGGCCCGTGGCGCGCTTCGAGAGCTCTTTGGAAAGCTTGACCCGCTGCGCCTCGCCGCCCGACAGCGTGGTCGCGCTCTGCCCCAGCCTGACATACGAGAGCCCGACGTCGAGGAGAGTTTGCAGCTTCGGCTGCACGGTCGGCACCGCGGAGAAAAACGGCAGCGCATCCTCGACCGTCATCTCGAGCACTTCCTGAATGTTCTTACCCTTGAAACGAATCTCCAAGGTTTCGCGATTGTAGCGCTTGCCCCGGCACACATCGCAGGGCACGTAGACATCCGCGAGAAAGTGCATCTCCACTTTGATGACGCCATCGCCCTGACAGGCTTCGCAGCGGCCGCCTTTGACGTTGAAGCTGAAACGTCCGGCCTCGTAGCCGCGCGCGCGGGATTCCGGCACGGCGGCAAATATCTCGCGAATGGGCGCGAAGAGGCCGGTATAGGTGGCCGGATTGGAGCGCGGTGTGCGGCCGATCGGACTCTGATCGATTTCGATCACGCGATCGATGTAATCCAGACCTTCGATGCGGTCGAAATGCGCGGAGCCGGGCGAGGCGTGATTGAGCTGCGTCGCCACCGCGCGAAACAGGGTGTCGTTGACCAAGGTCGACTTGCCGGATCCCGACACGCCGGTGACGCAGGTCATCAAACCGAGCGGAAACTCCGCCGTGACGTTTTTCAGGTTGTTGGCGGTGGCGCCCGTGACCCGCAGCAGGCGCTTGGGATCAGGCGCACGCCGCACCGCCGGCACCTCGATGCGGCGCCGACCGCTCAAATACTGCCCCGTGATCGAATCGGGATGGGCGGCGACTTCCGCGGCCGTGCCCTGCGCCACGATCGTGCCGCCGTGCACGCCGGCGCCCGGACCCAAATCCACGACATAGTCGGCCTGGCGGATCGCCTCCTCGTCGTGCTCGACCACGATCACGGTATTGCCGAGATCGCGCAGATTGACCAGCGTGTCGAGCAGCCGCTGATTGTCGCGCTGATGCAGGCCGATGGAGGGCTCGTCGAGGATGTACATGACGCCGACCAGCCCGGAGCCGATCTGGCTCGCCAGGCGAATGCGCTGCGCTTCGCCGCCCGACAACGTGTCGGCGCTGCGGTTCAGCGTGAGATAGCCCAAGCCGACATTGCGCGAGAAATCCGAGGCGGTCGCCGATTTCCTTGACGATCTTCACGGCGATCTCGCCGCGCCAACCGGGCAGCTTCAGCGTCGAGAAGAATTCGATGGCGCGGCCCACCGACAACGAGGACACCTCGGGCACGCTCTTGCCGTCGACGAACACGTTTCGGGCGGCGCGGTTGAGCCGCGTTCCGCCGCACTCGGGGCAAGCGCGCGACGAGCGGTACTTGGCCAGCTCTTCGCGCACCGTGGCCGATTCGGTTTCCTTGTAGCGGCGTTCGAGGTTCTTGACGATGCCTTCGAAGGTATGTTTGCGCTTGACCGTGCCGCCCTTGCCGTCGAGGTATTTGAACTCGATTTGTTCATCCGTCGCTGCCGAACAGCACGAGATTCTTGATCCTTTGCGGCAGACTCTCGAACGGCGCTTCGATGTCGAATTTCGTGTGCCGCGCCAGTGATTGGATCAGTTGGAAATAGTAGGCGTTGCGCCGGTCCCAGCCGCGCACCGCGCCGCCGGCGAGCGACAGATGCGGATTGGCGACGATTTTCTCGGGGTCGAAAAATTCCTGGGTGCCGAGTCCGTCGCAGCTGGGGCAGGCGCCGATCGGGCTGTTGAATGAGAACAGACGCGGCTCGAGTTCGCTCAACGAGTAATTGCAAATCGGGCAGGCGAATTTGTTGGAGAACACGAGTTCGGCACGCTTCGGGTCGTCCATATAGGCGACTCGCGCCACGCCTTGCCCGAGCCGCAACGCGGTCTCGAAAGATTCGGCGAGACGCTGAGCCGAGGTCGGGCCGCACCTTGAAGCGATCGATGATCGCCTCGACCGTGTGTTTGCGGCGTACGTCGAGTTTCGGCGCCTGGTCCAACTCGACCACCTCGCCGTCGATGCGCGCGCGCACGAAGCCGCCGGCCTGCAGCTCTTCGATGAGCTCCGCATGCTCGCCTTTGCGCTCCGAGACGGCGGGCGCGAGCAGCATCATGGCCGTCCCTTCCGGGTGTTCGCAGGACGGCATCGACCATCTGGCTCACGGTCTGCGCGGCAAGATCGATATGGTGGTCGGGACATCGCGGTGTCCCGGCGCGGGCATACAGCAGCCGCAGGTAGTCGTATACCTCGGTGACCGTGCCCACTGTCGAGCGGGGATTGTGCGAGGTCGACTTCTGTTCGATGGAGATGGCCGGGGACAGACCTTCGATCGTGTCGATGTCCGGCTTTTCCATCATCGACAGGAACTGACGGGCGTAGGTGGACAGGGACTCCACGTAGCGCCGCTGTCCCTCGGCATAAATCGTGTCGAATGCCAGCGAAGACTTGCCGGAACCCGAAAGACCGGTCAATACGATGAGTCGATCGCGCGGCAGGTCGAGATCGATATTCTTCAGATTGTGGGTCCGGGCACCCCGGATGCGGATATTTTGCATGTAACCGATTACTATACGCCCGGCGTCAAGGGGGGGTACATGGGACCCCGGCTGGCACGCCGCGGCTCGAGTTTCTCGATGAGCGCGGCGATAACCTAGGGATTTGGGGCGGCGTGTACTCTGCGCGTGTACAATATGTGTCATTCAAAGCTTCAGGGGTAGGTCATGGCGCGCGGAGTCAACAAAGTCATTTTGGTCGGTAATTTGGGCGCGGACCCAGAAACCCGCTCGATGCCGAGCGGCATGACGGTCACCAACATTCGCATCGCCACCAGCGAGTCCTGGAAGGACAAAGCCTCAGGCGCGCAGCAGGAGCGGACCGAGTGGCACAGCATCGCGTTGTTCGGCCGTTTGGGCGAAATCGCAGCCGAATACCTGCGCAAGGGCTCCCAGGTCTTCGTCGAAGGTAAATTGCGTACCCGAAAATGGCAGGACAAGCAGGGCAATGACCGGTTCACGACCGAGATCATCGCCGACAACATGCAGATGTTGGGCGGGCGCGCCGGCGGCGCGGGCGCGATGGGCGGCGGAGCCGAGCGCGCCAGCGGCGCAATGGGTGGCGGCGAGCGGGGCGGCGGCGCGAACGGACCGCCACGCGACGACTATGATCAATCACCGGCGCCGGCCGGCGGAAAGGAGGATTTCGACGACGACATTCCGTTCTAGGCCGCCCGCCGCGTCAGTCGTCGGCGAGATCCTGGCCCGGGAACAGGGCGTCGGTGAAGCCGAATTGGTCAGATCGCGGATGCGCTGCGGATACAGGATGCCGTCGAGGTGGTCGACCTCGTGCTGCACGACGCGGGCATGAAAATCGCTCACGGTTCGGTCGATGGGGCCGCCTGCGGCGTCGACGCCGGTGTAGCGCAGATGCCGGTATCGCGGCACGAGCCCGCGCATGCCGGGCACCGAAAGGCAGCCCTCCCAGCCTTCCTCCATTTCCTCCCCGAGGGGCGTGAGCTCAGGGTTGATGAGCACGGTAAAGGGCACGGCCTCGGCCTCCGGATAGCGCGGATTGTGCTCGATGCCGAAGATCACCACCCGCAGGCCGACGCCAATTTGCGGCGCCGCAAGGCCCGCGCCGTTGAGATCGCGCATGGTGTCCCGCATATCGATGAGCAGGCTCTCGAGCTCGGGCGTACCGAAGGCGAGCACCGGCTCCGCAACCGCCGAGCAGGCGCGGATCGCCCATCTTGAGAACTTCGCGTATTGCCATGGTTCCTAGTATCTTAGCGGCCTTTTCAACGTGAGCCTACGGCGAGTCTATGCCCGGTCTTGTTTACATAAAGACTTTCGGCTGTCAGATGAATGAGTACGACTCCAGCAAGATGCAGGACGTGCTCGAGGCAGCCAATGGGATGACCCGCACCGATAATCCGGCGGAGGCCGACGTGTTGCTGGTCAACACCTGCTCGGTGCGGGAGAAGGCGCAGGAAAAGGTGTTCTCGCTGCTGGGAGAATGGCGGCTGTTGAAGCAGCAGCGCCCGCACGTGGTCATCGGCGTCGGCGGCTGTGTCGCGAGTCAAGAAGGCGAGGGCATCACCGCGCGCGCGCCGTTCGTCGATCTGGTATTCGGCCCCCAGACCCTGCACCGCTTGCCCGACATGCTCGACGGCGCTCAAGCAATCCGGGCGTGCGCAGATCGACGTCAGTTTCCCCGAAATCGAGAAATTCGACCGTTTGCCGGAGCCCCGGGCCGAGGGCGCGACGGCGTTCGTGTCGATCATGGAGGGCTGCAGCAAGTACTGCACTTTCTGCGTCGTCCCTTATACGCGCGGCGAGGAAATCAGCCGGCCATTCGAGCAGGTGCTGCGCGAGGTCCGGGACGCTCGCGCATCAAGGCGTGCGCGAGGTGACGCTGCTCGGGCAAAACGTCAACGCCTACGCGGGCCCGATGGAGGACGGCACGCTCGCGGATCTCGCCACTCTGATTCACTTCGTCGCCGGCGTTCGACGGGCGTGGAGCGCATTCGCTTCACCACCTCGCACCCGCTGGACTTCAACGACAGCCTGATCGAGGCATACGCCAACGTTCCCAAGCTCAACAATTTTCTGCATCTGCCGGTGCAGAGCGGCTCGGACCGGATCCTGGCGGCGATGAAGCGCGGCCACACGGTGCTCGAATACAAGCAGAAGCTGCGCAAGCTCCGGGCGGTGCGGCCCGACATCTGCATTTCGACCGACATCATCGTGGGCTTTCCGGGCGAGACGCGACGAGGATTTCGTGGCGACCATGAATCTCGTCGCCGACGTGGGTTTCGACCAGTCTTTCAGCTTCATCTACAGCCGCCGGCCCGGCACGCCGGCCGCCGCGCTGCCCGATGAGGTGCCGCACGAGGTCAAGCAGCAGCGGCTCGAGCTTCTGCAGCAGCGCCTGAATGCGCAGGCGCGCGCCATCTCGCAGCGCATGGTCGGCAGCCGGCAGCGCGTGCTGGTCGAGCGGCCCGCCAAGCGCAATCCGCGGCAGCTCGCCGGGCGCACCGACAACAATCGCTGGGTCAATTTCGACGGCCCGGCGCATGATCCCATGAGCGCTCATCAATCGATTTGCGGACGTCATCATCACCGAAGCGATGCCCAATTCACTGCGCGGACGTCTCGTGGCAGAAGCGCTGCCGTGAGTTCCGTTCCCGATGACGCGGGACTTGCTGCTGGCGCCGGCCGACAATGTCCGGCTGGTCGAGCTGTGCGGTCCGCTCGACGAGCATCTGCATCAGATCGAAGCGCGGCTCGGCGTCGAGGTGCGCCGGCGCGGCAACCGATTTCAGATCATCGGCTCGCCCGCCGCGATCAAGCGCGCCGAAGCGGTGCTGCAGGACCTGTATGCGCGCGCGCAGCGCGAGCCGGTGGATTCCGAGCGCGTGCACATCGCGCTGCAGGAGCTGGGCATGGAGCGGCGATGACGGCGAGCCACGCGCGGGCGACGCCGAACGATGAGCTCAAGGTGCGCACGGTCGCGCGGCGCCGTGCGGGCGCGCGGCGCCAATCAGACGGAATACCTGCACAATATCCGCACGCACGATCTGACCTTCGGGATCGGTCCGGCCGGCACGGGCAAGACCTATCTGGCGGTGGCCTGCGCGGTCGAGGCGCTGCAGTCGGAAAGGGTGCGGCGCATCGTGCTGGTGCGCCCCGCGGTCGAGGCGGGCGAGCGGCTGGGATTTCTGCCGGGCGACCTGTCGCAGAAGGTCGATCCGTATCTGCGGCCGATGTACGACGCGCTGTACGAAATGCTGGGCTTCGAGCGGGTCGCCAAATCGATCGAGCGCAACGTCATCGAAGTGGCGCCGCTGGCCTTCATGCGCGGCCGTTCGCTCAACGATTCGTTCGTGATTCTCGACGAGGCGCAGAACACCACCAACGAACAGATGAAGATGTTCCTGACGCGCATCGGCTTCGGCTCCAAGGCGGTGGTCACCGGCGACATCACGCAAGTCGATTTGCCGAATTCCAAGCAATCCGGGCTTGCGCACCGTCATCGACATCCTGCGCGGCGTGCGCGGCATTGCCTTCACGATGTTCACTTCGCGCGATGTCGTGCGCCATCCGCTGGTGCAGAGAATCGTGCAGGCCTACGAGGCGAAAACCCCCGACGACGGCGCCTGAGCTCAGGGTGCCGGGACGGCTCGAACTCGACGTGAGCTATGCGGCGCGGCGCCCCTGGGCTGCCGCGGCGCGCGCAATTCCTGCGCTTGGGCGGCGCGGCACTGCCGGCGCGGCGCGGCCGCGGCCGCGCAGGCTGCCGCCGGCGTCGTGCTCTCGGTCCGGGTGGTCGGCGCGGCGCGCAGCCGCAGCCTGAACGCGCGCTACCGGGGCAAGGACCGGCCGACCAACGTGCTGTCGTTCGGCGGCGCGGGGATGTGCCCGGACGGCCGGAATTTTCTGGGCGAACTGGTGATCTGCGCGCCGGTCGTGGCCCGCGAGGCGAGAGCGCAGGGCAAGACGCGCGAGGCGCACTGGGCGCACATGACGGTCCACGGCGTGCTGCATCTGCTTGGTTTTGACCATGAACGCACGCTCGAGGCCAGGAAAATGGCGCGAACGGGAGATTCAAATCCTTGATCGGCTTGGGTTTTCAGACCCGTACGCGTGATCGAGTATCCTGAGCCCCCCATGTCCGAACAGCCTCAGGGCAACACCGGCCGCTGGTTAAAGCGCATCACGCAGTCGATGTCCGGCGAGCCGCGCGATCTCGCCGAACTCATCGAGGATCTGCGCGAGGCGAGCGAGCGCGGACTGTTCGACGGCGATGCGCTGGTCATGCTCGAGGGTGTCTTGGCGGTCGCCGACATGCAGGTGCGCGACATCATGGTGCCGCGCTCGCAGATGGTCTTCGTCGAGCGCGACGAGCCGCCGGACAAGCTGGTCGAGCTGCGTGGTCGAGTCGGGTCATTCGCGCTTTCCGGTCATCGGCGAGGATCGCGATCAGATTCTCGGCATTCTTGCTCGCGAAGGATTTGCTGCGGTTGCAGACCGGCGGGGAGGAGCCGTTCGAGATTCGCGAATACATGCGGCCCGTGGTGTTCGTGCCCGAAAGCAAACGGCTCAATGTGCTGCTCAAGGAATTTCGCGCGCAGCCACAATCACATCGCGATGGTGGTCGATGAATATGGCGGCGTCTGCGGCCTGGTGACGATCGAGGACGTCATCGAGCAGATCGTCGGCGAAATCGACGACGAGCACGACGTCGAGGACGATCAGACGATCCGTCGCGAAAGTGAGCGCGAATTCACCGTGCGCGCGCTCACGCCGATCGCCGATTTCAACGACTATTTCGGCACGGCGTTTTCCGACGAGGAATACGACACGATCGGCGGACTGCTGATGCAGGAATTCGGACGCCTGCCGCGCCGCGGCGAGACCATCCAGATCGGCGAATTGGAGTTTCGGATCTTGCGCGCCGATCGCCGCCGCATCGACCTGCTGCGCGTCATCACGCCCACCGCTATCGAGCCGCCGGCTGCCGACGAGTCGACTCCTTGAGGGACGCCTGCGCGCGGCGCCGCCGCGTTGCAATGGCAGGCCCTGGCTCGGCTTGTGGCCGCGTTTGCGGTGGGCGGCGCGCTCAATCTCGCGTTCGCGCCGTTCGCTTGGTGGCCGATCGCAATTCTCGCGCCGGCGGCGTTGTTTGCGCTGATTCGGCGGCTTGCCGCCGCGCCGCGCGTGCTGGATCGGAGCCGCGTTCGGCGCGGGCCTGTTCGTGTTCGGCACCTACTGGCTGTACACATGTCTGCATGTCTTCGGGTTGGTGCCGATTTGGCTGACGCTGGTGCTGCAGGCGGCGCTGGTTCTGCTGATGGCGGCGTACCCGGCAGCGCTGTGCTACCTCGCCAACCGCTTTTGGCTCAAGCCCGGGGCTACGCGCGAATGGCTGGTGCTGCCCGCGTTGTGGGTTTTGCTGGAATGGCTGCGCGGCTGGGCGTTGAGCGGCTTTCCGTGGCTGTCCTTGGGCTATGCGTTCATCGATTCGCCGCTCGCCGGATGGTCGCCGCTTCTTGGCGTATACGGCGTGACGTGGGCTGCGGCGAGCTCACCGTGCGGCGCTCTACGTCGTGTGCGCTCGGAATGTGCCGCTGCGGCGGCGGCTCTCCGCCCTCGCGGCGATTGCTCGTGCTGTTCATCGCGCCGATGTTGGCGTCGCGGCACGATTGGACGAGGGCAGTAGGAGCCGAAAATACCGATCGCCGCCGTGCAAGGCGCGGTCTCCCAGGACGAGAAGTGGCAGCGTAAGAATCGCGAGGCGACGATGGTTCGCTACTCGGCCCTGACGGATCGGGCCTGGGGAGCGCGATTGATCGTCTGGCCGGAGTCCGCGCTACCGGTGCTCGCCAATACCATTGAAGTCTATCTGCGCGACTTACAGGCGAAGGGCCGCGGGCACGGCGCCGATTTTGCCATCGGGCTCGTCAACTATTTGCCGGACACCAATGAGATTCGACAACGGATTGTTGGTGTTGAGCGAGTCTGGCGACAGTTGGTACTACAAACGCCACTTGGTGCCGTTCGGCGAATACTTTCCCGTGCCGGCTTCGTGCGTTCCTGGATGCGGTTGATGAGCCTCCCGTACGACAGCATCTCGCCGGGCCCGAAACATCAGTCCGCGCAGAGCGCCGCGGGACAGAAGCTCGGCGTCACCATTTGCTACGAGGATGCCTTCGGCAGCGATCAGCTCGGCGTCTTGCGCGAGGCCACCCTACTGATCAATGTCACCAACAACGCCTGGTACGGCAATTCGACTGCGCCGCATCAACATTTGCAAATTTCGCGCATGCGGGCGCTCGAGGCCGGGCGCTATTTGGTGCGGGCCGCGAATGACGGCATCACCGCCGCGATCGGGCCGCACGGCGAAATCGTGGCGAGGCTGCCGCAGTTCCAGGAGGGCGTGTTGCGGGCCGACGTGCAGCCGATGACGGGACTGACGCCCTACGCCCGATTCGGCAACTATCCGGTGGTGCTCGGAGCGGGCGCACTGTTGGGTTTCGCCGCTTGGCGGCGGCGCCGGGGCGGATAGCGGGCTAATGTCTCGCGACGATCGCCTGCCAATTGATGATGGCGTTCCACAGCATGCGCTGATCGCCCCGGTTCAAATCGCGGTGCAGCGGATTGAAATTGAATGCGACCACGTGGCCCTTGCCCGACCGGCATGTCGAGGATCGCGGGACGGCCGATGAGATTGTCCTCGCCCCAGGCCTGCCCGCTGACCACGAAGCGGCGCGCCGTCGCGATCGCCCCATTCCATGACCACTCCGCTCGGGATCGATCGGCCCGTCGAGACAGGTCTTGCAATAGGCCATCCGCAGCCAGCGCCGCGGAACGGAGTACAGCGCGAAATTCTGCCGGAAGACATGCGTGTGCGGCGGATAGCCGTAGGCGATCGGATGATCCGGACGCGCGAAGGAGACGCGCACATGCGAGCCGGGGGTTCGGGTCTCGGTGAATTGCGCGGCCGCCGCTGCCGCCGCGCCGCCGCCCGCGGAACTGCGCGGCACGCCGCCCGAATCGCGGCGCACGCCGCGCACGATGCCGCCTTCGATCGGCAGCATCGCTGCCGTTGCCGAGTGTTATCAGCAAGCCGCCGCTCTCGACGAAGCGCTGAATCTCGGCGAGCCCGCCCCAGCCGATGCCGCCGGTGATGTCGTCGGACTCGGCGGGGGTGCCGTGGCTCGGGGTCTGCGGGGTTTTCTTGAACGGCATCGGACCCCAGGTCTTTGGGATGCCCGTGTATTTGCTCGGCCAGTTCGAGGTCCACGTGCCCGTAGAGCAGCACGTCGACTTGCTTTCGCAGTATTGCCCGCGCGAATGTCCTCATCGCGCACATAGATATAGGGAATCTGCCGCTGGTCCAGGGAATATCGGACCCAGCCGATGGAGTCGGTATCCGCCCACGGCACCCAGATACCCAGGCGCGGTACGCGGCGCCGCATGCGTGCGCCACGTCGGGCACCTGCGGCAACGCCTGCGAATTGAGCCCCAGTTGCGCCGCCGTTCTCGCAGCGCGGCCGGCAAGGCCTGCTTGCGCCGGGAATAATCCATGAGCCCGCGCGGATAGTCGACCCGCCTTCCGCTGAACGCGCGCTCGGCGATCGTCGACCTTGAATCGAGCCAGCGCGTATCGCGCCTCGAGCAATCCCTCCTGCCCCGTTTCCCGCAGCAAGAACACGGGTCCTGCACCTCGCGACTGCCCTCGAGGATGTGGCGCGTCGGTCAGCAGGGCGAGCTTCGCGTCGCGCACTTCGGCGGCTCGGCGGTGGCGATCGCCTGTCAGGTGGTAGTAGGCGGGCAATTCCCAGGAAATATCGTCGTACGGCTCGCCCGCATCCTTGGGATAGTTTTGCGGCGTCAACAGATCCACCGCATAATTTCGATAAGGCTGGTCGAGCCGCACCACATAGGTGCCGGCGGGAAACGCGCCCTCCTTCAAGCGTCAAGCGGCGGCTCGGCCCGGTGCACCTCGATTGCTGCGCGATGCAGCCGCGCCACCAGCTGCGCGACGCGCGTCGGATCCCCCTGATCGGTCGGGATCGATGAATGCGTAAGGCGCCTCTTCGACTCCCTTGCGCCAGCTATGCAAGCCCTTTACGTAGAAGTCGTGCAGCAGCATCTGCGACTGTTGCCGGCGGCATAATCGAGCGCGGCGAGCGCGCCGGTCTCGTGTAATTGACGTTGTCGCGCGCCGACCACGGAACTTGCCCGTCGGGCGGCGGCACGGCGGTACCATTCGCGCGAGTATCCTCCGGAGGGAGGTCTGCACCAGCGTCTCGGCGGTTCCGTTGCCGAAAGTTTCGTAGCCGCGGCCCGATGGCATTGTGATTCATGGCCACCGAATCCGTGATACATGTGCGCGAAGCCATCGCCGAAATTCCAGGTCCAGACTCCCGGCATCCCGAGTGCCGGTCATGGTCTCGACCTCGTGAAAGCTCAGCGCCAAGAATTCGCTGAAGGTGATCGGATCGATGTTGGGATTGTAGGGACCGGTGCCGTTCCAGGTCATGAGCAGCGGCACGCTCTCGTGCAGATCGTGCACGATCACGGGATGCCAATCGAAGAACATCCGGCTGCATGGCCTTGGTGGTCTCATGCGTCAATTGAGTGCGCATCGCGGTTGATGTCGACGAAGGCGTACTTGGACCAGTACGGCGGCGACTGCCGCGGCAGGGTTCGCCAGTCCGTTTTGCCCTTCAAGATACCGGTAGAACCATTCGACCTGCTTGTCGCGGCCGTCCGGATTGGACACCGGATTGATGAGCACGACCATGTTCTCGCGGATGCGCCGAATCATCGGCTGCTCCGAGACCGCGAGCCGATAAGCCAGTTCCAGCATGGCCTCGGTCGAGCCGGTCTCGTCCGAATGCAATGCGGCGTTGAAGTAATAGAATCGGCCTCGCGTCCTTGCGATGCGCTCTGCGGCTGCCTGATCGGTTTTTCGGGGATCGGCCAAAGCGGCAGTCGCCGCTTTCAGGCGCTCGAGCTCCTAAATGCCCTTCTCATCGGCAATGGCGACCAGCACGATCTCGCCGCCCTTCCTCCGAGCGTCCGATGGTGAAGACGCGAACGCGCGGCGACGCGGCCGCCAGAGCACGGCTATAGGCGTAAGCCTGGCCGAATTGACCAATTCGCCCGGGGCGCCGGCGATCCGATGGAGAAAGGCGCGCGGCGAAGGAACGGTCGCGGAGGCCGGCAGGTACGCGACCCACGGCGAGAGGAAGCGCGGCTCCGTCGTGGCCCGAGCTATTTCATCGGTTGCGGCGGTGTCCGCCTGGTCCGGCGCCGCGAGAGCCTGGGCGCTGAGCGAGCTGGGCAGCAGCAGGATCGAGGCCAAGGTGCAAGTCAATTTCCAAAGCATGTGCGTTTCCTATTCGGTCAGTCGATCGTGCGCCGAGCCGCCACCCACGATTGGAACTCGGAGTCTTCGAATCGATAGGCGCCGTGATCCACCCGGGCCATGAGTTGCAGCTTGGGGCCCGTCAAGCGGCGAATGGACGTTCTCGGAATGTTGGCTGTCGCGTCGGAACTACCCAGCATTTCGCGCAGATGCTGGAGTGCCGCGGCGCCATATAGATCCTGAACGCCGCGTGCGGCCATCAACAGCACCGCTCGATCGGCGCGGCCCAATTCCTTCCACGTCTTTGAATAGCTCGTGTCGTCGTGCACGCGAGCCTTGGTGTACAGCAACGCTTGTTCCGGTCCCTGGGCTTGATACATCACGTAGCGCTCGATGTACCAGCGAAAGAATTCCGGCGTTTCCTTGAGGGCGGCATACGCCTTCAAGGCGTCGTCCAATTTCAGGGGATGTTTGGCCACCTTGGCGAGTTGCTTCACCATGGCGACGACGAACTCCCGTCCCAGCAGCGGGAACGGCTCCACCGGAGCCCAGTTGTAGAACGGCGCCGCTGAGCGCGAGAACATCTCGCGCAACGCCGCCTCGGAGGAGCCGGCAAACAACACCTTGATTCCGGCCTTGCGAATGTCGAGGCCTGCCCGCAACGAGTGCGCGAGCGCGCCGTGTTCGGCGCCGGCCAGCACCTGCGCTTCGTCGATGACCAGAAGCAGGCGCCTTTTACTCCTGTCCGCGGCTTTCAAAGCGGCTTGGATGGCGGGAATCGCCATTTTTTCCTTGTCCTCGATATCGAGTTCGACTTCCAGCGAGGCTTCGATTCCGAGCGGCAACTTGCCGCCGCCGGTGAGTTTGCGGATCGGCGCGTTCAAGTCGCCCCAGAACTTGCGCAGTCCCCGAGGCCGGGTCGCAAGCAGTATCGCCGTCGCGAGCGCCTGGCCGGGGTGGTCGGCGGCGTCCCAGAGGTTGGTATAGGCGGCGGAGTAACCCGCGCGCACGGCGGCGGGAAGCAAATCGTGCTTCAAAAATTCGCTTTTTCCCATGCGGCGGCGCGCAAACAGACCCCGGGCGGAGGTCAGCCCAAGGTCGAAGCCCTGCAGATAGGCCTTGGCCAACTCCGGCCGGGGGAAATGCCAAGGATCTCTGATCTCGCTCATCCGACATATTTTGACAGGTTATTGTCAATTGACAACACGCTGTCGTAAATTGTCGGTTTGTCTACGGGATTCGCAGCGTCAACCGCTCTATCATGGCGCCGTAATCGGCAATGCCTGGAGTTCGAAGGCCCACCGCCTTGCCCTCGTCGTCCCACTTGCGTACCCGCACCGCATCTACGTGAAAGCGTTCGGTCTCGAAGCGCACCGCCTCGGGCGCGGACATCGGTCCGCCTTGCAGCTTGAGAGTCACGACCGATGCGGGGCTCAACTTGGCGAAATAATGGCTATCCGTCGCGAGTAGATATCGCTTGGCGGGGACGTGCAGGCGGACCGGCTCGGAAACCTCGGGCGGAAAGCGTTGTGCGAGCCAGTTAGCACCGATTCGTTCGTGGCACGCGTCGATGGTCCAATCCGCGATGTCCTCCGGGACGTCCTCGACGAGATGTCCTATGTCGTGCAAAAGCGCGGCGACGATCAGCCGCGGAGGTGCAGCCGCGGCTTGGGCGAAGTACGCCGCTTGCAAAGCGTGCTCGGTCATCGACACGCCTTCGCCGAAATAGGCCGCCGATCCGCGCGTCTCGAATATGGCGAGTATTTCTTCAGCTACCGTCATGATTCCGCCTCCCGGCCGAGTACGCGGCGCAGCAGCCCCGTCGCAGAGTACACGCTGTCGCGCGTGAGGTAGCAGCCGCGCAGGTGGCGGCTGTGCTTCGCAGATGAGAATGCGGTGCGTCCATGCAATATTCGTTGATTGTCGAACACAACCAGATCGCCCTCAGCGAGACCGAACTTCACCTGAAATCGCGGTTCGCGCAGAAGTGCCGCGAATCTGCGGTAGGCCGCATAAAAGGCTTGACCGTCGTGCGAGGGCTGCTCAAGGGGTGCGATCGACCGGCTATTGTAATGTACGGCGGCAACCTCGCCGCGGCATGATAGTTGAATCATAGGCCGTTCCGCGTACAGTTCTGCCTCGCGCGATCGATAATGAAACGGTACCGGAGTTTGCGTCAACAGCGCGAAGGAATCGGGATCGGCGGCACGGATATGCTCGGCAAGTGCAAAGCCGTCGGCGAACAGACTCTCCCCGCCATCGGGCGAAGCCTTGAGCGTGTGCAGCGCTTGGAATCCCGGAACCGGTTCGCGATAGGGATTATCGGTGTGAAGACCGAGACCCAAGTCTGAATACGCGAGATTTTCCGGTTGCGGCACCGAACGAACGTCGAACACCTGTCCGTAGTTGGTCTCGGCTACGCGTCCGACGAGCTGCACCGCATCGAGAATGGCCGCTTCGGTGGATGGTACCTCGCGCAGAAAGGCGATCCCGTCCTTGAGCAGCCGCGTCAGCCAGCCCAAGCGCAGCACGGCGTCGCCTCGAGCGTCGGCGAGGCTCGCCCATGCGAAGTCGTGCGATGCATCGAGCGTCGCCCCCTCCAGCCAGCGATGCGTCTCAAACTCGGGGGGCCGCGGGCAGCTGTTGCCCGCATGCGAAGCCAGCCATTCGAGGTCGAATGCCGCCGGGAGCGGTTCGCTTTCCCATTCGATGCGCACCGTTCCATCCCGCTCCGTTGCCGACCGGATGCGCGGGCACTCGGGGAGATCGACGATGTCGATCAGCCGCTGACCGCTATGCGGGTCGCGATCCTCGCGCAGATTGTCGCGCAGCCACACGCTCGCAAACTCTCCCACGTCGCCGTTCGTCCATTCGACCGTGAGTGCTTCCGGGGTTGTGGACATTCGCTTCATCACGCTGTGTGCGCTCAAGGAAGATGTACTCGCTCTTTGGCCGCTCTCGAACTCAAGATATACAGACATCCGGCGCCGAGCGCCGCGAGACCGCTGACGGCTGCCAGCCCGACGAAAACGCCCTGCCATCCGAATGTCACCGACACCCTGGCCACGCTATCGCCCGCAACGACGGCTCCCAAGTACCCGACTCCATCGATGATTCCCGAGGAGACAGCGGAAGCTTGTTTGCCTCCAAAGTCCAAGGCAAACGCTCCGCCGAGATAGGAATAAGGTCCGAGCAGACAAAAGGCCACCGTTCCAATCGCCAAGAGCGGAAGCAACGCACCCGTCGTGCTGGAGCGCATGGACATCAGCGCCAGCAGAGCGGCAGCGGCGGCAGCAAGACCAAGAAACAACAACAGTGCGCGTCCGTTGACGCCGAGGCGGTCGCTCAGCCAACCGGTGGCCAGCACCGACACAGCCCCGACCCCCGGAAAGATCGCGCTCATGCGCGCTGCATTGCTCATGGAGTAACCCAAATAATCCCGCAGATAGACGGGAGTCCAAATATTGAAGGTCTCGCGGATTATGGTGCAGCCAAGCGAAAGTAGGCAAACGAGGAGAAACGCTCGGCTGCGAAACAGCGGCAACAGCAGGCTGGCGATGCTGCTGGGCCTGGCTTCGGAGGCGGCAAACAAGTTGAGCGGGTTGGGTGTTGCCGACTCGAACCCGGCCGCGGCACGCGATTCACGCAGAAGAAACAAATTTGCAATGAACCAGACGGCCGCCGCGGCGGCCGCAAAGTAGAAGAGCGTCTGCCAGCCGAAGGCCCGTTCAATGAGCATCCCCATCGACTGCCGAGCCACGGCGTCGCCGATGAGATAGCTGATACTCAAGATGCCGATGATCGTTCCATAGGACGAATAGTCGAACCACTTCGATGAAACCTTGATGAGGCCCGCCCAGGCGATCGATTGAGTCAACCGGTTTCCGAGCCAGGCAATCGTGAACACCGGCACGGTGCCGCCGCTTGCGAACATCAGCGTGAACGCCGTAGCGCCGCCGAGACCGATCAGAAAGCTGACCCGGCCGCCCCAATAGTCGCCGAGACCGCCGAAAAGCAGCTTGCCGAGTCCGTACGCAAGGACGCCCAGCGAAGTCAGCGTGCCCATGCGCACGACTGCCTCGGCATGGCTCACGCCGTGTTTGCCCAATTGTTCGATGATGAGCGGCGTACCGACGGACAGGTCGGCACGACAAAAATACAAGGCTGCATAGCCGCCAAACAGCAACACGACGATCATCGCCTGTCTGTAGCGCAAGGAGCGCATGCTAAACCCTAGGGAACCGAAGCGGACGTACGCTTTCCTGGCATCATCCCATTAGACTTGAATACGGTCTCACTCTCGTGAATCGACCGCTAGTTGACATAATACGCCCGCGGCGGGATCGACCGATCTGTCTGCAGCGAACTTAAAAAAAATCTTTGGCGGCAATCAGCGGCTTGGCATAGAAGCTGCTTTGTTCTTGTAGAGCGGGAGCAGTCGATCGCCCCCACGAGGTTCGATTTTTTACAAACAAGGTCAGCAATGCGGTGTTCGCACCAATCTGGCGACAGCAAGTGCCAACTCCGCCCCGGCGGCGGCAACCCGTGGCCGCTTGGGGTCATGGCACGGCGGCAAATCATTGCCGCTCGGACAGAGCCGTTTCTAAAATGAAGGAATCAGCATGAGTTCAAAGATAATTTCTCCACCAGGATCCGCGACACTGCCGACAGTCAATTTTCATTCGCATGGTCACAGGAGAGGCGCGCCTGTGAGCCCGAGCATCGGCGGCGGTAACGTGGGCAGCAACGTCGGCAGTGTGGGGCAACTTCCGGTCGGCGCGACGTCGAGCCAATTCACCAACATGCTGCAATCGCTGAACCAGACAGTGCGCGCTCAAGCGGCTGTATCGGCGAGTTCGGCGATGAATCCGACCAATGCTGCCGGCGCGACCGCGACGACTGCCGCCGGTCAAAATCAAGGCGACCTGATCTCATCGCTGCAAACCTTGATTCAACAGCTCGGCGCCAACGGGACGACGAACGCTGCGGCTTCTAATAGCTTGAACGCCGGCGGAGCCGCGCCGTCTTCGGGTGCATCGAACACTTCTCTTCAAAATATCCTGAACAATCTGCTCAAGGATCTTAAGACCAGCGGTGTTAACACGTTCAACGTGGTCGGCAACAACGTGAACGCCAAAGTCTGAGCCGATGAGGCGCCGTGTGGCGCAATTGACGTTCACTCCCAGCCCGGCTAGGCTCAGCCGGCTGGAACACCGCAACTGTGAACGCCACCAAAAGACTGCCGACGTTGTATATCCCGCATGGCGGGGGGCCGTGTTTCTTCATGGACCCTCCGCCGAATGATCCGCACATGTGGGACGGATTAGGTGAGTACCTGCGCGGCATCGATGCCGCCTTGAACGTCAGACCCAAGGCGGTGTTGGTCATATCGGGGCACTGGGAGATGCCGCAACCGACGGTCAATATTGCCGAGAGGCCCAAGCTGCTTTTTGATTATTACGGATTTCCGGAGCACACGTATCGTTTGAAATATCCGGTGTCAGGGGCGCCGGAGCTGGAGCCGCGCGTGCGCTCCTTGCTGGCCGACACCGGGTTCGAGCTCGGCGTGGAGTCAAAACGCGGCCTCGATCACGGAGTCTTCGTACCGTTCTTGTTGGTCTACCCGCGTGCCGACGTGCCGATCATGCAGCTTTCTTTGCAACAGAGCCTCGACCCAGGCGTGCACCTTGCGATCGGGCGCGCTTTAGCACCGCTGCGCGACCGCGGAATTCTCATTGTCGGCAGCGGCATGAGTTACCACAACCTCGCCGCGGAGTTTTCGGGTCGCGGCGCGGAGTCGGCGGCGGCGTTCGATGCCTGGTTGGGGGAGGCCGTGCAAGATCCGCTGACTCGCGATGCCAAATTGGCCGCATGGCGTGCCGCTCCAGGCGGGCGGGAATCACACCCGCGCGAGGAACATTTGATTCCGCTCATGGTTGCGGCCGGTGCGGCCGACGGCGACCGTGGGACGCGCAGCTTTCACGAGTCCATCGCCGGGAAGGCCATATCCGGTTTCCAATTTGGCTGACGCACTCTAGCACCAAGCGTCGCAGCCGACGCCCTCAACGTCGCTTCTATATATCCTACAGCTCCAATGCATGCCGACTGATAGACGCGAATAGGCTCCGGGCAGAAAGATTCTCGGATGCGATACGAGCACCCCGAATCCGCCTCCGCAGCCGATTCCTGGAACTTCGCGGCGTTCGAATACGAACGCGATCGCTACCAAACGACTCTGGCGGCGCTCGCGCGGGGTTCATACGGAAATGCCTACGAGCGGGGCTGTTCGATGGGCGAGTTGACTGCGCAGCTCGCTCGCCTATGTACCCATGTCACGGCGACCGACAGCGCTCCATCGGCCGTCGCGCGGACGCGCCAGCGCTGCGCGCACTTGCAAAATGTCGACATCTACTGCACGGACGCCGCTGCACGGCCGCCTGAGGGACCTTTCGAGCTGATCGTGCTGAATGAGATCGGCTACTACCTTTCGCCGCCGGAGCTGGTGCGGATTGCCGCGATGATATCCGGGTACCTTGCACCCGGCGGCGAGTTCGTCGCCGTGCACTGGCTCGGCGTCGACAGGGGGCACACGTTACACGGGGATGCAGTGCACAGCCTGTTGCTGGCGAATCTTCCATTGCAGTGGGTACAGGGAGACCGGCGCAGCGGGTTTCGCGTTGATGCTTGGACTCGTGTCTGACGCAAGGGTCTCGCGGGAGCGCCCGCGTGGCTGCGCAACCCCAGGCCTATAATCGTCCGCTATACCACGCCGAGCGACCCGCACTCCATGACGAAAAAAGCAAAAAAGGCATTGGCGAGCTATCGCGGGAAGCGCGACTTCTCGAAGACGGCCGAGCCGAGCGGCGCGCGCGCGGTTGCCGCCTCGAATCGGTTGCGCTTCGTGGTGCAAAAGCATGCTGCCCGTCGTTTGCACTATGACCTTCGGCTCGAGCTCGATGGAGTATTCAAGTCATGGGCGGTTACGCGCGGCCCCTCCGATGATCCCGCCGACAAACGTCTCGCTGTCGAAGTGGAGGATCATCCCCTCGACTACGGGGATTTTGAAGGCACTATCCCCGCCGGCGAGTACGGCGGGGGTACAGTACAACTATGGGACAGAGGGTACTGGGCCCCCGAGGGTACGAAGGCACCCGAGGAGGCTCTTCGCTCCGGTGATTTGAAATTCACGCTGGACGGTGAGCACCTTCATGGCAGTTGGGTCTTGGTCCGTATGAAGCGCGATCGAAGCGGCGGCAAGCGAACGAATTGGCTCCTCATCAAGCATCGTGACGCGGGCGCCAAGTCGGATGGCGGCGCGGCGCTTCTCGCCGCCGATCAATCGGTCGCTTCGGGCCGATCGATGAAGCAAATTGCCGCCGGCAAGGGCCGCGCACCGGAGCCATTTATGTCGATTTCCGGCAAAGGGTCACGCCCTGATGCCGTCTGGAACTCAAAGCCCGTGGCTGCGGCGCAACCGCGCGCAATGGCGTCGGCAAAAGCGGCTTCGCGAGTTCCTTCAAAGGGAATTGGCGTCCGCAAAATACCCGACTTCGTAGAGCCGCAGTTGGCCCGCCTGGTGGATTCCCCGCCGCTCGAGTCCGGCTGGGCGCACGAGGTCAAGTTTGACGGCTATCGCTTGCAGCTTCGGGTGGTCGAGGGCGAGGCAACGCTCAAGACTCGGAACGCACTTGATTGGACGCCGCGTTTTCGCGCCACCGCCGACGCCGCGCGGCGCTTACCTGATTGTTTGATTGATGGAGAAGTGGTCGCATTAGACGATCGCCGCGTGCCGAGCTTTGCAGCATTGCAAGCCGCTTTGTCGGACGATAAATCGGAGAACCTCGTTCTTTTTGCCTTTGATCTCTTGTTCCAAGAGCGCACGGACCTGCGCGGACTTCCTCTGCTCGAACGCAAGGCGAGACTCGAACAAATACTAAAGCGAGTCACCGGCGAACGCATTCGATACGTCCAACACTTCGAAACCCGCGGCGACGAAGTGCTGCGATCGGCATGCGGCATGGGACTCGAGGGCATCGTGTCCAAGCGCCTGAACGCGGCGTATACGTCGGGACGCGGAGATACTTGGAGGAAGTCGAAATGCCGCGCCGGCCACGAGGTCGTCCTCGGCGGCTGGACCACCCAGTCGGGGACGCTGCGATCATTGCTCGCGGGAGTCAATCGCGACGGCCATTTGGCGTACGTCGGGCGCATCGGCACCGGATACACGCGCGAAACGGCCAAGGAGTTGTTGCCTAAGCTCAAGGCGCTGACCCGTGATGAGAGCCCGTTCGGCGGCGCGAATGCACCACCCAAGGAGAGCAACGTGCGCTGGCTTCTTCCTGAGCTCGTGGCCGAAATACAGTTCGCAGGATGGACCGGATCGGGGATGATTCGGCAGGCCGCGTTCAAAGGCCTGCGCCAGGACAAGCCGGCGAGCGAGGTGGTGGCAGAATTGCCGGCAGCTTTGGGCCCAGCCGACGTCACAGCCAACGAGGCGCTTGCGCCGAAAACAAAGGGAGCAGCGAGCTTGAAGCGAGAAGCGAGTGCCAAGGGAGCAGCCGGCTCGAAGCGGGTAGTGAGTTCCCAGCAAGCAGCGGGCTCGAAGCGCGCATCGAGTTCCAAGCAAGCTCCGCCTTCGAAGCGAGCACCGACTTCCCAGCGGGCGCCGGTGCCCGCGCGTGGTGGCGGGCCGGCGGGCACGACCATGGTCATGGGTGTTTCGATCTCGAAGCCCGACAAGCCGCTGTGGCCGAATGCCGGCGATGCGCGGCCGGTCACGAAGCTCGATCTCGCGCTTTATTTCGAAAAAGTTGGATCTTGGATGTTGCCGCACCTCGAAGGGCGGCCCTGTTCGCTGGTCCGAGCGCCCGACGGTCTGGGTGGGCAGCAATTCTTCCAGCGTCACGCGATGTCAGGAATGTCCGATCTGTTCGAGCTCGTCAAAGTAAAAGGGGATCGCGCACCCTACGTTCAAATCGATCGAGTCGAAGCCCTGGCCGCGGTCGCTCAAATTGGGGGGCTCGAGTTGCATCCATGGAATTGCGCTCCCCACGCTCCGGAAACGGCGGGGCGCTTGGTGTTTGATTTGGACCCCGCGCCCGATGTGAAATTCGGTGCGGTAATCGAGGCGGCTCTCGAGCTACGCAGCCGCCTCACCGCCGTCGGACTCGAGGCTTATTGCAAGACCACCGGCGGCAAGGGACTACACGTGGTGACACCCTTGCTGAGCTCGCGTTCGCAAGGGGTCGAATGGCCCGCGGCGAAGAATTTCGCTCATGTGATTTGCGCTCAAATGGCGCACGACAGCCCCCAAAAATACTTGGATACGATGTCCAAGAGTCAGCGAGTCGGTCGTATTTTTCTCGACTATCTTCGCAACGATCGGACATCGACCGCGGTGGCACCGCTGTCGCCTCGGGCGCGCGATGGGGCAACGGTATCGATGCCGATCACGTGGCCGGAAGTCAAGGAAGGACTCGATCCCAAGCGCTTTACATTGCGAACGGCGCCGGCACTTCTCAAGAAGACCAAGGCGTGGGACGGCTATCAAGAATCGGCGCGGTCCCTAGCCGATGCGATACGGAAAATCACGCATCCCGCTTCGCGAACTCGAACCGCTCGAAAATAACCGAAGGCGAAAGCCGTCTTGCGGGGCAACGTGATCGGGCGCGAGATGCGCGCTGCGACGCGGTAGACTAACGGGCTTCCCAGGTCAGCTACACTTCATGAACTCAAGGCCAGGTCCGAAACCAGAACCCCCGTCGATCATCGCAGCTGACGCGATCGCCCCCGATAACCGCACCGAGCGGCTGAATACCAAGGCCGCGGGTATCATCGGTCTCGCCGTGATGTGCAGCCGTTTGCTGGGCTTGGCCCGCGAGCAGATCTGCGCGGCATTGTTCGGCGGCGGCGGCATGATGGATGCCTTCACGGTGGCGTTTCGCATTCCGAATCTGCTGCGTGACCTATTTGCGGAAGGCGCCCTTTCGACCGCCTTCGTCACCACCTTCAGCAAGACCATCGCGCGTGAGGGCGATGAGGCGGCATGGCGGCTTGCCAACAAAGTGGCCACGCTGACCATGTTGGTACTGGGTGCGCTATGCATTGCCGGCATGGTGTTCTCGACTCAGCTCGTGAGCACCTTGGCCCCGGGCTTCGATGCGGACAAAGCGGACCGCACGGTGCTGCTCACCCGCATCATGTTTCCGTTCATCTTGATGGTGTCGCTCGCGGCATTGGTGATGGGGATGTTGAATGCGAAGAGCGTATTCGGCAGGCCGGCTATGGCGTCGAGCTTTTTCAATCTTGGATCGATCATCGGCGGCGTGACTCTGGGCGCGTGGTTCGACCCCGATTTCGGTCCGCGCGCGCTGATTGGCCTTGCCATTGGAACCCTGATCGGGGGCGCCCTGCAGTTTGCGGTTCAGCTGCCTCCCCTTGCTCATCTCGGCTACCGTTACCGGCCCGATTTTCAGTGGCGCGATCAGGGGGTCAGCGCCATTTTGGCTCTCATGGGGCCGTCGGTCATTGCGGCGAGTACCACTCAATTCAATGTTCTGATCAACTCGATTTTTGCATCGAAGCTCGGCGACGGCGCGATTTTCTGGCTGGCAATCGCCTTCCGATTGATGCAGCTTCCTCTCGGACTTTTTGGGGTAGCGCTCGGTACCGTGACGCTGCCCCTCTTGTCGAGATTGGTCGTGGCGGGGCAAATGGGCGCCTTTCGCACCGAACTCGCACGCGCGATGCGACTGATGTTCGTATTGACCATCCCCGCAACCATTGGGCTCATGACGCTGGCGGAGCCGATCATCTCGGTGCTTTACCAGCACGGCAGATTCGACGCCTACGAGGCAGCCCAAGCGGCCGGTGCGTTGCGTTTCTATGCCGTAGGCCTCGCCGGGTACGCTGCTCTCAAAGTGCTGGTGAATGCATTTTATGCGCTCGATCGACGCAAGACTCCGATGCTGGTGGGCTTCCTCGCCGTCGGTCTCAATTTGCTCTTCAACTGGATGTTCACTTTCCGCCTCGGCTGGGGACATCGTGGACTCGCTTTCTCCACGGGGTGCGTGGCGACTTGCAATTTTCTGTTCTTGTACTTGTTGATGAGCCGGCTTCTCGGCGGCCTCGAATCGCGCCGTATGCTCGCAACGCTCGCCAAGGTGGCGATCGCCGGCGCGGCGCTGGGCGCGGTTTGCGCGGCCTCGTCGCGTTGGCTATTGGCCGATTGGGCGACACAGGCGTTTTGGACCAAGGCAACGGCGCTCTTCGGCACCGTCATCGCGGCGGCACTCGCCTTTGGCGTGTGCGGAGCCTGGCTCAAGATCGAGGAGCTCAATGAGGCGCTCGCAGCGCTCAAACGGCGGCTCCGGCGCGCCCGCTGAGGGCTTTGCTTAACTTTGCCTTGTAAACCGTTGCATTCATCGTCCGTTGACTCAATGCTTGTCATCGAAATACAAGGGGACGCGAGATGTTGAAATTCACAGGTGTTTTGTTATTGTGCGCTGCGTCAACCATCACAGCCGCACAGACCCTCCCGGAAACCTTCGTGATACAAGCGGGCCATAGCGGCCGTGAAGCGACGATCAAAATACCGGTCGGGGCCGTGTCGACGTTTTCCGCCAATGCTGCCGAAGCGTTGAACGGCTATGCGGATCCAGAGGTCGAGGCCATGCGCTTGAGCGGCAATGTGCTGATCAACGTCATCGGTGCGAGCCAACCGATCCAAATCAAGGCGGACAAAGTCGTGCTCGAACTGACGGCAGACGAGACGCCCGCTCCAGGGGCGGCCGCGTTGATGCGGTCCACCGAGATCATCGTCGGCGCAGACGATTCACGGACTTTCGTGGGGAACGTCTTTTTCAGCGTCCAGACCTCTTCGGGCGTCATGCAAATAAGGGCCGACCAAGTTGAACACATGCTAGCGCCCGCCGGGGCGGTGGCCGCCGTGGCAGTCCCCGCCGGGGCTTAGTCGATGCCGAGTGAGGGGGGTTGTCTCTGCGGCGCCGTCCGCTATCGAGTGTCAGGGACGCCCCTATCTTCCATCGTCTGTCATTGCGCCACGTGCCGCCGGGCGAGCGGCGCGTCCATGGTGGCATGGTTGACCGTGAACCGCGCCCAGTTCGAAATGCTCTCGGGCCGTCCGTCGGCTTTCCGTTCCTCGCCGGGCGTGCTCCGTCAATTTTGCGGCACTTGCGGAACTGCGCTTACCTACGAAAATACGAAAAATCCCACGACCATCGACGTTACTACTTCATCGCTCGATGACCCGAACCAATTCCCGCCCACCGAGGAAGTGTGGTTGGAGCACAAGCTATCCTGGCAGACCATCGATAATAATCTTCGCCAGAGTGCTCGCTGAGGTCAGACTGACGGCGCGTTTTTCGGCGTCCGCCACGCTAAGACGCCGAGCAGTGCGGTAACCGCCATACAGAGGTAGGCAAACCAATTGCCGAATTTCACATACATCGTGTGCCCCCCGTCCATGCGCGGCGCGCTCACCACGATGCCGTCCGACGGGCGCGGCTGGCGGTACGGATCGTCGGCATAGGTCTTTTGCAAAAGCCGGCCGTTCGGATCGATCAACGCCGAGATGCCGGAATTCACCGAGCGAACCATCCCGACGCGGAGTTCGATGGTGGCGAACACCGCCAGAGCGAGATGTTCCCAGGGTTCCGTGTTGGCGCCGAACCACGAGTCGCTGGTCAGATTGACGAGCAAGTTGGGATGCAGCTTGCCGACGCGCCGCAAAAATCCCGGCAGAAGATCCTCGTAACAAATCACCGGCCCGAAGCGCCAGGTTTGTCCGCCGGGCCCTTGCAGCGACATCAGCGCCGGCCCGGCGCCCGCCGTGAATCGGCCCGCGCCCGCCGGCAGAACATTCTTCAGCCACGGGAAGTAATCGATGCCCGGCATGTACTCGCCGAAGGCCAGCAGCCGCACCTTGTCGTAGCGGCCCGTAACGACGCCGTGCGGATCGAGCAGGAGCGCCGAGTTGAAGGCGTCGTCGTGGACCGAATCGTATGTCATGGCGCCGATGACGAGCGGCGTGGTGATGCCGCGGCGAATCATGGCCAGCGAATCGGAACCGAAGTCGGCGTTGAATTCCCGCGGCAGCGCCACGGGATAGCTCCCTCGCTCCACACCACCAACTGCGCTCCCGCGTGCTCGAGCCGCCGCGATTGCTCCTGCAGGGCGGTCAACTCGCGCATTGCCTCGTCGCGCGAAAATTCGCCGTCGATGGTGTAGGCGAAATTCGGCTGCACCAGCCCGATCTTAAGCTGCGGTGCGTGCGCGAGCTCACATCCACCTGCCGCATGCGCACCGCGCCGAAAATCAGCGCCGCCGCGAGAATCGCCGCCGCCGAAAGCAGCGGATACGCGTGCGGCACGCGCGGTCTGACCAGTGCATCGTAGAGCGCGCCGTTGACCAGCATCAGCAGGGCGGTCACGCCCAACGGGCCGGTGAGTTCGGCGATTTGGATGACCAGCGGGTGCCAGGCCTGGGTGATCCACTGGCCGCAGGGAAACAACTGCGGCACGAGAAGTTCGCAGATCACCATGGCGAGCGGCGCGAGCAAGGTCATGGGCACCCGGCGCCGCCGGCGGATGCCGCACACGATGCCGGTGAAGAGCAAAAAGATCAGCGCGCGAGCGGCGCAGAACAGAAAGAACACCAGCGCCGCGGCGATCCAGGGGAAGTCCGCGAAGCGCTGCATGATGTCGATCAGCCAGTAAAATCCGCCCGCCGTCTCGACCACGCCGGCCCACCAGCCGAGCAACAGCGCCCGCCTGAACGTCGGCGCCCGATCGACGGCGAGCAGCATCGGCACCGCGGCGACCCAGGCGAGCGCCGACAGGTCGAACGGCGTGCAGGCCAGAAACCACAGGCAGCCGCTGAACGTGACCAGCCCGAAGCCGACATAGAAATTGGATAGGCGCATAGTTGGCCGGCTCAGCTTACCGGCAACTAACGACAGTTCGCGGCGGCTCGGCATCTCGGGTATTCTGGCGCACAACCATGCAAGAAAGATACGAGCCCGCCGCCGTCGAGGCGGAGGCACAGCATTATTGGGACGCAGCAGCGCTGCTTCGAGGCCAAGGAAGACCGCGCTCGCGAGAAGTACTATTGCCTGTCGATGTTTCCCTATCCAAGCGGCCGCCTGCACATGGGACATGTGCGCAATTACACCATCGGCGATGTGCTGGCCGCTTCATGCGCATGAACGGCAAGAACGTCCTGCAGCCCATGGGCTGGGATGCCTTTGGACTGCCGGCCGAAAATGCGGCCATGGCGAACGGCGTGCCGCCGGCGAAATGGACCTTCGACAACATTGCCTACATGAAGAAGCAGCTCAAATCCCTGGGCTTCGCCCTGGATTGGAGCCGCGAGCTCGCCACCTGCCGGCCCGAGTACTACCGCTGGAATCAGTGGCTGTTCCTGCGCATGCTGGAAAAGGGCATCGCCTACCAGAAGACGGGCGTGGTGAATTGGGATCCGGTCGACAAGACGGTGCTCGCCAACGAGCAGGTCATCGATGGCCGCGGCTGGCGCACCGGCGCGCCGGTCGAAAAGCGCGAAATTCCCATGTATTACCTCAAGATCACGGCCTACGCCGAGGATCTGCTCGACGCCCTGAGCGGCATGCAGGGCTGGCCGGAGCGCGTGCGCGCCATGCAGGCCAATTGGATCGGCAAGAGCGAGGGCGTGCGCATCGGATTTCCGTACGAGATCGACGGCGCGCCGGGCGTGCTGCACGCCTTCACGACTCGCGCCGACACCATCATGGGCGTGACTTTTTGCGCCGTGGCGGCGGAACACCCGCTGGCGACGCACGCGGCGCAGGGCAATCCGGCGCTCGCGGCGTTCATCGAGGAATGCAAGCGCGGTCCGGCGATCGAAGCGGAACTCGCGACGCAGGAGAAAAAAGGCATGCCGACCGGCCTGTTCGTGCGCCATCCGCTCACCGGCGAGCCGGTGCCGGTGTGGGTCGGCAACTACGTGCTCATGAGCTACGGCGAGGGCGCGGTCATGGGCGTGCCGGCGCACGATGAGCGCGATTTCGAATTCGCGAAGAAATATGGCCTGCCGATCAAGCCCGTCATCGACGGTCGCGGGCCGCGAATATTCCCTCGATGCCTGGGCGCCGTGGTACGCCGAGCATGGCCGCTGCATCAATTCCGGAAAATACGACGGCCTGGATTTCCAGGCCGCCGTCGACGCGATCGCGGCGGATCTCGGACGCTTGGGCCTGGGCGAGAAGCAGATCACCTGGCGGCTGCGCGATTGGGGAATCTCGCGGCAGCGCTATTGGGGCTGCCCGATCCCGGTGATCCATTGCCCGACGCTGCGGCACGGTGCCGGTGCCGGACGAGCAATTGCCGGTGCTGCTGCCCGAGAATCTCGTGCCCGACGGCAGCGGCAACCCGCTGCTCGAAGGACGCAGCGTTTCTTGCCTGTCACCTGTCCCCGCTGCGGCGGCCCGGCGCGGCGCGAGACCGACACCATGGACACGTTCGTGGATTCCTCCTGGTACTTCCTGCGCTTTGCGTGCAGCGACAACCACAGCGCCATGCTGGATTCGCGCGTGCATTACTGGCTGCCCGTCGATCAATACATCGGCGGCATCGAGCACGCGATCCTGCATCTGCTGTACGCGCGCTTCTGGACGCGCGTGGTGCACGAGCTGGGCGCGGTGGCGTTCAAGGAGCCGTTCGCCAACCTGTTCACGCAGGGCATGGTGCTCAACGAGGTGTTTTTCCGCAAACCCGAGTCCGGCCGCATCGAATACTTCAATCCCGCCGACGTCGAGATCAAGATCGACAAGCGCGATCAGCAGCCGCATCGCCGTGCTGCGCGCCGACGGCGCGCGAAGTGGAATCGGGCGGCGTGGTCACCATGTCGAAATCGAAGAACAACGGCGTGGATCCGCAGGCGCTGGTGGATGAATTCGGCGCCGACACGGCGCGCTTGTTCACCATGTTCGCCGCGCCGCCGGAGCAGACGCTGGAATGGTCGGACGAGGGCGTGCAGGGCGCATTTCGTTTCATCAAGCGCTTGTGGAAGGCCGTGCACGAGCATGTCGCGGCGGGCGCGCGCCGCGCCGCTCGACAAGTCCGCGCTTGAACGACGCGCAGCGGGCCATCAGGCGCCAAGCGCACCAGACCCTGGCCAAGGTCACCGACGACATCGGCCGGCGCCGCACCTTCAACACGGCGATCGCCGCGGTGATGGAGCTGCTGAACGCCTTGCCAAGTTTCCGCAAGCGACGCCGCAGGATCGCAGCGTGATGCACGAGGCGCTGGAGATCGCGGTGCTCGCGCTGTCGCCCATCATCCCGCACGTCACCCACGCGCTGTGGCGCGCGCTTGGGCCACACGCACGGCGCTGATCGACGAGCCCTGGCCGGCGGTCGATGCCGGCGCGCTCGGAACAGTCGACCATGGAAATCGTCGTGCAAGTGAACGGCAAGCTGCGCGCGCGAATCACCGTGCCGGCCGATGCGGACGAAGAGTCGGTGCGCGAAGCGGCGCTGGCCGATCCCAACGTGCGGAAGTTCGTCGGCGCCGCGCCGGTCCGCAAGGTCATCGTCGTGCCCGGCAAGCTCGTCAACGTCGTCGTGTAGACATGGCCTCAATGACGCCCGTGGGATTCATGAGCGCCGCGGCTGGCGGCGGTCGCAATGCTGGGCTTTGCGCCTGCGGCTTTCGGCTGGCGGGCAGCGAGCCGCTGCCCGCGATCCTGGCGCGGCCGTATCTGTCGGTCAAAGATCCCTATACCGATTTCGCGCGCGAGTTCGAACATGCAGCTGAAGAGCTCCGGAGCGCTGATGCAGCCGATTCGCGCAAGATTCGACGGCGACCATCGAAGTGACCAAGGACCTGGTCGAACAGCGCACGCTGTCGGTGTCGGCGACGCAACATTCCGACGGACTACGAGCTGACCTACACGGTGACTTTTGCGGTGCACGGCGCGGATAAGGAACTGCTGGCGCCGCAGACCATCAACGTGTCGAAGGATTACAGCTTTCGAGTGAACGAACTGCTCGCCAAGGAGCACGAGGCGGACATCTTGCGCGCGGCAGATGGCGCGCGACCTGGTGGCCATCGCCATGCGCCGGCTGACCCGCCTGAAATAGCGTTGCGACGGCCCGGAGCGCTGTGTGCTGCTGCTCAACGCCATCGATCGCCTGGAGCTTGAATTGCTTCTGGATCGATATGGCCTGGAATTGATCCTGGTGGCGCCCGAGGAAGTCATTCCGGGCTCCTTCTGGGGCGAGCGCGAGGCGGGCCTGATCGGCGCCAGGATCTACGCGCGGCTCGATACGCCGGTGCACTCGGTATTGCACGAGAGCGCGCATTTCATCTGCATGACGCCCGAGCGGCGCGCGGGCCTCGATACCGACGCGGGCGGCGACGATGCGGAAGAAGGCGCCGTGTGCTATCTGCAGATCCTACTGGCGGATTGCTGCCGAACGTGGGTCGCGAACGGATGTGCCGCGACATGGACGAGTGGGGCTACAGCTTCCGGCTTGGGTAGCGCGGCGACATGGTTCGCCGAGGACGCCGAGGATGCGCGCGCAGTGGCTTCGCCAGCGCAAGGCCTCATCGATCGCCGAAGGCCGCGTCACGTATGCCTGCGCGACAGATGAGCCCGCCGATGTCGCGGCGTACCGCGCTGGCTGCACTTGCGCGCGCTCGTGACGGCGGGCTGTTCGAAAGTCGGAGTTCCTCGCCGCCAATGTGCCGGCCGCATTCGGCTCCTACAAGCGCCAGGCGGACATCGCCTATGGGACGCGATCCGACAGCAGCCGTCTGGACGTGTACGTGCCCGGCAAGTCCGGCGGCCGCGCCGCGGCCGTCGTGGTCTTCTGGCACGGCGGACGCTGGAGCTTCGGCGACAAAGCCGACTACCGATTCGTGGGCGCGGCGCTGGCGGAGTTGGACTGTGTCGCGGTGTTGCCGAATTATCGGCACTACCCGGAGGTGCAGATGGCGGGCTTCATGGAGGATGCGGCGCGTGCCGCGCTGTGGGCGGCGGCGCACGCCGGGGACTTCGGCGCGGACCCGAATCGCGTGTACCTGATGGGCCATTCGGCGGGCGCGCACATGGCGGTGCTGCTGGCGCTCGATCCGCGCTATTTCGCGGCGGCGGGCCGAGCCGCCCCGCCCATCGCCGGCCTGATCGGCTTGTCGGGGCCCTACGATTTCCTGCCGCTGCTCGAGCCGGATGTACAGGACATGTTCGGGCCGCCGGAGCGCTATCCCGATTCGCAGCCCATCAATTTCGTGCGCCCGGACGCACCGCCGATGCTGCTGGTGCACGGCTTGAAGGACGAGAGCGTGGCGCCGAAGAACTCGCGCAACCTGGCGACCGCCCTCAGTGCGCGCGGTGTGGCGGTCACCTTGAAGCTCTATCCATAGACTGGGCATGCCGATACGGTGGCGGCGCTCTCGCACGCCGGCGCGCGGCCGCGCGCCGACGCTCGCCGACATCGCGGCCTTCGTCAGCCCACCGTGCCTCTCAGGCGGCGTTGGCTGCTGCAGGTGCGGGCATGGCATAGCAGCGGCCAAATCGATTGGCGAGAAAGGCCTTGAGGGCGATCTCTTCCTGCTTGATGAGCCCCGACTGCGGCAGATGGCCGGCGCTCAGCATGTCGAGCACGGCGCAAATGCCGCCTGCTGTGGTGATCTGAATCGCGCTGCGCACGCGGCCGCCGAAGGGCGCGGCGTAAATCTTGTTCGCATAGGTCTCTTGCACCAGCTGACCGCCGCGCATGCCGCTCACAGTGACGAATACGATGACGACGTCCTGAAGGGTGATCGGCACCGCATTCTCCAGGATGTCCTTCAGCAGCTCGCGGCGATCGCGCAGTCGCAGGTCATTCAGCAGCGCCTTCATGATGGCCGCGTGACCGGGATAGCGGATGGTGCGGTAATTGAGATTGCGCACCTTGCCGGCCAGGGTCTCGCACAAGGTGCCGAGGCCGCCCGAGGTGTTGAAGGCTTCGTACAAGACGCCGTCGAGCGAGAATTCCTCGAGCTCCTCGAGCGGCTGCGTCTCGCGCAGCTGGCCGTTGACGATCGCCTCGCAGGGCTCGCAATACTCGTTGATGACGCCGTCGGTGCTCCAGGTCAGATTGTAGTTGAGCGCGTTGGAGGGAAATTTCGGCAGCGCGCCGACCCGCATACGCACATCCTGCAGCTCGTCGAAATGCGAGGCCAGATCGCTCGCGACGATGGTGATGAAACCGGGGGCGAGGCCGCATTGGGGAATGAACGCGGTGCGCGCGCCGGCGGCGAGCTGTTTGACTGCCCGGGTACTGGCGACGTCCTCGGTCAAATCGAGATAGTGGGCGCCGGCCGCCTTGGCCGCCTCGGCGATCAGGCGGGTGGCGTGGTAGGGCGCCGCGCTCAGGACGGCGAACTGACCCTTCAGGAGCTCTTGCAGGCTGCCGCCCTGGGTGATGTCGGCGGCGACTCTCGTGCACAGCGACGCGCGGTCTCGAGGCGATCCAACTGCCGCTGGGAACGGTCGATGACCGTGACGGCGTAATCGCCGGAGCCCGCCAGGAGTTCCGCGATCATCGAGCCGATTTTTCCTGCGCCTACGATAACGATGTTTTTCATGTCAGCCTCCTGGAGATGGCCAGGTATTTTATCCACTGCCCTTCGATTGGTAGGGTCGTTTCAGACATTTTCAGGTATATTCGATACATTTCGTAGGGCAAAACCGGCGAAATGACATGGATGCGATCGACGAGAAATTGATTCTCGCGTTGCGCGAGAACGGCCGTGCCTCCACCGCGCAACTGGCCCGGTTGGTGGGGCGGTCGCGAACCAGCGTGCAAAGCCGGATCGAGCGACTGGAAAAGCAGGGCGTGATCGTCGGCTATGGCGTGCGCCTTGCGCCCGAACATGGCCTGGGCGCGGTGCGCGCCCATGTCATGGTCAAAGTGGGCGCCAAGGAGACGCGCGCCGTGACCGCGGCGCTGCGCGCGATCGCCCAGGTTCGCGTCTTGCACTCGGTCAGCGGCGAGGTCGGACTTGATCGCGGTGGCCGTGACCGCCTCCGTCGCCGAGATGGATCAGGTCATCGATCGCATCGGGGCGCTCGGATGGCGTCGAGCGCACCACCTCGTCGATCATTCTGTCGACCAAGTTCGAGCGCTATTGACCGCCGCGATCTTTAGGGCTGGGCCGGCGATGACGGCTATCTCGATTTTGTACTCGGGGGAGGCCAATTGCGCTGAGAGCACCGTTGCGCGAGCCGGGGTGGCGCCGGGCGTCACCCAGCGTTCCCAGACCTGGTTCATCTCCGCGAACGTCGACATATCCGTGAGCCAAATCGTGGCCGACAGCAGCTTACCCTTGTCGGTTTTCGCCTCTGCCAGCAAAGCATCGATGGTCGACAGAATGTTCCTGGTTTGCTCGGCGACGCTCTTTCCCTGAGCCGCGGCGGCCACCTGGCCGGCCAAATACACCGTTTTGTTGTGGATCACTCCCTGAGACATTCGCGGGCCTTTGTGCAGGCGTTCGATCGGCATGGAGTCTCCTCGGATAGATTTACGGCTGGGGGTTCGTTCGCAGGCCATTGGCGCGCAACATGGCCTCGTCCAGCGTGTCGATCACATTCTCACTTCCCACCTGAGCGATCACACCGCCGCGCTCCAGCTTGTAGCGCACATTGGGGCGCACTTCAACCAGCAGCACGGTGGCGCCATGCCGCCTGAAATCGGTGATCATTTCCTCGATGGCGAAGATCCCGGTGGCATCGACGAAGGGCACGTTGCCCATGCGCAATATCAGCGTGGTCGCCGCGCCGCTGGATGTGCGCCAGCGTGCGCTCGAGCTTCTCGGCGGCACCGAAGAAGAACGGCCCCTCGATGCTGTAGATGACGACGCCATCGTTCGGCCGCTGACGCAGGCGAGCCGGGCGTGCCGGAGTCGGGCAGCTCCTCGATTTGCTGTTCTACATTGACCGCGTCCGCCATGCGCCGCATGAAGAACAGCGCCGCGAAAATCACGCCGACGTTGACGGCGACCACGAGATCGACGAACACCGTCAGAAAGAACGTCAGCAGCAGAACGACCGACATCGGCCTTCGGCGCGCCGCGCACGCAGCCTGAACGACATGCGGCAACTCGCTCATGTTCCAGGCGACCACGAACAGGACGGCCGACAGACAGCACAGCGGTATCGTCGAGGCGAGCGGCGCGAACAGCAGGATCACCAGGATCAGGAACAGCGAATGCACCATCGCCGGCAAGCGGACTGGTGGCGCCGTTGCGGATGTTGGTCGCGGTGCGCGCAATCGCGCCGGTGGCCGCGAAGCCGCCGAACAGGGGCGCCACGATATTGGCGATTCCCTGGCCGATCAGTTCCTGATTCGAATCGTGGCGGGTGCCGGCCATCCCGTCGGCCACCACGGCCGAGAGCAGCGACTCGATCGCGCCCAGCAGTGCGATGGTGAACGCCGGCCCCACCAGGGAGAACACCTGCGCCGGGTCGAGGGAGGGGAATGGAAAACGAGGGCAGCGTGCGCGGAATTCCGCCGAAGGCGGAGCCGATGGTCGCGACCCCCTTGAAATGAAAGATCGCCTGCAGACGGTGGCGACGACCAGCGCAACCAGCGGCGCGGGGATGCGCTTCAAATAGCGCGCGCCCGACGTCAGGATGGCGAGCGCGAGCAGCGCCAAGTCCGGTGGTCGCGATACTGATCGTCGGCAATGCCTCGATCAGCGACCACAGCTTTTCGTGAAAGCGCAGGCCCGACGGCGCCGGGGACAGGCCGAGGAAATCCTTCCACTGGCCCGACGAAGATGATGACGCCGATGCCGGCGGTGAAGCCGGCAATGACCGGATTCGGGATGTACTTGATCACGCTGCCGAGGCGCGCGAAGCCGAACAGCAGCAGGATCACGCCCGCCATCAGCGTGGCGATCTGCAGGCCGGCGATACCGTGTTGCGCCGTGATGATGGAGAGCACGGCGACGAATGCGCCGGTGGGGCCCGATATCTGCACGCGGGTGCCGCCGAACAGCGCGGTCAGCACGCCGGCGACGATGGCCGTGTACAGCCCCTGCTCCGGGCGGGCGCCGCTCGCGATCGCGAAGGCCATGGCGAGCGGCAGTGCGACCATGCCGACCACCACGCCCGCGATCACGTTGTTGCGAATTTGTGACGCGAGCCACAAACCCGCCGCCTTGGCTTCGAGCAGCGCGATCATGCGGTAGAGCGCCCCGTGGCCGCCGTGGGTTCAGAGGGGGTGCGCGAGGGCATGCGTACATGGTTTCAGCGTGGTGTTAGCGCTCGCCGGGCACTGGCAGAATAGCCTTTACGTAGACGGCTGTACCTGCCGACTGGCCAGTCCGATGCACTGGCCGCGCATGAAGCGCCCGATCACTTGGCGCTCAATGAGGCATGAAGCGCACAATAAAAAACGGCGTGGGCTTTTGAGGGGCCCACGCCGCCGGGATATCGCACCGACGGGGGAGTTGGCTGGCTTGCCGGCGCGAGATTCTCCTAAACCTTCGCCGCCGCGGATGCCACCGCCAGGCACGATTTATACTGCCAAAAATACCGGCATGACAGCGTACTATTTGTACACGAACGATGTAATTTTTTTCACTTGACACGCGATGGGTAATTTGCAAGGTATCGATGCAGAGATTCCGGATTGCGGCGGACCAACGCACGCTCATGAGCGCGGTTCAGGTCCCGCTGACGTCTCGGGTACGGCGCGTCGCGCGGCTGCCGCAGGCGCTTGACGATCAGATAGGCGGCGATGGCCACGACCAGGGTGATGCAGCTGAACTTGAAATCCTGCTGCAGGCCGGGCGTGAATGCCATCGCGACCAGCACGGCGCCCATGCCGGCAATGGCCGCATAGCTCAACCAGGGGAACAGCCACATGTCACCGGCGGGCCGCGGCTCGCCGGCTGCGCTCGCGGCGCATGCGCAGGGCGATCTGCGACACGGCGATGGCCATGTAGATGAACACGATCAGCGCGCCGGACGAACTCACCAGAAAGTCGAAAACCTCCTGCGGCGCCTCGGTCGCGGCGATGATGCCGAGAAAGCCCGCGACGGCGCCCATCAGCACCGACACCACCGGCACGCGGCGGGCGTTCAACTTGACCAGGGCCTGCGGCGCATCGCCGCGATCGGCCAGGATGAACAGCACGCGCGAGCTCACGTAGAACGCGGAGTTCATGCACGACAGCACCGCCGTCAGGATGATGACGCTCATGATCGTCGCCGGCCCAGGGAACGTGCATGGTGTTGAGCGCCAGCGTGAACGGCGATTCGCCCGACCGCACGGTGTTCCAGGGCGTCACCGACACGATGAGGAACACCGAACCACGTAGAACATCAGGATGCGCCAGATCACCGGCGATGCCCATGCGGGCGATGGCGCGGCCCGGTTGCGCGGACTCCGCCGCGGCAATGGTGGTGATTTCCGCGCCCGTCATGGCGAAAAACACCGTGGGCACCGCGGCGAGCACCGCGATCCAACCATGCGGCGTGAAGCCGCCGTAGTCGACGAGATTGCCGAAGGTGGCGCCGTGCGGCGCGGTCCAGCCGAAGGCGTATGAAGCGGCGATGGCGATGAACACCAGGATGGCGGCAACCTTGATGGAGGCGAACCAAAATTCGAATTCGGCATAGGAGCGCGCCGACATGAGATTCACGCCCGTCATGACCGTCATCAGGCCGATGCCGATCTGCAGCGGCGACAGCGGCATCCATTGCTGCAGGATCTTGGCGCCGGCGATGGCCTCCACCGGCACCACCAGCACCCAAAAATACCAATACAGCCAGCCGACCACGAACCCCGCGCCGTCGCCCAGGCCGGCGCGGGCGAACTCGGTGAACGAGCGGACCTGGGGCAGGGCGGTGGCCATTTCGCCCAGCATGCGCATGACCAGCAGGATCAAGCAGCCCGCAGATGGCGTAGCTGATGAAGCTCGCGGGACCGCCGGCGATGATCGAGGTGCTGCTGCTCACGAACAGTCCCGCGCCGATGATTCCGCCGATCGAAATCATCGTCAGATGCCGGCCCTTGAGCGAACGGCTGAGCTCGTTCTTCGACGCGGGGATCGTCGAGTCGGAGTCGGCTGGACCATCGGTAGCACCTTTGTGAGCCAGCTGGCCATCTTACCCTGATTCGACGTTCACCCGCGGGTCGCCCAGTTTGGGAATGGTCTGCGCCGCCCCACAGTTGGCGCTCGCGGATCCAGGGCAGCGGATAGGCGGGATGGGGGCTGTCGAATTCCCGCGCCAGCCGATGGGCATCCCACATCGCCTGGTTGAGCTGGGCCGGCGCCTTGCAGTCGCCGACGCGGAATATGGCCTGTATCTCGTTGGCCGGCCCATTCGGCTTTGCGCGCCTTCAATTCGCGCCACAGGCGATCTTCGGAGTATCGCGCGGTCACCAGGATCACGGCGTCGATCTCCAGGTCGAATTCTCCGCCATTGTCCTTGCGCGGCACGCGGCCGGCGCTCGGGCCCGATCGAGATCGGGACCGAACTTGTACAGATAGCTGAGGCGCACCGTGCCGGGCTCGATGCCGTCGACCCAATGGTTGCAATAGGTCTTGATGCCCTTCTCGAACAGCATGCGCTTGTTGTTGGCCGATTCCATGGTGAATACGCCGTACTCGGCGACGTCGGCCGCATCGCAGACGTAGGTGACCTCCTTGCCCTGATTCGCCATCAATTCGGCGAGCGCGATGCCCATGAAATGGCCGTCGCCGTCCAGAACCAGCACGCGCTTGCCGGGGACCGGCTTGCCGTGCATGACTTGGGTGGGCGTCAGCACGTGCGGCAACGAATCGTCGGCGCCGCGGAATCGGCCCGATATTCGCGCCGCGGCCGTCGCCGCACCAATGGGAGCCGGTGGCGATGACGACGCGATCGGCGCCGTATTGCAGCACCTCGTCGGCGCTCATTCGGCCGACGCCGAGATGCACCTCGACGTTCTTCTTGAGCTTGGCGAGCTGCGTCTGCCGGTAGGTGATCACGCGGCTCCATTCGTTCAAGCGCGGCAGGGTCGCGATCGCACTTCCAATGGCCGCCGAGCTCGCTCTCGGCTTCGCGCAGGTGCACCGTGTAGCCGCGCTCGCCCAGAACCCGCGCGCACTCCATGCCGGCGGGGCCGCCGCCGACGACGAGAACGCTGCAGGGCTTGCGTCGTCTTGGTGAATTTCTCCGGATGCCAACCGCGGCGGTATTCCTCGCCGATGGTCACGTTCTGCGTGCACATGATCTGGCCGCCCTGCTGGAACTTCGAGACGCAGATGTTGCAGCCGATGCACTCGCGAATGTCCTCGAGCCGGCCCTCGGAGATCTTGGTCGGCAGAAAGGGATCGGCGATCGAAGGGCGCGCCGCGCCGATGATGTCGAGCACGCCGGCGCGGATCAGAGCCGACCATGTCGTCGGGGCTGGTGAGGCGCCCGTTGCCGACCACCGGAATGCCGGCGCCCAGAATGGATTTGCCCTGCTTGATGAAGGGCGTCATCCAGCCGGACTTGCGGAAGCGCGACACGCCGGCATCCTCGCCCCATTCGGCGTAATCGCCGATCTTGAGCGCCACCGCATCGACGACGCCTTCGCGGCGAAACAACTCCAGCAGCCGCACGCCGTCCTCGTGCGCCTCGACGCCTTCGGGACCGTGCAGCGTGTCCATCTCGAAGCGCGTGGTGATGCCGCAGCGGTCCCCCAGCGCGCGCTTCAGCGCATGCAGCAGTTCGATGAAAAATCGCGAGCGGTTGGCGAAGCTGCCGCCGTAGTGATCCGTGCGCCGGTTGAAGCGCGGCTCCAAGAACTGGATGGGCAGCGTATCGTCGCCGGCCGAGACCTCGAGCAGATCGAAGCCCGCCGGCTTCAGCGCGCTTGCCGGCCTCGACGTACATGTTGATGACGGTGCGGATGTCCAGCTCGTCCATCTCATAGCCGTAGACCGAGCGCGTGGCAAACAGCGGCGAGAGCCATTGGCTGGGGCTGCGGCCCACCTCGCGGGACTCGAGCGCGGGCGCATTGCCGCCGCTGTACCACAGCTGGATGCCCGCGAGGCTTCCGTGACGGTGTGCGATTTCGCACATGTAGCCCGAGGTTCATGACGTCGCCCTGATCCCAGATGCGCGCCGACGTGTAGGGATACTCGTCCGACTCCGGGTGGATGGAGCAGAATTCCGTGAACACCACGCCCCAGCCGCCCTCGGCCTTCATGCCGCGCAAATGCGCTTGAGCGCCGGGCCGCTCGGCGCCCGGACCGGCGCAGTGCGAGGTCTGCCAAAAGCGATTGCGAGTTGTCTTCGGTCCTATCTTGACCGTCTCGAACAACACATCATGTTTCGGGTCTCGAGCCATGTTTTTCCTCCTCTGATGCCCGTGCGTGCTAACCACCGGGCCTCACTGACTATACTGGCGGTCCAGGGTGCGAAAGCCCCGCCGCTGCGGAGTGGTTCAAAATGAGCTTTGCGGGAAAAGTGGTGCTGGTCACGGGCTCGACGACCGGAATCGGCGAGGCCTGCGCCGCGCGTCTTCGCCGAGTCGGGCGCGAGCGTGATGGTGTCGGGCCGCGACGAGAACAGCGGCCGCGCGGTGGTCGAGGCAATCCGAACGGCGGGCGGCAACGCCCAATTCGCGGCCGCGGACTTGCGCGCGCCGGCGCCTGCGAGCGGCTGATCGCCGAAACCGTCGAACGTCTGGGTGGACTCGACGTCCTGGTCAACAATGCCGGCATCCTCTACACGGCAAACGCACTCGAGACCACCGATGAACAGTGGCTCGACACCATGGCGGTGAACGTCAACGCGCTGTTCTATTTGAGCCGGGCCGCGGTCAAGCACATGAAGGCAGATGGGCAAAGGCGCCATCGTCAATGTGGCTTCGGAGTGGGGCTTGAACGGTGAGCCGAATCATGTGGCCTACTGCGCGAGCAAGGGAGCGGTCGTGCAGATCACACGATGCATGGCGCTCGACCATGCGCGCGACAACATCCGCATCAATTCAGTGTGCCCCGGCGAAATCCATACGCGGATGGTCGATGATATCCTGGCCAAGCGCGGCGGCGATATCGCGGCAAGTCTGCGCGAGCTGGCGGCCGGCATTCCCGATGCGGCGCTTGGCGCATCCGAGCGAAGTCGCGCGTTGCGTGCATTTCTTGGCATCCGACCTTGCGAGTTATGTCACCGGCACCAACTTGAGCGTCGATGGCGGCAATGACGCGACGGCGGGCCCTTATCCTTGAGCCGAGCCCTAGACGAGGCCGCTCCGATCATGCCGCTCCGCGCGTGGGCCTTGCCGCGGATCATCCGATCGGCGGAGCTTCCACGCGCGCCGCCGCGTTCCCGAGCGCCAATCTGTGCGCGTCGCCCGCGGGTGCATTGCCGCGCTCGTAGGGCTTGGCCATGACCATGTAGCAGCCGCCGAGAACCATCACGCCCAGCGGTCGTCACCAACATGCCGTAGTCGACGTACCAGGGATCGTTCGGGCTGCGCGGCCACAGGATGTTGACGATGGCGCCGACGCCATAAGCGAGCGCGAGCACGTTCACCAACCATCCCCAGCCGGCGAGCGTAAAGGGACCCGACGGCCGCCAGCCCTTGGCGCGCGCGATCAGCGCGGCCAGCACGACCATTTGGAACGAGATGTAGATGCCGACGGCCGCGAAGCTGATGATGGTCGCGATGGCATCCTGCAGCCACAGCGCCGAGAGCGCGATCACCGCCGGTATGGCGCCCATCACGATGAGCGCATTGGCCGGCACATGGTGGCCTGGCGACATGCGGCTCAGGTACCTGCTGCCGAAAATCATTTGATCCCGGGCATAGGCGAAAATCAGCCGGCTGGCGGCGGCCTGCAAACTCAAGAGACAGGAAATGAAGGAGACCAGCACGACGACGATCACCGCACGAAATCCGCCTTCACCCATCGCCGCTTTGAGCAGGGTGACGATGGGGTCGGTGTCCTTGCCCGACATCACGGCGCCGATGTCGGGGATCGACAGCACGAAGGCGAGGCATACCCAGTGCGCGGCCGCGCCGCCGATGTAGATCGTCATGCGCATGGCCTTGGGAATCATGCGGCTCGCGTCCGGTGTCTCCTCGGCAACGTCGCCGCAGGCTTCGAAGCCGTAGTAGCAGAACATCGCGGCGAGCGAGGAGGCGAGAAACGCGGGCCAATAGCTGTCCCTGCGTGTGCACGAACGAGGTGTCCACCAGGACTTTAAGCGGCTGATGCCGCGCGAACAGCAACAGATAGACGCCGACCACGATGGCGCCCACCAGTTCGCAGATGAACCCGAACATCGCGACCCGCGCCAATAATCGCGTGCCGCTCAGATTGAGCGCGGTCGTCATGGCGATGAGAATGAGGGCGATCGCGGTCGTCGCGACCGGCGTGCTCTCGAGCCCGAACAACTGCGCGAGGAACGGCGCGACGCCGGTGGCGACGCCCGCCATCGTGCAGCACAGCGCCCAGGCATACACCCATCCGGCCATCCATGCCCAACGCTTGCCGACCAGACGTCGCGCCCAGGGATACAGGCCGCCGGAGATCGGAAACTGCGAGACGATCTCTCCGAAGATCAAGCAAACCATCAGCTGACCCAAACCGACGACCGATGTAGTTCCACCACATCGGCGGGCCGCCGGCGACAAAGGCGCTCGCGAAGAGCGTGTAGACGCCCACCACCGGCGAGAGGTAGGTGAATCCCAAGGAAAAGTTCTCCCATTTCGACATCGTGCGGTCGAAATGCGATACGTAGCCCAAGGCGCGCAGTTGCTCGGCGTCTTGATCGATCGCCTTGCCGGAATTGACCGTCACTTCGTTCTCTCCCCTGAGTGCGCAGGTGGCTACCCGCGCCCGTGGGCGCCATATTACGAAAAATCGGGGGGCTTGTGCCCCCCGATCATGAGCGATTTCGCTGTCTGATCGCCGTGCGGACTTTAGAACTTCGTTTCGAACGCCAGGCCGATCGTGCGCGGCTGATTGGTCGAGACACGCGTGATCGTCGGCTGCTGCCACGCGAAGACCGTATTGTCGATGGTCAGTGCGGCGTGTTTGTTGGTCAAATTGGTGCCGAACAAGGACGCCGTCCAGCGCTCCTTACCCACACCCATCCTGAAGTCCATCAGGCCGTACGAGCCCAAGGTCTCGGCGTAATAGGCGGTGTCGTAAACCGGGCCGACATAGTCCTCCGCGACCCGCGCCGTCAATTTATAGTCCTGGGGCAGCATCGTTTCGTAGCTCACGGCCAGGTTGCCCGTGTACTTCGGAATGCTGGTGACGCGCGTTCCGGACGTGATCGGAAGCCCTGGAGTGTCGTTCGGAGCGCTGATGTAGGCCTGGGTATACGCGCCGGTAAGGTCGACCGTGATCGCATCGGTCACTTTCGCCGCCATTTCGAGCTCCGGCCCGTACGTCTTGGCATCGCCCACATTGGTATTGTAGGGATAGCCGCAGGAGAGCACGACCAGCTGCTGAATGTTGTGCCATTTGACGTAGAAGACATCCGCATTGACCGTAAAGCGCCGATCATCGAACCTGGCTTTCTCGCCCAATTCGATGCTCCAGATATCGTCCGGAGCATAGTAGGACGGCTGACTCGTCAGATAGCTGGGGCCGCTGCCGCCCGCGTAAATGGTGCCGGGTGCGGGTCCCCCGCAATAATAAAAGCCGTTTGGGTTCAGCGGGATCGGCAGATTCACCCCGCCGGGGCGGGAGCCCTTGGAGACCGTGCTGTATAGCGTGAGATCCGCGGTGGGCTCATACGACACGTTCACCTTCGGCAACAGACTGGTATTGCTTCCGGATGCGCTGGCGATCGTGGGTGTGGCATTTCCCGATGCCGTGCCGAGGCCGCGCTGATTGGCGTCGTTGCTGATGTCGAATTTATAGAACCGCATTCCGGCCGTGACCTTGAGTGTGGGAGTCAGCTTGTAGCTCGCCTCGCCGAAGATCGCTTTCTGATTGAGGATATTCGGATTGTTGTCGTTGAACATGAGGCCCTCGGGGTTGTAGCCCGCAATGGCTCCGTACGTGAATTGATCAGCCACTGGGCAATGACCGGCCGAGGGACCGTCCCCGTAAGGACAGGCCGGGGTAGTTACAAACCCAGACCGTCTGATTCTTCGTGACGTAGCCCGAGTGCAGGTTCGAGTAGTACAGGCCGCCCACCCACTGCAAGTCCCCTTCACCCCGCGACGTGAGCCGCAGTTCCTGCGCAATCTGCCAGGTCGTGTCGTTGTCCTGGTAGAGGTTCGGGACGAATTGCGTGTAATTGAAGATGTTCTGCAGGGCTTCGGTCGAATCCGTCGATTGATATACATCGCGCTTCCAATAGGACGATGCCGAGGTCAGATTCGCGAACGACATGTCGTAGCTGATCTTCAGGCTCCATAGATGGAAGGAATCGTAGTACGGCTCCTTGATGTCGTAGGGCTGATAGATCGCTTCGTTGTTGGGCGGCGCCTGATAATTGTTGTAGCCGTCGGCATCGATGCGCTGATACATGAAGTTTCCGGTGATCGACAAATTGTCGGCCGGCTGAACCAGCAAGGAGGCGCGCGATGAAATGAAGCGCTCGATGTTGGAGCTTCGCATGGTCGTCGGCCACGGGCGCGTCCTGAACGTCGCCTCGAGTGCAGTAGTAAGCTCCGCAATTGCCGTAATTCGTCGGATACGGAAACTGCCCGGGCGCGATCACGTAGCGATGGATCCAGCCGCTGATGTACTTATCCGTCGTGACGAAGCGCAGCGCTGCGATGTCGCCGATCGGAATATTCAGCATCAAGCTGCCGCGGCCGTTGGTGCTGCCGCCGGTGGTTTGCGAGGCGTCGACGTAGGCCGACCCGTCGAGGTCGTGGAGCTTGGGCGGATTGGTGACCAGTTTAATCGTGCCGCCCATGGATCCGGCGCCGTAGAGAGTGCCCTGCGGCCCGCGCAGTACCTCGGTGCGATTGAGATCGTAGAGGTCGGCGTCGATGACCGTGCGGCCGTTGAGCGCCACTGCGGACGCCGACAGGGGTGTTTCATCGAGGTAGAAGCCCACCGTCGCCACGGAGCCGCCGGAGGAGGCCAAGCCGCGCATTTCGTACTCGGTTTGGCCCGGTCCCGCCGTGCGCAGCGAGATCCCGGGATGGCGCCGACGAGGTCCTGGATCGATGTGATGTTTTGCTCCATGAGATCGCCGGCGCTCAAGGCGCGTCATCGCGATCGGCGTCGCCTGCACGGTCGATTCGCGCTTTTCGGCGGTGACGATGATCTCTTCCAGTTCGCCTCCGCCTTTGGCCGGCGTCGGGCTCGTACTTGGGCCGGCCGCGGCGGCCGCCGGATCGGCAATGGCCGGAGAGCCAAGAGCGCGATGCCCCCGAGCGCCGCGCCAAGCAGCGCGAAAAGAATCGACCGAGGCAAGCGTGCGGCCGCGTCGGCGGCGACACAACAATTTTTTCATGTACTTTATCTCCCTGAAAAATCGACCAACGGCCACGCGCGGCGCACTATCTTTCAGAGTGCGCTCGCGACCTTAACGTCGCGCGCTTTTGCACATCCGCTCGCGCTTTTTAGCGATCCCCTTGTGATCCGCAGACTCAATTCGTAACATAGCGTTTACTGACACGCAAGTTTATTGCGCAACAGGCACCCGCACAAACTTAACGCCCGTTGCTCAAATGTCGCAATCCGGAAGGCTAACGATGAGGGCGATGCATACTTTGTGCCGAGACTCGCGGTGCAGACGCAAGTCCACTGCGCTCTTGCGCGGAGCATGCCGCACGATTGAGGGGCGTTCAGGGTCGTTTCATGCCCGGGAATTGGGCACTTGAAGGATGTTTCGCGACGTTTGACGCTCGCCGCCGTCTTCTCCTCGAGCCTTGGCGTGGGTTTGACATTTGGCTTTCAGCCGCCGCTGATTGCGCTCGTGCTGAGTCGTGCGGGCAATTCCAGCTTTGCAGTCGGCGCGGTGACGGCATCGAGTCTCATTGCCGTGATTCTATTCGGGCCTTTTTATCCTCACGCAATCGCACGCTTGGGCCTCAAGCGCAGCGTCATCGTGGGTATCGGCTGCGCTGCGCGTGATCCTATTGTTGATGCCCGTGAGGCCGAGCGTTCCGTTATGGGCTGATCTTGAGACTCTTCACCGGCTGTGCCCTCGGCTTAAGTTGGATCGCAAGTGAAATCTGGTTGAACACGGTGAGCGGCGCGGAGGCGCGCGGAGCCGTCATGGGCATTTACGGTACGGTATTTTCGATCGGCACGATTGCCGGTCCGGCGCTGCTGGAGTTCACCGGCACGCGCGGCTGGCAACCCTTCGTGATCGGGGCAGTAGGTTTGGTAGTGACCATGTTGCCGCTCACGCTGCTCGGCGGCGGACCGACCGCATCGGAAGGATTCACGCCGCTGCGCAAGCTCAAGGACGCAGTCCACGCGGCGCCGCTCATCATGTTGGCCGCACTGGTCGCCGGATTGGTGGAATCGGCAGACCTCACGTTACTGCCGTTATTCGGATTGCACGCGGGGTTTACCGAACGGGCGGCGTTGCTGTTGCTCGCCGTGTTCATGGCGGGCAATGTGGTGCTGCAGGTGCCGATCGGGCTCTTGGCGGATCGGTTCGGCCGGCGCTTCATGCTCGGCGATATGTGCGCTGTTGAGCGCCCTCGGGCCGCTGTTGCTGCAGCCGTTCTTCGACTCCCCGTTGCTGCTATGGCCTTTGCTCTTCATTTGGGGCGGCACGCTGTACGCCTTTTACAGCCAGGGGGTTGCTCTGCTGGGCGGCGAGTTTGGGGCGCAGGATCTACCGATGGCAAACACGCTGTTCGTCATGGTTTACTGCCTGGGTGGGGTGATTGGACCTAGTTTGGGAGGCATCGCCATGGATCGATGGCCGCGTCACGGCTTGCCCGCGCTCTTGAGCGGTGCTGCGTTGCTGCTGCTCGTGGGGCTTGCATCGGGCGCCCGCAGCACAAAAACAGGAGAGCCGGGTGATTGCTGAACTGCCCACACTCATTCGCCGCCATCGGCCCGGCCATGCGCTGGCGCGCGAGTTCTACACCGACCCCTCGATATTCGAATGCGATATGCAGAGAATGCTGCTCAAGCATTGGTTTTGCGCGGGCCATGTGAGCAGCATCGCCCGGACGGGCGAGTATTTGGTCGTCGAACTGGGATCCGAGTCGGTCATCGTGGTGCGCGCGCCCACCGGAGAGGTGCGAGCGCTGCTGAACGTCTGCCGGCATCGCGGTTCGCGAGTTTGCTCGGGCCGTGCCGGAAAGGCGCCGGCCGCACGGCTCACCTGTCCCTACCACGCCTGGACGTACGATCTGGACGGGAATCTCTTGACCGCGCGGCAAATGCCCGAATCGTTCAGGCACACCGGCATGGGGCTCAAAACGTTGCCGGTCAAAATCGTCGAGGGCCTGATCTTCACGACGTTCGCCGAGAAGCCGCTCGATTTCACCCCGGCCGAGGACGCCTTGAACCGATCGGCGGGTGTATACGGTTGGTCTCACGCCAAGGTTGCCCATAGCGAGCTCTACTCGATCGATGCCAACTGGAAACTTGCCGTCGAGAACTACATGGAGTGCTACCACTGCCAGCCTGCGCATCCGGAGTTTTCCAAACGTCACGTCTATGCGCGCCCCCCGGAAATGAACGAGGAGATCGAGCACGCGGCAAGGCGGCGGGCAGAGGTCCTCGGCGTTGCAGTACCCGATATCGATCGATACGGATGTGCCGCCGGCATAGGCCAAGAATCGAATGCCGTCATGCGCAGCGCCTTACATGAAGGTTTGCTGAGTGCGACGGCCGACGGCCAATCACTTGGGCGGCTGATGGGGGCTTATTCCGCCTCCGACGGCAATTCGACGTATTTCGACATCGGTCCGGTGAGCGATTTTCTGGCGTATCCGGACCATGGCGTCATTTATCGCTTCATTCCACGAACCGTGGACCGCACCGAAATGGAGGTGCTCTGGCTGGTCGATGAGTCGGCGGTGGAAGGCGAAGACTACGATGTCGAACGGCTGACGTGGCTGTGGAAAACCACCAGCGCGGAAGACAAGAAAATCGTCGAAATGAACCAGGCCGGCATCAATTCACGCTTTTTCGAGCCCGGCCCGTACTCCATCCAGGAGACTTACACCGAACGCTTCGTCGCTTGGTATTTGCAGGAATTGTCGAACTAACGGACCGCGCCCTTGCCGAGTAGACACTCAATCTCGCGGATCAGCACATGGATGTCCACCGGCTTCGGCAAAATCCGGTCGGCGATCGACTGGCCGCTGCCGGGGTGCTGATTTAAGTCCGCACTCGTCAGCATGATCGTCGGGGGCTTGAAGCGGAGCCGCTCCGCGATCTCGGCGACGATTTGCTCGCCGGTGAATCCCATAAGAAATTGAAAATCGGTCAAAATCAAATCCGGGTGCAAACCGCCGGCTTCCAGGTGCTGCAAAGCTTCCTCGCGCGATGACGCGCTCACGACCTCGTACCCTTCGAGACGCAACAGCCTCGCCATCGATCGGGACACGCTGCGATCATCCTCGATGTGCAGCACCTTGATGGCGTGGGCAGCATCGGTCCGATTGATATCAACCAGTGAAGCGAGCATCTGATCCATCTTTCTCGCGGCTTCTTCCAGCAACGTCATGTGCAGCGCGTACTCGGTATGCCTGAAGGCCTGCGCCAATACGGTTTGCAGATTCCAGATCGTTTGCAGCGAATGGCGAAGGTCATGAGTGGCGGCGGCGAGATTTCGCGACTTTAGTTCGTCATTTTGCCGAACGCAGTCCAACTGATTTCGGTCCGTCAGGTAGCGCACGATCAAAATGGTGACCGGCGCCGCGCCGCCCTCGTCGGGAGTGAACAGAACATCGATCGGAAACTCGGTGCCGTCGCGGTGAAGTCCGAGCATAGGCTGGCCCGCACCTGGGTGAAGAGATTCCTGGTGCTGCGCGCGCTCTCGAGGGGGCAGCAACATGACGATGGATTGATTGATCAACTCATTACGCTCGTAGCCGAACATGCGAATGGCGCGGGTGTTGGCATACGAGATTTGGCCGGCGCGCGCAGTCCCCGAGACGACGAACATCGCGTCAGGCATGTTCTCGACGACGGCGGTCCAAGCCCGCAGCAGCGACGGATCGATCGAGACGAGCGGCAGCATCGGGCCGTTATTGTTGTACAAGCCGATTCCTTGGTTGGCTGAAGCGCGTCATCCCGGGCCGGGGTGGCGCTCAAGGAATACTTCATTCCAACAAAGACTAGCCTAGGGTAAGCGGCTGCGCTGTAGGGGAATCCGTTATCGCGCCCGCGGAGATTAGGTAACAATCACCAAGATTAGAGGGATTGCCGCAGGGGTGCGCGAGTTCCTCCTGTCAGGTCACGGGCTAGAACTTGACCATGATGTGCCGCGGCACGCTGTAGTCTTCGAGTGCGTACACCGACAGATCCTTGCCGTAGCCGGAGCGCTTGAAACCCCCGTGCGGCATTTCACTGATCAGCATGAAATGAGTGTTGATCCAGGTACATCCGTATTGCAGCCGTGCCGCCACGCTCATGGCCTTGCCGACGTCCTGGGTCCAAACAGAGGAGGCCAGGCCATATTCGGAATCATTCGCCCAAGCCACGGCATCATCCGCATCGGTGAAACGAGTCACCGAAACCACCGGTCCGAACACCTCTTTTTGCACGATCTCGTCGGTTTGAAGAGCGCCCGCCACGATGGTCGGCTCATAGAAAAAACCCGCGCCCGCGCGGGTTTTGCCGCCCACGGTGATTTCTACGTGCCGATTCGCCGCCGCCCGTTCGACAAATCCCGCCACGCGGGTGCGCTGCTCGGCTGAGATCAGCGGACCCATCTCGACGCCCGCCTCGTTCTGCAAACCCACCTTGAGCGAGCGCACGGCAGTACCCAAATCGGCAACCAGGCGGTCATAAATCTTTGCGCCGGCGTACAGTCGGCAGGCGGCCGTACAATCCTGACCGGCATTGTAGAAGCCGAAAGTCCGCACACCCGCCACCACTGCGTCGAGATCCGCATCGTCGAATACGATCACCGGGGCTTTTCCCCCGAGTTCCAGGTGCGTGCGCTTCAGATTGCCCGCGGCGGCACTCAGGATTTTCTGACCCGTGGATACATCGCCGGTCAGCGAGACCATGCGCACGCGAGGATGTGACACCAGCGGCGCACCGACCGTTTCACCGCGGCCGCAAATGATGTTGACGACGCCCTTGGGGAACACTTCGGCCAGCAATTGGCCGAGCTTCAATGCGGTCAGCGGTGTCTGCTCGGAGGGTTTGAGAACCACGGTGTTGCCGGCGGCCAATGCGGGGCCGAGTTTCCATGCCGCCATCATCAAGGGATAATTCCAAGGTGCGATCGAAGCGACTACGCCGATGGGATCGCGCCGGATCATACTGGTGTAGCCTGGTATGTATTCGCCGGCCAGTGCGCCGTGCTGCGTGCGGGCTGCGCCCGCAAAAAAACGAAATACGTCGGCGATTGCCGGCATTTCGTCGTTCAAGACCGCGCCGAGCGGCTTGCCGGTGTTGTCGGACTCGAGCTTCGCGAATGCGGCGCCGTCCGCCTCGATGCGATCGGCCAACTTGAGCAACAGCGTGGCCCGATCCTTGGGTACCGCTTGCGCCCAGCCCGCGGCCGCCGCCTCCGCGGCACTCACCGCGGCATCCAACTGCGCACGGCTTGCTTCCGGCACTTCGGCGATGCATTTGCCGCTCGCGGGGTCGAGCACACGCTCGGTGTGCCCCTCGCCGGTTACGAGTGCGCCATCGATCAAGAGCTTGGTTTGCATAAGAGCCTCCTTAGCCCACCGCGGTACGCTTTTTCTTCTCCGCGTCGTCGAACGGCAGCGTGTGCGCCGTTGCGGACCCCTTGACGTTCTTGCCGCGAATCTCCAGTCGCGTGCCGTGCACCGCCGACGGGCACGTCCAGGCGCGCGATCGCCATGGACTTGCCGGTCAAGCGTCGAGACCATGGCGCAGGTGACGACGCCGACTTTCTTGTCGCCGGAATACACCGCATCGCCCATATCCGCCGGCACCTTGCCGTCGACCAGCAGGCCGAAGATCTTGAAGCGTTCCTTGCCCTTGAGGCGGGCGTGCGGCATCGGCGCCGCGAAAATCGTTCTTGCCGGGGCTCACGGTGAAATCCAGCCCAAGCTCCCACAGGCTATCGCCCGGCGGATCGTTCTCGAAGGGATACATCTGGGACATGTCGTAGGGATAGAACAACAGATAGCTCTCGACCCGCAGGTAATCGAGCGTGGTGAAGCAGGTGGGGATGATGCCCAGCGATTTGCCCTCGCTCAGGATGCGTGTCCCAGATGTGGCCGGCATCTTCGCCCTTGCAGAAGATCTCGTAGCCGCGCTCGCCGGTGTAGCCGGTGCGCGAGATCAGCACCGGACGGCCGAACAGCGTCGCCGGCATGTGGTGAAAATACTTGAGCTCGCGGATGCCCGGCACGTGCTTCGCGAGGAAATCCACGGCGACGGGCCCTGCAGCGACAGATCGTGCAGATCGTCATCGACGATCATCGCGGCGTTGCGGCCGACGACGTAGGCCGTCAGCGTTTCGTGACCGGCGCCGCTGCCGTGCACGACCATCCAGGAGTTGGGTCCCGTGCGGTAGAGAATGCAGTCCTCGATGAAATGGCCGGCCTCGTTCAGCATGCAGGCGTAGGCGGACTTGCCCGGGATAGATCTTGGTGACGTCGCGCGTGGTGGCGTAATTCAGTATGGCGGATGCGTGCGGGCCGACCAGATACAGCTTCTTGAGTCCCGAGACGTCCATCAATCCCGCCTTGGTGCGGATCGCCACGTGATCCTGGGCCACGTCCTTGGCGTAGGTCCATGCCGTGCCCATGCCGTTCCAATCCTCGAGCTTCGATCCGAGCGCGCGATGCCGATCCGCCAGAACCGAGTGACGCCAACTGAGTGCCATGATAGTTCTCCAAGTGGTCTATCGAATGTCAGTTCCGCGTGGCCGCTATTCGGGCGCCGTGCCCGGTGTGGTGGGCGCGCCGTCGTCGAACGGCGCCAGCCACTCGACCACGGCATCCCGGTAACGGGTCAAGCCCTTGTAGTCGACCAGCGCGGGATGCAGGTCTCGCAGCACGCGGTGCACGCGGCGCGCCCATTTGGGAACCGTCGCCAATTCGCGCACGCTGATGAGGTAGCAGCGGATGCCGAACAGATGCGCGTTGCTGCGCGGCAGCCGCCACAGTCCCTGCAGCTCGACGCGCAGATGCACGAGTCGCCCGCGTTCTGCGCGCGTCACCGCGGCGCGATCCGGCCCCCAATGGGGATAATTCTCCGGCGAAGTGTCGAGCCGCGGATGCACCGTCATGGTCCAGTTGAGCCGCCGCACCGGCTGACCGAGGCGCAGATTCAGCAGGAACTTCAGCGCGCGGTCGAACACGCCCGAGCTCGTGCGCCAGCGGCACCGGTCCGTGCCATTCCTTGAAGGTCATGCCCATGTCGAAATCCAGCGACCAGTCGGCCTGGGTGGTCACCATGCCGGCCTCGGTCCACAGGTCGCCTTCGCGCTGGTCCATGACGACGAAATCGCCCTGCGCCTGGCGCGTGATGTAGTCGAGCGGCTCGCCGCGGCAGGCTCGCGGCGTCGCCGAAGATGAAGTGCTGATCGATGCTCAAGGGCCGGTTGATCCAGTGCCAGCGATTGCCCTGCTTCGCCGAGCGAGAAGTGCGCCGGGTAGTCGCGCGCCAGGGACTCCATGATGAGCTCGAGGCAATCCCACTGCGCGCTCATCATGTGCGGCAGCGCCTGGATAGCGCAGCGGCTCGGCCGCCAGCACCATTGCGCGCTCGCGGCATTCGGCGACGTAGTGTTCGTCGACGTCGAAGGCAAATTCGGTGACCGAGCCCTGCGGGCCCGGCACATGCGGCTCGATGTTCACCGAGTACATGTACTCGTCCTCGGGAAACGGCAGCGGAAAGCGGCGGATCGCCTGCGGGCTGTTGCGGAAGCTGAAGTCGTCTCGGAAGGTCTCATCCGGCTTGAACACGGCGCTCATGAAGTGCCTCTCCTTGACCACGCGCTATAGATCCAGCACCAGGTTCTTGCAGCGCGCCCGGGACACGCACGGCATGATGCTTTTGCCCTTGGCCTTGTCCGCGTCCGACAGATAATGATCGTTGTGCATGCAGCTCGCCGTCGAGTTCGAGCACCGCGCGTCTGGCAGAAGCCGCAGACGCCGCCGCGGCACAGATAGGGCACCTCGACGCCGGCCGCCTCGATGCTTTCCAGCAGGCTTTGATCCGGCGGCACGTGCACGCGTGACCTTGCGAGCGGGCGAGGAACACATCGAAGGCGTCGCCCACGGGCGGCGCGCTGAATTGCTCCCAGTGAATGTGGCTGTCGGGCCAGCCGCAGCTCTGGCGCCGTGGCGATCACGCGCGTGATCATTCCGGCCGGTCCGCAGACATACACATGCGTGCCGAGCGGCTGAGCCGCCAGCAGGCCGTCGAAGTCGATCGCCTGCCCTTCGCTGTCGTAGTACATGCGGACGCCGTCGCCCTCGCGCTCGCGCAGGCGCGCGCAGGAAGGCCGCGTGCTCGGGCGAGCGTACCGAGTAATGCAGTTCGTACGGCACCGCGGCCGCCGTGCAGATCCTCGAGCTGCGCCATGAAAGGGCGTGATGCCGATGCCGCCGGCGATCAGCACGTGCTTGCGCGCGATCTTGTCGAGCGCGAACAAATTCACCGGGTGCGCGATTTCGAGCCGGCTGCCGACCCGCACCTGTCGTGCATGAAGTGCGATCCGCCGCGCGACTCCTCCATGCGGCGCACGCCGATCTCGTAGGTGTCGAGCTGCTGCGGGGAGCTCAGCAGCGAGTAGGGATTGCGGTGCACGCGCGTGCCGCCGCGCATCACCACGATGATGTGCGAGCCGCCGGAGAATGCGGGCATGCGCGCCGCCGACGACCGGCGCCAGCTTGAAATGCTTGATCAGCGGCGTGATCTGCTCGATGGCCGTCACCTCGACGGCGAGGGTCTGCGCCTCGCTCACAGGAACACCTCCTTGACCGGCGGCAGTTCGCCCGGCGCCTCGGCATCCACCATGACGCCCATGTAGGCCGCGAGACGGCGCGAATAATGATCGCGCACCAGCAGCCATCGCCCGCAGCCGACGCAGCGCACGATGTTGGTCCGCACCTCCTCGGTGGTCGCGCGGCAGTGGATGCAGTAAACCCGCCGCGCCAGCGTGCCCATTTCTTCGGCGCGGATCTCGTCCTTGTTCAAGTTGAATTCGCAGCGCGATCTTCATGGCGAGACCGATGAAGCTCTCGGGGCCCGCGACGTACAGCCGGGTGCCCATCAAGGAGTCGCCCGAGCACCGATCTGAATTCGTCGAGCAGCGCCGGGGCGGCGTCGAATACGCGCACCTCCGACAGACCGCAGACGTTCGAACTGCTCGATGGTACCGGCCGCATCGTTCGGGGCGGGACCGGCCGTGAACAGCACCCGGGTCGCGCGCGAGCGCCTGGGGAGCGGACGTCCTGCATTTCGCCCAGCACGCGCAGCAGCGCCGCGCCGCCGAGCCCAAGTCCCAGCATGAGGTGGTAGCGGCCCGCGAGTGTCGGCGCGCAAAGGCGCGTAGACGGGCTTGCTCTTGATTCCCGTGACGAGCATGGTCAGTACACCGCGAGCGCGTGCGTGATGGCGACCACGGCGACGCCGAGCGCCAGCACCACGTAGGGCCAGATGCCGGCGCGCTTGACCTCGAAGCGCCCGTGGTATGTCCAGGTCCTCGGCCATCTCCGCGCGGGAAGCGGCCCTTGTCCTGAATGTAGTGGCGATAGATGAACACCGGCACGATCAGGCGGCGAACGCCAAGCCGGTGCTCAAGCGTGCCGGCGCCGTACACGTCGGCGCCGAAACCCATGAAGGCCAGATTGACGAACGAGAGACAGGCTCCGGCCGCCAGGATCCAGTTGGGCGCGCGCCAGGGCCGCTCCTGATCGCGGCCGATCGAGCCGATGAATCCAGCCCGCATTCAAATTCAGGAAATTGAATATCATGTAGCCGACGTTCGCGGCGCCGATCACGAACACCGAGTCGGACATCAGCAACAGCAGCAGATTGAATCACGAGGTTGGTCAGCATCGCGTCTGGTCGGCGCGCCGTGCTCGTTGACCTTGGAGAGGTACTTCGGCAGCCAGCCATCGACCGAGGCCTGATACAGCGTGCGCGAGGAGCCGGCCATGGAGGTCATCAACGACAGCACCAGCGCGAGCATCAGCATCACCACGACGACCGCGCCGACGAATCGGCCGGCGTGCACCATCTTGGCCATGACGGCCGCGACGCCCATGCCGCTGTAGATGTCGGGCGCGAGCATGCCGCTGTAGACCGCGGGAGTCACGTTGCCCGCCGCATCCATCACCGCCGGCTGCACCAGAGCGCCCAAGCCCAAAAAACCCTGGAACGCAAACGGCACGAGTGTATACACCACCACGCACAGCAAGCCGGAATAGAAAATGGCCTTGAAGGTATCGGTCTTCGGGTTCTTGAATTCCGCCGGTGTAGCACACCGCGGTCTCGAATCCATAGGTCGACCAGGCGGCCAGGAACATGCCGCCGGCGATCACGGTGACGCCGGCCATGTTCCAGGTGCCGTTCACCACATGGCCCACCGCGTCGTGCGCCAGCGGCACCAGCGGGAAGAAATTCGCCTTGACGATGTCGCCGGTCAGGATCGGCACGACGCCGATCAGAATCAGCGGAATCATCGCCGAGATGCCGAGAATCTTGGTGGTATTGGCCGAGCGCAAGATGCCGCCGTCCTGGATGGCCTTGACCGCGAACAGAATGACGGCGCCCAGCATGAATACGGCGTTGATGCGCAAGCTCAGGCCGGTCTTGATGGACCCGAGATCGAGCAGGGTCAGCTGCCAGGTGTTGATCACGGAATCGGGCGCGAACAGGCCGCTCAGGATGTATCCGGCGGCGAGCGCCGAGCCCGTGGCCTGCACCGGCGACCAGGCGAACCAGTTGCACCACACCGAGACCGGGGCGATGAGCTTGCTGTATCTGCACCCAGGCGATCGCGCCGTAGACCGAGGTGCCGCCCGACTTGTTGGGAAACAACCCGGCGATCTCGGCGTAGGTGAAGGACTGAATGAATCCCAAGGCGATCGAAGCCGTCCAGACGATCCACGACAGCTTGCCGACGGTCGCGGCGACCGCGCCGATCGAAAACAGCACCAGCGGCGGCACGCCGCTCGCCACCCAAAAGGCCCCGGTCCAGTCGATGCCGCGTTCGAGCCCCGTGGCTTTGACCGGAATTACGCCGACCGAGTCTTCGACGGCGGCGCTCATATGGCGGTCTCGGGACGCAAGACATGTCGCGAATTAAAAATGACGGCGTAACTCCTCGGCAATTTCAAAGATATCTCCCACGATTCCATACTTGGCGACCGAAAATATCGACGCTTCGGCGTCGCTGTTCACGGCGATGATGGTGGCGACGTGCTTCATGCCGGCAAGATGCTGGATCGCGCCCGATACTCCCATGGCGACATAGAGCTTACAGGCGCTCGCCGTCTTGCCGGATTGCCCGACCTGCCGGCTCTTCGGCAACCAGCCCGCGTCCGCGATGGGCCGGGAACAGCCGAGCGTCGCGCCGACGGCATCCGCCAATTCACGGAACTGCGCCACCTTGGCTTCCTCGCCGATGCCGCGGCCGATCGTCAGGATGAACTCGGCGGCCGTCATGTCGACGTCGTCGCCGGCCGCGGGCTCGATGAACTCGCGTGCCGCCGAGCGGCTCGATGCCGCGGGCGCATCGAATGCGCTGACTCGCGGCGCGGCGGCCGATTCAGGCGCCTTGAAGACGTTGCCGCGAATGGCGAGCAGCACGACCGTCCTTCCCGGGAAGTCGACCTCCACGCTCACCTTCTGGCCGTAGCCGCCGCGCGTGGCCACGACTTCGCCGTCGATGCGTTCCACCTTGAAGACATCGGTCGCAAATCCCAGCTCGAGCTTGGCCGCCAGCGCCGCCGCATACCCGAACGAATCGATGCTGTGCGCGACGCAGCACGACGTCCGGCTGCCGCGCGGCAATCAATGCGCCGACCGCCGCCTCGAAGAGGTCGGGATCGAATTCCGCCGCGGCCGTCTTCACCGTGATGATCTCGTCGACTCCGGCGAAGCTTAAGGGCGCCGACAAACCGCTCCGGCGCATTCCCGAGGATCGCGACTGCGACTTCATCGCCGTCGCGGCGCAGCGTCTGCGCGGCCCCGACGAGCTCGAGCGATATGGGCCGCAGTTCCCCGCGCCGCTGTTCCGCGATGACCAACACGCCGCTCATACTGCGTCGCCTTTGAATTCGCGAATGATCTCGGCGAGGCGCTGCGGCTTGCTGCGCCGCGTCACCCTCGATCAGTTGTGCGCGGCCCTTGTCCGGTACGTACATACGCCGCACACGCGACCGCGACCCGGCTTCGCCGACATCGCCGGCGGTCAGGCCCAAATCGGCCAGCGACAATACCTCGATGGGTTTTGCTGCGGCCTGCTTGATGCTGCGCAACGATGCGTAGCGCGGCGTATTGATGCCGAGCTGGATGGTCAACACCGCCGGGCACTCGATCTGCATTTCGTGCAGCAAGCCGCCTTCGAGTTCGCGCCGGAATACGGCGCTGTTCGCGCCCGGTGCATAGCTGAGCTAGCTCACCACCGCGGCGTGAGGCCAATCGAGGAACGCCGCCGCGGCAATGCCCGTGGAGGCGAAGGCCTGATCGGATGATTGCACCCCGGCGAACAGCATCGCGGGCACCTCGCGCTTCGCCACCGCGGCCAGTACCCGCGCGATGGCGATGGCGTCGGACCCTTCGATCGCTTCATCCCACACCCGAATCGCACGGTCCGCGCCTTTCGCGAGGCACTTGCGCAAGGACTCGTCGACCTCCTCGGCGCCCACCGAGACGGCCACGATCTCTACCGGCTCGGCGGCGGCTTCCTTGATTTTGACCGCTTCTTCGAGCGAGAAATCGTCCCATTCATTCAGGTCGCGGATGAGAAAATCCTCATCCACATCGCGTCCGTCCGCGCGGATCGTAAAGTCCTCGTCGAGCGCCGCCACTTGTTTGACCGCCACCAAGATCTTCATGCGCAGGCTCCTTCGGTGCTCTCTACGGGAATCGCCTCGCGGATGAGCTCGATCAGCTCCTTGACCACGAATTTTCCCTCATTGCCGGTGGTCTTCAGCGCATCCTCGAACATCGTCAAATCCTTCGGGCAGCTCACGACGTACACCTCAAGGCTCGGAATCGCGGCGGCCTCTTTGATGCGATTCTGCGCGGGTTTTTCCGTCCCCGCAGGATCCGGGATCCAAATCCTGCCGCCGCCGGCGCCGCAACAAAACGAGTTGGCGCGGCTGCGGCCCATTTCGACGATCTCGCATCCCAATAGCCTGAGCACTTCGCGCGGCGCTTCGTACCCCTTGTTGAAACGTCCGAGATGACATGGGTCGTGAAACGTCGTGCGCACGGCGAGCGGCCGGGTCACGCGCAGCTTGCCGCTGGCGATGAGTTGCTTCACGAAACTGGTGTAGTGCTGGATCTGGTACGTGCCGCCGAAATCGGGATATTCGTTGCGGATGGTATTGTAGGAATGCGGGTCGGTCGTGACGATGGTTTTGAACGACGCGCCATCCAGCGCCGCGACATTCGCGTTCGCCAGCACTTCGTACAGACCTTCCTCGCCGACCCGGCGCACGTCGTTGCCGGCATTCGATTCGCCGTCGTAGAGAATCCCGAAATCGACGCCGGCTTCGTGCAAAAGTGCGGCGAACGTCTGGGTGACTTTCTGATTGCGCGGGTCGAACGATGCGTAATCGCCGACGAACCACAGCACTTCCACCGGCTCCTTGCGCGCGTCCTTGACCTTGAACGGCAAGGACTTGCTCCAGGCGCCGCGCTTGCGCTTCGATTCGCCGAATGAATTTCCGGTCTTGTGAATGGTCTGCAGCGTCTTGGTGAGCAACGGATCCATGGCGCCGTCTTCGACCAGCTTGCGGCGCATCTGCACGATGATGGGCACGTGCTCCACGGCAACGGGACAGATCTCGACGCAGGCCATGCAGGTCCGGCAGGACCACAGAGTTTCCATGGCGACCTGGCCGGGTGCCTTGCCGTGGACGTCGAGCTCAGCGGCCGCGGGCAAGACGCCGGATTCGAGCGTGGCATTTGCGAACTCGCGCAGCGAGCAAAATCACGTCGCGCGGCGATAGCGGCGCGCCCACCGCGCGGGCCGGACATGCTTCGTGGCAGCGGCCGCACTTCGTGCAGGCGTCGAGATTCAGCAGCTGTTTCCAGTTGAAGTCGGTGATCTTGGCGACGCCGGGCGATGCCTGGCTTTCCGGGATGCGCGGCAGGCGCTGCGCGGCGAGCGGGTCGCGCACCATCAATGAGCCCGGCCGCCGTGAAGATGTGCTTGACCTTGGTGTAGGGAATCAGCGCGATGAACGCCAGCGCGATCAATCCGTGAAACCACCAGAGGCCGTGGCGCAGCAGCCCGGCCGCGTGGGCGCGAAAGCCCAGCGCGCGCAAGCCTTCGGCGATGCAGCGCGCCCACGGGCGACCACCAGCGCGTGTCCCACACATCCGGCGCGATCCTGCAGCCACACGAGCCGCGCGGCCTCGAGCACGTAGCCGGTGCAGCCGATGATGAGCAACGATCCAAAGAAATGCCCAATCTTCGCGCCGATATTGCGGCCGGTGAAATCCGGATCGCCGGGCGCGCGGTCCGGCCGCGCATAGTCGAGCTTCGGGAGCTTGAGCCAACCGCGCCGATACATCATGTAAGCGAGACCGCCGATGAGCGCGACGCCCGCGATATCGAGCACCAGTGAGAAGATCAAATAGAACTCGCCATACCAGAAGCGGATTCCGAACAGCGGCTCGAGAATGTCGTATTCCAGCGTGATGGTCGCGGTGCCGAGGAACAGCAGCAGGAAGCCGTAGAATATCAGCCGATGCGCGCCGCCCGGCCGCGGGATCGCGGCGGTCGATGGTGCGATGGTTGAACACTTTCGCGAGCATGTCGCCGAACCGTGTCCACAGGCTGCCGTCGAGGCTCAAGGCCGCGCCGCGCCGGTACTTGCGGATCTGCACGTATACGCCGTAGCAGAAAACGCGCGATCGCCGCATAACCCAACGCGTAGAAAAGCCGCACTTCGGCTGACGGAAACGCCTCGAATAGGATTCGAGTGACAGCGTCGGTGCGGCTCACATACCCGCTCTAAGTCTTGTACTCGAGCTCGAATCGTCCGCCGGGCATGTGCGGGGCGCCCCACACGGCCACCTCGCGCTTGTACGGCAGCGGCAGCTGCGCATTGGGCTCCTCGATTTCCCGCGCCAGGCGGTGGCCGGAGAAGGTCGCATCCGCGATCAGCCGCGGCGCCTCGGCATCGCCGATCAGGTAGACGGCCTTGACGCCGTTCTTTTGCCACTCGCCTTGCCGCAGCTTGATCTCGCGATGCAGGCTGTCGATGGAGTGACGGCCGGTGACCAGGACCAGGGAGTCGAATTCCACCCAGCGATGGCTCTTGTTGGGCTCGCGCGGCGGATGGCCGGCGCCGCGATAGGTGCGCTTCGATCCGTCGCCCCAGATGTCGTACACCTGGAGGCGGCCCTTTTCGATTTTGCTCGCGAAGGCGTTGTGAATTTCCTTGATGTGCAGCTCGTGCATGCGGCGCATCATGTTCGGGTATTCGAGGGTGAAATGCATGTAGTTGGCGAGATGCACGCCCGTGACGACAGTGACCTCGTGGCCGGCGACGGTCAAGTTTCTCCGCCAGGCTCGGCGCCATGAAATACGTGTCGGCGTTCAGAATCACCACGCGCTTGCCGATCGGCTTTTTCCCCTCGAACACCTGTTCCGGCGTGAGTTGATCGGGCAGCGATGCGTCGGCTCCCGGAATCGGATCATGGGTCAGGCAATTCGTGCCGTCCGTATTCCACGAGGATCCGGTGGCGATGACGATTTTTTCCGCGCCGTAAGTGATGGCGGCTTCGGCCGTCATGGGCTTTTGACCCAGTGCCACCTGGCTCTGCTTGTTCTTCTTTACGAGCTTGTTGATCTGCAATTCGCGGTAATCCCGGTGGTAGCCCCATTCGCCGAGGCCGGGTAACGTGGCGACGGCATTGAGATGGCCGCCGATCTTCGCGGCGGTGTCGTACAGATGCACCGTGTAGCCGCGCTCCAGCAGCACGCGGGCGCACTCGGACCCCGACGGCCCGGCGCCGACCACCAGCACAGAGTCGTCGGAGCCGCGCTTCGGGAATTTTTCGGGATGCCAGCCGCGCCGGTATTCCTCTCCGGCGGTGGCGTTCTGGGTGCAGATCATCGGCGGACCGCCGATCTCCCAGCGCGAAATGCAGACATTGCAGCCGATGCAGACGCGAATATCGTCGTAGCGCCCTTCCTCGATCTTCTTCGGCAACCACGGATCGGAAATGGACGGCCGCGCGGCGCCGATGATGTCGGCAATTCCCTTGGTGACGATTTCGGTCATCTTTTCCGGATCGGTGAAACGGCCGACGCCGAGCACGGGCTTCTTGGCGACCTGCTTCACGAAGCGGGTCCAAGGCACCTGGTGGCCCTGTTGATAGAACCGCGATGGGCCCGCATCTTCGCCCCATTCGGCGATGTCGCCGACATCGACGTCCCACAAATCGACCAGCGGATCGGCGAGGCCGATGAATTTCATGCCGTCGACCTCGACCTCGACGCCCGAATCGCCGTACAGTGTGTCTACGGCGAAGCGGGTGGCGATGGCGCAGTCGTGGCCGACCGCGCGGCGCACCTTTTCGAGCGTTTCGAGCCAGAATCGCGCGCGGTTCTCCAGCGAACCGCCGTATTTGTCCTTGCGCTTGTTGTAGTAGGGGGAGAGAAATTGCACCGGCAGATACGAGTGCGCGCCGTATACATAAACGATATCGAAGCCGGCGTCGCGGGATCGCAGCGCCGCGTCGACGTAATACTGCTGAACGGTCGCGATGTCATCTAAGTCCATTTCCTTGCAATACGTCAGCGTTTCGAATTCCGAAGCGTATTGACTGGGTCCGCGCGGCGTCGCGCGCGATTCCATGCACGGCGCATGCGAAGCGCCATACCAGAGCTCGACGCCCGCGAGCGCGCCGAATTTGTGGATATGGTCGGTCATTGCACGCAGATTGCGTACGTCGCCGTCGTCCCAGATGCGCGCCGAGAGACGGTGGGTGTCGTCCGATTCCGGATGAATGGAGCAGTACTCGGTATTGATGCCGGCCCAACCGCCCTCGGCTTTCAGCGAACGATGCGCCGCCTGAAAACCCGGCTTATCGGAACCCGCGCCGATGCAATGCGGTACCTGGTAGAACCGGTTGCGCAGCGTCTTGGGTCCGATCTTGATCGGTTGAAACAGAATGTCGTGTTTTGGATCGCGCGCCATACTCTATAATCCTCTGTGGTGCGGTTGTAGGTCATGCTTTTATAGTGAGGAAATCGCCGCGACGGGCGAGGTCCGTATCATATTCGCGAACGAGCGGTGCTGACCACGCGGCCATCGGAAATTAATATCACGCTAGTTACTGTAGTGCAAATTAATTGCGTGCAGTGTAAATTGGCGCGTACAGCATGAGATCGTGAGGACGGAGATCGTGAGGACCTAAGGTTTGGCGCGTTTCCCCAAAAGCTCGATGACGGCGGGTGCCGGCGCTCCGCAGGTCGGCAGACAACTCGGTGCCGTTGCACGCCGGGTGCGGGAAAGCCAAAGGTTGACTTTAACCGATGTCGCGACGACGGCGCGCATCAGCGCGGGCATGCTGAGCCGGCTCGAGACCGGTCACGTGACGCCGAGCTTGGAGACGCTGGTCGCCTTGGCCGCGGCGCTCGGCGTCAGGCCGGCGCTGCTGCTGCAAGAGGTCGGCGGCGATGAGGAAGGCGCGCAGCGCGTGCCGGCCGGTCAGGGGCTCGAGGTGGTCCGACGCGGAACTCGCCGCGGCCACACGTATCACCTACTGGCTGCGCAAAGAGGTCCGAAGAAATCCTTTGAGCCCTTTCTCGTCACGCTGACCGACAAGAGCGAGGTGTTCCCCGGATTTCAGCATCCCGGCACCGAGTTCATCTATATCCTTGCCGGCTCGCTGACCTATCGCCACGGCAGCCACAGTTATCCGCTCGCGCCCGGCGATTCGCTGAGTTTTCGCGGAGACGTGCCGCACGGTCCCGAAACACTGGGGAAAGTGCCGATTCGGATGTTGTCGATCATCATCTATGATGACGAGGCCTGAGCGCATTAGGCTCCAAACGGTGGAAATCGCGCCGTGGCCTCCAAAGCGCCGAGCTTTTGATCATTGCGCACGTACTGCCGGCTTGCGTCTCGAGAGGGCTGGAAGTCCCAGGGCGTATATCGTCCCGTGCGCAATGCGTGGTAAACGAGATGCCGTTGCCGTTGGCTCGCGTGCACCGCGGCATTCAGGGCGGGAAGGTCCCACCGATGCGCGACTTCGGCGAGAAATTCCCTCACCCGCTCCGCATGCCGGGTCGCGGAGGCGAGATTTCGCAACTCGTCCGGATCGTCGACCAGGTCGTAGAGTTGATCCGGATCGACGGGAGAATGCACGAACTTGTAGCGCCCGCGTTTGATCATGACCAAGGGGGCGATCGCTCCCTCCGCCAAATACTCGCCGATCACTTCATCGTGCCCCGCGCCTCCCGCGAGTTGCCCGGTCAGGCTCTTCCCGTCGAGCGGCGCCGCCAAGCCCTCGATCTTTGCGCCGGCAAGCTCGCACAGGGTCGGGGCAATATCGATGAGCGAGGCCGAATGCGCCACGCGTCGAGCGCTGAAGCGCCGCGGCGCGTGCACGATCAGCGGTATCCGGCAAGCCGGCTCGAAGAAGTTCATTTTGTACCACAGCCCGCGTTCGCCGAGCATGTCGCCGTGATCGGCCAACAGCAGGACGATGGTGTCGTCGGCGAAGCGCGCCTCGGCAAGGGCGGCCAGCAGGCTGCCGATCTGATCGTCGAGGTATGAAACGGCACCGTAATAGGCATGGCGTGCGGCCCGAACCTGCACTTCGTTCACCGGCTGCAAATCGAGTCCACAGACGTGGCGCAAGCGCCGCGAATGCGGATCAAGTTGCTCCGGCCTCAAGCGTACGCGCGGCATATCGATGTCGGCGTCCGCATAGCGATTCCAGTACTGATCTGCAATGACGTATGGATCGTGCGGATGCGTCATGGATGCGACCATGCAGAAGGGGCGGCGATCCGGGCTCCGCGCCATGTCGAAGAGTTTCTGCCGCGCGTGAAAAATGACTTCATCATCGAAGTCGATCTGATTGGAGCGTGCGCACGGGCCCGCCTCCGTGACCGAATCCATGGTGTGATACCAGCTCGGCCGCTCCGTGAAGCGAGTCCAGTCGGGCGTCCAGCCGAAATCGGCCGGGTATATGTCGGTGGTCAGACGGTCCTCGAACCCGTGCAGCTGATCCGCACCGCAAAAATGCATCTTGCCGCTCAACACCGTTTGGTATCCGGCGCTGCGCAGATAGTGCGCGAAGGTCGGTACCTGCGAGGGGAATTCCGCCGCGTTGTCGTACGCGCCGATGGCCGAGACATGCCGTCCGGCCAGAAACGAAAAGCGAGAGGGCGCACACAGCGGGCTATTGCAGTAAAAGGCTTCGAAGACAACGCCGGCTGCGGCCAGCGCATCGATATGCGGGGTCTTCGCGACCTGGTTTCCATAGGCGGGAAGAGCCCGCGCAGCCAACTGATCGGCCATCACGATCAAAAAATTCGGTCGGTCCGTCAAGTGATTCTCCTACAACCGTTCGATCGTTTGGCGATCGAACTCGGATCGAAAATATTTCTTCAATGCGTCCAGGTAAATCGCATTCTCGCGGGCGGCGTGCGCAAAGAGCGTCATCGATGAATGGAATTTGAGATGATCCGGGTATCCGAAGATGTCCTCGATCGATCGGTCGATCACCGACATGACCTCTTTCACGCATTCCCGGAGCCTCGGTCCCAGCAGAAGCTCAGCCGCGGCTTGCTCGTAGACATCGCGCTGAGCGTCGACGAAGCGCTTTAAATCGTGTTCATCCATGTCATTTATGCGCCGCCGCTTCTTGGGCTCGATACGCGATCCAGCTTTGATCGATCAGATACGCATGAATGTTCTCCACATCCTTGTCGCTCAAGATATCGTCGAAGGGCTCCATGCCCGCGGGCGCGAGGGCGCCGTGCAGCACGATATCCTTGAACATTGCATGCAATCCTGGATTGAGCCTGCGAAGATCAGGAGTCGTGCTCAAGCCCAACGTATGGCAGCGCGAGCATTCCTCGATGAACTTGATTTCGCCGGCGTTGATGCTGGCCGCACTCGCGGTTGAGGGCGGGGGCTCGCCGAACGGCTCTACGGCGCGCACCGGCGGTGTCGGGACGGCGCCGCCGCCGAGCTTGAGGGCGATGATGCGATTGGTGTTCTCATATTTCACCGCGGCGCTGCTCGGCGGAATGGACCCTTCGGCAATGCCGGTGCCTCCATAGCCCACCTGTACCGCAACGTATTGGATACCGTTGACCTCATAAGTGGCCGGTGCCGCCATGATGTGGCTGCCCGTCTTGATGACTTTGAGCACTCGACCGGTGTCGGCTGCGTAGACCCAGAGTCCGCCGCTGCCGCGGCCCTGGAACACCAGATTCGCCGCCGTCGACATCACGCCGCCGTCGTAACCGCGCACCCCGCCGGATGTTTCATGTTCCCAGACGGTTTTCTGCGCCACCGGGTCCCAAGCCCGGATGAGCTCGCGCACGAGCTTGACCTTGCGCGACGCCCGGATCTGTTTGAGGTCCGGCAAAGGGCCGTACAGCCGCTTCAAATCCGCCGCATCGTAGGTATCGTCGGGAAAGATGCCGACGGCGGTAAAGAACCCGTCGATAAATTTCACTTGGCCGCCGTTATGCGGCATGTCGACCCAAACGCTCGGAACGTCGAGCACGGGAATGTAGACCAGATGGCTCTTTGCACTATAGGACATGGGATTCCACGTATGGCCGCCGGCCCACGACGGGTACACATTCGTGGGCGAGGCGTACCAGTCGGATTCCTTGGTCGGCACCGGCCGGCCGGTCTTCATGTCGACGCCTGATGCCCAATTGATGAAGGTATAGTTTTTCGCGGAAAGCAATTTTCCGGTTGCTCGATCGAGGACATAAAAGAATCCGTTCTTTGACGCCTGCATCAGAACTCGTTGCTTGATTCCGTCGATATCGAGATCCGCGAGGATCATTTTTTGCACGGAGTCGAAATCCCAATGGTCATTCGGGGTCGTTTGGTAGTACCAGGCAAGCCGGCCCGAATCGGCGTGCAGCGCAATGATCGAGGCGGTATATAAGCCGTCGAGGTTGGAAGCGCCGAGTTGTCTGAGATCATAGGGCGCCGCGTTGCCGGTGCCGAAATACACGAGGTTCAACGCGGCGTCGTACGCGAAGCCGTCCCACGCCGTGCCGCCGCCCTGGTACTCGGCGCCGCGATGCGGGTCCCAAGTTTTCGCGGCCGCCGCAAGCTCCGGATTCTCGAACGGCTGCCCCACGGCGGGGGGTACGGTGTAAAACCGCCATTTGAAGGCCCCGGTGTCAAGATCGTAGGCAGCGACATAGCCGCGCACGGCGCCGCGCCCTATGTCCGCGCCGCTATTGCCGATCACCACGACGCCGCCGGCGATTTGCGGCGCGCCGGTGCTCGTATAGGGCAGCTTGTGATCGGTGATGGTGTCCGTTTCCCAGACTTTCTGGCCGGTCGCGGCATTCAACGCATGCAGCTTGCCATCGACCGCAGCGACGTAGACCTTGCCCTTCCACACCGCAACCCCGCGGTTGACGAGGTCGCAGCACGGATTTCTCGCCGCGGAATATTCCGCTTTGGGATCGTAGCGCCACAGTTCGCGACCGGTCGCGGCGTCGACCGCGTAGACGTACCCCCAAGTACCGGAGGTATACATGACGCCATCGACGACAATCGGAGTCGCCTCCTGGCCGCGAAGCGGAGCTCCGAGGTCATATGCCCAAGCAAAGCCCAGATCTTTGACGTTCTCGGCATTGATCGCCGTCAAAGGCGAATAGTAAGTGCCGTCCTTGTCGCGCCCTCCCGTGAACCAGTTCTGCGGCTCGGAATCTGCCGCTTGCAACCGCGCCGCGTCGACGGCGCCCGGTCCGGCGGCCGCGGTCCGGCGGCGGCGGGTCCGGCACCGCCAGGAGCCGCAGCGCCGGCTGGGGCAAAGCCCGCCGGCAGCGCCAGGGCCGTGCAGACCAAAAAGCGGCAAGCGTATCTCGTGGCTCGGATAAGCGGGCGAATTCGTGACAACGTGATTTCTCCTAGAGGACGGTTGAAAGCTTAACCAACGCGCGCTGGAAGGGGTATCGCCGGTCGCTGCGCGCCCAACGGACGACAGGCCGGCGGGCTTCAATCGATCTCCTCCGTGGAGGGATAAATGATGATCGACAGCATGCGTATGGGCACCTTCTCCAAATGCTCCGGCCCGTGAGCGACGTCGCCTCGGAAAGTCAGGGTATCGCCCGGCCGCATGACGTAGGTATGGCGGCCGTGCCGGTAGTGCAAGATGCCCGCAAGCAGGTGCAAGAATTCGATGCCGGGATGCTGAAAACCGGGGAACACTTCGCTTCGATCGTTCAGCGTTACCAGAAACGGCTCGAACACTTTGCGCGGACCCCGTTGCGCGGCCAACAGATGATAAGTGTGTCCACGGCGCGTGCCGCTGCGAACCGTCTCGAGGCCCTCTCCAGCTCGGATCAATTGGGCTCCGCCATCGTCCGCTCCTACCCGCTGCATCAGCACGGATGCCGTCACTCCGAGGGCTTGCGCCAAGGCGACAATGGTTTCGAGGCTGGGAGAGACCCGGCCGGTTTCGAGCCTACTCAGCATCGCGCTGCTGATATCCGCTCGCCGCGCCACGTCGGCCAAGGTCAAATGATGGCTCTCGCGCAAGCGGCGCGCGGTACGCCCAAGATCGATCGCCGGACTATCCACCCGGTTGGCGGCACCCGCGGCCGGTCTCGCGCTCGTCGAGCGACGGGTGCTGCCGGAAGCCGCCTTGCGCTTCATCGTTGCACTAGACGCAATTTGAGTTGCTCCACAGTTAAACTTCGTGCTTATATTCGCACATGGCATCTTCGTTGTTAAACGATAATCGTAACGTCGAATCCCGCTAATTCCGCATGCCCTATCGCTTACTTCGCTTCGGCTTATCGCGCGCGCACCCGGAACCGCGGATGTTCACGCGGCATGAGTCGCTGAAGTCCAGCTACGATGTGGTCATCATCGGCGGCGGCGGCCACGGCTTGGCGGCCGCCTACTATCTGGCCCGCGACCACGGCATTCGCGATGTCGCCGTGATCGAAAAGGGCTACATCGGGGGCGGAAATACCGGCCGCAATACCACGATCATCCGCTCGAATTATTTGACCCCCGAGGGCGTCAAGTTCTACGACGAAAGTGTGCGCCTTTGGCAGGACCTGGGAGAAGACTTCGATTTAAATTTATTCTATTCGACGCGCGGCCACTACACCTTGGCGCACACGGATTCGGCAATGCGCACCATGCGCTGGCGCGCGGAGGTGAACAAGCATTACGGTGTGCGCTCCGAGGCGGTCGACGCCGCTTTTGTAAAGCGCGGCATCCCCATGATCGACATGAGTTGCGGCGGGCACGCTCCCATCCTGGGCGCCTTGTTCCATGAGCCGGGCGCCATCGCGCGTCATGATGCGGTTGCCTGGGGCTATGGCCGCGGAGCCGACCGTCGCGGGGTGCAAATTCACCAACAGACGGAAGTGACCGGCATACGGGTGGGCAGCGGCCGGGTCATCGGCGTCGATACCAATCGCGGAGCAATCGCGACCTCGCGGGTGCTGTGCGCGGTTGCGGGGTTCACTCCGCGCGTGCTCGACATGGTGGATTTGCACACGCCGATTTATGTGCATCCGCTGCAGGCCATGGTGTCCGAGCCGGTGAAGCCGTGGCTCGATCCGATCATCGTTTCGGGTTCACTGCATGTCTACGTATCGCAGACCGCGCGCGGGGAACTGGTCATGGGTGCTTCCCTCGACCCTTACGAGTTGCATCACACGCGCTCCACGCTGGATTTCGCCGAAGGCTTGAGTGCGCACATGCTCGATATGTTTCCCTTCCTGAGCGAGGTCAAGGTGAATCGTCAATGGGCGGGTCTTGCCGACATGACGCCGGACTTTGCTCCCATCATGGGCGTCACTCCGGTGGAAGGGTTCTTTCTCGATGCGGGTTGGGGAACTTGGGGATTCAAGGCGACGCCGGTGTGCGGCAAGACCATGAGCCACACCGTTGCAACGGGCCGCAACCATCCGCTCATCGAGGGCTTCACCATGGATCGCTTTGCGCGCTATCAATTGACCGGCGAAAAGGGCGCCGCTTCGGTGGGACACTGATGAAAATCATGACCTGCCCATTGAACGGCCCGCGCCCGGTATCGGAGTTCATCTACGGCGGAGAGGTGCGCCACAGTCCGGATGCGGACACCTGCACGGATACCGAATGGAGCAACTATGTATTCAATAGATCCGGATCGCCCGGCATCAAATATGAATGGTGGTGCCATACGGCATCCGGTTTCTGGTTCATCGCACTGCGCGATACGACCCGCGATATCGTGATCGCAACTTATCCAGCCGAGAAAGCGCGCCAGCACAGCCAGCCGCTCGGGCGCGCGACTTGATGTATCGCCTCGAGTCAAAGGCGGAAGAATGGGTGGATCGTTCGACCATTCTGAAGTTCAGTTTCGAGGGGAGGCAATATCAAGGCTACGGCGGCGATACCATTTCGTCCGCCCTTGCCGCCGCCGCGCCGTACCTGGGCCGCAGCTTCAAATATCATCGGCCGCGCAGCATCCTTTCCTTCGCCAATCACGACAGCAATACCTTGTTCCAGGTCGATGGGGTGCCGAACGTGCGGGGCGATGTGGTGTTGCTGCGCGACGGTATGAAGGTCGCGGCGGTCAATACCTTTGGAGGTCTTAGGCGCGACAAGGCGCGAATCTTGGATCGACTCGCCCGCTGGCTGCCGGTGGGTTTCTACTACAAGGCGTTTCACTCGAAGCGCTGGTTCCCGCATTGGGAACGCATGTTCCGCTCCTTGACGGGATTGGGCACCGTAGCGCTCGACGCCGAGCGCCGCACGACGGCAAAACGCTACGGTTTTAGCGATGTTTTGGTGATCGGTGCGGGCCCTAGCGGTCTGTCTGCGGCGCTCGAAGCCGCGGCCGCCGGTGCACGCGTCGCGTTGGTCGATGAGGCGTTCCGACTCGGCGGCGCCGGTACTTTCGGGAGCGGCGCCGATGAAGCTGTGCGCACGCTCGTGGACGCGGTGCAGCGTTCGCCGCGCATCACCGTATTTAGCTCGACGGTGGCGGCCGGATATTACGCCGATCACTGGCTGGCGCTGGCGGAGCCGGACCGCATGACCAAGATGCGCGCGAAAGCGGTGGTTTTCGCCACCGGGGTCATCGAGCAGCCCGCGGTTTTCCGCAACAATGATTTGCCCGGGGTGCTGCTCGCGTCAGGTGCTTGGCGGCTGACCACCCGCTACCGCGTCGCTCCCGGCCGAAACGTCGTGATGGTGGCCGCCAACCAGGAAGCGTATTCGATCTGTCTCGATTTGCACTCGCAAGGGGTGCGCATTACCACCGTGGTCGATTTGCGTGCTCACGCACGAGAGTACCGAAGCGGCGGCAGCTTGCGCTCGGCTCGGCATTTCGATTCTCTTAAGCTCGGCGCCCTACGAAGCCATCGCGGGAGCCGGCGTGGTCGAAGCTCTCGTGATCGCGCCGCTTCGATGCGTCGGGCCGTATCGATTTAGCCAAACGACGGCGCATCGACTGCGACGCCATACTGATGAGCGTCGGATGGGCCGCGGCTACGCAGCTGTTCGTGCAAGCGGGCGGCACCACGCGGTTCTCCGAGGAGCTGCAGCAATTCGTACCCGAGGACTTGCCGCCCGGGATTTTTGCGGCCGGCCGCATGAACGGCGTATACGAGTTCGCAGCGCGCGAGGCCGACGGCAAGCGAGCGGGGTCGCAGGCGGCCGCGCATGCGGGTTTCGGCGTGCCGAGCAGTGCAATCGTCGCGCACAGCAGCCGCGCGCCCGTCGCACAGCTTCCCGATCGTCGATCATCCGCTGGCCAAGAACTTTGTCGACTTCGACGAGGATTTGCAGGTCAAAGACCTGGAGAATGCCGCGCAGGAAGGTTTCGATTCGAGTGAATTGCTCAAACGCTATAGCACGGTCGGCATGGGGCCCTCGCAAGGCAAGCACTCGAACATGAACGCGCTGCGCATCTTGGCCCGCGTGCGCGGGATGAGCGTCGAGCAATTAGGTTTGACCACCTCGCGCCCGATGTATCACCCGGTGCCATTGAAATTGCTCGCCGGCCGCAGCTTCAACATCGAGCGACGCACGCCGATTGATGCACAGCATCGCGCACTCGGTGCGGTCTGGATGCCGGCCGGCAAACTGGCGCCGGCCCGAATACTACGCCGTGAGCGGCGAGAGCCGGGCGCAAAGCATCGATGCCGAAGTGCAAGCCGTGCGCTCGAGGGCCGGATTGATCGACGTCGGCACGCTCGGAAAGATCGAGATTTACGGCCCGCAGGCCGGGATGTTTCTGGATCGAGTGTACGCCGGCAGATATTCCGACATGAAAGTCGGCATGACGCGCTATGGCCTTGATGCTGGACGAGGCGGGCGTCATTGTCGACGACGGCGTGATCGCCCGATTGGCGGCGGAGATGTTTTACTTCACGACGACGACCGGCGGTTCGGCGACCGTATTTCGCGAACTGCTGCGGCTGAATGCCCTGTGGGGATTGGACTGCGCGCTTGGTGAACGTGACCGGGCACCGCGCTGCCTTCAATTTCGCCGGACCCTTAAGCCGCGAGCATCCTGCAGGCGCTGACCGACGTCGACCTGAACGAGGCGTCGTTTCCGTTCTTAGGCGTGCGTCAGGGACGAGTGGCCGGCGTCGCCGCGCGCGCCTCCTGCGCGTCGGATTCGTGGGCGAACTCGGCTATGAAATCCATGTCGCCGCGGGCGCGGCCGCCGCCGTGTGGCAGGCTCTGTATGACGCCGGCCTGCCGCAAGGCATGCGCCCCTTCGGCGTCGAGGCGCAGCGCGTGCTGCGGCTGGAAAAGGGCCATTTCATCGTGGGTCAGGATACCGACGGGCTCACCGATCCCTTCGAGGCGAATGCGAAATGGGCGCTGAGCATGCAAAAGCCGTTTTTCGTTGGACAGCGAAGCTTGAAGATTCTGGCAAGGCGCGGACCCGCGGCAGAAACTGGTCGGGCATCGAGATCCTCGATGACGAACCGTCTGCCGAGAGAATGCCATCTGGTGATCGAGCGAGGGCGCCATTGCCGGCCGCGTCACGAGCGTGGCGCGTTCCCGTACCTTGAGTAAGATCGATCGGGCTCGCCATGTTGGCACCGGAACTCGCAGATGCCGGCGGCGACATCCAGATTCGCGCCGACCATGGCGAGATGCTGGCGGCGCGCATTGCCCCCACGCCGTTCTATGACCCGCAGAACCTGCGCCAGCGGGCGAGTGACGGTCGCATGACCACGCTGCGTATTCGATGTGCAGGACGGCGCGCAACCGCCTGGGTCTAAAGGGGCCTCGCGCCGCCGAGTGGCTGGTCTGCGCACGGCATTGTGCTGCCGGTGTCGCCCAATAGCTGGACGCACTCGACGGCGGTCGCGGACGAGAAGCGTTGTTGGTGGCGCGACTCGGCACAGCCGAGTTCTTTCTCGAGGATGCCGAGGCTGGAGCGGCGATTGCAGGAACTCCGGCGGGAGTTGGCGGCGAATCCGCCGGCCGTCTATCCGGTGCTGCGCGAGGATTGGGCCTTCGATTGAGCGGCGACGGCCGTTCATGATGTGCTTGCGCAAGTGTGCAATGTGCACTTTGCCGACTTGATTTGGATTCGCATCCTGTGATCATGACGCTCATGATCGGCGTAGCGGTGTTGGTGCGTGCCTCGAGGCTCGCGGCGCCGGGCGGCAATACCGGATTTGGTGCGATCCGACGTTCGGACCTTCCTTAAGCGAAACCCTCGCAGCGGTGGTCGAGAATGCGGCGGGACAAGAACAGGAGTATCGGCATGAATCGGGAACAGGCTCAAAAGTTTTTCGACGAACACAAGATCCGCTATGTGCTGGCGCAGTTCGTCGACATTCACGGCGCCGCCAAGGCGAAGGCCGTGCCGGTCGAGCATCTCGACATGGTGCTGACGGACGGCGCGGGATTCGCCGGATTTGCGCTGTGGGGATTCGGCATGGGACCCGAAGGCCCGGACTACATGGCCGTCGGCGATCTGTCGACGCTGCAGCGACATGCCCTGGATGCCGGGATACGCGCGCATCATCTGCAATGGCGTCGTCAACGGCAAGCCGTATCCCTACTGTTCGCGCGTCGCGCTGCAGGCGCAGATCGCGCGGCTCGACGGAGCGCGGCCTCACGCATGTTCACCGGCATCGAGCCGGAGTTCATGCTGCTGCGCGCGGCGCGCGGACGGCAGCTTGGGGCCGGCCGATCCCACCGATGATCTCGACAAGCCCTGCTACGACTACAAGGGCCTGTACCGCACGCGCGAGGCGCTCGACGAGATGGTGGCGCGGCCTGCGCGCCGTCGGCATCGATGTCTATCAGATCGATCATGAGGACGGCAACGGCCAGTTCGAAATCAATTTCACCTACGCCGATGCGCTGCAAGTCCGCGGACAATTTCACCTTCGTGAAGATGGCGGCGAGCGAGATCGCGCACAAGCACGGCATGATCGCCACCTTCATGCCGAAGCCGTTCTCCAACCGCACCGGCAGCGGCGCGCACTTTCACGTTTCGCTCGGGATCGGCGAGCGCAGAAGAACGCGTTTCACGATCCGAACGACAAGTCGGGCATGGGCCTGTCGACGCTGGCCTATCAGTTCCTGGCCGGCGTGCTCGAGCACGCGCGCGCGCTTCTGCGCCGTCGCGGCGCCGACCGTGAATTCGTACAAGCGCCTGGTGGTGGGCCGCTCGCTGTCGGGCGCCACCTGGGCGCCGGCCTACATCGCCTATGGCGACAACAACCGCACCGCCTGCGTGCGCATCCCGCACGGCCGCCTCGAGGTGCGGCTGCCCGATTCCGGGTGCAATCCGTATCTGGTCTCCGCGGCGCTGATCGCCGCGGGCCTCGACGGCATCGACCGCAAGCTCGATCCGGGCCGGCGCAGAACATCAATCTCTACGAGCTGACGCCCGAGGAGCTCGCCGCCAAGGGCATCAAGCTGCTGCCGCAATCCTTGCACGAGGCCTCGATGCGCTCGAAGCAGGACGCGGTCGATCTGCAACGGCCTCGGGCGCGGATCTCGCGCGCGAATTCATCCGCCTGAAGCGCATGGAATGGACCGAGTACTCGCGCCATGTATCCGATTGGGAATCGCAGCGCTATCTGGAATTTTTCTAAGGCCACGGAGGAGCCGTCGCATGTGTGGAATCGTCGGTTTGCTGGTGAAGAAGCCGGACGCTGCGCGACCAGCTGGGCGCACTCATGGTGCCGATGCTGATCGGCATGACCGAGCGCGGCCCCGATTCGGCCGGCCTGGCGGTGTTCACCGACGCCGGTGGCGGACCGACAGCACAAGCTGAGCCTGTACAGCGGCGAGCACGCGGTCGACTGGCCGGCAGCTGCTCGAGGGATCTGCGCGGCGAGTTCGGCGCAGCGCACGAGATCGCGGTCAACGGCAATCATGCGGTGCTCACCACCGGCGGCCGACCCGACCGAGGTGCGCGGCTGGCTCGCAGCGCCATGCCGCCGACGTCGCGGTGCTGTCGGTCGGGCCGCTCGCATCGATCTGTACAAGGATGTGGGCGCGCCGGCCGACATCGCCGAGCGCTACGGTTCGACGACGCTGCGCGGCACGCACCTGGTCGGCCACACCCGCATGGCCACCGAATCGGCGGTCACGCCGGCGCATGCGCATCCGTTCACCGCGGGCCGCGACTTTTGCCTGGTGCACAACGGCTCGCTGTCGAATCCGCATCTGGTGCGCAAGCAGCTCGAGCCGCTCGGCATCGAATTCGAGACCGACAACGACACCGAGGCGGCCTGCCGCTTCTTCGAGTGGCGGCTGCGCGAGGGCGACGACCTGGAGACGGCGGTCGAGCGCGGCTTCAGCGAGCTCGACGGCTTCTACACGTTCCTGATGGGCACGCGACAAGGAGCTGCTCATCGTGCGCGACGCGTTCGCCTGCAAGCCGGCGGTGGTCGCCGAGACCGACGACTACGTGGCCATCGCCTCGGAGTTCCGCTCGCTGGCGCACCTGCCGCGACATCGCGCATGCCACGCTGTTCGAGCCCAAGCCGGAGGAGATCTATTCATGGCGAATCTGAAGCCCGGTGCCGGCGGCGCGCGAGTTCGATCTGGCGCGCGATACGCTGCGCGAGCTCAACCTGTTCCTGCACAAGCAGGCGGTCGGCGACGGGCGTGTCGCGAGATCCGCGTGCAGCAATCCCGACGGCGCGCACTCCATCGCCTGCGGCCTGGACGCCGAGCTCGACGTGCACATTCACGGGCACGCCGGCTACTACGTCGCCGGCATGAACAAGCACGCCTCGGTCACCGTTCACGGCAACGCCGGGCCCGGGCGCCGCCGAGAACATGATGTCGGGCCGCGTGCACGTCAAGGGATTCGCCTCGACGGCGGCCGGGCGCCTCGGCGCACGGCGGGCTGCTGATCATCGACGGCGATGCGTCGCTGCGCTGCGGCATTTCGCTCAAGGGCGCGCGACATCGTGGTCGGCGGCAGCGTCGGCAGTTTCTCGGCCTTCATGGCGCAGGCCGGCCGCATCGTCATCTGCGGCGACGCCGAGCGATGCGCTCGGCGACTCGCTGTACGAGGCGGTGCATCTACGTGCGCGGCAAGGTCCGCTCGCTCGGCGCCGACGCGCGCTTCGAGCCGATGACGCGACGCCGATCGCGCCGCCGTCAAGAGCCTGCTGGCGGCGGCGGGCCTGCTCGCACGATCCGGCGCGAATTCAAGCGCGTCGCCTCCGGCGAAGAGCCTGTATCACTGGCATGCCGATGCCAATCAGGAGTATTGAGTCGCCATGAGCGGCACTGCAGCTGCGAGGAATCGGCGGGCTTCGACCGCCACACCATCGACTACATTCAGCGCGCGGCGGCGAGCGGCCTGTACGAGATCCGCGGCCTGGGCGCGAAGCGGCGCGTGCCGAACTTCGACGACCTGCTGTTTCTCGCCGCGTCCCTGTCGCGCTATCCGCTCGAGGGCTATCGCGAGCGCTGCGCGACCAAGACCGTGCTCGGCACGCGCTTCGCCATCGCGGCCCATCGAACTCGCCATCCCGATCACGGTCGCCGGCATGAGCTTCGGCGCGCTGTCGGCGCGCGTCAAGGAAGCGCTCGGCCGCGCCGCCACCGAGGTGGGCACCTCGACCACCACCGGCGACGGCGGCATGACGGCCGAGGAGCGCGCCTCCTCGAAGACGCTGGTCTACCAATGCCTGCCGTCGCGCTACGGCTTCAATCCCGACGACGTGCGCCGCGCCGATGCCATCGAAATCGTCATCGGCCAGGGCGCGAAGCCCGGCGGCGGCGGCATGCTGCTCGGACAGAAGGTCAATCCGCGCGTGGCGCAGCATGCGCACCCTGCCGGAAGGCATCGATCAGCGCTCGGCCTCGCGCCATCCCGACTGGACCGGCCCCGACGACCTGGTCATCAAGATCAAGGAGCTGCGCGAAATCACCGACTGGGAGAAGCCGATCTACGTGAAGGTCGGCGCGACGCGCGCGTTCAACGACGTCAAGCTCGCCGTGCACGCCGGCGCGGATGTGATCGTGGTCGACGGCATGCAGGGCGGCACGGCCGCGACGCAGACGGTGTTCATCGAGCACGTCGGCATTCCGACGCTGGCGGCGCTGCGCCAGGCCGTCGACGCGCTGGACGATCTGAACATGCGCGGCACGGTGCAGCTGGTCGATCTCGGGCGGCATCCGCAGCGGCGCCGATGTGGCCAAGGCGCTGGCCATGGGCGCCGATGCGGTGGCGATCGGCCAGGGCGTGCTGGTCGCGCTCGGCTGCAACAGCGACACGCTATGTCGCAGGCGGCGAGCATGTGTCCGGCGGCGAGGATTATGCCGCAGCTCGGCACGGCGCCCGGATTCTGCCATCACTGCCACACCGGCAAGTGCCCGGTGGGCATCACCACGCAGGATGCCGCTGCTCGAACTGCGGCTCGATCCGGCGGTGGGCGCCAAGCGGCTGAAGAACTACCTGAAGACGTGAACATGGAGCTGACGACGATCGCGCGCGCCTGCGGCAAGCAGGACGTGCATCATCTGGAGAAGGAGGATTTGGTGGCGCTGACGGTCGAAGCGGCGGCCATGGCCGGAGTGCCGCTCGCCGGAACGTCGTGGATTCCGGGGCAGGAGCCGAGCGATGATCGTCGAGATTGCGCAGATCACCATCGTCCCGGGGCGCGAGACCGAATTCGAGGCGGCATTCGCCGGCGCGGTCAAGTTCGCCGCGGCGAGCCCGGGATACCTCCGCCACGAGCTGCGGCGTTCGATCGAGAACCCCGGCCGCTACCTGCTGCGCATCGAGTGGGAAACGCTCGAGGACCACACGGTGCGCTTCCGCGGCTCGCCCGCCTTCGCGCAATGGCGTGCGGGGGTCGGGCCGTTCTTCGCATCGCCGCCGGTGGTCGAGCATTTTGCATGGCGGTATGCTGCGACCCATGCCGCTCATCCAAAGCCTGGGCGATCTTCGGCCCTCGCGCGCAAGCGGGTGCCGCGCGCCATCTTCGACTATGCCGACGGCGGCTCCTACGAGGAGCGCACCCTCAAACGCAACGCGGATGACCTCGACGCTCTGTGCTTTCGGCAGCGGGTCATGGTCGACGTTTCGGCGGTATCGCTCGAGACGACGCTCCTCGGCACCCCGGCGACGATGCCGCTCGCCATCGCGCCCACCGGGCTCGCCGGATTCTTTCATGCCGACGGCGAAATCTTCGGCGCCCGCGCCGCCGCCGCCTTCGGCATCCCGTTCTGTCTCAGCACGATGTCGATCTGTTCGATCGAGGATGTGCGCGCGGCGACGCCCAGCCCTTCTGGTTCCAGCAATATCTCATGCGCGACCGCGGGCTTCAATCAGGATCTCATCGACCGGGCGATCGCCGCGCAATGCTCGGCGCTGGTGCTCACGCTCGATCTGCAGGTGCTCGGCGAGCGGCGCCGCGATCCGCGCAACGGCCTGTCGATTCCGCCGCGCATCACGCTGCGCAATGCCTTGGACGTGGCGACGAAGCCTGCCTGGGCGCTGGGGGTGCTGTTCGGCAAGCGCCGCACCTTCGGCAATCTGGTCGGGCGAATCGGCGGCGCGAGCGGAATCTCGAATCTTGCCGAATGGACCACTCGCAGTTCGACGCATCGGCCAATTGGCGCGACGTGGAATGGGTGAGCAGCCGCTGGCCGGGCAGATTGATCCTGAAGGGCATCATGGATGCCGGACGATGCGCGCCTCGGCTCGCCGCCGGCGCCGACGCCATCGTGGTGTCGAATCACGGCGGCCGGCAACTCGACGGCGCCCCCTCGACGATTTCGGTGCTTGCCCAGAGATCGTCGAGGCGATCGGCGGCGGTTGCGAGGTGCTGTTCGACGGCGGCATCCGCTCCGGCCAGGACATCGCCAAGGCCCTGGCGCTTGGGCGCCCGCGCGGGTCTGATCGGCAAGTCCTTTCTTTTCGCGCTCGCCGCCGCCGGCGAGGCGGGCGTCACCCGGGCGCTCGAGATCCTTCGCAGTGAATTGCGTACCACCCTTGCTCTGACCGGAACAGCGAGCGTTACTGCGGCGGGACGCCACATGCTCCGAATCCCCTCATCGAACTTCGCTTGAACCAGCGTTGGATCTTGCGCTCAAAGCGCGATGATGACCGCACCAGCCGCAATCAAACACGTTCCGATGCCAATTTTCCAACTGATTCGCTCACCCAAGAACGCTGCGGCGAAAAGAACCACGAACACCACGCTGAGCTTATCGATCGGCGCGACGCGGGAGGCGGAACCCAACTGCAGCGCGCGGTAGTAGCAAAGCCACGACAACCCTGTCGCAATGCCGGACAGGACCAGAAAAAAGATGCCCTTCGATGACAGTCCGTCGGGCCGCTGCCATTCGTTTCGAGCCCAGATGATGAGGGCTGTGACAACCAATATGACGAGGGTCCGCAACAACGTCGCGAGGTCGGAGTTGATCTCGGTCACGCCGACCTTGCCGAAAATCGCCGTCAGTGCCGCAAATAAAGCAGACCCTACCGCGTATGCCCGCCAGTCAAGGTTCATCGTAGTTCGCCTCTGCGCCGCGTCGGCTCAAGCAGGCAGAGGATAGTAGATTTTCAGTTCGCTTTGACCAAGAATTTCGTTGTGCAGTTCCAGACGGCCGCCGTGCGCCCCCAGCCACTGTCGCGCCATATCCAGGACCAGTTCACGGGACTTCGCGGAGCAATCCGCCGGCCGATGCGCGACCGCGGAGTTCATTTCCAACCGTGCATGACCGTCCGAGCGATCGAGCCGGAAATTCAGGTTGCCGCCGCCGGGAGAATCATCGATGCACTGTGCGATCAGGCCCAAGAGGATGAGGCGAAGTTTGCGCCTCTGAACTTGCAGGACAAATTCACCAGAACGGTTGAGGCTAGCTTCAATTGCTTACTGGCGATATCATTGCGCAGAAATCGAACAGTGTCCTCGAGCAGCTCGCCGAGTTCGACAGAGGCGACGGTGTCATCCTCGGCAGGTAATTTGCCGGACCATCTCGAGGATTGCGGATTCATGATTTGCGACGGCTCGCTTTGCTATTGTCGAAGCTCGTTCCACGAGACCAGGATCGTTTACCCCGGATTTAGCCAACCGGGCCAGCAATTCGAATGCGCCGGAGATCGCCTGCAAACCGCCGCGTATATCATGCAAATAGGATCGCTGACATCGCTCGGTAACGATCGTGTGCACCGCTGCGTCGAGCATCTGATCCATCCTGATAAGTGTGCCCACTACCGCCTTTTGCAGTTGTCGGACGGGACTCCTATCGGGGCGTAGGCGATGGCCTACAGCGTCGGGCCGCGACGGCGGCCGCCTACACGCGGATTGGCCGGCGGACCATAGGAGACGGGTCGTATCGGGAAGGGTAGTATGGGCGCGATGAGCGAGATAAGCCGTCAGCGATACCAAAGTGAGCGATGCCAAAGGGTCATCGGATGAAGCCATTGGCAGGCCGAAGGAGTGGCGGGAAGGCCGGTATCAGCAATCCAACAAGCCTGTCGACCAATCGGTTAACGATCCTTCGCAATCAAACGACGAACCGCACGACACCGTTGGAACGCAAACTCCGCCCAATACCACCGTGAGGGGGCGGGATAGAAAAAAAGCTCACGATCCGCGGGACCGACCCGTCACCCGGGAAGATTACGAAGACCTTAATCCGCCGCGTCAACCGCCGCGTTAACCGCCGCGTTAACCGCCGCGTCAAAACCAACGCCGGCCGGTCAAATCATCGGCAGCCGGCCGCGGCTTGCCGCGCGGAAAGGCGGCATCAATTCGCGCGATTTCCGCCGTCGCTGAGCTGCAGCGACGCGGCGCCGGCATTGTCCGCCACATGCGTCAGATGCCGACTGCCTTCGGAATCACGAAGGTATTCGGATAGCGCAGCAGGAACGCCAGCGCCACTTGTCTCGCGGTCGCGCGATGTGCGGAGGCGATCGTCCTGCAATACGCGGCCGTGCTTGCGTGCGCGGATCAAAGGCGCCGGGTCGTTCGCCGAACGGGCGTGTAGGCCACTACCGCAGTGCCGTGCTCTTGGCACCACGGAAGCACCCGATGCTCGATCGCGCGCTCCTGCAAGTGATACAGCACCTGATTGCAGGCCGGATGCCCGGCGCCGGCAATCGCCGCGACCTCCTCGAGGTCGGCGACGTCGAAATTGCTGACTCCCCAGGAAAGTATCTTGCCGTCGCGACCAGCGCTTCGAAGGCGGCGATGGTTTCCTCGAGCGGATGCGCGCCTCGCCAATGCAGCAGATAGCAGTCGAGTCGGTCCGTCTTCAGGCGCGCGAGGGATCGCTCGCAGGCCGCGATCGTGCCGCGCTTGGAAGCATTGTTCGGCAGCACCTTGGAGACCAGGAACACTTCGTCGCGCCGGCCCGCGATCGCGGTGCCGATGAGCTTTTCGGCGGCGCCGGAACCGTACATCTCCGCGGTGTCGATGTGCGTCATGCCGAGATCCAGGCCGCGGCGCAGCGCCGCGATCGCCGGCGCTCGGCCGGTTTCCTCCGAACGCCACGATCCTTGACCGACGCGGCGACCTTGCGGCCGGTCGAGCCGAAGGCGCGCAGGTGGCGGTCCTGACGGTCAAGTTCACGACTCGCTCAGGATTTTGCGCCAGGCGCCGCGACATGCGCAGTGCCGCCTCGCGGCCCTGATAGTAGCCCTGCACGACGTCCAGCGCGTCGAATCCCAAGGTTTGGTAGAAGATGCGCGCCGCATCGTTGTCTGGCTGCGCACCTCGAGATTGATGCGAAACACGCCGGCTTCGATCGCGGTGGCCGTGAGCCAATCCATGAGCTGGCGGCCGAGTCCCTGGCGGCGGTGCTCGGGCGCCACCGCCAGCAGATTCAGGTGCGCGACTTCGTCGCCGAAATGCATGATGGCGAAGGCGGCGATTCGCCGCATCGCGCGCGCGCGACCACCGACCGAGGATTCGGCCCGGAAATGAAATGCTGCACGCGCGCCGGCGTCCAGGACCAGGTCAGTCCCTGCTCGATCAAGTCGCGCGACATCTCCGCGATTTCGCGGGCATCCGCCGCCCGGGCGAGGCTCAGTGTGGACAGTTCGGACATGTCAATGCGCCTCGGTTTTGATCGGCGGCGCCGGGCGCGCCGGCAAGCCCGCCGGGCGTCGCCGGCAGGAGCTTCATCAATTCCTCCACGCCGCGCTCCAGCTGCGGATCGCGGCCCTTCATGACCTCAACCGGATCCTGCTCGACCACGATGTCCGGATCCACGCCGTGACCCTCGATGATCCACTGGCCGCCTGCATCGGCCGTGCCGAACTCTGGCACATATACGGTTCCGCCGTCGAGCAGCGGCCCGTGGTCGGTGATGCCGACCACGCCGCCCCAGGTACGCTTGCCGATCAGCGCGCCAATCTTCCAGTCCCTGAAGGCATTGGAGAAAATATCGCCGTCGGACGCCGTTTCTTCGTTGATGAGCGCCACTTTCGGGCCGGGCTGCACGACCCGCGGATAGGTCTCGGCGGCGTCGTGATTGCGCGCGAAATCCGTGCCGTGCAGCGTGCGCGCCAGGCGTTCGATCAACATCTCGCGAGACATTGCCGCCGCCATTGTCGCGCACATCGACCACCAGTCCTTCCTTGCGCACCTGCGGGTACCACCACTTGATGAATTCGCGGATGCCGGCATCGCCCATGTCGGGAATATGAATATAGCCGAGCCGGTCCTGGCTCAGGCGATCGACACGAGCCCGATTGTCGGTGACCCATTCCAGATACACGAGCGCGGTTTCGCGTGCCCAGGGGCGGTAGCGAATGGTGCGCGCGGCTTTGCCGTCCGCGGTCGGCCGAGACGCGCCATTCCACCGGCTGATTGGCCGGCGCCTGCAGCAACTCGTAGGGATCGGTGCCGGCCTTCAGCTCGCGCCCGTTGATCGCGAGCACGTAGTCGCCGACGTGCACGTCCACGCCGACTTCGGTGAGCGGCGAGCGATAGCGGTCCTCTTCGTTTTGCGCCGGCGAAAATCTTTGCGATCCGGTAGCGGCCTGATCTGGCGTCGAGCTCGAACCGCGCGCCGGGCAACGCGACGAACGGCCGCTTCGGCAGTCCGAGATCGCCGCCTTCGATGTAGGCATGTTGCACCGTGAGTTCGGAGATCATCTCGGCAATCACGTAGTTGAGGTCCGCGCGATGACCGACGGAATCGACCAGCGGCTCGTATTTGCGGCGCAGCGCCTGCCAATCGTAGCCATGCATGTTCGCGACATAGAAATAATCGCGGTAGCGGCGCCACACTTCGGCGAAAATCTCGTGCCACTCCTCGCGCGGGGACGCGTGTGGTCATGAGGCCGGCCAGCGAGACGGTCTTCGGACTCGTCGCTCTTTCCCGACCTCGTAGTACTTGATCTCCTTCGACGACAGCCGCGCCAGCACGTGCTTGCCGTCGGCGGTCGCGGACCAATCGGCGACGTCCTCGACGACGGTCTTCGCCTCGCGGTCCTTGATGGAGTAGGCCATCACGGTGGGTTTGCACGCTCGATTCACGTCCGTAATAGAAGGGCCCGTTGCGCTGGTAGAGCAAATTTTCGTCGGTGACGTGCAGATCGCTCAAGTTGTCGGCCTCCAACGGCACGCGAATCGCGCGCTCGCATGATTCCGTCGAATTCGATCTTCACTTGAGCTTTCGGCTTGCCCTGTGTTTTTGGCGGCCTCTTGCCGGCGTCGTCCTTGTCGGAGTCCTTCTTTGCCTCCTTGTCGTCGCCGGGCTCGTCGTCGCGCACCCCAAACGGATTCTTCGCTCCCTTGCGCAACGCGAGCGCGAATATGCCGGTCTGCCGGTCGGTGGCGAAATCGAACTCGACGGTGCTGATCAGCGGCTGGTATTCGCGCGCGCTCAAGAAATACAGGAGTTCGCCGTCGGGCGCCCAGGCCGGCGACTGCGCATTGAAAAATTCGGGCGTGACGCGCCGCGATTTGCCGTCCGCCGCCGACCAGATGTACACGCTCGAAAAGCCGTTGGCGGCGTTGAGCGTGTAGCCGAGGTATTGGCCGTCGGGCGACCATTGATAGTCCGAGTGCGAGATCTCGAGGATCTTTGGCGACCAGAATGCGGCGTTTGGTCGCCACTTCGATCACGTAGAGGCGTCCGGTCTGATCGGCCACGGCGATCCGCTTGTCGTCCGCCGACCAGCGCGGCGAGTAGTAGCGCGCTCTCGGAGCCTGACGTCACGGGCATCGCGGCAGCGCTGCCGTCCTGCGCCTGAACGTAAAGTTCCTCCTCGCCGCTGCGATCCGATACGTAGGCCAGGCGCTTGCCGTCGGTGGACCAGGCCACCTCGCGATCGTGGGCATTGGAGGAATGGGTGAGATTGCGGGTGACGCCGTGCTCCACCGGCACGGAGAAGACATCGCCGCGGGCCACGATCGCGAGGCGCTCGCCGCCGGGGCTGATGGCGAGGCTTTCGATATTGTCGGCCGCGTTCACCGATTGCGGACGGGAGATGGTGTCGTCGGTCGGTACCGCGATCGACGAGCGCTCGATCTTGATCGCTGCGCGTGTCGTACAGATGCAATTCGCCGTCCAGCTCATAGACGATCTGCCCGTCCGCATCGGCGCTCGGCCAGCGAACGTCCCAATCCGTGTAATGAGTGATTTGGCGAGTCTGCCGCGTCGCGACGTCGTAGCGATACAGGTTGAATACGCCGGTGCGATCGGAGTTGAAATAGATGGCATCGCCGATCCACATCGGATCGCGGTCCGTGCGCGGGTCGTTGGTGACTTGCACCAGCGCGGGATGCGCCGAGATCGAAAATATACAGATCGTTCGCCCAGCCGCCCTGATAGCGCTTTTCGCTGCGAAAATCGCGCCACAGCGGCGAGTAGACGATCCGCTTGCCGTCGGGAGAAAAATGTCCGGCGCCCGAGACCGGCATCGGCAAGCGGCGTCGCCGCGCCGCCGCTCGCGGGCACCGTGTACAGCTTCGAGTCCGTCAGTATGTAGGCGTCGCGCGCCGAGCGGAACAAAATCGCGGTGCCGTCCGGCGTCCACCCGTAGACCTGATTGTCGTAGCCCCAACGATCGGCCAACGGACCGCGTGCGGGATAGAAGGTGAGCTGCCGCGGCGCCCCGCCGCCGGACGGCATGACGTACACCTGCTCGTCGCCGCCGTACTGGCCCGTGAACGCGATCTGCGCGTCCGTCGGGCGAGAACTTGCCGAACAGCTCGAGCCCGGGATGCGAAGTGAGCCGGACCGCCGTTCCGCCCTGTGTGCTCGACCGTCCACAGATCGCCCGCATAGCTGAACACGATCCGTCGTGCCACACGTCGGGAAAGCGCAGCAGTCTCGTCGCGGCGTCGGCCGCGACGCGGCGCAACAAAAGAACAACCACGAGGCACGCCGCACAGTGCATTGAGCGCATGCGAATTCCCGACGAGGGCATCAGCGGCTTCGGTATCGATCCGTCGCCGAGCACGAGTTCGTGGATGTTGCCGGGCTCGAACGCCGAATGCCCGGCGTCCGGCACCATGCGAAAGTCCGCCTCCGGCCACACCCGATGCAGATCCCAGGCGCTGGTCGCCGGGACAGACGATGTCGTAGCGGCCCTGCACGATGGTCGCCGGAATGTGCCGGATGCGCGGCACGTCATCGAGCAACTGCGTTTCGCTGCGCAGGAATCCGCGATTCACGAAGTAATGGCATTCGATGCGCGCCACGGCGAGCGCGAACTGATCCTCGCTCCACTTGCGGATGTTGTCGGGATTGCTGCGCAAGAAGCTCGTGGATGCCTCCCACACCGACCACGCGCGCGCCGCGGCGAGGGCGGCTCGCTGGTCGCTGCCGGTGAGACGTTGGTGGTAGGCATTCAAGTAATCGTCGCGCTCGTCGAGCAGGTATCGCGTCGCGGTATGCTTCCCAATGATCCGGGAAGATCTCCGAGGCGCCATGCTGGTACAGCCAGCGGATTTCGGCGTATCGCAGCAGAAAGATGCCGCGCAGGACGATCTCGGTGACGCGTTCCGGATGGGCCTCCGCATAGGCGAGAGCCAGCGTGCTGCCCCAGGATCCGCCGAATACCAGCCAGCGCTCGATGCCCAGATGCTTGCGCAGCCGCTCGATGTCCGCGACCAAGTGCCAGGTGGTGTTCTCGACCAGGCTGGCGCTCGGCCGGCTGCGGCCGCAGCCGCGCTGATCGAACACCACGATGCGATAGTGCTGAGGATCGAAGAATTGCCGCGCGCGCTTGTCGGAGCCCGCGCCCGGGCCGCCGTGCAGAAACACGGCGGGTTTGCCGGCGGGATTGCCGCATTCCTCGTAGTAGATTTCATGGACGTCCGAAACGCGCAGGTAACCGTGGCGGAACGGTTCGATCGCCGGATACAGTTCGCGGCGCGCCAAAGCAGGCGCCGGCATTCTCGCGGAGGCGCGCGAGCCACGGCCGGTGCGCGCTGACCATTTTTGCGGCGCTTCCCGCGGCGCGCGGCTTTAGCTTTGCGGCGCGGGCTTTTTGATGCGCGTCGCTTTCGGGTTCGGCGCGCCTTTTCTTCTTCTTCATGGCCTGTTCCTCTGTTTTTGAATTTACGCGCCGCTGAACCAGGGGCCCCAACGGCCGTCCGCCGAGCAGGTGCATGTGCAGGTGGTACACCTCTTGGCCGCTGTCCGGATTGCAATTGATGATCAATCGATAGCCGCTCTTCGCAATACCGTGCTGGCGCGCGATATCGCGGGCGACGATGACCATGTGCCCAATCAGCGACTCATCTTCATCCGCGATGTCATCCGTGGTCGGAATGACTTTGTGCGGCACGATCAATATGTGGACCGGCGCGGCGGGCCGAATATCCAGGAACGCGATCACCCGGGAATCGCGGAAAACGATGGTCGCGGGCAGCTCGCCGGCAATGATCTTTTCAAAAAGCGTAGGCATTTCATACGCCTCCGATGGTTCTGGGAGCTATAAGATTAGCAGGAACCGGGGCGCTGGCCCGATTTCCGACGAGCTGCGGCGTCCCAATGCCTCAGGCTGGCGGTGAATGTGCGGTGCAGCATGAGGCCGGGCGGCGCCCTGTGCCGCCCTGTGAATAGTAATGGGAATGATTCTCATATAGAATCGCGTTCATGGAGCACAGCAGTCACCAAACCGCGAGCGCCGACAGCGGCATGGTCGTTCCGACCGATATGAAGCCTCCGGATCTCGCGACCGGGCCGCTCGCACGCGTCGTCTCCGTGTCGGCTTCCGAGTGCAACGGCTCCGCTCGGATTGGCAGCGCTTGGCCGAACTTGGCTTCTTGCCGGGCGAGGCCGTGCGCATCGTGGCGCGCGGGTTGATGGCGCGCGAACCGATTGCCGTACGAATCGGAACGGGCACTTTTGCACTGCGGCCTTCGAAGCCGCCTGCATCCGCGTTTGCCCGGAGCAACCGCCGCTCGGTTAGGCCCATGGAGGCCCTGTCCTGGTGTGCACCCCAGTCCTTTGGTCGCATTGGTTGGCAATCCCAACTGCGGCAAGACAGCGCTATTCAATGTTCTCACCGGCAGCCGGCAAAAGGTCGCCAATTACGCCGGCGTCACGGTCGAACGCAAAGAAGGCTCGCTGCTGACGCCGTCCGGCCGGCGGGTCCGCATACTCGATCTGCCCGGCGCCTATAGCCTTGATCCGCTCACGCCCGACGAACAAGTGACGGCCGATGTGCTGCTCGGCCGGCGCGCCGGCGAGGCCACGCCGGACTTCGTCGTCTGCGTCACCGATGCGACCAACCTGCGCCAGAACCTGCGGCTGGTCCTGAGCCTCAAGCGGTTGGGCTTGCCGATGGTCGTTGCCTTAACATGACGGACATCGCGCGCCGCAAAGGGATCGTCATCGACGCCGGAACGTCTGGCAGCCGAACTCGGCGTGCCGGTCGTCGAGACCGTGGGCGTCAAAGCCTCCGGAGCGGCTGCGCTTGATCACGGTGCTGGACTCGGTGGCGATGCCGGCGCGGCCGCAGCCGCCAGGCGCGTGTGGCGAACACCGACGGCGGCCGACATCGCGCACGATCAGACCGAGGTGCGCAGAATCTTGAGGCCGTCGGCGGCGATCGGCTGGACGGCGTCACCGTTCAGCGACAAGATCGATGCCGTCGTGCTGCACCCGGTATTGGGTCCGCTGATTCTCGCGTCGATCCTGTTTCTGGTGTTCCAGGCGGTGTTCGCCTGGGCGCAAGTGCCGATGGATGCCATCAAGATACGGCGTCGGCGCATTCGGCTGATGGCTGAGTCATGCGCTGCCGGCGAGCTTGCTGCGGGATTTGCTGGTCAACGGCGTGTTGGCCGGCGTCGGCAGCGTGCTGGTGTTCCTGCCGCAGATCATCATCCTGTTCTTTTTCATCCTGTTGCTCGAAGACTCCGGGTACCTGCCGCGCGCCGCGTTTCTTGCTCGACCGGCTGATGGGCAGCGTCGGGCTGTCCGGCCGCGCCTTCATTCCGCTGCTGTCGAGCTTCGCCTGTGCGATCCCCGGCATCATGGCGACGCGCACCATCCAAAATCCGCGCGATCGTCTGGCGACCATCATGATCGCGCCGCTGATGACCTGTTCGGCGCGTCTCCCGGTGTATGCACTGATCATCGGCGCATTCATTCCGCGCCGTACCGTTTGGGGCGGCTTGCAGTTGCAAGGGTGTGGTGTTGTTCGCGCTGTACGTCGCCGGCGTCGCGAGCGCCATGGGCGTGGCGTATGTGCTGAAACGCAGCGGTGCCATTACGCGTTTCCAAGCACTGATGCTGGAGTTGCCCGCTTATCATTGGCCGAATTTGCGCAATCTCGCCATCGGGCTGTGGCAGCGCGTGGAGATTTTCCTGAGCCGCGTCGGCACGATCATCCTGGCGCTTGATGGTCATCCTATGGGCGCTGTCCTCGTTCCCGGCTCCGCCGCCGGGCGCCACCGGGCCCGCCCATCCAGTACAGCATCGCCGGGCACATTGGGAGCGTGGCTCGCGGTGCTGTTCGCGCCCATCGGCTTCAATTGGCAGATCTCGATTGCGCTGGTGCCCGGACTCGCCGCGCGCGAGGTCGCGGTCGGCGCGCTCGGCACGGTGTATGCGCTTGTCGGCGACCGGCACCGACATGAGCGGCGCGTTGACGCCGCTGATCGCGCAGTCCTGGAGCCTGCCGACGGCGCTGTCGCTGCTCGCCTGGTACGTGTTCGCGCCGCAATGCCTGTCGACGCTGGCCACCGTGAAGCGCGAAACGAATTCCTGGCGCTATCCCATCATCATGGCGGCCTATCTGTTTGCGCTGGCCTATGCGGGATCGTGGATTACTTATCGAATTGCCCTGATGTTCTCTGGTTGACGCGATGTAACCCATGAATAAAGTCATCGATAATTCCTTGGTGGGCCTCGCACTCCTGGCGAGCGCGGTGTATGCGGTTTCAGCGCTCGGTCCGAAGGGCCTGCGCAAGCGAATGTGGGGGACGCTCGCGCACTTGGCTGCGCTCGCACCGAGTTTCATGCGGTTGGACCGTATCGCGCGGCGGCTCGATGAGGCGGCCGCCGGCAAGACTTCGGGAGCGTGCGGCGGTTGCGGCAGCTGCGGCTCCGAACCAGCCGGACACGGACAAGCGCTGCGTCCGAGGTTCGCGTGCCGCTGGCGAAGATCGGCAGACGCAATTGAATCGCGGCGAATCGTCACTCGCCGGAAAAGTTCGGCATCCGTTTGGCTCTGAACGCGAGCACGCCTTCCGCGAAATCTTGCGTGTCGCCCAATTCCGATTGAGCAATGGCCTCCAGCTCCAGTTGCTCGGTCAGCGTCGGTGAAGGCTGTTGGTTGAATATCTTTTTGATGCGCTTGAAGGCTTGCGTCGGGCCGCTCGCGAATCGACCGCTAACGCGCCTGCCTCCTGCAACAATGCTTCGTCCGCGGCGCATGCCCAAATAAGGCCCCATCGCACGGCGTCCTCGGCCGACAATGCGTCCCCGAGCAGCGTCAATCCCTTGGCACGGGCCGTGCCGACGAGGCGCGGCAGGTAAAAGGTGCTGCCCAAATCGGGTATCAATCCGAGCTTCGGGCGCGAATAGCTGCAAAAATGTGGCCGAGCGTGCCGGCAAGTACGATGTCTCCGATGAGCGCGAGGCTCATTCCGGCTCCTGCGGCGACGCCGTTGACCGCGACCACCACGGGCACGGGCAAGTCGTACCACGCGCTGACCATCGGATTGAAGTGCTCGCGCAGCCGGATGCCGATGTTTTCGCCGGGAGCTGCGCTCCGAAGCTTCGCAGAAAATCATCGCCCATGAGATCGGCACCGGAACAGAACGCGCGGCCCGCGCCCGTCAGCAATACCGCGCGAATCGTCAGGATCGGCTTCGATTGCGGCGGCGGCGGCGCGCAAGTCCTCGATCAACTGCAGATTGAGGGCGTTCAATCGGTCGGGCCGGTTGAGCGTGACAAGAGCAACGTGTTCGCGCCGCTCGAATAGTAAGGTTGCAAATTCCACAGCGTTACCAGTGGGGCTGATGCGTCGAGTGTACCGCACGGCGCAGTAAGTCATAATAGCGGGCCGTTTGTCATCGAGTCCTCGATATGCCCATTCCAGCGATGCTCAAAGACCACCTGCGATTGCCCGTCGTCGGTGCGCCGATGTTCATCGTCTCCGCGCCCGAGCTCGTGTTGGCGCAATGCAAAGCGGGAATCGTCGGCTCATTTCCCGCTTTGAATGCCCGGCCGGCCTCGCAGCTCGATGATTGGCTGGCGCAAATCACCGAAGAATTGGCCTGCGTTTCAGCGGGCGAATCCGCAAGCTATGGTAGCGCCCTTTGCCGTGAACCAAATCGTTCATGCAAGCAACGATCGGTTGGAGCAGACGTGAGGCTGTGCGTCAAATATCGTGTACCGATCGTCATCACGAGCCTGCGGCCGCCGGCGGAAGTGGTGAGCGCCGTACATGGTTACGGCGGAATCGTGTTTCACGATGTGATCAATCTGCGGCATGCCGAGAAGGCGGCGGCGCAGGGCGTCGACGGCATCATCGCGGTGTGCGCAGGCGCAGGCGGTCACGCCGGCGTGCAAAGCCCGTTCGCCTTGGTGAAACAGATCCGCGAAATCTATGCCGGGTACGATCATTTTGTCGGGCGCCATGAGCACCGGCGCCGATGTGCTGGCGGCGCAAGCACTGGGCGCGGATCTTGCGTATCTCGGCACGCGGTTCATTGCGACGGCCGAGGCCAACGCGAGCCCGGCCTACAAGCAGATGCTCATCGAAGCCTACGCCGAGGACATCGTCTACACCTCCCTGTTCAGCGGCGTCGCCGGCAATTATCTGCGCGGCCAGCGTCATAAAAACCGGCTTGGATCCGGACAAATTGCCCGAAGCGGACAAGACCAAAATGAACTTTCGGATCCGGCGGTGCGGAACTCAAGGCCTGGAGGGATATCTGGAGCGCGGGACAAAGCGTCAGCGGCATCCACGAGGTTCAAGCGGTGCAGGCACTGGTCGACGAAAATGATCGGCGAATACGAGGCGGCGCGAGAACGCCTCAACGGTTACCCTACTTGCGTCTGAACCCCGAGCAGTTGCCGGCCGCGCTGGCCCGCGGCCTCGCCCCCATCTACCTGGTCTCCGGCGACGAACCGCTGCTCGTCGGCGAGGCGGCGGATGCCATCCGCGCCGCGGCGCGGGCCTCCGGCTACGCCGATCGCACGGTGTTCTTCATCGAGCGCAGTTTTGCCTGGGATGATTTGCGCCATGCGACGCAGGCGCTGTCCTTGTTCGCCGAGCGGCGGCTGTTCGAACTGCGGATGCCGAGCGGCAAACCCGACAAGGGCGCGGCGCAGCTGGCCGAAATCGCGACGCAGCCGCCGCCCGACGTCGTGTGCTTGATCATCACCGACAAACTCGACAGAAAGGCCAGCGAGGCGCCGTGGGTGCGCGCCATCGAGACGCCACGGCGTGTGGGTCCCGATTTGGCCGGTGGATGCGGCGGCTCTGCCGGCATGGCTGCGAGCACGGGCGCGAGCCTTGCACGTCGAGATGGAACCCGCCGCGGCGCAGCTGATCGTCGATCGCGTCGAGGGAAATTTGCTCGCCGCGAAGCAGGAACTCGAGAAATTGGCGCTGCTCGCCGACGGCGCGCCGATCAGCGCGCAACTGGTGATGCGCAGCGTCGGCGACAGCGCGCGCTACGACGTGTTCCAGCTCGCCGAGGCGGCCGCGGCCGGCGATGCGCAGCGCGCACTGCGCGTTCTCATCGGGCTTGAAGAGCGAGGGCGTGGAACCGACCCTCATTCTATGGGCGCTGGTGCGCGAATTGCGCGGACTGTGGCAGGCGCGCGAACGCGATCGCCTGGGCTCTCGTTCCGCAGGGAGCCGGTTGGAATCAGGCGGCGAGGCCTTCGCCGCGCGCTCTCGCGCGAACCGGCAAGATGCCGCTGGCGCGGCTGCTCCGGCAAGCCAGTCAGACGGATCGCGTCATCAAGGGAATGGCGCGCGGCGATGCTTGGACCGCGATCATCGCGCTGACCGCCGCGATGGCCGGCGCTTTGCAAGCGTCGGCGGAATCAGGCAGGGTAACAGCCCTATGAATCCGATGGGCATCTTCGGCGGAACCTTCGATCCTATTCACTACGCGCACCTGCGCACTGCGTTCGAGTTGCAGCAGGCGTTGCGATTGAAGGAAATACGCTTCCTGCCCGCGGGCAATCCGCCGCATCGCGACCAGCCCGTCGCCGATGCACAATTGCGGCTGAAAATGGTCGAGTTGGCGACCGCCGGCCAAGCCGGTTTCTTGGTCGATGATCGCGAAGTGCGCAAAGAGGGCCCGTCGTATTCGGTTGAGACTCTGGGCGAGCTGCGCCACGAGTATCCGGACCGCAGCCTCTGTCTCATCGTCGGCATGGACGCCTTTTTGAGCCTGCCCAAATGGCATCAGTGGCGCGAATTGCTGCAGCTGGCTCATCTGGTGGTTGCCCACCGCCCGGGATGGCGCGCGCCCGGCATGGGACCCTTGGGCGAACTGCTCGTCGATCGCGGCACCGGCCGAATCGGCGACCTGCACGAGCAGCGCGCCGGCTGCATTTATATCCACGCCGTGACGCAACTCGAGATTTCTTCCACGGAAGTCCGGCAGCTGATTGCGATGGGCCGGGATCCGCGCTTCCTCATGCCGGATTCAGTGCGTAAACTGATCCTGGATACCCATTGTTACTCCAAAACACGGACGCCGTAGTGCCAGTCAAGAAAAAGCCCCTCAAGATCACGCCCACGACGAGAAAACAAGCGGCCGGCGCCGAAAGCGCCGCCAGCGGCAGGCCGAAGAAGCGCACCGGCACGCGAAAAGCGGCCACCGCCGCCGCCAAACGCTCCCTCAAGTCCGTGATACTCGATGCCTTGGCCGATATGAAGGCGCTGGAAGTCAAGGTGCTGGACGTGCGCGGCCTGACCGATATCGCCGATTTCATGGTGATCGCGAGCGGCACCTCCGATCGGCACGTGCGCTCCGTCGCGCAGCGCGTGGTCGAGAAAACCAAGGAGGCGGGATTTCGGCCGCATGGCGTCGAGGGCCAACAGGACAGCGATTGGGTGCTCATCGATTTGCACGAGATGATCGTGCACGTCATGTTGCCGCGGGTGCGCGAGTTCTACGGGCTCGAAAAGCTCTGGGATATGACGGCAACGAAGCGCGCCGCGCGCGCCTGAAGTTGCCGCGACTCAAGCATGAAATGCCGGTTGATCGCCGCCGGTACCCGGCTGCCCGATTGGGTCAACACGGGTTTTCGCGAATACCAAAAGCGGCTGCGCGCCCCGCTGGTGCTCGAACTCGCGGAGATCCCGATTGCCACGCGGCGGCGCCGGCGAAAACCCGGCGCGCGCCATTGCGCGGGAGGGCGCGAACATGCTGGCGGCGATGGGCCCGAAGGATTATGTCGTTGCGCTGGAAGTCGCCGGCACGTCCATGACGACGGAGCAGCTCAGTGCCTGGCTGGCGGAGCGCTTGCGCGAGGCGCGGCCGCTCGCCTTGCTGATCGGCGGCCCCGACGGGCTGGCACCGGCATGCCGAGAGCGAGCCGACCAGAGTTGGTCCCTGTCGCCGCTCACCCTGCCGCATGCGCTGGTGCGGGTGGTGGTCGCCGAGCAGATCTATCGCGCCATGAGCATGCTGGCCGGCCATCCCTATCACCGCGCCTAAGGCGCTTCAAGGTTCGGTATCCTGGCGCATGTCCGCAGATTTCGTCTATCTCGCCTCGGCCTCGCCGCGCCGGCGGGAGCTGCTTTCGCAAATAGGCGTGCCTTTTCAGTTACTTGATGTCGACGTCGACGAGTCGGTCGCGCCCGGCGAAGGCGCCGGCGGCCTATGTGTCGCGGCTCGCCGCGGCCAAGGCCGCGGCCGGCTGGGGCCGAGTCGCACGCGGAGGCGCGCCGGCCGGCCGGTGCTCGCGGCGGATACCGCCGTGGTGCTCGGCGGCGAGATTCTGGGAAAGCCGGCCGATGTCGAGGATGCGATGCGCATGCTGCGGCTCCTGTCCGGCCGCACTCACGAGGTACTGACGGCCGTCGCGCTGGCGACGGCAGGCGGGCTTGCATCCCGTGTCAGCCGCAGCGAGGTCACCTTTCGCGCCATCAGCCGCGCCGGAGGCGCGCGACGTACTGGGATACGGGGGAGCCGCGCGACAAGGCCGGCGGGTATGCCATCCAGGGTCGCGCTGCCGTCTTCGTCGCCGACTTGCACGGCAGCTATTCCGGGGTCATGGGTCTGCCGCTGTTCGAAACCGCCGAGCTGCTGAGGCGGCCGGCGTGCCGCGATGGGCGCTGGGCGCAAGCTGAGCGGCGACCGATGAGCACCGAGATTCTGATCAACGCGAGCACCCACGAAGCGCGCGCTGCGGTGGTGGAGAACGGCGTGCTGCAGGAGGTGTTTCTCGAGCGTGCCAGCCGCCGCGGCCTGATCAGCAATATCTACAAGGGCCGAGTGTCGCGGGTGCTGCCGGGCATGCAGGCGGCCTTCATCGAGATCGGCATGGAGCGCACGGCGTTCCTGCATGCCTCGGACATTTTCGATCCGCGGCATGCGGACACCGGCATCGAGCCGCCGCGCACGGAGAACATCCGTGCTCTGGTCGCCGAGGGCAACGAGATCCTGGTGCAGGTCGTCAAGGATCCGTTGGGCACGAAGGGCGCGCGGCTCACGACCTACATCACGCTGCCGTCGCGCTACCTCGTGTACATGCCGCAGGGCCGCGGGCGTCGGCGTGTCGGCGCGGATCGAGGACGAGGCCGAGCGCGAGCGGCTGCGCACCGCGGTGCTGGCGGGCGTCGAGGCCGAGGAAGAGCGCCGGATACATCGTGCGCACGGCGGCGGAGGACGCGCCGGCCGAGGCGTTGCGCGCCGACATGATGTATTTGCGCAAGCTGTGGGAGTTCGTGCGGCAAAAGGGGCTGCGCACCGAGCCCGGGAATCTGGTGCACGCCGATTTGCCGCTGCACCTGCGGATATTGCGCGACTTGCTGCGGCCGGATGTCGAACGCGTGCTGATCGATCAGCCGAGCGCGCACCGCGAAATGCAGGAGTTTGCCGCGCACCTTCATGCCCGACGCGCTGCCGCGGATCGAACTGTACGGCGAGGCGCGCCCGCTGTTCGAACTGCACCACGTCGAGGAGGAGATCCAAAAGGCGCTGGATCGCAAGGTTTCCGCTGAAATCGGGCGGCTACGTGATCATCGATCAGACGGAGGCGATGACGACGATCGACGTCAACACCGGCGCCTTCGTCGGCCACCGCAACCTGGAAGAAACCATCTTCCGCACCAATCTGGAGGCCGCGGTGACCATCGCGCGGCAGCTGCGCCTGCGCAATCTCGGCGGCATCATCATCATCGACTTCATCGACATGGAGGAGCCGGAACATCGCCGGCAAGTGATCCAAGCGCTGGAGAAGGCGCTTGGGCGACGATCACGTCAAAGACCAACATTTCCTCGGTGTCGCCGCTGGGACTGGTGGAGATGACGCGCAAGCGAACGCGCGAAAGTTTGGAACATCTGCTGTGCCAGGCTTGTCCGACTTGCGAAGGCCGGGGTTTCGTCAAGACGGCGGAGACGGTTTGCTATGAGGTGTTTCGTGAGATTGTGCGCCAGGCGCGGCAATTCGAGTGTCAACAGCTGATGGTGCTGGCGCACCAGGACGTGATCGAGCGGCTGCTCGATGAGGAGTCCTCCGCGCTCGGCGAGCTCGAACTGGTCACCGGCAAGCCCATCCGCCTGCAAACCGAATCGCTCTACACCGTCGACCAGTACGACGTCGTCCTGATGTAAATGAGCTTGCGCAAGATCGGCAAGATCCTGCTGATTCGGCGTCGCAGGACTACTGCGTTCTGATGCTGGCGCTGATGCTGGCGTCAAGCTCGCGCTCGATCGCGCGCCCCACTATCAGGCCGAGATCAAGGAATGGGTGCACGGGCAGACCGGATACCACATCGCGTTTGCGCACGTGTCGCCGGCGTTTCGCTGGTATGGCCCCGAATTGTATTTCGACCGATCTGGAGCTTGCGCTCCAAGGACGATCAGCCGCGTGCTCGCGCGCGCGGCCGGCGGCCGGATCGGCGCGGATATCTGGCAGCTGCTTCGCAGCGGCAAGTTGTTTGCGGTGCGCATCGAGCTCGATTCGCCGAACATCGTCATCGCGCGCGCTCGGTCCCGACTCGTTCGCGCTGGCTTCCGAGATCGTGCTGGGCGGCGAGAACGCATCGCTGCGGCACGCTCGCGCTCGAACGATCTGCCGGCCGGCAGTTCTGGCCATTCGCAGCGGCTTCGTCACCGTTCAAGAACTGGAATCCCGCGCTGCCGCAGCTCGAGCTGCGCGACGTCGATCTGGACTTGCGCCGCGGCGCGGACGTCGCCGCGCTCGCGGTCGACCGCGCAGTTGCCGGCGGTGCTCGGCGGCACGTTGAGCTTCAACGGGACGGCGCGCGGTGCGCGGCCGATTGGCGACGCTGGATTGGAACGTCGCTGGCGAGCGCGCGCGACATGTCGTTTCCCGGCTGGCGGGAACTGCTGCCCGAATATCTGACGCGGCTCGATGCGGGCACGGGCGGTTTCGAAGTCCGGCGCAGCGGCGAAGGATCGACGCTCGCGCGCGCGGATCTCGATTTCGATGCGCAGGGCGTGATGACCAAGCTCGCCGACGGTCCGAGCGCGCAAGTTCGAGCAGATCAGCGGCGCCTTGACGCTGACCCACGCGGGCGATCGCTGGACGCTGCTCGGCCGCCGCGTGCGCGCGCTCAGCGCGCGGACGACGCGATCCGGATTCGGAGTTCGACGTGAGCTGGCGCGGCAACGACGCGGGACTGCTGGAACTGCGCGCGCCGCGCGAGTTATCTGCGCGCCGAAACGCTGCTTGCCGCTCGCCGGTCTCATGCCGCAAAAGGACCTGCGCGATCGGCTGCGCGACATCGCGCCCACCGGCGAGTGGATGGACATGCGCGCTGCATCTGTCGCGCGACGCCGCTCGAGCGATCCCTGGCAGCTCCAGGCGCAGGCGCGATTCCGCGGCGTCGGCTTCGCACCCGTCGGTCGCGCGCCGGGTCTGCGCGGTCTTGACGGCACGCTCGCCGGCGACGAGAGCGGCGGTCAGGTCGCCATCGAGACGCAAGACCGCGGTGTTCACCTGGCCCGGCCAGTTCCCGCAGCCGATCGATCTGGACCCTCTCAAGACCACGCTGTACTGGAAGCGCACCGCGGAGGAGTTGCTGGTCGCGACGCCGGATCTCGCGCTCAAGACCCGCGATGCCAGCGTTGCACGGACAAGCCGCCTGGCACCAGCCGAGCGACGGCAGCTCGCCGATCCTGACGCTGGCGAGCACGGTCGATAACGGCAACGTCGCGGATGCGCATCTCTATCTTCCGCGCGCACTGCTCCCGCCCGCCGCGCTCGCCTGGCTCAACCGCGCGTTCGTCGCCGGACATCTTGTCGCATGCCGATGTCGTCTTTCAGGGGCCGGTGCGGCATTTTCCGTTTCGCGACGGCAGCGGCCTGTTTCTGGCGCGCTGCGCACATCGACGGCATGACGCTTGACTACCGCGAGGGCTGGCCGCGCGTCGAAGGTCTGCGCGGCGCAGGCCGAATTTCGCAACGAAGGCATGACCGCGCAGCTCATCGAGCGGCCGCATCGGCGGCCTCATGCTGGATTCGGCGGATGCGCGCTTCGCCGACTTCAAGAACGGCGAGCTCGAGATTCATGCGGCCGCGCACGGCGATGCGGGCGATGCGCTGCGGTACCTGCGCGCGACGCCGCTCGACGCCATGGCCGAGCACGCCTTCTCCGAGCGTCGAGGCGCAAGGTCCGCTGCAAGCCCACCGTGAATCTGTTCCTGCCGTTCAAGGATTTCGAGCATCGCCGGGTGCTGGTGCACGTCGAGTCTGCACGGCGCACGCTGAATCGAGAGGGATCGACGCTCGCGGCGACCGATTTGGCGGGCGATGCCGATATCGACGGCGCTCAGGTGGCGCGCGCCGACATCCGCGGCCGCGTTCTGGGCGGTCCGTTTCAGATGACAGGCGCGCGCGCCGCGCAATCGGCCGGTGACGCGCACGCAATTGGATTTTCACGGCACCTTGAGCGGCGATGCCCTGCGCGCGGCGCTGTCGCTGCCGGCGAACATTCCCATCGGCGGCCAGACCGACTGGCACGGCGTGCTCAACATGGCGCCCGAGCCGGCGCGCGAGCGCTCGCTTGCGCATCACCAGCAATCTCGCCGGACTCGAACTCAAGCTTCCCGAGCCGCTGGCGAAGCCCGCCGGCAAGCCGTTGCCGTCGTCGCTCGATGTGCAGTGGCCGGCCAGCGGCGGCGCTCAGGTGCAAGTGGCGTTGGGCTCCGTGCTGCGCGGCGCGCTGATCTTGGATTCCGGCGCCAGACCGGCACGCAAGACTCAGCCGCGCCGCCGTCGCCTTCGGCGTCGCGCGGAACCGGTCGTTCAGCGACAGCGCAGGCCGTCAATGTCGGCGGCACCGATCGAGCGATCTCGATCTCGCGGGTTGGCTCGAAGCTCTCATGCGCCCGACGAAGGATGCCAAGCCGCTGGCGAATTATCTTCGCATCCGCGAAGTTCGAAGTGGCCGAGCTCGACTATCTCGGACTGTCGTTTCTCGACGTGTCGCGCTCGACCTTGACGGCGAGCGATTCGGCGGCTGGCGCATCGTCGGTGGGCGGACCGAACGTAGCGGGCACCATCTCGCTGCCGGGCGGCGACGAATCGGCGAGCCTTGGAAGCTGGAGTTCGCAGCGCCTGCAATTTCACCGACGGGCCTCGACGAGAGGCCGGCGGAGCCGGCCGCGCCGGCGAGCTGGCCCGGCGGATCCGCGCAGTATCCCGGCGATCAATTTTCACGCGGCCGAACTGACCTGGGGCGAGCGGCAGTTCGGCGATGTTCGGGCCACGCTCAGCAAAGCTGGACGACGGCATCAGCCTCAAGCAATTGACGGTGGCCGGCCCGAACTTCGCCGTAAGCGCCAAGGGCGAGTGGCGCGGCAAGGATGCGGGATCGGGCCGCATCGAGGGCACGCTGACGAGCAGCGATGTCGGGGACACGCTTGAAGCAGTTGGGTTTCGACGCGGTCATCGAGGCCAAGTCCGGGCACCTGGATTTCGACATGACCTGGGCGGGCGCGCCCGACGGCCGATTCGCTTCGAATCGGCCGACGGGACATGTGCAAGTGGCGCTCGACAAGGGTCAGATCGCCGGTCTCAAACCGGGCGCCGGCCGGGTCCTGGGCCTCGCCAGCCTCGCGGAGCTGCCGCGCAGGCTGGCGCTCGATTTCAGCGATTTGACCGACAAAGGCTTTGCTTTCGACACCATTCGCGGCGATTTCGATCTGCACGACGGCAATGCGTACACCGATAACGTGCTGGTCAAGGGCCCGGCAGCGGAGATTGGATTGATTGGCCGGGTTGGCTTGAAAAACAAGGATTACGACCAAACTGCGGTGGTGACGGGCAATGTGGGCAGCAGTCCCCTGCCGCTCGCCGGCATTCGCGGCCGGGCCGGTGATCGGAGGGGCCGTGCTGCTGTTCACGCAAGTGTTCAAACAGCCGCTGAAGGGCCTGGCACGAGGGTATTATCGAATTACCGGCAGCTGGGATAATCCGACTGTCGAACGAATCAAGAGTGCGGACGCCGCCGCGGCGACTGCAGAGGCGCCGAAATAATGGGCATAGTAGCCGCCATTCAAATGACCTCGAGTCACGTTGTCGCCGACAATCTGCTCGCTGCCGGCAAGCTTTTGCGCGAGGCCAAGGAGTTGGGCGCCGAGGTCGCGTGCCTGCCGGAGAATTTCTCCTTCATCGGCCTGCGAGACGCCGACAAGCTGCAAGTGGCCGAGGCCGATGGCGATGGACCCGTGCAGGCCTTTTTGCGCGACACGGCACGGCAGCTGAAGATGTGGATTCTCGGCGGCACCATCGTCATCAAAGGCGACTCCCCGAGTCGCGTCGCCAATGCCTCGCTGCTGATCGATGCAGACGGGGAGCGGGTGGCGCGCTACGACAAGATTCACTTGTTCGATGTAACCATTCCCGGCCGCAATGAACAGTATTTGGAATCGAAGCATGTGATGCCGGGGCGCGAGGTGGTTATCGCGGAAACGCCGGTAGGACGGCTGGGGCTCTCCGTGTGTTATGACATGCGCTTTCCGGAGTTGTATCGGGATCTCGTGGCCCAGGGTGCGGAGTGGCTGGCGATGCCGGCGGCCTTCACGGTACCGACGGGCCGCGCGCACTGGGAGACCTTGCTGCGCGCACGGGCGATCGAGAATCTATGCTACGTGGTTGCACCAGCGCAGAGCGGTACGCATACCAGCGGCAGGGAAACATATGGCGACACGTTGGTCGTCGATTACTGGGGCCAGGTGCTGTCGCGCCTGCCAAAGGGTACTGGAGTGATCACAGCTGAAATCGATCTTGCGAAACAAGCGGAAACGCGAGCGCGTTTTCCCGCCCTCGAGAACCGCCGGCTCGGGTTGGCCGCGGCAGTGCCGACATGAGCGCAGCGCCGTTGTTCGACGTGGCCGAAAGAATGATCCTGACGCCTTCGGGATTGGACGAGGGCCGCTTGTCCGCCGTGCTCGGCACCGTGATGAGCCGGGGCGTGGATTACGCCGATTTGTATTTCCAGCTGTCGCGCGAGGAATCGTGGTCGCTCGAAGACGGCATCGTCAAAGATGGCTCGCATAGCATCGAGCAGGGCGTGGGCGTGCGCGCCATCAGCGGCGAGAAGACCGGCTTTGCCTACACGGATGAAGTGCTGCTGCCCGCGTTGGTTGAAGCTTCGGACGCGGCACGCGCCATCGCGCGCAGCGGCGCCAGCAGCGCGGTCAGAGCGTGGCAGCGACCGCTCACGCACCGGCTATATCTGCCGATCGATCCGCTGGACGCCGTTCGCGACGAGGACAAGGTGGCGTGGCTCATGCGCATCGATGCAGATACGCGCCGTATCGATCCACGAGTCAAGCAAGTGATGGCTTCCTTGGCCGCCGTGCACGAAGTCGTGCTGATCGCCTCGAGCGACGGCACACTGACGGCCGACGTGCGGCCCTTGGTCCGCGTCAACGTCTCCGTCATCGTGGAACAGAATGGCCGGCGCGAGCAGGGATACAGCGGCGGCGGCGGCCGCTTCGGTCTCGACGAGTTGCTGCGCGGCGATGAACCTTTCGAACACGGCCGCGAGGCGGTGCGGCAGGCGCTCGTGAATCTCGAAGCAGTAGCGGCGCCGGCGGGTTCGATGACGGTGGTATTGGGGTCCGGTTGGCCGGGTATTCTGCTGCACGAGGCCATCGGGCACGGATTGGAGGGAGACTTCAACCGCAAGGGAACGTCTGCCTTCTCGAATCGCATCGGCCACAGGGTCGCTGCCGAGGAAATCACCGTCGTCGACGACGGCACGCTGAACCGGCGGCGCGGTTCGTTGAATGTGGACGATGAAGGCACGCCGACCCAGTGCACGGTTCTCATCGAAAACGGCATCCTCAGAGGCTATATCCAGGACAAGATGAATGCGCGCTTGATGGGCATGCCGGCTACCGGCAATGGGCGCCGAGAATCCTTCGCGCACATGACCTTGCCGCGCATGACCAACACCTACATGCGCGCCGGCTCGCGAGCGCCGGAGGAAATCATCGCATCCGTCGAAAAGGGCTTGTATGCGGTGAATTTCGGCGGCGGTCAGGTCGACATCACGTCGGGAAAGTTCGTGTTCTCTGCGAGCGAGGCCTACTTGATCCAGAACGGTAAGATCGGTGCGCCGGTAAAAGGCGCAACGTTGATCGGAAACGGCCCGGATGTACTGACGCGCGTCAGCATGGTGGGCACCGACATGAAGCTCGATGCGGGTGTTGGGACTTGCGGGAAGGAAGGCCAATCGGTGCCTGTCGGAGTCGGACAACCCACTCTGCGCATCGACGCGCTGACGGTGGGTGGTACCGCCTAAGCGAATCCGCACCCAAGCGAATCTGCACGTTTGCACCGCGCTGCGGCCTACCGTGCTCGTCCGGCTGCGACCAAAATCAGCGGGCGGCGCTTCACGGATGAGGACTCACTTACGATCGCCGAGCTCGCAGGACGCTTGCCGCAGCGCGGGCGGGATGCTCACGGTGGCGAGCGTTCTGTCCGCGCTTTCCTCCGGACGCATAAAAAAGGGGCCACCGGCTGGTGGCCCCATAACCTCGCAGGAAGACCCGACGGGCTAGTGCGGCGAAAAATCGAATAGATCGAACAGGTCGCCGAGCGCCGGAGAGTTGACCGGCACGTATGGGTTGCCGGTGCGCACGATCGGGTTCGGGAAATTGTCCCGGCTGCGTTCCGTGACCGGCTCGATGCCCCAATTGCGCTCGATGAATTTGAGTATCGAGACATGATCCGCGTAGTCGTGCGAAATGTGTCCCGGCTTGGTATAAGCCGACACCAGAATCAACGGAATGCGGGTTCCGTCGCCGAAGAAGTCGACCGGCTGCACGTAGCCCGAGTCATAGTAGCCGCCGCCTTCGTCGAAGGTAATGAAGATGGCGGTGTTCTTGGCGTACGGCGACGCCTCTACTTGAGTGACGATTTTCTTCACGAACCCTTCGAACAGATCGAGTTTCGAGGAGGCCGGGTGGCCGTCCGTGTATCCGCTCGGCTTGACGATGGACACTGCGGGTAGCGCATTGTTGGCGATGTCCGCGTACAGATTCACCGAATCCTGAATGTGCGCTTTCACTTGTTCCGGGTGCGACATGATGGACGTGTCGTACTGGAAGGGGTTGCAAATGTTGCAATACTCATCGGCCATTGGCCCGGGCGTCCCATAGTTCAGCTGGTACGGGTCGTTGACGTAGTTATTCCACTGGTCGCCGTAGTATTTCCACGAAATGCGATGATCGTTGAGGTCATCGCCGATACTGCGCGTCGAGGACGGGGGAATCGTGAACGGCGTATTGGCCGGGTTCTGATCGATGTACGCGTTCTTGCCGTTGCCGAAATATCCCGGATTGTAGTTGTTCAGCAAATAGTAGTGACCCGGTTCGCAACGCGCATCGATCGGCCGCGGCAGATACGCCAGGTATTGCAAGATCTCATTCACGCCGGGCTGAGTGGAATCGAAGCAGTTGCTGTACGACCCGCCGCCGGAAACCGGCGAGCCATAACCGCCTCCGCCATAGCCGTCTTCCGTGTACCAGTTGTTGGTTCCCTGCTGCGGATTGGGATTCTCGACCTCATTGACCATTCCCTGATCCGGATTGGGGCCGCCCATATAGGGGGCGGCAAAAACCACCGCATTGTTGTTCGGCGGTACGGCCGGTTTGCCGTTGCCGTCGCTGAAGAAGATCGCATCGCCGTGGCCGAACATGATGTGGTTGGCACCCGTGCCGCCGTCGACGGACTGGTGGAAGTTGTCGCTCATGGCATAAGAATCCGCCAGGTGCTTGAAGTACGGCGCATCGCCCTGCTGTACGTTGTAGAATCCGAGCGCCGTCGAACCTTCGCCCGTCGTCTTCGCAGTGGGTGAATACTCCGTGCTGAAGTTGTCCGGCTGGGCTGCTCCATTCGTGCCGGCGCCGACGGTGACCTCAACCCAAGAGAACAAATTTCCGTTGCAGCCGGAAGGATTTTCCGGAGTGGCTCGCGTGGCGCTGCAATCAAGCTGCTGCCACATCTGATAAAAGCGATGGACCGGGCTCGCCGCGTAGGCGGTGTATGGCAAGGTGGTGCCGTTTGTCAGCTGGAACGGGCCCGCCGGCAAAGCGTTGACGTCGGTGATGCGTTCATCGGGCGTATGGCTCGTTTGTCCCGTGCCGCCGATCAACAGCGAGTTATAGTAAAACTCGTTGGGCAAGCCGGATTCGGACGCCTCAGCCAACTGAAGGCTCGCCTTGCATTGATCGATCGGTGTGTCCGTGCCGCATTGGTTGGGGAAGTAGGACACCTTGGGACCGCCGACCAGCGGCGCCGGAAGTTGATTTTTGGGAAATTCCTTCTTCGGCGGGCTCAAGAGGAAGGCATCAGTATCGGTTGCGGCGAGCTGGTGCGCCCTCACGAAGTTCGGTCCAGGAATCGCCTTTTTATTGGCGTCGAGCGCGACGATCCCCTCGGAGAGCAGGTTATTGACCGTCTCTCCATTCTTCGGCACGTAAGTGGCAAATACGTGATCGAAGCTGCGGTTCTCGCCGATTATCACGATGACATGTTTTATGGGCGTGGCGGTTTCGCTGTCGCGACTTTGGGCGGCGCTGGTCAACGTGGCCCCCAGCGACAATTGCGTAAGCGCGAGGAAAGAGAATCCGACGCGTACGGCGCCGAGGCTGTGTGCTGCGATACTTCTGAGATCCATACAGAACTCTCCCTAAGTAGGTTGATGTTTGTTGCGCCACTTCCTTGTGGTTTGCGCATCTCATTTTTAGTTGGCGGGTGTTACACAGGGATGATCGTTGTGTTAACCCTGCGTATCTTTGATGGAGGATCCTCAGTTCGCCGGTTCGACGCGGATGGTCCCCATCATTCCGCCGTCCTCGTGTTCCAGGAGGTGGCAGTGATAGACAAAGGTGCCCACGGTATTCGGATCGCGGAAATCCATTCGCAATCGCACGCTGGGGTATTGCAGCGCCCTGCCGTTGTAGTAGGGGACGTTCACGGTATCGCGCAGGAAGGGCTCCTCGACCGGCGTGCCGGACCAATCGAGCAGCAGAAAGTGGATTTGGTGAATGTGAAAAGCGTGCAATTCGGTGGAACGGTTCTCGATGATCCAATCTTCCACGTCGCCTTGCTTGACGATCGATATTCGGTTCCGTCGCGGCGGGATCGAACGGCGCGGGCGTTTGTCCGTCGACGGTGAGATAGAAATCCGTGGCGCTGTTGGGGTTGCTCGGATCTTGGAGTTTCTCCGAGAAATAGAGCCTGCGCACGCGCACGGGACTGACGTCTGCCGAGCCAGGGTAGGCTACTTTTCGGGCCCGGCTCCGGCGATTCAGGAAGAATCGATCGCGGCTCCGCCGCTTCCGCCTTGGAGACTATGGCAGCCAACGCGCGATTCGGGTCGTTCTCGCCACCCTGCCCGGTATCAACCGTTCGGGTTACGAGGAGTCCGGGCACGCCGGCGGGCGGACCGGTAACGATGAATTCCGCACGGGCGCCCGGCGGCAATCCGATGTGATCGCGCCACTCGATGGCATTCTCGGGGTTGCCATTGGCATTGAGGGGGACTCCATCCAGTGCAACGATCCCGAGCATCTGCGGCGGATCGCTTGAAGAGCACGGCGAGATTCAAATAGGTAATCGCGGAGGCGTTGAGCACCCGCCACAGTTGACGCTCGTAGGGCTTAAGTTCGATCGACGCGGGCGGGTAGTCCGGATACGGCACGGGGACGAAGTTCAGCGACAGATCCTTGGCCGGTTTGCCGAATCCCGTGCCGTTGTTTGCCGCATCGCCGTCGCGATCGATGAGCATCTTCGGAACGACCGGTTCGGACCTCGATGGCGGTGCGTCCGGGTTCAAGAGATTTTGATCCCGAATCACCAGCACCCGCTCGGGCAGTCCCGCCACTTCGCGGTTGGCGCGCTCGATCCCTTCGATAATGAGCGCGCCCGACGCGCCGCCCAGCACCTGCGGTGTGCTGAATCCGTGAATATGCGGGTGGTACCAGTAAAGTCCCGGAGCTTCGTTCACAGGTATGCGAAAGCGATACTCGAACGGCGGTGCACCGCGCTGGATGGAGGTCTTGAGCACGTCGTCTTGATGACATACGGGCGGCACCGTCAGTCCGTGAAAATGCAGATTGGTGGCGGTCGGCGACATCGCACCGCTGGTGCATGGGTCCGGCAGGTGTGATTGCTTGGGCGCGCTGCCCGGCGATTCGACCTCGGCGAGATCGTTCTTCAGTTTTAGCACGAGAAGGTCGCCGGGATATAAACGCAGAGTCGGCGATTGGGCTCCGTCGCCGAGCAGGTAGCAATAACGGGTCGAGCCGTCAGCTTCTCGGAAGTTCCGAATGCTGAGGTCGATTTTCAAAACGCCGTCCCTGCTGCGCAGGTCCTTCGGCTCTGGGACCGCGCTGCCAGGTGGCGGACGGGAACAGGGATCCTGGGCGGTCAGTTCGGCCGCCAAAATCGGCCCACACGCAATGCTCCACGTAACGAGGAGACAAATAGCGCGCCGGTGTACCTCGAGCCGCATGAGCTTCGAGCAGGCTATTTCGCTATCGTTACCGGTGTGTTACACAGCGTCGGATGAGCAATGCAACAATGAAATCCTACCGAGCGGCCGTGCTCGCGTGCGGGCTGACGTTAGGGTTGACTTCGGGCGCATCGGCGGCCACGGACCCGGCGCTGCAACTTGCGCTTCCCCCGAGCGTCGCGGCAGCGATGCGAACGATCGATCCCGAGCGCATTCGAGCCCACGTGCGGTTCTTGGCGGATGACCTGTTGGAGGGACGCGGCACCGGTACGCGCGGCGGGGATATTGCGGCGGGCTATATCGCAGCGCAGTTCGCGTTGGACGGACTCAAACCCGCGGGGGATAACGGTACCTATCTGCAAGAGGTGGATTTTACCGGAGTGCAAACCTTGCAAACGACGACCGCGTCTCTCGAGGCGACCCACAGGGCACCCTCGCAGGGTCCGGCGCTCGAACTCAAATTGGGCGAGGACTACGTGATCGGCAACCAAACGCAGACCGACAGTATCGATGTCGATGCCCCGGTGGTCTTCGTCGGCTATGGAATCGAAGCGCCCGAATATCGCTGGAACGATTTCAAGGGCATCGATGTCAAGGGCAAAGTGGTGCTGGTGATCGTCAATGAACCGCCGTCGAAGGATCCTAAATTCTTCAATGCGGAGACCCTGACCTATTACGGGCGGTGGATGTATAAGTTCGAGGAGGCGGCCCGCAAAGGCGCGGTCGGCGCGTTGATCATCCATCGCACTGATTTGGCAAGCTACGGTTGGAACGTGGTTCGCAGCTCATGGAGCAACGAACAGGTCTATCTCGCCAACGATCGCGAACCGAAACTCAAGGCGGCGGCGTGGATTCAATTGGACGTGGCACGGCAATTGTTCGCCGAATCGGGACTCCATCTGGATGACATGATCGCCAGCGCGGGTACGCGCGGCTTTCAAGCGCGCGAGCTGCCCCTGCGATTCAAGGCGCACATCGCCAGTCGCGTCCGTCAATTCAAATCATACAACGTGTTGGGCTTGCTGCCGGGGGCGGACGGCGCCGCTGCGCTGCAGGCCGTCGTGTATACGGCCCACTATGATCACCTCGGCATCAATCCGGCGATGAGCGGCGATAACATCTACAACGGCGCCGTCGACAACGGTACCGGCTGCGGCATGCTCTTGGAACTGGCTCACGCGTACGGCAGCCTGGCCGCGCCTCCGCCGCATTCGGTGCTGTTTGTCTCGGTCACCGCCGAAGAGAAGGGGCTGCTCGGATCCAAGTATCTCGGAAACCATCTGCCGATACCGGCGGCGCGAATCGCGCTCGGTCTGAATTTCGATGCAATACCACCGATCGGCATGCCGGAAGCGGTAAGCGTGACCGGCGCGGAGCGCACCACGTTTTATCCGGTGGTCGAGAAAACCGCGGAGGCGTTCGGCTTCGAGATCGAGCCGGATGCGGAACCCGGCGCCGGACACTACTACCGCTCGGATCATTTCAGTCTGGCACGCGTCGGAGTGCCGGCGTTCTCGATCAACACGGCGCTCAAGTTTGCGGGCCACACGCCGGAATGGGGCAAGGCTCAACGCGATGAGTACACCGCCAAGCGCTACCATCAACCCAGCGACGCATACACGCCGGAGATGGATTTCTCCAGCAATGCGGCGCTGGCCAAATTCGGCTTTGCACTAGGTTGGCAGGCATTGACGGCGAAGGAGACCGTGAGCTGGTTGCCGGGCGACGAATTCGAAGCTCCGCGATTGAGCAGCGCCAAGGCGCTAAGATAGCCGTCGAACGATGCGCACGCGCTCTTAAGGTGAGCCATGATTTTTGAAGGGTGGATCGAACAAGCTTATGCGCTCGGAGCCAGCGATTTGCATCTGGAAGCAGAGACGCCCGTGGTCGTTCGGATCCGCGGCGATTTGCTTACCGTCGGTGGAATCGTCTCGGGCGACACTCTTTTGCAAGTGAGCAAGGAACTCTTGGGCGCCGAGCACTGGGCGAGGTTTCAAGAGCTAGGTTCCGCCGACATTTCGGAATCCGTCGGCGGAATCCGGTGCCGGATCAATTTGTTTCACACGATTCGCGGCACCGCGGCCGCGATACGGCTGTTGGCGCCGGCCATCAAGGATTTGCGAGCGTGCAATCTGCACCCCGATTTTCGCAAGTTCATCGAGAGCTCGAGCGGCCTGCTCATCATATGCGGGCCGACCGGCTCCGGAAAATCGACCACGCTCGCGGCCCTCGTCGAGGAAATCAATGCTACCCGCGCCCGCAATATCGTCACTCTGGAAAGTCCTGTCGAGTACATTTTTGCCAACCGTCACTCCTTTATCCGTCAACGGGAAGTTCCGACGCATTCTCCCAGCTTCGAGCAGGGCATCACGGACGCCTTGCGCGAGAACCCGGACGTGCTGGTCATCACCGAGATGCGCACGCCGGAGGTGATGAGGCTCACCCTGAACGCCGCAGAAACGGGCCACCTCGTGCTGGCTACCATGCACTCGGCGAACTGCACGGAGGCGCTCTCCCGCCTTTGCATGTCGTTTCCGTCCGATATTCAGGCGAGCGTCCGGGCGCAACTTGCCGATTCTCTGGTCGCCGTGTGCTGTCAGCGGCTGGACTTCCTCGACGCGCATCGTCTGCGCGTACCACGCTGCGAGATCTTGCTCCCGACATCAGGCGCAAAGGGCACCATTCGTGCCGGAAATTTCAGCCAGTTGGCGAACGTGCTGCAGTCGGGCGGCGAGGAGGGAATGTGGACCTTCGAGCGCTACCAGCGTTGGATGGACCAGGTCACCGATTGGCTACGGCCGCCCGCGGCCACGGCGTTGCGCGCGGCGGGTGAAGCCAATGTGGTTCGCGGCACGCGGAGCACCCAATTGCCGCCGAGCGCACGGGCGGCGAGCGCAGGGAGACCGAGCGGAACCAATCAACCGCGATCCGTGCGAACGCCGAGCACGACAATCCCGGCCGATGAAGTGTTCGAGGTACCGGCCGAGGAGATGGATCTGGCGGCGCTCGCGGAGCTGGCCAAGAAAGTGGTGGAGCGGAAACCGCCCTAGGCCGCCTAGCACACGTATGGCGGCGTAAGCCGGGTCCTGAAACCCATGGTAAACCCTAGTCGACGAACTTCGGCCGTCCTGCGAAGCCGCCGGCGGCTCGCAGCGCATCGGCCGCCGAATGTTTGGTGATGATCGCAACGATTTCGATGCCCGGAGCCAGCTCGACGATTACTTCGCTGTCCACCGCTCCCGCAGTAACTGACTTGACGGTTGCCTTAAGAACATTGCGCGCGCTCAATTTCATGGTATGTCCCTCCTTGAAGAGGACTATATAACGGCCTTGCATAATAGCGGCGCGAGACGAACCTAACTTGAAGGAGATGCAACGTGGCGGAGATTGAAAAGACGCACAACGGAGGCTGCCTATGCGGTGCAGTCCGCTATCAGATACGCGGCGCGCTGCGGGGGGCGATTGCCTGCCACTGCGGGCAATGCCGTCGAACGAGCGGCCACCATGCGGCCATGACCAGTGCGCCTTCCTCGAACCTCACCCTGACGGCGTCTGATGGACTGACTTGGTACAGGTCGTCGGATGCTGCGGAGCGCGGATTTTGCGGCATCTGCGGCAGCAATTTGTTCTGGAGGCCAACCGGGGAGAATAGGACCGCGATTACCGCAGGCTCGCTCGATGCTCCGACGAACATCACCTTGATTGAGCACATATTCGTCGCGGACAAATCGGACTATTACTCGATCGACGACGATTTACCGAAAAAGGACCGGTGGGAATGAAGGCTGAAAATGCGCTTTCCGGCGTTTTGCATGTTATGGCAAAAGCCTTTCGTCGCTTCGTGGCGACGACTTTGCCGGACGTCGCGGATGGTGCTCAATAGCGTGCGGCGCGTCTCATATAGAGCACCGTTGGTCTCGATACGCTGGGCTTCAGTTTCAACCTCGACGGAGTTTCCATGGCCGACAAATCAATGACCGGTACCTTCCAGCTAAATCTGCCGAAAGATCTTCTGTCCGAGGCGAGGCGTCAAACCAAGCCGAAAAACGAGGCGCTGCGGGTCGAGGGTTGGCGAAATTCCTGGCTTGTCCCGCATCTCTGAATTGCTGGTCGGAAAAGACTGACCCCGAGCAGGCGGTGGTCGGCGCCGCCGGCGTTCGCGTGCCGGTGCGCTACTGATTACCGTCTTAAGTAAAATAGGGCTGCTATCGGCCTGCCGCGGCATTACCATGGCGCACGGAGGTACTCCACCATGCGCTTGGCCCGTCCGGTATACGAAACCTTGCCACTGATATATGTGGTGATCGGTGTGCTTGCGGTCCTGGTCGCTTACCTCGATCCGAACGGCGTTCGCGCAATGGTTGCGTTCGGTATCGGCGTGGTTTCAGAGATTGCGGCGCTCACGGTGTTCCTGCACCGTCAGGACTACCGGGCCCAAAGCCGCGAGTATTCGGGAGAGACCGTCGAATTGCCGTCGACGTTGAACGGGCACCGCTTCGGATAACAAGTTCCTTCGGATAACGAGTTCACTTCGGGCGGCGCGCTTCTCGGCCGCCGTGCTTCAAATCTTTTGCTTCAGTCTTTGTCGGGCGTTTCAGATCCGACCGGATCAACGGCAGTTCGCACGCGAGGCGCGCGTTCGTCGATGTACATGATCTCGTGCTGGCCGACGTGAACGACATCGCCGTCGTTCAGGTTGTGGCGGCGGACACGTTTGGACTTCACGTAAATGCCATTGGTGCTGTTGAGATCCTCGATGAGGCACGAGTCGGGTTGAGTCACGATTTGGCAGTGATGCCGGCTGATGAACTTGCTGTCGATTTGCAAATCGTTGTCCGAGGTTCGGCCGATGACCAATCGGCCGGGTTTCAGCTCGCGCTCCAATACGGTCTTGCCTCCAGTGCGAGCAGTATGCGGCCGACCGCTTGTCCCCGCCGCCGCATGAGGGGCAGGATGCGCAACTGATCCATGCTGGGCGTCCGCATGCGGTTCGTGCCGGCAGCGAACTCGACCCACTGCAATTCGTCGTATGGCGGCGTCGAGGTCCTCCATGGCGACCGTGTCGCTGTCGCGGCCGAATGCGGACATCATGCAGGTGTCGCACAAGGTGTTGATCAAGCGAGGCACGCCGCCGGTGTATTTGTATATTCTCGGATATGTGTCCTGCGCAAAAATGTGCCGCCCCTGCGAGCCGGCGACTTCGAGGCGGTGATCGATGTAGGCGGTGGTCTCCGCCTCCGTGAGCGCGGCCAAGTGAAACCGCAGACGCACGCGCTGCGTCAGCTGCACGAGATCCTGTGAATTGAGCTTCTCGTTGAGTTCGGGTTGCCCCGCCAAGATGATTCGCAGCACCTTTTCCTTCGTCGTCTCGATCCCCGACAACATGCGTACTTCTTCGAGCACTCGATTAGCTCAAGTTCTGCGCTTCATCGACGATCAGCAGAACTTTCCGGCCGCTGAGATGCTGTTCCGTCAAGAACTGATTCAAAGTCGCGAGAACTTCCGGCTTTCTTCATGTTGAAAGGGGTGAAGCCGAATTGCACCAGCACGGTCTGCAGAAGGCGGTCGGCGACAGTTGGGTCTGATTGATCTGCGCCACCACCACATCGGTCTGCAGCTCGCGCAGGAATGTCTCGATCAAGGTGGTCTTGCCGGCGCCGATTTCGCCCGTGATCACCACGAACCCGTCGGTGAACCAGATCGTCGATTCCATGTACGCTTTGGCGCGCGCATGTTGCTTGCTGAGATACAGAAACTGCGGATCCGGGCTCAAACGGAACGGCAGTTCGTGCAGTTTGAAGAGTTCTAGATACATCTCGTGAGCCAGTCTACGGGATAAGCGCGCTTTTACGTGAATTGGGCGCCTTTCAGGACCATTTGATCAATTTTAGTGCATCCGCGAGGGCCTGGTTGCGATCCTTTACAGCACGTTTTGAGGATCGTGCAGTGGCCCACCTTGCGGCCGGGTCGCGGCTCCTTTCCATAATCATGAAATGCCAGGCCGTCGATCTTCAGAAGGCGCTCGCGACTGGGCAGTTGACCCAGAAAATTGATCATGGCGGTATGCCCCAGCGCACGCGTGCTGCCGAGCGGCAAATCGCAAATGGCGCGCAGATGGTTCTCGAATTGGCTGGTGATGCAGCCTTCGATGGTCCAGTGGCCGGAGTTATGGACCCGCGGAGCCATCTCATTGGCGATCAGGCGGCCCTTGACCACGAAGAACTCGATCGCCAGCACGCCGACGTAGTCGAGCGCGTTCATGACGCGCTTCAGATAGAGCTTGGCGCTTCGCTCCAGCGTCGAATTCGAAAACGGAGCGCACGCCGTAGCGCAAGATGCCGCCGCCATGGGTATTGGCGGACAACGGATAGTACACGATGTCGCCCGTCGCGGATCGCGCTCCGACGATGGAGAGCTCTCGAGAGAAGTTCTGAAATCCTTCGTAAATCAGTTCCGGTCCGCCCATGAGAGCCCAAGCGGAGTCGATCTGCTCCGGGGCGCTCGATGACGAATTGCCCCTTGCCGTCATAGCCCAGGCGACGAGTCTTGAGGACACCCGGAATCCCGAGCTTGCGGACCGCCTGTTCGAGTTGTTCTTTGTTATCGACCGCGGCGTGCGCGGCGACCGGAATTTTCAAGCGGGTGAACAGAGCTTTTTCGTGCAGCCGATCCTGGGACACCTCCAGCGCGGCGCGCGGCGGCCGAATCGCCGTCAACTTCTCCAAAGGCGCGAGCGCTTTGCTCGAAATGTTTTCCCAATCGAATGTAACCACGTCGCTTCGAGACGCCAACTGGACGAGGGAGGCCTCATCCTCCAGCGGGCCGACCAGGATGGGCGCCACCTGCGGCGCCCGGCGCGTCGGCGCTGCGGTCAAGAAACGAACAGCGCAATCCCAAGGGATAGCCGGCGAGCGCCATCATGCGCCCCAATTGGCCCGCACCGACGATTCCGACGCGTCGAAATTTCAAGGCTGGCGCGGATCCGGCTTATCGAGCACGGCCGCCGTCTGCGCTGCGCGAAAAGCATCCAGGGCGGCGCGCACTTCGGCGATTTCATTGGCGAGGATGGCGGCGGCGAATAAGCGCGGCGTTTTTGGCTCCGGCTGCGCCGATGGCAAAGGTCGCAACGGGAATTCCGCTCGGCATCTGGGCGATCGACAGCAAGGAATCGATGCCGCTCAACGTCTTCGTTTGAACAGGTACACCGAGCACCGGCACCGATGTCTTGGCGGCCGTCATACCAGGAAGATGTGCCGCCCCGCCGGCCCCCGCAATGATGGCCTTGAGCCCGCGTGCGCGCGCCGAGGCGGCGTATTCGAACAACAGATCCGGAGTGCGGTGGGCCGAGACCACCCGCACCTCGTATGCAATCTTCAGCGAATCCAGGGTATCCGCCGCTCCCTGCATCGTCTCCCAGTCGGAAGAGGATCCCATAATGATTCCGATCAAGGCTTTCATGGCTCGCGGGTCTACCTAACCGATCAACTGCCGCAGAAACGCGAAAAGCTCCCGGGCGCCGACGGGCGAGCGTTGTTCGAGACGCTCGCGTTCTGCCTTGTCCAACAGCTTCATGAGCGCCGCTCTGTCCGCGTGCGGATATTCCTGCAGCAGTTCGGCCACGGCGACGTCGGGCTCGGACAGGAGACGGTCGCGCCAGCGCTCGATTTGCTGGAAGTACCGAATCTCCAAATCGTGGCGCTGCTTGCGCTCGGCCAATTTCTTGAGGACCGGCTCCGGATCGATATTGCGCATGAGCTTGCCGATGTACTGGCGCTGCCGGACCTGCGCCCCATGCGAGGGTAGGCGCCGCAGATCACGCAATGCCACAAATAGGCTGTCCGGCAGATCCAGCGCCTTGATTTCCTGGTCCGGCAGGGCGGAGAGCTTCACGCCCAATTCCTGCAAAGACGCGGCTTCCCGTTTGCGCGCGCTCTTGCTCTGGCGCTGTTCCTCCGTTTCGCCGGAATCGTCCGCTTCGCTCTCTGTCGTCATATTGCCCCATGCTACCACTCAGGCCGGTAGAATCACGGGGTTCGAATCCTCGAAGATTGCGTTGGAGATGACGATGGCCGTCGCGCCCAGCAACCCGTTACGCCTTGCCCCAGAAGACCTCGAATCCATCATCGAGCGTGCACTTGAAGATGCGCGTTCGCGCGGCGCCTCTCAGGCGGAAGCCGCCGTCAGCCAGGATACTGGTCTTTCGGTCGGCGTGCGACTCGGGGAAGTGGAAACCCTGGAGCACCAGCGCGACCGAAGCATGGGAATCACGGTTTATTTCGGCCATCGCAAAGGGTCGGCCAGCACGGCCGATTTCTCCTTCGATGCGGTGCGGGCGACCGTGGCCAAGGCCTGCAGCATCGCCAGGTTTACGGCCGAGGATGCCTGTTCGGGCTTGGCCGATGCCGCCCTCATGGCACGCTCGCCGCCCAATTTGGACCTTGCCCACCCCTGGAATGTCACCGCCGACCAGGCGATCGAGATCGCGAAATCGTGCGAGGCGGCGGCACTCAGCTTCGACTCGCGGATCAACAATTCGGAGGGCGCATCGGTCAGCACCCACCAAGGACTGCATGTCTATGGCAATACCCATGGTTTCGTGGGGGGCTATCCGACCACCTCGCATACCTTGAGCTGCGTCGTGCTCGCCGGTACCGGGGAGGACATGCAGCGCGACTATTGGTATACGAGCTCGCGGGACTGGCGCGACTTGGACGACCCCGAGGCGGTCGGCCGCGAAAGTGCGCGGCGCACCATCGCGCGCCTGGAACCACGCAAGCTCAGCACGCGGCGCGCGCCGGTATTGTTCAACCCCGAGATCGCGCGAGGTTTCATCGGACATTTCACCGCGGCGATTCGCGGCAGCAGCCAATATCGGCAAGCCTCATTTTTGTTGAATTCGGTCGGACAACAAGTGTTTCCGGCGGGCTTTTCCATCACCGAGCGGCCGCACATTCCAAAAGCGATGGGCAGTGCTCCGTTCGACGAGGAAGGCGTCGCCACGCAGGACCGCGACCTGATCGCCGACGGCGTGCTCATGGGCTACATTCTTTCCAGCTATTCCGCGCGTAAGCTCGGACTCGTTACGACCGGCAACGCCGGCGGCGCGCACAATCTGGTCGTAGCTCCCAACGTCTCTGGAGGTCCCGGGGCCATGCTTTCAGAGCTCGGCACCGGCCTTCTGGTGACGGAACTGATGGGGCAGGGCGTGAATGGGGTCACCGGCGACTATTCTCGCGGAGCGGCAGGCTTTTGGGTCGAGAGCGGGGTTATTCAATATCCGGTCGCCGAGATCACGATTGCAGGCAACTTGCGCGACATGCTGAAAAATATCGTTGCCGTCGGCGACGATGTGGATACCAGGGGTGGGATCCGGGTCGGATCGGTTCTGCTCAAGGAAATGACCATCGCCGGCGAATGAGGCCCCTGTCGTCAATCGCTTGCGATCAAATCCTCGAGCGACCGGGACCCCAGTTTCTGCCGCATCGCGGCGTCAACCTCGGTCATCACCTGGGCGGCAGGCGCGACCTGGCGCCCCGCCATGATCGATCCGCCGGTTTTCGATGCGCGCACGGCATCGATCACCGCCGCGAGGGTGATTCCCTCCGGCGCGCGGCCCGGCAGTAATTGTCCCCTTTCGGTTGCTAACGATGAGTCCGGATTCTTCCAGACACTCGAGGAGCGGCGTCAAGGCGGCGCTGGTCAGGTCGAGTTCAGCAGCGAGACTTGCGGCGGTCCAATGGGTCTTGCCTGTCTGATAATCGCGCCCGATCCAGTACATCACCGATAATCCGATTTGTTCCCGGGCGCTGCCGGTCAGCGGCTCGGGCTCGTGTCCGTGCCGCAAGTATTGGGGAAATTGCAGGTAGAACGCCAGCTGTGCGCCGATGAGCAAAATGAGCCAGCTCAAGTACACCCAGATCAGAGTCGTGAGCACGATCGCAAAGCCGGTGTAGACCGCAATCATCTGGGAGGAGTAGACGATGAAGGCCGCGAATGCCTTGCCCACCAGTGCCCAGATGATGCCGGCGGTCACGCCTCCGATCAGTGCAGGCGTGAATTCGACGCGTGTGTTCGGGATGAAGGCATACATGAAGGTAAAGACGATGGTCACGATCGCGTACGGTACGAGCTGGCCGAGCGCGCCCAAGATCCAGGCCAGATGCGGAATGGCGTCGAGCCACTGAGCCACGAGGCTGTGCTCGGCCGAGGCCAAGAGTCCCAGCGCGACCGCCAGCAAGATCGGCCCGATGATCATGACGCTCAAATACTCGGTGAAGCGGCGCGCAAGCTGCGCGGACGATCGACTCGCCACACGAAATTGAAGCTCGCCTCCACCTTTTGAATCGTGCTGATCACGGTGTAAACGAGGAACGCCAAACCGATCGCGCCGAGCACGTCGCCGCGCATGTTTGCGACGAACTGCATGACGCTCTCGGTCAGTTGATTCGCCGCGCTCCCAAGGGGCGGAAAATTCGTGCAGGATGAATCTGCAGATCGGCGCGCGCGCCGAGTCCCTTCAGGATCGAAAAGCTGAATACCATCAGCGGCACGAGCGACAGCAAAGTCGTGTACGCCAGGCTCATCGCCCGGACGCTGATCTCGCCCGCCAGCCAATCGCGGATGAGCGCCGCCGGATAGCGCAGCAAGCGCAACAGCGGGCCCCCACGGGGGACCCATGGCGCGCGATTTTAGGAACAATCCGTCTTCGAGGCGTTCCAGCGCTGGCATGCGGCGATGCCGCTCACGCCGTCAATAGCTTGAGCGCCTTGCGATAGTTGTCGCTGGTGCGCGCGAGAATGTCGGGCGGCAGATGCGGCGCCGGCGGCTTCTTGTTCCAGTGCAAGGATTCCAGATAGTCGCGCACGAATTGCTTGTCGAAACTCGGCGGACTGATGCCGGGCTTGTAAGAGGCCACCGGCCAGAAGCGCGACGAATCCGGCGTCAGCGCTTCGTCGATCAGGAACAGATTGCCGGCCTTGTCGATGCCGAACTCGAACTTGGTATCGGCGATGATGATGTCGCGCGCGCGCGCATGCTCGGCCGCGAATCGATAGATTTCCAGCGCGATGCGCCGAATTCTCGTCGCAAGGTCGGTGCCGACCAGCTCGACGATCGCGTCGAAATCGATGTTCTCATCGTGTTGGCCGGCGGGCGCCTTCGAAGCCGGAGTGAACATGGGCTCCGGCAGCGCTTCCGCCATTTGCAATCCCGGCGGCAATGCGATGCCGCACACCGAACCGTGCAGCTTGTAGTCCTTGTAGCCCGAGCCGATCAGAGTAGCCGCGCACCACCGCTTCGATCGGCAGCGCAGTCAGTTTTTTCACCACCATCGAGCGGCCGCCAGTTGCGCGCGCTCCTCGGGGTCGGCGATCGACGTCCTCGAGCCTCAGTTGCGTCAGATGATTGGCCACCATGTGGCGGGTTTTCTCGAACCAGAACGCGGAGATCTGCGTGAGCACCTCGCCCTTGAACGGAATCGGATCCGGCAGCACCACATCGAACGCCGACAGTCGATCGGTGGTGACGATGAGCAGATGGTCCGCATCGACATCGTAGATGTCGCGCACCTTTCCCTGGTGAATCTTCTTCGAGACTGCGGATTCGAGTCTCGAATAACGGTGGCGATTGCGAAAACGGTTCCATGTGTGCGCGGCCTGCCGACTGCTACCATTGCGGAGTAGAAGGTCGGCGATTGTGGCGGGGCGGATCGGATAGGTCAACGCGAATGGCTTGGAAAGGCACGTTCTTCGGGGCTTTGATCGGTTTGTTGATTACCGGAACCGTCTGGGGAGCCGTCTTCGGCGCCATCATCGGGCATATGGTCGATCAGAGCGGTGCCGGCATGGCAATGGGGCGCGCTGCCTCGAGCGGCGGGCCGCGTCGGTCTCCGAGGTTTTCTTTCGCACCACGTTCGAGCTCATGGGCCACGTCGCCAAATCCGACGGCCGCGTGTCGGAGGCGGAGATCGATGCGGCGCGGCGGCTCATGCAGGAGCTCAACTTGGGGCCGCGCGAAATCAGCATCGCGATCGCGTGTTTTCGGACCGGGAAATCCGCGGACTACGACGCGAATTCGAGCGTCGAGCAACTGCGCGAGGCCTGCGGACTGCGCTACGATCTGCTGCGCGCATTCATGGAGTTGCAGCTGCGAGCCGCATTGGCCGGCAACGGCATTTCGCCGCCGGCGCGCAGCATCTTGATGCGGGTGGCCGAGCGGCTCGGCATGTCGGGGCTCGAGTTCGCCCACATGGAATCCGCGGTGCGGGCGCGTCAGGCGGGCCGCGGCAATTCTGCCGGGCGGCAATCGGCGCAAACGCCGTTGGCGGAGTGCTATGCGGAACTCGAGGTCAACGCCGGCATGAGCGATCAAGAAGTCACCAAGGCCTATCGGCGGCAGATGAGCCGCCATCATCCTGATAAGCTCGTGGCCAACGGGCTGCCCGAGTCCATGGCACAGGTGGCCAAGGAAAAAACGCAGCGCATCCAGGAGGCCTACGAGGCAATACGTGCGGCGCGCGGCATGCGTTGATAGAGTGGCACATGGCTATCATCATCTCCCCATCGATTTTGTCGGCTGATTTCGCCCGCCTGGGCGAGGAAGTGAATGCGGTGCTCGCCGCGGGCGCCGATTGGATTCACTTCGACGTCATGGACAATCACTACGTGCCGAATCTCACCATCGGCCCGCTGGTCTGCGAGGCGCTGCGCAAGGCGGGCGTCAAAGCGCCCATCGATGTGCATCTGATGGTGTCGCCGGTGGATCCGCTGGTGGCCGATTTCGCCAAGGCGGGCGCCACCATCATCAGCTTTCATCCGGAAGCGACCCAGCACGTGGACCGCACCATCCAGCACATCCGGGATTCAGGCTGCAAGCCGGGTCTGGTGTTCAACCCGGCAACGTCGCTTGAACTGGCTGGATTATGTGATCGACAAGATCGATATCGTGCTTCTGATGTCGGTCAATCCGGGCTTCGGCGGCCAGAAATTCATTCCGCAAGCACTGGGCAAGCTCGCCGAGGCGCGGGCCCGGATCGAGGCCAGCGGGCGCGACATACGGCTGGAAATCGACGGCGGCGTCAAGGTGGACAATGCCGCGGAGATCGCCAAGGCGGGCGCCGATACCTTCGTCGTCCGGCTCCGCGATATTCGGCAGTTCCGACTATGCGGCCACCATCAAGGCGATGCGCGCGCAGATCGAGATCGGCAGACGACGAGCCGCGAGGCCGTAGGCACCGCGCCGGCGGCGCTAGGCGCTACTCGTCATCGTCGTCGTCTTCGTCCTCATCGTCATCATGGTGTTCGGGGCGGGTGGCTCTTGCGGCGGCGGGTGACCCGCGCCGGCTTTCACCGGAACGATCAGCGGGCGCGTCTTGACCTTGGGACGCGCATTGAAGACGACGATGGTTTTGCCGGTGGCACGCAGCAGCCCCTGCTCCTCCAATACCTTGAGCACGCGTCCGGCCATTTCGCGGGAGCAGCCCACCAAGCGCGACAGCTCCTGCCGGCTCACCTTGATCTGCATCCCTTCCGGATGAGTCATCGCGTCGGGTTCTCCGCACAGATCCATGATGGCGTGCGCCACGCGGCCGGTGACATCGACGAACGCGAGATCGCCGAGTTTGCGGTTGGTGCGATCGAGCCGGGTCGCGAGCTGCGTGGCCAGTTCGAAAATCAGTCCCGGGCTCTCGGCGGCAATCTGCCGGAAGCGCGGATAGGTCATTTCGGCGAGTTCCGATTGCTGGCGGGTGCGGACCCAGGCGCTGCGGGTCGGCTGTTCGTAGAACAAGCCCATTTCGCCGAAGAACTGTCCCTTGTTCAGATAGGCGAGCACCATCTCGTTGCCGTCTTCGTCCTCGATCATGACCTCGACCGAGCCTGAATGATGTAGTACAGAATGTCCGGCAGATCGCCGGCGTGGATGATCACGGTCTTGGAAGGGACTGTCCGGATACGGCAGTAGCTCAAGAAACGATTGATCGCTGGGATATCGCTTAAGGCCTTTGCCCCTTCTTCCATGGTCTCTCCCTATTCGTTGAGTCGTGAAACGCGTGTGCTGGCGCACGTTTTATTACATAAGTCCCGGAATCGCAAGCACTAACGGGATCCCACTACAGCCAATACGAGCCTGCCGGTCATGAGCCGGGCGGTGAATCGCATCGCCGCGCGCAGCGGAAACGGCAGCTCGTGGCCCCCAAAGCTGCGGCCTGTCGCGCCGTGCGGCATCTCATCGTGGGTCATCTGCTCGACGATCGCGCGGCTGCGCGGTCGGCCGCCGGCAGGCGGTCCATGTGGCCGCGCAGGTGCGCTTCGACCTGCTTTTCGGTCTCGGCGATGAATCCCAGGCTGGCGCGATCGCCGAAGGCGCCCGCCATGGCGCCGATGGCGAAGGAGCCCACGTACCACAGCGGATTCAGCAGGCTGGTTCGGCCCCCCAATTCCTGCGAGCCGCTGTTCGCACCAGGCCAGGTGGTCCATCTCCTCGGCCGCGGCCTGGCGCATGGCGTCGGCCACGGCCGGATCGCGCGCGGTCAGCGCCTGTCCCTGGTAGAGCGCCTGGGCGGCGACCTCGCCGGCGTGGTTGACCCGCATCAGGCGCGCCGATTCGAGGCGCTCGGCGGCTCTTCAGCGCCAATTCGCCCCCGGCGGCGCCGGGGAGCGGCTCGCGCGGGTCGTGCGGGCTGCATAAGACCTTGATTGTTTTATCAATTTCGCCGATGGCGGTCGATCAGAGGCTGAAGCTGCGGGCATTCATGACACATTATATTATATGCGTGCGGCAGCCGGCCGCCGCGGGGCTGGTAACCCGACGCCGCGGTTCTGTACACTTTCGCGCCTTTCGTTACAGTCCCGAAACAGCCGAGTATTTCCATGTATACCGTATTTACCAAGCCTGAAGAAGCCCGAGGCGACTGGTATCGTCGTCGATGCGGCAGGCAAGACCCTGGGCCGCCTGGCCTCGCAGATCGCGCATCGCTTGAAGGGCAAGCACAAGCCGAATTATGCGCCGCATCAAGACCTTGGCGATCACATCGTCGTCATCAATGCGGGCACCGTGCGGGTCACCGGCGCCAAGCTCACCGACAAGTTCTACCACCAGCACACCGGCTATGTCGGGAACTTGAAGAGCATTGCGCTCGGCAAGCTGCTCAAGGAGCATCCCGAGCGCGCCATCGAGTTCGCCATCAAGGGCATGCTGCCGAAGGGCCCGCTAGGCCGGCGCATGTACAAGAAGCTGCATGTATTTCGGCGGCAGCGAGCATCCCCATCAAGCACAGCAGCCCAAAGCGCTGGAAATCTAAGAATTCGCAGGAAACCAATCAATGGCATCAAACACAGCCACCAATTCCTTCTACGGCACCGGCCGCCGCAAGACCTCGAGCGCGCGGGTCTACCTGCGCCAGGGCACCGGCAAGGTCTCCATCAACGGCCGCACGCTGGACGAATTCTTCGGCCGGGAGACCGGCCGCATGATCGTGCAGCAGCCGTTCGGCGCGGTGCAATTGGACGGCAAATTCGACGTGGATGCGCACGTCGAAGGCGGCGGAATCACCGGGCAGGCCGGCGCCATCCGTCACGGCATCACGCGGGCGTTGATGGCGTACGATGAGACGCTGCGCTCGCCGCTGCGCAAGGCGGGCTTCGTGACCCGGGATGCGCGCGAGGTCGAGCGCAAGAAGGTCGGCCGCCGCAAGGCTCGTCGCGGAACCCAGTTCTCCAAGCGCTGATCGGCGCGAAGACCTTCCGCCTTCCGGTATACGATCGATCGGTTTTGGGGGATCGTCTAGCGGTAGGACAACGGTCTCTGACACCGTTTACCTAGGTTCGAATCCTAGTCCCCCAGCCAAACAGGGCCCACCATGGTGGGCCCTTCTCTTAAGTAGGCCGCAGGTACACATGTCGGGCGAACGCAATTCGAGTGGACGTCTGGCGCCCATGGCGCTGGCCGCGCTCGGCGTGGTGTTCGGCGACATCGGCACCAGTCCGCTGTACGCCATGTCGGCGTGCTTCACGGGTCCGAACATCGAGGTGACGCCGGAGCACATCTTCGGCGTGCTGTCGCTGATCTTCTGGTCCCTGGTGCTCGTCATCCTGCTCAAGTACGTCGGCGTCGTGCTGAACGCCGACAACAAGGGCGAAGGCGGCGTGCTGGCGCTGACCGCGCTGGTGATCAACACCGAGCGCGCGAGTCCGCGCCGCAAAATCTACGGGACGCTCGGCATATTGGGCGCGGCGCTGTTCTTCGCCGACGGCGCCATCACGCCGGCGATATCGGTGTTGAGCGCCGTCGAGGGTCTGCACGTCGCCGCACCCGCGGCGCAGATTCCGATACTGCCGATCACGGTGCGTCGTGCTCGTGGGACTGTTCCTGATCCAGCGCCATGGCACGGGCTCGGTGGGCAAGGTGTTCGGACCCGTGATGCTGGGCTGGTTCGCCATCCTGGCCGTCATGGGCGTCAGCTGGATCGTGCGCGAACCGCAGGTGCTCTTCGCGCTCGATCCGACACGCGCGCTGCGGCTGTTCACGCAACATCAGATCGGCGCGCTGGCGGTGCTCGCCGGCGTGTTCTTGACCGTCACGGGCGGCGAGGCGCTGTATGCCGACATGGGTCACTTCGGCAAGGCGCCGATTCGCTGGGGCTGGATCTGCATCGTCATGCCGGCGCTGGTGCTCAATTATTTCGGCCAAGGGGCCCTGCTGATCGAGAACCCGGCGGCGATCAGCAATCCCTTCTACCTGATGGCGCCCGAGTGGTCGCTGTGGCCGCTGGTCGTGATCGCGACCGCGGCGACGGTGATCGCATCGCAGGCGGTGATCTCCGGCGTGTTCTCGGTGACCACGCAGGCCGTGAGCCTGGGTTTGTTGCCGCGCCTGCGGGTCGAGCATTCCTCGGCCGACAACGCCGGACAGATCTATGTGCCGACGATGAACTGGATGCTCATGATTGCGGCATTGGCGCTGGTGCTGGGGTTCGGCAGCTCGGCGGCGCTGGCGGGCGCCTATGGCTTGGCCGTCTCCGGCGCGATGACCATCGTGACGCCGCTGACCTTGAGCCTCATCAAGTCGCGAACCGGACGTGAGAGCCGTGCGCTGCGCGCCGGATTGTCGCTGCTGTTCATCATCGACATCGCGTTCCTGATGGCCAACTTGACCAAGCTCGAGGACGGCGGGTGGCTGCCGCTGTTGTCCGGACTGATCATCTACTGGCTGATGCAGACCTGGCAGAGCGGCCGGGCGTCGGTCATGGCGCGGCTGTTGCGCGAACAGAAGCCGGTGCGCGATTTCCTCGAGGACCTGAAGCGCGATCCGCCGGTGCGCGTGCCCGGAACCGCGATTTTCCTGGATGCGAAGGCTTCCGGCATTCCGCGGGCGCTGCTCAACAACATCAAGTTCAACCGCGTCATCCATGAACGGGTGGTGCTGCTGACGGTGGTGACCCGCGAGCAGCCGCGCATCGCGGACGCCAAGCGATTGACCGTGACCCCGGTGTGCGAGGGGATCGTGAGAGTCGTTGCGCAGGTCGGTTTCATGGAGAAACCCAGCATTCCGGAGATTCTTCGCGACGCGGAGTGTTTCGGCGTTCCCTACGAGCCGGATCAAACGACCTTCTTCCTGAGCCGCGAGGAATTGCTCGCGGGCCAGCGCTCGGATTTGCCGCCTTTGCGGCGCCGAGCCTTCATGCAGATGGCGCGCAGCGCCCAGGTGGTCGCGGACTACTACGGCTTGCCGCCCAGCCGCGTGATCGAGATCGGCACCCGGTTGGAAATCTGAAGTCGGGTCTCAAACCTAACGCTTGGGCGTAATGGTCTTTACGCCGTCGTCGCCCGCCACCAGCAGCACGTCCGCCCCGCGATGCGCGAATAGTCCGACGGTGACCACGCCGGCGATCCGATTGACCGCGTCTTCCATGGCCATCGGGTTCGCCAGCTGCAAATGGTGGACGTCCAGGATCACGTTGCCGTTGTCGGTCACCACGCCTTCGCGCCAAACCGGCTGCCCGCCGAGCTTCACGAGTTGGCGCGCGACGTAGGAGCGCGCCATGGGTATCACCTCCACGGGCAACGGGGAAGCCGCCGAGCACATCGACCAGCTTGCCGTCGTCGATGATGCAGACGAATTTCTTGGAGGCGGCGGCGATGACCTTCTCGCGGGTGAGCGCCGCGCCGCCGCCCTTGATCAACACGCCGTGCGCGTCGGCCTCATCGGCGCCGTCGATGTAGAGGGCGAGATCGCCCTCGGCATTCAAATCCAGTTCCGGAATCCGCGCTGCCTGCAGCGCTTCGGAGGTTTGGCGCGAACTCGAGACGGCGCCTTCGAGCTGGATTTTACGGTCCTTCAGCACTTCGATGAGTTCATGCGACCGTCGAGCCGGTGCCGATCCCGAGGACCATGCCCTCTTCGATGTAGGGAATCGCGGCTTCCGCGGCGCGGCGTTTTTTCATCGTCGATGAGAGGATTTTCGTACCCCTTAAAACAACTGTGCCCGCTTACGCGGGCACAGTTGATTACTTTCGAAGGCTTACTTTTTCTTAGCGGCCTTTTTCTTAGCTACCTTCTTCTTCGCCTTCTTTGCTTTCGCTGCCATGATAGAAACTCCGTTGTCGGGTTAGTCCGGGGACCGAGTATATACACGAATAATTAATTTACAAGCAATACGTCGCGCTTCTTGCACGACAATGTGGTAGCGATGTGAGCCACCTCACTCAAGAGTGAGAACGAAATCCCACTCCGCCTCCGACACCGGCGTGACCGACAGACGATTGCCTCGCCGCAAAATCACGAAGTCCGAGAGCGCACCGTCCGCATGTTTGCGCAGCTCATCGAGCGTGATGAGGCGCTTGAACTTGCGCACCAACTTCACGTCGACGACGAACCAGCGCGGTTCGCTTCGGCGACTTTCGGCATCGTAGTGATGATGCTTGGCGTCGAAGGCGGTCTCATCGGGATAGCCCTCCTTCACCACGCGCACGATGCCGGCGATGCCGGGGACGTCGCAGCTCGGAATGATAGAAAAAGGCTGAATCGCCCTTTTTCATGGAGTCCCGCAGCATGTTTCGTGCCTGGTAATTGCGCACGCCATCCCATGCCGTGGTTTGTTTGGGCAGCGCGGCGAGATGATCGATGCCGAAGGTGTCGGGTTCCGATTTGAGCAGCCAATGATTCATTGTGTGTCCCTCGAGAAAAGCTGAAGTCCCGATTCAGTCGCCAGCGCATCGAGACGCACGTCCCAGGTTTCCGCGAATACGGTGTCGACCCGCTGGCATTCGAAGCCGAGGCCGACCAACCGCGGACCCATCCATCGCCGCCGCTGACGGCGAAAGCCGAGTGCGCGATCGTAGAATCCGCCGCCCATACCCGATGCGGCGGCCTCGCGGGTCGACGCCCACCAGGGGAACGACGATGAGATCGAACCAGCGCGGCTCGATCGCACGTCCGCTGCCGCGCCCGATGTTCGGGCACCGAAATGCCGAACACCCCGCGGCGCGTCTTGCCTGCCAAGGGATAGAAGCGCAGCCGACGATGGCGCAGATCGCTGACCACCGGAACGAAAATGCGAATCCGCCGCCGCCTGGCCGCGACGAGAAGCGCAGCGGTATTCGTCTCTGCGTCGAAGGGCAGGTAGAGGGCGATTCGCGCGCCCGGTTTGAAAGCGGCCAATCGGGTGATGGAAGAGGCGGCGAGGTTCGAGCGCCGGCTGTGCTCCGCCGCGGTCAAGGAGCGCCGCTTGGCGCGCAATTCTTTACGCAGCTTCGCTTTCATGAAATCAGAAGCGTGGAAGGGAGATGGCGCCACCCGCATGTGCCGTTTTGGACCGTTGCTCCCGACCTGAGCAACAGGTGGGGCTAACTGCGGCACTTAAGGCTTTCCGCTCGAGGCGGACTTGCACAATGTTGCCAGCAAGCAATGGCCCCTGGGGTTTACAAATTAGGGTCAGGAGGTAACCCGATCCGCATCGAACACCGCAGGCAGCGCCAAACTTAACCTTACGAGAAGGGCGCTCTAAAGCTCGAGCTGTCGACCCTTCTCCAAAGCCGACTCTACGCGCTCGCGCAGGATACGCAAGCGTCCGCCGACGTCGGATTCGAGATTGGTGTCACGCTTGCGGAATCGAATCAACTCATTCGCCAGATTGAGCGCGGCAATGACCGCGATGCGATCCAGACCCACCACTTTTCCGCTGTCGCGAATCTCGCGCATTTTCGAATTCAAGAATTCGGCGGAGTCCAGCAAGTCGGACCGCTCCTCCATGGGGCAGGTGATGTGGTATTCCTTCTCGAGTATGCGCACGCTCACTCGCGCCTGATTGTCGCTCATGCCTGCTCCATCGATTTCAGCCGGCCGATCATGGCCTCGACCCGCGCGCGCACTTGCTCGTTCTTCTGCAGACAGGCTCGCGCGCTCGGAGGTCAGCGTCTCCTGACGCTGCCGCAGGGCCCGATTTTCCTCCTTGATCTGGCTTACCGTCACGATCAGGTCTTCCAGGCGCTTTTCCAGGCGCTTCAGTTCGAGCTCGACCGCAGACTTTCGGGTTGCTTTCGTTCATAGGCCGCCAATATAGAGCGCTGCATTCCGCAATGCAAAGGGGTCGACATCGTCACCGCGGCCGGTCCACGTAGCGGTATTATTCCGGGAATCATGATGGCGGACATCCGATTCAAGGACTTTGAGGACGTGCTGGCTGCCGCCGGCAGCCTCGCGGACGCCGCCGAGGCGCATGGCTCGTTGTGCGGCGCGCTGTGTTCGATGTCGCCCTATAAAATGCAGGATTGGGTCAACGAGATTCTGCCCGACGGCGCGTCGCTGTCGGACGAGTCGGCGGCCATGATCGAGCGGGTGTTCACCGCCACCGCCACCTCCTTCGGCGAGCAAGGCATGGAATTCGAACCCCTGCTGCCCGATGACGAGCAGCCGCTCAACGGCCGCGCCAATGCGCTGGCGTTGTGGTGCACCGGGTTTCTGTACGGCCTCGGCACCGGCCATATCTCCGATCTTGAAGCGCTCAACGGCGATGTCGGCGAAATCGTGCGCGACTTCACCGAGATCTCGCGCGCCACCGGGCGATGACGCGGATGCGGACGAATCGAACGAACAGGCTTATGCGGAACTCGTCGAATTCATCCGGGTCGCGGCCCAGGTGGTGTTCGAGGAACTGCTGCCGCTGCGCAGACAGGTCTACCCGGCCACGCAGCAGCGGCTGCACTGAGCGGCGACGATGGATCGCAAGGAGTTCGCGCGCCGCCGCCGCCAGTTCATGCGCATGATCGGCAAGGACGCCATCGCCATCCTGCCCGCGGCGCCGGTGCGCCACCGCAACGGCGATATCGAGTATGCCTACCGGCAGGACAGCCATTTTCACTATCTGAGCGGATTTCCGGAGCCGGACGCGGTCGCGGTGCTGGTGCCCGGCCGCCCGCAAGCCGAATATCTGCTGTTCGTGCGCGAGCACGATGCGCTGCGCGAGTCGTGGGACGGCGCGTGGGCCGGCACCGAGGGGGCGGTCGAGCGCTACGGGGCCGACGATGCCTTTCCGATCGCCGACATCGATGAGATCCTGCCGGGTCTGATGGAGCAGCGGTCGCAGATCTTCTACTCCATGGGCACGCACCTCGAATTCGATCCGCGCATGCTCGGCTGGGTGAACGGCATGCGGGTGCACGCGCGGCAAGGGCCTCGGGAGCCCGCAGGAATTTGTCGCGTTGACGTCATGTGCTCGACGACATGCGCCTGTACAAGAGCCGCGCCGAGCAGGCGAGCCTGCGGCGCGCGGCGCAGATCGCCATGGGCGCGCATCGCCGCGCCATGCGCTTCGCCCGTCCGGGGCGCATGGAGTACGAGGTCATGGCGGAGCTGCTGCATGAGTTTCGCTCGCACAATGCCGATATTTCCTACCACCCCATCGTCGGCGGCGGCGCCAATGCCTGCGTCATGCACTATCGCGACAACGATCAGCGGCTGTGCGACGGCGACTTGCTGCTGCTCGATGCGGGCTGCGAGCACGACTACTACGCCTCGGACATCACGCGCACCTTTCCGGTCAGCGGCCGGTTCACCGCGGCGCAGCGCGCGGTCTACGAAGTGGTGCTCGAGGCCCAAATCGGCCGCCATCGACAAGGTGCGGCCCGGGCAACCATTGGAACCAGCCGCACGAAGCCGCGGTGCGCGCGATCACCCAGGGCTGGTCAAGCTGGGGCTGCTCAAGGGCCCGGTCGCGCAGCTGATCAAGGACCAGGCCTACCTGCCGTTCTTCAATCATCGCACCGGCCACTGGCTGGGCCTCGATGTGCACGACGTGGGCGACTACAAGGTCGGCGGCGAATGGCGGGTGCTCGAAGCCGGCATGGCGCTGACCGTCGAGCCGGGCATCTATATTCGCCCCTCGCCGCGCGTTCCCAAGGAATTCTGGAACATCGGCATTCGCATCGAAGATGACGTGCTGGTGACCCGCGGCGCGCCCGAAGTGCTGACGGCGGCGCTCGAGAAGACCCCCGAAGCCATCGAGCGCTTGGTGCAGGCGGCGTGAACGACTCGTTCGACATCGCCATCGTCGGCGGCGGCATGGTCGGCGCGAGCCTGGCCGTGGCGCTCAAGGGGCTCGACGTTCGAGTCGCGCTGATCGAGGCCGTCCCGCACGACTCGGCATCCCAGCCGAGCTTCGATGAGCGCACCACGGCGTTGTCGAACGGCAGCCGCCGCATCCTCGAGACCTTGGGCGTCTGGCCGGACGTTGCGGCCGCGGCGACGCCGATCCGCAAGATTCACGTCTCGGACCAGGGCCACTTCGGCTTTGCGCGCATCGATGCGGCCGAACAGGGGCTCCAGGCGCTTGGGTACGTGGTGCCGAATCGCGCGCTCGGCAGCGGCGCTCTGGTCGCAGCTCGCGGCATCGCGACGAGGTGCGCCGTGTACTGCCCGGCGCACGTCTCGCAGGTCTCGCCGGGCGACCAGGGCGGTGCTGCTCGAGGTCACGGAGGCAGGCGGTGCAGTGTCCTCGATCAACGACGCAATTGGTGGTCGCAGCCGACGGCGTTGCAGTCCGCGGTGCGCGAGCGCCTTCGGCGTCGAGGCCGATGTGCGCGACTACGAGCAAACGGCGCGTGATCACCACCGTGTTGCCGCAGCGATTTCATGACTATGTGGCGTACGAGCGCTTCACCGCGAGCGGTCCGCTGGCGTTGCTGCCGCTGGACGACGGCCGCTGCACGCTGGTTCTGACGCTTGAGCCGCGCACTCGCCGAAGCCGCCATGGGCTGGTCGGATCAGGAATTCCTCGCCGAAGTGCAGCGCCGATTCGGATTTAGGCTGGGCCGTTTCCTCAAGGTGGGCCGCCGCGTTGCCTATCCGCTGTCGTTGACGCGCGCGCGGCGCACCAGCGCGGGACGCTGCGTCATCGTCGGCAATGCCGCGCAGGGCCTGCATCCGGTGGCCGGCATGGGTTTCAATTTGGGGCTGCGCGATGTGGCGAGCCTGGCCGAACTGGTCGCCGAGCATTGCGGCGACGCCGGCCGCGCAGGGACCTCGGCGATCGCGCGTTGCTGCCGCGTACGATGCCTGGCGCGCGGCGGACCGCCGCGACATCATCGCCTTCACCGACGGGCTGGTGCGGATGTTTTCCAATCCCGCGGGGCCGGTGCAGCGGCTGCGCAACTTGGGCTGCTGGCGTTCGATTTGCTGCCGCCGGCGAAAGCGGCGTTGTCGTCCTTGAGCACCGGAGCGGCCGGCGGATCCCGAAGCTCGCGCGCGGCGTGGCGCTGCGCGTGCGCCGGCGCCGCGGCGAGGACGGCGTCCGCCTCGATCATGAGCCGCGACTTCGACGTCGTCATCGTCGGCGCGGGCGTCATCGGCACGCGTCATGGCGAGCCTGCTGCTGGCGCGCAAGCTTGCGAGTCGCGGCAGGGTGGCCATCGTTGCCGATCGCCTCGCACCGGGCCGCCGGCGCGCCGGCGCCGGCGCGGACTGGGACTTGCGGTGTTTGCGTTGAGCCGCGCCTCGCAGCGGCTGCTGCAGCTGTGCGGGGTGTGGCAGCGCTCTGCCGGCCGCAGCGAGTCTTCGCTTACGAGCGCATGTGCGTGTGGGATGCCAGCGGCGCGCCGCAAGGCGCGGGATCTCTCAGCTTTCGATTGCGCCGAGATCGGCGAACCGAATCTCGGCTTCATCGTCGAGGGCCGCGCTCTGCAGGAGTGCTGTCTGCAGCGGCGCGCGCCGCGGGCGCCGTCGTCATCGAGGCGGCCGTCAAGAGGTCGCCGTGAACGATACGCGGTGCGCGTATCCGCTTGAGCGATGGGCGCGAACTGCGCGCGAGCCTGCTGATCGCGGCCGACGGCACCGAATCGAAGACCCGCGAACTGCTCGGTATCGATACCGCCGGTCATGCCTACCATCAGGATGCGCTGGTGGCGCATGTGCGCACCGCGAAGCCGCACCGGAACACCGCCTGGCAGCGATTCTTGCCCACGGGGCCGCTCGCCTTCCTGCCGCTGCCCGACGGCCGCTCATCCATCGTGTGGAGCACCGCACGCGCCGAGGCGGCGCGTTTGCGCGCGCTCGATGCAGCGGCGCTTTGGCGCCGCGCTCCATGCGGCGAGCGGCGAGGTGCTGGGCGGCTTCGAGCTCACGACGCCGGTCGCGAGCTTCCCGCTCAAGCTGCAGTATGCGCGTCGAGTATGTGAGGCCGCGCGCCGTGCTGCTCGGCGATGCCGCGCACGTGGTGCATCCGTTGGCCGGGCAGGGACTTGAATCTGGGACTGCTGGACTGCGCCTCGCTCGCCGATGTGCTGGGCAGCGGCCGGCGGATCCGAGCCTGCTCGGCGATTCAGGCTGCTGCGGCGCTACGAGCGCTGGCGCAAAAGCGAGAATCTGCTCGCCGCCGCCGCGTTGGATGGCCTGGAGCGCCTGTTTTCGAACGCCAATCCGGCGCTTGCGCGGCTGCGCGCAGCGCGGACTCGGCGCGGTCGGCAAACTGCCGTTCATCAAGCGCCAGCTTGCGCAGCGCGCCCTGGGATTGATCGGCGAGTGCCCGTTCCTCGGGATCGAGCTTTCGCGTCAAAGGCGATCGAGCTTGGCCGCACAGATGAAATCATTCTGCGACAGGCCGCCGATCGAATGCGTCGTGAAGGTGACGCGGCAGTAGTTGTAGCCGACCTCCAGGTCCGGATGATGGTCCTCGGTATTCGCGATATGCGCGAGCGCATTGACGAAGCTCATGGTGCGATAGAAATCCTTGAATTTGAGCGAGCGCTTCAGGCTTTTCGCGTCCGCGGCGAGCTGCCAATCGCGGTGCAGTTGTTCGCAAAGCGCGGCGGCCTCAGCCTGGTTCAAGGGGAGCCGCGCCGCCTTCGCAGGGCGCGCATTTTTGGTCGTGCAAGCTCGGTCACGGCGGCATTCCTGCTGTAAGTGCGCTCGATATAGCGCTCGACGAGCTCCTGGAACTCCTCGGCGATCCGATCGCCTTTGAGCGTCACCGTCTTTGCGCCGTCCTCATACACCGGCGCGACCGGGATGCTCACCCGTGCCCGGCAGGCTGATGCCGATATTGGCGTGCTTGCTCTCGCCGGGGCCGTTGACGACGCAGCCCATGACGGCAACGGTCATGTCTTCGACCCCCGCGCGCTGCTTGCGCCATTCCGGCATTCGGTGGCGAATGTGGCCTTGGATTTTCTGCGCCAGCTCTTGAAAATAAGTGCTGGTCGTGCGGCCGCAGCCGGGGCAGGCAATGACCATCGGCGTGAATGACGCGCAGTCCCATGGTCTGCAGAATCTCCTGAGCGACGATGACTTCTTGGGTGCGATCGCCGCCGGGCTCGGGCGTCAATGACACACGGATGGTGTCGCCGATGCCCTCTTGCAGCAGCACGCCCGATGGCGGCGGTGGAGGCCACGATGCCCTTGCTGCCCATGCCGGCCTCGGTCAGCCCGAGATGCAGCGGGTACGTGCAGCGTGCCGCAAGATTGCGATATACCGCGATCAAGTCTTGGACGCCGCTCACCTTGGCGCTGATCACGATCATGTCCGCGCCCAAGCCCAAGCTCTCGGCGCGTTTCGCGCTGTCCAGCGCAGAGACCACGATGGCCTCGCGCATGACATCGATCGCCGCCAGCGGCGCCGCTTGCTTCGAGTTCTCGTCCATCATGCGAGTCAGCAGATCCTGATCGAGGCTGCCCCAGTTCACGCCGATGCGCACCGGCTTCTGATATCGGCAGGCGGTCTCGATCATTTCGGCGAATTGCGGGTCGCGCTTGCTGCCGCGGCCCACGTTGCCGGGATTGATACGCAGTTTGCCCGAGCGCTTGCGCGCAGGCGGGGTGGGCCTTGAGCAGCTTGTGGCCGTTGAAGTGAAAGTCGCCGACCAGAGGAGTGCTGATGCCCTGGGCATCCAGGCGCTCGCGAATATGCGGAACCGCGGCGGCTGCTTCATCGTTGTTGACCGTCAAGCGGACCAACTCCGACCCGGCGCGCGCCAGTGCTTTGACCTGCGCCACCGTGCCTTCGATGTCGGCCGTGTCGGTGTTGGTCATGGATTGCACGATGATGGGGGCGCTGCCGCCGATGGTGACGGCGCCGACCTTTACGGCCAGGGATTTTCTACGCGAACTCATGCGCCTATTCTACCTTGCCCGACCTCCGAGTATGCGCACCGCTCGTCGGCAAGCCGGTCAAATCGGCATAATGCGGGCATGGCCGCAAGAATCATCTATTCCACCGGGCTCGGCAGCCTGTGCCCGAATTGCCGCCGCGCGGTGCGAGAATGCGTTTGTCCGAAGGGCGCTCCCGGCGCCGCGAAGGCTCAAGCGGTGCGGGTGGGCCGGGAGACCAAGGGCCGAGCCGGCAAAGGCGTCACGACGGTCACGGGACTGCCGCTTGGCCGAGCCAGAGATCGATGGCGCTCGCCGCACAACTCAAGAAGCGCTGTGGATCCGGCGGCACGGTGCGCAACGGCGTCATCGAAATTCAGGGCGATCATCGCGACGCGATCGTCGCGGCACTGCCCAAATTGGGGTGGCCGGCCAAGAAATCGGGCGGCTGACGCGAATCGTGTATCATGCACGCATCGCGATAAGAGCTGTCTGGAGAGCGTCCCTTTTGATCGAGGGACCGCCGAAGGCGCAACCGCCCGGAAACGCTCAGGCACATGAACTACAGTCTCTGGCGATCTCTGGAGAGCGATCGCGCCCACGTTAGGGCGCCGATCCACCGAAGGGGAGCAGCGTGCATCGGCGCGCTCGATCTCTCAGGTCCAAGGACAGAGGGGCGGCAAGCACTGTAAGTGCCGGCCGAATCTCTGTCGACTTTCGCAGCGAGGTTGCGATGGGCCTGAAGACTCCGCTTTACGACACCCATGTTTCGCAGGGTGCAAAAATCGTCGATTTCGGCGGCTGGGACATGCCGTTGAGCTTCGGTTCGCAACTCGAGGAGCACCACGCGGTGCGACGCGACGCGGGCATGTTCGATGTTTCGCACATGTGCATCGTCGACTTGATGGGCGCGCGGGCGCGCGAATTCTTGCGTTTTTTGCTCGCCAACGATGTCGCCAAGCTCGGCGACTCCCGGACAGGCGCTGTATTCGTGCATGCTGTTGCCCGTCGGGCGGCGTGATCGACGATCTGATCGTCTACTTCATGACGGAGTCATGGTTTCGATTGGTGGTCAACGCCGGCACGCGCCACAAGGATCTCGCTTGGATAGCGCGAGCATGCCGCGCCTTTTGCGGTCGCGGTGCGCGAGCGGTCGGATCTCGCGATGCTCGCGGTCCAAGGCCCGAATGCGCTCGCCAAGACCGCGGCGCTGCTGCCGCCGGCGCGGCGCGCAACGGCGCTCGAGCTCGCACGATTCATCGGCGCCACTCTCGATTCGTGGTTCGTGGCGCGGACCGGATACACGGGCGAGGACGGCTTCGAGATCATGCTGCCGGCGCCCGATGCCGCCGCCGCGTGGCAGGGCTCTCGAGGCGCAGGGCGTAACGCCGGCCGGATTGGGTGCGCGGGATACTCTGCGCCTGGAAGCCGGCATGAATCTTTACGGCAACGACATGGACGAGAGCCATCATCCGCTCGAGTCCGGCCTTGGCGTGGACGGTGGCGTTCGATCCCGCCGACAGGGAATTCATCGGCCGGCAGCGCTCTGGAGATGCGCGCGGCAGCTCCCAGGCCGCGCGCTCGTGGGCTTGGTGCTCGAAGAGCGCGGTGTGCTCAGAACGTCTCAACTGGTCAGTGCCTCCGAGCAGGACGGTGCCGATGCTCATCGCACGCCGCCGGTTCTCGGAGAAGTCACCAGCGGCACCTTTTCGCCGACGCTGAATCGTTCCATTGCGCTTGCGCGGGTGCCGACAGGAGCCGGACCCAAGGTGACTGGTCGAGCATTCGCGGAAAGCCTCATGCGGCACGAGTCGTGAAGCCGCCGTTCGTGCGCAATGGCAAGGTCTTGATTTCAATTTAGTCTCAAGGAGGGATCGAAGTGAGCAAGATGCCGAGTGAACTTAAGTACACGCGGAGTCATGAATGGGTGAGAAGCCTGGCGAACGGGCAGGTGGAGGTGGGCATCACCGATCACGCGCAAGAGGCGCTTGGTGATTTGGTGTTCGTCGAAGTGCCGCAATTGGACCGCCGCGTTGACCGCCGGCGAGGCGTGCGCGGTGGTCGAATCCGTCAAGGCGGCATCCGATGTCTATAGTCCCGTCTCGGGCCGCGTCGTTGCGAGCAACGATGACTTGGCGCAGCGGCCCGAGTTGCTCAATCAAGATCCCTATGGGGCGGGTTGGCTGATGCGTGTGCAACTCGACGCGTCGGCTCCGAGCGGCGCATTGCTGAACTGCGGCCGAGTATGCGCAGTTTCTCGAAGCAGCCGAGTAGGAGAGCAGCCGTGCCATTCATTCCGCATACACCCGACGATATCGCCGGCATGCTGGAGGTCATCGGAGCGAAATCCATCGACGATTTATTCGACGAGATCCCCAAGTCGCTGACGGGCGCCGCTCTCGATGGGGTCCCGCCGGCGCTGACCGAAATGGAGGTCGGACGGCTCCTCACCGAACGTGCGTTGCGCGACGGCCGCCCGTTGAATTTCATCGGCGCGGGCGCGTATGAGCACCATATTCCCGCTCCGGTGTGGGCCATCGCGACCCGCGGGGAATTCTATTCGGCCTATACGCCCTATCAAGCGGAGGCGAGCCAGGGCACTTTGCAATTGATCTACGAATACCAATCCATGATCTGCGCATTGACCGGCATGGAAGTCTCCAACGCATCTCTGTATGACGGCGCCTCGGCACTGGCAGAAGCGTGTTTGATGGCGGTGCGCGCAAATCGCGGCTCGAATGCACGGCGCATCTTGTTGCCGCGCACTGTAAACCCGACCTATGGCCAGGTGGCGCGCGCCATTTCGTGCAATCAGGACATCGAATTCGAAACGGTGGATTTCGATCGGCGCGCCGGACGCACGGCGCTTTCGGCATTGGAAGCCTACAGCGGTCAAGATTACACCGCACTGGTGCTGCAGCAACCGAACTTCTTCGGCAACTTGGAAGAAGTGGACCAACTGACCGATTGGGCGCATGCAAACAAGATTCTCGTCATCGCAGTGGTCAATCCGATCGCGCTGGCGCTGCTCAAACCTCCGGGCGAGTGGGGCGAAATCCGTGAGGGCAAGCGGGGCGCCGATATCGTCTGCGGCGAAGGCCAGCCGCTCGGCGTGCCGCTCGCTTCAGGCGGCCCCTACTTCGGTTTCATGGCAACGCGCATGCAGTACGTGCGCCAAATGCCGGGCCGCATCGTGGGACGTACGGCGGACACCGAGGGCCGGCCGGGCTTTACTCTCACGTTGCAGGCGCGCGAGCAGCATATCCGGCGCAGCAAGGCGACTTCCAACATATGCACCAATCAAGGGCTCATGGTGACCGCAGCGACGATCTACATGTCGCTGCTGGGTGCCGCGGGTCTCGAGCGCGTAGCGGCCGCCAGCGCACAGCGTACGGCCGATCTGGTGCATGCGCTCACCCGCATCAAAGGCGTGACGGCAGCCTTTGACACCCCGCGGTTTCACGAGGCGGTGCTGCTTCTCGATCGCCCGGTGGCGCCGGTGACCGCGGCGCTCGCCGAGCGCGGGATATTGGCCGGCCTCGATCTTGGATCGAGCTATCCGGAATTGGGACACGCACTGCTCATCTGTGCGACCGAAACCAAACTCGATGTCGACATCGAGGCTTATGCGTGCGCGTTGGCCGATGTCATGAAAGCCTCGCGCGATTTGCGCGGAGCTGCTTAAGGGGATGGAGCATGGCAGATCTTAAATTAGGCGAGCCGCTGATATTCGAATTGAGCAGGCCCGGCCGCCGCGCGTGCACGCAATTTCCCGCCCCCCAAGCGGCTCCGGAGCCGCTTGGGATACCGGCGCAGCTGCGCCGCGCAAGCGCCGCCGCCGCTGCCGGAAGTATCGGAGCTGCAGGCGGTGCGTCACTTCACGCGGCTATCGCAGCTGAATTTCTCGATCGATACGCATTTTTATCCCTTGGGCTCCTGCACCATGAAGTACAACCCCAAGGCATGCAACACCTACGCCATGTTGCCGGAATTTCTAATGCGGCATCCGCTCGGTCCCGAACCCCAAGGGTTCCTTGCATGCATGTACGAATTGCAGGAGATGCTGAAAGACATCACCGGCATGCAGGGCGTCAGTCTGACTCCCATGGCCGGCGCGCAAGGCGAGTTTGCCGGGGTAGCGATGATTCGCGCCTATCATCGAGCACGCAACGATGCGGCGCGCAGGGAGATCATCGTGCCGCAGGCGGCGCACGGCACGAATCCGGCTACCGCTGCGATGTGCGGCTGCAGCGTCAAAGAAGATTCCGTGCGACAAGAACGGCGATATCGATATCGAGGCGCTGAAGGCAGCGGTCGGCCCCGAAACCGCCGGCATCATGCTCACGAACCCATCCACCCTGGGCGTGTTCGAGCACAAGATCGAGGAGGTGGCGCGCATCGTCCACGAAGCGGGCGGCCTCCTGTATTACGACGGTGCGAATTTGAACGCCATCCTCGGCAAGGTGCGCCCCGGCGACATGGGCTTTGACGTCATTCACATGAATTTGCACAAGACCTTCTCGACGCCGCACGGCGGCGGCGGACCCGGCTCCGGCGCGGTAGGCGTCGGACCGCGATTGCTGCCCTATATGCCGATCCCGCTGGTTGGCAAGGAAGAGGGCCGATTTCGATGGCTGACGGAGCGCGACCTGCCGCAATCCATCGGCCGCCTATCGGGGTTCATGGGCAATGCCGGCGTCAATCTGCGCGCCTATATTTACATGCGGATGTTGGGGCGCGAGGGCATGGTGCGGGTGGCGGAGTTCGCCGCGCTCAATGCGAATTACCTGATGAAGCGCTTGACTCAAGCCGGCTACGAAGCCGCCTATCCCACGCGCCGCGCCAGCCATGAATTCATCATTACCCTGAAGCAACGAGAACCGGCGCTTTCAGATCACGGCGATGGACGTCGCCAAGCGGCTGTTGGATTTTGGATTTCACGCGCCGACCACGTATTTCCCGCTGCTGGTGCCTGAATGCCTGCTGATCGAGCCGACCGAAACCGAAACCAAGGAGGAACTTGATCGTTTTTGTAACGCAATGGCGGCGATTCGGCAGGAAATGGAACAGGATCCCGAGAAACTGCGCTCCGCACCGCATACAATGCCGGTCCGGCGGCTGGACGACGTCCGAGCCGCGAAACAGCTCGATCTGGCGTGGAAGCCTGCCGCTTGATCCAATTTTGCTTAAATTAGGAACCGTGAGGCTCCTGGTTTGTCCGATCCCGGGCATCGCAGTTCATCTCTCACTTAGGATCGGCATGTCGCGTACGTCCCTATTGTTGTCGTTATTCTTGCTGGCCGGCCAGGTGCTCGGTGCCGCCTCCCTGAACGGGGCGGCCGCACCCCCGCCCACTACACTCCCGACGCCCGCGCCGACTTCGATCGGAACACCCGCCAATTGGGCGCAGACTCTCGAGAGAATCGCATCCGGCGTGGTGACCATTCAAATCGACAGCACCCGGGCGTTCGATACCGAGTGGAATACGACCGCGCAGGCGACAGGCTTCGTCATCGACGCCAAGCGAGGCCTCATCCTGACCAATCGGCACGTGGTGACGCCGGGTCCCGTGACGGCGCAGGCGACTTTCCAGAATCGCGAGGAAGTGCAGCTCTATCCCGTCTACCGCGACCCGGTACACGACTTCGGTATCTATCATTACGACCCGGCGAAATTGCGCTTCATTCAACCGGCCGAATTGCCGCTGTATCCGGCGGGCGCGGTGATTGGCCGCGAAATTCGCGTCGTGGGCAACGATGCGGGCGAACAGTTGTCGATTCTCGCCGGCACGTTGGCACGCTTGGATCGCGAAGCCCCCGAGTACGGCTACGGCAAGTACAACGATTTCAACACCTTCTATTACCAGGCCGCGTCGGGCACCTCCGGCGGCTCGTCGGGGTCGCCGGTCATCGACATCGAGGGACGGGTAGTGGCCCTCAACGCCGGCGGCGCGACCGGCGCCGCGTCGAGCTTCTATCTGCCGCTGCCCGCGATCACGCGCGCGCTGAAATACATCGATGCCGGCAAGCCGGTGCCGCGCGGCACGCTTGGAAACCGTGTTCAAATACACCCCCTACGATGAATTGCGGCGGCTCGGGCTTGCAAGCCGAAACGGAAGCACGCATGCGCGGCGCCTACCCGAAGCTCACCGGAATGCTGGTGGTCGATGAGGTGCAGCCGGGGTCGGCGGCGGACGGCGTATTGTCGCCCGGCGATATCCTGGTCGCGATCGACGGCAAGCCGGTGCCGGAATTCTTCGCACTGGAGGATGTGCTCGACAATCATGTCGGCCGAGCAGATCAAAGTCGAGATTCAACGCGGCAACGAGACCGTGCGGCATGCGCTCGACGTGCAGTCCTTGCGCGCCATTACCGCCGATGAGTACATCGAGTTCGGCGAAGCGGTCGTGCACACGCTCTCCTACCAGCAAGCGCGGCACTACAACTTGCCGATCAAGGGCGTGTATGTCGCCAATCCGGGCTATGTATTCGGCAGTGCGGGCATTCCGCGCGGCGCTCTGATCAGCTCATTCAACGGCAAGAAAATGCGACGACTCTCGCCGATTTCGAGGCGGCATTGGCCGATCTCGCGGACGGCGCGCGAGCGCCGGTACGCTATGTCACGCTGGAAGATCCCCGCGCGACGCAGCTCAAGGTGGTCCGCATGGATCGCCGTTGGTTTCCCGGCCCGCAAGTGCAAGCGCGACGACGCGCTGGGAACCTGGCCTTGCGTCGGCCTTGAGCGACGGACCCGCGGCCTCGAGCGTCAAACCGGCCTCCACGCAGTTCGCCAAAACCGGCGATCCGCGCATCGATCGGTTGGCGCCTTCATTGGTCCTGGTCACCTTCGACATGCCGTATTCGGTGTCGGGTGTGACCGAGAAGAACTATCACGGCACGGGCGTGATCGTCGACGCGAAGCGCGGCTTGGTGGTGATCGACCGCAATACCGTGCCGGTCGCGATGGGCGATGTTCGCTTGACGTTCAACGGAACGGTCGAGGTGCCGGGCAAAGTTGAATTCATACATCCGCTGCACAATCTCGCCGTCGTCTCCTACGATCCGAGATCAATCGGCGATACGCCGGTTCGCGCAGCGACCTTTCTCTCCAAGGAACTGCGGCCGGGCGACGACGTTTGGGTCGTCGGCCAACGCAGCGACTCGAAGATCATGTCGCAACGCACCCAAGTCGCGAGCGTCGATGTGGTTTCGTTCCCGCTCTCGCGCACTCTGCGCTTTCGCGACAGCAATCTCGAGGCGGTGAACCTGGTCAATTCGCCCGGCGATCTGGACGGGGTCTTGGCGGACGACAAGGGCGAGGTGCTTGCGCTCTGGTCGAGTTTCGCCTTCGAAACCCAGCGCGAGCTCGAGCAAGTCAATCGCGGCATACCGGCGGACCTGGTCACGGAAATGATCAATGTCGTCGAGGATGGCCGGCCGCTCTATTCGTTCGAGGCGGAGTTCAATGTGCAGTCGTTGGCGAGCGCACGCAAATTGGGCTTGCCTGATGACTGGGTGCGGCGATTCGAGGAGCACGACCAGCAACGCCGGCAGGTGCTCGGCATCGACCGATTGGTCGCCGGGGCGCCCGCCGCCTCGTTGCTCGAGCCCGGCGACCTGCTGCTCGCCATCGACGGCAAGCTCGTCAATCGCTTTCGCGAAGTGGAGCGCGCCGTGCAAAAGCCGGAGGTGTCGGTCACGGTCTGGCGCGACGGCGCGGAGAAGACGCTGCAAATGAAGACGGTGGCGTTGAACGGCCGCGATATCGATCGGGTGCTGATCTGGGCGGGGGCCACCCTGCAGGCTCCGCACCGCGCGATGGCTGGCGCAGCGCGGTATTCGCGCCGTACGGCGTATTCGTCTCGTTCTTCTTTTACGGATCGCCGGCGACGCACTATGGGCTGTATGCCGGCAGGCGAATCACGGAAGTCGACGGGCAGCCAACGGCCGACCTCGATGCGTTCATCAAAGCGGTTCGCGGTAAACCGGATCGGGCGTCTTTGCGGCTTGAAGACCATCAGCTGGAATGGTCAAACCGACGTGATCACGTTGAAGCTCGACAAGCATTACTGGCCGGCCTACGAGCTCGATCGTCAGAGCGACGGTAGTTGGACGCGGACCGCGCTCGATCCTCCCGAAGTGACCATGGCGCATGTGCCTTGAGCTCGCAGTGATGCGGTTTTCGATATCGGCCGCCGCGCGTTCAGATCTTCCGGAAATTCTGGCGATCTACAACGAAGTGATCCGCAATACGACGGCGGTCTATTCGGACGAAGACGTGACGCTGGCAAATCGTGAAGCCTGGTTCGATGCCAAAATCGAGCACGGCTTTCCCGTGCTCGTGGCGAGCGACGAATCGGGCGTGCTTGGATTTGGGACTTTTGGCGAGTTTCGCGCGTGGCCTTGCTATCGCTACAGCGTCGAACACAGCGTGCACGTGCGGGCCGATTGCCGCCGCCGCGGTATCGGCCGGGAGCTCGTCCTCGCTTTGCTCGAGCGGGCTGCCGGCATGCAAAAGCACGTCATGATCGCCGGAATCGACGCGGACAATGCCGTCTCCATTCGCGCTTCACGAGAGTCTCGGCTTCACGGTGGTGGCCCATTTCCGCGAGGTGGGGTTCAAGTTCGGGCGATGGCTCGACTTGAAGTTCCTGCAACGGCTCATTTGATATCATGGCCCTGTGGTAAGAGCAACACAGACCGAAATCGAAAAGGCCGTCGAAACGCTTCGCGCCGGCGACTTGGTGGTATTTCCGACCGAGACGGTTTACGGTCTTGGAGCCAATGCTGCCAATCCGGCCGCGGTGCGCAAGATATTCGAAGTCAAAGGCCGTCCCGCGGATCATCCTGTGATCGTGCACCTGGATAATCCGCGCTACTTGCATCGCTGGGTGTCGGAAGTGCCGCGGGTCGCCGAACAGTTGGCGGCGCTGTTCTGGCCCGGTCCTCTCACCCTGATTTTACCGAAGGCGGAAAACGTCAATGACATCGTCACCGGCGGACAGGACAGTATCGGCATACGGATACCCTCCCATCCCATGGCGCAGCAGCTTTTGACCGCCTTTGGCGGCGGCATCGCCGCACCATCCGCCAATCGCTACGGCCGCCTGAGCCCGACCAAGCCCGAGCACGTACGCGACGAACTCGGCGAGGCGGTCCATGTGCTCCTGGACGGCGGCGATTCGCCCATCGGCCTGGAGTCGACGATCGTGTCGTGCTTGAACAATGAGGTGCGGCTGTTGCGCCCCGGATTCATCACCCGCTCGCAGATCGAACAGGTCGTCGGCGATTTGGCAGTCGGCGGAATCGCTTCCGCGCGTTCCGGGGGATCGAGCGCTGCATTACGCCCCCTCCACGCCTCTCGAGATCGTGTCGTCGGACGAGTTGGAGCTCCGAGCCGGCGAGGTCGTTGCGCGCCAGGAAAAAGTGGCGGTGCTGGCGATGCGCCCGCCGCTGCATACCGTGCGTTATATGACGTGGATCAACGCCGGCAAAAAGCCCGACACCTATGCGCATAATCTCTACAATCATCTGCGCACCTTGGATCGAGCCGGTTGCGTGAGGATTTTGGTGCAGGAACTGCCGCAAGACGAGCGCTGGGCCGCCATTCTCGATCGCTTGCAACGCGCCAGCGGCATGGGCGAGGATCCGCTCGAGTTGAGCGCGAGTTGAAGCCGAGTGCACAGTGCCATTGCCCCGGAGCTTGATCCCGCCAGGACCCCTTCGCGCGCGATTCGATTCGACATCTGGTGGCTCGCTACGGCTCGCCGCCTGTTCATCATCGACGCCGAACGGGTGCGCGCTCAATATCGAGCGGCTCGCGGCGGCGCTGCCGGGAGTCGATTTCCACTACGCGATCAAATCGCTGCCGCATCGCGTCGGTCATTGCCACGCTGCGCGAGGCGGGCGCCTACTTCGACCTCGCGACCAACGGGGAAGTCGATCTGGTGCGCCGCCTGGGCGTGACCGCCGAGCGCTGCATTCACACCCACCCGATCAAGCGCGACAGCGATATCCGCACCGCGTTGTCCTTCGGAGTCGACGCGCTTCGTCGTCGACAATCCCGACGAGCTGCGCAAATTCGTGAAATTCAGGAGCCGCGTTTCGTTGCTGATTCGCGTCTCGTTCCGCAGCGCCGATGCGGTGTGCGATTTGTCGCGTAAATTCGGCTGCCATCCGGCAAGCGTCGACGAGTCTGCTCGCCCTCGCCGCGGAGCTGCGCATCAAGGTCGAGGGGCTGTCGTTTCACGTCGGTTCGCAAGCGGCGGGCCCGCGAATGCACGTCGAAGCCATCAACGTTTGCCGCGAGCTTGATGCTGCGCGCCGCGGAGCGCGGGACACGAGCTCAGCACGCTCGATATCGGCGGCGGATTTCCGGTCGATTACCTGCGCCGCTCGGTCCCCATCGAGGAATTCTGCGCACCGATTCGCCGCGCCTTGAGTTCGCTGGGCACGCGGTCCGCGTCATTGCCGAACCGGGGCGCTACATCGCCGCACCCGCAGCCGTCGCCGTCTCATCTGTGATGGGCCGCGCGATGCGCGACGGGCGCTGGTGGTACTATCTCGATGACGGTCTGTACGGGAGCTATAGTGGTCAGATGTTCGATCATGCGACCTATCCGGTTGAAGCGCTGGTGACCGCCGGTCCTACCTACCCTTCGGTGCTCGCCGGGCCGACCTGCGACAGCATCGACGTCATCGATGAAACTCTGGAGTTGCCGAAACTCGAGCATCGGCGATCTCATCGTCGGCCGGGAGATGGGCGCCTACACCTGGGCATCGCGCTTCGGAATTCAATTTTTTCCCGCGCGCCACGGTACTGGCGCTCGACCGCGGCCGGCTGCTGCGCGACGGCGAGCTGACATGCATGGCGATCGACGCAATGGAGCCGCCGCCGGGTGCTCGCAGCGGGTGCGCTCGTGGCCGGAGCGTCGGCGCCGGGCATTGGCGCGTCCGGCGGCGGGCGCAGGGCGAGCGCCGTCGTCAAGCGGATTGCACTCAAGAATTTGCACACGCCGGAGTCGCTCGACCTGGAATTCTTTCGCGACGGCGCCTATGTGCCCGATGCACTCGCGGCCATTCAAGTATTGCTGCGCGATTATCGCAACGGCGAGCAACACGCCATCGATCCGCCGCTGCTGGATTACTTGCACGACGTCGCGCTGAATTTCGGCGTCGATCCGGTGTTCAGCGTGATCTCGGGGTATCGTTCGCCGCAAACCAATGAGCTATTGCGCGAGCACGGCAGCGGCGTCGCCCGCCGCAGCCTGCATTTGGAAGGCCGGGCCATCGATGTGCGTCTCGCCGGCGTCGATTGCGCGGATCTTGCCAACGGTGCCTTGGGATTGCGCCGTGGCGGCGTCGGTTATTATCGCAAGTCCGACTTCGTGCACTTGGATACCGGGGCGTTCCGCACCTGGCGCGGCTAATCGATCGCGAGAAACGAGCGCATCCGCGCGAGTTCCGCATCGAGTCCCGCTCGATACGCGGCGCTCGTTGGGCGCGCGGCCGCTGACATAGCCGAAGGAGCCGATCAGGCGTCCGCCGGTCACCGTCACATTGCCCCATCCGATCACGCGCTCGCGCCATAGCAGAGGCAGCGCGTAGTACCCGAGCCTGCGCTTCGGCGCCGGCGTATAGGCCTCGAAGCGGTACGGCCAACCCCAAAAAATCTCGAAACGCCGGCGATCCCAGACCACCGGATCAAACGGCGTGAGCAGCCTCACACCCTCATCCGGCTGCCAGCGGGTCGAGACCGGTCTTTCTTGGACGGGCCAATACCAATCGATGCCCTCCACTTTCGCACTGCGCCAGACGCTGCTTTGCCCGCGCGAGTGCCGGCGCACGATGTTCCGCCCATTGCGGCGCGCCGCCGCGCAGGCGGGTCAACATCTGGCCGAGGCTATTCGCCGGCAAGGGCGCATATTTTTGCACGATCACATCGACGAGCGCGTCGATCCGGGCGCTTACATCCGCATCATCAAGAGGCCCCGCATCGAACTCACGCGCGGCGTACACCCGTGTACCCCCGTCACGGCGTGCGACCCGCAACATCCCGCGATAGTGCATTTCGTCGAGCAATTGGGTGGTTGCGTTGGAGGAACCGCCGAACCAGTTGGTGACTTTGCCGTGCGCAAAATGGGCGTCCACAGCCCGCGGATGCGCGGTCCCGCATTCTCGGATGAACGCCAGCATCTCGTCGGCCTGACGCTGCCGCGCCGGGGTCCACGCCGATGCCGGCGTTCGCGGATGCATCAGACCGTGATGGGCACGTGGCAAAAAGCCATAATTGATGAAGAAGTCCTCCTCCAGAGACAACCGCGGGTAGCGGCGCTCGAGGTCGCCCGCGCGGTAGCCCGCTACGCGATGACGCAGCGTGAGATCCTGGGCGCGGGCGGGAGCACGGATCGGATCCGCCTGGACGAAGCCGAGTTTGCCGATCGCGCGCTTGAGCGTCGTCGGTTTGAACAACGAGCGAGCGATGGCATAGCGGCGCAGATGGCTCAACGTAATGGGCATGGTGCAAATGATATCGGCTAGAGTGTTGCCGTGCCCGCCGGCGTCATTTGCTACGATGGAACCGATGAACCTGCACGGTATCTTTCTCCTAGCGGCCACTCTCGGCGGTCTCGGGGCCTGCGCTCCAACCTCGCCGCCGCCGCCCGAAGACATCGGCGCACGAATTTACAGTGGAAACTGCGTCTCCTGCCACCAGCAAGATGGGCGCGGCGTGAAAGGGGTGTATCCGAGCCTGGCCGGATCGCCGCTGGTGCTAGCAGATCCCAAAGCACTTGCCCTATGGGTGGTCAAAGGACAGAGAACCCCTTCGATGCCGCCGGGGCGATACTCGACCGCCATGCCCCAGTACGGCTGGATGAAGGACTCCGACGCAGCTTCCCTCTTGACCTATCTGCGTTCAAGCTTTGGGAACACAGCTCCCGCGGTCGAGACAGCAACCATTTCCCAAGCGCTCGGTGAATAGGCGAATGAGCATTGCACCCATCCCCCTTACCGCGATACACCGAATGGTGGAGCGTTGCCGGGCGGGCGATGAAGCGGCGATGGTCGCCAAGCTCGATTCGGGCTGGGTAGTGATGGGTGAACGGCAGGTATTCCCAGGTTATTGCCTGCTGCTACCGGACCCGGTGGTCGACCAGCTGAACACTCTCGACTTCGACGGCCGGGCGCAATTTCTCGCCGACATGGCGCTCATCGGCGATGCCGTCCTCGCAGCTACAGCTGCGGCGCGCGTCAATTATGCAATATTCGGCAACGCGGAGCCGGCGCTGCATGCTCATGTATTTCCGCGCCACGCCACGGAGCCTGCGGGCACCCGCACGACGCATCCGTGGGCGCTCGACTGGAGCCTCGCATCGGCTTACTCGGATTCGCTGCATGGTGAGCTGAAACGCCAAATTGCTGCGCACCTCGCCGAACTTAGGGTGAGAGGTCGATCCGCAGGTTGAGGTCGCGTGCGATGGCTGCCAAATCGTCAAGCGGCGCCGAACAAGTCATGCCGCTGCAGAGGTAGGCCACCGTTTCGGAGACAGCGCGCTTTTCCGCGAGTGCAGGCGGCAGATCCGGAGCCTCCGCGGGAATGGCGAATATCATGCGCGTCGGCGCGAACGCGGCATTGAGCGCGCCTGCCCAGCGATGCGCCTCCGTCGATGAACCGCGGATAACCACAATTTGCATCGACGACAGCGACTCCTCCAACGCGTTCAAGAGGCTCATGTGCGCTTGAGGATGCTCAATCATTCCAGCCCATCCGGCCTTGAGCGTCCGTTCGGCCGCATCGAGATACCGGACTTCGCCGAGTAAGTACCCCAGGCGGCAGAGCACGGAAGCCGCGACGCCGTTGCCGGCCGGGAGGGAATCATCGCTGAACGTCTTGCTGCGATGGATGAGCCTTTCATGATCGGAGGCCGTGAAGAAAAATCCACCCGCTTCCGGATCGGCGAATCGGGTCAACATGACCTCCACCAAAGATTGAGCGAATTCAAGGTCGCGGCTGCGCCAGCGCGTTTGCAGCAGCTCGAGCAACGCATCGGCGAGAAAGGCATAGTCATCGAGATACGCCGGTAGGTGCGCGCGGCCGTCCTTATATGTCGCGAGCAGCCGGCCCTCGCGCCATAGCGCGCGATGGATGAAGTCGACGGCCGCAATGGCGGCATCGGCGAGATCGGGCCGTCTGCAAAACGCGCGCGGCGATCGCGAGCCCCTTGATCATGAGCGCGTTCCAAGCGGTTAGAATCTTTTCATCGCGCGCGGGCCATACGCGCAAGTTTCGGGCCGCCAGCAATTTCGCGCGGGCCGAATCAAGCAATGCGGCCGCCGCTGCCTGCTCTCCCGGTGAGCCCTGCGCCGGCGATGCTTGAATACGAAGGTGCCATTCCCCCTCGAAGTTGGCTGCGTGATCGAGCCCGAAGCGGCGCGCGAAGACTTCGTACTCGGGCGGAGTCAAAAGCGTGCGCACCTCCGACGGGTTCCACACGTAGAACTTGCCCTCGTGGCCCTCTGAATCCGCGTCGAGGCTCGAATAGAAGCCGCCTTCCGGCGCGTGCATGTCGCGCACCACCCAATCGGCGGTTTCGGCGGCGACCCGCGCAAACAAGCTCTCGCCGGTAGCGAGTGCCGCCGCCGCATACGTCGCGAGGAGCTGCCCATTGTCGTAGAGCATTTTTTCAAAGTGCGGAATCGTCCACGAGTCGTCGACCGAATAGCGCGAAAAGCCGCCGCCCAATTGATCGTAAATCCCGCCCTCGGCCATGCGGGTGAGCGTCAGAGTCGCCATGAACAATGGCGTGAGGTCCGGATCGGCGCTCCCCGATTTGCGGTACCAATCGCGCAGGCAGCGCTCCACGCTCCCGGAATGCGGAAACTTGGGCGCGCGGCCGAAGCCGCCGAAACGCGAGTCGAAGGATTGTTCGAGTTGCGGTGCGCGCGAGACGCAATGGTGCTTCGTCAAGCCGGGTACCCTCCGATGGCTTTTCGGGGACGAGCTGCTCGAACACCTGCGCGAGCCGAGCGTTTTGCTGGCGAATCTCCTCTGTATGGCGTTGATAGTACTCGGCGACCCGCTGCAAGATATCCTTGAATGCCGGCATTCCGTGACGCGCCTCATTCGGAAAATAGGTGCCGCCGAAAAATGGCTGCTGATCCTCGGGACTCAGGAACATGGTCAACGGCCAACCGCCCGCATGTTGGGTGATCAACTGTTGCGCCGCTTGATAGATCTTGTCCAAATCCGGCCGCTCTTCCCGGTCGACCTTGATGTTGACGAACCAGCGGTTCATCAATTCGGCGGTCGCGGGATCTTCGAAGGACTCGTGCGCCATGACGTGGCACCAGTGGCACGCCGAATAGCCCACGGAGAGGAGGATGGGCTTGTTTTCGCGCTTGGCTTTCGTAAGAGCCGGCTCGCCCCACGGATACCAGTCGACCGGGTTATCCGCGTGCTGCTTGAGGTACGGGCTCGTTTCCGCGGCCAGGTGATTGCGCTGCATGCGACAGCTCCGCGTCGGTTAGAATGCGCGCCATCCTAAACCTTAAGTCATTCCCATGCCTGATTTGCAGTTACCTGTGCTGCGATTGAAGCGCAACGAAGACCGTCGCCTGCACGCCGGGCATCTTTGGGTTTTCAGCAACGAGGTCGACACCGCTCAAACGCCTTTGGTCAAGTTCAAAGCGGGTGAAGTAGTGCGAGTCTTGGCCCACAATGACCGTGCTTTGGGTTTGGCTTACGTCAATCCACAATCGCTGATCAGCGCGCGGTTGCTCGAGACTTGGAAGCTGCCCGACGCGGCGTGGTTTGCCGCGCGTATACGCCTCGCGCTCGAGCTTAGGGAGCGCCTATACGCCGAACCCTACTACCGGGTCGTCTACGGCGAGGCCGACGGATTGCCGGGATTGGTGATCGACCGCTATGGCAGCCAGTGCGTCGTACAGATCGGTACCGCCGGAATGGAATTGCTCAAGGCTCACATTCAGGTGGCCGTGCTTCAGGTACTGAAGTGCGAGACGCTGATCTTCAAGAACGATGGAGCCGCGCGGGAGCTCGAGGGCTTGGCTGCCTATGTCGAGGTGGTGAACGGCAAGGCTGATGAACTTGGGCTCGTCATCGAAGGGGGCTTGAGGTTCAAGGTGCCGCTTGCGGAGGGTCAAAAAACAGGCTGGTTTTTCGATCAAGCCGCCAACCGGCGCGCGTTGACGAAGTATGTGCGCAAGGGGGCGCGGGTGCTGGACGTGTTCAGCTACGTGGGGGCATGGGGCGCGCGCGCCGCGCGAGACGGCGCCGCCCTGGTACTCTGCGTCGATAGTTCGGCGGCAGCGCTCGATCTGGCTGCGAAGAACGCCGAAATCAACTCCCTCAAAATCGACACCCGCAAAGGGGACGCCTTTGACGTTCTGGAAGCTCTGGCAAAGGAGCGGGCCCAGTTCGACGTCGTGATTCTCGATCCGCCCGCTTTTGCCAAACGTAAGAAGGATCTGCCGAAGGCGCTCGCGGCCTACAAACGTCTGAACCAACTCGCGATGGCGCTGCTCGCCGGCGACGGCATCCTGGTCTCTTGTTCGTGCTCCTATCACGTGAGCGCCGATGAGTTTCAGGACGCGATTTCCAAGGCGGCACGCGGCGCGGACAAACACCTGCAGGTGCTCGAAACGGGCGGCCAGGCGCCGGATCATCCCGTGCATCCGGCGATACCGGAAACACGCTATCTTAAAGCCTATTTCTGCCGGGTTAACGACAGTTTAAAGTAGTACGCATGCTGACCTATCCACATATCAACCCCATCGCCGTTTCGATCGGCCCCGTGTTCGGTATCGGGCCGCTGCGCATCCATTGGTACGGCATCATGTACCTGATCGGATTCGTCGCGGCATGGTGGCTGGCGCGATTCCGCGCACGTAAGCCGGGATCGACCTGGACGGCGCTGGATATCGACGATCTCATATTCTATTGCGCGGTCGGCGTGATCGTCGGCGGCCGCGTCGGCTGGTGCATTTTCTATGGCCATGACGTCATCGCCGAGAATTGGCTCAATGTTTTTCACATTTGGGACGGCGGCATGTCGTTCCACGGCGGTATGTTGGGCGTCCTCGCCGCCACGCTGTTGTTTGCTCGCGCAAAGCACAAGAATGGCGCAGATGTGTTGGACTTTGTCGCCCCCCTGCCAGGTATCGGATTGATGGCGGGGCGGCTGGGGAATTTCATCAATGGCGAGCTGTGGGGCAAGCCGACCGATTTGCCGTGGGGTTTTGGGGTACCGAATGCCGAGGGAGAACTGGTTGCGAGGCACCCGTCCCAGCTGTACGAGGCGACTCTGGAGGGCTTGGTGCTGTTCCTAGTGCTGCTGTGGTTCACCAGCAAGCCCCGTCCGCGATTGGCGCCCACGGGTCTGTTCTTGATCGTGTACGGTTGCGCGCGCTTTACGGTCGAATGGGTGCGTCTACCCGATTCCAATATTGGTTACCTGGTAGGCGATTGGTTGACCATGGGCATGCTGTTGACGATACCGATGATTCTCGCCGGCTTGGCGATGATGATTTATGCCTATAGGCGCCGCCAGCCGAGCGGCAATTTGAGCGCCGTCAAGGCATAGGCTCGAAAGGTGCGGCAGTATCTCGATTTCCTGCGCCACATTCGCGAGGCGGGGGCGCGCAAAGAGGACCGGACCGGCACCGGGACCTTGAGCGTGTTCGGCTATCAGATGCGCTTCGACCTTCAGGCAGGATTTCCGCTGGTCACCACCAAGCAATTGCACCTGCGCTCCATCATCTACGAATTGTTGTGGTTCCTGCGAGGGGAGACCAACGTCAAGTATTTGCAAGACCACAAAGTGACCATCTGGGATGAATGGGCGGATGAGAGCGGGAATCTCGGCCCCGTGTACGGAAAGCAGTGGCGGAGCTGGCCGACCGCGGATGGCCGGAACATCGATCAGCTCGCGCGCGTGGTCGAGCAAATCAAGGGAAACCCGGACTCGAGACGCATCATCGTGAGCGCCTGGAACGTCGGCGAACTGGATCAGATGGCGTTGCTGCCGTGCCACGTCCTGTTTCAGTTCTATGTCGCGAACGGCCGATTGTCCTGCCAGATGTACCAGCGCAGCGCCGATGCGCTGCTGGGCGTGCCGTTCAATATTGCATCCTACGCGCTGCTTACCCACATGATCGCGCAGCAATGCGACCTTGAGGTCGGAGAGTTCATTTGGACGGGCGGCGACTGCCACTTGTACCTGAATCACTTGGAACAGGCCGACCTGCAAATGTCGCGAACCCCATATCCGCTGCCACGCCTGGTAATCCGGCGCAAACCGCCCGGCTTGTTCGACTACGCATTCGACGATTTCGACTTTCAGAACTACCGGCATCACGCGGCGATCAAAGCGCCGATCGCGGTCTAACGAATATCGTTTAAGGAGTTATGAATAAGCGCGCGCACGTAAAACCGATGATCGAAGTACGTCACTCCCCCATACACGGCTATGGGGTATTCGCGCTGCGCCGGATTCGCAAGGGCACCACCGTCATCGAATACATCGGTGATCGGGTCAGTCATGAGGAAGCCGACGCGCGCTATGAGGACAAGGACCCGAAGGACAGCCACACCTTCCTCTTCACGGTCGACGCAAAAACCGTCATCGATGCCGGCGTCAAGGGCAACGATGCGCGCTACATCAATCATCGCTGCGATCCGAACTGCCAAAGCACGGCCGTGGCGAAACGTATTTTCATCGAGGCGGTCCGCACGATCCAGCCAGGTGAAGAATTGGCCTACGATTACCAGATCCAACGCGATTCGGATGACGCGCCCGATGTCGATAAAATTTTCGCGTGCCGCTGCGGCGCGAAAGACTGCCGGGGCAGCATGCTGGAGGCGCCCAAGAAGCCGCGCAAGCGCAAGTCTCGGAAACGCGCCGCCAAATCCCGCGCCGCCGTGAAAGGGTCCCAGGGCGTGACCAAATCCCGCGCCGCGCGCAAGAACTCCCGCGCCGCGAGCAAGAAATCCGGCGCCACGCGCAGCAAGTCGCGGCGCCGTGGAGGCTGACCTCGGTTTACAGGACGATGACCTCGAGACCGAACTCTGTGGTACGGGCGTGGCGGTCCGCGATCGATTTCTGGCACCGCGGCATGTCCATGCGCTTTGCGATTGCGCACGGGCGCGCCGCGAGCGCGGCGATTTCGCTGCGGCGCGCATCGGAGCCGGCCGAAACCTTCGGCACCATGAAGCAGATTCGCGGCGATTCCATCTGCTGGTTGACGGAACCGACTTTCCGGCGGAGTCGCAAGTTGGTTGGAACGCTCGAGGAGTTGCGCCTGCGATTGAACCGCGACGCTTTGCTGGGATTGTTCGATCTCGAGCTGCATTACGCGTGTTATCCGCCGGGGGCTGGCTACGCGCGCCACGTCGACCAGCCGCAGGGACGCGGCCAACGGCGCGTCTCGCTGGTGCTCTACCTCAATCGAGCGCTGGGAGGCGTGCCGATGGCGGCCAACTTCGAGATCTTCGCCGATGACGAAGGGCGCCGCGATATCGAACCTGTGGCCGGCCGGCTGGTCGCCTTTTCTGACCGAGCGGCCGGGAACACGCCGTGTTGCCCACGCGGCGCGGCCGGTTGAGTCTCACCGGCTGGTTCCGCAGCCGCGAACATGATTCCTCCTGCGCTAGTGTTGTGCAGCAGACCCTGCGCGCGCGCCCGGCAAGTGGCAGGGCGGCCAAGTCCGGGCGGCACGGCCGCGTGGGGTTTGCGATATTCGCGCTGGCACGAATGTTGCTTCGTGCTGCTCATGTATCATAACGACGAGAGCCGTGAGGGCTCAGAGACTGCAGACGACGCCCCAGGTTTATCGAGTAGCGTTGAACCTATGCGCTTGCCGTCGCTCAAATTTCTGAAGACCTTTCAGGTCGCGGCCAAGCTCAAGAGCTTCAAGGCCGCCGCCGAAGAATTGTTCATCACGCCCTCGGCGGTCAGCCATCAGATCAAGGCGCTCGAGGAACAACTGGGCGTGGCGCTGTTCGAGCGAGGCGTGCGGTCGCTCACGCTGACCGATGCGGGCGCTCATTACCTCGAGCACATCAGCGATATCTTCTCGAAACTCGAGTCCGTCACGGAGCAGCTCCGGGTGCGCTACGGGCGCACGCATCATCCGGCTGAACGTGCCGCCGTTCTTCGCCAATGAATTGCTGCTGCCGCGGCTCGCGTCCTTCTCCCAAGCGCGGGAAGAAACCGACATTCGCATCGAGACGACCTTCTCCGCGCCCAAGACCCATCCGCCGGAAGCGGATCTGTCCATCGTCGTCGGCGGCGGGTCCGTGGGAGGGACTCACCGTGCATGAGTTGTTCGCGCAGAGCTTCATTGCGGCGTGTTCGCCGAGCTTTCTCCTCGAGAATCCCATCGACAGCTATGCCGATTTGAACGGCAAGACGCTGCTTGCTGCATGAGGAGCGGCGCGATGCGTGGGAGCGCTGGGCGGCGGGGCTCAGGATTACCGCCGATCAAGCCCAACCGCTTGGTGCGGCTCGACACCATGTCCGCCGTGGTGCTCGCCGCCGAGCAAGGCGTCGGCGTCGCGCTGGTGCCCTCGCGGCTGAGCGCCGATCGGTTCGCCGCCGGCGGGTTGGTGAAGTTGTTCGCCGCGGAATTGACGACCAATGAGAGCTACGTCCTGCTGCACCGGCCGGAAGATCGGGCTCGCGAGGACTTGCAGGAACTCACGCGATGGATTCTGAGCGAGTGCCGCGCATGAGAGATAAATCGTACGGAGGAAGAATATTTCTCGTTTGTATGCCGGGTGAGCGTCGCCTATCGTGAACATGGGGTGTTGGTATTTTTGGTCATCGAGGAATACCACCATGTTCAGTCGCAAAATTCGGCTGCATCATCGTCTCAGCCGCTGGCTTAAGCCCCATGATTTGTTCCGCATCGCCTGAAAAAGCTTCTTTCGACGCGTGCTTGAGCGCGTTCGAGAAGAGTATCGAGCGCTCCCGGTGCCGCAATCCCCGCGTACAAAGTCCTGTATCGAACCAATCGATTCCCGAGTGCAATCGAACAATTCTTCGCGAGCGAATATATCTACGATCTCGAGGCCAAGGATCCCAAGACGGGTGCGCCGCTCGTCCGCGCGCGTTGCTCGACCGACGGCCGCGGCACGGTGGTTTCTTTGGCGCCCCTGGCGCTGGACAACCACGTTCCGTCTCTCGCCTCCGAATAGCAAAGGAGTCGCTGCGGCCGATCGTCGATGCGTCGCCGGCTGGCGGGTTCTGACCGTCGCCGGCGTATAAGTCCGCATGGAATTTGTGGTTGCCGTGGCGGAAAATGATGTCATCGGGCGTGGCAATCAGCTGCCCTGGCGGCTGCCGGCTGATTTGCGCCGCTTCAAAACGCTGACGCTCGGCAAGCACATGCTCATGGGCCGCAAGACCTACGAGTCGATCGGCCGAGCTCTCCCGCGGCCGCACCAATCTCGTCATGAGCCGCGCCCCGAATTCGCGCCGAGCGGCTGCACCGTCGTGGCGAGTCTCGATGCCGCGCGGAGCGCCGCGGGCGCGAATTCGGTTCTCATGGTGATCGGCGGCGCGGAGATCTATCGGCAGTGTCTGCCATTTGCGTCGCGCATCCATCTCACTCTGGTGCATGCGCGCATCGAGGGCGGCGATGCGTTTTTCGACGGCTGGCGGAGTGCCAAATGGCGGGAATCGTCCCGCGAACGTCACGAGGCCGACGATAAGAACACTTGCGCCTACAGCTTCATCACGCTGGATAGATCCTGAGCGACTCGGCGCGAGCCGGGACGTGCCGATCTCACGCTCGGCGCGGACGAAATCGATGTCCGCCAAGCGATCGGCGCCGTCGGTCAAGTCGGCGAGCAGCTGCGCTTGAATCGACGCCGCGTTGCGCCGCGATTCGATACGAGATTTCGTGATGGAACATCACCATGGAATAGCGCGGTATGAAGCGCTGGGGAAAAAGTCGCTCGAGCTCCAAGGCCAGAGCCTGTTGTAATTGGAATTTTGGATCGGCGACCCGTTCGCGCATTTCCAGATAATTCTCGAGCGCCATCGCCGCTATTGCGTCGGTATTCGGTTTGCGGATCGAATAGAACTCCGCGAACACGGACTCCCACGATGAATGGCGCGCCATGCAGGCGTCGAATTCGACGCAGTCCTCGAAACAGCAATTCATGCCCTGGCCGTGAAACGGCACGATGGCGTGCGCCGAGTCGCCGACGAGCGCGGCCGTTCCCCAGGCATGCCACCCGGCGGCATACACCGTGCCGAGAGAGCCGGTCGGGTTGCGCTGAAACTCAGCCACGCAGTTCGGCATCAATTCGCGAGCGTCGCGGAAAGCTCGTCGACAGAAACTGCTCGATCGATTCGGGCGAAGTCAAGCTCGCGAAACTCACGGGACCGTGCATCGGCAGGAACAGCGTCGCCGTGAAGCTGCCATCCTCGTTCGGCAGCGCGATCAGCATGTAGTCGCCGCGCGGCCAGATGTGCAGCGCCTCCCGAGCCATGCGATAGCCGCCATGCGGACCGGCCGGAATCGACAGTTCCTTGTACCCGTGCTCGAGATCGGACTCGCGCGCATCGATCAGGCCGCGCGCGGCCATGCGACGGCGCATCAGCGAGCCCGCGCCGTCGGCGGCGATCAGCGGTCGCATCGGAACGCGCGAGCACGAGGTCGCGGCGCAAGATCCCGCACGTGAGCGACGCGCGCATCGAAATCCGCATCCTCCAAGCGATGCTCGAATTTCACCGTTACGCCGGGCTGCCGCACGGCAACGTCGCAGCAGCGCCTGATTGAGCCGATGCCGCGAGATGGAGTAGATGACTTCGCTCGGCCGCTGGCCGTAGGGCTGCAGCGCACTGGATCCGTCTGTTTGTGTACGAATCGTCCGCGCATCGGCATCAGCGAGTCCTCGATCTCTTCAAATACGCCGGCCAGTTTGAGCGCATGTATGCCGCGATCGGCCAGCGCCAAATTGATGGATCTGCCCGATTCGCCCGTATCGATCTGCGGATCGGTTCGACTCTCGTAGAGCGTCACTTGCACGCCGCGGCGCTGCAACAGGATCGCGAGCAGCGCGCCGGTCGGACCGGCGCCGACGATGGACCGACCGAATCGCGTGCGACGTTCACGGACCGACCGCGCGCGCCAGAGCGTCGACCGCCGCAAATACGTCGCTGTAGGAGTTGTAGAGCGGAACGGGCGCCAAGCGCAGAATATCGGGCTCGCGCCAATCGCCGATCACTCCGGCCGCGACCAGGCGCTCGTGGCAGCGCTTTGCCGCGAGACTAGGAAGTGCCAGGCGCAGGCTCAATTGACAGCCGCGTTGCTCGGCGCTCCGGGGCGTGATGATCTCGACCTTGCCCCGCAGCCGATCTTCGATCAAGCGCTGCAGGAATCCAGTGAGAGAAATCGACTTCGCACGCAGCCTCGCCATGCCGGCACGCTGAAAAACATCGAGCGAAGCCAGAAGAGGGGCGGTCGACAACACCGGCGGATTGCTGATTTGCCAGCCTTCCGCGCCCGCGATGGGAGAGAATTTCGGACCCATCTCGAAGCGCGTCGACTTGTCGTGCCCCCACCACCCGGCAAAGCGCGGCAAGTCGCGGCGCCGTGCATGGCGCTCGTGCACGAAACAGCCGCCGATCGCGCCGGGCCCCGCGTTCAAATATTTGTAGCTGCACCAAACGGCGAAATCGGCATCCCAATCATGCAAGCGCAGCGGCAAATTGCCGACCGCGTGCGCAAGGTCGAGGCCGACGCTCGCGCCGGTGCCGCGTGCGGCCGCGATCAGCGGGCCGAGATCCAAAGCCTGTCCGGTGAGATATTGAACTCCGGGCAGCAAGGCGAGCGCCAGCCGCGGGCCCTCCTCGCTCCAGACGAGAAATGAGATCTTCCGTGCGAAGGGTGTGTTCGCCGGGGCGCGGCGCGACCTCCACCAAGTGCTCCGCGGCGTTCAGCCCGTGGAACTCCAGTTGCGAGACGATCGCGTAACGATCGGAGGGAAACGCCGATTTCTCGATGAGAACGCGATTGCGCTCGCCGCTCCGGTCTAAAGAAACTCACCATCATCAAGTGCAGATTCACGGTCAGGGAATTCATGGCGACCACTTCCGTCTCGCCGGCGCCGACCAACTCGGCAAGGGCGGCCGCCGCGTGCTCGTGATACCCGATCCACGGCCGGTGCGCCGTGTGATGTCCGAGGACGGCCAGCCGCTGCCAATCGCTCAGTTCCTGGGCAACATATTCCTGGGTGGATTTGGTCTGCAGCCCGAGAGAATGGCCGCACAGATACACCATCTTGCGGCCGGCCGCATCCTCGGGGTGATGAAACTCGGCCGCGAACGCGGCCAACGGATCCCGCGCGTCTTGTTCGCGCGCGCTCGTCGCAGTGAGGCCGGCGGAGGTCAGATCACGCTCGATCGGCGGCGCTCATCCAGGCGGCGCCTCAAGAACCGTTCCGCACGAGGCGCAGGTGCGGCGCCCGATGCTCGGAATAAAACCGCGAAAAAATGCCCGGCAATTCGGTTTCGATGTTGCCGACGGGGACGCGTTCCAGATACAGGCAATTGCCGCAATTTTCGCAGTACCACGAGAAACCGTCCAATTCGTCGGCGCCGCGGCGCCGCTCCACGACGATTCCGACGCTGCCCGCGGGGCGTTGCGGCGAGTGGGGCACCTCGGGCGGCAGCAAGTAGACATCTCCTTCGCGGATCGGCACATCGGTGATGCGGCCCGACTGAATCGTCCGCAGGACGATGGCGCCCTCGAGCTGGAAAAAAAATTCCGCACCGGGATCGTGATGAAAATCCTTGCGTGAATTAGGGCCGCCCACAGCCATGATGATGAATTCGCCGTCCTCAAACAGCAGCTTGTTGCCTACCGGGGGTTTGAGCAGATTGCGGTTCCGGTCGATCCACGCATGCAAGTTGAACGGTGCCGAGTCGTCATCGCCCCATTATAGCCGACGCCATCAAGTTGCCGTTTTGCAGTTGATGCAGACGGGCGTCGCGTTCACGGCGTCCAGGCGCAGCGCCGTGAGGCTTCCGCCCCAGACGCATCCGGTGTCGAGTCCGATGACATTCGCATTGCTGAAATAACCCAGTGTCGACCAATGACCAAATACGATTCGCGGACCGCGCCAGCGGGCATTCGCAGCCTCGAACCACGGAATCAGCGAGTCGCGCTGCGATTTTTTCGGCGCACCTTTGGAGCGCATCGCCAAGCGGCCGCTCTGGTCCACATAGCGCAGCCGTGTAAAGCAATTGACGATGAATCGCAGCCTCTCCGCCCCGGACAGAGCGTCGTCCCAACGATCCGGCTTATCCCCGTACATATGTTCGAAGAGCTTTTTGCGGATCGAGCCGCAAGGCGCGCTCGAATTCGCGGGCGCAATCCCTAGCCGTCGGCATGTCCCATTGGGGCGGCAGTCCCGCGTGCAGCAAACACAGATTGAGTCCGCGGTCCTCGTGCAGCAGCGGCCGATTCAACAACCATTCGAGCAAGTCCTCGCGATCCGGCGCGGCCAGAATCTCCGTCAAGCGTGTCGTCGTTGCGCAGCCGCGCGCAGCCGTGCGCAACGGCCAGCAAGTGCAGATCGTGATTGCCCAGGGTAATCGCTGCGGCATCGCCCAGCGCGCGCACCCGCCGCAGTACTTGCAGCGAGGCGGGGCCGCGATTGACCAGATCCCCGACGAACCAGAGCCGGTCGCGGTCCGCAGAGAAGCGCATCGTCTGAAGCAGCGCATCGAGCTCCGCGTCGCAGCCTTGCACGTCGCCGATAGCGTAGAGCGCCACTAGGAGGCTGTTCCCTCGGCATCCACCGGCTTAGTGCAGGACTCCGGGCATCGCCAGCCTGAACGGCGCGATCGGCGCATCGAATTGCTGTCCGTCGTCGGCCATCATCTGATAGCTGCCCTGCATGGTGCCGACCGGGGTTTCGATGACCGCGCCGCTGGAGTAGCGAAATCCCTGGCCCGGCTTCAAATAGGGTTGTTCGCCGACCACGCCGTCGCCGCGCGTCTCCTTCACGTTGCCGTTGGCATCCGTGATGATCCAATGGCGCGTCAGCAGACGGGCCGGCACCTGTCCTTCGTTGCGGATGGTGATGGTGTAGGAGAACACGAAGCGCTTGTCGCGCGGATCGGACTGCTCCTCGATATAAGAAGTTTCGACTTCGACGCGAATTCTTGGATTCCCCGGCTCGGATGTCATACTTGCATCGCACTAGTTCAAACGCACCGCCAGCACGTCGCAATGCGCGGCGTGCAGGACCGTGTCCTCGGTGAAATTGACGAGAATCGCCAAGCCGTGACGCTCGCGGCTGCCGAGTACGATCAAATCCGCGTGTTCTTCTTCGGCCACCCGCAGAATTTCCGCCTTGGTGTTGCCGATTTCGACCCTGCACGTCGATGCGCGGCGACCTGAGCCGCGCGACGAGCTCAGCGAGCCTTTCGCGCGAGCGCTTGACCAGTTCCTCCTCGATCTGCATCGTCGGCATCAGCGACTCGCCCATGGGTTCGACCGGCACGAATTCCACCACGTGCAAGGCGACGATCGAGGCCTTCGAGTACGCCGCCAGATCTCGACCGGCGATGAGAACCTGCTCGCTGTCGTCGGACAGATCCAAGAGCACCAAAACTTTTTGGTAACGCGGCCATGCGTCACTGAGTATAGCGGAGTGCGCGCGGACTCAAGCGCTTTGTCGCATCTCGCTATTCCGCAGTTGACAGTAATGGGCGGCGAGCTCGCCGAATTGCGCCGGCGCCAGCGTTTCCGGGCGCAATTGCGGATCGATGCCGCAGGCCTCGATGTCCTCCGCGGTCAACAGGCCCTTCAATCCGTTGCGCAGCGTCTTGCGGCGGTGGGAAAAAGCGGCGGTCACCAGGGTACGCAGCGCGCCGTCGCTGCCGATGGCGAAGCGCGGCTGCAAGCTCGGCCGCAAGCGCACGATGGCGGACCACACCTTGGGTCGCGGCTGAAATGCTCCGGGCCCGACGTCGAACAGTGCGCTCCACCTCGGCGTAGGCGGCGAGCATCACGGTCAAGCGCCCGTATTCCTTGCCGCCGGGCGGCGCCGCCATTCGATCCACGACTTCCTTTTGCAGCATGAAATGCATATCGGCTATGGCCGCGCGCTGGCTCAGGAGACGAAACAGCAGCGGCGTCGAGATGTTGTAGGGCAGATTGCCCACGATCCGCAGCGGCGGACCGTCGCCGCGCAGGCGCACGAAGTCGGTGTCGAGCACGTTCTCGACGTGCACGCGCAAGTGCGGCCCGGCGCGCGGATCGGCTCTCAGCGACTCGAGCGAGGTCGCGGTCGATCTCGATCACGTCCAGGTCCTTGGCGCGCTCCAGCAAGCTCCAGGTCAGAGCGCCGCGGCCCGGCCCCACTTCGACGATGCGCTCGCCGCGCACGGGCGCCACGGCGTCGACGATGCGGCGAATAATCGCCGGATCATGCAGGAAATGCTGGCCGAACCGCTTACGAACCGGCATTGGCCCGTACTTGCGCTTGCCAGTTCGATCGCCAGCGCCAAGGCGGCGCGCAGGCTGCCGGCGTCCGCTTTGCCGGTGCGCGCCAGCGACAGGGCGGTGCCGTGATCGACGCTGGTGCGCAGAATCGGCAGGCCGAGGGTGACGTTCACCGCGTTGCCGAACCCGACGTGCTTGATGACCGGCAGACCCTGATCGTGATACATCGCCACGATGACGTCCGTCGTCGCGAGGAATTGCGGAGTGAAGGCCGTGTCGGCAGGGACCGGTCCGCGCAACGTCGAGCCCCTCGCTTTGCAGCTCGAGAATCACGGGCTCGGATCACTTCGATTTCCTCGCGACCCAAGTGACCGGATTCCCCGGCGTGCGGATTCAAGCCCAAGACCGAAATACGCGGTGCGCTCAACGAGAAATGACGCTCCAGGTCCGTATGCACGATGCGCAGCGTAGCCAGCAAACGCTCGCGTGTGATCGCGCGCGGCACATCGGCAAGCGCCAAGTGGGTGGTCACCAGCGCCACCCGTAATTGCCCGGCAACGAGCATCATGACCGGCAACGCCGCACGTGCTCTCCCGGCCAGATATTCCGTATGGCCCGTGAATGCGAATCCGGCATCCATGAGCGTGCTTTTTTGCACCGGCGCCGTCACCATCGCAGCGAATTCGCCGTTCATGCATCCATCGCAAGCGCGGTCCAGCATCTCGATGACGTAAGGGGCGTTGCGCGGATCGAGCTTGCCCGCCGTCACCGGCTGCAGCGTCGGCACGTGCATCACCCGCAGGACGCCGGCTCGATGCGGAGCGACGGGCCGGGAGGCGTCGTAGATCTCGATCGTCAAGGCAATGCCCAGTGCAGCCGCCGTGGCGGCCAGTAACGAGGCATCACCCGCTACCACGAGGTCGGCCTGCCAATCGTTCTGCGCCAGAACGACGCAGGTGTCCGGCCCTATGCCGGCCGGCTCACCCGAGGTGATGACGATTCGCGGTACGTACACTACATCTTGATTTCGACGAAGGCCTCGTCGCGTAATCGGCGCAGCCAAAGCTCGGTCTCCTCGTCCGCCTTGCTCTCGCGAATGGCGGCAAAAGCCCGCTGGCGGCGCACGTCGTCGGTGCTATCGTAGGTGCGGGTGCCCAACATCTGCACGATGTGCCAGCCGTATCGGGTTTTGAAAGGCTCGCTGATCTCGTTGAGCTTAAGATCGGCGATCGCCTTGTCGAATTCCGGCACGAAGGTTCCCGGGCCGGTCCAACCGAAGTCGCCGCCGTCGGGCGCGGACCCCGGATCCTGGGAGGTCGTCGACGCGATGCCGGCAAAATCCTCGCCCTTCAAGATGCGTTCGCGCAGCTTGCTCAGCTTCTGACGCACGGTTTCATCGTCGTCCAGCTCGTTCGGCTTCATCAAGATGTGGCGTACGTGAATTTGGTTGATGATCACCGGCGTCTCGCCGCCGCGGCGCTCATTGAGTTTGACGATGTGAAAACCGCTCGGCGTGCGCACCGGTTCGCTCACATCGCCGGGCTTCATCTTACCGACGAGCTCGAGAATGAATTCCGGCAACTGAGTGCCCTTGCGCCATCCGAGTTGACCGCCGTCCAGCGCCGTCTGGCTATTCGAATTGGCGATCGCCAGCTGGCCGAAGTCTTCGCCCTTGGCGGCGCGCGCGGCGATATCTTGCGCTTTGTGCGTGATCTCATCGAGCTGCTGCGGCGTCGCCGCCGAGGGCAGCGACAGCAGAATGTGCGACACATTGAACTCGTCGTTCGCCGCCGAGGACTGCTGGCGCGCGAGAAATTGATCGAGCTCGCGCGGCGTCACGTTGATGTGCGCAATCACGTCGCGTTGCCTCAAGGTGCTCAAAGTCAGTTCCTTGCGCATGGATTCGCGATACTGCTTGTAGTCGACTCCCTGAGCGGCTAGGGCGGTCGGCAGCTGATCGAACGGAATCTTGTTGCGCTGGGCAATCTCCTGCAGGGCGCCGTTCAGCTGCTCATCCGAGATGGTAAGGCCGACCCGCTTGGCGCGCTGCGCTTGAATTTCCTGCAAAATCAGCCGGTCCAGCACCTGTTGCCGCAGCACGCTTTGGGATGGCAGCTCGACTTTCTGTTCCTGCAGCCGCTTCGTGACCGCATCCATCTGCGCGTCCAATTCGCTTTTCAATACGAGGCCGTCGTTGACGATCGCCGCAATGCGGTCGAGCAATTCGCCGTGCACGCCGATATCCCGGGTCTGAGAACCGGCCGTCGGCAGAATCAGGTTTGCTGTAATCAATACCCCGCAAAGGGCCGCTAATTTACGCATAAAGTCGCTTAACTCATGAAAAATGGGATTTATCGAGTGATTTGAGCCTATGGGGCATTGGGGTCGCGTGTCGAATACCCGCTGATCTCCTTCGACAAGAAGGCATCCGCAGGTTTTCCGACCGAGCTTAAGCCCGTCAGTTCCAATTGTAATGCAATCGAGGTGTCGAGTCCCCCGGTGCGGTTGGTGACGTAGCGGCGCTGCAACACCTGAAATCGCCAGCAGCAGCTTTTATACTCGAATCCAGCCAATTGTTCGATGGTTTGCCGGTCCTGGAGCGAATACACCCAGCGCCCGACCGTGTTCCAGTGGCCGGCAATCGGCCAGGCGAACGAGCCGTCGTACTGCTTCAGGATATCCTCCTGGAAGCGATAACCGAGATTCACCACCCTGGAAGGATCCGGGTCGATATTGAATCAGAACCTCCGATTTATCGGTCTGCGAGGTGTAGGGATTCCACTGATAATCTAGGTTGACGCTCCAGTGCTTGTACGCCGTCACCGACACCTCGCTGATGATGTCCGAGGCCCGGTAGGTCTGCGGGGTTTCTCCGGGCACGCTCGACAGAGTCTGTCCGGGCAGCGTCGGCAGATTTTGTCCGGGTAAGATCACCTGAGAGGACTGCCCGGGTAAGGTGAGGAGACGTCTGCCCGGGCAGTGTCTGCGTGGTTTCGTCAGGCAAGAATACCCGCGGCAGAGTGAAATAACGGATCTGACCGATGGTCGCGGACAGGTACTGGGCGCCGGTGTTCTGATTGAACAATCGCGTCGTCATGCCGAGGGCGAGCTGGTTGGCATCGCCGATGCGATCGTCGCCGACGAATCGATTGGTGCGCCACAATTGGACCATGTTGAAGTCCGGCTCCCCGGTGTCGAAAATCGGCAGCTCGTTTTGATTTCGGTACGGCACATAGCTATAGACCAAGCGCGGCTCCAGAGTCTGGGTGCGTTGCCCATCCGCGCCCGATTCCCGTTCGAATACCAGTCCCGTGTCGAGCCGCGCGAAGGGCAGTGTGCGTGTGGGTGTGCTCGGATCGCCATAGGAAGCATTCTGTAAATCGTATTGGGTATAGTGGTACCCGACGGAAGGTTCGATGAAATATCCGGGAGCTCGAACCGACCAGCGCAGCTCAGGGGACAAATCCAGGCGCACGCCGGCTGGACCGACTTCGCGTAAGAAATTCGTCACCTCGCTGTCCAACAAGAGTTCGAAATGACTGTCGAGGATGGGCCATAGCCCGTAGGCTTCGATGTCTCGGTACGCGCGAATAAGGCCGGTCGCCCGCATCGATGGCGGTATCGATGGTCTGGAAGTTTTGCAGCTGAGCGCGTATCCGCCACGCATCGTCGTAGTACAGCAGTTCGGCGCGGCGTTCGAGAAACGTGACGCTGGTCTGATCCGCGCCCGCCGCGAAGTTCTCGAAGTAATTGCTGTCGCTGACGCTGGCAATGTCGGTATCGAAACGTAGTCCCTGCCGGATGTCGGTTATATCAGTGATGTGAATGTAGGCGCGGTCGCTGTGCTCGATCGTGTCGTTCGGCAGGAAATTCTCCTCGATTTGGCCATGAGAACTCGCCGTCAGGAAGCGAAATTCGCCGCCGAGCTGCACGCCCCGCGCGGACAGATAGCCGGGCGTCAAGGTCAGATCGTAATTCGGCGCCAGATTGAAATAGTAGGGCACTTCCAGCATGTAGCCGTTGTTGCCCGAATGCCCAAAGCTCGGGAACAGGACGCCGCTCTTGCGCTCATCGCCCACGGGAAAGGAGATGTAGGGCGTGTAGAAAATGGGTACGTCTTTGAAGCGCATGACGACGCCGCGCGCAGTCCCCTCTTGTTGGTCGGTGTCGAGACTGATCGAGGACGCCTGCAGCATCCAATCCTGATTGCCCACCGGGCAGCTGGTATACCGCACCTGTGTCAGATCGACCTTGCCGTCCGGATGAATCGCCATTTCCTTCGCGAAACCGCGGCCGTTGCGGTCGAAGATCCGGAAATTGGCCTCGTTGAAATCCGCGCCGCCGAGCGCGTCGTAGACGCCGGCGTCGCTGCGCACGCCCAGCTTAGGATCCTCGAAGTCCACCGCGCCCTTCACCACTAATTTGCCGGTCTTTTCATCGTAAGTGACCGAGTCGGCTGCGACGCTGCGCGTATCCTGGTAAGCCTGGACATGGCCGGTCAGTACGGCGAGACCCGCGGCATCGAACGATGCGGCGTCGCTCTCGATGCGAATACGGTGGTCACCGACCGCGATGGGCGTCGCCGGCGCAGCCTTGTGCTTGGGCGGCGTGGCGGGGCACATATCTCCGGCGCGAACCATGGAGCTTGCCAGAAGGCACAAAGAAACAGCCAATGCGGCTCGAACATGAGAAGCCATGGGCAAAGTGAATCGCCTTAGTCGGTATACTAAGCCGCCGCATTTGCGGTGTGTGAATGGTCAAGCATGGGTCTACCGGATGCAAGCGATTCCCGCCTGGCGCTGTTGACTCGATGGGTCACGGAGGATCTTGGCTTTGCCGGCGGCCGCATCGAACCGGCGTCGGCGGATGCCAGTTTTCGCAGATATTTTCGTCTAACTCGCGGCGGCGATACCTACATCGTCATGGACGCCCCACCCGACAAGGAAGCGCTGACGCCGTTCGTCAGCATCGCGCAAATGCTGGCTGGCATCGGGTTGAACGTGCCCGTCGTCATGGCGCGGGACATGCGGCAGGGTCTGTTGTTGCTGTCGGATCTGGGTTCGCGCCAGTACCTCGATGATCTGGCCGCGCAGCGTGACGTCGAGCGCCTGTACGCCGATGCGCTCCGCGCGTTGACCACGATGCAGACTCGGGGCGGCGCCGCCGGCAGCCGCTTTGCCCCCGTACGATGGGGCATTGCTGCTGCGGGAAATGGAATTGATGCCGGAATGGTTCTTCGGCCGCCATCTCGGGATGACCTTGAGCGGCGCCGATCGCTCTCGGCTGGATCGACTATTCGCGGCACTCGTGCGCAACGCGTCGGCGCAGCCGGCAGCGTTCGTTCACCGGGATTATCACTCGCAGGAATCTGCTGGTGGATGAGCGCGCCAATCCGGGAATTCTCGATTTCCAGGACGCCGTGTACGGTCCTATCACCTACGACTTGGTGTCGCTGCTCAAAGATTGCTACATCGCCTGGCCCCCTGAACGAGTCACGAGCTGGGCCTTGCAGTATCGCGAACAGATGCTCCGCGCCGGATTCGTCTTGGGTGCCGATGAGGACGAGTTCGTCCGCTGGTTCGATCTCATGGGCCTGCAGCGGCACATCAAGGTGCTCGGCATATTCGCCCGGTTGTACTATCGCGACGGGAAGTCCGGATACCTCAAGGATCTGCCGCGGGTACTTGCATACACCCGAGCCGCGGCGTCGCTCTATCCGGAGACGAGGGAGTTCGCGGACTACATTGCCTCGCACGTCGATCCGCGATTCGACGCGGCCCAAACGCGCGAGCGCGCTCCGTGTTGAGCACGGCGCAGGAGCGGCCGCACGTCGCGATGATCCTGGCCGCCGGGCGCGGCGAGCGGATGCGGCCGCTGACCGATCGTTGCCCGAAACCTCTGTTGTCGCGTGCGCGGCAAACCATTGATCGAGCATCATGTCGAGCGCCTGGCGCTCGCCGGCATCGAACGAATCGTGATCAATCTCGCATGGCTGGGAACGATGATCCGAGACTACTTGGGCGATGGTGCGCGCTATGGGGTGACCCTCGCCTACAGCGACGAAGGGTCGAGCGCGTTGGAGACTGCGGGAGGCATCTTCCGCGCATTGCCATATTTGCGTCCCGGTCCGTTTCTGGTGGTGAACGGGGATGTGTTCACGGATTTTCCGTTCGCAGAGGCCGCGCTGGCGGAAGACCGGGACGCGCATCTCGTTCTCGTGCCCAATCCGCCGCAGCACCCTGATGGGGATTTTGGACTGGATCGAGGGCTCGCGCTGCCGAGCGCCGCCGTGCGGTATACATTTTCCGGGATCGGCGTGTACCGTGAGCGTTTTTTCGAGGACTGCGCCGATGGGGCGTTTCCGCTCAAGCCCTTGCTCCTGCGCTCGATGGCGGCGCAGCGCTGTTCCGCTCAGGTCTACGCGGGGATTTGGGAGGACATTGGCACGCCGGAGCGGCTCCAGGTCCTGAACGCCTAGCAGGAGTACAATTGTCGTCATGTCCGAATTCAAAGGCATCCCCATCCTCAAGGAACAACGGCCGGCGAGAAGCGGGGAAAAATACACGACGCCTCAAGGCTTTACGGCGATCAAAGACGGCATCAAACCAGCCGCGGGGGCAACATCGGCCGGTGCAGCAACGTCCGCCGGTGCCGCAACGCCGGTCGCCGGCACTGGCCGCAAGCCTTCTTGGTTGCGCGCACGTTTGGCGAGCGGCCCGAAGTTCGCGGCCGTCAAGCACATCGTCCGTGAACACCGTCTGAGCACCGTCTGCGAGGAGGCGAAGTGTCCGAACATCGGCGAGTGCTGGAACGCGGGAACTGCGACCATCATGTTGATGGGCGCCGTCTGCACACGCGCCTGCCGATTTTGTGCGGTGGACACCGGCAATCCGCGCGGTTGGTTGGATCACGAAGAGCCGGAAAACGTCGCGCGCTCCGTCGAATTGATGGGGCTCAAATATGTGGTTCTCACGTCGGTCGATCGGGACGACCTGGCCGATGGCGGAGCCGCGCACTACGCGGCGGCGATTCGCGCGATCAAGCGGCGCAACCCGGGCACCGCGGTGGAGGCGCTGACACCGGATTTCGCGGGCGTAATTGAGGACGTGCGAACCGTCATGGACTCGGGACTGGATGTGTTCGCCCAAAACGTCGAGACCGTCGAGCGGCTGACCCACAGCGTACGCGATCCGCGCGCGGGGTACGGGCAGACCATCGATGTGCTTGGGCAGGCGAAGGCTTATCGGCCATCGGTGTTGACCAAGACGAGCCTGATGCTCGGCTTGGGCGAAACCGATCAAGAAATCTTGGAGACCATGGCTGATCTTCGCGCAGCGTCGGTCGATATCCTCACGCTGGGACAGTATCTGCGGCCGACGCCGAACCATTTGTCTGTCGAGCGATTCGTGACACCCGAGCAATTCACTCGATATCGGGATTCAGCGCTCGAACTCGGATTCTTGGAATGCGTATCAGGTCCGCTGGTTCGTTCGAGCTACCGGGCCGAGCAGGCACTCGCCCGCAACAACGCCGGATTGGATAACGGGAAGCCTAAACACCCGTGAGCGATGCGCCTCTGATTCGTCATCTTGGGCTCGTACCCTACGAGTCCACGTGGCGCGCGATGCAGCGCTTCACCGACGAGCGCAATGCGTCGACGCCCGACGAGATTTGGTTGCTGGAACATCCTCCGGTGTTTACCTTGGGGCTCAACGCGAATCGCGAGCACGTCAAGTACGCAGGCGACATTCCAGTGGTCCAAATCGATCGCGGCGGGCAGGTGACCTATCACGGACCTGGTCAGCTCGTGGTTTACCCGCTGATCGACCTAAGGCGCCACGCGCTCGGAGTGCGCCCGCTGGTCGCGGCGCTGGAGGACGCCATCATCGCCTACGTAGCCGAGTTGGGCGTGGCGGCGAAAGGGTCGCGTGAGGCTCCGGGGGTGTACGTCGATGGCGCGAAACTGGCCAGCATCGGACTGCGTATCCGCCGCGGGGCGAGTTACCACGGCTTGGCGTTCAATGTGTCGCTGGATCTCAAGCCCTTCGAACAAATCAACGTGTGCGGCTATCCGGGCCTCGGGGTGACGCGGCTCGCGGATCATTGCGGCGGATGCGACATCGCCACGGTGGCTCGTGGCCTGATTCCGCATCTATTGCGGCAATTGGGTTTTCACAACGCCATCAGCACGGACTTGCAAGCGGTGAGTTCGCGGTAGATTGCGTCGAGCTGCTCGCGGCTGCTCGCGAGCACCATGTAGGTCACCGCCAAGAAATTGCCGTCTGCGCTGGTGCGTACGCGGACGCTGGAATCGGGCACAGCTCCCGTGTGGCGCTCGATGATGGCCTGGGTGACTTCCCGCAAATCGCTGTCGTGACGCCCCATGACCTTGATGGGGAATTCACTTGGAAATACCTGAAGCGTCGTCGTACCACTCATAGTGGAGGCGTCCCTGCGAGTTCGCGCGTGTACTCGATGAAAGCGGCATACATACGCCCGAATATCGGGCCCGGCCTACCGTCGCCGACGGGCGAGCCGTCAAGCGTCGTGACGGGGAGGATACCGCGGGTTGAAAATGCAAGCCAAATCTCGTCTGCGGCGCGCAACTGCATCTCCGTTACGGGAATGCTCAGGCTCCCGACGCCTATGCGCGCGGCGAGTTCGCTGACGACATCGCGCGTCGTGCCGGGAAGAATCCGCTGGCCGTTGGGCGGCGTGTGGATCGTTCCTTTCGTGACGACGTGAACCGTGGTCGAGGATCCCTCGGTAAGTTCCCCCCGTTCGAGCATGATGGTTTCATATGCGCCGGCATCCGCCGAGAGTTGCTTGAGGAGGATATTCGCGAGCAGCGCCGTCGATTTGATGTCGCGTCGCGCCCAACGCGTGTCGGCAGCGGTCACCGCCGATACCCCCTGCTCCAGTAGTATCGGGGAAATCTGCTCCAACTTCGAGGCAAAGGCGAACAGCGTCGGCTTGAGTCCAGGCCCCCAAGCGTGGTTGCGGCCGAACTCTCCGCCGCGAGTCACCTGCATGTAAAGATACTGATCTTCACCTCCATTGCGCGCGATCAGCCCGCGGCACACTTCGCTCCACTCATCATGCGAGAGGGGCGGGGGCATCCGAATCCCCGACAGGCTGCGAGCTAGGCGGTCCAAATGTTCACGCAGCCGGAACGGCCGTCCGGCATATACGGGAACGACCTCGTAGACGGCATCGCCGAACAAGAAGGCGCGATCCAGCGGCGAGATCCGCGCTTCGGCCAGCGGCAGGTATTCACCGTTCAAATAACAGATCGGTAGCGGCACGGCTCAGGCAAACCAAAGCCGAATGGTGTCGATGAGCCGGCGCCACCAGCCTCCGGCAGCGACTTCGGTCAAGGGATGCACGGGCACTGTCGTGAGGGTTTGGTTGCTGGTGAAAACGCGCAGCTGACCCACGTCTGCGCCTCGCGCCAGCGGTGCGATCAATCGCGGCTGCACCGCGACGCTTGTCTTGATATCGTTCGACTCCCCGCGCGGCAGGGTGATGTACAGATCATCTCTGATGCCGACATCGATAGGCGATGCTGCCGCTTTCCATACCGGGGTCGAGGCAAGTTTAGTCCCGCCCTTGACCACCAGCTTCGTGTCGTAGAAGGTGAAGCCGTAGTTCAGCAGCGCGGCGCTGGCGCTTTCGCGGCCCTTCATGCTCGTAGATCCGAGCACCACCGAAACCAAGCGCATGCCGTCGCGGAGCGCCGATGTGACCAAACAAAAGCCCGCGGAATCGGTGTGGCCTGTCTTCAGGCCGTCGACGCTGGGATCAGTGCCGAGGAGACCGTTGCGATTTTGCTGCTTGATGCCGTTGTGCTCGAATTCACGCACCGAGTAGTACTTATAGAACTGGGGAAAATCGCGGATCATGGCGATGGCCAGCAGCGACATATCGCGCGCCGTCGTATAGTGATCGGGGGAGGGCAATCCAGAACTGTTCTGGAAATGCGTACCCACCATGCCAAGACGCTTCGCGTTGGAGTTCATGAGCTGCGCGAAAGTCTCTTCGGTCCCCGCCACGCGTTCAGCCAGGGCAATGGTTGCATCGTTGCCTGACTGCACGATCATTCCCAAGATCAACAGCTCGACCGAAACGGGTTTGCCCAATTCGATGAAGGTACGTGATCCCTCGGAGCGCCACGCCTTCTCGCTGACCATCACTGGTTCCTCCAGCTTGAGCTTGCCGGCCGCCAATTCCTGAAACACGATGTAAGCGGTCATCAATTTCGTGAGGCTCGCGGGCTCCATTCGTGCGGTGGGGTCCTTGGCCGCCAGAACCTTGTCGGTGCGGTAGTCCGCCAGGATGTAGGCGCGCGCGTCGACGGCGGGGGCGGTCGGAATCGGCGTCTCGGCAGAAAGGGAGGTCGTGGCAAGCGCGGTGAGTAACAGAAGGCTCAGCAGGGGACGAAACATGATGGACAAATACCTTGAATAAAAGTGTTTAAGTTTACCGATGATCGGCGGAGCACAAAAGCACAAGTCTTTGAGTTAATCGAGCGCGAGATGCGCATCATGCACGCCCGACCTTTCGAGAGCAGCGACGATGCGGTCGAATTCCGGAACGTCCGGAACGGGACCGATTCGTACCCGGTACATCTTGCGCCCCGCGATCAAATCGTCGCGCACAAAAACCCTTCCGAAGCCGCCGCCGCGCAATTTGCCCGCCAATCGATCCGCATTTGCGGGGTCCGCAAAGGCTCCGGCTTGCACGAACAGCGGAGGCGGCATGGCAGTAGGCGCTGCGACGGCGGGCGTGGCGGCGGGCGTCGCGGCGGGCGTGGCGGCGGGCGTGGCGGTGGGAGCCGCGGCGCTGGGTGGGGCGCCGGCCCCGGCGCCGATTGACGCGGTCGCAGCTGCGGTCGGAGGCGCGGGCGCTGCCACCGGCGTCCCCGTGGCGGCAGCGGTTGGTGCGGCCGCGGGGTTGGGCGTGGCGATAGCGGTTGGTGCGGCCGCGGGGACCGCGGGAGTCATCGCCACCACCGCCGAGCCGGACGCGGCAACCGGTGCAACCGGAATGGTCGGTTCAATGGAGCGAACTTCGACCATTGCGGTACCGTTTCGCAACATGTCGAGCTTGGCTGCGGCTGTGTAGGACAAGTCAATGATGCGATTGTTGACGAAGGGGCCTCGGTCGTTGACGCGAACCACTACGCTGCGGCCGTTTTGCAAGTTGGTGACTCGCACGTAAGCGGGCAGTGGAAGCGTTTTATGCGCGGCAGTCATGCCGTACATATCGTAGGGTTCGCCGGTGGATGTTCGAACCTCGTGAAAGCCGGGACCGTACCATGACGCGACACCGCGCTCGACGTACGCGGAACTCGAGGACAGCACGTAGTAGCGTCTGCCAAAAACCTCATAGAAAGGCGGATTGCCGTAGCGCGAACGCGGCTCGATTTTCGGCACTGCGTCGGGGACCGCCTGGGCGGACCACGGGAGCGGTATCGGCGGCGGGACTTGTGCGGCGGGCGGCGGCGGCGGCCGGCGAGATGGCGCCGGGGCGACCTGCGGCGCGCTCATACACCCGCTTAAGGTGACAGCCACCGCCACCGCCGAGATCGCGAGTGCACGATCGGCATTCACGGCTTTGGAGCGGCCAGCGGCGCGTCGCCACTCGCCGTGGGCGGCGACACCGTCGCGGTGCTGGCGGGCGCATCGTTGGCACGAGGCGCATCGTTCATGAGGACCCGTTGCTTGACCGCAGAGGCGAGCTCGAACACGGCCATCGCGTACAGCGCGCTGTGGTTGTAGCGTGTGATGACGTAGAAATTGTTGTAACCCACGCGCCAATGAGTGCCGTCGGCTTCATCGACCGCGATGAGTTCGGCGGGCGCATCGGACGGCAGCGGGCTCTCAAAGTTCACGCCCTTTGACTTCAAGGACTCGACGGTCTCGGCAAGGGCAAGCTTGCGGCCGTCCAAGTTCGCGGTTTTGTCCGGATCGACATTCGCTTCACTGAGAACGGCCTCTCCCGAATTCCACCCGTGCTCCTTGAGGTAGTTGCCGACGCTGGCGCAGACATCAGACCAATTCGTCCACAAGTCTACGCGGCCATCTGCATCCGCATCGACCGCATAGCGCCGGTAGTTCGACGGCATGAACTGCGGAGCTCCCATCGCGCCGGCGTAGGATCCCTTGACGGCAAGCGGGTCCAGCTTCATGTCGCGTGCCAACAAAATAAATTGTTCAAGTTCATCCCGAAAAAACTTTGACCGGGCCGGATAGTCGAACGCCAACGTCGCCAGCGCATCGATCACGCGGTAAGACCCGGTAAGACGGCCGTAATAGGTTTCGACGCCAAGGATGGCGGCCAGATATTCCGGTGCGACACCCGAGCGGACGCTCGCTTGATCCAACTCATGCCGGTGCGCGAGCCAGAATTCGGTACCTTCGCGGATACGCCGTTCGGTAACGAATATTGGGCGGTACTCGTACCACGGCTTGGCTTTTTCCGCGGGCCGCTCCATCGCTTCGAGGATCGCCGGCTGACTCTGCGCCGCGGCCAGTAATTTTCGCAGCTGGCTCTTCTTAAAAGAATACTGATCCGCCATTTGCTCGATGAAGCTCTTGACGTCCGCGCGGTGGGTGTCGAGAGCGGCGGCCGTATTTGCACTCGCGCCACTGATCGCCGCGGCGAGGAGCAAGAACCTGAGGCGATGGAACGTGTGCACGCTTCTAAGATCCAATGAGCTTGCGATGGGAATGCAGCGACATCAATATCCCGAAGCCTGCCAGCAACGTGACCATGGAAGTTCCGCCATAACTAATCAGGGGCAACGGGACTCCGACGACCGGTAGGACCCCGCTCACCATGCCGGAATTGACGAACACATAGACGAAGAAGCTCAATGCGATGGCGCCGCCAGTCAGACGTGAAAAAGTGTCCTGCCCTTGCATCGCGAGGTACATGGCTCGCCCGATCACCACGCCGTAGAGCGACAGGATCAAGAGCTGACCGAGCAAACCGAACTCCTCCCCAATCACCGCGAAAATAAAGTCGGTCGAGCGTTCCGGCAGAAATTCGAGCTGCGCCTGGCTGCCGTTCATGTATCCCTTGCCGAATACTCCGCCTGAGCCGATGGCGATCTGAGACTGGATGATGTGATAGCCCGCGCCCAGCCGGTCGGTTTCGGGATTCAAAAACGTCAGTATGCGTTGGCGCTGATAGTCGTGAATGAAATGCCACGCGCCCCACGCTGCGCCCCCGAGCAGCGGTATCGATATCAAGATGATCCGAAACTGCAGGCCGGCGAGCAGCATCACGATGAGACCGGACGCGGCTATCAACAACGCCGTTCCAAGATCCGGCTGGGTCACGATCATTGCCGTCGGAATGGCGATCAGAATGCCCATGACCACCAAATCCTTGAGCGTCGGCGGCAGCGGGCGTTCGTGCATGTACCAAGCGCACATCATGGGCACGGCGAGCTTCATGATTTCGGAAGGTTGGAAGCGGATGAAGCCAATATCGAGCCAACGCTGCGCGCCCTTGCCGATGTGCCCGGTAACAGCGACCACAACCAGCAATACGATGCCGATGGCGTAGGCGATTGGCGCGAAAAGGCGCAGGTACTGCGGAGTCGCGAGCCTGGCGAGCGCAAGCAGCGCGGCTACGGCAATGGCGATATTCGCCAAATGGTGTTCGACCATTTTCACGTTCTGTCCCGAGGCGCTGTAAACGACAAGAATACCGATGCACACGATGATCGCCAGCACTCCTGTCAGCGGGCCATCCAAACCGAGCGCGCGCAGGGTACGGCCGCCGGCAGTGAGCGTGCGGCGCGTCCGCGACGGAGAAAATTCATCGAAGATCAAGGTGACACGCCCCTGAAGTTAACGCTCATGCAGCCGACTCAACGTGCCGGCGAGTAGTGGCCAAATCATGGCGCCGATCACCGGGGCCAACCAGCGACTGAAGCTCGTGACCGGATTCCCGGTCGCGCCATCCACCCAGAACAAGATGAACTGATACCCGGTCAGTAGCGCGAAAATGGTCAGCGACTGCGACAAAACCGAGAAGACCCGCAATCGCAACCGCAAATGCGTGGCCCATGCAGCCATTAGCGTCAGCGCAAGCGCATGCTGGCCCAGCACCACGCCTTTGATCACATCGAGTGCCAGCCCCGCGAAGAAAGCCAGGGCAAGTCCACCGGCGCTCGGCGACTCGATAGACCAGTAAAAAACCACCAGCACCAGAAAATCCGGGCGGAAGGCATCAAGCGCCGAGGGCAATGGCAGCACCGCAAGCGCGAGCGCCACGAGCGCTGACAGCGCCATCGGCAAACGGCGGATTCGGTTATCGCGCATCATTCGTCGTTCGCCTGTCCCGGTTGTGCGGGGGGTTGTGCGGGCAGTTGCGTGGCGGGCCTCGATGCCGCCGGCGCATTCGGGTGTGGCGCGCTAGTCGTCGCTCCCTTTTCGGCGGGTGTCGGACCCTTGGCGACGCGGTCGTCGGACCCTTGGCCGCGGCGTCGGACCCTTGGCGGCGCGCGCCTGACGCCGAACCCTTTTCGGCCGATGTCGATCCCGCTACGGCGGCTGTCGAACCGCTCGCGGCGGACGTCAATGGCGCCGCCGGCAGGACCGGACTCGGCTTCAGCCAAACGAACAGAAGCTCGCGCGAGCGGTCGAGGGCCGCGGCAGGGCGGACATCCACATCCGCCAACGACTGTGCGGGGTCGCGTTTGACCTCAGCGATGGTGCCGACTGGATAACCCGCCGGAAAGCTGCCGCCGAGTCCCGAAGTGACCAACAAGTCGCCGACGATCACGTCGGCGCTCGTGGGCAAATAGGGAAGCTTGAGCCGGCTGGTGTCGCCGGTGCCAACGGCTATGGTGCGCAAGCCGTTGCGATTGATTTGGACGGGTATCGCGTGTGCCGCGTCGCTCACGAGAATCACCTCGCTGGTGAGTTGTTCTACGCGGGCGACCTGACCGAAAACGCCGCCGGCGTCGAGCACCGCTTGTCCGACGAATACTCCGTCGCGCGCGCCCTTGTCTACCAAAACCCGTGCGCGAAAGGCATCGAGATCCACGTCCATGATATCCCCGATGATGAACCGGCTCGCCACCTCGGCCGTGCTGTCGCGCAACGCACGCAATCGCTGACTCTCGGCCTCGAGCGCCTCGTAACGCTGCAGCCGGAATTGAGCCAAACGCAGCTCCGCTTCGAGTTGCGCCTTGTCGGCGCGCAGTGCATCACGAGAGGAGACGCTTTCCCGAAGCCAATTCCAGCCCTCGAACGGGCTTTCGACGGCGACCTGTACGGGATACGCGACGATCGACAGAGTGCGGCGAATCTTGCCAAGATGGTCGTACCGCTTGTCGACGATGATCAATCCGAGGGCGAGAAGGCAGTATAAGACGCAGCGGAGCAGCAACCCCGTCGCTCGGCCGGACGTATCGGTATTACGAAAAGCGACCATGGGCACGGGCTTCCCTAGTCGCTTGCATTACTCCAATCCGAATATGCCCGGTCCATGTTCCTCGGTAAGTTCGAGGATCCGGCCGCCGCCGCGCGCGACGCAGGTAAGCGGATCATCTGCGACCACCACAGGCAAGCCGGTTTCTTCCATGAGCAATTTATCGACATCGCGCAACAATGCGCCCCCGCCGGTGAGCACGATACCGCGCTCCGCAACGTCGGCACCGAGTTCCGGCGGCGTTTGCTCGAGCGCCTGTTTCACCGCACCCACGATGCCTTGCAGAGGCTCTTGCAGCGCCTCCAGGATTTCGTTGGAGTTGAGCGTGAAGCTGCGCGGCACGCCCTCGGAGAGATTGCGACCCTTCACTGAAATCTCTCGCACTTGTTGTCCGGGATAGGCCGAGCCGATCTCCAGCTTGATGCGTTCCGCCGTTGCCTCACCGATCAAAATCCCGTAATTGCGTCTTACGTAGTTGGTGATGGCCTCGTCGAACTTGTCGCCGCCGATACGCACGCTAGCGGCATAGACGATGCCGTTCAACGAGATGACCGCCACTTCCGAGGTGCCGCCGCCGATGTCGAGCACCATCGAGCCGCGCGCTTCCTGGACCGGCAAGCCGGCGCCGACGGCCGCGGCCATCGGTTCGGGCACGATGTCGACGCTGCGGGCGCCGGCGCCTTCCGCCGATTCCTTGATAGCGCGGCGTTCGACTTGCGTGGAACCGAACGGAACGCACACCAAAACCCGCGGACTGGGACTCAAGAAGCGGTTGCCGTGCACCTTCTTGATGAAGTACTGCAGCATTTTCTCGGTGTAGGTGAAATCGGCGATGACGCCGTCCTTCATCGGCCGGACCGCGGTAATGTGGCCCGGGGTCCGGCCCAACATGTTTTTGGCTTCGACGCCGACCGCCACGATGATTTTGCCGCCGCGGGTCGGCTCGTCCTGCACTGCGACGACCGATGGCTCATTGAGGACGATGCCGCGCTCGCGCACGTAGATCAGTGTATTCGCGGTTCCAAGATCGATTGAGAGGTCATTGGAGAAATAACCTCTAAGGCGTTTGAACATGGGGTTTTTTTCTGGGCGAAAAGGGGGTGAAAAAAGTTGCGCTAATGTAACAACCGACACGACTTTCAGCAAGGCAACGTGTATCATCAATACCGCTTATTTTTGCGCACTCGCGCGCATTTTTGGCACTCACTATGAGCCTAACCCGTCAAGACGTCGAAAAGATCGCGCACCTCGCGCGCCTGTCGATCACCGAGCAAGAGATGCCGGTCTACGTCACCAGCTTGTCGAGCATCGTGGATTTCGTCGATGAGTTATCGCGCGTCGAAACCGGCAGCGTGGAGCCGATGGCGCACCCGCTTGACGGACAGCATCAGCGATTGCGGCCCGATCGTGGTGACGGAAACCGACCACCACCTAGAATACCAAAGAAACGCGCCCAGTGTGCAAGCGGGGTTGTACGTCGTTCCGCGAGTCATTGAGTAAGGCCTGATCGAGTCGAATGATGCATGTTGCACAACCTTTCCATCGGCGAACTCGCCGACCGTTTAGCTGGCAGACAAATTTCAAGCGTTGAGCTCACGCGGCATTTTTTGGCGCGAATCGAGCGCTTGAACCCGAGCTTGAATGCCTTGATCACCCTGACGGCTCGAGCAAGCTCTGGCGAGCGCGGCCGCCGCCGACCGCCGACTAGCGGCCGGGGAGCGCGGCCGATTGCTCGGCATCCCACTCATTCATAAAGATATTTTTTGCACCGACGGCGTCCGCACCAGCTGCGGCTCGCGCATGCTCGACAATTTCATCGCGCCCTACGATGCCACCGTCGTCGCGCGGCTCAAGGCAGCCGGCGCCGTCATGCTCGGCAAGGCCAATATGGATGAATTTGCCATGGGCTCATCCAACGAGACGAGCTATTACGGTCCGGTCAAGAATCCCTGGGATACGACCAAGGTGCCCGGCGGCTCGTCGGGCGGGTCGGCGGCGGCGTTGGCGGCCAGGCTGGCGCCGTTACTCTACCGGCACTGATACCGGCGGCTCGATCCGTCAGCCCGCCGCCCTGACCGGCGTGACCGGCGTCAAGCCGACCTACGGACGGGTATCGCGCTACGGGATGATCGCTTTCGCTTCGAGTCTCGATCAGGCGGGCGTCCTTGCCCGAACCGCAGCCGATGCGGCGGCCGTGCTGCAGGTCATGGCGGGGTTCGATCCGCAGGACTCGACCAGCATCGATGCTCCGTGCCCGATTACCCGGCCCTTCTAGACGCGCCGCTGAAGGGTCTGCGAATCGGCCTGCTGCGCGAGTTCTTCGACGGATTGGAAGCTCGCAACGCGGCGCTCATCCAGGACGCGCTGAAGGTCTTCATGTCGCTCGGCGCCGACACGGTGGAGGTGAGCCTGCCGCACCTTCCGTTGTCGGTACCCACGTATTACGTGGTCGCGCCGGCCGAATGCTCATCCAACCTCTCGCGCTTTGACGGCGTTCGCTTCGGCTATCGCTGTCCGCAGCCCGAAGGATCTTGATCGACCTCTACAAGCGATCGCGCGGCGAGGGTTTCGGCGCCGAAGTCAAACGGCGCATCATGACCGGCACCTACGTGTTGTCGGCCGGCTATTTCGATGCGTACTATCTGAAGGCGCAGAAAGTGCGCCGCCTGATCACCGATGATTTTCGCACGGCGTTCCAAAAGGTCGACCTGCTGATCGGGCCCGACCACGCCGACGCCCGCTTTCGCCATCGGCGCCAAGATCGATGACCCGGTCACGATGTATCTCAACGACATCTACACCATTGGCGCCAACCTCGCCGGTCTGCCGGGGCTATCGCTGCCCTGCGGCTTCATCGACGGATTGCCGATGGGACTGCAGTTGATCGGACCGCATTTCTCGGAAGCCAGGCTGCTCGGCGCCGCGCATCAATTCCAGCGCGCCACGTCGTGGCACACCCATACTCCAGGCGGGTACGAGTGATGGCGAACTGGGAAGTGGTGATCGGGCTCGAGATACATGCGCAGCTCGCCACGAAGTCGAAGATATTCTCGGGATCGGCGACCGCCTACGGCGCCGCCGCCCAACAGCCAGGCCAACCTGGTCGATCTGGCCTACCCCGGCGTGCTGCCGGTGCTGAATGCGGAGGCCGTGCGAATGGCGGTCAAGTTCGGACTTGCCATCGGCGCCGACGATCGCCCGGCGCTCGGTATTCGCGCGCAAGAACTATTTCTATCCCGACTTGCCGAAGGGCTATCAGATCAGCCAGTACGAGCAGCCCGTCGTCGGCAAGGGTTCGCTCCCATCGTGCTCGATGACGGCGCGGTCAAGACCGTCGGCGTCACCCGCGCGCATCTCGAGGAGGATGCGGGCAAGTCGCTGCACGAGGGTCTGGCGAATGCCAGCGGCATCGATTTGAATCGCGCCGGTACGCCGCTGCTGGAAATCGTCTCCGAGCCCGACATGCGCTCGGCCAAGGAGGCGGTCGCGTACATGAAGAAGGTCCATACCCTGGTGCGCTACCTCGAAATCTGCGACGGCAATATGCAAGAGGGCTCTTTTCGCTGCGATGCAAATGTTTCGGTGCGGCCGCGCGGCGAAGAAAGTTCGGCACCCGGGCTGAAATCAAGAATTTGAATTCCTTTCGCTTCGTCGAGAAGGCGATTCAATACGAGGTCGCGCGGCAGATCGAATTGCTCGAGAGCGGCGGCAAGGTGGTCCAGGAAACGCGTCTGTACGATTCGGACAAGAACGAAACGCGTCCGATGCGCTCGAAGGAGGAGGCGAACGACTATCGCTACTTCCCCGATCCGGATCTGTTGCCGGTCGAGATCGACGAGGCATTCATCGAGGCGGTGCGCGCCACGCTGCCCGAACTGCCGGACGAGAAGGCCGCGCGGTTTGCGCGCGATTTTGGCCTCTCGGCCTACGATGCCGGCGTACTTTGCGCGAGCCGCGAACTCGGCGCATATTTCGAGGCCGTGGCGGCGAGCTCGGCGCGCCGCATGCCAAACTTGCGGCCAATTGGGTCATGGGCGAATTGTCGAGCGCGCTCAATCGCGACAATGTGGAGATCACCGCGTCGCGGGTGTCGCCCGCGGCATTGAGCGGACTGTTGGCGCGCATCGTCGATGCGACGATTTCGGGCAAAATCGCCAAGGATGTATTCGAAGCCATGTGGTCCGAAGGCAAGTCGGCGGACGCCATCATCGAGGCGCAGGGCCTCGAGCAGATCACCGATTCCGCCGCGATCGAGGGCGTGATCGACGCCGTGATCGCCGCCAACCCCAAGCAGCTTGCGGATTACCGCGGCGGTAAAGATAAGCTGTTCGGGTTCTTCGTCGGCCAGGTCATGAAAGCGACCGGGGGCAAGGCGAACCCGGCGCAGCTCAATGAACTGCTGAAGGTCAAACTGGCGGCGGTGTGCTAAATGCATGACCGCGACTGTCTGCATCGCTTCGTGTTCGAACATTACCCGATTCGCGGACACCTGGTGCACCTCGACGCCGCATGGCAGGCACTGATCGAGCATCGCGAGTATCCGGCGGCGATCCGGGACATCCTGGGCGAAGCGGTGGCGGCTTCATTGCTGCTGGCCGCAACGATCAAATTCGAGGGCGTTCTGTCCCTGCAATTGCAGGGCGACGGGCCCGGTGCATCTGTTGCTCGCGCAATGTACGAGCGGCCTCGGGGTGCGCGGATTGGCGCGCTATCGCGAGGCAATCGACGCGGCCGGGGTGCGCGCGACGCCGCCGAGTCGGCGCGGCTGGCACGGCGATCTGATCGGTGCCGGCAATTTGACCGTGACTCTGGAAACGGACGACGGCGCGCAGCGCTATCAGGGAATCGTGCCCATCACCGGCGATCGGCTGGCCGATTCGCTGCAAGTGTATTTCGAGAACTCCGAGCAGTTGCCGACGCGCCTCTGGCTCTATGCCGATGGCACGGGGCTTGCGGCATGCTGTTGCAGCGGCTGCCGCCGACGGCGGCGCGCGCGTCGGCTGCCCCGAAGCGGCGGTCGATGATGCGTGGCGGCGCGTGCAGCTGATCGCCGATACGCTGACGCGCGGAGGAACTGCGCACGCTCGCCGATGCAGAAATTCTGCACCGCCTGTTCAACGAAGATGATCTGCGGCTGTTCGAGCCGTCGCCGGTTTATTTTCGCTGCCGTTGTTCGCGCGAACGCGTCGGCGGCATGTTGCAGGGCCTCGGCGAGACGGAAACACGTTCGGTTCTCGCGGAGCGAGGAGAGGTCGAGGTGCGCTGTGATTTCTGCAATCGCGCCTTTGTATTCGATGCGGTGGATGTCGCTCAGCTCTTCAATGCAGGCGTTGCGAGCGGCGGCGGCAGCTCGGTTCACTAGGAGCCGGCCGCGACGTACGTCCATCGCGCCGCAGCGGCATTGCGCTATGCAGCGCGCTGTGCCGGATCGCAGCTGCGGGCAGCAGGCGCCGGCGTTGGCGCCAGTCGGTACGCCGCCGACGCGCCGAGCGGTCGAAGCGCCAGGTCCTTCTACGCAAATTCCTTCGAGAAGGTCCCATCCGCGGCGGCGATGACGGCCGTGGGCCGCGCGCTGTTCTTCGATGAATCCTTATCGGCATCGGGCAAACGGCGTGCGCCAGCTGCCACGATCCGGCGCGGGCTTCGGTCCGCCCAATGACCTGCCGGTGCAGCGCGGCGGCGTCGATGGGCGGCGTCCGGGCGTGCGGGCTGTTCCATCGCTGATGTATTCGCAAAACATACCGCCGTTCACCGAACACTACTTTGACGATGAGGGCGACGACAGCATCGATCAGGGACCCGCCGGAGGGCGCACCTGGGATGGCCGTTCGCAGTCCGCCCACGATCAGGCGCGGCTGCCGCTGTTCTCCCCGTTTGAAATGGCCAACGCGACCGCCGAATCGGTGGTGGCCAAGGTGCAGCATGCGCGCCTATGCCGCGCAATTTCGCGAGACCTTCGGCGACAAGGTGTTCGCGGATCGTGCTCTGGCATTCAAGGGTGTTCTGCTGGCGCTGAAACCTTTCAGCAGACCGCCGCGGAGTTCTATCCCTACAGCAGCAAGTACGATGCGTTCTTGAGGCATGAGGCTCGCTGAGCCCGCGACGAATTGCGGGGTTTGGCCGCTTTTAACGACCCGGCGAAGGGCAACTGCGCGCGCTGCCATCCGAGCGGCATGCGCGAGGCGCGTTTCCGCAATTCACCGATTTTGGCTACGCCGGCGTCGGTGCGCCGCGCAACACGGCGATTCCGGCGAACGCGGATCCGCGTTACTACGACCTCGGGCTGTGCGGGCCGCTGCGGACGGATCTCGAAGACAAAAGGGAATACTGCGGCCTGTTCCGCACGCCGACGCTGCGCAATGTGGCGTTGCGGCGCGTGTTTTTTCACAACGGCGTATTTCATCGGCTCGAGGATGTGGTGCGTTTTTATGCCGAGCGCGACACGCATGCCGCAGAAATGGTATCCGCGAGGCCCGGACGGCAGCATTTCGAAATTCGATGATCTGCCCGCAGCGTATCGGCGCAACGTCGAATTCCCAGCCACCCTTCGACCGGCACGCCGGCGATCGGCCAGCTTGAGCGATGCCGATATCCAGGACATCGTCGCGTTTCTGAATACGCTCACCGACGGGTTCGAACCCGGTTCGGGCGAGAACGTGGCTCGAGGGCAAAAAACACCTTAAGAGAAGGATCGGTACAGCTCTTGGGTCGCCGCGGTGGGTTCGCAATCGAGCTCTGCCTTTACGATAGAGCGGTAGCGCTGATACGCTTCGATGGCTTCGTTCGCCCGTCCGACTTGCTTCAATGCCAGCATCAGTCGGCGGTTGATGCCTTCGGCGAGCGGGTCTCTCTCGACGCCGTGACGATAGAGCCCCAGGGCATCCTCGGCGTGGTGCTGTTTCTCGAGAAATTGGCCGACCGTCGTCAGCAGCCGCAACAATTGCGCGCGGTAGGTTTCTCGCGGGGCGAGCGCCCAAGCGACGTCCCTATCGTCGGCGAGCAGCGGACCTCGGTAATGTCCGAGTGCAAGCCGAGTTGCCGTCACGAGTTTCGCAACCTGATCCGGCAGCGCAACATCGGTGGCAAGCGCCAATGCGTTCTCGCAAGCCTGATCGAATGCTCGGGTGTCCAGCCAAAACAAGCGTCGGTTGAGCGCCAGCTCTCCCGATTGAACCAAAATGGCGGACTCCTCCCCGAGGATCTTGCGCAATCGATGCAGCGTAGTATTGAGCGATCGAAGGGAATAGTCGCTGTCGACATGCGGCCACAGCGCGTCGGCCAGGCGCTCCGGCCGCACCCGTTCGCCCCCGAAGGCCACCAGCGCCTTGAGAAGTTCGAGCGGGCGGCCAGCGCGCTTCCCGCCGTTTGCAGGCCCCGAGCCGTTGCTGGTGAAATGAAAGCTGCCAAATGCCTCAATGCGAAAACGCCACGGCCAGCTCTTCACCTGATAGGGAGGCCGGTCGGGCATGAGCCGCCGTCGGCGAATCAGCCGGCGGACGTATTCAGGCTCGATGTCCGCCTCGAGCGCCCTCTGACAGAGCCGTGCGACCGGTTGCGGTTGCCACCAGAGAAAATGCATGAGCCCTCGGTCGCGGCCGATCTCAAGACCGGAGCGCAACAATTCAAGGCCCTCAGGTTCATCGCCCCTGCTGAAGGCCAAGCTCGATCGCCACATATAGGTCGTGAAGTCGAGCAGGCGGTTGCGGATGCTCGTTGCAATCTCGAGAGTGGACGACAATTCCGATTGCGCCCCGCGCTCATCTCCGCTCTCAAACAGCACCTGCGCCAATGCTATGCCGGCGATTACCCGGAAAAACGGCAACCCAAGCTCCTTGGCTGTACGCACCGCGACTTTGAGGTGCTGGTGGGCGAGAAACGCATCACCTCGCAAACTGGCGCACCACGCCGCGCCGTACACATGCAGGAACATGTCGAACTTCCGATCCGCGAGCGGCCGCGCTTCGATTTGCTGTAGAAACGCACCGGCCGTGTCGAGATCAGCCTCCGCCAGCGCGCCGCACAAGCCGTTGATCAGGATGGTATCGTTCCACAGGCGCACACCGCTCTTCGCCACGATGTCGATTCCGCGCTGTACCGCCGCCATGCAGCGTTCGCGATCGCCGGCCAGCATGTAAAACAGCGACTCACATTGCGCAAATTTGGTGGCGGAGACAGGGGAGACCTCCGGCAATTTAACCATCTCGCGCATCGCTTCCAGCATCGGTTCTCCGCGCGCGAACTGGCCGACCCAGGCCGAAAGGGTGGTGAGAACTGCATTGATGGAAATAAGGATATTCGGATCGCGTTGGGTTTGGGCCAACTGCTGTGCGCGATCCCGCCAGAAGGGCAGGTCAGCATGCCGGGGCTGGCGAAGGGCAAGCGCCATGAACATGTTTGAAGTGAGGCGCGCTTCGAGCCCCGGTGACCGGCACTCTTGCAGGCGGCTGACCCAGCGCGCCCCAACATCAATCCATGGGTCGAGCAGAGTGAAGTCGTTGGGATCGTACATGATCGCTTCAAGCGCGCTATTGAGGGCCGCTAGAGCGCCCTGTACGTCGACGGTTTGCCCGGTCTGCTCATTGACGAAGCGCGCATAGGCGTCGGCAAATAATTGCCGCGCCTCGCGAGGCGCATATGGAAAGCATGCCGCGCCGAGCCAATACGACAGCCATGGGTCCTGCGCACGGCGCTGCTCGGGCAGTGCGCGTATCCAGCGCTGCAGAGTCTGGCCGCGGCCCTGCTCGAGCAGCGTCTCTGCCTGCGTTGCAATCAGGGCGGCAAGCTTGTCCCAGGCGCCAATCTGGATAAACAGCACCGCCGCTTCTTCCCCATGTCCGTGGTCCGCCAGAACACATGCGGCGATGAGACGGCGGCTTTCAATCTCGGCGCGTGAACCGCTTTCCTCGGCCCGCGCCAGCAAAAACTCGCGCAGCAGCGGATGGAATTGCGCAATCAACTGCGGTTCGGCCTGGACGATGGTCACCAAAAAATCGCTGCGCGTCAGCTCACGCAGCGTGGCGCGCGCATCGCCGGCGAGCCCGAGTTGATCCGCCATCGACATGGTGATCTGCGGCAGATAGGCGGCGCGCAGCAGAAACTCCTGCACCGGCAAGACGAATTTCTCGAAAATCTCCTCGGCGACGTAGTCGAATATGACCGAGGGCGTGCCCCCGAACCGGCCGCCCACAGGCGCGGTGTTGGAACGCAACCCCTGCATCAGTAATGCGAGGCCGGCGATCCATCCTTGAGTCCGCGCGTACAGGTGCTCCAGTTCTTCGTCTGAAAGACTCAGATTGCGGGCCTCGGCAATGCCGCGGCATTCCTCCAGCGACAGGCGCAGATCATTCCAGCCGATGACGGCGAGTCGGTCCCGTGCTCGCAGGGCTGCGAAGCGGGCCGGTGGGTCGTTACGGCTCAGGACGAAGACGCGCCCTTCGTCGGGGATCTCGTTCATTGCCATCAGCACGAGGTCCTGCAGTGGCGAATCAATCGTGATGTCCTGATAGTTATCGAAGACGATGAATGGGCTCTGCTGCCGAAACAGCTCGCGAAAGAAAGTACGCGCAAAGGCCTGAACATCGCCGAGGTATTCAGGTTGAAAATGCGGCAGGATTGCGCCATTGCCGCGCTCCCGGGCTGCTTCGGCGAGATAGAAAAATGAAGAGGCGACATCCGTATCGCCGCGGTCGATCTGATACCACAAACAGTTGATCGAACGGCGCGTCGTGTAGTCGGCAATCAGAGTCGTCTTGCCGGCGCCCGGCGGACCCGCTAGCCACACGACGGGAGTGCCGGCGAAACGTTGTTCCAGCAGGTCGAACAGACGCGTGCGCGGGTGCACGGAAGCCGGGGTTGGCCGAGTAAGTTTTGCGAGTCGGGTTCTAGCGGTCATGACGCATTCCGAGCACTATTCTTTTTTTGTCTACGCGCATTGTGACCGCTGCACGCTGCGCACGCCACAACAAGATCAGCATGGCGGCGAGGGCCGCATGCATTGCAGGCACTGCCGGGCTGCCGTTCAGCAACAGCGGCAGCAGGTACGCTGCGCCCATCGGGATCAGCAAGTTGTCGCTCCCCCGAGCGCCGATAATTTCTAGAACCGTGGTGTCGAACGCCAGTTGTGCTGCAACGCTGAGCCTCAGAGTCGGTGTGGCGTGGGTTGCGAAGGCGAGCGCAGTCACGGTGCATAGGACGGACACCGCAAAAAAGGCCGCGCAGCCCTCCAGGCTCTTGTCGTTGATGCCGATGAAATGCCGGTCCTTGGCACGCAGCGCACCGGCCATGGCGGCCGCGGTATCGGCATAGGTCAGAAGCGCCATCGGCAAGGCGAAGCACAGCACGTTGCCGGCCGCCAAGACGTGGCTTATTGCGGTACCTGCGGCGAAATAGATCTCGCCCGCGGAGGGCCGATTTACCCGGTGCAGGGCCGCCCCGAAGCGGACCATCAGCTTGGGACTGATCCTCACGGCGAGCAGCCAAGCGCCGGCCAATGCCGCCAGCGCCGTCACCGGTGCGGACTGGCCGATCAGCCACGGAAGGCTGAGCGTGACTGAACCCATCCCCACGTGCAGGAGCTTGCGATTGCATTCCGCGGGCAGACCCGTACGCCTCGTCGCGGCGGACAGCAGACCCATCAGGATGGGCAGCAACGCGGCTATTAGAAGTACTTTCACCCATGTCTCGATCATTGCGCCCCTCTCTTCGGCCCCCGTGCGGCGGAATTGCGGCCCGGTGGTGGGTAAGTTTCCGCACCCTGGCCTGACGGACGCCTCACCGGTTGCTTACAGATCACTTACAGCTGTCGCCGGTGCTCCGCGCAGCCCTGTAAGCGATCTGTGTCCGAGGTGTAAAGAGCCCGTAGATCGAACCTTGCGATAGTCCTCGCCAGGCGAACGAAGCAACAGGCATACCGCCCGTACCGTTGGCCGGAGGCAGGTTCAATGAAGGCGATTTGCAGCGAGGAAAACGCCAGCGTACCGCGCGGTACCGAGATTACGTCCGAACTGGTGACCGCCCGTTGGCAGCTGACGGGCTCACCCGATGAGGTACGTGCCGCACTGCTCGACGCCGAGGCGTTTCGGCAGATGCCGCAATATCAGTACCACATCGAAAACTTCATCGGCACCGTCAAGGTACCGGTGGGAATAGCGGGGCCGTTACGGGTCGCGGGAATGCATGCGCGCGGCGACTACTACGTGCCGCTCGCGACCACTGAAGCGGCGCTCGTCGCCTCCTATAGCCGGGGTGCCCGCCTTATCAGCCATGCAGGCGGATGCCGCACAGCGATTCTAGAAGAGACCATCGGCCGAGCACCGGGGTTCGCCTTTCAAAACCTCGATCAGGCTTGTGCGTTCGTTGCGTGGCTGCGGACGGAGGCCGATCAACTGATGGGGGCCGCTGCCGAGACCAGCCGATATGCGAGGCTCATCGACACGCGCGCGAACATTGAAGGCAACCATGTTTATGTAAACTTCGAATTTATCACCGGGGATGCCGCGGGTCAGAATACGGTGACCTTCGCGACCGAAGCGTTGATGCGTCACATCAAGCAGCACTCGCCCGTTCAACCCTGCTACGCGTTTATCGAGGCCAATCACTCCGGAGACAAGAAGGCCAGCTCTCTCGCGCTGCAGGGGGTTCGTGGCCGACGAGTGAGCGCGGAAGTCGAGATATCGGCTGAGGCCGTACGCGACACGCTGCACACGGACCCGAAGCGCATGACCGAATATTGGCGGATGGGAGCGATCGGCTGCGCGCTGTCGGGTACGCTCGGCGCGCAGGGGCAATATGCCAATGCCCTCGCGGCCATTTACCTCGCGTGCGGTCAGGACGTCGCCTGCGTCGCCGAGTCTGCCGTCGGCATCACGCGCTTTGAGCAGACGGAGACAGGCGGCCTTTACGCCGCGGTGACGTTGCCAAACATCTTGGTCGGCACCGTGGGCGGCGGCACCAGTTTACCCAGTCAAAACGCTGCACTGGCCATTATGGGGTTGGCGGGGAAAGGTAAGGCCGGGGCGCTGGCGGAGATTTGCGCGGCACTATGCCTCGCCGGCGAAATATCACTGGTCGGTGCTCTGTGTGCCGGCGATTTTTCGCGCGCGCATCGGCAACTAGCGCGGCCGCCAGGTCCCGCCGGACGCGTGCCGTGAATCAATACGACGCTTTGGGCTCGGGCGCAGTTGCTGTCCAGCGAGGTTTTTGGGGACGCATGCGGATCTACATGGACGAGATGTATCCGCCGCTGCCGAATTTGCTGTTCGCCACACTGCTGTACGTCGATCTCGCGTGGCTGGTGCGGCGAGCGGATCTTGGCGGCGCGCCGACGAAATACTGGCTCTCGGCGGTGGGGATCAGCACCGTATTCGTAATCGGGATGCTGGCGCGCCTCATGGATGAGCTCAAAGACGAATCGATCGACCGCCGGATGTTTCCGCACCGGCCGCTCCCCTCCGGCCGAGTAAGGCGCGCGGATATCGAACGCAGCATCCTCGCCCTGATTGCGGTTTACGCGGGGATCAACATGATGGCCGGCGCAGCACGTTGGGGGACGGCTGCGGTGCTTCTCAGTCTGCTTCTGTCCAACCGGCATTTCTTCATACGGGAGCGTCTGGAGCGGAGTTTGACGCTGACGCTTCTAACCCATAGCCCGATTGCCTTCATCGTGCTGTGTTCGCTCGCGGGGTTGGGTTTCGAGGAGGCCGGCAGCGCTTCGGGCGAGCTGCATATCTCAGCGTTGGTTCTTCCGGCGAGCATGTTCTGGACAATGATCGAAGGCTTCGAAGTCGCGCGGAAAATCAGGGCACCTGCGGAAGAGAACGGTTACGACACCTATTCCAAACTCTGGGGGCCCCGGACTGCAGTCGTCGTCGCGGGCGCACTGCAAACCTGGACGCTCGCGGCGGGACTCTACATGTCCCGGCGGATGGCGCTTCCGGCGCTGTTCCCGACAGTACTGATCGCAGCGTATGGCGTGCTTTGTTATGGCTATTACAAATTTTTTCTGACCTCGAGTCGGCAGACTGCGCGGCTCAAACGTTGCTCGCAAAGCTACATTGTGTTGATTCTTCTTGCGCTGTTCGCCGCGCGGGTGGCGGGCCGATGAACGCGCAGGGCATTCAAAGTGCGGTTTGCGGCCGACTCGTTGACCCGAGCAGCGACGCTCTGCACCTCAGCGTGGGTGAGCTGGGCGGCAAAGCTCACAACCTGCTCCGGTTGCACTCCTTGGACTTCCGCGTGCCGCCCTTCTGGGTCGTTCCAGTCAGTGTGTTGGCGGCGGCGGCGCCCGCCGAGCTCGCGCATCTAAATATCCGGTGCGATGGAATCGAAGCCCGCACCGCGCAGGAGTTCGATGAAGCGGCGCGCGAACTCCGCGCGCTCATTCTCCGGCCGGAGGTCGCCTCTCGTTTGCATGCGGCAATCCATACCGATCTCACGCGAGTATTGCGGCATAACGTCCGCTATGCCGTACGCTCCTCGGCCGTCGGTGAGGATGCCCATGAAGCGTCCTACGCGGGGCAATTGGACTCGTTCTTGAGTGTTCCAGCCGACGAGATCATTGCGGCAACCATCAAGGTGTGGGCCTCGGCCTATTCAGCGCGCGTCCTGGCATACCGCGCGCGGATGGGGCTCAGGGATAGTCCGCACGAAGTTGCGGTAATCATTCAGGAGATGGTGACACCGCTCGTTTCCGGCGTGATGTTCACCCGTGATCCGCTGACCGGGGACCGCGGTAACGTCATCAGCGCCGCATGGGGATTGGGGGAGGGTGTGGTCACGGATCGCGCCGCGAGCGACACGTATCGGATCGATTGGCACTCCGGGCGGATCCGACGGGAAGTAGCAGACAAGGCGTCGCGAGTGGTGCCGGATGTGGGAGCTCGAGGAGGCACCTGTATCGAGACGGTGCCGATGGAGCTGCGCCGCCGGGCGGCCCTCCTCGATGGTGAAATCTTGGCACTGCGAGCCATAGGCGATCGTGTCGAGGAGGCCCTGCACGGACCTCAGGACATCGAATGGGCTTTGGATGCGAACGGTCGAATCCTGCTGCTGCAAGCAAGGCCGATCGTTCGGCCGGAAGCCCCGGCGTCGCAATCACCCTGTGCCGGGGAGCGCCGGGTTTGGGACAACTCCAACATCACCGAGAGCTATCCGGGGATCACGCTGCCCCTGACCTTCTCTTTCGCGCGCACCTGCTATGAGGCCGCATTCAGTCGCTATATGGCCCAACGGGCGCTCGATTATCGCCTCTTTGGCCGGCCCTTGAGAGCGCACCGTCACCATCTTAGCAAGATGATCGGACTCCTCAACGGCCGCGTGTATTACAACCTGACGAGTTGGTACGAATTAATGAGTTTTCTACCCGGATTCGACCGGGTAAAGCGTTCCTGGGATCGCATGATCGGCCTTCGAGAGGCCGTTTCCTGGCGCGCGCATCCGGCAAGTCGACTCCGCGCGACATGCGCGTGGGCTTGGTGCGTATGGAAACTGGCCACAGTTCGCGGAAATGCACGTAGCTTCTCACGGCACTTCGACGCTGCCTACACTCACTTCGCGGCGAAAAAGATCGCGTCGTTGTCGGCCGATGAGCTAACCGACTTGTATCGCTCGTTCGTCGTGCAATTCGGAGAACCGTGGTCAGCGACACTCGACAACGATTTTGCCGCGATGGCTTACTACGAGGCGTTGCGCGTGCTGTGCCGGCGATGGCTTTCGGCCCCTCACGCCGATCTGTACAACAATCTGCTTTGCGGCGAGCGCAATCTGGAAAGTATCAAGCCTCTGCGGGCCGTGTCGCGTCTCGCGGCGATGGTCCGGATGGATCCAAGCCTCTCCCGCCGGTTCCAATCGCACGACGATGAGTCCATGTGGCTGGCGATCGATCGATTTCCGCCGACCTCCTCCTTCAAGACCGCCATCTATCGATATCTGAATGACTTCGGAGATCGCAACGCGGAAGATTTGAAGCTTGAACATGCGGGGATGCGCGAGCGCCCCGAACAGTTGATGTCGGCCATTCGCCAACAGCTCGATAGCCGCACCACCTATGCGGACGCGGAGAAGCGCGAGCGCGACATTCGGGCCCGGGCGGAAAGCGACCTCAAGCGGTTGTTGCGCAATCCTTTCAAACGTGCCGCGGTGCTCTTCGTGTTGAAGCGCGCGCGTTTTGCGATCGCCCATCGCGAGAGCATGCGTTTCGCGCGTACCCGCGTATTCGGTCTGGTACGGCGGCTGTTTGGCGAGCTCGGGGCGCGATTCGCGGCACAGCGATTGATCGCGACCGCGTCCGATATTCACTACCTGACCATAGAGGAAGTTTTCAGCGTGGTGGAAGGCGCTTCCGTGACCCGCAACCTTGCGGGCCTCGTTGAGTTGCGAAAGGCTGATTACGCGACGTTCGCGGCCGCACCCACCGCGGACCGCATTACCACACAGGGTATTCCTCTCGCCTGCGATCTTGGGCACGGAAAGACGCCGAGTGTCGTGACGTGCGTGACGGGCGAATCAGCGGTTGGTACGCCTTGCTCCGGGGGAGCGGCCCGGGGCGTCGCCCGAATTGTCCACGATCCCGGCAAGTCGCTGGGCGCGGGTGCGTACGTACTCATCGCCCGCTCGACCGACCCCGGTTGGGTCTTCCTGATGACACAGGCCAGCGGCCTCATCGTTGAAAAAGGCAGCGTGCTGTCGCACACGGCCATCATTGGCCGCGAGCTGGGAATTCCAACGGTCGTGGGCGTCGAGAATGCCACCGGCAGGATTCCCGACGGCGCGATGGTATTCATTGACGGTAGTACCGGGAGAATAACGTGGGACTGCACGAATTCACTTTCGACCGCACGCTGACGCGGCAATTCATCGACTACCCGTACGCGGCGTACCGCGATGATCCCCAGTGGATACCGCCGCTTCACCGCACCGCTCTCGCTCAACTGGAGCCAAGCGCGGAGTTTTTTAAGTGCGCCGGCAATGCGCACCTCAACTATCTGGCGAAGGCCGGTACGAGGATCGTCGGGCGCATTACAGCCTCGATTCGCCGTGATCCCAAGGACGCAACGGGAGCGTCCTACGGAAGCTTGGGCTTCTTCGAGGCCGAGAATGATGCCTGCGTCGCGGAGGATTTGATCGGAGCCGCCGTGCTGTGGCTGCGTGAACGGGGTGCCGTGCGAATCTGGGGTCCGATGAATTTCGACATCTGGCACGGCTATCGTCTCATGACCGGCGGATTTGGAACGCGGATCTTTGCCGGAGAACCTTACAACAAACCCTATTACCCGGAGCTGTTTGAACGTTGCGGACTCGCGGCCAAATTCCGGTGGCATTCATTCGATATCGAAGACCCCGTGAATCAAGAGCGCTTCAGGCGCCGCGGAATTGAACGGCGCAGCGAGCTCACCGAGCTAGGGTATCGATTTGTATCCTTCGATACCCGGCGCATGGGAACGGAACTCGGCAAACTCCATGACTTGGTGTCGCGATGCTTCGCACATTTTCCGGGCTTCACGCCGATTTCGGCGCACGAATTCAGTTGCCTCGCGATGCCGCTGCGCTACGCTTTGTTGCCGGGATTCGCCGCCTTCGTTCACAACCCGCAGGGGGAGGCATGCGGCTTCGTCGTCATGCCCTTGGACTTGTCGGATCCATTGCGCGCGATGCGCGGCCGCAGCGACTGGTTGTCGCGCCTTAAATTCTTCGGGGTGCGCCGAGGCGTGCGCTCCGTTCTTCTGCACTCGGCAGGACTCGTACCGGAAGAGGCCAAAAAACACAGCGGCCTGGGCGCCGCACTCATCGCGCATGTGACCGAGTGCGTGCTGCAGCGTTGCCGCCGCCCGAGCCTTGCGGCGCTGGTCGCGGAAACGAGCGCCTCGCGCGGACATTTGAATCGATATGCGGCTGCCGCAACCCGCGAATACACCCTCTTTGAGGTACCTACGTGAAACCTCGTCCCGCTCTCGTCTACTATGATCGCGAGGCTTGCCGCTTGATGTCCGAACCCGTGTATGCCGGCAAATTTCTCTTGTGGTCGCACAACACCTTGGCGGGTCGCGCCCTGACTTGGCTCATGCTCCGCCAACCCGTGGTGTCTCGTTGTTACGGCTGGTGGAACCGCCGACGTTGGAGCCGGCGGCGGATCAAACCGTTCGTTGCGTCCATGGGAGTGCGCTCCGGCGAATCGCTGCGCGCGTTGAGCGAATTCAACTCTTTCAGTGATTTCTTTGTCAGGCGCATCGATATGCGGCGCCGGCCGATCGCCGTGGATCCTGATATCTGCGTGGCGCCAGCCGACGGTAAGGTACTGGCGTATCCGGTCGTGCATCGAAATCAGGCATTTCAGATCAAGGGAGCCACCTTTTCGTTGGACACCTTGCTGCGCGATGCCGCTCTAACCGACCGGTTCGCTGAAGGTTCGATGCTCATCGTCCGGCTGCATCTCGCGGACTATCACCACTTTCACTTTCCGGTCGGCGCGGTCGCGAGCGCGGCGCTCGCCATCGAAGGAAAATTGCATACCGTGGGACCCTACGCGGTGCGCTGGCCGGCGGTGTTTTACCGCGAAAACCGCCGTGCCATCACGCGGCTGAAGACGCTTCGATTCGGAACTGTCGCCATGGTGGAGATCGGCGCGTTTACCGTGGGGTCCATCCGCCAGTGCTATACCGCGGGCCGAGCGGCCGCCAAAGGGGAGCACAAAGGCTACTTTGAATTGGGAGGATCGACGATTGTTCTGCTGTTCGAGCGCGGAGCAATACGCCTCGATGAGGATCTGTGCGAGCGCACGCGGCGGCAAGTCGAGACCATGGTGCGCCTCGGTGAGCCGGTCGGTCGCCGTATGAGGGGGCAACATGAGCATTGAGACGTCGGATCTATATTTCTGCAGCTACCAACCGTCATTCGAGCGGTTGAATGCGGCGGACATCGCACCGGCCACCCGAGCGTCGATCCGCCGGTTGTGCCGCTGCGATAACCGCCACGGGTGGGTCATCGCACTATTCGGATGCATGTGGGCAGTCGGGGGCACCGTCTCGTTGCTTGCGGGCGCGGTGGCGATGCAGATGCTTGGCTGCGGACTCAGCGTTGCCGCGCTATTGGGACTGTCGATCGCGCTGCACGAGGCGAGTCATCGGCTGCTGTTTCGCAATCCGGTGCTAAACGATGCCGCTGGGTTTATGTGCGGCCTGCCGGTACTCATCCCCCTCACGGCCTTTCGTAGCAATCACCGCTGCCATCACGCGCGCCGCGGCAGCGGCGCCGAAGCCACGGAGGAGACGCTGGATTTTGCCCTCTTTCGCACGCTGCCCGTCTACTGCCTGGGAATCCTGATCAAGTCTTTCGGATTTGTAACCGCGCTGCCTGTCATCGCGATTGCCAAGGCGCAGCGACGCGTCCGTTTCAGAATGCTCGGGGAGTACGTTCTGGTCATCGGTGCGGCAACGCTCGCCGTGCGCGAGGTGCCGCTGCATGCGCTGTGGCGAGCCTGGGGGCTGCCTTTGTTGATTACCGCGCTGCTGTCGCAGATACGCGCGGTCGCCGAGCATGGATTGACCGCGAAGGGTAATGTATTCACTGCGAGCCGGACCGTCATTAGCAGCCGGGCGCTCGAGCTTTTGATGTGCAACATCAACTACCACCTGGAGCATCACCTCTTTCCGACTCTCCCGTGGTACCACTTGCCCAAGGCGCACGCGCTGCTTCAGGGAGAATACCGGCGCACCGGTGCCTCGGTGTATCGCTCGTATCGGCGTTTTTTCAGAGATTTCGTCAAGGCGACGTGGCGGGGCATTCGACCGCACGCGCGGCTGATCGCGATCGAACGAGGTTGACGCATGGCGCAGATCCGTTATGCGCAATGTTGGGAGGACGCCGACGCGCTGCTCGAAGGACTGAACGTTCAGGCGGGCGATACCTGTCTGTCGATTGCGTCGGCCGGGGACAATACGCTTGCGCTGCTCGCACGCAACCCGGGGCGGGTAGTTGCGATTGATCGCCGGCCCGAGCAGATCGCGTGCCTGGAGCTGCGCGTAAGCGCCTATCGAAACCTCGCTCACGGCGAACTACTAAAGCTCATGGGCGCGGTGCCCGGTAAGGATCGTGGGCAGCTATACCGGCGCTGCCGGGCAGCACTCACGGCGGAGGCGCGCGCATTCTGGGACGCACATCCGGAAATCATCGCCCGAGGCATTGGTCACGGCGGCAAATTCGAGGGATACCTCGGACAATTTCGCCGCTTCATCCTTCCCTGCATACACCCGCGCAGCACGATCGAGGCCTTGCTCGAACCGCGATCGATCGAAGAACGAACGCAATTCTACGAAGGGACATGGAATACGCTGCGCTGGAGGCTGCTCTATCGGATCTTTTTCTCGCGGTTCCTGATGATGCGTCTCGGGCGGGATCTGGAATGCTTCAGCTTTGCTACCGGGAGCGTCGCGGGGCAATTGCTCGAGCGCAGCCGTATTGCCCTTTGTACGCAGGATTTGGCGTCGAACCCTTACTTGCAATGGATTTGCACAGGTCGGTACCTTACGGCCCTGCCGTTCGCCTTGAGAGAGGAGAATTTCGAACTCATTCGCGCCAATCTCGATCGACTCGAATGGCACTGCGGAGGAATACAGGAGTATCTCGAGCGCGCGGCCGTCGACTCCGTGGATCGCTTCAATTTGAGCGACGTATTTGAGTATTTGCCGCCGCAGACCTGCGAGCAGATGATGGGTCAATTGCTGCGTGTTGGACGGGGAGGAGGGCGGCTGATGTATTGGACCTTGTTCGCGAACCGGATGCTTCCGCAGGCATTGGCCCCTCGACTCGAGCCGCTTTCCGCCCTTGCCGCTGATCTTCATCGCCGCCAGAAGACGTTCTTCTATAGTGGGATTGTCGTTGGAGGGATCGTGGCGAGTCAGAAACGGTAAAACAAGAGGGCCTTCGCCGAAGCGAAAGCCCTCTCCCCAATGTCTGTCTAAACCATCCTAGCAGCTGGGTGCGCACCACCACGAGTCAGATTCCGCGACCGCGGTGCCTGAGAGCGCGATGCACTGTGAGCGCAAGAAGCACGGCAAAATCGATCCACCCGAGACTCCCGCCGCCGCCACCGCCACCGGCGGAAACCACCGCGGCCGGCGATGCTGGTATCGACGTCGTCGCGTGTACTTCCGCAGACGGTGAACTCAATCCGATGGGCGTATCAGCCGCAATGACGAAGTAGTAGGTTCCGCCGGTCTTGAGGCCCGTCACTGTGGCCGTCGTGCCGGTAACGGTCTTTACTGGCGTGATGCCTTCCTGTCCGGGAGCCTCTGCCATATATATCTTGTAGCCGGTTGCCTGCGAAGAGGCCGCCCATGAAAGACCGATCTGGCCGATTCCGGGCGTAGCCGTCACCTTGGTGGGTCCCGAAAGGGGTGCGGCCGGTGCCGCCGATACCTCGTTGGATCGTGCGCTGATGCCGGCGCTGCCGGTCGCCTTGACGACGAAGTAGTAGGTCGTGCCGAACGTGAGACCCGTGATCGAGGTGCTCGTTCCGGCAACCCCCGTTTGAACAGGCACGAGTGATTCCGCTCCCGCCGCGGCGCCCTGATAGATGTTGTAGGTCATGCCTGCGGCGCCCGTCCAATTCAGACGCACCGAGGTGACGGCGGGACTCGCGGTAAGACCAGTCGGCGCCGGCGGACCAAATATCGCGTACGTGAGCAAGTTCGTACCTGCCGGCACTGCGAGCACACCGTCGGCCACCGCCATTCCCGGCAGAGGAACACCGTCATTCTGCTGGTCCGGACCCAAAATCGCAGAACCGGCATTGACCTGCCAAGTCAGATTACCGGACTGCGTATCGAATCCGTACAGATAGCCCGATCCCGATCCGACGATGACGGTTTGATCAACCACGATCGGCGCCGAGGTTAGCGCGTTATCGCCCGCGAAAGTCCACTGCGTGCTGTTCGAGGCGAGATCGATCGCACTCAGAATGCTGTTGAAGACAAAGAAACCGCTGCTCTGCCCGATGGCCGGAGCCGGGTCCGCATGGAAGGATCCGGTGATGGCGCCGTCCGCCGAGTTGAAGATATCGAATGAAATGCCAGGATCTCGAACAAATAGTTTGCCGCCGGCATAGACCGGAGTTTTCCCGCCGCCGCCATCGCAACCTCCGTTGTAGTGCCAGACCGGAGTGCCGGTGGTTAGGTTGAAGTCGTACACCTGACACGGATAGGAGACGTAAACGCCCGTTGGAGAGACGGCGGGTGAGCTGTTGTCTCCGTTCGCGACCGTCGCCGTCCACAGCACAGTGCCGTCGGACTCGGCAACGGCGTACACGGTGCCGCCGTCTCCCGCGCCGCCGACGTACACGATGCCATTGTATGCCGTCGGTGGAGAGCTGAATCCGTACTGGCCGGGCATTTGAACAGTCCATCCGGGAGTACCGGTTGCTGCGTCGTAGGAGCGCAAAAGGCCGTCGGAATTCACGACAAACAGCGTGCCCCCATCGTAGGCCGCCGCGGACCAGAAATACGTGCCGCTCACGGAAATGGGGGCCCACAGACTCGCGCCGGTGTGGGCATCGAACCCGTAGAGCTGCGATTTGGAGTCATTCCCGGTCCCTCCGGGCATGGACGCCGTCGTTACGAACACGCGCCCATCGGCGATGATGGGATAGGAACTTGCCCCGTTGAGCGTCGCACTCCAAAGGGGTGTTTCCTGTAGGGCGAGTACGCCTCCGGACGTGGTGACTCCGGCATGATCGACGGTGATCTGATAGGCGGTCGCCTCCGGCGGAGCCGACCAAGCCGCCGGCGCACCGACCGCCAGCACCGATCCGACAAAAATTCCGATACTGCTTCGCATATCCCTTACCTGTTGTTGCGTAATCATGGTTGCTCCCGAGTTGGTTGAGTGGCGTCTGAAACAGTCGCGACGGCATGCTCACTCAGTGCCGCGGCGAACGAACGTGCGTCCTCCGCGGACCAGTTCTGTGCGGTGCCGCTGATGTAAATGCACGATCCGTCTTCCTGCCGTAGCTCGACCCATGTCTTTTCGTCGCTGCCCGTAATCGTCTCGGTTGTCGGCAGGACGGCAGCAAACGGCAGGTCAAAAGAGCTTTCCGGCGTTGTCTCGCCGGTTGCAGCGGACCTGACCGGAGGCGTGTGGAACTCGATTCGTGCCGCGCGCATCGAGATGTAGCCGGCGGGTTGTGGGCTTACTTCTAATGGCACGCTGTGTCTGAGAGGACATCCGATCACATCGATTTGCCAACGCGCCGCAAGCAAGTTTCCCACCATGGGAATGGGCGACTTATCGGACTGAGCCTTTTTGACGACGGGAGGCTGATGCTCAAACGCGTTTTGTCCCAAGACGGTCAGGCGGATGGAACCGGCCGGTTGTGCCTCGGCCAACCGGTGTGCCACGTCGCGCGCCAGCGCCTCGCGTACCGCCGCTTCGGGCATTGCGATGGTCATGACGCCGTAGACCAGTCCAGTCGCCACTTCCGAGTAGGCGCTGGAGACGGAGAGGCCATCCACCTCATGCGGGGTACGAAGATCGAGAAAGGAGGCGGACAATGTTTCGACGCTCTGAACCTTCTCGTACCCGACGACGACGACCGGGGCGAAGGGAAGCGTTCCGACCGCTCCGGTATCGTGCAGCTGGCGGTTCTTCGGCACCCCGACACTCAGCAGATAATCCGCGGTTAGGGGCGGTCGCTCGGCGCGCTCAGCGGCGTCGACCACATCGGCCAAGCGATAACCCTCGGGCTGCGCGCCCTGCATAAAAGCGGTGCCGTCGACCAAAACGACGCGCGGCTCGGCATGTTGGACTGACTTGGCCACGGCCTTTGCCAACGTGTAATCCGAGTAGGTGTCGAGAAGGATTACCGAGCTCGCGTGGGTCGTGATCGGCGTGTGAGCCACAGTGGCGGATGGCCGAAAGGGTATCGGCACACAGCCGGAAATATAGGCGGCGATGAGGGCGGCGCAAGAGACTTTGAACCCCGCCGCCAATGAGGCATTAAACATCTTCATTTTTGCGACTCCGTTATCAGGGGGATTTCCCTGGTACGGTCTCAGCATGGTGTTTGCGCGGTTACGCCCGACTTACCGAGCGCTTACAGCTTGCCTACACGTGCGGGATGTGAATTGAGGTGTGTATCCGCGCCACGGAGGGAGAACTAGGATGGCGAGCAACGGGGCGAGCAACGGGGCGAGCAACGGGGCGAGCGACGGGGCGAGAGACGGGGCGAGTGAATCGGCGAGAGACGGGGCGAGTGAATCGGCGAGAAGGGGCAGGTCCTTTTTGGAGAGAGACGTTTTGACGTTAGACGTCAAAACGTCACGTTCTGAATGAGGATATCCGTGCCTGCCTCCCCGAGAGTTTCTAATGCGGTGCCTCGAACCAGAAGGGCTGCTTGGGATCTACCAGCGTGGATGCAACGGGACCCTCGCCGATTATTTGAACAATGACGGTTTCGGGACCGGCAGAACCATCCCAGTGAGTTGCTTTCGCCGGGTGCATCATGATGCTCCCCGGTTTCAGGGGAACCGCTTTCGCGAGATCGAAGGTATCACCGGTGCCCGTATACCAGGTTCCCTCGAGAACCGTTACGTATCGGGCGTTGGGATGCCAGTGCGGATGATCCATGACGTATGGCGGAAACTTGGCGCGAACCACATAGATGCCGGGCTTGTTTGGATCTCCCAGCAGGATGGCCTGCTGCGCGCCATGCCCACCCGGAACATCCTGCCAATGCACCTCGGCGGGTGTAATTCGGACGAAGCCCGAACCGTCGGGAACGCCACTCACGGCAGGAGCGATGACGCCCGTGATGATCAGGCAAATCGCGAAGGCGCGGGTATATTCTCTTTTCACAGCGCGGACACTCCGCTGAGCTCGGTGAGGCTCTGGGCACGTGTGAGGGCAATGAAATCTCTGATGTACGCGGCGTCCGCGGCACCGGCGCTGGTGGCGGCGTACAGTTCGCAGCGCAATCCCGCTTCGCCAATGGGTCGTGACACCACGTAACCCCGTTCAATGTAGTTGCCTACCGTCCAGGATGGCAGGGCGGCAATGCCGCGTCCACTCGCTACCAATTGCAGGATCGCGACCGTCAACTCTGCCGTCCGGCGCTTGGGGTGAATATCTGCCGGCAAGAGACAGTGCTTCATCACGTCGAGCATCTCGTCGGGCACCGGATATGTAATCAGTGTCTCATCGGCGAAGTCAGCGGCTTCCAGCCAGGGTTTGGCCGCCAAGCGATGCCGCGGGCTCATCAGAGCGACACTTTCGTAGCGGAACAGGGGACTGAAGGCCACATGGGGCTGCGCTATCGGCCTATCGTGAATGATGGCGAGTTCGGCTTCCCCCCGCTCCAGCAAGGGCAGCGGATCGACGACGAACCCTGAGATGATGTCGAGTTCGACTTCAGGCCACAGCGATCGATAGGCATCCATCGCCGGCATCAGCCAATCAAAACAGTTGTGGCACTGCACCGCGATGCGCAAGGGTCCGGCGTGGCCTTGGGCCAGCCGAGCAACGTCTCGGCCCGCTTCGGCTACCAGAGGCAGCGTGGCGCGCGCCAGGGTGAGAAGCCTTTGGCCAATGGCCGTAAAGCGCAGTGGCCGGACATTTTTTTCCACCAGCGCCGCGCCGTAGTGGCTCTCGAGCGCTTTGAGTTGGTGCGACAACGCGGATTGAGTCAGAAACAGGCGCGCGGCTGCTTTCGACAGGCTCCCGCATTCGGCCAGGGCAAGCAGCGTCTCCAAATGCCTTAATTCGAGGGCGGTGGTCGCCATGAGCCGGTTTCAACCTTTCCATGAAGATAATGAGATTGAGTCATAGCTTAGGCGCTTGCATGCTGGTGGTCGAGTAGGAAGCTCTTCCGGGAGTGAATACGATGTCCACCGCAGTAACCGTGTCGTTCGAGTTCTTTCCGCCGGGCGACGATGTCATGGGGGGCCAGTTGTGGGCTGCCGTGCAGCGCTTGGCGCCCTTGCGAGCCCAAATTTGTCTCCGTGACCTACGGCGCCGACGGTTCGACGCGTTCTCGAACGCATGAATGCGTGCTGCGAATCCTGCATGAAACGGACTTGCTGGTCGCCCCGCACCTCACGTGTATTGGCGCGTCGCGCGAAGAGGTTATCGGAATCGCCCAGGATTATTGGCGGTGCGGGGTCAGACACATGGTCGCGCTGCGCGGAGATGTGCCGGGCGCCGTCGCGCCGGCGCCGCCGCGCCGGCCGCCGCCGGGGGCCGCTACGCCGGGGGCCACTACGCCGGGCGGTGATCGTGAGCCTTCTGCCTGCGGCTTCGAACACGCATCTGATTTGGTCAGTGGACTGAAACGTGCCGCTCCGTTCGAGATCTCGGTTGCCGCCTTCCCGGAAGGGCACCCTGAATCCGGCAGCGTCGAGGCAGATTTGGAGAATCTGAAGCGTAAGATCGATGCAGGTGCCGGCCGCGCCATCACGCAGTTCTTTTTCGATACGGACGTGTTCTTGCGCTATCGAGATCGGTGCGCGGCCTCCGGTATTCGCGCCAGTATCGTGCCGGGGATTCTGCCGATTACTCGTTTCCCCCAAATGCTGCGCTTTGCCGATCGATGCGGTACCTCTGTTCCCGAGTGGCTGCGCCGGCGTTTCGACGGACTTGACGATGATCCGGAGACGCGCCGAATGATCGCAGCGCACGTGGCGATCGACCAAGTTCAGCGCCTGCGCCAGCATGGCGTCAACGAGTTTCACTTCTATACGCTGAACCGTGCCGAGCTCACATACGCGATTTGTCACGCCCTGGGGCTGCGCCCCCGGATATGCCAAGAAGCGCGGGTGGCCTGAATGCAGCCGCAACCGCAAGTTTTGCGTGCACGGGCGTTTCGCGAACTCCTGAAGCAGCGGCTTGTGATTTTCGATGGCGCCATGGGCACGATGATTCAACGGCACGGTTTGGGCGAAGCCGAGTTTCGCGGCAAGCGATTCGCAGATTGCTGCAACGATCTGCGCGGCAACAATGATCTGTTGGCCATCACGCAGCCGCGGATCATCGCCGACATTCACCGGGAGTACCTGCTGGCCGGTGCGGACCTGATTTCCACCAACACATTCAATTCCAGCGCGATTTCTCAGGCGGACTATCATTTGGATTCTCTCGTCGGCGAAATGAATCTGGCAGCCGCGAAGTTGGCGCGGCAGGCGGCCGACGACGTGACGGCGCTCGACGGCCGCCAACGCTTCGTCGCCGGCGCGCTTGGCCCCACCAGCCGTACGGCGTCGCTGTCCCCGGACGTGAATGATCCAGGCTATCGCAATGTCAATTTCGACGAATTGGCAAGCGCTTATTCGGTGGCCGCCCGCGCGCTCGTCGCCGGCGGAGTCGACGTGCTGCTGGTCGAAACAATTTTCGACACGTTGAATGCGAAGGCAGCGCTGTTTGCGGTACGCCAGGTACTTGATGAGGCCGGCATGGATCTGCCGATCATCATTTCGGGCACGATTACGGACGCGTCGGGAAGGACGTTATCCGGACAGGTGACGGAGGCGTTTTGGAATTCCATCAGACACGCAAAGCCCACCATCGTGGGTCTGAATTGCGCGATGGGCGGAAAGCAGCTGCGTCCCTATATTGAAGAGCTTTCACGCATCGCGGACACATACGTGTGCGCCTATCCGAATGCCGGATTGCCGAATGCGTTCGGTGAATACGACGAGACACCGCAGCAGACAGCGGAAATCCTCGGTGAATTTGCATCGAGCGGTTTCGTCAATATGGTGGGCGGCTGTTGCGGCACCACACCCGACCATATTCGCGCCATCGCAGACGCGGTCTCAGGAGCCCGACCGCGCAGCGTGCCCGTCGTCCCCCGCGCCTGCCGCCTCAGCGGTTTGGAGCCGCTTGCCATCGATGCGGACAGCTTGTTCGTCAATGTCGGCGAACGAACCAACGTGACCGGCTCGGCCAAGTTCCGCAAGCTGATCGAGTCCGGCGACTACGCAGCGGCGGTGGATATTGCCCGGCAGCAAGTAGTCAACGGTGCGCAGATCATCGACGTGAACATGGATGAGGGCATGCTCGATTCCCAGGCGGCCATGGTGAAGTTCTTGAGTTTGATCGCGGGCGAGCCCGATATCGCGCGCGTACCGGTCATGATCGATTCTTCCAAATGGTCGGTGATCGAAGCGGGTTTGAAATGCGTTCAAGGCAAATCGATCGTCAATTCAATCAGTCTCAAGGAAGGCGAGGAGGCTTTTCTCACGCACGCGCGAAAAGTCATGCAATACGGCGCGGCCGTCGTGGTCATGGCCTTCGATGAGCAAGGGCAAGCCGATACCATCGATCGCAAAGTCGCGATCTGCGAACGAGCGTTCAAATTACTCACCGAGCAGATCGGTTTTACGCCCGAGGACATCATCTTCGATCCGAACATCTTTGCGGTGGCCACGGGCATCGAAGAGCACAATCGATATAGCCTGGATTTCATAGAAGCTACCGCGGAAATCAAAAAGCGCATGCCGGCCGTCCACGTCAGCGGCGGCGTCAGCAACGTCTCTTTTTCATTCCGGGGCAATGAGCCGGTACGCCAGGCGATGCACTCGGTATTTCTCTATCACGCGATTCGCGCGGGATTGACCATGGGCATCGTCAATGCCGGTCAGCTCGCGATCTACGAGGATATACCGGAGGATCTGCGCGAGCGGGTCGAGGACGTGATCCTGGCTCGCCGATCGGACGCTACCGAGCGGCTGCTCGAAATTGCGGAACGCTTCAAGGACGGCGGCGGCGGCCCAAAGCGCGGCGATGATCTGGAGTGGCGCAAGCTTCCCGTTGAAGAACGCCTGCAGCACGCGCTGGTGAAGGGCCTCGATGAGTTCGTGCTCGAGGATACCGAAGAGGCGCGACTCAAGTCCAAGCGGCCGCTCGATGTGATCGAGGGTCCGTTGATGGACGGGATGAATGTGGTGGGCGATCTATTTGGTGCGGGCAAGATGTTCTTGCCGCAGGTCGTGAAATCGGCGCGCGTGATGAAGAAGGCCGTCTCGGTGCTGATTCCTTACATCGAAAAGGAGAAGTCCGGCGCCAGCCGCTCCAACGGCAAGGTGGTAATGGCCACCGTCAAAGGCGATGTTCATGACATCGGCAAGAACATCGTCGGCGTCGTATTGCAATGCAACAACTTCGAAGTGGTCGATCTCGGCGTTATGGTTTCCTGCGAGAAGATTCTCGCAGCGGCCACCCGGGAAGGCGCGAACCTCATCGGATTGTCCGGACTGATTACGCCGTCGCTGGATGAAATGGTGCACGTGGCGAAGGAAATGCAGCGTTTGGGCTACAAACAGCCGCTTCTCATCGGCGGGGCGACGACCTCTCCGGCGCACACGGCGGTAAAAATCGATCCTCACTATGACGGTGCAGTCATCTACGTGAAAGATGCGTCGCGCTCGGTCGGCGTCTGTCAGCAGCTGGTGACGCCGGCGACTCGCGAGGCCTATGTTGCCGACGCCAAGGCGGACCACGAGCGCAAGCGCGAACAGCACCGCAACAAGGGGGCCAAGGCGCCGCAGATGTCCCATGCCCAGGCGCGCGCGCGTAGATTCAAACTAGACTGGTCCAGTTACACGCCGCCCGTTCCGAATCTCGTCGGTGTTCGGACTTTCGAGGACTATTCGCTCGACGAGCTGGTGCCCTACATCGACTGGATGCCGTTTTTCAATGCGTGGGAGTTTGCCGGGAAGTTTCCGGACATTCTGCGCGATCCCGTGATCGGCGAAGCCGCCAGCAATCTGTATGCGGACGCCAGACAAATGCTCCAACGTCTCGTCGAGGAGAAATGGCTTCGGGCGCGCGCCGTGATCGGGATCTTCCCTGCCAATAGCGTAGGAGACGACGACATACACGTGTACTCGAGCGACGCGCGGCAGACGACCTTGGCGCACTTGCACCATCTGCGCCAGCAGAAGTCCAAGCCGCAGGATCAGGGGCAGTCGTGTCTGTCCGACTTCATTGCCCCGGCGCACACCGGCCGCGCCGACTACATCGGAGCGTTCGCGGTGAGTGCCGGCTTCGGCATCGATGAGCATGTGGCCAGGTTCGAAGCGGCACACGATGACTACAGCAGCATCATGCTCAAGGCGCTGGCGGATCGACTGGCCGAAGCGTTGGCCGAACGAATGCACGAGCGAGTGCGGCGCGAATTTTGGGGCTACGCGGCGCGCGAACAGCTCGACAGCACGGGATTGATCCGTGAGGAGTATCGAGGAATCCGTCCGGCCCCGGGCTACCCCGCTTGCCCTGATCATACGGAAAAGGCAACGCTGTGGGCGCTTCTGGATGCGGAGCGAAGATCGGGTATTTGCCTGACCGAATCCTTCGCCATGCTGCCGACCGCGGCAGTCAGCGGTTGGTATTTCTCCCATCCCAAGGCACATTATTTCGGCGTCGGCAAAATAGATCGAGATCAAGTCGCGAGCTACGCGCTGCGCAAGGGCCTCACCTTGCCGGAAACCGAGCGCTGGTTGGCGCCGATCTTGGGTTACGACCCCGATGTGCGAGAGGCGGCGGACGCGGCGTAACACCGAGCTCCGCACCGGCGAGCGCAGCGCTTGGGTTCAAATAGGATCGTCGAGAGACTTCGCGAGCGGTGTGAAGAGCATGGGTCCCGAAGCGGCCATGTGCCAGCAATCCTCGAGCCGCACGCCGAATTCGCCGGGAATGTAGATCCCCGGCTCGTCGGAGAAACACATCCCGGGTTCAAGCAAGGTTCCATCGCCGTGCACGAGGTACGCGGGTTCATGTCCGTCGAGGCCGATGCCGTGGCCTGTGCGGTGCGAGAGCCCCGGCAGCTTGTATCCCGGACCCCAGCCCTCGCTCTCGTAGTAGCTGCGGACTGCGTCATCGATGCCGCCAACCGCAACGCCGACTTTCGCGGTTCGCAAGGCGATCTCCTGACCGCGCTTGACCGTGTCCCAGACTTTACGCTCCCGGGGGTTCGCACCGCCGAACACCCAGGTGCGCGAAATGTCGGATTGGTACCCCTGCACCGTACAGCCGCAATCCATCAGGACAATCGACCCCTCGCGGATCATTTGAGGTTGCAATGAGCCATGCGGGTAAGCCGACGCTTCATTCAGTAATACCAGCGAGAATTCCGGCGATCCGCCCAGCGCAATCGTTGCGTTGTTCATGAGTGCGCCGATTTCCGCGGAGCCCATACCGCGCTCGATCCGTCCGTGGACGTGGCGAAGTGCCGCGATCGTGACATCGTTCGCAATTTGCATCAGGGCCAACTCGGCCGGCGATTTGATCATGCGGCAGCCCCGAATCAGGGGGTCGGCGGAGACGATCTGGTAGCCGTTCGAGGCTTGACGAACGCCGTCGACTATGAAGAATCTAATCGTTGGCTCCACGGCCACGACACCGGATGCGACGCCTCGGTCCCGCAACGCTTGAACGATACGTGCGAACGGGCTCTCATGCTCATTCCACGCTCGAACGTCCCCGTTCACCTCGAGAGTCTCGCGCACGGACGGTTCTTCGAACTCGGGGGTCACGATTACCACGTCGCCCCGAGCCGGAATGATCGCAGCGGTCGTGCGCTCGGACACATGCCAACGGATGCCGGTGAAGTATTCGAGCGACGAGCCCGTTTCGATGAGCAATGCGCCGACTTTGCCTCGCTCCATCATTCCCTGCACCTTGGCGATTCGTGCGCGACGTTCGGCGGGCGAGATGGCCTTCGCGGCGCCCGTGATGGATTTCAATTGTGATTCCGCGGACCCTGACGCCGACGCCGAGGCGCCGTGCCTCGCAGCGGCGGCGATCAGCGGGATCGCGCATGCGCTTCGCAAAAAGGCGCGTCTGGATGCGAGTTTCATCGATTCGATGCGGCGAGGATTTCGCGCGCCAGCCGCGCATAATCACCGTTGAAATGATGGCCGCCATTGAGCTTCACGATGCGGACCTTCCCCGGGTCGAGTTTCGGGCACAGCGAGTCATTATCCCCCTCCCCGTAAATGCATAAAACCGGCGTGCCGGTCATCCGGGTGACCTCGGGCAACGTCGCGGGTCCGGTGTTGTCGTCTGAAATCCAACTGCTCACGTGGAATTCGAACAGCGCATGTTCGGACATCCCCATCAAGGCCGTCAACCCGACTTGCGCGCGGGTCGCCGCGGGTAGGCGATTGACCGCGAATGGCAAAACGTCGGCGCCCTGCGAATAGCCGATGAGCAGCACGCGCTTCTTTCCCAGATGCGCGAGGTAGTAGCGGATCATTTGGTCGGTGTCCGACGCCAGACCGTCCGGCGTGCGCGCGGTCCAAAAATAGCGCAGCGAATCGAGACCAACCACCGGGACGCCCTGGGCGCTCAAAGCCGACGCCACCTCTTTGTCGAGCCCGGCCCATCCGCCATCGCCCGACATGATGATGGCAAACGCATCGGTAGAGGGAGCGTTAGCCTGCGCTGGAATCTCGATGATCGGCAGATTCTTCAAGGCTGCGGGCGACGGCGGAGCCAACATGCTCGAAGAGCGCTTCACCAAGGTGTCAAACGCAGCCATGAATGGCGGCAGCCAGTTGCTAGGCGTCACCTGCACGAGCGCTGCGCCCGTCATCCCGGCGATAAAGTCGCCGGCCGCGCTCGGACCGCAGACTTGATCGCGATCGCCCTGTATCAACACCCACGGGTTTTCGAGCTTCTTGACCGGCAAAAATTTCACGCCGTAATCGCCGGGAAGGCGCGAAAATTGAATTCCCGAACCCTTGCACAGCGGCTTTCGCAAGTTCGATGTCGGGCAGAATCCCGCAGTGAGTGCGCCGGCAAAGGTGTTCGCCGGCGCCTGCGCAAGTGCGGCGTATGCCAGGCTCGCGCCGGAGTCGTAACCGATGAGAAAGGGCGTGAGATACGTAGGTAGGTGATGATAGGCCTGTAGAAAATGACTCAAGTTCTCAAGATCGCCATCCAAGAAAACGCATTGCGCCGAATCGGCTTCCAAATTGGCATTGAGCTCTCGAAGATCGATGCCGGCGACCAGCGCGCCGCGGTGGGCGAGCTTAAGCGCCATGTCGGCGGCGATCGGGTTCCAGCCTCCATCGCCGGACAGGAACAACACGAAGCTCTTCGGTGTTCCGACCGGCGCATAAATTGCGATATTGCGAAAGCGGCCGTGGGTGAGATGCTCGGCCGCCGCTGGGGCGGGCGCGACAGAGGCGGCCGGCGAATCGGCGGCGGATGTCACGTTGCCGCAGGTGATCGCGCTAATCAGCAGGGTGGCCGCCAGGGTCCAACGCATCAGAGTTACAGGCGGCATCAGATTGCCCCCGCGCGGTCACGGCGTCGGTTCGGATAAGCGTCGATCTCATCCAGCATTTCGGGGCCGCCGAGCGCCTGCATCTGATTCAGAATCCAGTCGCGCCGCTGCTGGACAAAGCGCGAAGGCGCCGCTGCCGAGTAGCGCTGCGGATTCGGCAGTACGGCAGCGAGAACTGCGGCGTCGCTTCGCGTCAATCGCGCTGCCGGTTTGTGGAAGAAGCGCTCCGCGGCCGCCTCGGCACCGTAGGTGCCGTATCCGAACTCGGCGATATTGAGGTAGATTTCCAAAATACGCCGCTTGGGCCAGCAGCTTTCGATCAGAACGGTGAAATAAGCCTCGAGCCCCTTGCGAAAATAACTGCGGCCGGACCACAGATACAAGTTCTTGGCCACTTGCTGACTGATGGTGCTCGCGCCATGTACGCGATGGCTATGCTGATTGAGTTGATAGGCTTTCTCGATGGCTTCAACGTCGAAGCCCCAGTGCTCAGGGAATTTTTGATCCTCCGAGGCGACGACTGCCAGCGGCAGATTGGGAGAGATGCGCGTCAAATCAACCCAGTTGTGCCGGAACACATAGGTATCGTCGCGGCTCATCCAGGCTTCGATCTGAGTCTCCGCCATGAAAGCGCTGTAGGGTGGATTGACCCACCGCAGCAGCAGCACGGCGGCGGCTGAGGCGGCGGCGAAGCCGAGGGTGACGTACAACAAAGCTCGGGCGATGCGGCCCGTCCAGGATTTGCTACGCGCCATTTATAGCCGGTCTAGATGTGCCTTTAGGACCCAAGCGTTATTTGTCGACCTTGTGCACTCGTTTCATGATGACCGCCTCGACCGGCACGTCGTCAAAGCCGCGGCGCCGGCCCGTCTCGACCGCCGCGATCTTATCGACAACATCCATGCCCTCGGTCACGCGCGCGAATACCGCATAGCCGAAATTGCCGCGTTTGTGATCGAGAAATTCGTTGTCCTTCAGATTGACGAAGAACTGCGACGTGGCGCTGTTGACGTCGTTGGTTCGCGCCATCGAAAGGGTGCCGCGCTCATTCTTGAGCCCATTGTCGGCCTCGTTCTTGATGGGAGGCTGCGTGCGCTTTTGAGTCATATCTTCGGTGAAGCCGCCGCCCTGGATGACGAAGCCGGGGACGATACGGTGAAAAATGGTGCCGTCGAAGAATCCGGAATCGATGTATTGCAAGAAGTTGACCACCGTTTCCGGCGCCTCCTTGTCCAACAATTCGATTGTGAAATCGCCCAGTGTGGTTTCGAAGCGGATCATGAAAGTTCCTAATGTTGCGAGTGAATGGATCCCAGCGTAACGCGGGGCTTGCCTGAATAATCAGCGTGCGATCGTACGTCGCGAAAGCCGTGGCGTTCGAGCAGCAGTGCGACGTCACGCTCTTGGCCGCTGCCGTGCTCGAGCAACAACCAAGCTCCCGGCTTCAGGTGGCGGCCGGCGCCCTCGATGATCATCGCCAGAGCTTCGAGCCCGGTCGGTCCGCTGCACAGAGCCAGCGACGGTTCGGCGGTCAGCGCGTCAAGCGCTCGGTCTCCGGCCGCGACATAGGGTGGGTTGGCTACGATCATCTCAAAGTGCTCACCTGGAACCGCGTCAAACCATGAGCCCAGACGCCACGTGACATTGCGCAGCGCCAGAGCGCGCGAGTTTTCTCCGGCTATGCCGAGGGCCGCCGGCGAGATATCGACGCCGGTGACTTGAACACAGGGTCGTTCCGACGCGATCGCCAGAGCAATTGCGCCGCTTCCGGTACCCAAATCCAGAATAGATTGGTCCTGATTCGGCGGCAGCAGCCCCAACGCCAGCTCTACAAGGGTCTCGGTTTCAGGGCGCGGCACGAGTACCGCGGGGGTGATCTTGAGTTCCATCGACCAAAATTCGCGCGTGCCGGTCAAATAAGCAATCGGCGCGCCTTTCACACGCTGACCAATCAGATTCTGATATAGATGCAACGCATCGGTGGCTATGCAGTCCGAGCCGCGGACGATCAGCTGGGAGCGCGCAACACCCAATACCTTGCCGAGAAGCAGCTCGGCGTCCAGCCGCGGCGAATCGCTGTGCTCCGCGAGCGAGCGATAAGCGACGTTCAGTATCTTCGCAACTGTGTTCATGGATGTCACTCGACCTGCTGCGCGAGCTCTTCAGCCTGATGTTCTTGGCTCAAGGCGCCGATCAGCTCATCGAGATTGCCGTTCATGACATCGTCGAGCTTGTAAAGGGTCAGGTTGATGCGGTGATCCGTCACGCGCCCCTGAGGAAAATTATACGTGCGAATGCGCTCCGAACGATCGCCCGAACCGACCTGTAGTTTGCGTGACTGGGCCTGCTGGCTTTGTTGTTTTTGTCTTTCCTCGGCGAGCAGCCGGGCCTTCAACAGCGACAGTGCGCGCGAACGGTTCTTATGCTGCGAGCGCTCGTCCTGACACTCGACCACGATGCCGGACGGCAGATGGGTGATGCGAATTGCCGAATCGGTTTTATTGACATGCTGGCCGCCCGCGCCGGACGATCGAAAGGTATCGATCCTAAGGTCCGCCGGATTTAATTCGATTGCTTCTACCTCTTCCAGTTCGGGCAATATCGCCACCGTGCAGGCAGAGGTATGGATGCGCCCCTGCGCTTCGGTGGCCGGGACGCGCTGCACTCGATGCGTTCCCGACTCGAATTTGAGCAGCGAGAATGCGCCGCGTCCGATGATGCGGCTGATGATCTCCTTGTACCCGCCGTGCTCGCCGGGGCTCTCGCTCAATATCTCAACCTCCCAACGCTTGGATTCTGCGAATCGCGCATACATGCGGAAAAGATCGCCCGCAAAAATCGCCGCCTCGTCGCCGCCGGTGCCGGCACGAACCTCCAGGAATATGTTGCTGTCATCTTGCGGATCCTTGGGGACGAGAAGGCGCTGCAGCTCGATCTCCTCGGCAGCAATGCGCGGCGCCAAATTCCTCGACTCCTCTTCCATGGCAAGTTCACTCGCGATCGCAGCATCCCCTTCGAGGGAGACGAACCCGCGGTACCGGTCGATCACCGGCCCCAATCGCGCGTATTCCATCGACAGTTCTCGAAACTGGTTTTGCCGCGCGATGACGCCGGGATCCGAGAGCAGGCGGCTGATTTCCTCGAATCGCTCATCGAGTTTTTCAAGCTTGCGCCGAATGGAGTCTTTCATGGCCGCGAATTATAGCGGCCCTTGAAGTTATTGCCGGCCGCGTTCGTCGCCGAACTGCCGGACGAGGGCCTCCGCCAGGGCAGAATCGGCGGAATCCGAGGCCTGGCGCAGCGCCTGGGTGGGGGTGTGCAGAAGCCGGTTCGTAAGGGTATTCGCGAGATATTCGATCACCTCGTCGGCAGGTTTGCCCGCGCTCAGCATCCGCCTGGCCTGCTCCAGGGTCTGCTGCCGGATGGTATCCGCCTGCTGGCGCAAGGCCCGAATTGCGGGTCCCGCGTCATGCGCCCGCGATTCGGTCAGGAACCGGACCACTTCTTCTTCGAGCAGCAGCCGGGCGCCGCCGGCGGCGACTTCGCGTTGCTGGCGGTTTTCGTCGACCAACTGCTGCAGGTCGTCAATCGAGAATAGGTAAATGTCCTCCAGTTCCGCGACCTCGGTTGCGATGTCGCGTGGAACCGCCAAATCCACCATGAATATCGGACGATGGCGCCTCGCGCGCACCGCGGCGGCGGCGGCTTTCTTCGTGACGATCGGCACCGAACTCGCAGTACAACTGATGACGATGTCGGCGTCTGCCAGTTCCTTGTCGACGGCGCTCAAATCGACGGCATAGCCCTTGATCTCGCCCGCCAGGGCTTGCGCCCGGCTCAGGGTGCGATTTGCGATCACCAGCCGCTTGACTCCGGCAGCCGCGAAATGCCGTGCGGTGAGTGAAATCATTTCACCGGCGCCGATCATGAGCGCCGTGTGAGCGCTCAAATCCGCATACATCCGCCGCGCGAGGCTCACCGTCGCGGACGCGAGAGAGACCGCATTCGCGCCGATCTGCGTCTCGGAGCGCACACGTTTGGCGGCGGAGAAAGCCGCCTGAAACAGCTTATTGAGCCACGGGCCCGTGCTGCCGGCTTCGTGAGCAACGCGGTAAGCCTCTTTCAGCTGACCCAGAATCTGTGCTTCGCCGAGCACCATCGAGTCCAGTCCGGAGGCGACGTTGAAGGCATGTTCGACAGCGAGGCGATCCTGATGCACGTACAAACTCGAGGCAAGATTCAAATTATTGCCGTGATGGCGTTCCAGCCACTGGGACAACTCAGCGCCGCTCGCGGTGCCCGACCAATACACTTCCGTTCGATTGCAAGTCGACAGAATCACCACTTCGGCGACTCCGCTTTCCTGCCGCAGCGTGTATAGCGCCGCGAGCAGGCGTTCCTCGTTGAACGCCACCTTCTCGCGCAAGGCGACCGGCGCGGTCTTATGATTGAGCCCGAGGACGTTGAATGCCATTGAAGCGCTTTGGGTTGTATCCTTCAGATTCTCGTGAAGAAACGCGCCTAGAGCAAGCGGGAATCTACGGCATCGGACCCCTCATTTAGCTATAGTGCGGCCGTGTTCTCGATTTCACAGTTCGCCAAAGCTTCCCTTGGCCTGACCGCCTTTGCCTGCGTTGGGTGCGTCGGACCCCGCCCTGCTCCGAGCAGAGTCGAGGCCCCGCAGGTATTTTATACCGTCACCGGCGAGATAGCGCTTGCTCGGCACGAACCGCGCGTGGCCGCGCTCCAGTACACCGCCGCCGCATCGATCGATACTGACCCTAAGTTGCTGAAGCGTGCAACCGATGTCACGTCCGACTCGTTGCAACCATCGTTGACCGCCGTCGTGGCCGCGCGCTGGATCAGCTTGGATCCGAGTTCTCTGGACGCGCATCGCGCCGCTGCCAGGTCGGCGTTGGCGCTCTTTAAGATCGCACAATCGGCAGATCACTATCAAATCGTGCTCCGGACATCGCCGCGCGGCGCCGACGCGGAGTTCGCCGAACTCGAATTGGAGCTAGGAGCGGTCGACGACGTGTTCGGCGCGCGCCAGCTTGCGGATCGATTGGCGCAGTCATTCCCCGCTTCCGCCGCGGCGTACCGTCTTCAGGGATTCGCCGCCCTTCGCGCCGACGATCCGGCCGCGGCGGTGCGCAGCTTCACCGCGGCACTTGGGCTCATGGGCGGCGACACGAGCCCCAACAGCGACACGAGCCCCAACAGCGACACGCGCCCCAACAGCGACGCGAGCCCCAACAGCGACACGCGCCCCAACAGCGACACGCGCCCCAACAGCGACGCGCGCCCCAACAGCGACGCGCGCCGCGAGGTTACGCAGGGACTCTGGCGCGCACGCATTTTGGCCGGCGACCCTGACGAGCCTCTCGCGCAATCGCAAGCTCTCGCCGAGCGCAGTGCGACTCCCGCGAACCAACTCGACTATGCCCTGCTGCTATTGGCGGCACAACGAAACGCCGCGGCCACCGCGCAGCTTCAGGCCCTCTCGAGTCTGCCGGAGTCAGCACCGGTTGCCGTACGCCTGTTGGGACTCATCGAATTTCAAGACGGAAAGCTGGACGCGGCGGGCCGGCGTTTCGCGGAATTGTTGACCTTGGGCAAATTCGTCGACGATTCCTTCTACTACTTGGGATTGATCGCGGAGCGCCGCGGCGATCTGGAACGGGCGCTGCGCTTGTACGCGCAGGTGCAGAGCGGCGATAACTCAATTGCCGCGCTGCTGCGGGCGTGCAGTATTTTGCAGGCACATGGAGCCGCTCCCGCAGCTCAGGAGCTGCTCGACCATCTCATCGAGGATGAACCGCAGCGCGCACCCGAAATACTGGCGGCGCGCGCTCGGATCTACGCCGACTCCGGCGACTCGCAGCAGGCGATAGATCTCCTGGACCAGAGCATCCTCCAATATCCGGACAGTGTGGATATACGCTACGCGATCGCTTCGACCTATGAGGCGCAGGGGCGCATCGGTCCGGCCCTGCGCGAACTCAAGGAGGTCCTGAAGTCGCGCCCCGACGATCCGGCTGCGATGAACGCCTACGGCTATACACTGGCGGATCACAAGCAAGAGCTTGCGCACGCTCGCGCACTGATCGAACGCGCCTACGCGGCGGCGCCGAAAAACGCGGCGATTCTCGACAGTTTAGGGTGGGTGCTGTTCCGGCAGGGTCACGCCGAACAAGCGCTTCCGTATTTGACCGCCGCCTACGCGGATGATCGGGGCGGCGACATCGCTGCGCATTTGGGGGAAGTGATGTGGCAGCTGGGTCGACGCGCCGATGCCGAACGCGTTTGGTCCGAGGCAACCGAGGTGGACGCCGGCAATCACCTGCTCACCGCGACTCGTCAACGCTTACACGATTCTAAATGAGCGGCATTCGCGGATTGATCGGGTCCCTCACGTGTTGTGCCGTGCTCGCGGGCTGCGCGACGACCCGTCCCACACTTGCGCCCGCAGCATGGGAGCAACGGCTGTCGGAGTTGCAGCATGCGAGTGCGTGGCAACTCGACGGGCGGGCTGCAGTCGCCTTGGGGCAGCAAGGGTGGCAAGCCAGCCTGGATTGGCGACAGCGGGGCGAGGCGAGCGAAGTGCGTCTCGCGGGTCCTTTCGGAGCGGGCGCACTGACGCTCGGGGTGACGCCCGAAGGACTCTCGCTCAACGGCGCGCCGCCGAGCGATGCCGTGGTGGCGCAACTACAAGAGCGTCTGGGATTCGATCTGCCGCTCGATAATTTGCGTTTTTGGTTGTTGGGCATCCCGGATCCGAGTTCAGCTTTCGAGCTGACGCGCAACGAACAAGATCGTGCGCTGCATCTGGCGCAGTCGGGTTGGAACATCGAATATGACCGTTATATGCCGAATAGCGGCGATCTGTTGCCGGCGCGGCTGGTGCTCAGCCGGGCGGATGCGCGCGTGCGCATCGTCATCGATCACTGGGAATCCCTGAAGTGAAGAAGGGGGAGGAAACTCCGTGGCCTGCGCCTGCGAAGATCAATTTGTTCTTGCACATCTTGGGGCGCCGCCCCGATGGCTACCATGAGCTGCAGACCTGTTTTCAGTTCCTCGATTTGTGCGATGAGATTACGATTCGCGTCCGATCCGACGGCGACATTCGGCGTGGCGAAGGCGCCGCGGGCGTGGCTCCGGAGGCGGACCTTTGCGTGCGTGCGGCGCACGCTCTGAAAGGCGCGACGGGGTGCCAACTCGGGGCTGATATCAGCGTCGTCAAACGAATTCCCATGGGAGCGGGTTTGGGCGGCGGCAGCTCCGATGCGGCCACCTGTCTCGTCGCTCTGAACAAGCTCTGGGACTTGGGTTTGTCTGCGGCGGAATTGGCGGCGATTGGATTGAAATTGGGCGCCGACGTTCCGGTATTCGTACACGGCCGTGCGGCCTTTGCAGAAGGGGTAGGGGAGCGCCTGACCCCGTTGTACCCTCCGCTCGCTCCGCCTGAACGTAACTATCTGATTATTAAGCCAAATGCCTTTGTGAGCACCAAGGACGTGTTCCAGGATCCTGAATTGACAAGAAATTCCCCGCCCATCACAATTCACGGTTTCCTGGCGTCCGGTGGTAGGAACGATTGCTTGGGGGTGGTGCGGCGCCGATATCCTGAGGTGGCTCGCGCGGTCGATTGGTTGTCGCGCTTTGGAGCGGCACGCCTGACAGGAACCGGCGCTTGTATCTTTATGCCCTGTGAGATGAAGGAAGGCCATGACATCGTGGGCGGGCTGCCGCCGGCATTCGAGGCGTTCTTGGCTCGCTCCCTCAACGACTCACCCTTGCTTGCGAGGTTGGCGGCTGCTTAAGCGGCCGTGCTTTTTTGAAAGCGCTGACGATTGATTTTCAAGTTGGGGTGTCGCCAAGCGGTAAGGCAGCGGGTTTTGATCCCGCCATACGGAGGTTCGAATCCTTCCACCCCAGCCAATTTCGAGTCCTGGTGAAGTCCGTCATATGTCGCGAAGCAAAGAGTTTGATTCCCCAACCATCTCGGTGTTCGCCGGCAACGCGAATCCGCTGTTGGCGCAGGAGATTACGCGTCACTTGCACGTGCCCCTGGGGCGCGCGCACGTCGGGCGATTCAGCGACGGCGAAGTGAATGTCGAATTGATGGAAAATGTACGCGGCCGCGACATATTCATCGTGCAGTCCACGTGCCCTCCGTCGAACGACAACTTGATGGAATTGTTGATGATGACGGACGCTTGCCGGCGGGCGTCGGCGAAGCGGATCACCGCGGTGATTCCGTATTTCGGTTACGCGCGCCAGGATCGGCGGCCGCGCGCGACACGCGTGGCAATTGCCGCCAAATTGGTCGCAAACATGATCGCAAGCGCCGGAGTCGATCGATTATTGACCGTCGACCTGCACGCGGATCAGATCCAGGGATTTTTCGACATACCGGTCGATAACGTGTACGCATCGCCGGTGCTCCTCGGGGATGCCTGGAAACATAAGCACGAGAACATGATCGTGGTTTCGCCGGATGTGGGCGGTGTGGTGCGAGCGCGTGCGCTCGCGAAACGGCTGGACGACGCGGAGTTGGCGATCATCGACAAACGCCGTCCGCGGCCGAACGAATCGAAGGTCATGAATATCATCGGTGAAGTCGAAGGTAAATCCTGCGTCTTGATCGATGACATGGTGGATACCGCCGGCACGCTCTGTCAGGCGGCGCAGGCTCTCAAAGACGAGGGCGCGACCAGAGTAGTTGCCTACATCACGCATGCCGTGTTGTCAGGCGCTGCGATTGAGCGCATTTCGAAGTCGGTTCTGGACGAATTGGTGGTGACCGATACGATTCCGCTGTCAGCTGAGGGCAGCGCATGCAATCGCATTCGTCAGCTGAGCGTTGCGGGATTGTTGGCGGAAACCATACGGCGCATCAGCGATGAGGAATCGGTGAGCTCGCTGTACATCGACTGATTGAGCGATTGAATTGGTCGGTCCTCTCGCAACTGGTCGCGGTGCGTCAGGACCGTGTTAATGATGCAACTGGAGAAGATTATGAAAACCTCTTTTGAACTCGTAGCCGAGTTCCGCGAGACGCAAGGCTCAGGTGCGAGCCGCCGCCTGCGTCACGAAGGAAAAGTACCGGCAATTCTGTATGGCGGTCATTCGGACGCACGAACGTTGACCCTGAGCCATCAGAAACTATCGATTCTGCTCGACAACGAGCGCTTCTATTCGACCATCCTCAGTTTGAAAGTCGGCGATCAGACGCAGGCTGCCATCCTGAAGGATGTGCAGCGCCATCCGTTCAAGAACGCGATTCTGCACATCGATTTTCAGCGCGTCGAAGAGAACGAGAAGATTCGGATCAGTATTCCCCTGCATTTCAAGGGTGCGGCGATCTCGCCGGGCGTCAAGTCACAAGGCGGCATCGTGTCGCACATGCGCAACGACGTCGAGGTCTCTTGCCTGCCGAAGGATCTGCCGGAATTCATCGAGGTCGACATCTCCGGATTGTCGCTCAATGAAAGCATCCATCTGTCGCAATTGAAAATCCCCGATGGCGTGCACCTGGTGGAATTGGCGAAGGAAGACGCGGCAGTCGTAGCCATTCACAGCCCGCGCGCAGAAGAGCCGGAGGCCACCGCGGCGGCCGCGGCGCCAACGGCAGCGGAAGGGGCGGCTGCAGCTCCGGCGGCACCCGCCGCCGCGGCCGGCGATGCGGCGAAGAAGGCGGAACCTGCGAAGGCCGAGGCCAAGAAGGAACCGGCGAAGAAAGACGCCAAGAAATAGTCTTTTCAACGCGTCTGTACCAGGGGGGCCGTCAGTGGCTGGCGGCCCCTACTTTTTTTGAGGTAAAAGCGGGATGGGTGCATCCACGATGACTGGATTACCGTTGCGCATCATCGCCGGTCTCGGAAACCCGGGGCCTGAACATCAGGTAACGCGGCACAACGCCGGTTTCTGGTTTGTGGATGTGCTTGCGCAACGCCACGGCGCGGAGTTTCGCGATTACCGCAAGTATTCGGGCGAGACCGCGCGCATCAGCTTCAGCGGTCAAGAGATCATTTTATTGAAGCCGACCACCTATATGAATCGCAGTGGTTTGTCGATCCGGCAACTCAGCGAGTTCTACAAAATCGCGCCGGATGACATATTGGTCGCACACGATGAACTTGATTTGCCCGTGGGCAGCGTGCGCCTCAAACACGGCGGCGGCCATGGCGGTCACAATGGATTGCGCGACACGATCGCACACATCGGCGAGAGCTTTTGGCGGCTGCGCCTGGGCGTCGGCCACCCGGGCAACTAAAACCGACGTCATCGACTATGTATTGACGCGCGCGCCGCGCGCCGAGGAAGACCTCATTTTGGAGGCGGTGAACACGGCGGCGGACTGTGTGCCTTTGATTCTCGAACAAGGCGCTGAACGCGCCATGACCAAGTTGCACAGCCGTGCGGGAAAAACCTGATGCCTATTCGTTGTGGAATTGTCGGACTACCGAATGTCGGAAAATCCACATTGTTCAATGCACTCACGCGCGCGCAGATCGCGGCGGAGAATTATCCATTTTGCACGATAGACCCGAACGTCGGCGTCGTGCCGGTGCCGGACCCGCGCCTGGAGAAACTCGCCGCGATCGTGCATCCTGAGAAAATCCTGCCGACGACGGTGGAGTTCGTCGATATCGCGGGTCTGGTCGCCGGCGCGTCCAAGGGCGAGGGACTCGGCAACAAATTTCTGGCGCACATTCGCGAGGTGGATGCGATCGCACATGTGGTGCGCTGTTTCGAAAACGACGACATCATTCATGTGGCCGGCAAGATCGACCCCGCGAACGACATCGAAGTGATCAATACGGAACTCGCTCTGGCGGACCTGGACAGCGTCGACCGGGCCCATCAGAAGGCGGTCAAGGCGGCCAAGACCTCGGATAAGGATGCGATCCGCACCCGCGATTTGCTCGAACGGGTGCGCGAGCAGTTGAACAAGGCGAAGCCGGTTCGCTCGCTGGGCCTCGATGCCAACGAGCGGGCGTTGCTGCGCGACATGCATCTGCTCACCGACAAACCGGTCATGTACGTGGCGAACGTCGATGAGACGGGCTTTACCGACAACCCGAGACTCGATCGCGTACGCGAGCTCGCGAAGGCGGAGGGCGCGGTGGTCGTACCGGTATGCGCGGCGATCGAGGCGGAAATTTCGCAGCTCGAGGAGGCGGACCGCGCCGAATTCCTGAAGGAACTGAAGCTCGATGAGCCGGGGCTCAATCGCGTGATCCGCGGTGCCTATGCGCTGCTCGGACTGCAAACTTATTTCACGGCCGGGGTCAAAGAGGTGCGTGCCTGGACGGTGCGCGCGGGAGCGACCGCGCCGCAAGCGGCCGGCGTCATTCATACCGACTTCGAGCATGGATTCATCCGCGCCGAAGTGATCGCGTATGATGATTTCATCGCCAACAAGGGCGAGGCGGGCGCCAAGGAAGTCGGTAAATTGCGTCTCGAGGGAAAGGAGTACATCGTCCGCGAGGGCGACGTGATGCACTTTCGGTTCAATGTTTGAGCGGGCCGGCGAGCATCCTAACTCTTTGATTTGAAAATAGTCGGTCGGAAAGCCGGCTTGACAGGCATATCCTGGCTCCGGAGAATCCGCGGCTCTTCGTGGTGAGGTAGCTCAGCTGGTTAGAGCGTGGCACTCATAATGCCGAGGTCGAGGGTTCGAGTCCCTCTCTCACCACCAATTTAACCTCTTATTTTATCTTATATTTATCGCCTATCGACCCTTCTACTTCGATTGCCGGTATGCCCTTTTCCAGCCACTTTTTCGGCCGCTTGTGCCAGGTGGCCCGGAGCTAAGTGGGCGTATCTGAACACCATCGAGTAGTTGGCCCACCCTCCAAGTTGCATCAATTCGTGCAAGCTCACGCCGCCCTGGACGGCCCACGCGGCGAAGGTGTGGCGTAGGTCGTGCCAGCGTAGTTCCCCAAGTCCGGCCCGAGCTATGGCTTTCTGGAACGCTGCCGTGTTGCAGTCGTCTATCGGCTCACCCTTCCACTGGAACACGCGGCTCCTTCCGGGTTCAGGGTCTTGAGCTTCCGCAGCACTTTGACCGCGTCGCGGGATAGCGGAACTCCAAGAGTCTTGCCCGCCTTCATTTGGTCGCTCGGAATCCAAGCGGTACGTTTGGCGAGGTCAATCCGGTCCCAGGTGAGACTGAGCATCGAGCGCATCCGAAGCCCCGTGAGGACCGCGAACTCTGCTGCCAGTGCCAAGTGCGGCGGTAGCTCGGCTTTCAGCTTGGCGAACTGGAGGCGGGTCAACCAGCGGGGCTCCGCCGGTTTGGCATGGTACATTGGCACTTTGGGTGCTTGTTCGAGCAGCCTCCATTCATCGACACACTTCTTCAGGATCGCGCGTAGTAGCGCCATGTATCGATCAATCGTCGCCGGCGCCTTACCTTCATCGGCCAGTAGTCCGCGTAGTGCCTCGATAGCGTCGCGGTCGATAGATGATAGCGGAGCGTCCCGTAGCTCAGGCTGGCCGCAGAACCACTCAAGGAGCAACTTGTCTTTCGCCTTCGTCTTCTTTGTGGTCTCGATCAACCATCGAGCGGCGGCTTCATTGAAGGGAGTTGAACCACGATCCCCGAGCTTGTGGAGGCGCCACATTCGCTCGCGTTCCCGCTGCTCAAACTCCTCTGCTTCTCCTCGATCTGCCGTGCGCGTCGAGCGCCTAACCTTTGTGCCAGCGACTTGTAGGCGGACGAACCAGTTTGGGCTTTTGGGCTGGCGATAGAGCGGCAACGGACATACTCCTCAATCAAGTCTGGCATAAACACCCACGCGCGACCAATCTTGCAGCCGGGTATCTCGCCCGCGCGAGCTCGATCGGCAAGCGTATCCGTGTGGATGCGCAGGAATGCCGCCGCCTCCTTTATGCCCCATGTAACGCTCACGGCCTCGCTCCTTGTGGACGCCCTGAGCAAGTCAAGCAATAGCGGGTGTGCTGTGCGTGGTTGTGAATTGCATAGGCCATGCGAGAAGTGGGAAACATGTCATCAACTCTGGAGCCGCTCAAGGTCAACAGCACGAGACAGGTGGGTAACATTCACGTTAAGCGGTCTGTCGTCGGCGTCGTCGTTGCGCGCTATGATGCTCACTGTACGGCGAGCTGTTGGATTCGCCGTCGCCGATTCCTTGAGAAATGCCCTCTGCTCCGGCGTGAGTTTTTGCCAGGCGATGATCTTTTGATCTCTATCTAGCTGATAGAACGCACCTATATCTACGAGCGGCTCTTTTGGCGCCGGGGTGGCGGCCTCGGGCGCCGGCGATTCCTTGGTAACCGGCTCTTTTGGCAAGATCCCCATTGCGCCTTAAATGATTCGTCTTCTGCTAAACGCCGCTTCCATTCACTACGAGACTCGTGTGGATTTGCCCACCTTATAGCTTCAGGGATACGGGCGTGATACTCGCTGCTATACCAAGATTTTCCCGGCCGAGTTCGCCTTGAAATCTCAACCCAACCTTGGTTCTGAGCATCCCGCAGAAAGCGCTGGATACTTCGCACGGATAGACCGGTGTCTTCGGAAAGGGATTGTTGCGATGGCCAACAACTCGGACGATCATCACGCATGTACTTGCGCCCAAGCACCCCGAGAATGTGACGCACGGATGACTTGCTTGTGCAGTGATGAGAATCGATAAAATCGAGCCATTCCCAGCGAAAGGGTTTCGGTTGCTTCATAACCGATCCTCCTCGCGCTCAGCTCGCCAGAGCTCGAGCTCATCGTTCCAAAAATATGGGAAGTGTTGCTGCGGAATCGGCCTCGGAAATCGTCGGCCCTTGATCAGCAGATGCGCCACCGCGCGCGGAATGCGCAGTGTCCTTAAAGCGTCCTTTTCGGACAGTAAATGTTTCATGAGTGAGCCCATTGTTGGTTGCACGACAGATCTCCGTCGCCGGATGACGTAAAAGCGGGTACATCGTTTCGGTCGGCTGATGCCTAAACCGTTTTGGGGTCATACTCTGTCACAAAAATATGGGCATTTCTGACGCTCTCCCACACCGGCCCCCAAATCGCCGCCACGCCGACTGCGCTGATTGGTGACCATGCCTTGGCGGGGCGTGCCTGATTCATGGCTTGGTCGCAACAGCGGTCTATTCGACGCTTACCTCAGCCGCCAAACTATTGCCACCGCTGTACTCGCACCGCCACTGAGAGCACGGCGCGAACGGGGTTGCCCACGGCGGCCATCTACCGCGCGGTGGAAATGGGCGCGTGACCGAAGCCTACCCGGCTGTCAACCGGCCGCGTCAGCTTGGCGACGAGGAGGGCGCGGTCAACCAAAATGGCGGTCCGCTGACCAAGATCCAAGGAAACAACGTCGGCGTCGAGTCACCGCGACGCCCCAACCACTATGTGAACTCCAACGCAGCCGGCCCAAGCGCATACGGCCCACGCCAGGCGCTTGTGGTAACGCCTTCAGTAGGTTGGTCAGTGTGTACCCACATGCGTCGGTTCAGCTTTATCTAATCGGTGGATCCACAAGCGGCTTGTGATATTCCCGCACAGTTCTGCAACTCGTACCGTGGGATCTGCATCATTTGCCGTAGTCTCATGTCATATCAACATCAAATGGACGTTAGTCAGTAGGTTAAACATGAAAGCGGTGGCGTACATGCGGGTCTCGACCGACAAGCAGGGGCGCTCTGGTCTTGGCCTGGAGGCGCAGCAGGTTGCAATTCAGGCGTTTGCCGCCCGTGAGGGTATGGAGCTGGTCGAGTGGTTCACCGAGGTCGAGACTGGGAAGGGGGCTGACGCCCTCGCGCGCCGACCGCAGCTCGCCGCCGCACTCAAAGCAGGGCGTGCCGTTCGCGCACCAGTGCTCGTGTCCAAGCTCGACCGGCTGAGCCGTGACGTGCACTTTATCAGCGGCCTGATGGCGGAGCGGGTTGAGTTCATCGTTACCGAGCTCGGACGGCAAGCTGATCCGTTTGTGCTGCACCTGTTCGCGGCCCTGGCCGAGAAGGAGCGCCAGCTGATCAGCGAGCGCACCAAGGCCGGCCTTGCCGCGGCAAGGGCGCGTGGCGTCAAGCTGGGAAACCCTCGGCTCGCGCCTCCGGTAAGGCGACGTTGCAGCAGATTGCCGACTACCTCAACACACTAGGCGTGCCGACCGCGCGGGGTGCCAACTGGTCACCGATGGCTGTACTACGAATCGAAAGACGCTTGGCCAAGCCTACCGCCTGAACACGGGTCATTTCTTCGACTGCTTGCGCTTCGCCTTTCGAGCCTTCGCGGCCTTCCGGCTGATGCGCTGATAATACTCCGCAGCTCCCCGGATCTTGCTTGATCCTCGACCCGCTTCGCCGCCGCGCTTGCCAATCTGGCTCAGATATTCACGCACTGATTTAGAAGTCACGCGCGAATTGTATAGCTCTCGCCACCCTCGCGTGGGCCGATAGCCGGCGCGCTCGGGACTGGCGGCAAAGGATTGACGTTTGTGGTGCCTACCGGCAGCACGCGCGACCATGCTCGGACCCCTGTCATCGGGCTGCACCCGGCCACGACCAGTCATACGCGGGGTCAAGCTCGCCACCCGTTAGCTGCCAGTCGCTGTGGGGACACTCGGCTCTCGGGATTTGTCGCCGTATAGCGTAGTCAAGGCAAACAGACTGAGTTGCCAGCCAGGGGGCACGCGGCGCATTCTTCGCTTCGCCAATTGTAAGGGAGGCCAAGATGCGAACATTTCTCGCTGCAGTCTCGCTTGCTGCTCTCATCTCCCCGATCGCAGCGGGTGCGATGGGACCCGATCACGACACAATCATTCGTAACGGCCTGATCTACGGCGGGTCCGGCACTACCCCCTACACTGGCGATATTGCGATCGATGGCGACCGAATTGCCTTTGTCGGCAGGCACGCAAGCGGCCATGGTCGTGCAGAGGTGGATGCGCATGGCAAAGCAGTCACCCCGGGCTTCATCAATATGCTTGGGCACTCGGAAGAGTCGCTATTGATTGATGGGCGGGCGCTTAGCGACCTTGTCCAGGGCGTGACTCTGGAGGTATTTGGGGAATTTTCGATGGGTCCCCTTACGTCGCAAATGAGAGCGCTACTCAAAGATCGGCAGGCGGACATTCGTTACGATATGGACTGGAGCACGCTCGGCGAGTATTTGAACAAGCTTCAGCGCCGCGGCATCTCACCCAATGTCGCATCCTTCGTTGGAGCCGGTACGGTTCGAAAAGACGTCCTCGGGGAAAGCGACGTACAGCCGACCGCGGAGCAGCTGCGAGCGATGGAATTGCTTGTCCACCAGGCGATGGAGGAAGGTGCCCTCGGTGTCACGGATATGCTGGGGTACGTGCCGGAGGAATTTGCCAAGACGCCGGAACTCATCGCGCTGGCCAGAGAGTCCGCACGCTGCGGTGGTATATACACTGCCCACATCCGCAATGAGGCGATCGATTGCTCGAGGCGATTCAAGAAACCATTGCTATCGCTCAAGCATCGGGCGCTCCGGCGGAAATCTACCACTTCAAGCAGTCGGGCGTGGACAACTGGAGCAGGTATGACGCGGCGATCAACCTGATCAACGAAGCCCGCGCGAACGGCATCCGCGTCTCGGCAAACATGTATGTCTACGCGGCAAGTAACAGCGGCCTGGACGCCGCGATGCCAGCTTGGGTCCAAGACGGCGGTCTCGAGAAGTGGATTGAGAGACTTAGGGATCCTGGAGTACGCGCGCGTGTCGCCGCGGAAATGCGCAATCCACATCCAGCAGATTGGGAGAACGTCTACGCCTCGGCGGGTGGAGCGAGCGGCGTGCTGTTCCTCAGCTTCAGGAACCCGGAGCTCAAGCCACTGACCGGCAAGACGCTCGCCGAGATCGCCAAGATACGCGGCGTGAGCCCGGAGGATGCCGCCATAGACATGGTCGTTGAGGATCAATCGCGGAGTAACATAGCCTATTTCGAGATGAGTGAAGACAATATCCGAAAGGAAGTGGCTGTGCCTTGGATCAGCTTTGGCTCTGACGACGGTGGGATCGCTCCTGAAGGCGTATTTCTTGAGTCCAGTGCGCATCCGCGCGCGTATGGCAATTTCGCGCGTGTGCTGGCGAAATATGTGCGCCAGGAACACGTGTTGACCTTCGAAGAAGCGATTAGGAAGCTGACATCGCTCCCCGCCGAAAATCTGTCAATACAGAGGCGCGGAAGGCTCAAGGTGGGCTATTTCGCGGATGTGCTAATCCTTAATCCTGCCACAATCCAGGACCGCTCAACCTTCGAGAACCCCCACCAACTTGCAACCGGCGTGCAGGACGTGTGGGTCAACGGCGTGCGTGCACTAAAAGATGGGACAGCGACGCGAGCTACGAGCGGCCGAATCGTACACGGTCGTGCCTGGACTGGAGCGCTAGGGGGCGGCTGCCGAGCGAGCAGCGCCGACTGGACTTGGAGCAAATAGAACTCAACGCCACTCACGGCATACCGATCTCGAATTGCAGTCTTAATCGGTCTGCCCGCTTGCTGACACTCGTCGCCGTCTCCTTGGGGTCGAAACCCGTGATTCGGGCGGAGAGGGGCGGCCCCAATCGACTTACGGAGTCATGGTGGTTTTCGCAAAGGATTGAGGACATCGAGGCCCGAAAAGTGCTTTTCATTGTCCGTTACAATCACGCACTCGTTTGTTTCGGCGACAGCAGCGACAATCATATCCAGGTCACTTCTGGGTTTCCCGACAGCGCGACCTTCAGACATGAGACGAGCCCAGACCAATGCCGCTTTCTCGTCAAAAGGCAATACCCTCCCTTTGAATAGCGACTGCGGACCCTCCGGCCCGGCAAACCACGCCTCCAATCGTTCGCGTTTTTTGCCCTTTGGTTTATCCAGTATGCCGCGCCGGATTTCAGCGACTGTCAGGGAGGAGATAAACAAATCGCCATCGGATTGCGCACCCATCCATTCCAATAACGATTCGGACGGGTCCGGTTTCGTTATATTGCTGATGATGTTTGTGTCGAGAAGATAGCGGGTCAAAGGTTAACCTTGCGGCTGGTTTCCCTGGAACGCTCGAATTCGAGATCGGCGCCTACCAGCGGTGACCGGCGCAGCGCCTGAAGAATTCCGCCTCTCTTCGGCGGATCGCCCGAGATCGTCCGGCCGATGACGGCTCGAATCCGCGCTGAATCTGGGCCGTCTTCCGCGAGGCGCCGTGCGACGGAACGGATCAAGTCACGATCCGCGTCGAGCCCGAGCACCTCGAATCGGGCGATCCCCCGCTTTGTCAGACGGGAGCGATAATTTCGCAACGCTCGCTTCTGTGCTGTATCGCTCATGGATTTCTCCGGATATATACCCTGCAATATACCCGGTAATATTGCGTAGGGCAAGTAGTAGCCAAATCACTAGGAGAAACAACATGGAAACCACCAATTCCGCTCCTTCCATTCGCGTACCGTGGAACAAAGGAAAACTCGTTGGCCAGAAAGCACCGTTCAAGCTAAAGGAGATTTGGGCGATCCGCGTTCGATTGCAATTGGCAAGCCGATGCCGAGAGCTGGCGCTATTCAATTTGGCGGTGGACAGCAAGCTCCGCGCCTGCGATTTGGTTCAGCTGCGTGTGCGCGACGTTTGTCACGGTCAGCACATGGCATCTCGGGCGCTTATCCTGCAGCAAAAGACGCGGCGGCCGGTGCAGTTCGAAATCACGGAACCCACTCGGGATGCGGTATCGGCTTGGATCAAGAAATCGGCGTTGAATTCAGAGGATTTCTTGTTCCCGAGCCGAATTCAGGAGTCACCGCACCTGTCTACCCGCCAATACGCCCGAATCGTTGATTCCTGGGTTCAACTATTGGGGTTGGACACAACGAGCTACGGCACGCACACGCTACGGCGAACGAAAGCGACGCTGATATACCGACGGACAAAGAACCTGCGTGCTGTGCAGTTGCTTCTCGGCCATTCCAAGCTCGAGAGTACGGTGCGGTATCTCGGAATCGAAGTAGATGACGCTCTTGAAATGGCGGAGCAAACTGACGTGTGATGACGCCGCGCCGGTCGGCGGCGCGGGTCGCCGACC
>CAWAMT010000002.1:0-249240 GCA_963783185.1 uncultured Gammaproteobacteria bacterium | reverse complement strand
ATCGCGATCGCGTTCGCGATCTGCGCCTCGGTCATGCCGAGCAGCCGCCCTGCCGCGGCGTTGTGCGAGAAGGCGAGCTGCGCGGTGTGATCGAAGCCGCGGGTCATGAAGTTGCCGTGGTCGACCAGGCGCGACTGGACCGTGTAGCCGAGCGCCACGCCGAGCATCAGGTCACGGCCGCTGCCGCCGGCCAGCTCCGCGGCGGTCAGCGCGACGCCGAAGTTGTCCGCCGTGTGGCACGTCTCGGTCGGCGCGAGGAAGTTGTCCATGAAGTCCACATAACGGACGAGCCCGGTGTGCCAGAACGCCGCGTAGACGGGATTGGCCGCGCCGCCGCCGATCAGCGTCACCCCGTGACCACCGCCGAAGTCGCTGACCTGGTTGCGGCACGCGCTGACCGGGCCGGCACCGAGGGCCGAGATGGAGCACGCCAGGCAGTCCAGGATATGGACCGGAAGCTCCCGTCCGCGACTGGGCAGACAGGTCGTCGAACGTGGCCCGCGCCGCATAGCGGGCGAGCGCCTGCACCTGCGTCTGATGGCCGGCCGCGGCGACGCGTGGCGTGTAGGCCGTCGCGGGATTGGGTTGCTGGTGAGTCGATGTCATGAGATACCTCCGGTTGTCAGGTGGGGGAGTGGGTGTCAGGTCAAGGCGATGAACGCGGCCAGGGTCAGGAGCGAGCCGACGCTGCTGAACAGCACCACGGAGGCCATTTCACGCTGCCCCTGCCGGTACTGGACGGCGAAGATCACGGCGGCCGCGGGCGCCGGGAGCGCATTGGCCAGGACCTCCAGGCGCAGGTCCGTGTGCGCCATGCCGATCGCCGCGAGGATCACCCACAGCAGCGCGGGCGCCACGACGTTCCGCGCGGCGACGGTGCCGACCACAAAGGGGCTCACGGTGATGCGCTGCGCAAACAGCACGATGCCGGTGGCGAACAATGCGACGCCGGTGGTCGCCGACCCCAGGAGCTTCATCGCGTTGACGAGCACCTCCGGGAGCTGGACGCCGGCGAGGACGAGCACCAGCGCCAGGACCGGCGCCCACACGACGGGTGCCGTCACCGCCGAGCGGACGTGCTGCCCCAGGCCCCCGGGGGCGGCGGCGGGTGCGGCCGGCGGCGGGCCGGCTGCCGATGCGGGTGTCGCTTGCGGCTGCGTCGCGCTGGCGGTCTGGCCGGCGTTCCCGGCAGCGATGGCCGGTCGCAGCGGCAGCGTCAGCTGGCGCTGCGGCTGCTGGACGACCGGCGTGGCGACTGGCGGCGCGGTCGCGCTGGCCGCCGCCGCGGATCCCGCAGCGGCGGACAGCAGCACGAGCGTGACGGGAACCTCGATGACGTTCAGCACCAGTGCTCCGACGGCAACCGGAACCGCGCTCAAGGACGGCCCGTACAAGTAACCGAGCACCACAACGCCCGCAAACGGGATGGCGGGAGCGCCGACAGCAAGCGCGGTAAGCGCCGACACGCGCCCGCCGGTGCAACGCGAACCGGACGATCAGGAAGGTCACCAGATACGTGCCGAGCAACCCCGCGGTGATCGCGGCGGCCAGACCTAGATCGCTGGTCAGCGTGCTCCGCTTGATCGTCACCATGCCTGCGAACAACATCAGCGGCAGCGCGTACAGCAAGACCATCCGGTTCAGCACCGATGCCTGCGCCGGAGTGAAGTCGTGACGCCAGCCGGCAAAAACCCGAGAGCCAACGTCACGATCAGCGGCAGAAGCGCACCGACCACCGCATTCATTGCGGACCTGCCGCCCCCCGGCACCAGCCGGGAACGACGACGTTCTGCCTGGGCCACGCGACTGTCTGCCTGGGTCGCACCTGTCTTCGTCAGGTCGATGGCGATCGCTGACATGGCTTAGCTCCTTTGACTGCTCCCGGCTGCGGAAGTAAGGGGGTACATGCTGCGCTTTAGCCGAGGGCAGCGCGGACGGTCGGACTCACACGCGGCTCGGGTACTCGCGAGGGCCGGCACCCAGCCCGGTTTCCCGTGTAGGGACAGCAACCCGCCGCGGGCGTGCGCCTGCCCGCCAGGGAAGTTGGCTTACTCGCGGCTGACTGTTGCGTGGCCCGGGTGTCCCCAGCGTGGCGTCGGCCGCCGGGCCGGCCGGGACCGGCAGGCGTTCGTCAGATCGGAGAAGTCCGGTTGCCGATCTTGTCGGTGGTCTCCAGCGGCACCCTCGTGCCGTTGAGGAAGAGGCTGAGCAGGTTGAACCAGGCGATCATGGCTACGTATCTCCGGGTGGTGACCGCGCCGAAGGTGTCCAGCAGCGCGGTGAGCGTCTCGTCGGTGAGAGTGTGGGCCTGGGAGAGTTCGTCGGTAGCCCGGCAGATCAGCACGTATTCGGGGTCGATGCCGGTCACCGAACCGTCTGAGGCGGCGGCGGAGATGTCGGCGTCGCTCAGCCCTGCGTTGCCGGCCATCGTCGTGTTCGCCTGCCACTCATACGGTGTGTCGAGCACTTTGGCGGCCCGCAGGATGATCATCTCGCGGTGCTTGGCGTCGATGTCCTTGGTCCCGAAGATGGCGTTCACCATGCCGATCAGGGCCGGGTACAGGTCCCCCGTGCCGGCGAACATCTTGATGACGTTCAGGGCGGTGCCGGGATCGTAGGTGTCGCCGACGACGGAACGGATGGCGTCATCGTCGGGAAGGGGAACGCTCACTGTCGAGGTGTAGCTGGCCGGATAGTTCATCGCAGGCTCATTTCTCGCTGCTGTGCCGGGTGTGTCACTGCCTGGCCGGTCGTCGTGATCGGGTGATGGCGTCCCTGCGATTGTCGGCTGGGCAGGGCTGCGCTCGCCTCCGTCAGTGCACAGGTGCAACTGACCAGGATTGGCCGGCAGAATGCTGGGTCCGGGCCAGGCTGGCGGAGCGGCTAGCGCGGCCCGGCGGTGTCCGGGCCGGCGGGCAGCACGCGGTCGAGCTGGCTCCGGGAGCCGATGCCGAGCTTGGTGAACACGTTGCTCAGGTGATACGCGGCCGTCCGCGGGCTGATGAACAGCCGGGCGCCGATCTCCGGGTTGGACAGCCCGTCCCGGGCCAGCCGCGCGACCTGCGCCTCCTGCGCGGTCAGCGTCTCAGCGGCCCCGGCGGTGCGGGCGGCCGGGACGGTGCGCCTGCGGACCGTCTCCCCGGTGGCCCGCAGCTCACGCCGGGCCCGCTCGGCGAACGCGGCCATGCCCATCGCGTCCAGCATCCGGTGCGCGGTGCGCAGCTGCTCCCGCGCGTCCGTCCGGCGGCCCTGCCGGCGCAGCCACTCCCCGTACAGCAGGTGCGACCGGGCCAGCTCGGCGCGGAGCCGGGTCCGGCCCAGCCGCTCGACCGACTCCCGGTAGTAGCTGTCGGCGGCTTGGCCGTCGCTGAGCAGGGCGCGGACGCGGGCCTCGATCCCCAGTACCCACTCGGTGCGGGTCACCCGGGTACGTTCGGACAGCCAGTCCAGCGTGGCCTGGACCAGCGCCGTGTCACCGGTCCTGGCCGCCGCCTCGGCCAGCTCCGCCACGACCAGGTGGCCGAGCGCCAGCTGGCCGCGCTCAAAGGCCTGCCAGGCGGCGGCCCGCGCGGCGTCGTACCGGCCCAGGCCGTTGTCCAGCACCGCCGTCGCCCAGGCCGCCTCGAAGGCCAGGACGGCCCGGCCGCGTCCGGCCGCCAGCTGGGCGGTGGCCTGGATCAGCTCGGAGGCTTCCTGCTCGCGGCCCTGCCAGGCCGCGAGCATCATCGCGGCATACCCAGCCGGCGGGTTGCCGGTCGCCTCCGCGATCAGGCGATTTTCTTCGATCAGCTGCCGCGCCGCGCTCACTTCGCCGGCGAGCAGGTGGATTAGGCTGAGGAAGCTGAGCGCGGACTGCAACTGGACGAGGGCGCCCACATCACGGGCGATCTGAACCTGGCGGGCGGCCAGGGCACGCCAGGATTCGAAGTCCCACAGCTCCAGGGCGATGAGGTCGCTGGCTCTCCCGCTGGCCAGCCAGAGCCAGCGCCGGGCGGCGTCGGCGTCGGCGTCCACGGTGACAAGCAGCTCCAGTGCCCGGGTCATCGCCGCCGCGGCCGCTGCGTGCCCCTCATTCAGGCGCAGCGCGAATGCGTCGAGCAGCACGTCGACCGGACGCGGCGGGTCGGGGCCGGCGGTGCGCGCGCGCCGCCTCGGCGGCCTCCCGCAGGCCGCCGGGCCGGCCCAGCTCGCCGGGAACATCGCGGCCCGGATCGCCTCCAGGTGTGTCTCGCGGGCCAGGGCGGGGTCCAGCGGCTCGAGCAGCCGGGCCGCGGACAGCAGCAGCCGGTCCGCGTCGCTGCCGCGACCCTGGTCGTCGGCGATCTGCCCGTGCAGGCGCTCCACCGTGGCGGCCTGCAGTGCGTCTAGCGGCCCGGCCTCGGCCGCGACCAGCAGGCCTAGCGCCGCATCCAGCGCGCCGGCGTCCTGTTTGGCCCCGGCCGCGTCGAGCAGCCGCTGCGCCCGGCGCACCAGGTCGGGGGTCAGCAGCGCCGCCCGCTCCAAGAACGCGGCCGCCGCGGCCAGCCCGCCGCGGTCCTGCGCCCGGCCCGCGGAGCGTTCCAGCTCGGCCGCGACGTCCTCGTCCGGCCCGGGCGTGGCCTGGTCCCGGTGCCAGGCCCGGCGATCGGGATCAGCGGCCGGGTCGGTGACCTCGGCCAGCGCCGCGTGCATCTGCTGCATCTGCCGCACCGGCGCCGACCGGTAGGCCGCCGACCGCGCCAGCGGATGCCGGAACCGCACCCGCACGCCGAACTGCACCAGCCCCGACCCCACCGCCGGCGCTCCCCGCCGCGACCGGGATCCCCAGCCGTCCAGCGGCCCGCCACACCAGCAGCGGATCACCCGAGGGATCCGCCGCCGCCACCGCTAGCAGCCGCCGTGTCTGCTCCGGCAGGCCTGCCACCTGCCGCCCTGGAAGCTGTCCTCGATCCCGGCCCGGCAGTGGCCCCGCCCCGGGCAGCCCGAACCCGCCCGCCAGCTCCCGCCCCGCCTAACCCCCCGCGGCAACTCCAGCAACGCCAACGGATTCCCCCAAGTCTCGGCCACGATCAGATCCCGGACCTGCATCCACACTGGCCGGGCCGACGGCCTGCAGAGTCGAGCAGCGCGCCCGCCAGGTGTTCCTTCCGCTCGCCCAGCTCCTCCACCGCCAGTCCGGCTCCCCGCCGTCACTCGCCGCGCCGCTGTCTTCAACGAGTGAGCAACGACGTCGTCGTCGGCGCCCCCCCCCCCTGATCGCTCGCCTGCGCGCCGAGCAGTACTCACGGACGCCTATAGATCATACCACTAGTCATGACCGACAACTACCGTGGCGGTAGCGAACCTAGGTCGCCGTGTAGGCGAGGTGCGCGACGGTACCACTAACAGCGACCAGCCGAGCACCCAGAACAGTGCGGCCATGGCTGTGCTGCAATAAACGCGTGGAACCGCGCCGAGACGCGCTTGCCTGATCTAATAGAGTGCTGCAATGACCGCCACGGCGACGGCAAAACAAAATGGCCGACAACACGTGCAAGTGAGACCGTTCGTTGGGTCCCTACAGCGCCCATGGGTCACGAGGTGGCGTAGTAGTGTAGCGGAGCGCTTTCCGCCTGTTTGTCTATTAGATACGGTGCTCCAAAGTCGCGCGCACCCCGCGCTCTACCAGAGCGACAGGAACAGCGCGACGCCGGCTCCTCACCCACAGGGCCCGGCGGTCGCACTGCGAGCGTGCGTGACGAGTTTGTGGTTCGCCGGCAGCGGTCAGCGAGCTTGAGAGTTTGGCGAGCTGCGCGGGATCGGCGAACAGTCCAAAGACTGAGACCGCCGCCGCCACGGAACCTTGCCAGTGCAAGCAAAGCGTAAAAGGCGACGCCTGCCGCGACCGCGAATAGTCGGTCTCTTGCGCGTCCGGTAAATGCGCAACGAGGAGGATCCCCGTTCGCCTCTGTTTCCTCGCTTGCAGTTGGGCGACGGCGTCGGCGATACGAGTCGCCATGCGGCCGCCGGCGCCGTGGGCTTTCTTTGACGCCGCCCCCACCGGCGAGCGCGCCGACAAACGCCAGTTTCGGAGACTTTCATGTTTCGACCGGCACCGCGCGTTCCGTGACTCAGGGGGCGGAGGAAGCCACGACCTATCCAAGGTGCGAAATGCGCCGTGGCCGCCAAACGTCCCCGAAGGCGCGGCGAAGCGCCGCGCGCGTTCCTGAACGTGTCGCCAGCGCCTCGCGTGCGCGGCGTGGCTCGGCCCCTCGCTCGTTGGCAGCCGCATTTTCGCGTCGAGACGGCCGAGCGCCTCCAATTGCGCCGCGCTGTTCGGGGCTGTCGGTCAACAGTCCCGCCATCGCCGTCAGCGCACAGCTCCGGCACAGCAATCATGCTGCAGGAATTCTTGGATCGCGCGCTCCTCCAGTATCAGATATCGGCAGAAGGATCGACGGCGCGCTGATGAAAATGTCTTGAAGGCTCCTCCAGCCGCGACACCTTGTAGGCGCCTATCAAGCGGGACGCCGGCGAGCGCGACTTCCAGCGTCGCCGTTCCCGAAGCGGACCCGGGGCCGCGCGCGCGGTGCGTAGGCGGCGAGCTCGTCGGCCTCGCTTTTCCCAATCGCGGCGCGGCCGGCCAATGCGCGGCGCGCGCCGTCACCTCGGCGTGCAGATGCGGCAGCGTCGGCAGCACGATGTCGTAATGGCCCCACGGAAGGCGCCGAGCGTGTGCCCGCCCCGACAAAGTTGGCGCATAGCATCAGCTGCGCCACTTCCGAGTGCTCCGCTGAGCCGAGCAGCGCCGACACCACCGGAGGTTTGGCTCCACGCCGTTTTTCTCCTCGGCGTCTGGGTCGCAATTCATGGATTCCCGCTCGAGGTTGGATGGCCGACACACCCGCAAGTTGGGCCGCCCAGCCGCTCCTCGCGCGGCGGTTCGTTGCCAGCAGCGCCAGCACCTTGGCCACGTAGGCCCGTCATTTTTCGGGCGCGCGGCCGGAGCGCGAGGCTCACATATGTCGGCCTCACGTAGTCGATGACCTCCTCTCGGCAGTTTGGCCGCGGACCCGGCGCGCCACGGTAAGGGGGGGGGCCGGAGAGGATGCGTGAGCCCGCGCACCGACGCCCACGGGGAACTATGTGCCTGATAACGGCGACTTCCGAAAGCGGAAACGCGCCCGATTCCAAGCCCGCCCGCCTCCACCCGCCCCCCGCCGACCCACGAGTGATCCTGATCGCCGGCAAGCTCGCGCATCAGCCGGCCGCCGAGCTCGTCTCGCCGGAGGGCTCGCCGGCGACGAGGGCGATTTTCAGCCTGCCTCAAGCCGACCACCCCAATACTAACAGACCCGCCTCTTCCGCTCCGCCCTCAACCGAAACCAGCCGGTCGGCGATCAGCACCTCTCCGGCTTATAGATCCGCGATCCCGACGAGTTGGCGCGCGGCCGCCGCGATCGTGTCGGGGCCGACGGCGGCCAGGATGTGCGGCTCGATCTTCCCGCCCGGCCTTGGCCCCGACACGATCGCCGCGGCCAAGCGCGCGCAACTCGTCGGGCTCGCCATCGCGGCCGGCGAGGTGCTGATCGCCGATCGCGCGGCGTTCGTTGGCGCGGCGGAGCAGGCGGGGCTGTTCGTGTTCGGGTGGGCGTCGTGAGCGGCTTGAAAATCGCCCTCGTCGCGGGCGAACCCTCCGGCGACGCGCTCGGCGCCAAGCTGATCGAGGCGCTGCGCGAGCTGGCGGCGCCGGCGTTTGCTTTGTCGGCGTCGGCGGCCCGCGCATGGAGGCGGCGGGCTCGAATCCGCCTTTCCGCTTTCGGAAGTCGCGGTCATGGGCATATTGCCGGTGCTGGCGCGGCTGCCGCGCATCTTCAGCGCATATCGCCTGGGCGGCCGAACATGTCGTCAAGTCGGCGCCGGACGGGCTGATCCTGATCGACAGTCCGGACTTCACCCATCGCGTCGCGCGCCGCGTGCGGGCCAAGCTGCCGAACCTGCCGGTGATCGACTATGTGAGCCCGACGATCTGGGCCTGGCGGCCGGGCCGCGCGCGCAAAATGCGCGCCTATGTCGACAAGGTGCTGGCGCTGCTGCCGTTCGAGCCCGCCGCGCACGAGCGGCTCGGCGGCCCGAACTTGCGTCTATGTCGGCCATCCCCTGATCGAGCGGCTGTCGGAATTGCGCCCGAACGCCGAGGAGCGGGCGCGGCGCGACGCCAAGCCGCCGGTGGTGCTGGTGCTGCCGGGCTCGCGGCGCTCGGAAGTGGCGCGGCTGATGGCCGGACTTCGGCGCGGCGCTCGGCGCGCTTTCGCATTCGATGGGGCCGTTCGACATCGTGCTGCCGACGCTGCCGCATCTGCACGCCGAAGTGACGGCGCGCGCGGCGCATTGGCCGGCGGCGCCGCGATTGCTGATCAGCGAGGCCGACAAGTTCGCCGCCTATCGCACCGCGCGCGCGGCGCTCGTCGCCTCGGGAACGGCGACGCTGGAAGTCGCGCTCTCCGGCGTGCCGCTGATCGGCGCCTACAAGGTGTCGCGGCTGGAGGAGCCGCTCAAGCATTTCATCAGCGCGCCGTCGATCCTGTTGCCCAACCTGATCCTGGAGGAGCGCGCGATCCCCGAGTTCCTGCAGCACGATTGCACGCCGGGGCCGCTGGCGCTGGCGATGGCGGGACTGTTGACCGACAGCCCCGAGCGCGGGCGCAACTTGGAGGCGCTGGCCGGCTCGACGCCAAGATGCGCCTGCCCGGCGACGAGCGGCCGAGCCGCGCGGCCGCGCGCGAGGCGCTGGCGACCATTAGATCGGCCGGCTGATTTCGCCGGCGCTTCGGAACGTCGGCGGGCATACTGCGGATTTCGCCCGGTGATAGGTCGTGGTTCCGCCGCCCCTGGGGCGAGCGATCGGCCGATGTTCCGGGGTTCGAAACATGAAAGCTAATCTCGCGCTACTCGGCGCCGTCGCGATGGCGGTCGGGGCGGTGTCGAAGAAAGCCCAGACGCCGGCGCCCGAGTCGCGCTCGCCAACACCGGCCGAAATGCCGCAGCGACAGCGGCGAACGGGAATATCCTGGTTCGCATTTATCGGGACGCGAAGAGCCGATCGACTGTTCGCGGTCGCGGCAGGCGTCGCCTTTTACGCTCTGCTTGCGATCGCGCCGGCGCTGGCGGCGCGGTCTCAGTGTTTGGACTGTTCGCCGATCCCGGCGCAACTCGCGGTCTCTCGCACTCGCTGGCCGACCGTGCTTCCCGGCCGAAGCCGCCAAGCTCGTGCAGGATGAGGCGCAGCGGCTCGCGATGCAACCGCATCAGGCCCTGTCGTCAAGCTGGGGATCGCGCTGTTCCTGTCGCTCTGGAGCTCGAGCGCCGCGGTGCGCTCGAGCCTCGACGCGCTCAACGTGATCGACGAGCAGGCGGAGGAGCGCTCCCTCGTGCGCTCTACGCCACCTCGATCGCGGCGACCTTGGTCGGCGTTTTCGTTTTCCTTCTGTCGCTCGCGGTGATCGGCGCTAGTCCCGAACTTCGTCTCCGCTCGGCGCGCTGTCGGAACAGACGGTCTGGCTTTACAGCCTGTTGCGCTGGCCGATGTTTCTTCTGCTTCGCGGTGGTCGTCATCGCCGGGTTCTATTGGATGGGGCCGAGCCGGCCGCCGGCGCGGTTTACGCGGTTATTGCCGGGCGCGGCTCATGGCGGCGCTGTTGTGGGCGGCGGCTCGTCGCTGTTCAGCTGGTACGTCGCGCACTCGGCAACTACACCGCGACCTATGGATCGCTGCGACGGTCGCGGTCGTCATGACGTGGTTGTGGCTGTCCGCGTCCGTGGCCGCTCGGCGCGCAGGCCAAGCAGGCACGCTGAACGAAGAAACGAATTGCCGCTTGTGCCTGGTATCGGTTTAAATGCCAGCAAAGCTCTTCATTGGCCGCCACATAGCCGATCGCACCTTTGGGAGGTTGCGCAAGTCCTTTTTTTAATTCCTCGGGCATTAGACGCTCCGCGACCGGGTTGGCAACAGAATCGAACTTAAGTGCCAAACAGAGTCTTGGTGTGAGAGGTAAAAAGCGGCGCACCGCTTCCCCGGGAGCACCTGAATACTTCATAGCGACAGGATTGTCCGATGTGAGGAAAGGCTCCGCCGAATCGGACCGCACGAAGGTCCAGTCTTCGTTGTACATCGTCCACGCGTAGTGCACGAGATTCTTCGTGACCAAGGCCTTAATATAGTCGGGATCGGTATCCAATGCGATCTCCCCCCGCTCAATCATCGTGATGGTCTCGACGGGCAGATTCGGCTGACCTCCGTACTTCTCTTTCATTTTCTTGGCGAAGGACAGGTGCATTGCAAGGAGCTGGTTGTGATGAGAAACGCCCACCCGCCGCCATGCAGGCGTGCAGGTCATCAAGTGCGCCATGTACATCGCGATCACGAATTTGTCGTGGTAGGTCGGCCTGCCCGACTCGGCATTGGCCACTGATTCGTTCCAGTACGGCTCGACCATTTGGCGAAAATCACCGAGCAAGCTCTTCTCGGTGAGCAAGTCGTTTAGGTCGCCGTCCCATTCGCGACACACGTCATTGGGCCAGCAGGGAAATTGATGGCCATCGCGCTTGCGGTAAGCGTTCAGCATCCCATCGCGGTTTGGATCCCCGAAATGCTTGAGGTAGGTTTGTGCTACAAAATGGTCTTGCGGCATATGTGCAAATTATATCCGCCGGCTCCGACTGCACATGCCGACTGTTTTCTAAGATGAGGAAGGCCAGATGGAGGCTGCGAAATCTCAGTCCCTCCCCGTCTTCTCCGCCGCTCGGGCCATTCCTGATCTTCCCACGTTGATTTTCTCCGCATATTGCAACGGCATGCGCGGCGATTTCCACCCACCGGCCTGGGTGATGGCCGCAAGATCGATGTCGAGGGCCGCGAGATCCTGCGTCGCTCCGACGCGGGTCGAGTGCCCACTAATCGCGGCGACGTATCGCGCCGGCATCCCGATCCACTGCGCCACCCGTTTAAAGATCAGCGAGACGCTACCCGAATTTAAGGGCCCGCCAATTTGAGCGCGGCCGATCAACCGACGAAATACCGCGCCCTCCTCAACCCCCGCATGCTCCAGCCATACTTTGAGCCACCGCACCGTCGTGCGCGACAAATAGGCCACTCTCCCCTGCCCTTTCGGGTCCGTTTTACCGCGGCGGATCAGCGCTTGGCCGGTGCCGTTCGGATGGAAATCAATGTCTCGGAGCTCGAGCGCCACCAGCTCGCCGCGACGGGCGAGGGTTTCATAGGCGACGCAGAGCATGGCCCGCTCGCGATCGGCTCGCAGCCCATCGCCCGCGCTGTCGATAAATTCCTTGATGTCCTTCCAGTTCAAGGGATGCGCCTGGTCCTGGCGAGCGGACGTTTCTCGACCCATTTTCTTTAATCCCAATCGCACGGCTTCGCTGGAGCAGGGATTGTGTAGATGGGCGGCGGTATGCACGCGCGAGATCGTCGCGACATAGCGCTGTATCGTCGCCGGCTTCTTGCCGGCCTTCACTTGGACAGCGATAAATGCGCGAACGGTGTGGGGATTCGCCGGCAGATAGGCCTCGCCAACGGATTCGCAGTACGCCTGGAATATCGCCCCGTCCGCCTTCTGGGCACGCAGCGTATTGGCCGAGTAAGCGCCCTGCGCCATCGCCTGCCATTCGAGCAAGGCCGCCAACGGGCCTTGGAGCACCGGTTGCGGCGCGATCGGCATTGGCTTGAATTCAGAGCTCCACTGGGTCATTTTCACTACATACACCGAAATTCAAACAAAAGCAAAATGCTTTCACTTGCGATAACTGTAATTATCGCTGATTCATGCTAGATGGGGATTCCAAGCCAAAAAGGGATTACGGATGCAACTTAATGGGCAATCGGCGGGAGGTTCGCGCTTTGACTACGCCGAAAAGCGATCCCCACCCGCTTGCCGGTGATCGCAACATGGGAGCGACGGGATCAATTGTAGGAGGGCGACTGTGCTCGAGTATTTGTGAAGTGGTACCGTTCCTGGTCTGCACCGAGAACATCCAAAGTAATGTGGCTCAATCTAAGGGTCGATACTTCGTATCCGCTCCAATCAGAGCGTTGTCGCGAAACGCATCTATCAACTCAGAACTACGGGCTCGGCCATATCTGCGATCCGAAGCATCCTGCCGGACCGTGCAAGTTGTTGTTGGCCAATCAGCGCGGCGCAGCCTTACTCGAGCACCCGTGTTTTGGGGCGCTGTCACACGTTTCGAGCCGCAATGTTGACGCGCCGACGAGGAGGATTGAAGGTAGGTGATTTTAGGGGCCACCAGCCGCAGCGTAGCAAGCGGAGCACGTTGAGGTTATCGGTCTGCCTCGCGAGCAAGTCGTGCGAAAAATCGAGTGGCGTCAATCGATCGTATGAGCGGACGAGGTCAAGCTCACTATGAGATTGCAGCGCTGCGCGAAGATTTGAAATTGCGGCATCAAATCTCGGATGAAACAGCTTTAGCAAGGAAGCAACAGTACCCCCGAATATGAAAGTATTCCACAGTCCCCCGGCGTTGATCAGCTTGCGCGCCCGATGAACGTCCGGCCTTTCGACAAATTCGTAGACACCGGCCGGCATTAACATTGCATCGTGCCAAGGAACAATGTATCCCAATTCGTCATGGGGACCTTGAGGCACGGCACCGAGCAGGTATACCGGCCGTGGCTCTTCAGCAATCCATTCTGTCATGGCCATAAGAGAGTTCGTCATCACGTCTTCATCGTTGACGACATGATCGGTGGGAAGAAATAGACACTGGCGTCTCAGAAGAGATACGGCTTTCCAGCTGCAGCAACGCGAGTAGTACTTCGTATGCCGTTCCTTGGTGCTTGGGCTGGATGAAGAGATTGCGGCCACCAAGCTGCCTCAATGAGCTCTGCCGCCAATGGTCGGCGGAGTCTGCGATGACCGCGGCGATCCGGTCGAGCGACGTCACCGTAGCGGCTCGGACCAACGTAGCGGTCAATGGATCGCGCTTGTTCAGTGCGGTCTGTTGGGCAGCGCCGCCCACCTGCGCTGTTATCCTGAGAGGCTGCGGGGCTTCTCGACTCGCTAATAGGACACACCAAGGCTCGGTCAATTTCTTACTTCTCCCCCAACTATAAGCGACGCGCGCGAACTGCCAGCTTACCCCGACCAATGTCAGGCGTACGACGCGCTTGCAACCGACCGAGGCTCTCTCGACCTGAAACTACTTCGGCACAAATTCCTTCGGCTTCTCCGACCCCTCGCCAAAGAAAAACTTCTCCATCTCCTTGACCAAAAACGCGCGGGCTTTCGGCTCGATGGGGGTCAGCCGGTTTTCGTTGATAAGCATCGTCTGATGCGCGACCCACTGCGCCCACGCTTCTTTCGACACATTGTTGTAAATGCGCATGCCGAGCTCGCCGGGATAGGGCAAGTAGTCGAGACCGTCGGCCTCGCGCTTCAAGAGAACACATTGTACGCGGCGCGCCATGGCCCATCTTAACCTAAGCGCCGGTCCTTAAACGGAGGTGTTCGAACAGCGTGACGATGGGCTGCGGCAAGCCGACGCGCGGCGGCGCGCTCAAGGCGTACCACAATCGATCGTCCGCTTCGCGCACGCCGAAGAACGGTTTGCAGCGCACCCTCAAAGGATTCAAGCGCAGATCAAAATGCGTGAATGCATGATCGATCGGAGCCAAGGATTCCGTCGATTCGAGCTCGCCGATTTCGCGCCGGCACCAGTCGAGCGCCGCCGACTCGGTATCGAATTGCGGCGGCGACCACAGCCCTCCCCAGATGCCGGCCGTAGGCCGGCGCTCGAGGAGGACCGATCGCAAGGCGTCTTGGCCAGTTTCCGCGATCAAGAGTATGGCTTCGCGCGCCTTGCGGGTACGCCGTTGCCGTGCGCCCGGCAACTCCGCTTGGCGACCCTCGCGCGCGGCAGCGCAAATCCCGAGCATCGGACAGACCGTGCAGGCGGGCCGAGCGCGCGTGCAAAGGGTCGCTCCCAAATCCATGATGCCCTGCGTGTAGGCAGGGATGCGCTGGCTCGGGGTGCACGCCTCCGCCTTCGACCACAGGATTTTGAGAACGGCCGGCGAGCCCGGATCACCGTCGATCCCGAACACCCGCGCCAGCACACGCTTGACGTTGCCATCCAGAATCGGATGTCTTTGACCGCGCGATAAGGCCAGAATGGCGCCGGCGGTCGAGCGACCGATGCCGGGCAATTGCACCATTTTATCGATGTCGTCCGGGAACTCACCGCCGTGCAGGCTGGTAAGCGCCATCGCGCACGCGTGCAGATTCCGCGCCCGCGCGTAGTAGCCGAGGCCGGTCCATAGATGCAGCACCTCGTCGAGCGGCGCCGAGGCGAGCGCTTGGACGGTGGGAAAGCGCGCCATGAAACGCTCGAAGTACGGGATCACGGTGGCGACCTGCGTTTGCTGCAGCATCACCTCGGACACCCAGACACGGTACGGCGTCACGTTCTTCTGCCACGGCAGGCCTTTGCGGCCGTGACGGTCGAACCATTCGAGGAGCCGCTCGGCAAATTGCCGGGGTTCCCAGGAATTTGTGGCCGCCTGCATCGCTCATCCCGTTGAATTACAAGGCCGGATCATAGCTCAAGGCGGCTAGATCCCTGCCGATATATGGCAAAGGGGGCGCACGCCCAACCATAGCCTTTGGATGACGCATGCGCAGTTGGTCGAGCCGCATCAAATTGCTCCTGATTCCCACCTCCGCGGTATTCGCCCTGGCGGTGATGTTGTGGACCCTGGACTTAAGTTCCGGCGCCCGCCTCGCGCTCGGACTCTCTGCGGTGGTTGCATGCCTCGTCCTCTTCGCGGGCGTTTGGGCGATGGCCTTGAGCTTCACCCGCCGCGTAGAGAAGCTCCGCGACGTGCTCTCGCATCTCGAGGGGGGCGCAACCTCGAACTTAAGCGATGACGATGAAATGGAGTCGCTGTCAAAGAGCCTGCACAAGGCGGTCTACCGCGGCAAGGAGCGGGAAACGCAGCTGCGCCGTTCGTCGGAGTTTTTGGAGTTCGCACAGACCGCTGGCGGATTCGGCATCTTTGATCTCGATCTCGTGACGGCGCAGCTCTCCTGCACGCCGCTGTTCTTCGAGCTCATCGGCTTGCCGTCCCGCCGCGTGGCCTTCATGCGCCACGAGTGGCTCGCGACCGTGCACCCGGAGGACTTCGAGTCGGTGGCTCGGGAACTCAACGACGCCATCAGCGCCGGCGGCAATTTTCAAAGCGAGTACCGATCGTTGCTCTTGGACGGCGGCATGCGCTGGCTGGCGGCGCGTGGAGAAGTCTTGCGCGACGCCGAGGGCCTGCCGGCCCGCGTGATCGGCACCATCACCGACATCTCCGGACGCAAGGAGCTCGAGGACACGCTGCGCCACACCACCGAGTCGCTCAACATCGCTCAAACGGCGGCCGGCGTCGCCACCATGGACCTAAACTTCGCCCATCGCAGCTGGATTTGCTCCGATAACTTCCACGAGATGCTCGGCATCGAATCCTCGACCCGCCTCGACGACCTCGACGGGCGCCTCGCACGCGTGCATCCCGACGATGTGGAACGCATCCGGCAGGCCCCCGCCCAAGCGCCGAAAGACGACCCAGCTTATCGCTGTGAATATCGCCTCAAGCTCGAGGACGGAAGTGAACGCTGGATCGCCGAAAAGGCCGTCGTGACGCATGGCGCGTCGGGAGAAATCCTCCGGATCACGGGCGCGTTGATCGACGTCACCGACTTGAAGCGCACGGAAGCGGCCTTGAACTTAACCGAAAAGCGCCTGGCCCGGACCATGCGGGGAACACGCGACGGCGTCTGGGAATTCGATATTCCGGCGAACAAGCTCTGGTTCGGGCCGCGCTTCGAAGCACTGCTCGGCCTCGAGACCGGCGCACTGGGCCATTCCGATGAGCGCTTTGCGAACTTGATTCATCCGGAGGACCGCGGCACTTATCGGCAAGGCATCGACGACAACTTGGTCTGCGGCCGCGGCTTCGACGTCGAAATCCGCGTGCTGCACAAGCTCGGGCACTACGAATGGGTGCGCCTGCGCGGGCAGGTCGAGCGCGATTCGAATGGGGAGCCCACCTGGCTTGCCGGATCCATGCAGCTGGTCACCGATCGCAAAGTGGCCGAGCAATCGGTACTCGATGCCAAGCTCGCCGCCGAAGCCGCCAACCGCGCGAAGAGCAACTTCCTGGCGAATGTGAGCCACGAAATACGCACACCGATGAATGGCGTGATCGGCATGTCGCAGATCCTGTCCGACACCAACCTCGATGCGACGCAGCGCGAGTATGTGGACATCATTCGCTCGAGCGCCCAGGCGCTCCTGTCCTTGATCAACGACGTGCTCGACCTCTCCAAGATCGAAGCGGACCGCGTGGAACTGGAGCATGTCGACTTCGAGTTGCGCGACATCGTGTATGAGACGACCGCGCCCATCGCGCTGCAAGCGGCGCTCAAAGGCGTCGAGCTCGTCGTGAACATCGACGGCGGAGTACCGCTGCTCGCGCGAGGCGACCCGGGGCGCCTGCGCCAAATCATCTTAAATCTGGTGGGCAACGCGGTTAAGTTCACGCACGAAGGCCACGTGCTGCTCGACGTGTCGACCGCCGCCCTGACCGAAGGGGACGCTCGGCTGCGGATTGAGGTGTCGGATACCGGCATCGGCATTCCCGCCGAACGCCTCGATCGCCTGTTCAAGTCATTCTCGCAGGTCGATTCCTCCACCACCCGCCACTACGGCGGTACCGGTCTCGGCCTTTCGATCGTCAAGCGGCTCGCGGAACTCATGGGCGGCGAGGTCGGCGTCGAGAGCGAGATGGGACGAGGTTCGCGCTTCTGGGTGACCGTGCCCATGGGGCCTGTCCGGGACCGGTACGTCCCGCACCCGTTAGGGTCCGGCAAACGGATCCTACTGGTAGATGACCTCGCGGTCGGCCGCGAGAGTTTGGCCACCAAGCTCGCTTTGTTCAGCTTCGAGGTGGTGACGGCGACGAGCGTGGATGAGGCACTGGGGCGGCTTGCGGCGGGCGAGGTCTTCCACCTCGTGTTGGCGGACGAGTTGATGCCCGTGAAGGGCGGCCTCGACCTGTTGGCGGCACTGCGACTGAATCCACGCTGGGTGAGTTTGCCGTTCGTGCTTTTGTCGATGTTTGGAGCGGACCATGCGGCCGTCGCCGATTGGCCGTACCAACCGGACGCCATCGGCTTGAAACCCATCCGCGCCTTTAAGCTCGCGACGCTGCTCGACAAGGTCTTGAGCGGCGATGAACCTCGTCTCGCGTGCTTGCCGGCGGCGCCGCGGGCCAATCCTACCTTTCGCGGGCACCGCATCCTCTTGGTCGAGGACAACCCCGTGAACCAGCGCGTGGCGCAAAGGCTGCTGCAGAGATTAGCCGCCGAGGTCACCATCGCCAACAACGGGGTCGAGGCGCTGGAGCGCATGGCCGAAGGGACGTTCGATGCCGTGCTGATGGACTGCCAGATGCCCGTCATGGACGGGTTCACCGCTACTTTAAAAATTCGAGAAATGGAGCGCGAGAGCGGGCTCGGAAATAGAATGCCCATCATTGCGCTCACCGCCAACGTGATGAGCGAGGATCGCGAGCAGTGCATTGCCGCCGGCATGGACGCTCATCTCGGAAAGCCCATTGTGCCGAGTCAGTTGGCGGATTGCCTCGGCCGCTACCTCGGAGGCAACAAGGCGTCGCATGACGTCGACATCCACGCGCTCCACGAGTTGACCGGCGGCGATGCCGAATTTGAGCGCGAACTCATCGAGACCTTCGTCGCGAGCGGCGACAAGTGCCTGGCCGAGATCGTCGCGGCCATGCAGGTCCATGATTTCGAGACCATCGGCAAGCGCGCTCATGCGCTGAAAGGTGCCAGCGCCAATATTCACGCCCATCGTTTAAGCGCCGCCGCCTCGAACTTGGAGAGCGCAGCGCGCACCAATCTGTCGAACGAGATCGACCGCCTGGTGCAGCAAGTGACGGAGAATTTGCAGGCGGTGAATGCGCAGCTGATGAAAGTCGGTTGAGCGCCTTTGCGGCCGCTAGCGCCGGCTCAAGCCCGGCGGGACCGAAGCCTAAGATTAGGCGTTGGCCATGAGTGCGAGGCCTTCAGAGATCTCAACGCCGGTGGTGCGATTTCGGCCGCCCTGCTTACTCCGGTATAGGCACTCATCGGAGGTCCGAATCAGCGTCTCGACTTTGAGCGAGAGATCGGGCCCTTGCGGCGCGGTAGAGGCGACGCCGAAGCTCGCGGTAACTTCCACATCTCCGGCTCGCGTCACGAAGGGCGTTGCCGTCATCATCAAGCGCATTTTTTCCGCCACGAACAGCGCGCCTTCGTAATTCGTTTCCGGCAGCACGATGATGAATTCCTCGCCGCCGTAGCGCGCGACCCAGTCGCTCGCGGAGCGGATGGATTTTTGCATCCGGGCGGCGAATTGCTGGAGCACATCGTCGCCGGCGGCGTGGCCGCGCGCATCGTTGATGTGCTTGAAATGATCGATGTCGCACATGATCACCGACAGCGGATTGGCGTAGCGGCGGCAGCGATGCAATTCGCGCGGCAGCTGGTCCATGAGATACCGGCGGTTGTACGTGCCGGTGAGGGCGTCGGTTATCGACAGAATGCGGTTTTGTTCGTTCGCGGCGCGCAGCGAATGCTCCAACGCCAGGATGCGACGTCCCGCATTCAAGCGCGCAACCAACTCGGGCTCGTGCACGGGTTTGACCAGGTAATCATCGGCGCCGGCCTCGAGGCCCGCGATGATGTGCTCCTTCGAATCGCGCGCGGTCAGCAGCAAGGCATACACATAGCCATCGAGCTGGAGGTTGCGCATGGCTTTGCACAATGTTACGCCGTCCATTTCCGGCATTTCCCAGTCGGTGACCAAGATGGGGTAGTAGCGCTTGGTCATACGATCGAGAGCTTCGGCGCCGTCGGCGACGGCTTCGACCTCGTACCCGGCTTTCTTGAGAAAGCGGGTCATCAGCATTCTCGTGACCGGATCGTCCTCCGCCAACAAGATGCAGGTCGCCGTCTCGGCCGTGATAGGCGTCACAGATTCTGGTTCGGGCACCAATTGAACTCCGCGTCCCCGTTTGGATTCTTATTTGATATCGGCTTGAGGCGGCGCGACTTGACCTATCGCGTGCGACTTGTTGCAGATCCCTGCGATGCTGTTTGAGAGGCGGGTGCGCCTTTGACGTGGCACCGGCGATGGGTGTTCGCCGCCATTTGTTCGAATTGTGCGCCAGTTCAGCGGGGATCCGCCTAAAGGACGACCAGTCGGCTTTAAGATCGCGTCTTCGCCGACCGATAATCTATGGATGCGCGAAACGCAGTCTCGTAACAAGAAAAAGATCCAGCCCGGGACGCGCGCCCTCACCGCCTGCGGCGACGGCTTTTGGGAGTTCGACCTGATCGAGGGCTCGGCGTGGTTCAGCGATTGGTTCTATCAACGGATCACTTGCCCGATCGACCTCACCCGCGGGAGCTTGCTCAACTTTCAGCCGTTAATGCAGCCTGCCACCTGGCAAGAGCTGATGGCGAACCTTCGCGATCACCTCGAGCAGGGGCTGCCGCTCGACGTCAAGGTGCGCGTCGAGGTGGGCGCGGATCAAACCCAGTGGTGGCAGATTCGCGGCGCGGCGATGCGCAACGATGTGGGGCATCCCGTTCATCTCGCCGGCAGCGCGCGCGATGTGAGCGCCGATGTGGAGCAGCAAACCTCCGCATCGACGATCCGGTATTTGCGCCGCGGATTCGATGCATTACCCCTGGCCGCGGCGTTGCTCGACTCGAAGAGCGCGATTGTCGAAGCCAATCGGCTATGGTGCGAAATACCAGCCGAGCAGGCGACGCAAGTCATCGCGCGATTGAACGCGGCGGAAACCGACGGTGCGCTCGAATTCTCGGTGGACCCGCGGCCTGACATCGTCGGCGGCACGCGCGATCTGCGGGCGAAGGCCGTACCTTTCCAGCACGATGGCGCACGACACTGGGTCGTCACGCTCGACGATCGGAAGGCCGATTGAACTTAAAGAGCGCGGGCGCTGCTATTCGTCGTCCGCATCCGTTGCGGCCGGCGACGGCTCCGCCTCGGGTAGCGGATTGGCACCGCCGCCTTCACGGCCGGTGAACCAGTTGACGGCGTATTGCACGAGTTGCGTACCGCTACTGAGATTGAGTTTGCGCTTGATGCGCTGGCGATGCGATTCCACGGTCTTGATGCTGAGGTTGAGCGAGTGCGCGGTCTCCCGCGTGCTCATTCCCTTACCGATCATGTGCAGAATTTGCAGCTCGCGATTGCTCAAGCGGTCGATGGGGTTCGCCGAGATGTACGCCCCGCCCGCCGCGAACTTCTGAATCATGTTGTTGCCGACGGCTTCCGACACGTAGATGCCGCCGTCGAGTACTCGCCGCAGCGAGATGAGAAATTGTTCGCTGGCCGCCTGCTTCATGATGTAGCCGCTGGCGCCGGCGGAGAGCATGCGCTCCGCATAGATGGTCTCGTCGTGCATCGACAACACCAGGATCGGCAGCTGCGGGTAATGGGCGCGCACGTCGCGCACCAGCTCGATGCCGTCGCCCTGCTTGAGGCTGATGTCGGCAATTACCACATCGGGCTTCAATTCCTTGATGGCGGTGCGCGCATCCCGCGCCGTCTCCGCCTCGCCGCAAACCATGAGGTCCTCTTCGTTCTCCATCACTCGACGCAACCCTTGGCGAACGATCGGATGATCGTCGACGATCAACACTCGTCGTGCGCGGCGCTTGGCGCCGGGAGCCCCAGGCTGAGCCATCGACGTACGCATCCATGTATTGCTAGCGCCCATATTCATGTCCTCCATAAGTGACGTGTGCGGGGTGTAATGCACCCACCGTCACGGGTTGATCGCCAGTCACGCGAACTGTAGTCCCATGCGGAATGTTTGGCCCGATCTCGAACTTAGCACCTATCATGCCGGCCCGATATCTCATGATCTTGAGGCCCATACCGGTCGCCGACTTGTGGGCACTTCCAACTCCGGTGCCATCATCGGTGATCCGCAGGAAAAAGGCATTCCTGGTGACCAACAGGAAAATTTCGACCTTCGAGGCGTGTCCATGACGCGCTGCGTTGGTTAGCGCCTCTTGTGCAATGCGATACAAGTGACTCGCGCTGGCCTCACTCAGCGATAGCTCAGGCCATACTTCTGCGCGAAAGTTCACTTCCAAACCGTATAAATCGCGTGTTCGAGCCGCAAGTGTCCGCAGTGCAAACGGCAACCCGCCGCTGTCCGTGTGCACGGGCAGCAATCCGCGCGCCAGCGACCGGGCGCTCTCGATGGACTGGTTCACGAGGCCGACGATTTCGTTGACTTGTACAACGGTTTCGGGCGCCTGGTGTTGAATTCGGGTGGCGAGGCCGCGCAGCATTAGTGCGACGCCGGTGAGCTCCTGGCCCAAACCGTCGTGCAGGTCGCGGCCGATGGTCTGCCGCTCGCGGGTCGAGACGTCCAAGATCTCCTGTTCCAGGCGTTTGCGCTCAGTGACGTTTCGTACGCTGATCGATATGCCGGTGCCGATGTTATCGTCGCGCACGAACACGGCGCGGTTTTCAAAATACTGGACTTCTTCCGAATCGCCTTCCGTGGACTCGAATTCGTAGGTCGCGGTTTCTTCGGTAGCCAAGACTTGCCGCAGCTTGGCAACGACAAGGGTGCACGCAGCCTCCGGCAATATCGCGGATATTTCGCAACCGACGATTTGTTCGATCGTCATGTCTCCGCTGCTCTTGTTGATGAAGCGAATGCGCAGGTCGGTATCCACCAACATGAGAGTGTCGGCGGCATTGGAGGTCGTCGTGTGCAGCAACTGTTCCGATCGCCGCATTTGCGCTTCGGACTCGCGCCACGGCGTCACATCTTGGGTCACACCCACGAGGCCGCTCGGCGCGCCTGCGGCATCGAACACTGGACGGACGATCGCTGTGTAGGTTCGATAGCGGCCGTCGTTGGCCTTTAGCCGAAACTCCTGGTGCATTTGGCTGCGAGTCTTAAAGGCTTGCTCGATGACCCGACGGCACGACATCCGGTCTTTCGGGTGAATCCGCGCCATGAGTTCTTTCATTCCGGGAAACTCGGTGGGCAAGTTCACCGCTTGGCCATCGACGATCGCGAACTCGAACTCATCCCGGGCCTTGTCCCATCGCCAGGCGTGCATGTGCGCCATGTGCATCGACAATTTCAGCCAGTCGGTGCTGTTCTCGAGTGCAAATTGCGCAAGCTTCTGAGCCTGTATGTTCTGCACCGATCCGAAGGCGCGAAACGGGCGTCCGTCCAATTTTTCGACGTGCCCGATCATACGGACCCATATGTGCCGGTTCTTGAGCGTGATGATTTCGAGTTCGAGATCGAACTGCTCGTCCGCAGAAGACTCCGCATGACCTATGGCATCGACAAAGCTTTGCCTCGAAGCCGGGGAGCAATACTCCAATACGGATTCCCTCGACACGGCGAATTCGGCCGGCGAGGTCTCGTAGATGCGAAACATCTCCTCCGTCCACGTGAGCTCGCGCGCCGAATAGCTGTACTCCCAGCCGCCCATATTGGCCGTACGTTGCGTCTCGGCCAACAAATCCGTGAGCCTTTTGATTTCGGAAACGTCGACGCAGCATCCGATCGCGCGCACCGGATCGCCGGTCGCATTGCGCTGAATGAGCCCGCGCTCCAGCATCGATCGGTACCGCCCGCGGGAGTCGCGGATGCGATAGGTCGTAGTCCAACCCCGGCCGTTGATCAGCGCGAGACCAATTTCTCTCCGGTATACCGAAAAATCGCTGGGATGTATCCGTTCACACCAGGCATCGATGGCGGGTGCGAGGTCTTCAGGTTCGATACCCAAGATCTCCTGCACGCCGCTTGAGCGGTGAACGATGCCTTGGGTTAGATCCCATTCGAATATGACGCCATCGACAGCTTCGGCAGCCAGCCTGAAGATCTCCTCGCGCTGAGCCAAGCGGCTTTCCGCTTGTTTGCGCTCGGTGATGTCCCGCGAATTGATTACCACACCGTAGATCAGGGGATCGTCGAATGCAGCCACGTAATTCGACTCGAGCCAACGATAAGTCCCGTCCTTACGTCGAACCCGATGCTGATGCGAAAAACGGTCGATTTGCGACGTCGTCAGCCGCTGATATTTCGCGCGCAGCGATTCCGCATCGTCGGCGTGCACCTGGTCGAACAGATGGATTGAACGCAGCTCTTCGGGCGTGTATCCGAGCGCGCCTTTCACGCCGCCGCTGACATACTGCAGTCCCCCGTCCGGGGCGGCGACGGTAATGATGTCCTGCGCATTGTCATCCGCCAGCTCGCGCAGACGTCGTTCGCGCCGACTCTGCGGGTTGCGGAGCAAAGGTCGCTCGCCTGTCTCGGTCGACAAAACGATCAATCCCACGATGCCGGACGCGCTCCTGAGCGGTTCCATGTCGATCTCGAACCAGCGGACCGGACCGTCCGGCGTCGATAGCTCAACTCCGTCCTCATGATAATGACAGCCTTCCAGCGCGCGAAGGTATACCTCGTGAGGCACCGCGCTGGTGGGCGCCAGCGTCAACGCGGAAGTACCGCGTAATCCGCCGGTTCTGCCGCTCGAGCGTTCCGCACCTGGGTTTGCGTAGGTGACATTCAGCTGCCTATCCAAAATGAGCATGTTGAAGGGCAGCTGGTCCACTGCGCTTACTACATCCCGCTCGGCCTCCAGTGGCGCGAACGTGAGCATGACCAGACGCTGGCCCTGAGCGCAGTCGAGCAATTTGAATTCGGTTTTGACGGCGCACTCGCCTCGCATCAGCCGCCAACTCAGCGTCCGTTGGGCGGCGTTCGATTCGCCGTCGGACAGGGACGCCAAAATGGGTTCAATGGCGGAGGCCGAGGCGGGCTCCAATAGGCTGTAGAGCGAGCCGTCGAGCAGCGGCGATTGCTCGGAGTGCCCGGCAAGGCAACCGCGAGCTGCCGCATTGGCAAGTACAATCGGCAAACGATTGGGGCGGGAGTCGACGACCAAGGCAGCCAGGGGGAGACTGTCAAAGGCAGAGTCCGCCAACGAACGCGCAGCGTTCGTCGCGAGACGCACATAGTCCGGAGATCTCGCCATCGTTCCTACTCCGGCACCCCTAAAAAGATTTCCTGGCATGCTTATACGCGTAATGAGATCGACCGCGTAGACTAGGAAAGGCAATATGAGGGATTCCCTCAATCCTCTGGAACGGAGGCGTTCCCCTTGGGGGCGGAGTTGCGGCGGAGCATTCCGGCGGCGACGGCGGATACGGAGGCGCCTCTTCGACGAAGATCGCGCGATTCGTGGAGCTGGCCGCCGCGTCCGCCGCGCCGGCCGGGGCCGCGGGCAGGGCGGCGGCGAGACGCGGTCAGGAAGAAACGGTCACTTGCGAAACAGCGCATCCAAGGCAGATTTCGCCCGGTCGATCTCGGCAGTATCCTTCGCGACGTAAGCTCCCGCCTTCGGCTTGAAGTGGTCGCAGAAGTTTGCCTCGTCCTTCTTTCGGACCTCCTCCGCCGTCGGCTCCTTGCAGTGCTTAGCGTAAGAGAGGTCGTACTCGATGCACATCTTGCAGACGTGAAGTTCGGCGTTGCACGCCTTACAGACTTCAAGGCGCCGGAGGGGCAAGGTCAGTGCCGCCAATGAGGCGCCGCAGCGCCAGCAGACTAGGGAGTGGGGCATCCGCAAACAGCAAGTAATGTTAGAAAGGAGATCTCAAGGTTTGCAGACTACTGCAAGTTCATGTGAAGGCCAAGCGAACCCCAATCGTGTATCAATTCGCGCTGCCTGCTACTCCCAGGCGCCGATTTTCGGAAGCATGATCGGCGTGATCGAGCGTCACTAGCCCAAAGCTTCGAAACTAACATCCCTCCGAGTTGACTCGATACCCTAGTCACTCCCGGTCTGACCATCACTCCCGGTCTGACCTAGCGGCTTAGCGGCTACTTTCTTGTCGCTACCAGTTTGGCCATCACTTCCGGTCTGACCATCGCTACCGGTTTGACCCAACGGTTTGGCAGCTACTTTCTTGTCACTGCCAGTTTGACCGTCGCTGCCGGTCTGACCATCACTCCCGGTCTGACCTAGCGGCTTAGCGGCTACTTTCTTGTCGCTACCAGTTTGACCCAACGGTTTGGCAGCTACTTTCTTGTCACTGCCAGTTTGACCGTCGCTGCCGGTCTGACCATCGCTACCAGTTTGGCCCAACGGCTTAGCGGCTACTTTCTTGTCGCTACCAGTCTGGCCATCACTTCCGGTCTGACCATCACTACCAGTTTGGCCCAACGGCTTAGCGGCTACTTTCTTGTCGCTACCAGTCTGACCATCGCTACCGGTTTGACCCAACGGTTTGGCAGCTACTTTCTTGTCACTGCCAGTTTGACCGTCGCTTCCGGTCTGACCATCGCTACCGGTTTGACCCAACGGTTTGGCAGCTACTTTCTTGTCACTGCCAGTTTGACCGTCGCTACCAGTTTGACCATCGCTGCCGGTCTGGCCCAACGGTTTGGCAGCCACTTTCTTGTCGCTGCCAGTCTGGCCATCACTTCCGGTCTGACCTAGCGGCTTAGCAGCCACTTTCTTGTCGCTACCAGTTTGGCCGTCGCTTCCGGTCTGACCATCGCTACCGGTTTGACCCAACGGTTTGGCAGCCACTTTCTTATCACTGCCGGTCTGGCCATCACTTCCGGTCTGGCCATCGCTGCCGGTTTGACCTAGCGGCTTAGCGGCCACTTTCTTATCGCTACCAGTTTGACCATCGCTGCCGGTCTGGCCCAACGGCTTAGCGGCTAATTTCTTGTCGCTACCAGTTTGGCCATCACTTCCGGTCTGGCCATCGCTGCCGGTTTGACCTAGCGGCTTAGCGGCAACTTTCTTGTCGCTGCCAGTTTGGCCATCACTTCCGGTCTGGCCGTCGCTGCCGGTTTGACCCAACGGCTTGCCAGCTACTTTCTTGTCACTGCCAGTTTGGCCATCACTGCCAGTTTGGCCATCACTTCCGGTCTGACCATCGCTGCCGGTTTGACCCAACGGCTTGGCAGCTACCTTCTTGTCGCTACCAGTTTGACCATCGCTGCCGGTCTGACCATCGCTGCCAGTTTGGCCAAGGGGTTGAACGCCGGCCTCTCGATGCACAAATCCGTTGTCTGCATAAAGTCTGGAAGACGTGGAAAACTCGACTCCACTGAAAGATGCCATTTTTCCCGCGGCAAGGTCATCTGCGATAAGTGTGTGCAGGGCGCCAGCGTAGTCAATCGAGAGCGAACCTAGCCTAACGGCTGCATTTGCATAATCGACTGAGATCACAATTCCCTTCAAGTAAAGTTTCGTCGCACCTGGCACATAGCTCGCTGCAGTTAGTTCGCTGACCTGCCTCACTTTAAGAGATCCGTCGGGATTTAACGAACCATAAATAGAGACCAAATGCCCAGCGAGACCATCAATCCCGGCGCCTCGTTGAGACGCTGGAACTACGGCTACTTGGCCAAGTACTTCGATCTGAGACTTAGCAGAGTCGACTCGCTCAACGGGCCCCAAAACGAGAAGATCGCTATTTGCTAAAGATTGAAAGTCGGCGTTGAGTTGTTCGGGGCTCGCAGCAAACGCGGTGCCCTCCGGATACGAACTCATTACCATCACAGTGATGGCGAACGCACCGCAGCTGGTTGCGATGCGAGTCAGTTTGTTCTTCATCCCTGCTCCCTTATTCATCATCATCCTCGCTCCCTCATCCTTCATCCTTGCTCCCCTCAACCTGCAACGCTTTTCCAAAATCCCGTTCGTCTTCGTTGTTTACCACGTAGTGGTAGAAGCCAATACCAGTTTGTATTGTGTCTTGTCGCCCTTCCTGCGATCGGTCCGACAACCAATTATCGATGTCATCGGCGAATAGCTGTCCCCTTTCACGCACAAACTTGTCGAACGCTGCGAGATCTTCACGCGGCAATCCGTAGTCGGCGAATATCGTTCGCTCTACACGTCCAGTTCCCCGGACCGATCTACGAAGGTTCACTTCGAGGGTCTCAGTCACATTGTGAACAACTTGAGCAAAGCGTCGAATGCTCTCGGCGCTTAGCTGCTCAGGCACATATGACCGAGTCAACGCTCGATAGAACCCATTGCCCAAATCCTGCACACAACCCGTTCTTATCAATTCATCAAGAAGCACTTTCGGTGGGACGGCCGGGCAATACTGCTTGGCCAATTCCACAAATCCACTCACATCCTTCTTCGACTGCACATCGGCCTGTGAGAACGCAAGATCCCTAACTAACCCATATGGGCCTATGTAGTCGCGGTCCGTATGCCAACCCACCAGCACTCTGGCGGCTGCATTAATCCTCTGCTCTGCATCACCCAGTTTTAAAACATCAGGTGACCGAAGTACTTCCTGCACATCCGCGGATTCAATTCCCGTCATAACAGAAACTGCATCTGCAGAAATGTCGCGTCCGGAAACTCGAAGCTCACTAGTCGCGACGCTGACATAAGCATCCTGCAACACACCGGCAAAATCGGAGAATTCAAGGCCGTTTCTTATTGCGATTCGAACTAACGGCCGAAGTAAATGCCGAAATGCTGCTAATAAATTGTGTTTAACAGATTGCGACACAGAACAACATATTACAACTATTATTGTGACTGAAATCACAGATTCAGGGTTTCACTGTTGCTGCGATGCAGCAGAACAACATAAACGAAGACAGGTCGGTGTTACGAGACCATTTTTTCGTGTAGGGGATAGCAGTTGTCACTGCGCCTGTGCTACGCAGAAATGTGCTGTTTCCCTCGCCATGGCTTCGGCCATAGCCGGCGATTTTTCCACCATGACGTCAATACAAAAGCAATACTTGTCGAGTCACGATACTGAGTACTAAAGGATTGAAATGTCTTCGTCGCTTTTGGCCGATCGGATTCGTCATATTGCTAATGACGATTCACGGCTGCGACTCCAAAACTGGCCGGTCGGTCCAATCTCGTATTCCAATCAATGTCGAACTCCTTAGACGTGGCATCGGTGGCGAGCCGGCGAGCCTCGATCCTGGTCAGGCGGGGGACGTATTTTCATTCGAGGTGGTCCGCGATCTGTACGAAGGCTTAGCTACAGAATCAGCGGAAGGGGTAGTACAACCGGGAGTCGCCGCTTCATGGAACGTAGACCCGAGTGGTACTCATTACACGTTCCAACTTCGGCACGATGCGAAATGGTCGAACGGCAAAACAATCCGCGCACAGGATTTTGTATCCGCTTGGAGACGAGTAGTCGATCCGAAACGAGGCTCTCCGGTGGCGGATTTGCTTCGACCAATTGCCGGTGCTTCAGAAATAATTGCTGGGCGACTATCGCCTTCACAGTTAGCCGCGTACGCCGTGCGCGATGATTTATTGCTCGTTGAGTTGGAACAACCGGCGCCTTTTTTTCCACAACTCCTAACTCATTCCGCGACATTCCCAATTTATTCCGAGCAAGCTTCTAGCGCGCATAAATCTGATGAATGGGTTTCAAATGGGCCGTATACCCTTTCTCGATGGACTCCTGGAGCTAGCCTAAAGCTTACGAAAAACCCGTTTTACTGGGACCGTCAGAACATTCGAATTGAAAATGTCGAATACTTTCCAATTTCCGACGAGAACTCCGAGCTTGCTCAATATCGGGCGAACCAACTTGACATAACTCAAAGCGTTCCGTCATCTGCACTCCCATTCATCCGGAAGGAACACCCGGATGAGTTATTGGTCGCACCTTTTTTGGGGATTGCGTATTGCGCAATAAATTTGCATTCGGCTACGTTCGTTGCAAATCTCAAGCTGCGGCAGGCGTTAGCAATGGCGATCGACCGTCGAACCCTTGAGGGTACAGTCCTGACCTTTGGTCAAAAACCCGCTTACGGATTCGTGCCAAATGGCACTTGGAACTACGATCCACAATCGTGGGAATGGCAATCCTTGCCTGATTCAGCAAGGATTGAAGAATCACGAAGCCTTTATAAGTCTGCGGGCTACTCCCTTAGTAATCCGTTGCACTTGAGACTTCTCTTCAATTCAAATCCAGCCATTAAACGCATGATAATCGCCATTGCTTCAATGTGGAGGGAAACCTTAGGTATAGAAACAGAGCTAATCGACGAGGAATATCGAGTTTTTCTGGACTCGCGGAAAGACATAACCCGATGGGATATTGCCAGGCTCGGCTGGACCGCCGACTATAATGACGCTGGCAATTTTCTTGATATATTCCGGAGCGGGTCACCCAACAACGATGCAACATATGTGAATCCTCAATTCGACTCTTTACTCGACCGGGCTGCAGCTACCCCTAATTCTTCAGTCCGAAGAGGCATTCTTGAGCAAGCGGAAAAATTGATGTTGTCGGAATATCCGGTGATTCCAATTTATTTTTACAGCTCAAAGAGGCTGATAAAACCCTACATAAGAGGCGCGAAAACCAATCCTTTAAACAGGCTCTATACCAAGCACCTCTTCATTGCAGTGAACTGATTTCGGGATGCAACGATCTCCAACAGAGCAAGGTCACAGCCCATGCGAGCAAAAAAAAAGAAAATTGAAGCCAAGAGGCCGCGCGACGTTACCGTCGATGACGTCATTGGGGTCCTTTTAGACCTTTTCGAGCAACTACAAATCGATGCGCCCCACCTCGCGTCTCGAGTGAAATCTATAGATCACACGGCACTCGCGTCACACCGGCTCTACCATCACACTGTTGCAATCGGTGAACTATTATCGGCGTGGCACCAGAATCCGGAGTATTTAGACAATTTGGGCAATCCGTTGCCCATCAAAATGCGCGGCTCGAGGCGATCATTCGGAAAATTGGCCAAGCAGTCCGTACCTAATATGAACGCCTCCTCTCTACTCACTGAGCTCGAACATGTAGGCGCGGTAACAATCGATAAAAATCGTTTCATTCACGTTCAAATGCGATCATTACCGGTGTACGAAGACAAACGACTAGGGATCCAACACACTCTTACCTCTCTTCATAGCTTTATACGAACTCTTCGTCATAATCTTGATAGCGATCCGTCAAATACGGATCAATTGTTTCATCGCATTGCCTGGAACGGTGCATTCGACCACCGGCTCGTTCCAACCTTAAAGATAAAGGTTAAGAGACAAGGTCAGAATTTTCTGGAGTCGTTTGACAACTGGATGATGCAAAAGACTAAAAATCGTTCTAGCCAGTCAAAACATCGAGGTAAGCTCGTGCCGATCTCTATCGGTATTTATTTGGCTATCGGTGATCCACTTACGAAGAGTTAGTTTTTAGGATTTTCGCCGAAAGTTTCGTCTTTTGTTCAAAGATGGTTTCCTGGGGTTCCCTTTGCGCGACGATTCGTGAAGAAAGACCGTCACGCTTACCGTGCTCAAGCCTCTCATATCGCGATTTTTTGCTGGCTCCGGAGCCAAACTTTCCTGAATGTCAGCCAGAAAATCAGCGCCTTTGTTTGAAAGCTCCCTTCTAATTAACGGCAATGCTTTAGGGGTGATAGTGCACCCCGAAACGCTCGCAACAAATTGGGGCGTTTCGGGCTTCCTCATGTTTGACAACATTGTGGATAACAACTCCGTTGCACGATCTCCAAACGCCTTGATTACCTGTGGACTTATTCCACCATGTACCGCCAATAAGGTCTTCGCCCGGATTTTCTGAGACGAAAGCACTTCAACGGCACGAGCTTGTATTAGCTCGTCAAGAACAGCGCGCGTAGGTATACCACCGCCGTGGCGTCTCACGAGCGACTCGAAGGTCGCACCGCGACCATACAAATTGAGATCTGCCGGCTGCCCGTTAGCGTTGGTGAACTTAGGTTCTTCGTGCCACGCTGCAAGTATTCGATTTGTCGATTTTTGTTGCCGCTCGACGGGTTCCTCGTTCGTCTTCGCGCTCAACTTCAATATTCGCGAAATTTCCGACCGCGGGATGCCTGTCGACGCTGCGATCCCAGAAATATTGACGCGATGGGCGACCTCGAGTTGTCGAGCGGCGACGCTCCTCACCGCCGCTTGTCTCAAGATTGATTGCAGCTCCTTGGTGCCGAGGCCAGCATCGATTACAAACCCAGCCAACGGTTCAAAAAGCTGCAGAAGCGCCCTTCGCGCGACGACTCGAACGTCATTGTGTTTCGCCGTCACCGGTTGGCTCAGACTCGTCAATTCCCACTTTGGTTGTGCTTTGCAATCGCCTTGCCGGCAAGCGCACCTTCATACCCAGGTTGCGATTCTAGGCCTCATTTATGCAGCTGTGAAATTTACGAAGATCGGGGGAACTAGCTATAGCACGGGTCGTCACGAATAGTCAGCCCGTTTTGGCCTTCGTCACTATCCTCGGTTTGGAGGACAATGTTCTCAGAACTGCCTGCACATCGTCGTTTACGCACATAGTCTCGGGATCCGCATAAAAGGAATATCCTGGGAACGTGTACGGTTCACGGGCATGGGATTTAATCCAGAATTGGCGCCTTGACTACTCTTGAACGTTAAGCAGCGCAGATTTGCGAAAATTCGAAGCCACGGTCGCATAGGCAAACGTTCTGCTCGGTGGAGGTCGTACTGGAACTCACCAGCGATTGCTAAGTTGGCTTACTTCACGCGATCAATCAATCTTGATTGGCCGACGGGTTCAGAGACCGAAGTGATCTTGCTAGGCTAATTGCGTGATCGAAAATTATGTAGAGGGTAGGTGGCGTCGAAGTAGGACAGTGAGGTTTTGCGCGAAATCTGCCAATTTCGGCGCGATTCGGAAAAGACTAACCCCTGCCAACGCTCCCCTCCGTCGAACCCATCGAAACCATAATGCACCGTTGCGGAGCGACCGCGCATTGACTTGGTGCGTCGTTGCGGCGCAAAAGTTGTAAGTACATGATTGGGGGTGTGGGCGGCGTTTTGGCACGGAATTCGCTGAGGTTCAATCGGGGGCCTATTGAGCAAAAATCCTTATAACGAGATGTATCTAGATCAGAACACGGCGCGTTCCCATTACTCGCGCTATTCCGGATGGCTCCAGGCTCAGCCGGCGGAGCGGCTAACTCAAAAGCGTGCGGAGGCCGACGCCCTATTCCACCGGGTTGGGATCACTTTCGCCGTGTACGGGCAGGAAGAGGGCTCGGAACGTCTGATCCCGTTCGATATCGTGCCTCGAGTCCTACCTTGGGAGGAATGGATTCGCCTGGAAGGCGGCCTGAAACAGCGGGTCCGTGCGCTCAATGCCTTCATCCACGATATCTATCACGACCAGCAAATCTTGAAGGCCGGCATCATCCCGGCCGAGCAAATCTTGTGCAATTCGCAATACCGCCCGGAGATGCAGGGGGTGGATGTTCCGGGCGGGATCTACGCGCACATCGCCGGCATCGATATCGTGCGCGACGACGCGGGTGAGTTCTGTGTGCTGGAAGACAACTTGCGCGTGCCGTCCGGCGTCTCCTACATGCTCGAAAACCGCAAGATGATGATGCGCTTGTTTCCGGAGCTGTTCTCGCAAAACCGCATCGCGCCGGTCGATGGCTACCCGGATGTGCTGCTCGACAATCTGCGCAGCGTGGCGCCGACCGGGGTCTCCGACCCCACCGTCGTGCTCTTGACCGCCGGCGCCCACAATAGCGCGTATTTCGAACACGCCTTTCTCGCGCAGCAGATGGGCATCGAGTTGGTCGAGGGCCAGGATCTATTCGTGCGCGATGAGGCGGTGTACATGCGCACCACCCAGGGGCCGCAGCGGGTCGATGTCATTTATCGGCGCATTGACGATGATTTCTTGGATCCTCTGGTATTCCGCCCCGACTCGATGTTGGGAGTGCCGGGATTATTAACCGCCTACCGTGCCGGCCACATCACCATCGCGAACGCCATTGGTACCGGCGTCGCCGACGACAAATCGATCTATCCCTACGTACCCGAGATGATTCGCTTCTACTTGGGCCAAGCCCCGATGATCGCCAACGTCCATACCTGGATGCTGCGTCGCCCAGAAGATAGGGAATACGTGCTGGCGCACCTTGCCGAGCTCGTCGTCAAAGAGGTCCACGGCGCGGGGGGCTACGGCATGCTGATCGGGCCCGCTGCGAGCAAGGGCGAACTGGCGGCCTTTCGGCAGCGCATCCTGGAGTCCCCGGAACGCTACATTGCCCAGCCTACGCTCGCCCTATCCACCTGCCCGACATTTGCAGACCAGGGGTTGAGCCCTCGTCACATCGATCTTCGGCCGTTCGTGCTTTCGGGCCGAGAAACTACTATCGTTCCGGGTGGGCTCACGCGCGTCGCGCTGCGCGCGGGTTCATTGGTGGTCAATTCCTCTCAAGGTGGCGGCACCAAAGATACGTGGGTGCTGGAAAGCTGATGCTCAGCCGCACTGCCGACCATTTGTATTGGATGTCGCGCTACATCGAGCGCGCGGAGAGTCTCGCGCGCCTCGTGGATGCGCATTATCGGATGTCGCTGCTGCCTCAATCCGGCGATACGCTCGCACAATCGTTGAGCTCGACGATGACTGCCTTGCAAATGGAGCAGGCTTATCTGGAAGGGCATGAAACGATAGAACCGCGGGCGGTCTTCGAATTCGTGAGCCTGGATCGTAACTACGGCGGCAGCATCGTCAGCTGCCTGCGCTCCGCCCGCGAAAATGCGCGTGCGGTCCGCGGCTCGCTGACATCGGAACTCTGGGAAACACTGAATTCCACCTGGCTCGACTCCCGCTCGTTCACGTCACGCGGCGCGTCGAACGCCGACATCGGTCAGTTCGTCGAATGGGTCAAGGAACGCTCCCATCTGACGCGCGGGGTGACCATCGGCACCATGCTGCGCGACGAGGCGTTTCACTTCACCCGCATCGGTACCTTTCTCGAACGGGCGGACAGCACGGCGAGAATTCTCACCGCGCACCAGAGCGACTTGAGGCCGGGGTCCGATGCCGGGGCGGTGCCCGATCCGTACCAATGGAGCGTGCTGTTGCGGGCGCTGTCCGCCTTCGAGGTCTACCGGCGCGTCTACCGGGACGTCATCACGCCCTATAAGGTGGCGCAAATGCTGATCTTGCGGGACGACATGCCGCGCTCGCTGTTGCGCTGCTGCAAGGAGGTCTATCAGAACCTCAAATCGGTCTCGAACGAGCAATCTCAAGAAACCGAGCGGCGCGCCGGTGAAATGCATGCCATGCTGCATTTCACCCAAATGGAGGCGATTATCGCGGAGGGCTTGCCGCGTTTTCTCGAGCATTTCTTGGCCAAGGTGCGTGACCTGGGCGATCGCATCGCATCCGACTTCTTGGTACCTCCAGCAGAGGCGTAATCTGTATGCAGTTGCACATTCGGCATGAAACCCATTACCGCTATGAGCGGCCGGTCAAGTACAGCGTGCAGAGCCTGCATCTCACGCCACGGCGCGACCCGAGTCAGCGTGCGCTCACCTGGAACATCACCGCCCCGGGGCGACGGCTTGAACAGGTCGACGCCTACGGCAATATTTCACACCTCCTCACCATCGAACAGCCGCACCGCGAAATCCAAATCGTCGTGCGCGGCGTCGTGGAAACCGCCGATACCGAGGGCCGCCAGGACGACGGGGACTTATCGCCGCTCGCCTATCTGGCTCCCACCGCCCTCACCGCCCCCAACGATGACCTCAAAGCGTTTGCTCATCAGGCGCTGGACCATGCCAAGGGTCCGCGGGAACGCGCCTACGCGCTGGCCGAAGCCGTATTCCGTGCCGTCCGCTACAAGCCTGGCATCAGCGATGTTCAAGACAGCGCCGCTGTGGCGCTCAAGGCCGGTGAAGGCGTTTGCCAGGACCACGCTCATGTGTATCTCGCCTCCGCGCGCGCGTCTGGAATACCGTCCCGTTATGTCAGCGGCTATTTGTATACCGGAGATGCGAATGAAGCCGCGAGCCACGCGTGGGTGGACGTGTGGCTCGGCGACGAGGTCGGCTGGCGGAGCATCGACGTGACCCACCAGCGACCGGCCATTCGCACCTATTGCCGGCTTGCGGTCGGCCGCGACTATTTGGATGCGGCCCCGGTGCGCGGCGTGCGCCAAGGCGGCGGCGGCGAGAAAATGGAAGCCAACGTGCTGGTCGCGGAGTCGGCCCTACAGCAGCAGTGATGCGGAATTTCGCGTCGTGACTTACTGCGTGGGTCTGTTGGTCGACACCGGGCTCGTCATGCTGTCCGATTCCCGGACGAACGCCGGCGTCGATCAGATCAACACATTCCGCAAGATGGCGACATTCATGCGGATGAACGAAAGAGTGCTGGTGTTGTTGTCGGCCGGGAATCTCGCCATCACCCAGGCGGTTGTCAACCTGCTCCACGAGCCGCCCGAGAATTCGGTCGACCCGCCCCGCATCTTCCGTGCCGCCAACATGCTGTACGCGGCGCGCGTAGTGGGAGACGCGCTGCGCGAGGTGCATGAGCGCGACGCCAAATACATGAATGAGCACGGCCACGATTTCAACGGAACCTTCATTCTGGGCGGCCAGATCAAAGGAGAGGAGCCGCGGCTCTTTCATATCTATTCGGCCGGCAACTTTATCGAATCATCGATCGACACGCCGTATTTTCAGATCGGCGAATCGAAGTACGGTAAACCCATCATCGATCGGGTGATATCGCGCAGTTCAAGCCTCGCCCAAGCCGCCAAATGCGCTCTGATCTCGATGGACTCGACCATCCGCTCGAATCTGTCGGTGGGGCCGCCGTTGGATCTGGCCATCATCCGCCGCGACGAACTTAAGCTCGCGACGCATATCAGCATCGATCTCGAGAACGAGTACTTCAAGCAGATTCGAACCCGCTGGGGATTCGCGCTGAAAGAGGTGTTCAGCGAGTTGCCGAACCCGAATTGGTAGCGTCCATTGGCGGCGCCTGAATTGGCAGCGCCGAAGTGGGTGACGCCCAAGATGGGTGGCGCCCGAAATGGGTGGCGCTGTGCCCCCCGGCTAGTTGATTTCCTCCGCCGGAAAATCGTAGCCCGACAGCGAGCGGGGCTTCCCCATGAGAAATCCTTGAGCGAAATCGACACCCAGGGCTCGCACGGCTTGCAGCTCGGTATCCGATTCCACCGATTCAGCCACGGTTTGCACGCCGAGATCGCTCGCCATGCGCACGATGGACGAAATCACGGCGCGTGCAACGCGATCGGTTGGCGCTGCAACCACGAGAGAGCCGTCGATTTTAAAATAATGAGCGGGGACGCTGCGCAAGTACCCGTACGAGGGAGCGTTCGCTCCGAAATCATCCAAGGCGACCTCGCAACCCAATGCTTCGAGGCGCTTCATCGACTCGGCCACGCTGATGTTTCCCGATGAGGCGAAGCGTTCCGTGATTTCGAAGCACAGCGCCTGGGGCGGCAGGCCGCTCTTGCGGATACAGGATTCGACGTAGCTGATGAAGGTCGCATCGGTCATGGACTGCGATGCCAAGTTGATGCAAAAGACTGCCGGCACCTTCGCCCAGACTTGACGGTTGTTCACCATCCAAACGAGCAGCGTGCGCACCACCCAACGATCGATCGACGGCATCAGATTTCGATGCGCGGCCGCACGCAGGAATGCCCCGGGCTCGAGCAATATCCCCTCGAGGGTGCGCAGGCGCAGCAGCACTTCGTAGTGGGCCATCCCGGAAGTGGCGTGCAGCGAGCAAATCGGCTGCAGGAACAGTTCGAAGCGCTCGGCGTTGAGCGCCTGCTCGATTTCGGCCAATTGGTGTTCATCCGCCGCCGGTAAGAGCGTCACGGCGCCGCGCCGCTCGAACTCGGCCGCCAGACACACCATGACCGGCGCCAAGCGTTGCTCCAATGGCTCGCCCAGTCTGTCGTCGACGACCTGCGAATCAATGCTGAGCCGCACGGCTCCGTTGACTTCGCCGCGCGCGTCGCGCACGGGTATCGCCACCGAATAGCGGGAACCCTCGCGGGTGCCGTACTGGACCTGATGTATGCCGGTGGCATCGCTCACCAGGCATTCCTCGACCAACTGATGATCTTCCGGAAGCAGGAAATCCTCGCTCAATAAGAGCGTGTCGGCGGCGAAATCGTGGAACGACACGCTGCAAACCTCGGGTGCCAGCGCGCGAATGACTTCGGCAAACGCGTCCAGTGTCTTGCTCGAAGCGGCTTCCGCGGATTCTGTCAACTTACGGAACATGATCAGCAATACCCACGGGCGGTGATTCGTGTGCCATGGTATGGCCCCGGTCGATGGATCCGGAATGTCTTAGGCGGGAGACGTAGCCGTCGAGCGACATCTTCGCGGCGGCGGCGGCCCGGCGATCGATAGGGCCGCGATCAGATGTGAACTACGTCACATTATCAGGGGCGAGCCGCCCCACGCGGTGGCCTCACGCCGTGGCGTCACGCGCCCACCTCGATGGTCGGCGGTGTTCCCCATTTGAGCGGGACGAGCTTCGGAACCATGCCGATCCAGCCCACGATCCCTAAGGCGCTCACGATGGCGGCGGCGACGAAGGCGAGTTCGTAATGACCCGTGCGCTGCACGATGAAGCCGGTGAGCGCCGGTGAGATCATGCCCGAGAGGTTGCCTACCGAGTTCTGGATGCCGACCCAGCGCCCCGACGCCCTGGGTCCCGCCAGGATCTGCCCCATGACATAGACGCCGGCGGACGAAGCACCCATCATCAACTGAAAGCCGAACATGGCGGCGATCGCGACCGGTTGCGAGCCCCAGGCCATCATCAGCATGAACACGACCGAGCCGCTATGCGCAAGCACCATGATGAGCTTCCAGGCGAGATTCGCCGAGCCCCCGCGCCGCACGTACCGGTCGACCAGCCAGCCGGTGAGTAGCGCCGTCAGGCCATTCACGAGATAACCTGCCGTGCCGACGCGCTCCATCTCGTGCATCGAGAAACCGTGCTCCTCTTCAAGGTAGCTCGGCAGCCAGCCCAGCATGAAGTACCAGAGGTAGTTGCTCGAGAAAAGCCCGAGGCTCGTGCCCCAGAGTCCCCGTTGCGAGAGCACCATGCCCCAGGTTGGCGTACTGGCATCGCTGCGCGCGGTCGCGAGCTTCGGCAATTTGACGCGCGCCCACGGCAGCAGCCAAAGCAGCGAGGCGACGCCCAACACGACGAACATGCCACGCCAACCGACCATGTCGATGAGCATCCCCGCAAGCCAGATGCCGATGCCCGGCGCCATGAGGTAGCCCAGGCCCACGATGCCGTTCGCCTTGCCGAGGCTTTCGAGCGGCACGACACAGGCGAGGAGCTTGGAAACACAGGGGAAGCCCGCGCTTTCGCCGAGGCCCAGCAGGAGGCGAACACCGAGCAGCGACCAGAAGCCGACGGCCGCACCCATGAGGATGGTCGCCGTCGCCCAGATGACGAGGCCGCACGCGAGCACCCAGTGAGCGCCGTAGCGCTCAGCGAGCCAGCCCACCGGAATCTGCACCCAGGCGTACATCCACCAGAACGAGGAGAAGAGAATGCCGTAGTCCTGAGCGGACAACCCGAGATCGTGGCGGATCTGCAGCGCCGCGGTCGGCATGGCGCCCCGGTCGATGTAGTTGATGCCGAGCACCAGCGCGAGCAGCGCGACCACGTAGAAGGGGCGCGACAACCCTTGTGCGCGCGCTTCGGCAGCCGTGAGCACGGTGCCGCCATCAAATTGGTTAGCGGGCAGTGGGCTCAGCTCGCGTAATCCGCTTGGGACCGGTCGAGCATGCGTTTCATGGCATCGAAAAGAAGATCGTCGCGATCACGGCCCCCGACCTTGCTGCCGGAGGTGAACTGCGCGGCCGTGGCCCGCATCACCGCTTCCGGTACGAGCCGCAAAGGCCGCCCGGTCGACAGCGCCAACACCTGAGCCTGGGCCGCACGCTCCAGAAAATACAGCCGCGAGAATGCCTGGGGCACGGTCTCGCCGACCACCAGCACGCCGTGATTGCTCATCATCAGCACCGACTTGTCGCCGAGTGCCCGCGCCAGACGTTCACCTTCGGAATGGTCGAACGCCAGCCCGTTGTAATCCATGTCATAGGCGACTTCGTCATAGAAGCCGAGTGCACTTTGCACCGCCATTTCCAGACGCGGATTTTCGAGCATGCACAGCGCCGTCGCATACGGCATATGGGTGTGCAGCACGCATCGCGCCCGAGGCGCCAACCGATGCACCGGGAGGTGAATGTACAGCGCGGTATCTTCGACGGGTCCCCGGCCGCTTTGGATCTGGCCGTTGAAATCGATCGCCATGAAATCGCTGGCTTTCACCTCCGACCAGTGCAAGCCGAAGGGGGCCAGGAGAAATTGGTCCGGGTGGCCTGGCACCAACAAGGTCAGGTGATTGTCGATTCCTTCGTTCAATCCGAAGTGCGTCGCCAGCCGATAACAGGCGGCAAGATCTATTCGCGCTTGACGTTCGGCATCCGACTGCGTTTGCACGGACTTGAGACTCGCGTTCATGATCCCCTCACTGCACCCGGGCGAAGTTGGCGATGTGCGGCACGGCCACCAGGCGCGAAAACTGTAACATTTCTGACTTGGCGCAGCGAGTCCCGGCACGCCGGCGGCGGCAAGTTCACGGGATGCACCTGTTCACGCGATGTTCATCTAAGCCACGCACACTCCTAGGCGGGCGCTCAAATTCCAAAGTGAATCGCACCAAGCCTTGAAAACAATCGATCTGGTCTACTTCAATGCGGGCGGCGGGCATCGGGCCGCCGCGACGGCGCTCGAGACGGTCATCCGTGAACAGGGCCGGCCATGGCAGGTGCGCCTGGTCAATTTAATGAGCATCCTCGACCCCAAGGATGTGTTCCGAAAGACCACCGGCATGGACTGGGAGGACATTTACAACAGCCGCTTGGCGCGGGGCTGGAGCGTCGGACTGGCTCAAGAATTAAAGCTGCTGCAGGCGCTCATTCGCCTGAGCCACCGATCGGTGGTGAACCGGTTGCGGCGTCATTGGCGCAGGACCAAGCCCGACATGGTGGTTTCGCTCATCCCGAATTTCAATCGCCCCATGTATGAGGCGCTCGGACTCGCGCGGCCAGGAGCTCCCTATGTCACCATCCTCACCGACTTCGCCGACTTCCCGCCGCACTTTTGGATCGAACCCCGCCAATCGCAGCATTTCATCTGCGGCACGTCCAAAGCCGCGGCTCAGGTACGCGCGATGGGCTATGACGAGAGCCGAATTCACCTGACCTCCGGCATGATCATCCGCCCGGACTTTTATTGCGAATCTCACCTCGACCGGCGCGCGGAACTTGAAAAACTGAATCTGGATCCGGATCGGCCGACGGGCATCGTGATGTTCGGGGGCCATGGATCGCGGGTGATGCGCGGCATCGCGAATAAGCTCGATGGCACCCAGCTCATTTTAATCTGCGGACACAACGAGGCGCTGGCGCAGCGTCTGCGTGCGATGGCCTCGACGGCGCCGCGCTTGGTGGTCGGCTACACCTCGAAGATCCGCGACTATATGCAATTGAGCGATTTCTTCATCGGCAAGCCCGGACCCGGCAGCATCAGCGAGGCGGTCCAGCAAGGGCTGCCCGTGGTGGTGGTACTCAATACCTGGACCATGCCGCAAGAGCGCTACAATGCCGAATGGGTCAAAGAAAATAATGCCGGCATCGTCTTGGATTCGTTTCGGTTCGTTCAGAGCGGCGTTGCCGAGATCACCAGCCGTCTCGACGAATTTCGCGCGAGCATGGCGCACATCCGCAATCACGCCGTATTCGAAATACCGCAGATTCTCGAGCGCATCCTGCACGCCGATCCGCCCCGCGATTTTAAACCGGCGCGGCGGGATGACGCCCGCGGAGCGACTCTCCTCAATTGACGGCGGACGGGGAAGCTGAAATGGCCACGTTTCTGCTGGCGTTCGGCGCGCTGTTTTCAATCGTCAATCCGCTCTCAGGCGCGTTCATCTTCTTTGGGGCGACGCAAGGATTCGAGCCCAAGGTCCGCGCGCAGCTGTCTCGTTGGGTGGCGATTTATGCTTTTTGCATCATGGCCTCCTCGCTCTATATCGGCGCCTACGTGCTGAGCTTCTTCGGGATCTCCATTCCGGTGCTGCGGGTCGCCGGCGGCATCATCGTATCGATGTCCGGATGGCGCATGCTGAGCGAGCCGGACGTCACCGAGCAGCGCCGCAGCGAGCTGCCCTACCCGCGCGCGCTCGATGTGCCCCCGAGCCGGCTCGCCTTCTACCCTTTGACGATGCCGCTCACGACGGGGCCGGGAACCATCTCGGTCGCCATCTCCTTGGGAGCCGGCCGCCCCAGCGGCTTCCACGCTTCATCGATCGAATTCTTCGTCGAGACGTTGTTGGCGGTCTTGGTGCTCGTGGTCTTGATATACGGGTCTTACCGGAACTCGGGGCGGCTCGCGGATTGGATCGGCGCGACCGGTACGACGATTATCGTGCGCTTGTCGGCGTTTCTCTTGTTCTGCATCGGCATCCAAGTGTTCTGGAATGGCGCGGCGGAGCTCCTGGGGCGACTGCCCTTCGGCACGACCGGGACCAGTTGATCGGCCCCGCTCTACCTTCCGCACGCGGCGCGCTGCTCACGCCATCGCGTACAAATACTCCACGAACGAGGCGATCGCGCCGTCGAGTCCCTGTACCTTGGGATTGGCCGACTCGATCAGGTAATACTCATCCGGAGCATGCGCACCGGTGCCGTGGCCTAGGCCGAAATGCCCAGCCGGCAGATTCAACGGCGCGTTGGTGAACACATATCCCGGCCATGATCCCGCCGAGCGCGGCCATAGTTGCGGAACCGTACCGAGCTTGCGATAAGTTGCGAGCTGCTGCTGAATGAGACGGCTGTTCGGGTCCGTCGTCGTGGGATCGTAGCCGCCGCTCATGTTGACCTCGATGTCGCCGAACCCGTGTTTCGCGAGGTGCGTCTTGAGCTTGGCCAGCGTGTCCGCCGCCGTCATGTCGGGGACCAGTCTCATGTCGATCTTCGCCACGGCCTTGTGCGGCAGCACGGTTTTCCCGCCGGGACCGGTATACCCGGCCACGAGCCCCTCGATGTTGATGGTCGGCTGCGACTCCAGCAATTTAAGACCGGTGACCCAATCGGAGTCATGAACCCATTTTTCGACGCCGAGCGACTTCTTCTGAACGTCCTCGGAGGAATTCGCGGCATGCACTTCGATCATGGATATTTGCGCCGCGGTGAGCGGCTTCGCCTTGTCGAAGAAGCCTTCGACGGCCACCGTATGGCCGTCCTTCTCGATCAACGTATTCAAGGCCTGCACCAGATGCCACGTGGGCGAGTCGACCGATGCTTCCAAGCTCGAGTGCACATCGTGCTTGGGTCCCCGTCCCCATTTCTCGCCGCTCGAGATCAGTTCGAGTTCGACGACGCCTTTAGCTCCCAACGACACCTGGACCCCGCCGTCCCGATCCTGACCCGCCTCGGGCATGAAAACGCCGACGCACTTCTTGAGCTCGGCCAGCACCTCGGGATTCATCACGACTTCCGAGAAATGCGGGGAGGCGATTTCCTCCTCGCCTTCGCAGACCAATACCAAATTCACCGGGAGCTTCTTGCCGGCGGCTTTGAACGCCATCAGCGCACTCAAAAATGAATTCTCAGGGCCCTTTTGATTCACAGCGCCTCGTCCCATGCAAACGGTGCCGAGGCCCTCCTTTTGTACGAGCTTCGCCTCGAGCGGTGGCGAACTCCATTCCTCGGGAACGAACTGCTTCACGTCGTACATGAAGTAGATGCCCACCGTGGTCCGCGCACCCGCATCGATCTTGCCGAAAACGCCCGATTTACCGGAGGTGGGCACCAATTTGACATCGGTGAAGCCCGCGTCCCGCGCAAGCTGCTTCATGTACTCCGGGCCTTGCGGATAGTTTCGATTCTCCGCCGCGATCGACGGAAGGGCGATCCACGCCTGGAGCCGCGCCACATTTGCGGCATGCATTTTCGGAATCTCGGAGAGGACCGCTGCCTTGTCCTCGTGGGCCCCGGATGAGGCCGCCGTCGCGGCCCCTGGAACCGCCGCAGCCGTCATGATGGCCGCCGCCCCTTGGACAAATTCACGCCTGCTCCATCCCCAGTCCATCGCGTCACTCATAAATTTGCTCCCTCGGAACTTTGATTGCCCGATTCGAAGAAATCATAACATTGGGGCCACCGCGCTCGTGCCGGCGCCACGCTTGTGCCGGCGCTTGTTCCTGCGGCACAGCGTTCGCGACGCCGCCGCGGTATCCTTGAGCGCGTGGCGGGGACTGCCTGCGTCTGCCGGCGGCGAGGTATCTTTATTTGAGTAAGCTTAAGAAGATTGCGCTGGTGTCCGGCGCCGCCGTCGTGCTCCTCGCTCTCGGGATCATTGTTGCGCTCACCGCCGCGCCTCCCGATCTCATTCGAATCGCGGCCAACTACACCGCCAAAATCGTTTGCTCGAGTGTGTTTCTCGCGGGGCGCGAGGCCCAGGAAGTTCTGAACGACGATGTCCAGGCCCCGGGATCCTCGGTGCTGCGCCTCATGCGCGTATCGGTTGACCGTGATCGGGGGGTGGTGCGCGCCGGACTGTTGGGGTTCATCGGCGGCGGCCTCGCGGTGGCGCATCCCGGTGTGGGGTGCACGGTCATGCCGGATGGCGAGCTCGCCCGCACCGCGCAACTTGGCACTGCGCAAGTTGACGCCGCGCAACTTGGCATTGCGCGAGTTGACGCCGCGCCACTTGGCGCCGGGCATCTTGGCGCCGCGCATCTCGAAGCGTGGTCACCCCCCAAGGAGGCGGAGCCGCCCGACCATCGGCCGTGGCCCGACGGCGATGCGGTGGAGACCGATGCTGCGCTCGATAAACTCATCGCGGACGACGCATTGACCGGTGTGTCGACGCGCGCCGTACTCGTCGTGCACCATGGGCGCCTCGTCGCGGAGCGTTACGCCGAGGGCTTTGACTCGAGCACGCTGCAGCTCGGCTGGTCCATGAGCAAGACCGTCATGGCCGGACTCATCGGTGTTCTGGTCAAGGACGGCCGGCTCGGGCTCGACCAGCGCGCGCTGTGGCCGCCCGGCGATGGCCGCGCGGACATCAGCATCGCGGATCTTTTGGCGATGTCGAGCGGCTTGCATTTCAGCGAGGGCTACGGTCCCGTGTCCGATGTGACGCGCATGCTCTTTCTCGAGCCCGATATGGCGGCGTTCGCCCGAGCGCAGCGGCTCGATCATCCGGTCGGTACATTTTGGAGCTACTCGAGCGGAACCGGGGTGATGCTGGCGCGCATTTTCCAGGACGCGGCGGGTCCCGAGCCGCTCAAAGTGGCGCGCGAGCGGCTGTTCGATCCCTTGGGAATGACCAGCGCCGTCATCGAGTCCGACGTCCATGGTACATGGGTCGGCTCTTCGTACATGTATGCGACGGCGCGCGATTGGGCGCGTTACGGTCAGTTCTTGCTGCAACGGGGCGTGTGGCAGGGGCAGGAAATTTTGCCCCGCGGCTACGTGGCCATGATGAGCACGCCGGTGGCCTCGTCGGGCGGCCAATATGGACACGGACAGGTCTGGCTCTTCGGCTCCGATGCAACGCGGCCCGGCGAAAATCCGGACCTGGCATATGGTCTGCCGACCGACACCTTCTGGATGTTGGGCCACGACGGCCAATCCGTTGCCATCATTCCGTCCCGCGATTTGGTTGTGGTTCGCTTAGGCTTGACGCCGCTGCGCGAGCACTACCGGCCGCAGCTTCTGGTGCGGGCCCTGCTCCGTGCTTTGCCCTGACGGTACGCCCCGGTATGACGATATGGCGGGCGACGTTTTGACGTCATGACGGCGTGACGTCAAAACGTCATGCGGCGAATTAGGGTACGAGGCCCTGCGCGGTGAGGTATTCGTCGTAGGTGCCTCTGAAATCGGTGATGCCGACGCCCGGCTTGAGCTCGATGATGCGCGTGGCGAGGGCGCCGACGAATTCGCGATCGTGCGAAACGAAAATCAGCGTCCCGGCGTAGTGTTCGAGGCCGATCTGCAGCGACTCGATGGTTTCCATGTCCATGTGGTTGGTGGGTTCGTCCATCAACAGCACGTTGGGCTTGGTGAGCATGAGCTTGCCGTAAATCATGCGGCCCTTCTCGCCGCCGGATAGGACACCCACCGATTTCTTGGTTTCCTCCCCCGAGAACAGCAGCCGGCCGAGAGTCGCACGCACGAGCTGATCGTCATCCGCCTTGCCGGTGTACTGAGACATCCAGGTGAACAGATCGCATTTGGGCTCGAATTCGGCCTGGGGGTCTTGCGGCATATAGCCGGTCTGCGCGTTCTCCACCCACACGACGCGGCCGGCGGAGGGGGACAACTCGCCGGCGAGCAGGCGCATCAGCGTGGTCTTGCCGGCACCGTTGGGGCCAATGATCGCGACCCGCTCGCCGGCCTCGATGTTGAAGCTGAGATTGTCGAGAACTTTTCCGTCCGCGCCCGGATAGCTGAAACTCAATTTGTCGACCGTTACCGCCGAGCGGTAGAGCTTCTTGCCCTGCTCGAAGCGGATGTAGGGATTCTGGCGCGAGGATGGCCGGACCTCCTCGATCTTGATCTTCTCCAACTGCTTTTTGCGCGAGGTCGCCTGCCGGGCCTTGGAGGCGTTTGCCGAGAATCGCCGCACGAACTCCTGCAGATCGGAAATACGGTCCTTGGCCTTGGCGTTTGCTGCTTCCACCCGCGCTCGCGCCTGGACCGAGGCGAGCATGAAATCGTCGTAGTTGCCGGGATAGATCTTGAGCTGCTGGAAGTCGAGATCGGCAATGTGCGTGCACACTTGATTCAAGAAATGCCGGTCGTGGCTGATGATGACCATCGTGGCGTCGTAGCTGTTGAGCGCGCCTTCGAGCCAGCGGATGGAATGGATGTCGAGGTTGTTCGTGGGCTCATCCAAGAGAAGCACATCAGGCCGCGAGAACAGGGCCTGCGCCAGCAGTACGCGCAATTTCAACCCGGGAGGCACTTCGCGCATCGGTCCGTTGTGACGCGACTCATGAATGCCGGCGTCGGTGAGAATGCTGCCGGCGCGCGCCTCGGCGTCGTAGCCGCCGTACTCCGCGAACACTCCTTCGAGCTCGGCCGCCTTCATATAATCGGCATCGGTGGCGTTCGGGTCGGCGTAGATCCGGTCCCGCTCCTGCATCGCAGCCCACAGTTCCGCATGGCCGGCCATGACCACGTCGAGCACGCGTTCATCCTCGTAGGCGAACTGGTTCTGATTCAACTTGCCCAGGCGCATGCCCGCTTGGAGCATGACATCGCCGGCGCTCGATTCGAGTTCGCCGCCGAGCACCTTCATGAGGGTGGATTTGCCCGAACCGTTCGCGCCGATCAACCCATAGCGGTTGCCGTCGGAGAACTTGACCGAGACCTGTTCAAACAGCGGTTTCGCGCCAAACTGAATGGCGACATTCGAGGTAGCAAGCATTTAATTCCAATGATGACGAAAATGCGGCCTTCGGCCGCGCTCACATGAGCTCAAAAAATCTCCGCTCTGGGATACCGCGTCGAAGCTTAGGTCGCTCGCCTTACTTGAAGGGTGCGGTGTACCGGCTATCGGGGCGTACGGCGGAGATTCAAGGATGCACCCATTCCGGCCGCGGATTCTAGCCGAGCCGTGCCTAAGATGCTGGCCTTTCCGAGGCCCGCGATCGCTAGTTGTTTTGCGGTGCGTCGACCGGCGGTTGCTCCGGCAGCGCCCCGGTCTCTTTCTGCTTCTTCAATTCGTCCTTGCAGAATTGTTTCATCTCAGACTTCGACATATTCACGTCTTTAGTCTTCTGCTTTTCGATGCATTCTTTGATCATCTGGTGATCGGTCGGAGCTGCCCGGTGCATCGAATCATCACCGAACGCCAGCGTGGCTACGAGGGCGAGTGGAACCAGGCTAAGAACACTGATCGAGCGGTTCAGGATCGAGCGGCTTAGGGTCGAGTGGTTCAGGGTCGAGTGGTTCAGGGTCGAGCGTTTCAGGGTCGAGCATTTCAGGGTCGAGCGTTTCATGACGGTCTCCGAAGCCAGGCGGCGAAAATTTAAGTGGCACGGCAGTCATGCCCTGCGAGACAGCTTAAACGACAGCTTGGAGCGGACAATCCGGCGAGGACAGTCCCAGGATGTCAGCACTTGCCTACGGCGGGTAAGAAAAAAGCGTCCCGCGCTGGAATGCGCGGGACGCTTGATCGATCGAAGCTTAAGAACTAGCGCTTATTCTTCGTTGATGAGCTTGGGCACATACGGCACCCCAAGCCCGGTCACATCGTTGTAGCCGGCGGGCGTCGGCGGGACGCTAGCCGAGGACAGCGAGGTATAGTTCCACACCTCGTTGATTCCCAAGCAGACCGGTAGGCCGCAGACTTCCAGAGCATACGGAGCGCTGTCGATCAGGAAGGGCACCGAGTTGATGGTGACGACTCGAACTTCGTTCGGATTGGCCAGATAGCCGCGGAGCACCGCCACCGGCTCTGCCGGAGCGACGATCTGGTTCAGCGCCTGATTGAACACAATCCCATTGCCGCGGCTACCAGCGCTGTACAACATCGGATTGGCGAATCCGACCAGCGGCTCGCCTGCTGCCAGGCGCTTCTGATTCATGACCGCTATGACGCCGGCCATCAACGGGGAGGCGAGGCTCGTGCCGCCGATACCGTCTTCGCAATATTCGGTGGTCGCGGAAGTCGGCGTGCATCCATGGTCGAGGATCGGATCGCCGGCAATCGTGAAGGTCTCCCCATACAGATAGCCGGTATACGGATCAGCGTCCATGGCGACGTCCGGGCTCACGCGCATCGGTGACGGCAGAGGCTCGGTGTAGCCGCTCGCGAGATTCAGCGTGGTCGCGAGATAAGCCGGGACTGCCGTAGCCTGATAGGCGGGTTGCGTTTCGAGGAGGCTAATACCGCCGCCCGAACCCGAATAGTATTCGTAGTCATCGAACGTGAAGCCGAAGGCGCTCGTCTGCGCAACCCCGGAGGTCACGACGTAATGTTCGCTCTTCACCGTGGCGTCCTCAAGGAAGGCACGATAGGTGCCCCAGCCATATTCGGTCTTACCGCCGGTCGGGCCCTGGAGCTTCAGAGTGGTGCCGCCGACGCCGGTGACCCAGGCGCTCGTGGCCGGCCAAGAACCGGACGCGACTCCGTTAAGCGCTCCCAAGTCGCCATCGTCGCCGGAGCTGAACAGTATCGTGATGCCTTGCACCGCACCCGCCATCGCGGCCTGGTCGTACATGGCCTGCGATCCCGGAGCGATCGACTCGCCGTTGTTGCCCCAGCTGTTGGTGACAACGTCCGCCACATGGTTGTAGACGGTATTCGCGAAGGCGATGTCGAGCGACGTGCCGCAGTCACGCGCGCCCACATAGACAATCTTGGCGCCAGGGGCGCTGCCATGTACCGCGGCGACGTCCAGCGATTGCTCCGTCCACCAGCCGTAGGGGCCGCACGTTTCGTTGGGGTCAACATCGTAGATGCCGATCGGAATGATCTGCGAGAAATTGGCGCCGGTGAGTTTCGGCAAGCCGTGATTGGCTGCATAGCGGTTGCCATCGGCCATCAAAGTCGGCGATGCATAGGCATCGGTGATGGCAACAGTCACGCCCTTACCATTGTAAGCGACCTTGTTCAGACCATAGGCCGCCTGGATTTGCTGCGGTGTGTAGCCGCAGTTCAGCCAGGGGATTGTCGCGCCGTAAACATCGGCCGCCGTGCTCAACGTCGCATAGATGGCACCAGCGCCGTAGTACGTATTGCAATATGCCGCGGGGTTGCCGGCAGCTACGGGGGGCGGCGTCACGGCCGCCGCAGTCGTGGCCGTGGCCGCGGTCGATGCCGCAGCTGGCGCAACCAGCGCGCCCTGGGTGATCTGACGATGGAACGGCGTGCGGAGCGACGTCGTGTCATCCAGACCCTCGATATAAACGATCTTCCCGGCCAGCGCGGCAGGAATCGTCGGCTCCTCTTTATTGGCGCGCAGCGTCAGGCCCTTGTAGGTGTACAAGTTCTGAGTGACCTTGAAGGTCGTGCGCAGCTGAGCCACGGTGGCCGTTGCGGATACGTACACGCCATGCGGACCGACTTGAACATTGGTCATGCCGGCATTCTCGAGCAGCGCCTTGACCGCATTCCATTCGGCGGCGGCCGGGGCGAACTGCTGTCCGAATTCAGCAGTCGTCAAATAGCGCCCATACGACTTGCTGGAAGGATTCGAGACATTTTCCGCCAAGGTCTTGAGGGCGGCGGCATTGGACAGTCCCAAGTGCACCGCAATCGTCACCGAACGGGCGGCGGGTGCCGGTCCGATCAGGGTGGCACTTTTCACCCAGGCTGCCACGTTGCCCGGAGCCGTGGTGGTGCCCGCCGCACTCGCCAGGGTTACCCCGCAGGCGATTGCGGCAGCCATCAGGCCGCCAATTATCAAACTTGGTTTCTTGAGCACGAGAAGTCCCCTTATTACTATGTGTTACGAATGCGCGCGGCTAGCCATCGTCGTCAGGACCGCGCGTCGCTGACGTTGCCGCCAGCAAAAAAGTCGGAGTCAACCCAAAAGTCTTTTTTCAGCGGACCGATCCCAAGTTCTGCGCTTTAGACATCGACAAACACAGCGCAAGCGATCAGTTCACAATTCAAGTGTCTGCACTTGACCACAGCTTAAGGCTAAATCGCAAGTAAAAAATAAAGCGCTAATGATGGTCTCCCCGTTATGGCAAATTGCGCCATGGCTGGCGCGCACTCCGGCAATCTCTGCAGGGTGGTCATGTCGAGCGGCCGGGTTGGCAATGGGAGCGAGCAAGCAATGAGCATACGGATGAAAGCCGGCGCAATGGGTATCGCCGCGGCCGCGGCGGCCCTTTTGGCGACGGCCCTTCTTTTGAACCGGCCTGGTTTTGCGGCGGATCAGAACTATCGCGAACGCGTGGTTCAAGTGCTGAAGCAAACGCCGTTGATCGACGGGCACAATGATCTGCCCTGGGAAATACGCGACCGTTTCAAAGGACGGCTCGCGGCAATCGATTTGAATTCCGACACTTCCAAGATTCCGCCGCCGCCCGACGGCGCTCCTCTGATGACCGATATCCCGCGTCTGCGCGCGGGTCTCGTCGGCGGCCAGTTTTGGTCGGTGTGGGTGCCGGTGGAAATGAAAGGATCCGAGGCCGTCAAAATCACCTTGGAGCAAATCGACTTGGTGAAGCGAATCGCCGCAAAGTATCCGGCGGATTTCGAAATGGCCTATACGGCGGCGGATGTGCGCCGAATCCACAAGGCCGGAAAAATCGCATCGCTCATCGGCATCGAGGGGGGTCATCAGATCGACGATTCGCTCGCGGTACTGCGGCAGATGTATGACCTCGGCGCGCGCTACATGACATTGACTCACATACACAATACAAATTGGGCCGATTCCGCCACCGACACTCCCGCGCACCATGGGTTGACTACTTTCGGCGAAGCCGTGGTTCGAGAGATGAACAGGCTCGGCATGCTCGTCGATTTGAGTCACGTCTCTCCCGACACGATGCGGGCGGCGCTCGCGGTGAGCGAGGCGCCGATTATGTTTTCCCATTCCTCTGCGCGCGCGATCGTCGATCATCCGCGCGATGTACCTGACGACGTCCTCCGGCTGGTCGCAAAAAACGGCGGCGTCGTGATGGTGAACTTCGCCCCGCCTTATGTCTCGGCGGCGAACAACCAGTGGGAGGCCGATCGCGCCGCCGAGATGGCGCGCTACAGCACGCCGCCCTACGGCGGCCTCTACATCGGTCAGCCGGAGCGCGCCAAGGCGGCACTGGAGCTCTGGGAGAGCGAGCATCCGAAACCGGCCGCGACTCTCGAACAAGTCGCCGATCATATCGATCATGTCCGCCAAGTCGCCGGCGTGGATCACGTCGGCTTGGGCTCGGACTTTGACGGCATCCCGAACGGTCCGCGAGGCCTGGAAGGCGTTGACCGCTACCCTGCATTGCTGATGGAGCTGATGCGCCGCGGCTGGTCGGACAGCGATGTCGCCAAGCTCGCCGGTGAGAACGTGCTGCGCGTCATGGGCGCCGCGGAGCGCGTTGCCGCAAAACTTCGCGCCGTCAAACCTCCGTCGGAGGAACTCATCGAGGCGGGCGCCGCCGGCACCGCCGCCCGTCCGTAACCACTAGCGACGCGCGGCCGCGGTGCCAGCCGTAGCGACGCGGCCACGGTGCCGCCTCTGCCTCTGACGAGTCCTTTACCCAAGCGCGCGATCGCTCAACGTACCGTCGGTGAACGCGAATGAGCGAGGATGCTTGATGACGGACACGCTGGTGAGCCCGAGCATCTTGGGCAGCTCTTCCGACGGCACCTTGAGCGGTCCCGGCCCTGCGCCCACGCCGGCAACCGGCTGCGGATACGCCGTCGAGCGCGCCGTGTGAAACGTCATGTTGCCTTCAACTTTTTGAACGATCTGATGAATGTGGCCGTTCAGCACGGTGACGGAACCGAAGGGTCGCAATAAGCTCATCAGCTGATCCGCATCTCCCGTACCCCAGCCCCACGGCTCATAGATGGTCCACAGCGGCATATGCGCGAAGACCACGATCGGTGTGCTCTTCGAACGTCCCTTGAGGTCGGCCGCCACCCACGCGATCTGATCGTCCCCGAGGGTGCCGAGGCCGCCGGCCTTGAATTGCAGCACGTTGATGAGGGCGATGAAGTGCACGCCGGCATGATCAAAGCTGTAGTAGCCCTTGTTGTCGGACGCTTTGCCGAAGCGGCTGAAGTACTCTGTCACGGCGGCGTCGGAGGTGTCGTGCTCGCCCGGCACGGTATGGATCTCGGTGGTCCGAAGACGCGAGAACATTTGTTGGGCCAGGTCGAATTCCGCGGGCTTCGACAGATGCGTGATGTCGCCCGTATGAATGATGAGTTCCGGTTGCTCCCGCATGCCGTTCACAAGATCGATCGACTGCGCGAGCGTCGCATTGACGTCAGGATTCGCGTCCTTGTTGAAACCGATGTGGGTGTCGCTGATCTGCACGAACAGCGGCCGTCCCAGCCGGGAAGTGCGAGTCTCGTCGGCGGCGGCCTCGGCCAGATCGATCGGCGTGAACACGCCGCCTGACAAGGCGAAGAGAGTTCCGGCCCCACCGTAGGCCATGCACTTCAAGACATTGCGACGCGAGTGCAGCGAATGATCTTCCGACATGTCCGTCTCCTTGAGGGTTTGAGGTTCAGGAGAGAGGACTTACGATCCGATCGTTTTATTCCCTGCGAGCGTCATCAGGGCGGAGCGCCGTTGGCGCGGAGTGTCGTCGGGGCGGCGGCGCGGAGCGGCGTCGGCGCGGAGCATCACCGGCGCCGAGCGTCATCGGCGCCGAGATTCTGCAACAGCCGAGCCAGGCCTTGCAGTTCGTCCCAGCCGGTATCGGAGACGGCGCAATAATTTAAATTGGCGGCCGTCCAGACAGATAAAATGATAGCCATTGCGGGTCGCGTTGATTGGCAAGGTTCCGCGGCCTGCGGCCCAGCTGAAGACATTGATGATGTGAGGTCCGTGCTGATAGACCACCACCGCGGCACGTTGATGATCGAAGTAATCGGCACGTCCGCCCACGAGCCGATAACCTTGATCGGCGAAGTCGGCGACCACCGGCGAGACATCGGTGTGACCCGCAAACCAGGGTTTCACGGTATGCCGGTCGGTGGATTCCACATCGATGAGATGCGCCGGCATCAGCGAGCGCACATGGGCGCTCACGAGGTCGTCCAAAACGGCATTGGTGGCCGGCGGTGCCAGGAGAAAAAAGGCGAGGCTCGCCGCGATGTGCGGCGCCGCCAAAACCGCCGGCGGCGCCCATCCAGAACGGGCGCGCGCGCCAGGCGCGAGCTCGCGGCTCCGTCGGCCGCAGCGCACCGACTGCGCTTTCCCGATCGAGTGCACTTATGATGCGCGCACGCAGCTGCGGCGGCGCGCGCTCGTAGGTCAACTCCCGGCGAAGCGCGGTGCGCACCTGTTCGAGGTCTTTCGAGCGCCGCGCGGCACTCGGCGCAGTGCTCCAGATGCCGCTCAATGTCGGCGGCGGCCATCGCGTCGACTTCGCCGTCGAAGTAGGCCTGCACCCGCAGAGATTCAGCGCACGGCACGCGGCTCTTCCTCGTACTCTTGCAGCCACCGCGCCTTGAGCGCAGCTCGTGCGCGCGCGAGACGCGACATCACCGTCCCGATGGGTACGCTTGGTGACTTCGGCGATCTCGCGATAACCCATATCCTCGATTTCTCTCAGGACCAATACTTCGCGATGCTCGTCGGGCAACGTCGACATCAACCGTTCGAACGTGCGCTCATCGTCCCGCCGAATCGACTCGCGTTTCCGGATCGGGCGCCGACGAAATCACCGCGTGACCGTCCCGTGCATCGTGTTCCTCCGGCATCGGCACGTAGCCTCGCCGCTGCTGCTGCGCGATCATGGTGGCATGGCAATTGCGACGATCGTCAGCAGCCATGCTTTCACATCGGAGCCTCGCAGTCCTTCAAAGGCACGAAAGGCGCGCAAAATCGCCTCTTGTACGACATCATCCGCATCGCCCGGCGAGCGGGTCAGCCAGCGTGCAAACCGGTACGCTGCATCCAGATGCGGCAGTACCTGCGCATCGAATCGAGCGCGCTTGTCATCCATGGATGCGGCCCCACACGCTCGTCACCTTGCCCACCGACTGCAGCTATAATAAAGACTCACGGCGCGCGCATTTTATTCCCTTTCTGCCTTAAGAACGCACGAAATCGAGATACCCCCATGAGGAAGATAGTGATCATCTCGACCGCAACGCTCTTGCTGTCGGTCGCGCGCGCCGCCGACCCGCCGGAGCTCAAGGAGGGTCTGTGGGAAATCCGCGGCCAGCGGATCGAAAACCCGGGCAGCAAGCGGACCGACTTCACCTATCGGCTTTGCCGAAACCATGCCTACGACAAGGCGATGGATGCTCTCGTGAAAAATGTGAAAGATTGCACCACCGCCTTCGATAGTCTCGGCGGCGGCAGGTACAGCTCGGAGTCGCGCTGCACGGTCGAGAACACCGTCATCGTGTCCAAGGGCACCTACACCTACGAAAGCAGCACGTCGACGCGCTCCGAATCCAACGCCACTTACACGCCCGCCCTGCATGGAAAAACCGACGAGACGATGATTCAGGACCAAACCTACGTGGGTAAGTGTCCGCCCGGAATGAATCCCGGCGACCGGGTGAAAGTCGGCGGAACGGCGCAGCGTTAGCGGACGCTCGCGCGGTCTCGATAAAAGCATGACCGTAGTCCCGGGCAAGAGCCGCATCCAGGTCCTGTGGGAGCGCCTGAAAGAGCATCCGCTGGCGCGGGTCGGCCCGGGGCTGATCACCGGCGTGGCCGACGACGATCCCAGCGGCATCGCCACCTACTCCCAGGCGGGCGCGCAATTCGGCCTCAACATGCTGTGGACGATGCCGCTGGCCTTCCCCTGATGTCGGCGATCCAGTCCATGTGCGCGCTGCATCGGCCGGGTCACGGGCAAGGGGCTCGCCGCCAACATCAAGACGGCGTTCCCGCCGATCGTGCTGCAAGGCGTCGTGCTGCTGCTGCTGATCGCCAATACCCTCAACATCGCCGCCGACGTTGCCGCCATGGGCGAAGTCGCGGAACTGGTCACCGGCTTCAATCGCCATCTCATGACGGCGTTCTTCGTGTTCGGGACGCTGCTGCTGCAGATCTTCGTGCCCTATCACCGCTACGTCTTCTTTCTGAAGTGGCTGACGCTCTCGCTGCTGGCTATGCCGCGGTGCTGTTCACCGTTCACGTGCCCTGGGGCGAGGTGGCGCTGCGCACGGTCTGGCCGCATTTCAAGCTGAATTCCGCCGCCGCCGCGGTGATCGTCGGCGTCTTCGGCACCACCATCAGCCCCTATCTGTTTTTCTGGCAGGCGTCCGAAGAGGTCGAGGACATGCACGCAGAGCGGAGCCGCACCGCTCGTGCACGATCCGCGACTGGCGCAGGCCGGAACTCCGCCGCATCCGCTGGGACACCTGGAGCGGCATGTTCTTACTCCGACTCTCACGGCCTACTTCATCATTCTGGCGACCGCGGTCACGCTGCACGTCGCGGGATCACCGACATCGATACCGCGGCGCAGGCGGCGAGCGCGCTTCGGCCGCTCGCCGGCAATTTCGCCTTCTTGCTGTTCGCGCTCGGCATTCTCGGCGTCGGCCTGATCGGCGTGCCGGTGCTGGCCGGCTCCGGTGCCTATGCGCTGTGCCGAGGCCATGGGCTGGAAATGGGGCTCTGGAGCGCAAGGCGACGCGACGCGCGCGGATTCTACGGCGTCATCGCCGTCAGCGTGCTCGCCGGCCTCGTCATCCAGTATTCGCCGATCAGTCCGATGAAGGCCTTGTTCTGGAGCGCGGTCATCAACGGCGTGGTCGCCGTGCCGCTGATGGCCGTGATCATCCTGCTGGTTTCGAAGAAATCCGTGATGGGCGCGTTCACGGCGAGCCGGCCGCTCGTCATCCTCGGCTGGATCGCGACGGCGGTGATGGGCGCGGCGGCCGTGCGCATGTTCATTCGCGATTAGTTCGCGCCGACCTGCACGTTGCTCGCGGTGAATGTCTGCGTCGCGGGATCCCATCTTCCGTAGGCCGCCATCATCGGGCTCGTTGTGAAAGCTCCAAGCTCACCGAGCCCCGCGCTGCCGGTGTAATGCGAGCCGTTGATCGCATAGGTGGTCGCGCTCGTCGTGGCGAAGGTCACCCGGCCGGCGGTGCGCACTCCCATGACGAAGCTCGGGGTGCCGGTATCGCCGTCGACCAAGGGCCCGCGCGCCAGAATTTGCTTCCGGGTGTCCGGTATCAAACTCGCGGTCATGACGGGATTGACCGTGACCGTCGCCGGATGCCGGCCTGCGGGAGCAATCTTATTCGATGCAGCCAAATTGAAGTCGAGCGCCAAATTGGCAATGGCGTTCGGCGTGATTACGAGGGGGTCGTTCGGGTCCAACTTCACGGTTAGCGTGACTTGGGTTGGATTGGGTGACGCCAGCGGCTTGGACGTCGCGCCGTCGATGAGGTTGCCTGTTTCGATCATCGTGCCTCCGGCGCCGTCGGCCAACACGATCCTCGCCTTGTCATAGTCGAGTGTGATCGCAGCCAAAACGTATCGGCCGGGCGCGACGGGGTGAGCGCTGACGATCTCCGCGAGATCGGCCAATTGTGCAAAGTCGACTGGCGTCGGGGCCGTGACCATTTCGACCTCCGTTCCGTCGGCGCGAGCCAGTTTCAACGATGCAACGTTGACGCTATAGCTCACGAAATCTCCGGAAGAGCCTGTCATTGTAACGGTAGGAGTGGGGAGGGGGCGGCGTCGGCGGCGGCGTGCACGTGCTGCAGGGGGGATTGTTCAAAATGGGGGTCGGTGGTGTTGTGGTTGTCGACGCAGTCCCGCCTCCCCCGCCGCACGCGCTCACCAACGCTGCTCCTAGCAGTGCGACGGTCACCAAATACGGTTGTAATTTTTTCAAGATAAATTCCCGCAAAGTCGGATGCGGCCAAGGTTCATCGGAAAATTAGAGGGGTGCGCATTCGGAAAGTTTCGCACGGTTCAGGAGCATCTGCGTCGCCGCCTCCAGCACATTGTTGATTGCAGAGCGGCGATAATCCCACATCGCGTCGGCGCCGGGGGACGATACCACCATAGTCGCGTTTGCTTCGAAGAGCAGAACCGACCCGTCGGGCGCCAGTGCAAAATCGATGCCGGCGTATTCCAGGCCCATGGTCGAGCAAATTTGCTCCAGGGCCGCAATCGCGCGCGTGCCGAGCATGGCCGCCATATCTTTCAGGAATAAGCGCTCTTCCTCGCGGAAAGCCGCGTTGGCTGCCATGCCGGCCGTGACATAATGAACCTTCCAGTCGGTTGATATGGCCAGATGCAAAGGATAGGCGACGCCGTCTACGAACATGACACGGTACTTGCGGGCCATTCCATCAGGGCCGCGCGCATCCAGGTACTCAATCAGCAGCAATTGGTCGCCTGCCAGCGGCGCAATCGCCGCGGGGAGCTCGTCGCGGGTTGCCACGTAGACGAAATGGCGGCCGGTGTGAAAGCCGGGGCTGCGCAGCAAGAGCGGAAACTGCAGATCATCGGCTGCGAGGATCGCCGCTCGGGAGCGTACATCGATCGCCGGCGAGATGACGCCGGGAATGCCCGCAAGACGGCGAGCGTTCGCGGCGCGTGCGGTGGCCCTCACCCGGGCCGGACGATTGATCACGGGTGCAGTGCTGCGTGCCAGCAATTCCTGCGCTCGAGTCAGAGCGACATCGCATAAATCCGCATCGCCCACGGCGTTTACCACGAGCGCATGCGGCGGTAGCTGTAAATCCGGGTCGTAGAACTCGGCGTAGAGCGCGTTAATCGTGAAATGACGATCGTCGATCCACAGCTGCGTCGGGATATTTCCCCCGCGTGCCGAGACCAACATCAAGAGCGGCACGCCGGCGCCCGTGCCGCGATACGGTTTGGTGACCAGGGAACGACCTGAAAATCCTCGCCGCCGGTGCTCTTCCGCTCCCTCGAGATTCAACTCGTCGAGCACCGCGGCCATTCCCTGATGCGCTTCGTGCAGGTCCGGATCGATCGCGAGCGCCGCCTGATAGTGCAGTTTGGCTTGCGAGTGTTCGCTGTCCTCGCGCAGCACATTGGCAAGATTGACGTGAGCCGCCTTGTTCCCGGGATGATGCTGCACCGCCTGCAGATAAGCGGTGCGGGCGGCCGATCTAAAGCCGCCCGCCAAAGCGAGTGTGCCGAGTTCGTTCAGCGCGCAGATTTGGTCGGATCCTGACGCAGCACGTCGAGATACGCCTCCTTTGCGCCCTCATCGTCAGCCCTTTGAGCGAGGGCTCGAGCGTGTTCCAGTGCCTCAGCGATTTCCATACGAAATAGGACCCCTGCCAATCCTATTAACCCAGCCTGCCGGTCACTGCAAATGCGGCGCTCGTCGCCCCGCGCCCGCTTGGGCCGGCTGGGTATTTTCACAGTTTCTTAGGAACCTTGCGCCGATCTCACGGTACACACAGCCGCAAGCATTAGTGAGGACGCAAGTTCAATAAACCTTGAGGATGAGGGGACGCACATGGAAATGGATAAGCGGTCGTATGTACTACGCGGCTCGGTGTTGGCGGCGAGCCTCGGTCTTTCAATCGGGTTGGCGGCGGTGAGCCAAGCGCAGGAGCCTTTCCTGCCGAACGCGATCAATTCCTCGACGATTCCCGCAAATGGCGACGTCAATCCGTACGGAGTCGCATTCGTGCCTGCTTCCTTTCCGGGCGGCGGTACCATTGCCGCGGGTGACGTCCTGGTAAGCAATTTCAACAACAGCGCCAATCTTCAAGGTGCTGGAACGACGATCATTGCACTGACCCCAACCGGGCCGCTTGCGCCTCCGGGAACGGCCGGCACATTCTTCACGAGCAGCCTGCCCGGGCTAAGCACGGCTCTCGGGGCCCTGCGCGGCGGGTTCGTCCTAGTCGGTAACGTACCGACCACCGACGGCACGTTCGCCACGATCGGGCGGGCGCGCTTCAGGTGATCGACCGGCGCGGCGAACCTGGTGCCACCTGGACCGACGCCAAATTCTTCGATGGACCCTGGGATCTGGCCGTCGATGATCGCGGCGCCTATGCGACGATATTTTCGTCTCCAACGTGTTGAACGGCACGGTCGCACGGCTCGACGTGGCGGTACGGCGCGAAGAATCTAACCCTGTTGCACAAAACGCTGATCGCGACCGGCTACACCCATGTACCGAATGCCGCTGCCCTGGTGCTCGGTCCGACCGGTCTCGCGTACGATCAAGCGACGGATACCCTATATGTGGCGTCGACCGCCGACAATGTTGTGTACGCAGTGCCGATGCGGGCGTCAGAATCGCACGTCCGTCACGCGCGGCAGGCGCCTCGTGTTCGCCGATGAGCATTTGCGCGGCCCGCTTGCATTGCGCTTTGCCCCCAATGGGCATCTGCTGGCGGCAAACGGTGACGCGGTGAACGCGGATGTGCTGCATCCCAGCGAAATTGTCGAATTCACGATCTGGGGAACCTTTATACGCGAGTACAACGTGGATTCGAGCCAGGGCGGTGCGTTCGGGATCGACACCCGGCCGGCAGGTGACGGTAACCCTCAATTTCGCGGTCATCGACGATGTGACCAACAATCTATTGGTGATTGGGCTGCGAAATTAATTGCACGGCCTCGATGGCGAGTCCAAGGGAGCGCGGCGGCGCGCCCCTCGGGCGCGTCGTGTTTGGTTTGTATGACGCGCCTGCTTCTTTAAGAAAACGATCCGCCGGCGCTTCGCAAATGCGGAATAATGGCGGCCGGCCGCTTTTTCGAACAACCTCAGGACACTCACATTTTCAAGGCGCTGGTAGTCGAGAATAGCGACGGCACGGTGAAGGCCTCGGTGCAAAGCCTCGACGAAGCGCGTTTGCCGCCGGGAAACGTGGTCGTAGCGGTGGAATATTCGACCTTGAATTACAAGGACGGCCTCGTCGTGACCGGTGCGGGCGGATTGGTAAAGCACTATCCGCACGTTCCCGGCATCGACTTCGCGGGCACGGTACTCGAGAGCCGCCACCCCGCTTACCATCCCGGCTCTAAGGTTTTGCTGACCGGCTGGCGCGTCGGCGAGGTCCAATGGGGCGGCCTGGCGCAGAAGGCGTCGGTCAACGGCGATTGGCTCGTGCCATTGCCGGCGGGTCTGTCCGCCCGGCAGGCGATGTCGGTCGGCACCGCTGGATTTACCGCGATGTTGGCCGTCATGGCTCTCGAGGAGCACGGGCTCGAGCCGAGCGCGGGCGAGGTACTGGTCACAGGCGCTGCGGGCGGCGTCGGTTCCGTCGCGGTTGCGCTCCTCGCAAAACTGGGATTTCAGGTCGTCGCATCGACCGGCCGCGCCGAGACCCACGGTCATCTGAAGAGTCTGGGAGCCACGGCCATCATCGACCGCTCCCCATTCTCGGAGCCCGCCGAAACGTCCTCTCGAGGCGGAGCGCTGGGCCGGATGCATCGATTCGGTCGGCGGCAATACGCTGGCGCGGATTCTCGCGCAGACCCGCTACGGCGGCTCGGTGGCAGCGGTCGGACTTGCCGGCGGCAGCAAACTGGAACACACGGTCATCCCCTTCTTGCTGCGGGGCGTGAACCTACTGGGCATCGACTCCGTCATGTGTCCGGTGACGCGGCGCATCGACGTGTGGAATCGTCTGCAAGCGGATCTATCCCTCGACAAGCTCGACGCGATGACCGTCGCGGCCCGCCTCGACGAGGTCCCGCATCTCGCAACCCAGATTCTGAAAGGCCAAATCTGCGGCCGTGTCGTGGTCGATCCGAACGCTTGACGCAGCGAATGTGTCCGACTTGCTGTCTCGATCCGACGACAATTTTTATATTTTGATGTTTTGCCCTACACTCGTTACATGAATCACTGGGTCGACAAAACTTGGCGGCATTTGCACTTCGGCGAGGCTCTGATAACGGGCGGCGTCGAGGAGCTGGTTCAGGGCTGGCAGAAAGCTTCGACCGATCTCATCGGCAAGCTTCGCACCGGAGGAGCCGAGCGCTGGCAGGCTGCCATTCGACAAATACAGGCGACGCCGGTGAACCTCGCCGAAATTCTCCGCGCCCGGGCGTTGCTCTAACCCTCCATCCGCGCCGCTTTTTGACGAGCACCGAATCTTTGGCCTAGGATTCGGGATGAAATCCTTGATCATCGCCAGTATGTTCTGGCTGTTTGCATCCCCCGCCCTCGCACAAACTGGACCAACCGCGGCCTCCGCATCGCCCGCGTCCTCACCCTCGGCCGGACCCTCGCCAAGCGATCCGATCAAGATCCTGGTCGGACGCCTGGATCTCGAGAGATATAAAGCGACGATCAAAGGCCTCACGCAGTTCGGCGACCGCCGGCAGGGCACCGACCGCAATCGTGCCGCGATCGACTGGATCGAGGCCCAGCTCAAAAGCTACGGCTGCACAAACACCGCGCGTCTCAAATACGACTACTCATCCACGCGCCCCGCCGCGCCGAGCGGCGCCGGCGAGCGCGCGAACGCCGACGCCGCATCGGGCGGCGGGCGTTACCGCGGCGCGCGCGCCGCACCCGGCGTCAACAACGATCCGCTGCGGCAGCCGGACGAGAAACTGCGCGCGCTGAATTCCCAACCCAGCGTCGACGGCCCGCGCGAAGAGGTCTACTGCACCAAGATCGGCGCGACACATCCGGAGGAGATGTACATCGTCGGCGCGCACATGGACGGAATCGGCTGGGGCGAGGCCGCCAATGATGATGGCTCTGGCACCGCGCTGGTCATGGAACTGGCACGCATTTTTTCGTCGCCCGACGTGAGCACCGAGCGCTCGATCCGCTTCGTGCTCTGGAACAACGAGGAGACCGGCCTCAACGGCGCGCGGGCTTACGTCGCGCAGCGCGCCGCCTTCAAGGCAAGGAGATCCAGCCGGATCGGGGCAATACCCGGAACCGAAATGGCTCGGCATGATCCAGCATGACATGATGCTGTTCGATCACGGAATGCCGCGCGCGGACGGCACCGTGCCAAGGAACAGCGGCCGGAAGCGGACGTCAACATCGAATTCCAGTCCGCTGCGAAATTCGCGGACGACGCGCAGAAGCTGGCGCATGGGCGTTCCACGCTGCGAACGAGGCCTATGCCACCGACTATCCGGCGGCGGTCGGGCCGCACATGACCAATACCGACAGCACGCCGTTCATGGACTTGGTGCCCGCGATCAGCCTGCGCGAAAATGACGCGGGCCGCGAGATCGGCGCCGGCTGGGATCCGCACTGGCACCAGCCCACCGATCTCTACGCCACGTTCAACGAACAGGATTTCCGGCTCGGCCTGAACGCGGCGCAAACGACGCTCGGCGCGGTCGCGCAGCTCACGGGCGCGACGCTCGTCGGTCGTCCATGAACGGGTACTCCATCCTTGCCGCGGGGACATTGTGGCTTGCCGGTATCGCGGTCGCCTCGGCCGCCACTGGCGCGGCGGGCGCGGCGGGCGCGGCGGGCGCTTCTACCGCGGATCCTCGGGCTGATCTCGTTTTGATTCACGGCAATATTCACACCGAGGATGCGGGCCGCACGGTGGTGCAAGCGATCGCGCTTCACGGTAATACCATCATCGCCGTCGGCACCGATCAGGCGGTCAGTGCACTGGTAGGCCCCCACACCCGCACCATCGATCTGGCGGCCGACTCGTGCTCCCGGGCATCATCGATGCGCACACTCATCCAGCCGAGAGTGCGCGGATGAACACGGCAAATGCAGCCTTGACGATCAGATGCTCCCGGCGGCGGAAGTCAAAGCCAAGGTCGCCGGCGTGTCTCAAGGAACATCCGGTGCCGATCGCGATCGTTGGTTCGAGGTGGTCCAGGTCAATCCGTCCGGACTCATCGCTCACGCTTCGGGACCTCGACTCGATGCTCTCGGATCGATCCCCGATGCTCCTCAGCGGCTCGGACGGCCACACGCTTTGGGCCAACTCGGCTGCGATGCGAGGCCGCTCGCATCGACGCCGCCACCAAGCGATCCGGCGGGCGGCCGAATCGAGCATGACGCGACCGGTCAACCCACCGGCACGCTGCGAGACATCGGCAGCCGAACTCGCTGTCGAATGCGAAGCCCGCGCCGAGCCTCGAGTTCGAGACCGCGCAACTCGACAAGGCGTTCGATGCGATGCGCGCGATCGGAATCACCTCGGTGCAAGATGCGGACGCCGACGAGCATTGACATTGCAGTTGTACAAGCGTCTCTATGATGCGCACCGGCTGAACATGCGGGTGCGTGCGACTTTTGGCTTGAAGGACACGCAGCCGGCCGGCCGAAGGCCATTGATCGACGAGGCGGTCAATTTCCGCGCGAAATGGGCGATTGATCCGGACTTTCTGCGCGCCGACGCCGTCAAGATCTTCGCCGATGGCGTGATCGAGTATCCCTCGCAGACGGCGGCCCTGCTTGAGCCGTATCTCGACGGGGCCGGCCACCCGACCGACAACCGCGGGCCGACGTACTTCACGCAGGATCAGCTGAACCGAATCGTGAGCGCCGCAGATGCCGCGGGCTTTACGGTTCACATCCACGCAATCGGCGACCGCGCGGTGCGTTCGGCGCTCGATGCGTTTGCCGATGCACGGACAGCGCAACGGCATGCGGGACAACCGCGACCAGATCGCCCATCTGGAATTCATCGACCCGGCGGATTTCCCTCGCTTCAAGCAACTGGGCGTCATCGCCAATTTCCAGTTGCTCTGGGCCGAACGCGATCCGTACATCATGAACGGCGACGCTTCCCTATCTCGGACCGCGAGCGTTCCCGAATATCTCTACCCGGCACGCTCGCTGCGGGATGCGGGCGCATTGATTGTCGGCGGCAGCGACTGGGACGTGAGCAGCTTCAATGCTTTCGCGGCGATGGAACACGCCATTACACGCCGCGAGAAGCGAGGCGCAAGAGCCGCTGCTGCCCGGAACAGAGTCATTCGCTTCAAGACGTCGTCGACGCCTATACGATCAATGCGGCTTCGCGCTGAAGCAGGAGCGCACCACCGGCAGCCTGGAGGCAGGCAAGCGCGCGGATTTCATCGTGCTCGACCGGGATATCTTCACGATCGACCCGTTCGACCTGCACCGTACGCGTACTGGCCACCTATCTCGATGGGCGGGAGGTCTACACCGCGAAGCCGTGATGACTCAATGCCCGCGCATTCGAGAGTTGCGCGGATTCGAGTTGGGCGTCAGTGCAGCGCGTTGTAATTCGCCGGTACGTAAATGTAGCCGGTACCCGAGGCGCGCAGATGGCCAATGCCCGGAAACGATAGATGCGCTCCGGCTACCCAGTAGCCGTGCTCTGCGGCATCGGCGAATACTCTCTGGCGCTGCGTGGTCGCCGCGGCAGAATCCGTATCGAAGCGGATGGTCACTGCCGGATCGGGAAACTGGATCGCGGCGACGTGCATCAGATCGCCCCACGCCATGAGCGTCTCGCCCTTGCTCTCTACCAGGTACAGCGTGTGGCCGACCGTGTGACCGGGGGTCGCGACGGCGCGCATACCGGGAACGAGTTCGACGTTCCCGCGAAATGGTTTGAATTTACCGGCGGCGACGTACGGGTTCAGCGCGGTCATCGCGTTTTTAAAGCTTTCCTTGCCTTCTTTGGGCGCGGCATCCATGTGGGCCTGGCTCAGCCAATAGTCCGCTTCCTGCTGGGAGGCGCGCACGATGGCGTTAGGATATGCAATTTTACCGTCGGCCAGGAGGCCGCCGACATGATCCAAGTGCATATGGGTGATATAGATCTCGTCCACTTGCTCAGGCCGATATCCCGATGCCTTGAGATTCGCGAGCAGCTTGCCAACCGTTGGCCCGAAGAATGTTCCTGCGCCGGTGTCGATCAGCACCAGCTTCGATCCGGTGTTGATGAGAAAGCCATTGACGGAGGTATCGACCGATTCTTTGAGAAAGGCGCTTGCCAACCCGGCATCTAATTGCTTGGGTGTGACTTTGGTGAGCATCTCGCTCGGTTTCATCGGAAAGAGGCCGTCGGATAGCGCCGTGACTTCGAAATCTCCGAGCGTCATCCGATAGTAGCCGGGCGCCTGGGTCTTCTGCTGAGGGGCGCTCGCATGAACGGCCGTGCCAAAAAACAATATGATCGCCGATGCCGCAGCGACGCCGCGCAGCCGCTCTTTCAATGTCATCGTATTCTCCGGTGCTTATGTAATGCCCGGCAATTATAGTCTGGCGAGCTGCACGGCATGGGAACAATAAGTCGGTCCGAGATCTTGAGGTGGCGTCGGCGGCAATCTCGTACAATCGCCGAGTACCCAAGATTTCAACGAGGCAGCCATTCGTGAAGCAGGATGTCGAGGTCCGCAAGTTTCTGACCGAGCGTCAGCATCGAGCACGTGAAGCTCGGTGTTTTCGACACTGACGGCATCTTGCGCGGTAAATATCTGAGCCGCGATAAGTTTGTGTCGGCGCTCGACAAGAATCTCGGGTTCTGCGACGTGATCTTAGGCTGGGATTCGAACGACCAGCTCTACGACAATACGAAATTTACGGGCTGGCACACGGCGTACCCAGACGCCACGGTGCGCGTGCTTCCGGAGACACGCCGCGATATCCCGTTCGAGCCTAAAACCGCATTGTTTTTGGGTGAGTTCGCCGGGCGCGCCGAATCGGTTTGCCCGCGCGCGACTCTGCGCCGGGTGTTGGACCGGGCCGCGAACATGGGCTATCAGGTAAGCGCTGCGGCGGAATTCGAGTTTTTCATGTTCGAAGAGACACCGCAGTCGGTCCGTGAAAAGGGCTACCGCCAGTTGAAGACGATGACGCCGGGGAACTTTGGCTACTCGGTGCTGCGCAGCTCCGTTCGTTCGGATATGTACCAGGAACTTCTCGATCTCGGTCAGACCATGCGATTCCCGATCGAGGGCTTGCACACCGAGACGGGTCCCGGCGTTCTCGAAGCTGCCCTCACCTATTGCGATGCCCTGGAGGCCGCCGATCGTGCAGCACTCTTCAAGACCTTCGCCAAGGTACTCGCGCAACGCCACGGCCTGATGGCGACGTTCATGGCCAAGTGGTCCAACAGCGTCCCGGGCCAGAGCGGCCATCTGCACATTTCGATGCGCAAGCCGAACGGCGACAGCGTATTTCACGATCCTTCGAAGCCGCACGACATGTCGGACGCGATGCGCTGGTTCGTCGGCGGCCAACAAGCCTTGATGCCGGAGCTGCTCGCCATGATCGCCGGTACGGTGAACAGCTATTCGCGCCTGGTTCCCGGCTATTGGGCCCCCACATCCGCGACTTGGGGCATCGAGAATCGCACGACCGCCTTGCGAGTGATTCGCGGCGGCGCCTCGAGTCAGCGCGTCGAGTATCGGATTGCGGCCGCGGACATCAATCCCTACATCGCACTGGCTGCGGCGATCGGCTCCGGCCTCTGGGGGATCGAGCATCGCATCGAACCGGACGCCGCGATCGAGGGCAATGCCTACGACCGCGAGCACGCGCCGCACCGCCGCTTGCCCGCCACGCTCTACGAGGCGGCGGAACGCCTCGCCGCATCGAAAGCGGGGCGTACGCTGTTCGGAGATGAATTCGTCGAGCATTACGCCGCCACCCGGCAATGGGAAGAACGGGAATTTCGCAAAGCGATTACCGATTGGGAACTGGCACGATATTTCGAGATCATTTGAGCACACACATGAGCGAGACACTAAAGACCATTAGCCCCGTCGACGGCCGGATCTACATCGAACGGCCGCTCGCGACGGCGCTCGATATCGACCGCGCGCTCGATACCGCCCGAGCCGCGCAGCGAGCGTGGGCATCCTCGCCGCTGGCCGCTCGCTGCGAGATTCTCGGGAGGGCCGTCGATGCCTTCGTTGCCAAGGCGAGCGACATTGCCGCCGAAATTACGTGGCAGATGGGACGCCCCATGCGTCACACGCCCGGCGAGGTCCGCGGCTTCGAGGAACGCGCGCGATACATGCTCAATGTCGCGCCCGAGGCGCTCGCTCCTGTTCAGCCCGGCGACAAGACCGGCTTCCAGCGCCAGATCAAGCGGGTGCCGATCGGAGTCGTCGTCGTCGTGGCGCCTTGGAATTACCCGTATCTGACCGCGGTCAATGCCGTGCTGCCCGCGCTGATCGCGGGCAACGCCGTGGTGCTCAAGCATTCGCATCAGACACCGCTCTGCGCCGAGCGCTTTCTCGAGGCCTTCGTGAGCGCCGGCGTTCCGGCCGGCGTGTTCCAGTACCTGCACTTGTCGCACGCCGACACCGCGAGGCTCATGGGCGACCCGCGTGTGGCCAGCGTGTGCTTCACCGGATCGGTGTCGGGCGGACGCGCGGTCGTCGCGGCGACGGCCTCCGGGTTTGCGACCGCGGGTCTCGAACTCGGCGGCAAAGATCCGGCCTACGTGCGCGCCGACGCCAATCTTGCGCACGCCGTCGAAACACTGACGGACGGCGCCTTTTTTAACGCCGGTCAGTCGTGCTGCGGCATCAAACGGATCTACGTGGCCGCGTCGCGTCACGACGAATTCGTTGCCGGCGTCGTCGAGCTCACGAATAAATACCGTTTGGGGTCGCCGCTCGATCCGGAAACGACGCTCGGACCCGTGGTGCGAACCTCCGCCGCGGAGGCCGTGCGCTCTCAGGTGCGGGACGCGGTCGCGCGCGGAGCCAAGCAGCTGATCGCAGAAAAATCGTTCGCGGCGAGCATTCCCGGAACGCCCTACCTCGCGCCGCAAGTGCTGATCGATGTCGACCACTCGATGGCAATCATGCGCGAAGAGACTTTCGGGCCGGCGGTCGGCATCATGAAAGTCGCATCGGATGAAGAGGCTTTGCGGCTCATGAACGACAGCGAGTTCGGCCTGACGGCCGCGATTTTCTCGGCGGATGCGGCGCGCGCCGAGACGCTCGGCGACGCGCTCGAGACGGGCACGGTTTTTCTAAACCGGTGCGACTATCTCGATCCCTCCCTCGCTTGGACCGGCGTCAAGAATTCAGGGCGCGGCTGCACGCTGTCGCGGGTCGGGTATGAACAGCTGACGCGCCCGAAGTCCTATCACTTCAGGATCACGACATGAGCTCACATTTGCGCGGCAATTGGAATTATCCCACTACTGTGTGGGCCGGCCCCGGCCGGATCAGCGATCTCGCCCTCGCCTGCTCGACGGCGAGCATCGCGCGTCCGTTGATCGTCACCGACGAAGGGCTCGCCGGATCTTCCGATGATCAAGAATGCGCTCGGCGCACTCAAGAACGCGGCTCTGTTCAGTGCCGTGAGGGGCAACCCCGCCTTGAGCCACGTCGAGGCGGGCCTTCGCGCCTATCGCGCCGGGGACCACGACGGCGTCGTCGCATTTGGCGGCGGATCGGCTCTCGACGTCGGCAAGGTGGTGGCCTTCATGTCGGGGCAGGTTCGCCCGCTGTGGGATTTCGAGGACATCGGCGACTGGTGGTCCCGCGCGAATCCCGACGGCATCGCGCCGGTGGTGGCGGTTCCGACCACCGCCGGTACCGGTTCAGAAGTCGGCCGCGCCGGCGTGATTCTCAACGAGGAGACGCATCAGAAAAAGATCATCTTTCACCCCCGGATGATGCCGCGCGTCGTCATATCGGACGCTGAGCTCACGGTCGGACTTCCGCCCGCGGTGACGGCGGCTACGGGCATGGACGCGTTCGTCCACTGCTTCGAAGCATTTTGTGCGCCGGGGTTCCATCCGCTGGCGGATGGCGTCGCACTCGAGGGCATGCGGCTCATTCACCGTTTCCTGCCGCGCGCCTTTGCCGACGGCAAGGACATCGAAGCACGCGCACACATGCTGGCGGCCGCATCGATGGGGGCGACCGCCTTTCAGAAGGGTCTCGGCGGCGTGCACGCGATCGCACACCCCGTGGGTTCGTGGTTCAACACTCATCATGGGTTGACCAACGCCGTCATTCTTCCGTACGTCATAACATTCAATCGGCGCGCGATTGCCGAAAAGACGGACGTCATCGCGCGGGTACTGAACTTGCCGGCGGCAGGCTTCGACGGATTCCTGGCGGGCGTGATGCAGATGCGCCGTGAGCTTGCCATACCGCATTCGTTGGCGGAAATAGGAGTCAATGTCGACAACGCCTCGATCATCGGCCGCGAGGCGGCGATCGATCCGTCAGCGGGCGGCAATCCCATCCCGGTCGATGCCGCGCAGCTGGAGCACATCTTTCGCGCGGCGGTACAAGGTACCCTCGGGGCCGTGAAGAGCGCCGCGTGACGGGTCCGCGAATTTTGATCATCGACGGCAACGTCGCCGAGATCCGTGCGCGGCAGGTGGCGGCGGTCGGGTATGACTCGGGAACCGGATACGCAAACGTGCTTCGCCGTATCGACGCGTCGCTGCAAGTCGACATCGTCGCCGCGGCGGACGGCGCCGAGATCCCGCCGGGCGTCGGCCTCGGGAACTACGACGGCGTCACGATGACCGGATCGGCGCTCAATATCTACAACGGCGGCCCGGCCGTGACGCGCCAAATCGACCTTGCCAAGGCCGTCTTTGCCGCGGGCGTTCCATTCTTCGGAAGCTGCTGGGGCTTGCAGGTTGCGGTCACGGCGGCCGGCGGCGAGGTGCGCGCCAATCCACAGGGCCGCGAGTTTGGCTTCGCGCGGCGTATTCTGTTGACGGACGCCGGACGGCAGCATCCCTTGTTCACCGGCAAGCCGGCCGCATTCGAGGCGCCGACGATCCATCGCGACGAGATCGCCTCGCTGCCGGCGGGCGCCGCGACGCTGGCCGTCAACGACTTTGGGGTGCAAGCGGCATCGTTCACCTGCGGCCGCGGCACGTTTTGGGGCGTGCAGTACCACCCGGAATACGACTACCTCGACATTGCGGCGGCGGCCGAGCGCTACGGCGAAACGTTGGTGACCGAAGGAATGTTCCGAGACGGGCCGGCGCTCGCAACGTTCGCCGCTGAACTTCGCGCCCTGGAGGCGAACCCATCCGATGCGCCGTTACTGTGGAAACACGGCCTGGGACCCGTCATGCGCAACGAGGCACTGCGCCTTCTCGAAATTCGCAACTGGCTCGATGCCCAAGTGCTGCCTCGCACGACGCGGCATGTCTGAAGCGCGGCATGTCTGAAGCGGCCCCCAGCCTCAAGAGGACACTCAGCGGACTGCACTTATGGGGCATCGCGGTCGGGCTCGTCATATCCGGCGAATACTTCGGTTGGAGCTACGGTTGGGCGCTGGCCGGGACCCTGGGGTTTCTGGTTACCACCATTTTCATCGCCGTCATGTACACGACGTTCATTTTCAGCTTCACGGAACTCACGACGGCAATACCTCACGCGGGCGGTCCGTTCGCCTACAGTTACCGTGCCTTCGGCCCGGCCGGCGGGTATGTCGCCGGGTTCTCGACGCTGATCGAGTTCGTGTTCGCTCCACCGGCGATCGCACTGGCGATAGGCGCGTATCTTAACGTGCAGTTTCCGGAATTGGGCGCGCGCACCGCGGCGGTCGGCGCCTATGTGATTTTCATGACTCTCAACATTGCCGGTGTGACGATCGCTGCCACCTTCGAGCTCATCGTGACGGTGTTGGCGATCGGCGAGCTGCTGATATTCATGGGAGTGGTTTCGGGCGGATTCGCGTGGTCGCATTTCACGCTCCATGGCTGGGCCGGCGCTGAGCAACCCTCGGCGGCGACGATCAGCGGCATTTTTGCCGCCATCCCGTTCGCGATCTGGTTCTTTCTAGCGATCGAGGGCGCGGCCATGGCTGCCGAAGAAGCCAAGGAACCATCGCGGACCATTCCGCGCGCCTATATCGCCGGCATTCTGACGCTGGTGGTGCTCGCGTTCGGCACCATGATTTTTGCCGGTGCGGTCGGCGACTGGAGGGTACTCGCCAACATCAACGATCCGCTGCCGCAAGCGATGAAGATCGTCGTCGGCGCCAGCAGCGGCTGGCTGCACCTTTTGGTCTGGATCGGCCTTCTCGGCCTCATTGCCTCGTTCCACGGCATCATCATGGGATACTCGCGCCAGATCTTCGCGCTGGCGCGGGCCGGCCTGCTGCCGAAAGCGCTCGCCGTCATACACCCGCGTTGGCGAACGCCGCATCTCGCCATCCTTGCGGGCGGTGCGGTGGGCATCGCGGCCATCTACTCCGACAATTTCGTCACCATTGCGGGCCAGCCGCTCACCGCCAGCATCGTGACGATGTCCGCGCTCGGAGCGATCGTGATGTACATCACGAGCCTGTTGAGCCTGATACGCCTCAGGCGCAGCGAACCCCATCTTGAGCGGCCGTTTCGTGCGCCGCTGTATCCTCTGTTCCCGATGACGGCTCTGGCGATCGCGGCCGTTTCTCTGATTGCGATCGTCTACTACAACCCGCTGGTTGCCGGCTTATTTGCCGGCCTCGGAGCGGTCGGCGGAATCGCCACCCATTGGCGGCTGCGCCACGGCTCGCGAGTGGAACTTGACGCAAATGCTCCACGGTCCCGAGCAACGTTAGGGCAACGCACGTCGCCGCTGTTTCGCGCGCCTCTTGACAGGGCGCCACGGCAAGGTCCATAAACCCTTGGATCCGCCATCAGGAGGGCAGCGATGTTCCACCAAGATCAGACTTTCACCGGCGAACGCATCGAACTCACCGGCAGCGGATTTCATGGCTGCACGTTCAAGAATTGCGAGCTTGTGTATCGCGGTGAACCGTCGCCGAACTTTCAAGACAACAATCTTGTCGACACCGTTTTCGTGTTCGCGGATGCCGCGATTTGTACGCTGTATTTTCTTTCCAACGTCTATCATACGGGCAGCGGCGGCCGCGAAGTGGTGGAGAAAACATTCGAGGATATCCGCCAGCGCGCCATTCACGGCCGGACGACGCGGACCGTGACGCCTCACACGCCGGATCACAGCCTGCGGTAGCTCTCGCAGCGCAGTCGGCGAGGCGCGTACGAAGGCTGGTTCCAGGAGACGCGCCTTAAAGCAAGCGCATGGCGGGCTTGCCGGAATGATGAGCGACACCCACACGAAAACAAAAAATGCCGAGCCGACGTGGGTCGGCGGCGTTATCCACTTCTGGTTCGAAGAGCTGGGAAAGGCTCATTGGTTCGCGAGAAGCGACGCGGTCGATGCGCAAATCCGCGATCGCTTCCTGACGTTGCAGGAGCGGCTCGCGGCGCATGACGGCCTTGGGGTCGCCGAGCCACGGCCGATCCTCGCCGCCGTAATCGTTCTCGACCAATTTTCGCGCAACTTGTTCAGAGGCGACGCACGAGCTTTTGCAGCCGACTCCATCGCACGCCGCCTTTCCAGAACCGCGATCGAACAGGGCTTCGACGCCGCGATGAATAGACAGGAACGGTATTTTCTCTACCTTCCCTTCGAACATAGCGAGGACCTCGAGGACCAAGCGCTGTCGCTCAAACTGATCAAATCACTCGGAAACGAGGAATGGACACGCTATGCCATGGCGCACAAAACGACCATCGAAAGATTCGGCCGTTTTCCCTACCGTAATGCAGCTCTCAACCGCGATTCGACCGCGGATGAGATAAAGAAGCCTTCGGGAAGGCTCTGAGGAAGCGCCGGGTCTAGCAGTTAGGACGGAATCTCAGGGTTACGCTCGGCCAAGATGCCCTCCATGCGCGCGGCAATCAGCGGCTTGTACTCTGGATGAGTCAGAATGTAGAAGCGGTTGTCCCGAATGGCTTGGAACACCCGTCCGGCGAGTTCATCCGGAGACATACCGGTGGCCGTTGCGTTCTCGATGAACGCAAGAATTGCCGACTGTTCCGGGCTCGGCGGCATGGCGGCCGGTGGATTGGAGCGTTCTACCGGGCGATTTCGAGCGGATTCGTGAATCCGAGTACGGACAAATCCAGGGCATAGCACCGACACGCCTATCGGTAAGGCGGCCGATTTCATTTCAAAATAAAAAGTCTCCGATAGGCTGACGACTGCATGCTTCGTTGCCTTGTAAATTCCCAATCCGGGACCGTTGGCGATCATCCCCGCGATCGATGCCGTATTGACCACGTGGCATGGCACGCCCTGTTTGATCATCCTCGGCACAAAGATGTGAATACCATGGACGATGCCCATGAGATTGACATCGATCACCCACTGCCAATCCGCCAGCGTGCTCTCGACAATCGAACTGCCCGCTCCGACACCTGCATTGTTGAACAGAAGGTGCACCGCGCCGAACCGCTCGTACGCGGATCGTGCCAATCGATCCATGTCTTGCGCCTGAGAAACATCCGTCCTTAACGCATGCACAGAGTCGTCGCCAAACTCTTCGGCCAGCCCTTTCTTTGCGTCTACCAGGGCGCCATCTTCGACGTCCGCGAGCACCACGCTCATACCCGCTTGCAACGCACGTCTCGCAAGCGCGAACCCGATGCCGCTGGCGCCGCCGGTAATTACCGCCACTTTCTTATTGAAATCTTGCATGGTGCCAACTGTAGCGCCGATCGATTGCCGCGGCCAGTCACCTTGCTCCGGCGAACGCCCCACTTCCTGCCACGACTTCTCACTTCCTGCCGCGATCTCTTTCGCAATGAATACGTCCGATTCATCGCTTGACCGGTTCGGCGAGCGGAGCTACATATATATTGCTGATCGGACCCCTGCTCCAGCCCGACATGGAAAGGCGTACTTCGGTGGACCCGGTCGAACTGACCGAGGGGGTCCTCAGACGGTCAGCTCGTCCTCGCTCGAATCCCTGTCGCTCGATTCACGGGTGGCGAAAAATTCACCGTCGCTTGCGGTTCACCGTCGCTTGCGGTTCACGGTCGCTTGCAGTTCACGGTCGCTTGCAGTTCACGGTCGCTTGAAATTCACCGTCGCTCACCGCTTTTCACCGCCCGTCGGAGTTTCCGGCGCCGGTGGGAGATCGATCAGCGGCTCGGCGGCGGTGCGTGGCCGGCGCTCTTCGAATAGCGGGTGAGTGGGGTCTACCTTCAACCACAGAACAGTCCCCACGCACAGCAGCACCAACATTGGAAGGAAGGGAGCGTCGTAGCCTCCGGAGTATGCGACCAAGTATCCGAACACGATCGAAGATACTGCCGACGCGGCATTCGCCGCGGTGTTCATGAATCCGAATACTGCTCCGGCGTGATCCCTTCCAATGTCCAGGCAAACCGCGGACAAGTTCGGCTGCTGGAATAGAATTCCGGCGTAGGCGAGCGACAGAAATGTCAAGGACCAAACGCCGCTGGTTGCGGCGATCGCTGCGGCCATGAAGATCGCCGCTGCACCGAGACCCAACACCCCGACGGCGCGGCGACCTGTCTTGAGTCCGAATTTTCGCACGAGCAAGTCGCTGACCATGCCGCCGATACCGTTCGCACAAGCGCCGACGATGTACGGCAGGGTCGAAAACACGAGCGAGGCCTCCGTGAATCCGCGCCCCTTGACGAGGTAGGTCTGTAGCCACGACTGGAAGAAAGCGATCACATATACGTAGCAGGCGCCGAGCGCCACGATCCGCCAGAACGCATCCCGAGCGCAGGGCGAGCGCCCAAGGCATTCCGGCGTGACGAGCCGAAGGCTCCTCACCGATTTCCTGCCGTTCGGCGCGGCTGATTCCGCTCATCTCGCGCGGCGAATCCCGGAACCATGGTACCAGACGAGGCTCCAGGCCACTCCCAGGAACCCGAATACGTAGAATGATGCGCGCCAACCGTAGCGTGCCTGGATCGGCACGACGAGCAGCGGCGCGATGGCCGCGCCGATCTGGCTGGTCATCCAGATGATTCCCCAAGCGCGAGCCCGGTTGAGCTGCGGGATCCAGCGCCCGATCACCGTGGCGGCATTCGGATACGCACCGGCCTCTCCCATCCCGAAGCAGAACCGGACGAGGAGCAACAGCGGATAGCTCGTGACCACCCCTGTCAGCGACGTAAACGCTGACCACCACATCACGATCCGAGTCAGGACGCGCCGCGGCACCAATCCGATCACCCAGCGCGCCGGTCGGGATCTCAAATGCGGCATATGAAATGAAGAATAGGCTCGACACCCAGCCCCACGCCTGGGGGCTGATGTGCAGGCTGTCCTGCATCCGCGGTCCAGCCACCGCGATGCAGACCCGATCCAGATACGTGATGATCGCGAGCAGCGACAGCAGGCCGAGAACACGGTGATGGTACTTCATGTCGATCGCAGGCTCTCATCACCGTGCGACACACAAGAAAGCCGATCGAACTTCACGAAGCGAGGCTGGCTTGAACCTGTCGCCGAAATTCCAGCGGGTCCGCGATCATGCGAAACGCCTCTTTTGTGCCGCCTACCCCTGATACGGTAATCGTTCCGTAACCGAGGATTCGCCCCAAAAACCCTTGATCGACGCCGATACCCTCAATCTTTTGCAACAGCAGTTCGAGGGAGTGACGACGGATGAGTCCAATCTTGATCAAAACTCGCTTGTTGGTAATTGCGAATTCGGAGCTGCTCGATCTGATCCACGGCGGTAGAGCCGCGATCAAGCCGATGACGCCCAACGCGCCGGCGGCAATCGGACCGCCACCGCCGAGTCCCACCAGGATGGCGACGACAACGAGCACCGCCGGCAATAAATAGATAATCCGGTGCACTCTCGCCCGATAAGTTATTTGCTCGTTCGGCAAAAGATTGCTTTCCACGTAACTCATGAGCATCCCCGTTTTTTTTGATCGCGTTTTTTTAGATCTCGTTTCTTTAGATCGCGTTCCTTTGTATCGAGCACCTTGAGTTTTATATCGAGCGCGTTAGTTGTCGCCGGCGCCATTGGCAAAACTTCAATTGGGAACGGGCTTCTTCGGATCCGCGGGAACCTCCGGCCCGAGTAGATAGGCATCGAGAACTTTGCGTGCGATCGGAGCGGCCGCCGCCGCGCCGAAGCCTCCGTTTTCCACCAGAACCGAAATGGCTATTTTGGGATCGTCGGCAGGCGCATAGGCGATAAACCATGCGTGATCGCGCTTTCGTTCATCCACAATTTTCGCGCGGGTATTCTCGGTCTGTTTGATCGTGAAAACCTGCGCGGTTCCCGTCTTGCCGGCAATCTTGTACTTAGCTCCGAGCCCGGCCACATACGCCGTACCGCCTGCGGACGTCGCTCCTAGCATTCCGTCGTAGACGACACCCCATTGATCCGCATTGGCGACATTGATGGTCTTCATGAGCACGGGATTTCGAGGCGTGATCGCGTCAGAACCTGCGGCACGGCTAGCCGTTACCAGCCGCGGCGTCGCGATAAGTTGTCCTCTTTCGGCAATTTCGGCGGCAAAATGCGCCTGCTGCAAGGGAGTGACCGTGATCGGACCCTGACCGATCCCCATGCTGATGGTCTCGCCGGGAAACCATACCTGGTCGGCGGCCCGCTTGAAGTTGTGGCGTTTCCATTCCGGCGATGCGTAAAGCCCCGGCTTCTCACCGGGAATGTCGATGTCCGGTCAACGACGCCATAGCCGAAGGTCTTCATGAATTCGTCCATGTGCCCTATGCCCATCTTCTCGGCGACGTGATAGAAATAAACGTCGCAGGACTCCGCGATGGCCTGGCGCATGTTCAAAGAGCCGTGCTTTTTGTCGTCACGGTATTTGTTGCTGCTGCCCCGCAGCGTGAAGAAGCCCGGACAAAATTCAGTCTGAAGCGGCGTCATGACCCCGTAAACCTGTGCGGCCAACGCGTACAGCGGCTTGACCGTGGACCCTGGCGGATAAGCGCCGCGCAGCGCTCGATTCAGCAGCGGCTTATCGATGTTAGTTTGTAGAGCATTGTACTGTGCAACCGACAAACCGCGAACGAAGTCATTGGGATCGAATCCCGGCGTGCTTGCGAGGGCGATGATATCGCCGGTGCGCGGATCAAGTGCGACGACCGATCCACGTTTGCCGGTCAGCGCCTCCTCCGCCACTTTTTGCACACGGATGTCCAACCCCAAGATCAAATCCGTACCGGCCACGGGCGCGCGCGCGGTCAGCTGCGGCGCGTAGTCCCCTTGCTTGTCCACCGGTCTGCCCGCGGCGTTCACGAGAATTTCCTTGAACCCCGGCTTACCATGAAGCTGCTGCTCGTAGGCCCCTTCCACGCCAACCTTTCCGATAAGGGTCGTCCCTGCGTATTCGGCGCTATCGATCTGCTTCATGTCCTCTTCATTGATGGCGCTGACGTAGCCGATGGCATGGACCGCGATTTCGCGCAGCGGGTAATGCCTCGCGAGACGAGTACGGATATCGACACCCGAGAATTGCCAACGGTGGACGGCAAAAAAGGCCATCTCTTCATCGTTTAAATGCAGCTTGATCGGCACACTCTCATAGACTTTATGGAGGAGGATCGTGCGCCTGAGATTGGGGATCTCTTCTTTGCGAAATAGTCCGATATTGACCATTTGGCCGAGCGCGGCGTCGAGTGCTTGGTTATCCCCCACCTGTTCGCGCACCAACTCGATTTGATAGGCAGGCATGTTGTCCGCCAGCACCGCGCCGTGACGGTCCAAAATCAATCCGCGGCTAGGGGGAATCGGTTCCGTCCGAATGCGGTTACCCTGCGACAGGGTCGAATAATACTCGTGCCTCACCACCTGCAAAAAGAACAGTCTGCCGGCGACCCCCAGCAGCATCACACCGGCAATGACGCCCGCGACAATGCCCCGGATGGTAAACAATCGGTTCTCGGCATGAACATTTTTGATTCGAGTTCGGCGACCGTTGACCATAGATTAGTGCAGTGCAATTAACCGATCAGCAAAGTTGGGCAACTAAGAGAATCTTGGGATGGCGCGCGCGATTATCGCGCCAACGGCAGATTTCGATAGTGATTGTAGTCGCGGAACGCCGACTTGTGGCCGTTTTGACAGGCGCAGGTCGCGTTAGTTCGCGGGCGTCTAGGTCGCGGGTATCCAGTTCCAGGCGTCCAGTGCTAGGGGCTTTAGTTCTCGGGCATCGCGAAGTTGGATAACAAGGCTGGAATGGCGCACCAGTGTGCGCGGTTGATCGTCAGTTTGGGCAATGACGCTATCGCCTCCCAACCGGCCGTCCCGCCCTCGGGATTGCGCCACTTCTGCCCGACTTTCACGTGATCGAGATAGTGATAGAGCCGGAAAGTCTGGTCATAAATCCAAAACTCGTTGCGATCATCGGCGTAGAAGCCGCGCACATGCTGGAACTGCCGGAAGGGGCCTTCGACGTTGAAGGCGATGCCGACTTCCTCGGCCCACTCACGCTGCGTTGCCTGATCGAGCGTTTCGCCGTCTTCGATGCCGCCGCCGGGGAGTTCGGGTACATCGGGTGCGCAGGCCTCTGCTGAAAGCATGATGGCCTCGTCGCTGATGGCGACCGCGAGTGCAAATACACCGCGGCGCGGCTTAATGAAAGAGTCTGCCGTTGGGGTTACAACGGTTCCGCGTCGATCGTAAAAGATGATCGACGGAGTCTGTGCGCGGCCGGACTCAGGGCGTTTCCGCGAACTCAGTTTGAGGCGTCCTCAAGATTTGGATTGGTAGGTTTCACTAGCGGACCTTTGGCGAATTGTACAGCGGGCTGCGCGGGCCGCGATGCCCCATGGCGGGCGGCAGAGCCGCCCCGCCGCAAAATCTGTGTCGAGAACCAGATTCGCGCTAAGATTTGGCATCGCCGTTCCGTAAGTATTTAGCATCGCCGTTCCGTAAGAATGTATCAGGGGTTTGCGCGTGGGCGCATCTGGCGGGCGGATCGCGAAGGGAGGGACATGGGAATCACGCAGTGCGTCAAGCGCGCGGTACTTGAGAACCCCCGAGGTCGAGCCATCGTGTTTGGCGCGCGCACGCGCCGCTGGGATGAGTTCGCGCCGCGAGTTGCGCGTCTGGCGGGCGGCCTTCGATCGATGGGAGTCGAACCCGGCGACCGGGTGGCGATTCTGGCACTCAATTCCGACCGATACCTCGAGGCATACGCGGCGGTGCCGTGGGCGGGCGCGGTCGTCGTGCCGCTCAATACGCGATGGTCGGCCGCGGAGAACATTTACGCCATCAACGATTCCGGCGCCGAGGTTCTTCTCGTCGACGATGCGTTTAGCGCGTTGGCGGCTTCAATTCTCGCCGGGACATCGTTGGTGCGCGCAGTGATTCACATCGGGGACGGAACGGCCCCCGCGGGCATGACGCCGTACGAGCACCTCATCGAGAATTCGGCCGAGATTCCCGATGCCGAGCGCACCGGCGAGAACTTGGCGGGCATTTTCTATACCGGGGGTACCACGGGATTCCCGAAAGGCGTGATGCTGTCGCATCGCTCTTTGTTGGCGAGTGCGGATGCCTGCACGAGATCGGGATTCGAGCTGACGCCAGACTCCGTTTACCTTCACGCGGCGCCGATGTTCCACCTTGCCGATTTCGGCGGCACGATAGCGACGATGCTCGTGGGTGCTCGTCACGCGGTGATCCCTGCCTTCAGTGCGGAGCGCGTCCTGGCGGCCGTCGAGGAGCACCGGGTCACGCACATATTGCTCGTGCCTACCATGATCCAGGCGCTTGCCGCGCATCCGAAAGTCTCGACAACCGACATGACATCGCTCGAAGTCGTCATGTATGGAGGATCTCCGATGCCGGAGGCGGTGCTGCGGCAAGCAATGCAGGCTCTCCATGGGCGCCGGTTCATCCAGGTGTATGGGCAGACTGAACTCTCACCGGCAGTGACATTGCTGGCGCCCGAGTACCACACGTTCGAAGGGCCGCAGGCCGGCAAGCTCGGCTCTGCGGGGCGGGTGCTGCCGTACTGCGAGCTGCAGGTAGTCGATGCCGAGGATGCCGACTTGCCTCGCGGCTCAGTCGGGCAGATTAGGGTGCGCGGCCCCAATACGATGCTCGGATATTGGAACAAGCCCGAGGAGACGGCGGCGACGCTGCGCGACGGCTGGGTTTATACGGGCGATGCCGGGCGCCTGGATGAGGATGGCTTCCTCCACGTCGTCGACAGAGTGAAGGATATGATCATCAGCGGCGGCGAGAACATCTTCACCGTTGAAGTGGAGAACGCATGCGTCAAGCACCCGGCGGTGTCGCAATGCGCCGTGATCGCGATCCCGGATGACAACTGGGGCGAGGCGGTGCACGCGATCGTCATCTTGAAAGACGGCGAACGGCTATCGTGCGATGAACTCATCGCCCACTGCCACCGCCTGATCGCCGGCTACAAGTGCCCGCGCAGCGTCGAATTCCGGCGTGAACCGTTGCCGCTTTCCGGCGCGGGCAAGGTGCTCAAGCGTGAACTGCGGGCGCGCTACTGGGAAGGAAGGAACCGTCAGGTGAACTGACGGAGTTTGAGGACGCTCGCGGACGGGGCCCCGTTCGAAGGTGGGACGCCGTAAAGGCCGGACCCTGTGCGAAGGCGGGACGCCGCGCAAGGACCGGGAGCGATACTTTTATTTCCCCTGACCCCAAAAGATGTCGTATACCCCGTCGAACATGACGATGATCAAGCACGGGCTCTTGCCTTCGCAGGAGAATTGATGCGGCACCTTACCTTGCATCATCGCGAATCCGCCGGGTCCGAGCTGCATCGATGCGTGACCCGTCATCTCCATCTTGACCTGGCCGCGAATGACGATCGCCTGCTCCTGCGCGGTGTGAAAATGCCAAGGCACGACGCATCCGGGCGGCGCCTTCAATGCGAACGTGGACGGTCCCTTCGCCGGATCGCCGGTCTCGAGCGCCGATGACAGGCATTTCACGTCGTCATCCTGCGCGAAGCGGATGGCATTTAACGGCTTAGTCACTCCACTGGTCGGGTCAGCCGCGAAGGCAGGCAGACTCGTGGTTACAAGCAGCAGCGCGGTAATGACGAGACGTATCATGATGGTGCTCAATAGATGCGAGTGCGGTTGAAGGAGCTTAGCAGGACTCAAAAGAGCTGGATTGGGTTTGTCGTTGAGCAACGGCAATCCGCTATAATTCGATCTGCATACCGGTAGGAGAGCGTTGAAGGCGCGCGGATGAACGATCAATTGCCCTCGTGGAATGACGGACCCGCCAAGCGGGCGATCACCGCCTTCGTGAAGGACACCACTACCCCGGCGAGCCCGAAGTTTGTCGCGCCTGAAGAGCGCATCGCCACCTTCGATCAGGACGGCACCTTGTGGGTCGAGCAACCCACTTATTCGCAGGTGATGTTTACGTTTCATCGACTTGGGCACATGGCCGCCAAGGATCCGAAGCTCAAGGATGTGGAGCCCTTCAAGACCGTGCTCTCGGGAGACGGCGCTGCTATCGCAAAGCTCGGGGTGCCAGAACTTCTAAAAGTGGTCGCTCTCACTCACTCCGGCACGACGGTGGACGTATTCCAAAAAGCCGCGCACGAGTGGCTCACGACGGCGCAGCACCCGCGGTTCAAGCGGCTGTTCACCGATCTTGTGTATCAGCCGATGCTCGAAGTGATGCAGTACTTGCGCGCCGACGGCTACAAGATTTTCATCGTCACCGGAGGCGGACAGGACTTCGTCAGGACGTACTCCGAACGTGTCTACGGCGTCCCACGCGATCAGGTGGTCGGTTCAGCCGGCGGCATTACCTTCAGCTACGACGATTCCGGCAAAGCGATTCTCACCAAGGACCCCAAGGTATTGTGGATCGATGACAAAACCGCCAAGCCCGTCGATATACATCTGATGATAGGCCGTCGGCCCATCATGGCTTTCGGCAATGCCGACGGCGATCAGGCCATGCTCGAATACGCGGAGGGCGGCGAGGGTCCGCGGTTCATGATGCTGGTGCATCACGACGACGAGGTGCGTGAATACGCCTACGGACCGGAATCGAAGCTGAGCCCCTTCTCAGAGGCCCTCAAGGCTCGAGCCAACAAGGGTGGTTGGTTCGTGATCAGCATGAAGAATGACTGGAAGCGTGTCTTCGCCTGGCAGACTTGAGGGGGGATCGCATGGCACAGAAGCCGGCGCTCACATGATGAAGATCGGTGGAGTAGGCCAGCTAAAGAGGAAACCGTTATGGAACTGAAACGCGCCGGATCGCAGCCTTCGCAGAAAGGACCCGCAAGCTACTTCACCGGAAACGTTCGCCTTGATCCGCTGAACACCGCGCCGGAGCCGGCGCGGGTCTCGTGCGCGAGCGTCACTTTTGAGCCGGGCGCACGCACCGCTTGGCACACGCATCCGCTGGGTCAGACCTTGGTGGTTACCGCGGGTTGCGGTTGGACGCAGTGCGAGGGCGAACCGATCGTCGAAATCCGCGCCGGCGACGTGATCTGGTGCCCGCCGAACCACAGGCACTGGCATGGCGCGACGCCGACCACTGCGATGACCCATATCGCCATCCAGGAGGCACTCGGCGGCAAGTTCATCGAGTGGATGGAGCACGTGACCGACGCGCAGTACCTGGCTGGGCCGAAGAGAGACTAGGTGTTGGGCGGTGATCTCCTTGGCGGAGTGCTGCATTTTTTCGTGCGCGCGTTTCCGCAGCACGGTTCTCCCGTGTGCACCGTGTTCTTGGTGAAGTGGCAGGAGCAGGTGCAGACGCCGTAGCGCAAGAGTTGAGTGCGGAGGAGGTCTGCCGAATCCGCTCCCTTACGCCGGTCGGCGAGCCGCGCCTTGGCCAGTGTCTCAAACTCTTTAACGCTTTGGAGAAGCGTTGAGATATCAATCCCGGAGCTCATCGCGTTTCTGTACCCCAAGTTACCCTTTTGATAATTCGGTGCCGTTGTCACTCTCGGTCAAATCGCTCTGCTGGAATATGTCACACGTCTCACACTCACCGAAGTCAGGGTTTCCCGGAGAACGGGATGAAGCATCGGCTGCAAGTGAGACCATGGGCTAGTAGTTTCCGGCGAGGATTGGCAGTACAAAAACAGCATCGTTTGCAACGGAAAGGCGGACTACCATGCCATCCTCCGATAGCTTGACCCGTCGTCTTCTGCTCAAGGCGCTCGCGGCAGGCCCGGCTATACCGGCGCTGCTTGGCGCCGCCACCTCGCAGGCACAGACCGCAACACCCGCAATACCGCTGGCATCCTGGAATGAGGGACCGGCCAAGCACGCAATCCTCGATTTTCTGCGCGTGACCACCGACCGAGCCAACCCAAATTTTGTGCCGCCGGAGGAGCGGATTGCGACGTTTGATCAGGACGGTACGTTGTGGGTCGAGCACCCGATATACAGCCAGGTGATCTATTGCCTCGATCGTGTGCCAATACTGGTAAAGGCCAAACCTGAACTGGCGAATGTCGAGCCGTTCAAGACGGTCATGACCGGCAACTTCGAGGCGATTGCCAAACTGCCGATGCCGGAGCTCGAGAAGCTCCTTGCCGCGACGCTCACCGGCATGAGCGTGGACGAATTCCGTGAGCAGGTGACGGCATGGATCCCGAAAGCGCAGGACAAGCGCTGGAAACGTCCCTACACCGACCTCACCTATTTGCCGATGCAGGAAGTGCTGACATACTTCCGCGCCAACGGCTACCGGACTTACATCGTGACCGGAGGCGGCCAGGACTTCGTGCGGGTGTATTCCGGGAAGGTGTATGGCATCCCGCCCGAGCAGGTGGTGGGTAGCGCCGGGACGACAAGCTACGGCTACGGCAAGGACGGCAAACCGGTTCTCACCAAGGAGCCGAAACTGCTGCTGAACGACAACAACGGCGGCAAGCCTGAGAGCATTCACGAGATGATAGGCCTTCGTCCCTACGCGGCGTTCGGCAATTCAACCGGCGATCAGCAGATGCTGGAGTACACAAAGGCGGGAGGCGGCGTGCGGCTATCGATGCTGGTCCTGCACGACGATGCCACTCGCGAATACGCGTACGGCCCGGCGCAGGGACTTCCCGATACGAAGGTCGGGACATTCACGCAGGCGCTGTACAACGAGGCGATGACGGACGGTTGGCTCGTGATCAGCATGAAAAACGACTGGAAGCGCATTTTCGCGTTTGGCTGAAGCGGGCGATTGTTTTTCCAACGGTCAGAACCGCGTGCTACCGGAATTCCGCACGCGCTGCATCGTATAAGCGGCGGTCGTGCCAATGGCGTACGCTTGGGCATCTTGCAAGGGGATTGGCTATGAATACCAAATTGGATTGTGAATCTCATCCATCAGGGGACTGCGGAAGCCGCCGAGCGGTGTTGAAGTCAGCCATGGGCATCGCGACTTTGGGCGTGATCGGTGCTTCCCTTGTCGGCGTGTCCCAGCGGTCCCGCGCGGCTGCGATGACCAAGGAAATGCGCGATCAACTTACTCCCGATCAAATCATCGAGAACATGAAAGAAGGGAACGAGCGCTTCGCCGCCGGCAAGATGTCTCCGCACGATTATGTCGCGCAGAAGCGGGCAACCGTTGCCGGGCAGTATCCCGCTGCTGTTATTCTCAGCTGTATCGACTCGCGGGCACCTGCCGAGATCCTTTTCGACTCTCGTATCGGTGATACGTTCAGTGCGCGTGTCGCGGGCAATATCTCCAATGACGACATACTCGGCAGTATGGAGTTTGCGTGCGCGCTGGCCGGCGCGAAAGTGGTACTAGTCATGGGGCATACCGCATGCGGAGCTATCAAGGGTGCAATTGACAGCGCTCAACTCGGAAATCTCACCGGCTTATTGAATAAGATCAAGCCGGCGGTGGAGGCGACGCACTATGAGGGGCCTCGCACGAGTAAGAACGGCGAATTTGTCGACGAGGTGGCCAAGACCAATGTGCTCCTCACGGTCAGCGCGATTCGTAAGCGCAGCGATGTGCTGGCTGGCTTGGAAAAGGACGGCAAGATCAAGATCGTTGGTTCGATGTATCACCTGGTTGGAGGGCGGGTCGAATTCTTTACCTGAGCGGGAACGCTCGTCTGCGGCAAGCCGAATCTCGGCGCCTTTTGATTCTTACAGCGGCGGTCTCGATCCTAGTCACTCCGTTTGCGTCCGCGAGTGCCATCGACGCATCGAAAGACGATGCGAGCGGATCTAATGCGGGTCAATCCAATGTACCCGGCTGGGTCTTTCCACTGAACGCGGCCGCACTGTCGAATCCGCCGCCCTACGACCACGTCAGACCATTGCATGTCCCGAATAGTAAAGCGGCGTTTACCGCGGCGGAGCTCAATGACTTCTTCAGCGCTGTGGATTGGCGTCCGACGTCTCATGGTGCGATGCCGGCGGTGGTCGCTCACGGGCATCCGCCAGATGTGTTTGCCTGCGGCTTCTGCCACACGGCGAGCGGCCAGGGGCCGCCGGAAAATGCGTCGCTCGCCGGCTTGCCCGCGGCCTACATCATGAGCCAGGTGGCGGACTTCAAGAGCGGCGCGCGAAAGAGCGCATGGCGCGGACCTTATCGGCCCGCTGACCTCATGATTCATTCGGCAACACATGCCACCGCCGAAGAAGTATCGGCTGCGGCGGAGTATTTCGCCGCCCAATCGCTGCATCCGCGGGTGGTGGTCGTCGAGCGCGAGCGCGTGCCGCGGCCAAGGTGGCTAGGCATCATCGGTCAGACAGCGTGTGCGCCTATACCGTAAGTCCTTTCCCGCGTGGGCGCCGGCCCCCGCCGCAAAGCACCGCGATACCGCCGGCCAGCAACGTGAGGGAGCCAATGGCCGAAGCTGGCTCTATCTCTGGTGCCGACGCCACGGTGGAGGCCGTGACATCAACGGAAAAGCGCACATCGGCGACGTCGTTTACCGCGTTCCCGTCGGCGCCGCCCAAAATCGAAAAGACGTTACCGCTGTAGATACCCTGCGGCGTGTTGGCTGGCAAGTCGACGGCAAACAACTCGAGGAGGCCGCTGCTTTCGCCTGGTGCCAACAAAAGGGGGGCGTTGTTGAAGAAGGGAGCGTCATCCACCGTTAGGAATGAGGTCGAAGTGGCGGCGCTGTCGCCGTTCAAATAAACCGTCGCCGTGGTGGAAGGGTCTGTGATGTTCCCGTAGAAATCAACGACTGTGGTGCCCTGAATCGCGGCAACCGTTGAATCGCTGAGGGTCACCTCCAACGATTGGGCGTCGGCCGCGGAGGCGTGCCATGCCGCCACGGCCACGGCCAGCATAGAAAGGACTGACTGATTTCTCTTCATTCGCTTGTTCTCCCCTGTGATCCTGTTCATTGTTTTGCGCTGATCGATACGCGCCTTAGGGTAACGTCACCGATCGCAGACTTACCGACCAGTTGCCGTTTAAGCCTGTCGCCGAGTAGCTGCCGCTCAACGCAAACCGCACCGCTGCTCCGGGAGCGCCGGCCGTGGGCGGGAACGTGAGGAACATGGTGGCGGAGGACCCGGGAGCAAGCCCCGTGATAGGAAGCACGTGACCTGTCGGGACGCTTACGCCTGTCGCGGCGACCCCGTTAAGGGTCGCCGAAGTCTCCTGCAGGGTCTGTACGGTCACATTGCCGCTATTGGCTAAATTAACCGTGACGATCCATCCTTGTGCGCCGCCTGTGATCGTGGGAGCGCCCGACAGCACTATGGAAACCGTCGGTGGGCCCGCGGAGATGATGAGGTTTACGGCGGTGCCATCACTCTCTGGAAGCCCGGCGGCGGGTGATTGGCTCACGATGGTGCCCAAGGGGGCCGTAGCACTGGCTTGAGTGGTCACAGTACCGAGCGTGAGACTTGCCTCCTCAATCACTACCGTTGCCGCTGCTTGCATAAAACCCACGACATTCGGCACCGTCGTGGTCGGCAGTCCCGTGGATATGATGATGTTCACCGCCGCGCCATCGCTCGCCGAAACTCCGGCTGCGGGTGATTGGCTCACAACCTCGCCCGAGAGAACCGTGGTGCTCGCCTGCCTGGTCACAGTGCCGAGCGTGAGGCTTGCGCCAGTGATTGCGGCCGTTGCCGCCGCTTGCGTCAAGTCCACGACGTTCGGCACCGTCGTGGTCGGGGGTCCCGTGGATATCACGAGATTTACGGCTGTCCCGTCGGTCTCTATAAGCCCGGCGGCGGGTGATTGGCTAACGACTTCGCCCAAGGGAATCGTGGCGCTCGCCTGCCTGGTCACAGTGCCGAGCGTGAGACTTGCGCCGCCGATCGCAGTCGTTGCGGCTGCCTGTGTCAGGTTCACGACATTGGGTACCGTCGTGGTCGCTGGGCCGCTCGAGGTAACCAGATTCACGGCCGTCCCATCGCTCTCCAAAAGCCCGGCGGAGGGTGATTGGCTCACGACTTCGCCCAAGGGAACCGTAGCACTCGCTTGCGTAGTCACAGTGCCGAGCGTGAGGCTTGCGCCAGTGATTGCGGCCGTCGCCGCCGCTTGCGTCAAGCCCACGACATTCGGCACCGTCGTGGTCGGGAGCCCCGTGGAGATGACTAAGTTCACGGCAGTCCCATCAGATTCCAAAAGCCCTGCACCCGGCGATTGGCTCACGACTTCGCCCGAGAGGACCGTGGTGCTCGCTTGAGTGGCCACGGTTCCCAGCGTGAGTCTTGCGCCCGTGATCGCTGTCGTTGCCGCCGCTTGCGTCAAGCCTATGACATTCGGGACCGTCGTAGTCGGCGTGAGCAGGAATGTCACCGTTTGGCTGGGATTCGAATCGACGTAGCCCTGCACGACGATCTGCCCCGCATCATTAATCGCCACACCATTGACGAGCGTGTATTGCGAGGCGAAGCCAGCCGGGATTAATCCGTTCAAATCGACCAAGGTGCCGTTGCTATAAATAAAAGCGTGCTGGGCCGCATTACCATTAGTCCAGGCTTGCCCGACGACCTGGCCGCTCGCATTGATGGCGTTGCCGACACTCCCGCCAGTTCCTCCAAGGTTTCCAATATCCACCATCATCCCGTTGGAGTAGAGGAATGCCTCGGGCCAGCCGCAATTTCCGTCGGAATACCCCGTGACCTGGCCGCTTGCGTTTATGCCGTTAGCCTCAGCACTATATGGGCAGTAAACCGGCGGATTTGGAAATTGGATATATCCAATATCGGCCACGGCCCCGTTGCTATAGACGAAGGCATGAGAGTTGCCGATTGCATCAATGAAGTATCCGGCGATTTGTCCCGCGTCGTTGATGGCGAAACCATAGCTCTCGCACCCGCCGCTGGAGAGAGGACCAAGATCATTGAATGTCGCAGTGCCGGAGTTATAAATAAACGCGTGGTACGACCCTGAACAGCTGCTGCCACTGGCGATCGGAAACTCAATAGTTCCTGTAACCAGCCCGCTCGCATTGACGGCTTTTGCCACGGCGGCATATTCGTTAGCCTCGCCAAATCCGATGAACTGCCCGTTTTGATAGATGAACGCCAACGGGTTCTCCGTTGTGGAGCATAGGTCCCCAACGACCTGTCCGCTCAAGTTGATTCCATAACCGGTAACGGACGAATGACTGCTGCAAGGTACATTGCTCGGGCCGAGATCCGTCGTGGTACCAACCGCGTAGCCGTTGGCGTCGATGCCCGCAGAGGACCCATTGCCGTATGCGTATACAAAGAGACGAGGGTCGATCGGCGCGTAGGGCTGGATGGACATATAGATTGGATCGAACTCGCCGGTTACTTCGCCAATCGCATTGATCGCATAGCCCAAGGGCGGAGCCATTGGATAGTCGGCGGGTGCCGGTATTTCGGTTACCAAATATTGTTGCGCGCGGACCGAGGATGAGAGGCAAGCAAGCGTGAGCAACAAAAGCGTGAAGTACCAGCGAGCCGTCGGTATACGGCCACCCCGACGTTGGAGTGGGAAACGGAGGCTTTCGACCGCGAACACCAACAAGGCCCGCAATCCGCACCCTTGATCCTTCAATGTGCGCATACATCATCCCCTTTGTATTGTTTTTAGTCCCTAAGCGCGTTGAACCCTAAATTTCGACGTGCGTATATAGGATCTCAACCATGTAAAGCGCATGTCAAATGTAACAGCAGCCTATATGTCGAACAAAATCTTCCTTTACTTATTCTAGGCAATGAACCGCGGCCCCGTAATCGCCCCATCCACAATCATGTCATTCTCGCCCGCCGATCGCATCGACGACGTATTGCTCGTGGCAAATGCCTGCGCCTCGGTGCAACTGGACTTCCGATGCGCACCGTCGTCAAGAATCTGCGAATCAGTCGATGCGTGTCGAATCGCGGCACGGAACGCCGTCCTTTATGACGACATCGATATTGGAGAGCGCCACAATGTCAAAGAGCGGGTTTCCTTTGACGACCGTGATGTCGGCGAGTTTTCCTGGCTCAATGGTGCCAAGTTCGCTTTCCTTGCCGAGTATTCGCGAGTTTGTCCAAGTGAGCGCCGTATTCACCTTTGCGGCGGGCATCTCGTGGTCGACGAACACTTTTGCCTCGCGCCACGGTGCATCACGGTGGAAGTTGAGCGGCGTGCCGCTATCGGTTCCCATTCCGATTACGGCGCCCGCGCGAATCCACTGGTTGATCGAGGCGTCGCGCCCCATGAGGTAGAGATTGTAAGCGTCGACGTTCGTGGTGCCGCGCTGCTCGATGAGGCGACGACGGACTGGTTGCCGCCGAACGGGCGTTAGCACTGGATCCGAACCTGCCGGAAGCCCATTCGGTGAAAGCGAGAATCCTGGCCAACGGCGATCGGCATGATGAGGCGTGGGCCGAACTTGACATAGCCCTTGGCCAGATGCGATACGCTACTGGGAGAAAGCGACAAATCTCATGGACACGGACATCAATTCGCCGGCGATGTTGATGTCCTGCTATATCGCGGTGGGAAACTCCGAAGCCGCTCGGCGTTCCGCGCAGATTGCGCTCGTCCGAGCCGATAAGGCAGTCGCCCAAGATCCGAGCAATGGAGCGGTCATGGCCTACAGCGCCTTCGCTCTCGCCACCCTGGGCGAGGCTGAACGCGCGAAGGCACGGATGAACCGCGCCCTGCTGATCGACCCGGACGACTGGAGCATGCGCTACAACTTTGCATGCGTCCTCCTGATTCACCTGGACGAAGCGGACGCCGCTTTGGATGTTCTTGATCCGGTCCTGAATAGTGAAGCCGCCGGCTATTATCTGAGCTACATCAAGGTGGATCCGGATTTCCTTCGACTCCGTGACAATCCGCGCTTCAAGGCTATGATCGCAACGGCCGAAGCACGCGTCGGGACAGAGACTGACAGCGGCTCTTCATCGAAGCTCTGACGACCACGCCGGACCGCGTGGCGCAAATTCCGCGGACATTCAGGCGTCGACGAGATCGATTGGGCCGAGAAAGTCCATCTTTCCCACATCGACGCCGTTGTGACGCAGAATTGAGTAAGCGGTCGTCAAATGGAAGTACGTGTTGGGGATCGTCATCTGGATCAAGTAGTCGAGCCCCGACATGACCTTCCCCGGCGCCCAGGAGAAGCTGACCCTGCGCTCGCTCGCGCCGGCATACTGGGCTTCCTTTACACTCTGGACGAAAGCCACGGTCTTTTGGATGCGGGTGCGCAGCTCATCGATCGTCTGCTCGGTATCCGGGTGTTTTGGCGGGGTCTGGCCGGAGAGCCAAGCTGCCGCGCCCTTGACGTAGTCGCAAGCGCTTTGAACTCGAAAAATAAACGGCTTTTGGTCGGGCGCGAGGCGACCGTTCAGAAGCGCGCCAATGTCGAACTTCTTGGCCGCCGCGTGCTGCTCCGCCTTGTCGAGCCAGGTTTCGAGGTTCTTCAGGCTCTGCGCGCACTGCGCGATCACTTGATAGTACACGGTGTGCTCTTACGTTCTCGTTGGACGGCTATTTCGGGGGAATTCGGGCTTCCTCTTTGTCCATCCGTTCGACCCACGGAGCACGCCATGCGCTCGCCTCGAACGGATCCGCAAAGTACTGCGTTTCGCGCGCAACTTTGTCGCCGCCGAACTCCATGATGCTAACGGTGTAGGAGGGCTTCCCGTCGTAACTCAGAATATACTCGGTAACCCAAAGATCACCGCTGCCAATGATTCGCCGCACCGTGAAGCGCTTTTTGCTCGGCTGCTTGGTGCGCGTGATTTGTATGTTGCGCCGCCCGCGGATTCGCTCGCCTGACTGGGGGTATTCCAGTACCGCATCATCGAGATAGATGTCGTGCTCCGTTTCAAAATCGTTGGCGTCGGAGGCGGTCCAATGCCGATCCAGTACCGCACGTATCTCTTGATCTCTCATATGACCTCCAGCGTCAGCAGCCCTCGATACTACTCCCCACAAAAATTAACGGCGCACATCCGGGAAATCAATAGAAAATCCTATCTGCCCGCCAATTTGCGGGGTCGCGCCATACTTGCCGCCGAGAATTCCCAGACACACGGTCAATCCCTGCCGAATAGTGTATTGCGCCCCGAGCAAGGCTTGCAGCTGAGTCTTATCCTGACCGGCGCATGAGCTGAAGGTGCGGCAGCAGCGACGGTATCTCGAAAAAGTTCAGCGGCGTCACGGCCGCGCGTTACAGGCGACAACGTAGCGGGTGGGAATCCAGGCGCCGGACGCGGCGCCAGCTCCGGTCACGAATGTTTGCCGGACTTCACCGCATAACCGGCCTCACGCCACGCTTTCATTCCGCCGTCAAGAGCCACCGCGCCGCGGAAACCCATCTGGCGCAGCGTGGCAGTCGCGAGCGTGGAAATGCGACCAAACTCGCAGTAAACGAGGATCCTCTTGGTCGGGTCGGTCAATTCCTGATTGACGCGCAGTTCCAACTGGCCGCGCGGCAATAGCGTGGCTCCCGGAATGTGGCCGTGTTCAAAGGCGTCGCTCTCGCGAACGTCAAGCACGATAAGCTCATTGCAGCTCGACTCTATCCGGGTGCTTAGTTCCGCGAGCGACATGAAGGGCACGATCGCAGCGGCTTCGGAAAGCATCTGTGCCACGGTACCGCGGCGCAAGTCTTCTCACAACCGATGAGGTAGGAGCGGCAGCCGCCGACAGACACTGTTTCAAATAGCATGCGACATTCCGTTGTGCCTCTAGCGGCGTATCTTTGATGTGGAGCCCGGCTCCCGCAATCACAACCGCTTGCGCGCGGGTTGAGTGTCCGCGAAGATCTTGGTAGCACCAATTTGGAGACTAAATCATGAGTGCACCGTCAGTCGATCCGCGAGCCGACGAGGAGCGAAAGCACCTGGAAGGTCTACTCAAGGATCGTATCAACTTCTACATTATTTTCGCTTCGGTGTTCGTGGTCGGTATGTCCGAGATCAAGGACGACAGGCTAAGGGTGGCTGCATTAGCAGTGATGACGATCGTCTCGTTTTTGATCGGCTTGGCCGTCATTCGTACTCACCTTCTCGTGCGGAGGGCGCTTGATGAGATAACTAGAGACGAGACGCACCCGTACTATCGATATCAGAAGGAAGTTAAATTCCCTGGAAATGCTAATAAGATTTTGGTTTGGGTCCCGGTCATCCTCACGACTTTCTTTCTTGGTGTGACGATTTACGATTCTTTGCGCTTGTGCACGCATTGACGGCAACGCGCAGCCTAGGTGACGCTGGTAGTCTATGCTCAAGCCAGTTACCCGCTGGCGTAAGACTTGGAACCTGCATGAAGAGGTCCGGAGAGACTTTCGCTTGCGCACCCTTTCCCTATCACATGTATGATTTCAATGCCGACGGGACTATGCGGCAAGCCAACCCGGATGCAGGCGATCCCAAAAGCAGTGACAGCGACGGCAAGGGCGTCTGGTCCACCGATGGCGACCGGATCAAGGGCAAGTGGATTGAGGTCATCGCGGATCGTGCGTCGCATAAGTTTACGGGCCGCACGGAAATTTCCTATGACGTCAAGGTAAATGCCGACACCTTTACCGGAACGATTACTGCAAGCTCATATGACGCCGCCGGTACTCTGACTGAAGCCCCCACCAGCCCAACGTTGCTCGAAGGCAAGCGAGTCACACTTCCTTGAGTCGATTGGCGATCATTCATCTGCCCAGGCGCACCCGTGTCTGGATCAACGGCATAGGTCTTGGGGTCTGGGTCACGGGCGCCGGTTGGCTTCTGGCCCACTACTTTTTCGAAATGCCTAATTCCCTAGGTTTACCCAGTAACTCCTCGGAAGTTCTGTGGCTGAAGGTGCACGGGGCCTTCGCATTTCTTTCTCTGTGGACCGGCGGCATGTTGTGGGGTGTGCACGTGCTCAAAGCTTGGCGGCTGCGTCGCCATCGGTGGAGCGGCGGCGTTTTGTTTACGGCACTCCTGGCTCTAATCATTACCGGCTACTTTTTATATTATGTCGCGGGCGATGAGGCGCGCGAAATCATCTCCAAGACCCATTGGATATTGGGACTCGCCTTTCCCGTCCTATATCTAATCCACCGAATTACAAAATACTTTTCAACTCGGCGCGCTCGTTAGCAGTCGACCGTACGGGGTTTCCCGACGGTTGCGAATGCGAATGCTTCTCATTATAGTTCGCATTATTGTTATTAAGGGAGCGCGCTTTGCTTACGGCATGCGCGGGGTATGAAAACCAGCGCACGGCGATTATCAAACGCGGCTCTGCGGCTCACGATCTTCAGTGCGATCGTCGGCTTGAGCGCTTGCGGCGGCGGCGGCTCGGGCGGCACCGGTTCGAGCGGCAGCTCGGGTGGCGCGGCACCTGTGTTATCAGCTGCCGCGCAGCTGGGCGAGAAAATCTTCGACGATAAGATGTTGTCGGTGTCGGCAGAGCAGTCCTGTTCCTCCTGCCACGTCGCCGCCTATCGCCTTTACCGCCGATCCGACGCCGCACGGTCCCGATCACGGTTCGCCGGTTCCTTTGGGCGGCCCACACATGGACCAGCCGGGATTTCGCAACGCCCCTTCGCTGATGTACGCCTCGTATCGCGCCGACGTTTTACTTCGATTCGGACGGCAACCCCAATGGCGGCTTCTTTCGCGATGGCCGAGCCGCCACCCTCGCCGATCAGGCCGTCGCAGCCATTTATCACTGCATTCGAAATGGCAAATGCCGACGCCGCGGCCGTGATCGCGAAACTCATCGAGCGGCCCTATCTTGCCGAGTTCACGGCGCTATATGGAAGCGCCGTACTCGAGCGATCCGGAAGGTGCTCTGCAGCGCATGGGGCGGCGATCGCAGCCTATGAATCCGAAGACACGGAATTTCACCCTTTCTCCAGCAAGTATGACTTTTGGCTCAAGGGCCAAGCCGCGCTTACGGCCCAAGAACAGCGCGGGCTGGCGGCATTCAACGATCCATCCAAGGGAAACTGCGCCGCGTGCCATCCCAGCACGTCGGGTGATGGGGTTACGCCGGCGCTGTTCACCGATTTCAGCTTCGACAACCTAGGCGTACCGCGCAACGCCGATATTCCGGCCAACAACGCCGCCACCGCGCCCGCCTATACGCCGGTCGACAGCGACGACGGCATCCACACCTATTACGACTTGGGAATATGCGGGCCGCTCCGCGATAACGGGAAATTGAATCTGTCCGGAATTTGCGGACAATTCAAAGTGCCCACGTTGCGCAACATCGCGGTCACAGCGCCCTATTTTCACAACGGTCAATTCCCGACCCTGAACAAGGCGATCTGCATTTTACGTGCGGCGCGACACCAATCCTGATCAGTTCTATCCCGTCACTCCCGATGGCACCGTCACGAAGTTCGACGATTTACCCGCACTCTACGGCGGCCAATTCCCGGTGAACATCTTTCAGCCGGGCAGCGATACGGGTTACGTCGGCAACGTGAATACGTTGGAGATTCCCTACAACCGGCCGCTCGGCGGTGTGCCCGCACTCTATCCCGATGACATCAACGACATGATCGCCTTCTTGTGCACGCTCACCGACGGCTACGACCCCAAAAACCCTGCCGCGCAAGTGCTTCCCCCGCAGTGCCAAGAGGCCGCAGCGGCTTCGAGTTCAACATCGAGGATTGAAAACCCATGAGTGTCAAACCACTTCGAATTGCCGGTCTCACGCTGATCGGCGTCGTCTGCTTCTGCTCGGCACGAGCGGCGGACGCGCCGCCGGCGTCTCCCGTCGTGGTGCAGAAACTGGAACAGCGGCTCGATGACCTGCAGTCGCAGGTCGCGGCCATGAAGCAGCAGCTTCAGCAGCTTAAAGCGCAGAACGAGGCATTGGCCAGCGCGCAGCAACAGCAAGCTATTCAGCAATCGCAAACGATTCAGCAACAACAGCCAACTCAGCAATCGCAAGCGGCTCAACAACAGCCCGCGCAAGTCGCAGGCACGGTCGAATCGCCGCGGCTGGGTTCCGGGGGCATTTCCGAAAACTTAAGCTTGTGGGGTTATGGAGAGATTTATTACACGCATCCAACGCACATCGGGCAAGACACGCAGTTCGACCTGGCGCGCGCCGTATTCGGCATTGGCTACCGATTCGATGATCGCACGGTGTTCAACTCGGAATACGAGGTTGAGCACGCGGTCGCCTCGGCGGACGACAAAGGCGAGTTCGAGGTGGAGCAGTTCTACATCGATCGGCAGCTCACACCCTGGGCATCCGTCAAAGCCGGCTTGTTCCTGATGCCCTTCGGGTTGCTCAACGAGCATCACGAACCGACGAATTTCTACGGCGTGCAGCGCAACTTCGTCGAGACCTTGATCATTCCCAGCACATGGCGCGAAGGAGGCTTTGCGTTCCACGGCAATACCGAAATGGGTTTGAACTGGGACGTGGGTCTGACGACGGGTCTGAATCTTGGCCAATGGAACGTCAATCCCGAGGATCCGCTGTACAACACCGCACTCGAGCTGGAGGACAACGATGTGGCGCCCATGCAGGCGACACATCAGGAAGCCTCGCTCGCCAACGCTCACCACTTGTCCCAGTATCTGGCGCTGAACTACACCGGCGTTCCCGGCCTGTTGGCCGGGGCTGCCGTATTTACGGGCGAAGCGGCCGTGCCCACCGTACCCGCCGGGTTACCCAGCGAGCGCACCACGCTGTGGGAAGGTCACGCACGATGGACACCGGGCGCCGCAGAGTTCTCCGCGGTGTATGCCAGAGGCCGGTTCTCGAACACCGCGACTTTCAATTTGGACAATGCGGGTGCTTCGAATCCGCTCCCCGCCGAATTTCTCGGCTACTACGTTCAAGGCGCTTACCGCGTCTGGGAAAGCGGCGGCTATCGATTGGTTCCCTTCGTACGTTGGGAGCACTACGATATGGGTGCCTCGTACGAGGGCATCCCGCCGGGTTTCTCGACGGTGCCCCTGGGGCTCTCATCGAATGGACAACCCTGGCCGCAGCCGCGGGATCACGTGTGGACCGCGGGCGCGAATTTCTACGTAACGCCGCACGTGGTGTTCAAAGTGGATTATCAAACATTCGACATCAACAAGGATCTCACGCGCTTCGATCTGGGCTTGGGCCTCTCCTTCTAGCGTGGAGCGCTGCTCAATCATGCACGGCAGGTTTCCCATTTATATTGCTGCCCGTCGCGGCCGTGGCGCTGTGCGCACCGGTCCACGCGCTGGTTTACATGAGCGTCGAGCAGGCGCAGCAGGTCATGTTCCCCGGGGAATCCATGACTGCGATTCCGATTGTTTTGAGCAGCGCCGACATCGCGGCCATCGAGCGGGACTGCCGGCACCAAGGTATACGCAGGGTCGTTACGCGCCTGGAAAACGGAGAGCGGTTATCTCTTTGTCGACGCCGTGATCGGCAAGCACGATCTCATCACCTATGCCGCTGCACTCACCGCGGATGGTAAGGTGCGGCAAATCGAGATCCTGGAGTATCGTGAGGCCTACGGCGGCGAAGTACGCAATGCGCACTGGCGCGAGCAGTTCATCGGTAAACAACATGGCGATGCGGTGCGCATCGGCCACGACATTCAAAATATCAGCGGCGCCACCATGTCCTGCGAGCACGTCACCGATGGCATTCGCCGGCTGCTTGCCACTTATGCCCTCGCCATCGCCGGCCGCTGAACTTGTCTTGCGGCACGTCCGACGCGCGCGTCCGCTGCTCGGGACGCTGGTCGAGATCGGCGTAAGCGCCGATGCCACCCTGACGCATATCCACGCGTGCATCGATGAGGCATTCGCGGTCGTTGAGCGCGTGCACACGCTCATGAGCTATCAGGATCCCGACAGTGAGCTATCTCGCATCAACCGGGATGCGGCAATAAGCGCGCAGCGCATTGACCCGCACACGTATCTCGTCCTGCGCGCGGCGCTGCGATTCGCTCATCTGAGCGACGGCGCGTTCGATGCTTGCGTGGCGGCCCCGAATGCGACGGCGAATTGGCGCGACATCGAATTGCTCGGCGATGGACGCGTACGCTATCGGCGCGCGTTGCGGTTGGATTTTAGTGGTATTGCCAAGGGTTATGCGGTCGATGCGGCCGTGAGTGTACTGAAGAACCTAGGTCTCGATGACATCATGGTCAACGCCGGCGGCGATTTGCGAGTCGCTGGAGCCGCGCGCTCGATAAATTTGCGCCACCCGATGGCGACTGCGCATTCAGGGAGCACATTAACACTGCAAGACGCGGCGCTTGCCACTTCAGCCGCGTGCTACTCGCGCCGGGCTGCGGACAGGGGAGACGTTTCTGCGCTTGTAGATCCGCTCAGCCGCGCGGCCTACATCGGCAATCGAAGCGTCAGCGTGCAAGCGGACGATTGCATGAGTGCGGATGCGCTCACCAAGGTGGTGCTGTTCGCAAGTACTCCCATTGCCGAGGCAGCTTTGTTGGCTTGCGGCGCGCGTGCCTATGTGTTGGACCCTGCTTGCGGTAGCGCGACATAGCGGGCAACAAGAGCGCCGGCAGTGCAAGAAGCTCTCTGCCGGCGCTGAAGGACCTACTTCGTAGCGAGACTCTTCGCCGCCTTCTCGATGAGCTCGGCGACCGCTTTCGGCTGCGAAACGTAGATCGCGTGGCTGCCTTTCGCCTCTGACACAGTGGCATCCGCACGCTTGGCCATCAATCGTTGGGCGGCGGGCGGGATCATCCGATCGTCCGTCGCAACCAAGTACCAGCTCGGCTTAGTCTTCCAAGCGGGTTCGCTGATCGCGCCGCTGAGCGCGGCGAGGCCCCAGGGAACTTGCGAATTCGCCATGAACTCCGCCTTCCCCGGCGACACATCGGCCGCAAAGCTGGCGGCAAACTTAGCCTTATCGAGCGCCAGGAATCCGTCCGTTGGGGGAAGGATCGAAGGAACGGGTGCGCCCGGCGGCGGGTCCCTGATCAGCGACGCGACCGACTCACCTCGGTCAGGGGCAAACGCGGTGATGTAGACGAGCCCCAAGACGTTGGGGTCAGTGCCGGCTTCGGTGATGACTGCTCCACCATACGAATGTCCCACCAGAATGACCGGGCCCTTCTGCTCGGCGATGACGCGCTTGGTGACGGCCACATCATCGGCGAGAGAAGTAGTCGGATTCTGCACAATGCTGACCCGGTGGCCGTCCTTCTTCAGGATCCGATAGACATCTTCCCAGCCCGAACCATCGACGAATCCGCCGTGCACCAGAACAATCGCCGGAAGAGCCGGATTTGAGTTGTTAGCCATGACGAGTCTCCTTAAGTTTTAGCAGTATTTCGTTGCCAGATCCGGCGGATTCCGCCGGAGTCCATGGGTCACGTTTTACGCGCAACCCTCATGAACTTTAAGTTCAGAGTTTTTAATTACTAATGATAAAATCTCAACAATGGAAGTCAGTACGCGACAGCTGCGCGCATTCCGTCTCGTGGCGCAGCATCACAATTTCGCACGCGCTGCCGAAGCGCTCTTCATCACGCCATCCGGCCTGAGCCTGTTGATTAAAGAGCTGGAAAGTCGCGTCGGGTTCCGGCTGTTCGACCGCACGACGCGTCACGTCGAGTTGACGCCTGACGGCCGGGAGCTTCTCGCCGTCATTCAGCGGAGCCTCCAGGAGTTGGATACCGCGATCGCGAACATCGGGCGAAGCGCCAAGCACTCTCAGCAGTCGATATCGCTAGGCACGACGCCGCTCGTGGCCGCCAACATTCTGCCGCCGGCGATGCGTGAGTTTCGAAAGCAGCGGCCCGACATGCGCATTCAGCTATTCGATGCTGACCTGCCGACCCTGATCCAGATGGTCGAGGCCGGGAAGCTCGACATGAGCCTCGGGACATTCAAGGCCATGCCGGACGTACGCCGTGAGCCTTTCTTCCGCTTCTCTTTGATGGTAGCTCGAGCTGCCAGGGACGACATTCAGCCTCGTAGAACCACGACCTGGTCCGCGCTCGATGGCGAGACACTGATCTCGCTGTCGCCGGGTCACCCACATCAACAACTCATCGACAAGCATCTCGCGCAAGCTGGTGTGAAGGTGCGGATCGGATCCATCGTTAACCTGCTCGACACGCAGATTGCCCTGGTCGAGGCAGAAGGAGGAATCGCGATCATTCCCTCATTCGGGATGCCGGCATGCCGCAACCGAAAGGTGGTGGTGAGCCAATTGATCAATCCGGTAGTTCGCTTCGACTTTCACATGATCAGTCGTCGCGGCAGAGAGCTGCCGCCGGGAGCGGATGAATTCACTTCTTTCCTCAAGAGTTACATTGCTACGTGGGCGGGCCGTGCAGGTGTGCTCTGAGCAAGTCGGCAATCGGAATCGGCGACCCAGAGCTGAGCTTCGTCAGCCGGTCGGTGGCTTGCCGGTGAAAACCGCCAATTGAGCGTCGAAAGCACGTCGGTAGGCGGGCCGCGCTTCGCCACGGGCGACATAGGCGGAGAGGTTCGGATATTCGTCCAGCATACCCGATGCTTTCAACCTGAGCAGCACCGCCACCATCATCAGGTCTCCCGCGCCGAACGCACCATCGAGCCAGTCGGCATCGCCAAGCCGACTGGAAAGTTCGCCCAGCCGGTCACGTATGCGATCCTCGACGACAGGCGGGCGCTGCTTGTACCAACTCTTGTCGCCCTCCAGGAACCTGGTGGTTTGCAGATCCAGGATCGGCGGCTCAACGGTGTTGAGCGCGGCAAACATCCATGGTGGGGGTCATTGGGTGACTCTCGATCAAACGTCCGCCCCCAATGCCATTGGCGCGGACGGCGCCGGCGCCGAGGAGCGACGTCGAGTGACCCAGATCAAAAGGATCCCCAAAAGCACGCTGGCAACAACCCCGAGCGATGCGTCCACGACAAAGCTGCCGACAATACCCCGTTTCGCATATCCCCAGCCATCAACATACAGCATGTAGCAGATGGGAATATTGAACGCGGCCGACAACACCGAATACGTGGTAGCCGCTACCGGGTTACGATACCCGATGGCTTCAAAAGTGATCGCGGTGGACGTGGTGATGGCCAGTCCCTGAAATGCGTTCTCGCCGATGAAAGCGATCGCGAAAACCGCAGGTGAGCGTGGCAGCAGCAAGAGCGCTAGTGTAAATAGTGAGCCCGCCACGCCGATCGCTAGGTAAAGGAATCGAAGCGGCAAGAGCCGATCGATGAATCGAAAGAGCAGGCATCCGGCGATAGCACCCAGCGACACGCCGGCACCGCCCACCAGCGAGACAAAATGGCTCGACGCGTGAAAATCATCGCCGACGCCAGCGAGAAAGTTAGTCAATGAAAATGTTCCCGCCGGCGCGATAAAAATGACCATTGCGATCAATACTTCACGTCGCCTTAGAAGCTTCAAGAGGTCGCCGAAAAATTGACCAAAGCTCTCGGCGGCGAGGCGCCGATCCGGTCCTGGTGCCGGCATAAAGGGGAACACTGCGGCAGGCAATATGACGGCGGCGCCGAGCGCGAGTGCTGCCATAACCGGCGATAGGGTTCGCACCAATTCACCACTGGCCACCGCCATGGCGCCCCCGCCCCCGAGATTGCCGATCGTCATCCATACACTGAGTTTGCTCGTCTGTTCCGAGCCCGTGATGCTGGATAACCAGCCGCCCAACGCTGCACCATTAAGGCACGCAAAACAAAAGCCCGCGATCAGCAAAGCGACCACGAGCGCCAAGTGATTGAGATTAAGCAGCGCGGCCACGAGCAGTGCGGCGGCCATCGCTGCGCTCGCCACCGCATACCAACGTCTGCTAAAACGTACATCCAGCACCGGGCTCAAAAAGACCGCCCAAAATCCCGGCGACACTATGATCGCACTCATGCCAGCAATGGTCGTCTCAGGAACGTGGCGAATACTCAGCAGTTGAGGAACCGCAATCACGACGATGCCGCCGTACATACCGAACACCGAGTTGGTCAGACCCATCAGCCACAGCGGTGCGGTCCGTCTCAGGAGGTTTCTGCCGATCATGCCTTCGTCCATTAGTCCGCTCCATGAACTTTTGGCCAGTGTCCCGGATGGCAATGCGCTTGGCAATAAGAGGCGTCGCGGTGATTTTTACCCGTAGGCCTTCACGAAGACCCATAATTCCAATCCGTTAGCCCATCCTTCGAGGGAGCGTGCATGCGATGCGAGGAAATCCATCAGAAAAATAGCCGCTTTTCAAAGGACTTCCAGCGTAGAGCCCACGTATATTGGTGATCTTTACGGGGGCCTTGAAAGACATCACATGCATTTGCATTTCGCTGCGCTGTCCGATTGAAGGAGTCCTGAATGAAACGACTGAGCTTGTTTTCCCTTTCCGTGGTGTTGATGGCCGACTTTGCGGCATTCGTAGCACCGGCCGTCGCGCAGCATGAGCATGAGCACCCCGCAGGCGACCCAGGGAAACTCGGCCAGGTGCATTTTCCTGTTTCCTGCGACCCAGCGGTACAAGCGCAATTCGGCAGTGCCGTCGCCATGCTCCACTCTTTTTGGTACGAGAAAGCCGCCGACACCTTTGCTGCCGTGACCCAGAAAGATCCTGCCTGCGGCATGGCCTATTGGGGAATTGCCATGACCTACTACCATCCCATATGGGAAGCACCCGGTTCTGCGGATCTGAAAGCAGGTGCAGTGGCCGTGGAGAAAGCACTGTCCGTCGGTGCCAAATCCCAGCGCGAACGCGACTACATCGCCGCCATCGAAACGTTTTACAAAGACAGCGACAAACTTGACCATCGCACCCGCGCGCTCGCTTATGAAAAGGCGATGGAACAACTGCATGTGCGCTACTCCGATGACGGCGAGGCGGCCGTTTTTTATGCCCTCGCTTTGCTTGCGACCGCGCCTCCCACGGACAAGACGTACGTGAATCAAAGAAAGGCAGGCGCCATCCTCGAACCAATTTTTCTCGAGCAGCCAGAGCACCCGGGAGTGGCTCACTACATCATCCACGCATACGACTACCCAGCGCTCGCGGACAGGGCTTTGCCGGCGGCGCGGCGCTACGCCAAGATCGCGCCGGATTCACCGCATGCGCTGCACATGCCGTCGCACATTTTCACCCGACTTGGCCTGTGGGACGAGTCAATTGACTCCAATCTGGCTTCCGTGGCATCCGCCGAAAGGAACAACGCCCCGGGCAACGAACTGCATGCGAAGGATTACCTGATTTATGCCTACCTGCAGGAAGGGAGGGACTCCGAGGCGAAAACTGCGCTTCAAGCAGTGCTTCACGGCAGGTCGGACGATCCGCAGTACATGAATTGGCTCTACGCCACTGGTACTTCGCCCGCGCGCTACGCCGTCGAAAGACACCGATGGCCGGAAGCTGCCGCGCTGCCGGTGCCTCCAAACACGTTCCCCCGCGAACGTTATTCCTGGACCGAGGCGGACCTGCATTTCGCTCGCGCTCTAGGCGCGTCACACACCGGCAATACCGAAGCTGCGCGAAAAGACGTGCAACAGCTTACCGAGATCCGGGACATTCTTGTCCAAGAGAACAATAAATACTGGGCCGACCAAGTAGACATCCAGCGCGAGATCGCAACTGCCTGGATAACTCTGGCCGAGGGCAAACGCGAGGACGCTTTGCAGCAGATGCGTGCTGCCGCCGACCACGAAGACAAGACCGACAAGCACAACGTCACCCCGGGAGTTCTTCTTCCAGCTCGCGAGCTTCTTGGGGAGATGTTGTTGGAACTGAAGCAGCCAGCGGAGGCGATGATCGAGTTCGAAGCGACGCTGCGCACAGCCCCAAACCGCTTTAACGCGCTGTCGGGTGCCGCCCATGCGGCAAAGCTGTCCGGAGATACCGAGAAGGCTAAAGGTTATTACGCCAAGCTACTTTCCATCTGCAGCCATGCCGATGGAGATCGACCCGAGCTTCGGGACGCCCGATCGATCTTGGCCCAGAAATGAGATAAGTTCCCGCTTGAGCGCGACGCCACTACTGCGCGGGGTCGATCGATACTGACGGACCTGTTGGCTCCGCGTTTGGATCCGATCTATTTTCTGCGCAATGAGTCGATTTTTGTCGCTTCATGTTTCGCATCATTTGGTGCTATTACTGATTCGGTTGGTTGGAGAGTTCTATGCGCACAACAGTTACGCTGGACGACGACTTATTGGCAAAAGCGGTCAAGCCGACTGGCGGCCTTGATCGTTCGACGGTGCTCCGAGAGGGGCTCAAAGCACTCATCGAACGGGAAAGCGCAGCGCGACTTGCCAAGCTCGGCGGCACTCAGCCCAAGCTCGAGTCCGTGCCGAGGAGGCGCGCGGGGGCAACTTCATGATTCTCGCCGACACATCGGTCTGGATTGACTACTTTCGCGAAGGCCTTCCTGAACTCGCCGAACGTCTTCGTCGCAGCATCGCATTCGCAAAGTTCCACACCTGGTTGACTTCGAGCGCCGCGGCGTTGAGCCAAGCGTAGCCCTCGGCCTTCACTTTCAGCCGCAGGGTGCGAATGAAATGCTGAATCTTGATCGCCATCGCTATGATTCTCGTCCCGACGTTACTTCAGTGATGCCGCCCGATCAACGAGCATTTCTAGTGCAATCAGCAAGAAACGCGGGAACAAGGCCGCGTGAGCCAGTATCACTTTGCAGCTGGCGCCTCCTTCACTTCGCTGCGCATCCGGCGCCGCTGGGTCGCGTCATCCCTGACGCTTCGTTGCGCCGTACAGCGCTGACAGAGCCTAGCCGCCCTGGCACCGGTGGCGCTCTTCCACCGAATGAGCCTCCATAAGTGCCGGGGGCGAGTCGCGCGCAGACGCATCTCACGGTCTAGCTCCCGGCTGCGTCCCGGGGAAGTACTCTGTGTGGGTCTCGCAGGTGCGGCCGTAATAGAGCACTCGTCGACCGAGCAGGGAAACCACGTATCCGGCGCAACCGGCCCTCGCCACCTTCGCGCAAAAGCCCTTATAGCTGTAGCCAGGCACCAACTCCTGGGCTTCACGAATCGCCTCCCTTACCACTGAGGCGTCGAAGGTTTCGGCCACGGGCGTTGGCGTCGGCGCAGTTTGCAGCTCGATCGTCTCGCCGTTCGGCATGTAGTAGGTGCGAGTGGAACGGCGGAAATCGACGGCATAACCATCAAAGCCGGCTTCCATCAGGGCTCGCAAGCTCTGCGGGAAGGTCACGGTGCCCGACTCCGAGCCCTCAAGGGCGGCACGAGCTCGATCTTTCCAGTTCGTCGTCATATCAATCTCCTTTCGTAGTGGGGCTGGAAATGTCCTCATCACTCGACGGGCAAGGATTTGAGGCCGCGCTTCTCGACGATCTCTCGCAGGGTGCGCAGCAGCGCCGCGCGGTCCTTCGGCGCCAGGTGATCGAAGAATTCGGCATCGTTGGCATCGGCGAGTGCCGCCAGCTTGGGGACCATGGAGCGGCCGCCACGTGTGAGCGAGAGCGTCTGCGCCCGCCCGTCGTGCGGGTCGGCAGTGCGCACCAGCAGCGACTTGCTGATCAGTCGGTCAGCGAGCTTACTGACGGCCCCGCGCGTCATACCCATGCCTTCGGCCAAGCGGCTAGGCGCGAGGGCTTCCACTTCCAGCAATTGGCGCATCAGCACCCACTCTGCGACGGTCACGCCATGTGCTTCCACCTTGCGGGCGAAAGCCTGCGAGACGTGGTTGGACACATAGCGTAGCCAGTAGCCAAGATGGGCGGTAAGGTCCGAGGCAGGTCGGGTCGATGGCATGGAAGCTCCTAGTTGACTAGGAAACTACCATAAGTCAGTTTCCTAGTCAACTACATACCACACCCGCCCTGGGTTGATCGGCCGGCGGCAATTTCCGTGGGAACCGGCCTTGAGCTAAAATCCCACCGCCCGGCGCGTAATAGAAATCCCAATTCTGAATTGAGGGGAAAACATGTGAACAGAATAATCGTAGTTCTTGCCGTGACCGCGTTGACTGCTGGGACCGCTTTAGCCTCTGACAAAAGCGACATCATGGCGGTGGTGAATCAATGGAATGACTCCGACACAGCAAAATCCGTCGCGACTTGCGCCGATGATGCCTCCGTCATGGATGATATTCCGCCCTACGAGTGGCACGGTGCGGGTGCGTGCGCGATCTGGGCGAAGGATTACGACACCTTTACCCAAAAGAATGGCATGACCGATGTGGTCGGCACCATTGGCAAGCCCCGGCAGATCATCATTACCGGTGATCGAGCCTACGCAATCGTACCGGCTACTTTTTCCTTCACGAAAGATGGTAAGCAGGTGAAGAACATCGCAACCGCGACGTTTGCGCTGCGAAAGACTGCGGCGGGATGGCGAATCACCGGATGGACTTGGACGCCGCATTAGTCTTATGAGATCGCCTCGCCATCACGCTTTGGTCCTTTGAGAGTTTGCGACGGACTACGGGGTGGTGGCGATGCGTACTCTCCTATGCTCGCAGCACTTTCAAAGATAGACTGAGCGCATCGGTCTGGGAGAATTCCGCTATGTCATTACTTTCAGTCTGTCGTTCGGATGAACTTGGGACCGGTCAGATGAAGACCTTCACTGTTGGTAGCCAGAAAATCCTGCTGTACCACCTGACCGATGGCTTCTTTGCGACTCAGGCGAATTGCACGCACTTGTTCGCGCCGCTTGCGCGCGGCAAGATTATCGACGACTGCAAAGTGCAGTGTCCATTTCACCACGCGCGTTTCGACATACGTACCGGCAGAGTCGTCGACTGGGCGAATTTTCCGCCCGGCATCCAGTTGCTAAACGCCGTTCGAGGCGAGAAAGCGTTGCGCACGTTCAAGGTTAGCGTCGAGGCCGGCGACGTCGAGGTAGACATACCTACGACGTGAGTGCGGCGGATCGCTCGCAGGGGGGCGGAGTCATTAATTGGCGCCGGTCAGCCTCCGCTGCCTCTGACGAAGGGTAGCTGTGCGGCGCCCTAGCCCTAGCTGCTCCCAGGCGCTTTCATCGATTCGTCTAGACTCACGCCGCGTGGGGACAGGCATTCAGCGCTGGGGACCTCGAATTTCCCTGACGAGCTATGACTCCGGAGGGTCAAGCCGCAGCGGGGGCACTTCGTGCTCTGGAGTACCGCGCTCATCACACATACAATGAGCAGCGCCGCCGCTCCCGCAACGTACCAGCTATTGATGGTTGCCTTCGCAAGTACCTGATAGTCGGACCAGCGGAGCATAACGCTGACGCCAAGAGGGATGGCTATCCTCCTCGCCAACCGCATACGAGCCACAACGGACGTTACTCGCAATCATGACTCGGCCAATGGCCACGCATAACCACGTTGCCATGATTAATCACGATCGATCTGCTGACAGGAGAATCCTAGTTGATTGCCTTTATGAAGGCTTCGTCGTCAAGCAACTGCTCGACATTAAGTTTTATTGTCTCGTTTAGCGCGCCAAATGGATTGGAAAATTTTCCGGTCTTTCGTTGCGTCGTTTTTACAGATGCAAAAATTACTTGCTTCGACGCACTATCAACCAGGGAATAGTCTATTCGAAGTGTCCAGTCCACGCTGAAACCAAGGTCATCAATAAGAAACTCTTCTATATTGCCAGATAGTATCTTCCGGTCGTCATTCGTTTTATTCCCACAAAACGGAGCTCTGCAAACACGGCATCTCGAACGAAGACGTTTACATTCCGATCAATCTTGATTTGACCCATCGCCGTATTCTTGATTACGTTGGGAGGTATTAGCTTTGCCGCATCAGCGGCTGCTGGCTGGTATATGAAATCCGAAACACTAAGCGCACCGGTCGCGGTTTTAACAGAGCTTGGTGAGTAATTCATCGGTACCGTAGAAGCACAGCCGGATAAAATCAGGCTTCCAAGTAATCCCGTCAAGCAAACAGAAATCGCCGATATCTTTGTAGACAATGGAATTAAGCGTTTCATTTTTGTGCCTTGTTATTAGATAAACCAACCATCGCGATATTTAGTCACCCCAATTCCGATCTTGCCTGCACTTGGGGATTCGATCAATAACAGCGTCTTGCCGGCGGTGACGCTACTCCCGGTATCGCCTATGGCGACCGTCGCGAGTGACCGCTTCCAAGAAGCCCAGTTAGCTTCTTTGCGCTCTTTCGATATCGGGGAGTACCTGAACGCTCCGCACTCATGCCCGCTAGGGCGACAGGCACGCTATCCGTGAATAGCCTCGCAGTATGTTGCGGCCATGCACCTCGCCAGCCTTCGATGCACTTTGATTCGCTACTCCATTTTGGTCAGAAATGGGAAAATTCATCGTAGCCTAGCGCTCGGCGCGTACGGCGGCTTCACGCATGCACTCTTCTGTGATGAATTACCGCTTTCGGCCGGCAAGCGACCTTTCGCCGCTCGAGATCGTACTGGCGAAGATCCTCGATCAGTACCACAGGAATCGGAGGGACCGAGAGGAGGACGGGATCGGGCGGGCGGGCTCCGCCATGGTGCCTCATAGGCCGAGGGTCTCTAACGGTCAGGCGTGGCTCGGGCGCTGCGGTGAGAATGGATCGTCATAGAGTGCGCGCACGCGCTCTCGGAGTTCCTCCGGCACGGCGTTCTCGGGCGCGATGGGTCCTCCCACGTTGAGCACGACGCGGTGCCAGAGTTTGCGCGGCAAGCGCTGCCATATTTTGGGCGAGCGGCGCGAGAACATCGAGCCCCACAATCCGGCAATCGCGATCGGGATCACCGGCACGGGTGTTTCCGTTATGATGCGGGTGAGGCCCGACCGAAACGCGGCAATATCACCGTCTCGCGTCAGACGGCCCTCTGGGAAGATGCAGACAAGCTCGCCGTCTCGCAGCGCCGCGGCGGATTCAGGAAAGCACGGGCCACGCTTCTCTAGCCGATAGAGCGTGTGCACCAACATCCAGCATACGAAACGGAGCAAGAACTCCGGCACCAGGGTGTAAATATAAATCGCCACCAGTGCGTTGAGCAGTGCCGCCACCAAAATCAATTGCAGCACGGTGAGCCCTTTGGCGAGACCCACCGCGCCAAGCAGGGCGGCGGCAACCATGAAAAGGGCATTCAGGATGCTATTGGCGCCGATCACTCGCGCAAGTGCCTGAGGTCGTGATCGCTGCTGCACGAGCGCGTTTAAAGGCACGACAAAAAAGCCGCCGAAGACGCCGATCGCAGCAATATCGAACAAGGTGCGTGCGCCCCCGTGCAACGCGAGTAGTCCGTCCAAGTTCAAGAGCACATGCGGATCCACCCGCGGCGAGGCGAGGACCCAATCAACGGCGAAAATCGTCAATCCGATGGATCCAAAAGGCACCAGGCCGATCTCCACTTGCCGGCCCGACAGTCGTTCGCACAGCAGCGAACCCACGCCGACGCCTATGGAGAATGCGACAATGGAGATGGTCACCAGCGATTCATCGCCGTGGAGCACGTTGTGGCAGTACAGCGGGAGCTGCACCAGCACCAGGGCACCAAAGAACCAGAACCAGGACATCCCGAGCAGCGACAGGAGCACCGAGCGAGATTCACGCGCGGCGCGCAAATTATCGAAGCTCGACGTCCACGGATTCCAAGGGCTGGCCGGGCGATATCGCTTCAGACTTTGGGATGGCAAGACTGGTCAGGAAACCCACGACGGCGATGATGACCAAACTCGCCTCGATCCATGTGGTATTGCTGTGTCCGGCAAGCAGACCGGCAGCCAGTGTACCGAGTAGGATCGCCAGAAACGTGCCGCTTTCGGGGATGGCGTTGCCGCCGATCAATTCGCTGGATTCGAGCACTTGCGGCAACAGGCCATACTTTGCCGGCGCGAAAAAAGTTGAGTGCACGCCCATCATGAACAAAGCAAATAGCAGCAGGGCAACCCAGTGTTGCGAAAAGCCGATTCCGGCCACGATCATGATGGCGATTTCCAGCGCCTTGACGCTCTTGAGAATGCGCGCCTTGTCGAAGCGTTCGCCCAACTGGCCCGCAAGCCCGGAAAACACCACGAAGGGCAGAATGAACAGGCCGGCCGCGATATTGGCGAGCAATTCGGGACGTAAAGTGCTCCAGCGAGTCGCCTGATAAGTCACGAGGATGACCAGGACGTTCTTGAAGAGGTTGTCGTTGAATGCGCCGCAGGCCTGCGCCACAAAGAACGGCAAGAAACGCCGCTCGCGCAGCAGTCTGAATTGCGTAGGTTCGCTCATAAGTTTCGTATGATAAGGGAGGATGGTGCCTTAGGGGCCTTCATATAACCCAAAGTCCGCCATGGATGCAGCGGCGGCCCGTTCTAGGTTTACCGTCGATTGCGCTGCACGGCTGCACGAGGGTATCTTGCGGTGGCGTGTTGGCGGAATTCGGAAGGAGGACCGATGTCAGCTACGGATAGGCGGCTCTCACAAATCGAAGATCAACTTCGCGAATTGTCCGCGAAGCTTGGTGGTGCGAGCGCGGTGCCGCCGGCTGCGCCCAAAACCCCGCCCTCCCGTTTCTGGCGCTTCATGGGCGATGAAGGTCCGAAACTGATCGGTGCGCTCGTGCTGCTCGCCATCACTTACTGGATCAAGGACTCGGTGGATCTCGCAATCAAACAGCAGCAACTCCAGCTCGATGTGACCAAGGAGATGAAAGGGTATCTGGAAACCATGGCGGATTCCGGATCGGACAACGCGCAGATAGAACGCGCCGCGGTGCTGGTGGCGGATTACGGACCGCGCTCGATCGTGCCGCTGTTGAACGAGGTTCGCCACGGCGGGTTACGCGCGACGGCGGCGGAAAGCGGTCTGAGCTTCGTCGCGCTGGGCGATACAGAAGCGGTGTGCCAGATTCTGCTGCGAGCCTTATCCAACGAAACGCAGCAGTTCGGATGGGAAGCGCACTTGCGCGTGATTCGTCTCGTAGGCGGCAGCGGTTGCCCCGGGGCTAAAAAAGTTCTTCGGGGCTACCAGGACGCCGTGAACGAGGCGCAGCAGAATCCCGCAAACGCGCGGTATTTCACGTACATCGCGGATCAGCCCGCACCCGATCAACTGGATCAACTGCAGGCGGCGCTCAAGCGAGCGCTCGAACAAGTCGCTCGAAGGTAGCGTCGCCATGTCAAACGAGCGGGCCGTGAGGCGATTGTCGTTGGCCGTGCAGACGGTGATCGCCATCAGCGTCGCGATTTGCGCCGTGCCGGCGCACGCGGCCATCGTGGAGTGTGCTAGGCCGGGCGCCTCCGGCTATGCCGTGTTACTGGACGAGCCCGTTGCGACCACTGCGGCGTTCGCGGATCACGCGGCATTGCTGGATTTTTTGGCCAAACTCCAATTCACGCTCGATCAAAGCCTCGACAGCGCAGGTACGCAGCTGCCCAACGCCGACGTGCACTTTGTCGAATGCGCCAAGCGAGTACCGGCACTCGACGGCAGCGATTTCGTGAGTCCGTCTTTCATCGAGACTCTGTACAACCAATCGACCGTGCTCGAGATCTGGGGCAGCCTCGATGTCACGCGTCATGGCAGCACGCGAAATGCGACTGCACAGATCAATTATTTGTTGATTCCGATTCAATACGCAACCGTGCAGCACGAAGCTACGTTATCCGGGATGCTGCGGCTGGAGTACCCGGTCTCCGGCGGCACGCCGACGGTGGATTTCGTCGAGCTGCTCGCGCGTCCGCAAGATATACAGGCGCTCATTGCGGCGTCCTTGGGTTACAAGGCGCTCCGGGAACGTCGCTTCGAGTTGGCCCACCAGAGTCTGTGCCAGGCGAGCGTTTTGCTGGCAAAAATGGCGGCTCGACTCACCGCGCCTCGTCAATTGCGTGACGCGAACGACCTGCACGATTTCGTAGTGCTGTCGGCCGGCGCGGCGATCACGTCAGCAGTGGCCGTTTCCGGGTATCGCGGCACGTTGAAACTGCAGAACCCGTCCGTCCCGTGTCCGGTGGCGGGAGGTCACCCGTGAGGCGCTCCCAAGGATTCGCGGCCGCTCTGGCGGTGAGATGCGGAGTCGCCGCCGTGATGCTGCTGAGCCTCGACTACGCCTTTGCCGGCGCAAAGCAACCCTGCGCGGATCCGCGGATATTTCCCTCCGCCGTCGTCAATGTGGTCGTGCTGCCGTACCGCTACGAGGGACCGGCTGGGGTCACGGCCAAGAATGCGGCCGACGTCGGGGAACAATTGTCGGCCCTCATCCAGACCGAAACCTTATTGTCCATTTTGAAGTACGGGAGTGTCGCGGCGACGCGCCTCTACAATAATTTCGGCGAAGCTTGTAATCCGCGGGAGGTATTCAAGTTTCTCACGCGATCTGGCGGCGGCCGACTGAAGGCCGGCAACGGACTTGTGATGATTTCGGGGCGGATCTACCTCAAGGGAACCCAGATCTATCTGCAGACATACCTGTGGTTCCTGCGCCAAGGCGTGAACGAATCGATCGACGTGCCGCTCTCGACCGCGGGCGGCCCGGATTTGGTTCTGCGAAGCGAGTTGGCTACGCAGGTGATCGCGCTGCAGCCACGCACAATTACGACCAACGATCTGAAGAGCGTGCAGTTAGCCTTCCGCACCGACATGATCGTGCACGCAGCGCCGGATGAGAAGGCCCCGACGGTGCCGATTGCCTTGGATGTGCATACGCCGCTGTCCTACTCGGTGGTCGAATCGAAGGGTGATTGGATGAAAATCAGCTTGGCCGACGACGGTGCCACCGGTTGGATACGCGCCCGAGCGAGCTCCGAAGGTTGGGCGCTGCGAAAATTTCTGCCGGAACTCGGATTCGTCGATGCGCTCGTGGGCTACGAGGCCATTACTGCAGGCGGCGCCGCCGGTTCAAATCGGCAAGCCGCCACCGGCTGGATCACACAGGATCTCGCCAATTACGAGACCGCGGTCGGACCCGACGCTGCGCCGCTGACGCTCGCCATGGGCCGCGTGCTCCGGGGATTCTTGTTGTGGAATCAGCCGGGCATGGCCGAATCCCCGGCGGAGCGACGACGGGCCGCCGGTCTGTTCGCCGAGAGCTTGCGCTTCGCGCCGGAGAATGCGGAGATCCGAAATCTGGCGGCGATCACCCGTCCCTGGCTGGGCAGCGGTGGCGCGGGCGCGTCGCTCGATGGCAACGCGTGGAAAGTGCTAGATGTTGACTTAGTCGGCGCGCTGGCGGTTGATTCGAAGAATAAGACGACGCTGCAAAATCTCGAGCGAATATATGAATACGAGGTGAGTCATCCGGAGGGTGCCTTGCCCGGCATCGAGAATCCCAGCGTTACCGGGAGGCCCGGCGCCGCTCAAAAACTCGAGATCATCCGCTTCTCGCTGGAGTCCGTTCACTAGAGCTCGTGTCGTCTTTCTCCGCAATCTCGCGCATTACAAGTGATTCTTGTGCCATCGCTGAATTGAGTGAGCACAGGCAGCGGGCTAGTCGACCCCTACCTGCCGGTGACGACCGTCTGCTCTCAGACGGCATAATGACGGCAAAACTCTCGATGGCTAGAGCGGCAAATTCATCTTGCGAAGGAGCGCCTTGTATCGCGGTTCTACACTTAAGTTCCTTAGCCACGGGTCACCCTTGACATACTGCGCATCCGGGATCCTTTGCGCGTAGGCTCGCTCCAGCCACTGAATGGCGTTTTCGCGCTCACCACGGTATGCGTAGACCTCTGCGATCGAAACCGCGGAGTCAACGCCCATTGTTATGAGTCGCGCGAGCGTCGCATCGGACTCGGCCTTTCGGCCAAGAGCGTAGTACACGATCGCTAGACCACCGTCTCGCCCTCCTTCGGGTGCTTCCTGCTGCATTAATTTCAACGCACCCTCCCGATCACCACGCTGAAGCAGCAGCAGACCAAGATAGTAGTGTCCGGACAAATAGGTCGGGCTGAGTTCGAGGAGCCGTCTGCCCGCCAATTCCGCCTCGAGAAAGTGTCCCCGCCGCGCTTGAACCCAATCTAGTCCTTGATACGGCAACGGCCATAACGGGTCTGCTACCAAAGCGGCGTTGACTTCGGCCAGAGCTTCATTTGAATGTCCGAGATCTAACGAAAGTCGAGCAGCGTAAAACGAAGCCATAGTGTCGCCGGGCGCCAGCGCGAGCGCGCTATTCAGCTCACTGTCGGCCGCCGTCCAGTCGAAGTCGTGCGCCGTGTGGATACCGCCGAGAGTTACATGAGCAATGGCCAAATTCGGATCTTGGGCAAGCGCCGCTCGCGCCGCTTGGCGAGCCCGTTCGAAGCCAACGTCCGGGGGTGCAAGGCCAAACTCTGCTTGCATCTCATAAGTTACGGAAAGCCACGCAGCCGTCGCTGCAGAGGTCGGATCGAGTTTCAGCGCTTGCTGAAAGTCGCGAATGGCCTCCTCGAAACCCTCTTCGTCAGTGCGGTCGAGCGCGTGGCGGCCCCGAAGATAAAAGTTGTACGCCTCCGGGATCCTGAGAGCCGGGCGCAATTGCGCATTAGCGGCACCGACAGTGATTTGCAATGCCCGCACAAGCGATGCCGCAATCTCGTCCTGGATCTTGAGAACATCACCCGATTGCCGGTCGAAATGGTCCGACCAGGGCTGCGTGCCCGTCGCGGTATCAATCAATTGGGCGGTTACGCGAATATGGTCGCCGGATCGCCGCACGGAACCCTCCACGACATACGCGACGCCCAGCTTCGTGCCAATCGCTCGGAGATCCTCGTTCCTTCCCTTGAACTGAAAAGAGGAGGTTCGGCCGATGACCTTAAGGTCAGGGATTCTTACAAGCAGATCGATGATCTCTTCCGCCATCCCATCGGCAAAGTACTCCTGGTCTTTCTTCTCGCTCATATCCACAAAGGGCAGCACTGCGATAGATTTGTTGGTTATCGCTGCTGGCACGGGCGCCTGCGCAGCGCGGTGGTTCAATGACCAGAAATGCATTACGAGGACAGCAGCAGCAACTACACAAATAAGAATTGCCGCGGAGACGGTGGCGCGCTTCTGAATTGCCACACGCTTGGTCGCTGGGATCTGCTGCGCTAGAGTCACCGATTCGTGCCCTACCGCCGCCGTCAGCTTTGCCAAAGCTGTCGGCATCTCCAGGGCCCGCACATCGATCCACTGCGACTCGCCCAGGAAATATTCTAGGGCGCGACTCAGAGGTGCTCCATCGACCCGAAATGCAATTAATGGCTTGTTCTTAGCAGCCGCCCGCTCGACTTCCCTGCCCACGTGCGATGAGGCTACCGCACTCCCGGAGAGTACTAACACCACGGCCTTCGCGTTGTTGATCGCGGCAACGATAGCATCGGCATACTGAGCTCCCGGTCTCACGTCGCGCGGTGCCATCCAGCAGAGGAATCCTGCTGCCTCCAGTGCCAAACACACCTCTTGTGCCACTTCCGCATCGAGCGATGCATGACTGATGAATAGGTGGCGTTCCATATCCGCCGCGGCCTCAGCTGGGCCACCTGGGCTTTCAGATTCAGTACGATCGGCCATGGCAAGGGCGCTTCGTTAACACCCTCACAGCCTACCGCAAGCTACGAAAGTCCGGTAACCGGCGGCGATTTGAGCGCCTTGAACTACCGGTTTTGGCCTATTCTGTTGAAAAACTAGATGGTTAAGAAGCTGATTTCTGAGGCAGAAACTAGCGGGATCTGGTGGTTGGCGGGTTTAGCCGGGGTTTGTTTTGTTTTGGCTTCGGGATTTCGCTTCTATGTGTCTGCAAATGCCCAGTCTTGGTGGTGCTGGACAAAGCCGTTTCGCCATTCGCAGCAGGTTCTGGGCGGTAGCGGCGAGCAGGAACTCATCGTGGGCACCGCAGGGTCCCCGCAATCGCAATCGATCGAGCTTCATAATCCGCTTGAGGTGTGCAAACAGCTGGTGACGTGGGCACGCGGCTTCTTAAAGGGGCGCCATTCATTGCGCAGTGAATGGCCTTGCGGGCAGCGGTATTCGTTGTGTTTTTCGTCCCACACAAAGTCGCTGCTGGAAAATGTGTTATCGGTGCGTTGAGTCTTGTCCCAGACCGGCACATGCGGTTCGACGCCTTGTCGTTGACCATCCACGCAAGTAGATCCGCCGCTCCATAAGCCATATCGCCGATCAGGCGCGTCGGTTTGATCGCGAAGCGATCTTCCACTCGATCGATCATGATCCGGGTCGCTTCAACTTCTTTGATCCGGTGCGCACTCGTTGCTTCCACATCGACGATTACACCGAGCCGAACATCGACCAGGTAGTTCGTTGAGTATGCAAAGAATGCTGGTCCACCTGGAGCGCACGTCCACTCTGCCGCAGGATCGGTGACCGAAATGCTTTTGCGCATGGTCTCGGGACGTCCGTCGGCCTCGATGCCTTCCAGATACTCACGAACCGCGCGCGTCGCTTGCACGGGACCGAGGGCGCGGCGGTCAAGCGTGGAACCAGGAATGGCTCGTGCTCGAGTGGCATCCGCCTTGACCACGCTCGCGTCGATCGCAAAGCCTTCGCCGCCGACCAGGCCCTCGCTCATGCAGCGCTTCAGCACGGTCTCAAAGACATAGCGGAATGCATCACTCTCGCGGAAGCGACCGTGTCCCCGGTTCTTCGAGAACATGGAGTGTTCCGGCACCGCGTCCTCGATCCCCCAACCGACAAAACCAGCGGTAGGCCAGGTTTAGGTGCACTTCTTCGCACAGTCGCCGCTCCGAGCGAATCCCAAAACAATAACCGACGATCAGCCATCCGAATCATCAGCTCCGGATCGATCGATGGTCGGCCGGTGTGGCTATAAAACGGGGCGAGGTAGGCGCGCAGCTCCGCGAGGTCGAAAAATTGATTAATGCCGCGAAGCAGATGATTGGCAGGAACGTGATCGTCAAGGTTGAACGAGTAGAAGAAGCGGTTCTGGTTGCCGCTGTGACCAGCCGCTGTTTTGTCCCATCATCTAAGCAATCGCCCATGATTTGCCTGATAAATCAGACCACCAACAACGGCGCTCAGTTCAAGAGTTTTTCAACGGAATAGGCCGGCTGTTGCCGGCGGTGACGCTATTCCCAGTGTCGATCCCGGCTGTCCTTGGTCAACGTCCGGTTCGCAGCAACCATGCTTGCAATCGCTCGAACTATTAGGCCCGTGCCGCGACCGCCGGTGGCAGCGGTGGCCGGGGTCCTCTGGCACGTCGAAAGTAGCCGATGAATGCGTATTTCGCCCTGCCGCTGCCTCCGGTCATCTTCGACAGTTCCGAGTCATACCCAATCATTGTTGCAATGGGCACTCGGCATTTAATGGCAAACGCATCATCGATGCGGTGCACTGCTTCGATAAACCCATCACGACCGCTGAGGCTGCCGATCACATCACCCACATAGTCTTCCGGTGATGTGACGATCACTCTGTAGTAGGGCTCCTGAGGATAAGGGAAAGTGAGATATCTGACACTGATCGGCCCACAGTACAAATCGGATACGTTAGTACGCACCAAAACAATCGCAGTCTCTAAGTCGGGTTCCGTTAGAGAGCCAACGACTACGTGTCCATCTAACAGCTCGCAAACTGATGTAGAAACGTCCGCGATCGCGGCATCAACAATACGGTACAACTTTTCGGCTATATGGAAAGAGCTTGAAACAGTAACCTGTAGCGGGGCAACCGGGAGAATATCCATTTGAGCCTGGAGAGAATCGGGTCGCTGCTCTGACATCTAGTAGATGGTCAGCGCCACGCCGCGGGCGCGTGGGTCAGCGACCGGCACCGGCTGGCGACCGACGACTTGGATCGCCTCAACGTCCCCGTTCCAATCTTGCTGCTTTACCGAATATCCTCTTTCCTGGAGTGCCGTTATCAACTCGGGCGAGAAGGGAGCAAAGGGTTCGTTGAATACCACGTTTTCCGGCAGCAGTTGGTGATGAAAGCGAACTTGTTTCTGGGCGTCATTGAGCGTCAGGTGAAAATCATATACATCTACCAGGACTTGGAATATTGAGGTAAAGATGCGTGACGCTCCTGGTGTGCCGATCACCATGGAAACTTTGCCGTCGCGGGTCAGAATCGTCGGGGTCATGGACGAAAGTGGACGTTTTCCTGGAGCGATGGCGTTAAAGTCGCCGCCGACCACGCCCGATCCGTTGGGGACACCGGCTTTCGCCGCAAAATCATCCATTTCGTCGTTCAAGAGGAATCCGCCTCCTTCCACAACTACGCCCGACCCGAACCATCCGTTCAATGTGTACGTATTGGACACGGCGTTCCCCCACCGATCAACAATCGAAAAGTGGGTAGTTTGAGGTTTTTCCAGTCCGGGCAACACCGAGGCTGTTATTGACGGACTTATAGGATCAATCGTCGCGGCGCGAAGAGCAATGTAAGTTGGATCCATGAGCTGGCGAACCGGTACATTAACAAAGTCAGGATCGCCGAGGTACTCGGCCCGATCGGCGAACACGCGCTTTTCAATTTCGGCCACTAGATGAATATATTGAACTGAATTCAACGGAACGCCCGCAAACAGACTGCTTGCGCTGTCTTTCATCTGCAGCATCTGCATTAGCGCAATTCCGCCGGAGCTTGGAGGAGGTGCGGTAATAACCTGGAATCCGCGCCAGTCAGTTGTTAGCGGGGAACGCCAGACAGCCCTGTACGCCGCGAGATCCCCCTTTGTGATGATTCCTTTGACCGATCCTCGACGCATCTGAGCGACGAGCAAATCGGCAATTAATCCTTGGTAAAACTCGTCAGGACCGACGCGAGCAATGCGTGTGAGCGTGGCAGCCAGTTCTGGCTGACGGAGCATGTGATTGGTCTGCGTACCACCGAAATATCGGTCGAAATTGGTGGAATGATTGAACGCGATTACGTCATCGCTCCGCGAATGTTCGATCAGGTTCTTGTCAACGATAAATCCTCTGTGAGCGAGACGGATGGCAGGCGCCAAATCTCGAGCCCACGACAATCGCGCGAAACGTTGATGAAGCTCCCCCATACCGCGCACGGTTCCGGGTACGCCTACCGAGAGATTGCCGACTAGGCTCAAGTTCTCGATTACCTCGCCCTTTGGGTCGAGATACATATTCCGACTCGCGGCAGCAGGTGCAGTCTCGCGGTAATCCAAGAAGTACGGGTGACCTTCGAACCAAAGGGTCAGGAAACCACCGCCACCGATGTTGCCAGCTTCGGGATAGGTGACCGCTTCGACAAAGGCCACTGCGACCGCCGCATCCGCCACATTACCGCCTTCGTTCATGATCTCCTGCGCAGCTCGGGCGCCGTAGATATCGGAAGTTGCGATGGCGCCGGCCGACAGAGAAGGTTGGCCATGCGGGGCGCCCATTACCGCGCTGGAACATAGCGTGGCGGCGACAAACAGTCTGAAATTCAGGTACACGAGACCTGGAGGATGCGGCAACAAGTGATTCCTCGCCGCAATTATCGCGGAATTCATCCGGAGTTCATTGCGTATTTTTTCGTAGTCTTAGATTGGAGCGGACGATGGAAATCGAATATATCGCGAGCGCGATGCCAGTCGATTCGAATCAGGGTTGCTAGCGAAGACCGGCGCCCGTCGTCCTTCAAATGCCCACGTACCAGGCCCATCCGTTTTGCAGCGAGCCGATCTTCCCAAGATCGTCGAACTCGTCAGCTACCACAATGCGTTCTAGGAACTTGACGCTTTTGTAGCCAAGTTGCCTTTCGACCCGCATGCGCAGTGGGGCTCCGTGTGCTAAGGGTAGATCGCGACCATTCATGCCGTACGCGAGTATCGTCTGGGGATGCAGGGCGTCGAGCATATCGATACCTTCCGCGGAATCGTCGTAGGCATAATAGTTCACGAATCGCGCCGTCGGTTGAACGCCCACGGCCTCGAGCACAACCCGCAGCGGCACGCCCGTCCACTCAGCAATCGCCGACCAACCTTCCTCGCAGGTGTGTTTGGTGATTTGTGTTCGTGAAGGCATGCGCTTCAGATCCGCAAGCGAAAAACTCGCGGGCCTCGCAACCCGACCTTCGACTCGAAGGCGCCAGTCCGAGAAGTCAGCCGCTCGCAGCCGGTCATAAAGCGGACCCCGTTCTGGATTGAATGCTGATTCTTTGGGATCTCCAGGGTTTGAGGTGCCAACTGCAGGACTCGCGGAGATCTCGCGATGCGTGTACTCGCGCGCTAGCGACTGCGCAGGGAGCAACATCCGAAAGGCGCGGTAAGTTATAAGGTCGCCCATCCGGAGAACGTTTCCGTAGGTGGGGGGAAGTTCTTTCGATGAGCACCCTGCGAGCGCCAATCCGCCTGCGGACGCAAAACCCGCTACAATTTTCCGACGACTTAAGATGAGCCCGTCTTCCTTCATGTCACTCTCCGAGGACCATCGTGCGCATCTGGCGCCTAAACCCTGTCAACAAAACCATTGCGACGTGCACGATAAAAAACAGCACAAGCGCCGTGAATGCAAAGAAATGGACCGTCCGCGCCGATTGTGAACCGCCGAAGAGGTCGAGCAATATCGGATACGCGGCAGTGACAGCCGGAGACATCGTGAGCCCAGTTAGGACGATAAGCGGCAGCGTCAGGACCACAACTCCGAAGTAAGCGAGCTTCTGTAGCGGTCCATATGGGGGGCCGCCGGCGGCTCGTGGCATCGGAAGATGCAGGTGGTTTATCACGTCCCGCCAAAGAACAGGCGCCGATAATTCGCGGACCCGAGGTATTAGATTGCGCCGAAGGTGCCCGCTGATGAATCCGACGGCGATATAAAACAGGCCGCTCACGACCAAGAACCAAGCCGCTAGAAAGTGCAGGCTGCGTGCCCAGCCATTCTGGTTGAAGATATCGTACGTGCGCGCCCGGCTGACAATCGAGCGCTCCCCAGGAAAGAACGTTACCGGAGCTGCCCATCCGCCATGCTTGTAGTTGCGGCTGATCGGGAGTTCAAAGAGGGCCGGCGTAAGATCATTGCCAACAGCGCCCCAATAGAGCCGAGGATGCGACATCAAAATGATGAAGCCCGAAGTCGCGAGGGTCAGCACACTCGCAGCAAGAATCCAATGCGATAGTCGGACCCAGCGAGCGTGGCTGCCCAAGGGACGGTGCACCTTATCCATAGTCACAGCCGCCATCGAAATCCCCGGACCACCCGGCAATCGCGATGCGAACCGGGCGGGTAAAAGTTTTCAGTCGCTCCAGATTAAGCCAGAGACTTGCGCCGGAGTCCATTCTTGGGAGTGGCCGATGCCCATTGGCGCGCTCCGGCTTCGGGTGTCGGGCCTCCGCAAAGCCCGCGGGGTTGTATGATCAATCGCTCGTCACACTTCAAGGTCGGCACGCGCCCAGCCGACAGACAACTTATTTCATACAGTCGCATGCATTGACGGTCCCATCGACCCCACGCCGGTCTTTGGCGAATGGCGGCTTTAGGGGATGATATCGGTGGTACTTGCTGCTAGGTCGGGACCTGCATCCACCGGAGAAGAGGAATGGCGAGAGTCGCAATGGTTGGTCTTGGGAACATGGGTATCGGAATGGCGGCCCGGTTGCTGGCGGCCGGCCACGAGTTGAGCGTCTACAACCGAACAGCTGGGCGCGCAGAACCGCTCGTCCTCCAAGGCGCGAGACTATCGGACACCCCAAAGGACGCGTGCGATGGAGTGGACGCCGTCATCTCGATGGTCGCGGACGATAGTGCCTCGCAAGCAGTTTGGCTTGAGCGCGATGGCATACTCGCAGCAAATTTCCGAAAGAATGCCTTCGCTATCGAGTGTTCAACACTGTCCCACGACTGGGTCATGCAATTGGCGACACACGCTACGGCACATGGTCTTCGCTACATAGACGCCCCAGTGACGGGACTTCCGGACGCTGCCGCGGCAGGATCACTCACGTTGCTGGTGGGCGCGAGTGCGGAGGATCTAAGCGCCGTCCAGAGCCTTCTTGGCGCCCTGTCTGAGCGCGTAATTCGGTTTGGCCCGATCGGCACCGGCACGGCTTACAAGCTGATAATCAATATGATCGGGGCCGTGCAGATCGCGTCGGTTGCAGAGGGCTTGGCGATCGCCGAGCGCGCCGGCCTTGACATCGCCGTCGTCGTCGATGCTATCGCAACCAGCCAGGCTGCCAGCCCGCAAGTTATACGAAATGCACGTCGCATGGCTGCCGACGATCACGAACGGAACATCGCGTTCACCTCAGCGTTGCGCCTCAAGGATGTCGAGTTTGGACTCCGCTTCGCTCGGACCATCGGCATTGGCAGCCCGTTCGCCGCGCTAGCCGGGCGCATCTACCGCCGGCTCTGCGAGCTTGGGCACGAGAGGGCGAACGAAAGCAAGGTCATCGATGTCTGTCGCGCTCAACCCAGCGGAACGATAAGCTGAGAAATCCGCGATAACATGCTCGAATGGTCATCTCGACCGACGTGTCCCCGGTAGAGGGATTTCGGAGCGTCGACAGGCAAATCGTGCCCCTCATCAGCCTGCCGTGAATGGCCGATATCGGGAAGTCATCCGGGCTCTCGGCTGCGGGAACCCGCCGACGAACAATCGGCGAACGCAGGCCGGTGTCACACTTTTCGGCGCTACTTTAAACTGGCCGCCCAAGGGCTATCCAGATTGCAGCAGTCCCGTTGTAAGCGAGAAAGGCTACTACGTACGGCCGCGCATTGAGTTGACGGCGAAGGTCGAACGCGATTAATGCTGTAAGACACGTCTCAATAACCGCAAGGCAAATCGTCTGAGACGTCATCTGGTTCACGTTGAACCAGTATCCTAGTGTTCGGGCCAAGCCGGCCGGCAACAGAAAAAGAGCGATACAAATCATGTAGCGCATGTGCGCTGGCACGTCACGTTTTTGAATGCAAACGATGGCCAAGACATACATCGCTACAGTTACTACAAGCTGGGCTGCCGAAACGAATTCCGCCTCTAACGCAGAGGTAATAGATTTCCCTTCTGATATCTTCTCGTGATACTCCTTCCAGATCATCGCCAAGGTAAATGGCACGATCAATGCCATCACAACATAGGACGCCCTTCCGAGAAGTCGATGTGCCGAGAATGCTCTGTATCGAATCGCGAGCGGTTGAAAGACCAGGAGCGCGATCCATGTAAAGAGCAACACCGCATGGATGTGCACCGGCGGGGTGATGGAAGGATCAAATGAGGGAATCTCGGATAGATATGGAATCCAAAATCCTGCGATAAAAACCGGCAGAAGTGCAAGTAGAAAGTATCCGAGATTACGATACGCGCGTTCCATAACTTACGTGTGCACAGTATGCAGCAGTTTTTCCTCCTTTCCCATCGCGCGCGGATGCCGTAACGCGCTACGGTCCTGCGAAGAAGCGGCGCATTAATTCATTCGACGCTGTTGACATATGCAGTCGCGGCATTCGTATACAGCTCGCTGCTCGCCTAACCATGCGTTCTGGCAAGTCGCTCGGCCTCTTCGAAAGCGAGTCCGGAATAACGGTTTTCACGAACGCAGTATGACCGTGGTTATATTGCGCTTCAGGTCAACAACCCCACGAGGGACTTCCGTTATCGAAGCCAAGTCTCCACAGGGCTCGGAAAAGCTCCGCATCGATTTCAACGCGGGATTACGATGCGACCCGGAAGAAGCTCAAGCATCGCGTCCTGATTGCAGCCCTCAAGCTCACTTGCCGACGGGAGGTGGTAACGGTCTGAGAGTGTTAAGCCCCTGGCGAGTTTGATCGTGCAGGGCATCCAGTTCCTGACCCGTCAAGCACGTGGTGACTTTTTGCACATGCGAACCGGTCTTGAGATCGGTTCGGCAATAGAGCGTCTCGCCGTCCTTATTCACCAGCGTGTAGCCCTGCTTCTTCGCATCAGACAGCCGCTTTTCGTCGATATCCCCCTCCGGCACCGACGTTAGCGTTTGTCCCGATGCGGTGACATAGTGCGTCGGGGCTGGGGGAGGACTGCTCGGCTGACCTGCACACGCGGGAATCGCCAGAACACCGATCAAAAGTAATGGTTTCATGTGCATCCCTCATCGTCAGCTGATTTTAAGATCACTTATATTACCGTACTCTTCGGAGGCCTAGGTAATTTAAGGCGGCGACTTCGAATCGATATAGAATCCGAATTGCTCGGCCACGTCGAGTATCGGCTCTGCTCAATAGCGTAGAAGCAGGAGTTCACAGAATGAAAGGCCTCGTCGCCGCGGTGCTTGCGCTCAACTTAGCTGCACCCTCGACCGTCCTCGCTCAGACAAAATCCGACGAGGCGGCGATTCGAAATGTCCCACAAGCTTTCGGCGATGCTTGGAATCGCCACGATGGCCATGCGCTCGCGCAAGTCATGGCCAACGATGTGGACTTCGTGACGGTGGGCGCCATGTGGCTGCATGGCCGAGAGGATTTTGAGAAATATCATGCCCGGCTCCTAAGCGGGCGCTTCAATCAGTCGACTATGACGTTGCTTCAGACAGCGGTACGATTTCTGCGCCCGGACGTCGCCATTGTTCACTGGGGCTGGAAGATTGCCGACGATCGAAACGCGGACGGCACTTCACGCCAGCCCCGCTACGGCATGATGACCATGGTTGTGGAGAAGAGGAACGGTAGCTGGCTCGTGGTCGCCTCCCAGAATGATAACGCCGATCCGTGGACCCCGGCGGAAGGCCAGATGCCCAATCTCGCGATGCCCATCCCAGGGCCATCTCCAGAGCCACATTGAGTGATGGAAGGTGCGGTGAATTGAATGGCGAGGAGGTTTGGAATGCTCGCCGTCCGCTTTTTTTGAGGTTATTTCCGTAACGTGAACTACCGCTTTTGGGCCGGGCTGCGCCCTGCGTGGCAGCCGCCGGACTTTTAAACTTAGTGAAGGCCGCGATCGATCGCTACGTCTAATTGAGACGGCGACCGCCGGACGTCTCATTACAGTTGCTGCACGAGTGAAAAAGGGGGCGCCCCGGAATTCACCGAACGCTGTAGTATTGAAAACATTCCGCGGCAAAGCCTGACGCGAGCATGGACGAAATTGAGGGGTTCCAAGCTATTGCACCCTACCTCACCAATCCGTTGGTGTTGGCGGGGTTTACCCTGTTTCTGCTCTTCGGTGTCCACCGCGCCTTGATCAAGGCTGGGATTATCCCGCCGCTTACCCCTAGCGCCGGCAACAAGGTTGTGCAGAGTCTTTTACGCTATGGGTTCGTCATAGCGCTAGTCGTGATAGTCCTCGGATTTGTATTGGCTTTTTATCAGACCCACAGTCAACACGATCCGATTTTTCAGAAAGGAGAGATTGAGAAGAAGCGCCTCGATGCTCAGATCGAGGCGGCCAAGGCCGCATATTGTGAGCACCCTGAGAAGTTCAAGCTCGACGAGGCGACACGAGGCGCTGCGGACCGTGCTTGCGCTCGAGCCGTGGTAGCGCTTGCGAACACTACCGATGCACCGGCGGAAAAAAAGGATGACGCTCTGGTCCGATTGCAGAAAGGCGATGCACAAGGGGCTAAGGCGATATTCCAAGAGATTCTCGATCGCAAAGTTGCGGAGGGTGCGGCGGCGAACAATGAAGCAGCGGAGGCGGCACGACATCTTGGCGCGTTGGCCTTCTATGACAACACGCAGGAAGCACTTGCCGCGTATCGAAAAGCTGTTGTACTCGATCCGAGCAACGCCAGTGGCTGGAACGATCTCGGACTTTTGCTCATTCGTGTCGGTCAATTGAAGGAGGCGGAGGCGGTATATCAGAAGGCGCTGGAGCTCGACGAAGCGCTGGGTCGCAAAGAAGGCATGGCCGCCGAGTACGGCAACCTGGGGATTGTGTATGAGGATCGCGGGGACCTGGAGCAGGCCGAGGCGATGTACAAGAAGGCGCTAGAGCTCGACGAAGCGCTGGGTCGCAAAGACGGCATGGCCACCGATTACGGCAATCTGGGGAATGTGTATGCGGAACGCGGGGACCTGGTGCAGGCCGAGGCGATGCAGAAGAAGTCCCTTGAGCTCGACGAAGCGCTCGGTCGCAAAGAAGGCATGGCCAACGCTTACGGCAACCTGGGGATTGTGTATAAGGTTCGCGAGGACCTGACGCAGGCCGAGGCAATGTACAAGAAGGCGCTGGAGCTCAACGAAGCGCTCGGTCGCAAAGAAGGCATGGCCGCCGATTACGGCAATCTGGGGAATGTGTATGAGGATCGCGGAGACCTGGTGCAGGCCGAGGCGATGCACGAGAAGGCGCTGGAGCTCAACGAAGCGCTCGGTCGCAAAGAGGGCATGGCCGGCAATTACGTCAATCTGGGAATCGTATATAAGGATCGCGGGGACTTGGTGCAGGCCGAGGCGATGCAGAAGAAGGCGCTGGAGCTCGAAGAAGCGCTCGGTCACAAGCAAGGCATGGCCGACGCTTACAGCGGCCTAGGGAATGTGTATGAGGATCGCGGGGACCTGGTGCAGGCCGAGGCGATGCAGAAGAAGGCGCTGGAGCTCAACGAAGCCCTCGGTCGCAAAGAAGGCATGGCCGCCGCTTACGGCAACCTGGGAAATGTGTATGAAAGTCGCGGGCACCTGGTGCAAGCCGAGGCGATGCAGAAGAAGGCACTGGAGCTCGACGAAGCGCTCGGTCGCAAGCAAGGCATGGCCAACGCTTACACCAACCTGGGGAATGTGTACGAGGATCGCGGGGACCGGGTGCAGGCCGAGACGATGTACAAAAAGGCACTCGCTCTGTACACGGAGGTCGGCAACACGGCCGACATGCAACAACTACAGAGGGTACTCGCTGCGCTCTCCAAACGTGACGCTCCGACTTCTCGTCGCGGTCGATAGGGCGGCCCGTACCGAAGGGCACCGGGCGCCATACTCGACGATCGCGAGCGGCGGCATTTTCGACGGCTATTCATGCCGTTGGCAAATGGGGCACATATCATGGCCGTCCGCCATCGGCGTTCAATTGGCGCTCGTAGTCCGCCGCATCGAAATGGCCCAATGACTCGGATATTAGCCCATCGGGACCGAGGCGCCATTCCTCAAAGCCACTGATCTTGATGAATTTCCCAGTCCCGCCTGGCCCCGTGTTAGTCCCTGTCAGCGTCCAGTGATACTCGGACTTGGCCCCCTTTACGACTAGGCGATCCATCTTGACCACAATGTCCGGAAACGCGGTCATGAAACTCTGCGCGGAATTCGTAATCGCCGCCGGTCCGACTGCGGGGGTACCGTCATTAATTTTGAGAGATCCTTGGTCCTCGAAAAATGAAGCCACGCTCGCAGCGTGTTGACTGCACCACGCGGCGGTATAGCGGGTCGCAAAGTCATTCAACGTTTTCGAATCCATTACAGCATTCTCCGACGTACCACCAAGGAGGGTTATGACCGAGTGCATAAGAATACTATCGCCGCAAGCGCCATCAACACGTGGCTTGAAACTCCTAATCGGGCCCGGAGCGGACTGCCGTGAACGTCCGTTGCAATCGGCGGCAAAGGCATCAACATTTACCGCCGCGGCGTGGATGGGAAATGGCGGGTTGCCATTGACGGCTGGAGTTCAAACGTGTCGCTGGCGAAATGACTTTCGCTTTCCATCGCGCATCTACGATCGGCGTTCGCCGGTTGCGACACCTTGCAGCCGGTGGCGACCGAACTGGTTTCGGGCATGGTAGACGCTCTGCGCTCGTGCACAAATGATCAGCCGTGGGCGATGAACCCCGTCAATTGGGCGATACTTCGACAATGCTGAATGCACCGGCCGTGGGCAACACCCGGGTAATCGCAAAGCCGGTCGACTTGAACAAATGCCTGTACTCCTCCACGGTGCGCTGACGCGCCTCGCCAAAGTACATCAACATGACCATGTCGATCAGCCCGACCTGCGCATTCGGTTCACAGGGAATTGTGAGCATCTCGATCACGAGCAACCGATCGGTCCGGCGCATGGCCTCGCGGCAGCGCCGCAGTATCTCCAGGCACTGCGCATCGGGCCAGTCGTGCAATACCTGACACAGCATCCAAATGCTGCCGACGGCGGGAATGGGTTCGAAGAAATTCGCCGCGCGCAGCTCGCAGCGATCCCGGACCCCATGCTCTGATAGGGCTTGATCGGCGTCGACCAGCAATTCCGGTTGCTCCAGCAGCACTCCACGAATCTCGGGATGGTTCTTCATGATGGCAGCCAGCAAGGAACCGATTCCGCCACCCACATCCACAACCGAATTGACACCCTTCCATTCGTAGGCATTGGCTATTTGCCGATGTTCGTCGCCTCGAAGCTCCGCAAGCGCACGATTGAAGGTCTCGCCTTCTTTGGGGTGCTTCTTCGCGTATTCCCAAAACGATTCACCGAATGCGTGCCGAGTCGCGGATTGCCCAGTCACCGTGCTATGCCCCAGGGCAGCGGCTGATTTGGCATAGTGCTCGGAGCTCACGTAGAGCCCGTAATTGCGCAGACCACCAGGGCGATTGCGGAACATTTCAGACACCGCGTTGTTGCCGAAAACACCCGGTGCCACTTCCTGGAATGCACCAAAAGCCGCCAGCGCGCGCAGCACCCGCGCTAATGCGAGCGCATCCATTCCCGCGCGCTGGGCCAGGTCCGAAACAGCGAGCGGTCCACTGTCGAGATGATCCGGTACGTCATGGCGGATCAGGGCTCCAAGAGTGGGATTGAAATAAATATTGTTCAATAGGGACATCGCAGTCGGCAAGGGAATCTCAAAAACGCCGAGCATCAAGCCTAGAGGAACGAATACGAGCATACCCAATCCAGACCGCACCATGATGAGAGCCGTCCAAACTCCAGCATCGATTTGCGTCCGTTTGGCTAGTGCGCTCTGATTTAACAGACCAAGCCATGTCCAAAGGCCTACGGCGACGAGTGCGAGCAGAATTCCAACCACAACTGACCCCAGCTCTGCCAAGCTTCCCGGATTAAAGCTATCGATGTTTACCAGAATCAATCCCACGGCCGAGAGTGAGAGCGGTAACGCCAAGTCTTTCCATGGCACCGTGCGTTGACGCCAATTGCCGGCGATTGCGAGGACGACGGGGACCAATCCCAAGAAAGCCGGAGCGATTACGGGTCCGGCATATATAGCGGCACCGGCCAGTCTGACTGCCTGTGAACCATCAGATTGTCCTCGCTTTATAGGCTCGGCCAACCTTACAGGCTCCGCCTGAACTCACAGGCTCTCCCTTGTTCCCAACAAGTCCTTCAAGAACATGCCGTGGATAAGAACCCCGGAAGCAACGCACGGCTCTCGCCATGAACAAGCCACGCATTTCTGCCTTCCCCATTGAGGGAGAGGGTCGGCTGCTTCGATCAGGATCAATTTCGAGGTTAATTCTTTCCATTCACTTTCGTTCCGGCCTGCACTTTGCTCTGTCTACGCTTCGCAGTGGGTGTTACCACCCGCCCACGCAAGACTCGATACGTGGCTGCTGGCTAGGCTTTGCCACGGTGGCCATCTCAGGCCACTGAACTTGTTGCGCTTCAAGGCGCAAACCTCCACAGATCCGGACGAGCGGCATTACCGCATGAAATGGGCTCGAGCCCATTTCATGCGTAATGTGGCCGATTCTGAGATGTGGCGCTCAAGCCGTAAGTCCCTGTTGTTGCAATGAACTGGTCGGTTCGAACGCCACATAAGTTGGATGTCAGATTGTGCGCAAGAATGCCATCACTTCCGGTTGCCGCCATCGTCGGCTCGGTTCCGTGCCGCCGGTGATTTCGCACTTCGCAAGCGCCTCCGCCTTCATCTGCAGATCAATTTCGGCATAAACATTGGTCGTGTCCAATGAGACGTGCCCGAGCCAGCCCCGAATTGTATTGATGTCGTTTCCAGCACGGAGCAGGTGGCAGGCGGTCGAATGTCGAACCGTATGCGGACTTATACGTTTGTCTTTCATGGAGGGCATCCGTTCTTGAGCCTTCCGCGCATGGCGTTCTACCAGGGTGTGAATGCCGAAACGGGTGACTGGGGCACCACGACGATTGAGAAAAACATGTTCCGTCGGGGCGCGCCGACCCACCAGAGAGGTGATCGCGTCTACTGTGTGGGGCCACAGCGGACAGTCACGTCGCTTCCCTCCTTTGCCGACGATCCTCACGGAGAATGACGCCAGATGTAGATCCTGAATGCGCAGCATCGCCGCCTCCGAGGCGCGAGCGCCCGAGTTATACAGGAACAGCAACAACGCATAGTCTCGCTGACCTTGGAAGCTGCGGCGATTGGGCGCCGCCAGTAGCGCGTCCATCTCCGGTTTGTCCAGGTATCCGATCGAGGCCCGCGCCGTCTTTTTGAAAGGCACGTATCGCACCTGAGCGCACCAGGAGATATGCTCGGGACTGTGTTCGCCGATGAAGCGCGCCAAGGCGTGGATGGCGGCGAGACGTTGATTGCGGGTCGCAATGCTGCAGTGACGACCGGCTTCAAGATCCGCCAGAAATTGCCGAACTTGATCGGCGGAAAGGTCCTCGACCGTGAGCCGATCGATCTCTTTATGCAGGCTGCGTGACACGAACGGCAATAATAAGCATAGCGCATCACGATAGCTGAGCCGCGTGTTACGCGCGAGATTGCACTCGCCGACCAGGTGTTCCATCAGAAAGCGGCGTATCCACGGGCCCAGTATTGATGGGGATGCTTTACTCATGATGGTCACCCACGGCATAGCGTTCAAAGCGCTGACTCGCTTGCTGCAGAATCTCCGGGGTGAGCGCGAGATAGTTCTGGGTGCCGGAAATGTGCACGTGACCAAGGTACGTGGCCAATTGCGGCAGCAGACGTTGTACGTCGGCGCCGCTCTCGTACCAGAACTGCAATCGATGCGTGGCCGCGGTATGCCTCAGGTCATGGAGTCGGGGTTGATAGCGGGCGCCATCGTGGCGCAGCACGTTAGCGTGTATCCGCAGCCGGCAGAACGCGTTCTCAGCCGCGGCGCGCGTGAGACGATTGCCTGTGCGCCGCACGAATAATGGCGCATCAGAATCCGCGCGGTCTGCGTGACGATGAGTAATGTGCCGAGCCAGCACGTTTTGCAGATCAGCGCCGACCGGAACCAACCTTGATTTATAAAACTTGCTTTCACGTATTTGCAATAGAGCCGCGTCGAGGTCGACATCGGCCAAGGTGAGCGATACGGCTTCACCGATGCGCAGACCCGCCCCATAGAGCAGCAGAAGCAGGGTGCGATACGTGGCGGCGTCTATCCGACAGCGGGGATTGGCGAAGCACGGCTCCGCCGCATCCAGCAGGCGTTTGAGTTCAACACGCGAGAAGATATATGGCACAAACAACCGGGACAATTTTGGAACATGCTTCGGCAACGGCGACCCATCGACGTATCCGCGGGCGATCGCAAAGCGGTAAAAGCCGGTGAGCGTCTCATGCTTGCGGTGCCAGAATCGGGTGGGCGGCCCGTTGCCGGCGATAAACTCCAACACCGCTCTGGGACCGATTTGCGCGAGGTCTTTGCCTTCCTGATGGCAACAGAAGGACTTGAGGATGCGACGCTCGCTGTTAAAGCGCATCCCCATGGACTGTTTGTGTGTGACGTATTGACCGACTGCCTCGAGGAGCTTCATAGCAGACCTCCCAAGCTAAAGTCAGCCACTTCGCGCAATCCGGCGAGATCCACTTTGGCATAGGTCCGGGTTGCATAAGCGCTGCGGTGTCCCAAGTGATCGCCAATCTGTTTGAGGGAAAGCCTCTGTGCGACCAAGCGTCCGGCGCACGCATGTCGCAGTGCATGCGGGCCGTGCCGCACGCTGCGAATATCAAGTGCGCGCATACGTTCGCTGACCAAATGATACATAGCGCCTGCCGAAATCGGTCGAATGGGCGCCTTCAACGTCAGGAACACTTCCCGATAGGCGCTTGATGGTCTGACTCGTTCGAGATAGCGCAGGATCGACTCGCCAACCACAGGCAACAGCGGGTACTCCTGACGGCGTCTCTGCTTGCGGCGATTGACCAAAATACGGTCCTGTGACCAGTTCAAGTCCTCAAGCCGCAGCCCGGCCACTTCACCACTGCGAAATCCGTAGATCGAAAACAGCTGCAGGATCGCCCGATCGCGGATGTCGTGCGGGATATCGCCCTTGGTACTGCTAATGAGACGCTCGACGTCGGACCATTGCGGGCCGACAGGGAGACCTTCATCTCGGAATACGCGCGGACCCACAATGCCCGCCGCCATACCCGCCGTGCACCACCCGCGCTGCTCGGCGTAGCGAAAAAAAGCACGCAACGTCCGGGCCCCTTTGACAACTGAGACACGGCACCAGCCCCGCTGCCCCAGGGACTCCAGAAAGGCATCGACATCCGTGATCGTGGCTTCGGCCAGCGTTCGGTTCTGCGCCGCAAGCCATTGGAAAAACTTCTCCGTATGCCAGCGACTATCGTGAATCGTGGCAGCGGATAATCCACGTTCCTCCCGCATATAAGCGGCGAACTGCTCGATCCACTCGGCGCCCGCAGGTGGTTCCGGCTCACAGACTTGCAATCGATGCAAGAATCCCAGCCAGTCTCTTGCCACCTGCACAAAGCGTTCACGCGGCCATCGCAGTCCTCGGCTACGTCCTCGCCGGCGCTGATGGCGAGCCCAACGTTCAGCGGCAACCACAATTTGCTGATGCCCAATAGGTACGCCATTACCAGAAATCTCCAGTCGCTGCGCAACCACGGACAGCTCAGTGGCCAACGATGTTAAGGTTGTGCGGGCCATCCCCTGAGCGGCGCAATGCTGAAGAAATTGCTCGCGCTCAATCAGCATCGGAGCGTTCTGGTGGCGCGCTAAAACCCGGGGATAGTGGAATAGTTGGTCGAACATTGTCGAGTCTCCTATGGGGATACAGGAGATCCAACCTTAGCCCTCCGAGGCCCAACTTATGTGGCGTTCAAACCAACCAGTTCACTGCAGCAACAGGGACTTACGGCTTGAGCGCCACATCTCAGAATCGGCCACATTACGCATCCGGCTCCCACCTTGGGTATTGTCGCGCAAGCGTGGGGACGGATAGGGATGACAGATGCGAGCGGGCGGAAGCCAGGTGTGCAGCAAGGGCCACATTTGGCGCGAGGGCAAGTGATTACCTTGACTGCGCCGTCGCAACACTAGGTTCAACGCTAGGTTCGTACGCTATCTCATGCGGCACATTTTTGAAAAATGCTGTGTGCGACGCCACGTGCGAGTGCTGGGACAGCCCAAGACTATCTGAGACAACTAATGTGAGATCAGCTTGGCCATCCGATCCGCCGCGTCAGCTCGCGAAACTTCGGATTCCCATGCAGCCCTTGCAGCGTGGGCTCCCTCGTTACCTCGATTAAGTCGGGGTTGTGCTCCTCGTACGCCTTCACCAACCACTCGAGAGCGCGATCCGGCTCTCCGAGAGATCCGTGCATTCGCGCAAGGTTGTATGGCGACACGTACCGCTTTTCCGACCCGATAAGTTCGCTCTCGATTCGGCGCGCCGCGGCATCATCTCCAGCGGACGCGTAGCTCTGTGCCAGGCCGGCTAAAGCCTCTGTCCCACCTTGGGAAAGAGCCACGGCTTGCTCCATCGCCGCAATAGCCTGCTTTGGCTGATGCTTCTGCTGGTAAACCAGCCCCATCCGGAGATGAAGAACGTAGTGAGAAGGATCAATTTCCGCACCTTGACGCAGCATGGCGAGCGCATCGTCATAACAGTGCGCCAGATAAAGGATCATTCCGACCGAGGCGTAAAGCGCTGGATTGATGGGATCCCACCGCAAGGACTGTTTGACTCTGGCTATGGCTTCCTCGCACCTACCCATGGCCATCAAATATTCGGCGTACCAGTAATGAGTGATGGCATGTCCTGGATTCAAATCGATGGAGCGGGTGAATTCTTCCTCGAGGCCCACCCAATCCCAGTCGTGCAGTCGCACGTGAGCGAGAGAGGCGTAGCCCTCGCCCAATTCGGGCTCGATTCGCAGGGCTTGTCGGGCCGCAGTCTTGGCTTTGTGAAACGCTTCAGCGGCAGGCACGATTCCCCGGCACGCAAGCATCGTGTGGGCGTCGGATACTCCATGGTAGGCCGGCGCATAAGACGGATCGTGACGAATCGCATTCTCGAAGAACTCGATGCTGTTGCGCATTCCCTCTTCGGTGCGCTTGTACCAGAAATGGCGGCCACGCAGATACAGCTCGTGAGCCTGAGAATCAACAGAACGGTTATTATCGAGATCCAGGCGTGTTTGCTCACTTGCGGTAAGTTTAATTTGCACTTCACGCGCAATCGCGCGCGCCACCTCGGTCTGCAAAGCGAGCACGTCATTCAAGCCTCGCTCGTAACTCTGGGCCCACACGTGGCATTCGTCGCTCACACGGATGAGTTGTGCGGAAATGCGCGCCCGCGTTCCAGCGCGCCGCACGCTCCCTTCCAGAACATGGGACACGCCAAGTTCTTTCCCGATCTCGCCGACCGTTTTGACCGTAGATTTGTAATGCATGGACGATGTACGCGCGATCACGTCCAATTGGCTGGGACTGAGCCGTGCGATCCGAGTAATCATCTCTTCAGTCAGCCCATCGCTGAAGTAGTCATGCTTCTCTTCGCCCTGGGTGAGGTTTTCGAACGGCAGCACGACCAGCATCACCCGGCCCGCGATGGCTTCGTTGCTCAATCTGCCGACGGATTTGAGAGGACCCACAAAGCGGTATCCTCGCTTCGGAAGCGTCTCAATAAACTGCTCGGCCCCATGTTCCGCGAGAGCCTTGCGCAGCTGTGAGATGTGCGAAGTCAGGCTGCCCGGCTCCACAATCGTGTTTGGCCACGCGGCACGCAACAGTTCATCTTTTGCGACGGCATTGCCCTGCGCCGCTACAAGTATGATCAGGACGTCGAGGACCTTCGGAGTGAGCGGTACGCGTTCACCATTTCGAAACAGCGCATGCCCATCGGCGTCCAGATGGTACGGGCCAAATTCGTATTGACCGCGGGTCGCCATAAAGCAGAGTTCTTTGAGGAATTCATCAGAAAAATAGCAGCTTCTTCAAAGAACTTCCAGCGCAGCGCCTAGGCATCCTCGCGATCTAACGGCCGCCGCCCGCCAAGGTATTTCGAGAAGGTGATATCAATGAAAATTCGGATTTACGGCTGCGGATGCCGAATATCGTGTGTGTCGCGACAGGCAGCGCAGGTGCGGAGCCCGCGCAATTACTCACACCGCCGGCGGCGCGGACCTATTTTTTTCTGAGTCGCGGTGGCCTATGGCACAACAGGAACGATAAGTGCCGATGGTCGCGCTTTATCGTGGTAAATCACGTTAGTCGCCTTGACCATGCGCGTAGCGTGCGCCTGTTCCTCGCCCGTGTTCATATTTCGATCGAAACGCGGGAAATTGCTGCTAGCTACCTCCAGGCGAAGTTTGTGGCCCGCGAGGAACACATTGCTCGTTGCGAGTAAATCCAACGAAATGTGGTAAATCTCTCCGGGTTTCGCGAGCTCCGGGTTCTCCTGGGACTTTCGGTATCGAAGCCGCAGTATTCCGCTTGTCAGGTTCTGCGCAAATCCGTTCGGCCAAACATCCACAAGCATCCCTGTAAAATCCGTATCAACCGCTGAACTGCTCACATAAAGATCCAGCGAGATCGGCCCCGTTACCTCTGTTTCTTTCGAGAAGGCTGCCGTCGTGTAGATCAACACGTCATGGCGCGCCTCGGCCGGCCGCTGATCCTGCGGACCAATACCCGTGCGCAGCGCGCCACAGCAAAGCGGGCCCCCGATCGTCTGCACGGGATCACTTGGATCGTAGATATATTGATCCGGCTTCTCGGCCGCCGGCGCAATGACGCTTAATGAGCCGCTATCAGCCTGCTGCGAGCCGCTGGGCGAATGCCCGTTTGCGGCGCCTGTCGAGTGAAGAAAGTAGCGGGTGCTTTTTGCGCGCGCGAGCGGCCATTCATCCTCTTGACGCAACTTATTCGTACCCAGAACGAAGATACTTACTGGTTTCCCAGTGGAAAACTCATTCCGAACTCCCTTGAATAGGTAGTCGTACCAATGAATGGTGGTTTCGTCTTCGTCAAAATTGGAGTCTTTGCCGAAGTCTAGGGCACCTATTTTCGGGCCGTCGCCGGCATGACCACCGACGATAACAAGTAACCTTTGGCCATTGCGAGCCTCCGCGCTCCCGCCGTGCGATTTGATCCCTAGATAATTTCGCAGTGATCCGCCCAGAAAAATGTCATACCACGCGGCAACGTGTAGAGCGGGAACGGTGATATTGGAAAAATGATCCTCAATCGACACGGCCTTCCAATAGTCGTCGTAACTGGGATGATCGAGCCAATCCAGGAAATACGGTGCAAAGGCTTTGGTTGCTGCTGACTGTGAAGGCAACTGCTGGAGACCGAAGATTTGATAATCGACCAACGGTAAGGTCGCAGCGCCGTTCAGTGGATTTACCCGCTTCTGATTGGCTCGATTGAATGTATCGCGTGCGAGTTTAGAAGACCACGACTCGCTAAACCACTGCTCGAACGCACCTCCCTGGTAGATCCAGTTTTCGTGATAGTTACTAGCGGTAACGTAGGGGAAAATTCCGGCAAGATGTGGCGGATGCCCAATGGCCGCCAGCATTTGGGTAGCCCCATCGTATGAGCCCGAGAACATGCCCACTTGGCCGGTGGAGTACGGAAGTGCCGCTGCCCACTCGACCGTGTCGTATCCGTCATTCGTTTCATTCTTGAATGGATACCACTCGCCTTCTGAGGCATATCGTCCGCGCACATCTTCAATGATCACGACATAGCCTTGGGCGGCCGCCTTTAGTCCAAACTCCGTGCCATAGTTCTTGTCGTAGGGGGTGCGCTGCAGAAGAACCGGAAACTTTCCAGCGGCATCTGGTCGGAAAACGTCGGCATAAAGCTTAATCCCATCGCGCATCACCACTGGCGCATCGCGTTCATAAGTCACCGCATATGGATTGGCTGCGCGTGCTGTATGCAGATAAGAGAAAAAAATAAGCGCGGCAGTCATACTGCCGATAATTGATTTTCTCATGCTCTCCCCTCCAATCACTCCACGGCTCCCGATCAGGTATTCGAATCATCCGAAATCTTTGATTTGCCGATGCAGGGTACTGACCTTAAGGCCAGTAGTCCTTGGGAAATCCTGCGATTTTTCTGATTAAATTCTCGGGACTCGTGCGATGGACTCCGGTCAATTTCGAACTCGGCGCGTACCGCCGGACGCTCAAAGTTAAGAATGCGCCGGTCAAGCGTTGCGCAGCAACCCTCCACAAAATCACGAACGATACCCGCGGTGGTTGTTAGGTTTGGAGAGTATCATTGAACTTCCTGTCGTGAGTCACGCCGCTCTCTCGCTGCTTGCTCAACCTGTTTCAGATCCTCGCCCGCCGCGTCTAATTCTTTGGGATCGTGCTTTCGTAAACCGTCATCGAGTAGCTGATACGCTCCGGCTCGCGCATCAGCAATATCCTCGAGAATTTCCAAGGCGGAACGGTTGGGCGAGTTGCTCGAGAGCTCTATTGTCGCAAGACGATCGCCTGCGTCGCGCCAAAAGGGTATGACGTCCTTCTCTAGAGTTCCGATGAGCGCCGAATGATCGAGTCTGTGGTTAACGTCGAGCGCCAGGGCCGCGTTGAACTTCTTGTTTATTATCGGCTCGCGGAGGCTAATCCAATGGGCAGTACGCCAATATTGTACTTCGCCGCCCACAGAAGCATGCGCGTGTTGCGCCCCCCAAAGAGCTACCGCGAGCACCACCGCCGCCGCCGCAACCAGATACGCTGAACGTCGCAGATCGCGGCGCGAATAGGAGCTAATCCCTGTTATCGGTCGCGCCGCGGCCAACCCCGAGAGAAATCCCGCCGCAGCGCCGCCGAGATGCGCTGCGTTGTCAATTCCTCGGTACTTAAATCCGGCATAGAGAGACAAGCCGAGGAACAACACGGTGACACTACGGATCGGACGCAAAATGTCGACCGGAAAGGAATCGCCGGCCCGCAATTGCGCCGCGAGTAGTGCACCGAGTATGCCGAAAATCGCGCCGGAGGCCCCCGCGCTGTTGATATCCGGTTGCCACGAAATGCTCGCGAGGCCTCCCGCTATTCCGGCCAACAAGTAGATCAGAAGATAATTTACGCTGCCGTACAAGCGCTCGACGAGCGGCCCAAACGTGGCCAGCGCGATCATATTGAATACTAGGTGCGCAATACCGAAATGAATGAACAGCGAGGTAAAAAGTCGCCACCATTCACCGTCAGTCGTATACGGCCCGAAGTTGGACCCCCAGGCTATTTGCATCTTGCCGACCGGGATTAGCCACTCGGCCCCGGCAATCAGTGTGGCGATAAACACCAACAAATTGATGGCGACAAGCAAGCTGGTGATCGGGACTTTCGGCGACTGCGCGATCAGACGACCTGCAAACGCCGAATCCGCTTTGATCTGCGGCGGAAATTCCTTCGTTCGCCGCTTGGGCAGAATGGCGACAAGCTTCTCGATAGGCTGTGACGATCCGATCAGCGTCTGAGCCTTTGCGGGCGACGGTAGTGCGGTTCCCGGCCCGGTGCCTCCGTGGGTGACGATATAACCGTGGTCAGTGAGATATTTGCCCAGCCGTGCACACTCCGCCGGGGCGTATCGAGGATCCAGGCGCCCAAACATTTCCACCAAGTCGGACTCGGTGTGCTGGGAATAATCGATTTCGCCATCCACGATCGTAGCCTAGCGCAAGCCACCCATTGCCGCTTGGGTGAGCGGGTCCGATATCGTCGGGGTAAGAGAGACGCTGGCCCGCCTAGAATTTGGAATCGATAATTCGAATCCAAACCCTTCAAGCTGCGCCAGTCAAACCATTCGCGGGGAGGGCGCACACGCGCTATCTACAGTGGCCACTTCGAGATAGTGGTAATCTCCTTCCGCTCGATAATAACAATCGGAAAAACAACAAAAATAGTATCGCGCCAAAAACTTGGGGCCCTTGGAGGGCCCCTCGTCTTCCGATGCAAGTTGCCTCACTAATTCCTCGCACGCCAACGTCTCCAATTCAGCGCCGTGAGCTTCCGTTGTGTGCCGACAGCCGTCGGGGATGAACGGCCGCTTTGGAGCGGACAATGGGACTGTTCCCGACCCGGGACATGGCATGGCTCCTCTGGGACCACGCTCGACGTACTTCCCATGGAAACTAGAGTACGGTAGCAAGAAGAATTCGGCGGATACCACCAAAGGCATCACCATGAATACGACGCGCCGGCGATCGCCCGAACAGCTCCAGATTGCACTGCTCAGGAAGGCCATCATGGAGCGCGACTACTCCCTGCCCCGGGATCCGAACCGGTTTGAGACCGTGATCAGGAATAAACGACAGATCGAGACAGACAGCCGAGAACACGACATTCTCGAATGGCTCGATCTCGCGCAGAAGATCGGAAGCAGAGGCGAAGCGCTCACGGCCAAAGCCACGTTGATCGCGGAGATTGCCGTCAACCATCCACAGAAGGCGCTGGTGCTATACGACGAGGAAGCCACTGCGTTCACACGCTACCGCTCCGTCCGCGTCGTCGCACTGTGGGGCCGATACCTTGCCCATACCGCGCTCAAGGCGGATGTGCAAGCGGCGCAGGACCGGTCGTTGCTCGAGGCGAGTCTACAAGATGAGGCGCTGACCGAACCCGAAAGGACGGGGGCGACGGCGCTCGGGCGAATTCCCGCCGGTCTGGACGCGGCACCTCGAAAAAGCGTCGAGAGCATGTCGTCAAAGGCGCGCACTCGTGCAAAGGCAGACGCAGAATGGCTGGCGTTTCAGCGGAAGCTGCCGCTGAAGAAGATTGGCACGACCTTCCATGATGCGTTCGTGACCAGCGATCGCGCGTTCGCGCGAGTCGCGACGGACGCGGTAACGGCCTTGTCGACGCGCCTCAAGCAAGGATTGAAGAAACCCGCAAACTACCTGCTGGATGCGGCGCCGGGCTCCGGAAAATCTTTCTTCGTGAAGCAGTTCTTTGGCGCGCTCAAACTGAAAAAGGAAGCGTTCATCGAAGTCAACGTCGGGCCGTATCAGTCGGTCGACAACGCCTACGCCGACATCGTTCTCGAAATCCTGCTCAAGCTCGCGCGTCACCGCGAGGTCGTGATCTTCGTCGACGAGGTGGATACCGAGATCCGCAACGAGCACATGTTTCAGAAGCTGATTGCACTCATGAATGGCGAGCCGCTGGTGCTATTCGGTAAGCAGATGGTCTTTTCGGGTCTCAATCTGGTGATGTTCTTCGCATTGAGCTCGAGCCTGGAAAGTGTGAGGGGCAAGCCCAAGGGGCGCGATTTCCTGAGTCGCATTCCGAAGGATCAGCGTCTCGTCTTGCCGGCGCTAGACAATCCCCGCGAAAGATGGGTGCGCGTCATGAGCGTCCTGCTGCGGAATTCCGAGTCAGTGACGATCTCACATCAGGCGATGCTCTATCTGGGACTGCGTCCGTGGGAGTCGACACGCGAGCTCGAGCAGCACCTCGACACCGTCCGGCATAGCGGCACGATCGAGATGCACAACGTCGTGGACAACGTCGAGGCGATCTATGCAGTGGAAGACCAGACAGGCGTGAGCATTCTCTCGGCCGAGGATTATCGCATCGAGCTATGCGCGTAGGCGCCTGGGAGTGGTTGTAGTCGGTCAGTGGTCCGTGACGCTCACTCCGTCGCCGCCGAACTCACCAGGGCCGCCTTGCGGCAGACAGATCGCGGCCCGGAGGTTGGAACTAGGAGCGGTAGCTCAGCAATAAACCGTTTGGCATGTTCTGCAAGAGAATTGGCGTCTTTTGCTAGTTACGCCGACCCGCTCTTGAGCCAGACTGAAATTGTGAGCTCGGGTCCTGAGAGACACAGCGACCTTGGTAAAGCCGAAACCTCATGAAGGGTGACACAAATGAACACACATGAAACCACGACTCCAGTAAGAGCCTTTGATCGCGCCTATATCAACGGCCAGTTCGTCACTCCCCATGGAACCCAGGTCGTCGATCTGGTGAACCCGACCGACAACAAGGTTATCGGCAAGGTCACCATGGCAGACGAAATCGACACCCGAAAAGCCATCGGTGCTGCGAAAGAGGCCTTCAACACCTTTTCGCAAAGTAGCAAGGAATACCGGATGGAGCTCCTGCAGCGGTTGCACGACGCCGTGGCCAAGCGAATGGATCAACTCGTTGAAGCGACGGTCGTGGAATACGGCGCACCGCAAGACCGTGCGAAGGGCTCCAACAACCTCGCGGCGAACATTTTCCTGCACTTCAAGAAAGTCCTCGAAGATTTCGACCTGGTCAAAACTGTCGGCACATCTAAGGTCGTGATGGAGCCGGCCGGCGTGGTGGGCATATTTACGCCATGGAATTCGAGCGCCGGCTCGATCGCGATCAAGGTGGCGCCGGCAATCGCTGCCGGATGCACGGTCGTCATCAAGCCCAGCGAGATGAGCGCTATGCAAACCGAAGTGTTGATGGACGCCTTTCATGAAGCCGGGTTGCCTCCTGGCGTCATCAATGTCGTGACGGGCCTCGGCGAGGTCGTCGGGACGGAGTTAACGCAAAGTCCCGACATTCAGAAAATCGCTTTCACCGGTTCGACGCAGATCGGAAAACTGGTCGCCAAGAACTCCCTGGACACAATGAAGCGCTTGACGCTGGAGCTCGGGGGCAAGTCGCCCAACATCATCCTGGACGACGCCGATCTCTCCACGGCGATCCCGATGGCCATCAACGCCTGCTACCTGAATAACGGGCAGGCCTGCATTGCGGCTTCGCGTCTGATCGTGCCGGAAGACCGCCTCGACGAAGTGAAGCGATTGGCCAAGGCGGCCGTCGAAAAAATCAAAATGGGCGATCCGAGGGACAAGGACGTCACCCTCGGCCCATTGGCCAGCACAAAGCAGTACAAGCGCGTGCAGGAGTACATCAAGTCTGGGATCGAGGAAGGTGCGGAGCTCGTCATCGGCGGGGAAGGTCATCCCCAGGGACTTGAAGGTGGGAATTTCGTCAAGCCCACCGTGTTCGCCAACGTCACCCGCGAGATGCGTATCGCGAAGGAAGAAATCTTCGGACCGGTCTCTGTCGATACTGACGTACAAGACGGAAGCCGAGGCCATTGAAATCGCCAATGACACCGAATTCGGCCTTATCGCCTACGTAAGCTCGGCGGACCCGGAAAGGGCCAACCGTGTGGCGCGCAAACTCGCCGCCGGCCGCGTCCTGATCAACACAGTAAGTCACGATCCGTTTGCTCCCTTCGGTGGGTTCAAACAATCGGGGATCGGTCGGGAAGGCGGGATCTTCGGGCTGCAGGAGTACCTGGAACCCAAAGCGATCATCGGCTAACCCGAGGAATGTCCTGACAGCGCGATTGCTTCCAGACGAAATGCCAGCGAGAGAAAAATGACCGTCCACGTGCCAGACCGTTTCAAAGCCGCGAACGCCTTTTGGATAGGGCTCGCTAAGATCGGACTTACGCCAGCAGCGGTGCTGAGCCAAGCTCGCTTGCCACTGACTGTTTACGACGGCAAGAAGAACCTCGTCACAACGGCGCAGTTCTTCGCACTCTGGCGTGCCGTGGGCGAGCTCTCCGCTGATCCGGCCGCGGGCCTGAAAATCGCCACCCAGATCGACGTTGGCAATCGGCCACCGTCAACTATGGCGGCCTATTATGCCCGTGACTACCGGGATGCCCTCACCCGCCTTGCTCGCTTCAAGCAACTGTGTTCGCCCGAGGAACTGCAAATCAAGGTGAGCAAGGACGAGTGCGTGATCGAGCCTGTGTGGCTCCACGCGCAGGAAGAAACGCCGCCTTTGTTGACAGACGCCGCCTTTGTCTCCTTCGTTGAACTTGGTCGCCGCGGCACAGGGCATTTGGTGACGGCGAAAAGGGTCGAGCTGAAGCGCAGCGCGGAGGCGACCGGCTTCCACGAAGCCTATTTCAAGGGCCCGATCACGTTCGGAGCGCGACGGAATGCGCTCGTCCTGCACGCGACCGATCTCGATCGGCCGTTCCTTACCTACAACGCCGAGTTGCTTGACATGTTGAATCCGCAGCTCGAACGCGCGCTTGAAGAGCGCCGTGCGCAAAGTTCGATCAGTGAGCAGGTGAAATGGATTCTCAAACGCCTGCTCGCGGGAAGCCGGCCGGAGATAGCGGCCGTGGCGCGCGAGCTCGGGTTGAGCGATCGGACCTTGCAGCGTCGAATCATCGATGACGGCGCAACCTTCCGGCAGTTGCTTCTTGAGGCGCGGCAGGAACTGGCGCACGAGTACCTCAACCGCCCGGAGATGGATGTCACGGAAGTGGCATTTCTGCTCGGCTACGAGGATTCGAATTCTTTCTATCGAGCTTTCCGAACGTGGGAGGGGACGACACCCTCCCAGTTGAGGGCAGCGCTCCGACGATCTGAAACCAGGCAATAAGACCTCGCTATGGGACAACGCGACTGGCTTGAAATCGACCCTGATGGTCGATTTCGGGTTGGGCGAGTTGTCCCAGCTAGTCCAGTGTGGTCTTCGAGTGGAACGGGCGATGGGAATCGAACCCAAACGGACTGCTCTTCAAGGCCTATAAAATTACCGGTTCGTACTAACCCCGTACCGGCGTAGTTCATTTACTTGCGCCGAATGTATCCCTCACCTTTTCTGACACGGCGTCAAGAAATGGACGACCAACCAGATCCGGTTGCTCTCGCTGAAGCTGCTTGGCATATCGCATCGCAAACGCCGTTTTCGCATAGTCTGTCCCGTACCACGGATTGTCGGATCTCCAACTCTTGATTTCCGGAGTCTTCGAATAATCCGTCGCCGATGCGCTGAACAGGTTGATTCGCCGATTTCTCATGCTCCAATTGCTTTTGAAGAAGCTCATTTTGAAGCCGCATATTTTCCAACTGCTGTTGCATTTGACGTTGTTGTTCGGCTAGTTGGTTCTGTCGCTCCTGTTGTTGTTGGAGCTGTTCTTGCTGTTGCTCCAGCTGCTGCTGTTGAAGTTTCTGCTGATCACCTCGGCACTGACCCAAAGCAGAACCCGCCAATCCAGCACATGGATCTGCCTGCTGGGCGCAAATCGTCGCAGGAAAAGCGGCAAGGGACAATGCAAGCAAATACGACTTCATAGTTTCAGCTCTCCTCGTTGGCATACAACCTCCCAGACTTCGCCGCCCCCGCCTATCGGGCCGCTCAGGCGTGGCCGACACCGAGGACTTGTTCGACTGATCGAATCAACTCAACGGTCTCGAACGGCTTGGTGAGGACCAGATGTGCCCCCGCCTTTTCGGCCGATGCAAGATAGGCGGTGGTCGTTATCGCCGTGGCTGGTATTCCGTGACGCCGAAATTGCCGCCGCCGGAAATTGCGATGATGCGCACCGAAGGGAATGCCTTGCGAATCGATTCTATTGCTTCCACGCCGTTGATCTGCGGCATGATGATATCGGTAATGACGAGATCCGTCGGGTTGCGCGCGAGTTCGGCAAGCGCGTCCATTGCACTCTCGGCGGTACGGACCGAATATCCCGCGCGATCGAGCACATATTTCACCGAATCGCGCACGTCGGGCTCATCGTCGACAACCAGAATGTTTTGCATCTTCGCCTCACACCACCGGCGCCGCCACATCGTCAATCACTTCGACGCGAGCGACAGCCGGGAAAAATATTCGAAACGTGGTTCCCACGCCGATCTTCGAGTCGACGGTGATGCTAGCACCGAAACTCTCTACGATGCCATGGACCACGGAAAGGCCCAGACCTGCGCCTTGTCCGACGGAACGCGTGGTAAAGAACGGCTCGAATATGCGCTCAACCGTAGCCGAGTCCATTCCCCGTCCCGTGTCGCGAACCCAGAATTCGACGCGCGGCTGCGTTATCCCAGGTTCGTCGGCGTGTTCTTGATATCTCAGGCCGATCGTCAACACGCCTTTCGCGCCCTCCATCGCCTGGTAGGCGTTGGTGCACAAGTTCATCAGCAAGTGCGCTGCGAGCGTGGCGTCGGCTCTCACCAATGGAATGCGATTCGTCGATTTCGGTCCGTATCTCGATGGTCGGCGGGGCGAGCACAGAAAAAAGGTGCAGAGCCTCGGCCACCACCTCTCGCAGGTCGATCAGCGCGAGCTTCGCCTCGCCGAGCTCGCGGCTGAATGTCAAAATCTTCTTCACGATATCCTTTGCGCGGCGCGCGGCCGCAAGCACTCGCTCAAGATTCGCACGTGGTGCGCCGGATGGCGGCAGATCCTGCAGTGCCGTGTCGGTAAAAAGCATGATGGGAACCAGCACGTTATTGATTTCATGCGCTATACCGCTCGCGAGCGTGCCCACTGTCTCCAGTCGTTGACGATGCCGTAATTGCTTCTGCAATTCCTCGCGCCTGACTTCAGATATTTCCTTTTCCTTGATCTTCGCCTCGAGCCGATCATTCACGCCTACCAATTCATGGCGCATGGCTTCGAGATCCACTGCCAATTCATGCAGTTCGCGAATGCCGGTGTTGACGTTGAGCGCCCGCGTGTAGTCGCCGGAGGAGATGGCGCGAGACACGGCCTGCAAGCGTTGGATTGGGCGCGACAGGCGATAACTCAGAATGATGGCGATGGCGATCGCCACGGCCAGATATCCCGCCAGCAGCCAAAGCATTCGAGTCAGTGCGAGCTGGATTCTCTCCTGCGTAGGCTGCTCGTCGAAGCCCAAGCGCAATTCGGCGAGATGGAACTCGTGCTCGATTGGCCGCACGACGAAGTAAATGCCGTCGCCCCCTTCGCCAAAACTCAAATCCGTGGAACGTGCCGTCTTGATATCGGACGATCCATACAGGCTGCGGATACTGCGGCCCCGGTCGTAGAGCTCCGCATAGCGGGCGCCGCCGTGAGTGATCGCGAAGTCGAGCAGGTCTTCGATTCGCTTCTGGGAGTCCATGGCCGCCCCGACCTCGAATTCGTCCGCGAGCACCCGCGAAAAGGTCCTTGCATGTTCGACAAACAAGTCCTCGTGGCTCTCTCGAATCACGTAACCCATGCCGAAATAGAGCGCCGGCAATAGCACTAAGTGCACCACCACCACCCAGGCGGTGACGTAAATCCAGAAAGTTGCCCTTAATCGTGCCATGAGACGCGCATGATCCTACAAGTTTGAGGCTTGCAGGATGGCGGCAACGACCATAAGCTACACGGGACAGCTTTGTATAATAAAGCTTTGACGATGTCGGACGGAGCGGGAAGAAGGGAGGGATCGCTCTGATGCCAAGAAAATACAAAGAGCGCGCGCGGGAGCTTCCATACCGACCATCGCGGCTGCGCGTGGTTCTGGCCGATGACCAGACGATTCTTCGCCACGGCCTGCGGGCAATTCTGGATGCCGAGCCCGATTTGGAGGTGATCGGCGAAGCGAGCAATATGCAGGACGCCATCGCGTTATCGCGGCGCTTGTTGCCCGATGTGGTGATCACGGATGTCGCCTTTTCGAATGGCATCGAAGTTCAGGCTATAAGCCAGCTGCGGCGCGAATGTGCAGGTGTGCGCGTGCTGCTGCTTACCGGCCATAGTTGCCAGGAATGCATGCGCGCCGCAATGACGGCGGGTGTCCACGGCTACATCCTCAAACATTCGCCGTTCGAGGTCCTGCTTCGCGCGATCCGCTCGCGAGGGATCTGAATATGAACATTCTGAACTGCCTTTGCGCGCCATAGGCAAGCAGGGGCGTTCGACCGCGCAATCCGCCACTGCGCAGATTGCTGAAATGACGGCGCGCGAACGTCAGGTGCTGATAGGCGTTGCGCTGGGATATTCCAACAAGCGAATTGCCGGGAATCTCGGGCGCAGTGTCAAGACCATCGAAAAACATCGATTCAAGATGATGCACCGGCTGGGGCTGCAGAACGCGGCGGCTGCGACCCGCTATGCGATGGACAACGGTCTGCTGCACGCCGATGACGGCGCACAGGAGCCGGGCCCGGAGCATGGGTCCGCCGAGGCCGGCGCATCGCCGGAGCAAACTGCCCGCTCGCAACGACGAACGCGCACCCAGGACTAGGTCCCTGGTCGCGGGCAGCTCCCTCCCCAGCGATGTGGGCGATTTCAAGACTCTGCCTTGAGCAACGCCAGCTCGCGGCGTTGGCCTTGCTGCTCTGGGCGCGGCTCGCTCGCCGCGCGCGCGGCCGCAGATAACTGCCGGCGCGCTGGGATAGCTTGGCCCGGGAAGTCGTTCCAGGCGCAGCGAATTCAGCACCACCAGCAGACTCGAACCGGCCATGACGGCGGCCGCCAGGATCGGCTGCAGCAGCCCAAGCACCGCACAGGTCAGTGCGATCAGGTTGTAGCCGAACGCCCATGCCAGGTTGGCGAGGATGGTCGAACGCACCGCACGGGCCCGGCCGACCACCCAGGGCAGCAGCCAGAGGCCGTCCGCAGGCAGCACCAGATCGGCGGTCTCGCGTGCCAGATCGGTGGCCGAGCCCACGGCGATGCCGACATCCGCCCAGGCCAGCCCAGGACCGTCATTCAGGCCGTCGCCGACCATCGCCACCGCGCCGTGGCGTGCGCGGTACTGATCGAGAGCGGTCCGTTTGGCCTCCGGCAGCAGGCCGGCCTGCCAATCATCCACGCCCACCGTGGCCGCGACACGCGCGGCTGCGCCGGCGTGATCGCCGGTCAACAACATCACCCGCAGTCCGAGTCCGCGCAATGCGTCGATGGTCGCTCGCGCCTCGGGCAGCGGCGTGTCGTCGAACGACAGCGCGGCGCGGGCGCGCCCGGCGCAGGCATTCTCGCTCCAACCGACGAACACCACCGAATGGCCGCTCGCCGCCATCACCTCGGCGCGCTCGGACCAGCGCCGGCGGCAGCTGCCAGCCCAGCTCGTGCATCAAAGCCGCACTGCCGGCCGCGACGAGCTCGCCATGGACCATGCCGCGCAGACCGCGCCCGGGCACGATTTGCACATCCTCGGTGGCGATCGGATCGAGCCCGCGCGCGCTGGCGGCCAGCGCGATGGCGCGCGCCAAGCCATGCTCGGAATGGCGCTCCAGACCCGCCAGTCGGGCCAGTACCTCATCCTCCCCGACCCCATCGCTCGCAAGATCGACCAGCTGCGGCCGGCCCAGAGTGAGCGTGCCGGTCTTGTCGAAGGCGATCAGGCGCGTGCCGGCCAGCGCTTCGAGCGCGCCGGGACTGCGAACCAGGCAGCCATGCCGGGCCAATTGCCCGATGCCGAGCGAGTGCGCCATCGGCGCGGCCAAGCCGACCGCACAGGGACAGGCCACCACCAGCACCGAGAGCGCAGTGAGCATCGCCTGATCGAGCGGCAGGCGCTGCACCCAATAGACCAGGGTCATGCCGGCGAGGGCCAGCACGATCGGCACGAATGCACCCACCAGGCGATCGGCGATACGCTGCGTGCGGCTCGACTGTCGTAACGCGTCACGGACCGATCGGCAGATTTGCGCCCAGCGGCTCTCGCCTCCGGCGCCGCTGCTGCGGATCAGCAACGGACCGTCGAGATTGATGCTGCCCGCGAGGACGGAGGCGCCGACCGCTTTCGCGATCTGTCTGCTCTCGCCGGTAATCACCGCGTCATCGGTATGCGAGCGACCCTCCACGATCAGGCCGTCGACCGGGATGCGCTCGCCTGGCCTGACCCGGATCAGCATCCCGGCACGTACCTCGCGCACCGGCCGGCGATGCTCCTGTGCCCCTTCGACCACCGTCGCCAATTCGCTTTCCGCGGCCAACAACGGCGCCAGATCGCGCGACGCGCGGGCGCGCCCCGCCGCCTCGAGATACCGGCCGAGCGTGAACAGCATCAGCACCATCGAGGCGGTATCGAAATACAGATGGCCGCCACGCTGGAACACGGCGAGCGTGGAATAGGCATAGGCGGCAAGGCTGCCGAGGACGATGAGCGCCGAGGAGGTCAAACGTCCGCGCCGGGCCTGCGACCAGGTCTCGCGCAGGAAAGGTTCGCCGAGGATCAGTACCGCCGGCGTCGCGAGCCCCCAGAGCAGCAGATGAATCGTCGGCAGCACCCGCCGGTCGGCACCGCTGAACGCCCCCGAGTACACCAGCAGGCTGAACAGCATGATGTTCATGGACAGAAAGCTGCCCACGCCGAGACGTACCAGGAACCACGCCGCCTCCGACGCATCGCCGCTGCCGCTCTTCACCTGATGGGCGATGCAGCAGCCATAGCAGCAGAACTGGCAACCCTCGCCGTTCACCGTGCGGGCGAAACCCCGCCGGCCGACCGGCAGCAGGCAGTGGCGGCACAGAGCGTCGGGCGTCGGCGTCATGCGATATGCCAGAGATGGTGCAAGCCATGGCCGGCCGCCATCGGCACGACGCCGCGGCCGAGCGTGACCAGCCCCAGCGCCAGGATGAAGCTGCCGGCCAGTCGGACACCGCGCTGCCGCCACCTGCGGCGCAAGCAGCCGGCCGATGCCGCCCATGGCGAGCATGGCCGGGAAAGTGCCCAGGCCGAACGCCGCCATGGTGAGACAGCCGGACAGCACGTCAAAGGTACTCGCGGCCTGGGCGACCATGGCGTAGACCAGCGGACACGGCAGAAAGCCGTTGAGCACACCGAAGGCGAGCGGCGCCGCATAGCCCGGGCCTGCGCAAGCAGGCTGCGCAACGAGATCACGAGCGTCGAGCTGCCGAATCCGCTCGTGACGCGGTGCCAGCCGCGCAAGCCGAAGAAACTCAGCGCCATGATGATCATCAGCAGCCCGGCCATCACGGCCAGAGCACGCTGCCCGGCGTCAAGCGACGCGCTGAGAAACGGAGCTGCCGCGTTGCGAGCCGTAAGCCTAAGGATGTGCAGATCGCCTGGCCCAGTCCGCCGGCCAGAGCCCCCGAGGAAACAGTAGGTCGTCAGCCTGCCAGTGTTGTAGAGCACATGCCGCACCGAGGTGGCGCCGGCGCCGCGCGGATCAGCCCCCAATGCGCAGGCGAAGCCTCCGCACATGCCGATGCAATGAAAACTGCCCGCGAAGCCGGCGAGGAACAGCAGCGCGTAATAGGTCATGGCCGATGTTCCCAGACAAACCGCCCACGGCCGAGCGAGGCAGGTGACTGGCGCGCTATTTCCTGCGCGCCAGCAGAGCGAGCCAGATAAAGAACCCGATCGTAAAGATCGCGAAGCCGACGAACGCGACTTCCTGCTGCACGCTGGCCCTGGCCAGCGAGAATCCAGTTTGCGCCAACATGGTTTGGTCCTCTTCAGCCGGTAACGGTGCGGATCACGTTCATGGCGAGTTCAAAACCCAGGAACATCAGATTGATGACGGCGACCCCGAATATTATCTTTAACGCCCAGCATATGCTTTGATCTCCGCTTGAGAAACGGCAATTACCCGATCCGGCCCGGCCCGACTCCGCCCCAGTAGGTCACAATGTAGTAGCAGGCCCAAACGAACAGACCGAAATAGACGAACAACAACCAGATCGGAAGCACGCCTTCGTGCGCCTTGATGTAGCCGCCGGCATACTCATGCAGGTCGTGCGTCTCCGGCCCTTCGTCCTCAGCCTTATGGCCGGTCGGCGTGGTCTGTGTATCGGTCATTTGCCATCTCCGCGTGATAGAAGTTGAGGGCCGCCTGGTCGGTCTCACTCAGCGCTCCGCCCATGACCCCCCAGATGAAAATACAAGTGGAGCCCAGTCCCATCAGAATTGCCAGTGCATACGGACCCAGTATTTCGTAGTTCGCCATGGCTTACCCTCCTCCTGACGGTGCTGTGAGATCCGGCCGGCGCTAGGGTGCAGCAGTCCATAGGCTTGCTCCGGGCCCGGCGTTTCCAACTTCGGATTGTCCAGTGCCTCACGATCCGTGGCCGAGATCTTCAACGGCTCCCCGGTGAGCGGGTCAGTGAAGGCGGACAAGCGACAAAATGTAGTAAGACAACGCCCAGCGATCCGCATCCGGGAACGAGTCGTGGAAGGATGGCATCGGTGTTCCGCTCAAGCCCGTGGAGATGGTCCTGTAGATGTCGGTCACCGCCGGGCCGGATTTGAACTGGCCGCTCGTGAGATTCGCGGGGTGAATGGTGAAACCCGGATCATCCTTCAACCCGGCCGCCTTTCGCCGTCGCCTTTACCGGTGTCGCCATGGCATTCCCAGCACTTGGCCTGGGTCCAGACTTCCTTGCCGTGAGCGATCATGGCCGGCGTGGGCGCCGGCGGCGCGGGAATATACAGCGGCTGACCCGGCGGCGAATTGACGAAGAAATAGGCGGGCTTCTTGGGATCGGAGCGATCCACCGCCAGCACGTACTTGATGTACTGGATCACGGCGAGTCGATCATTGAGCGGCAAGTCGTACCAGGGCGGCATCGCGGTGCCGCGCACCCCGCGCGTGATGGTGCGCAGCATATCGCCATCGCTCGGCAGCGGGTCCTCGGTCAGCCTGAACTTGAATACGCCCTGGGTGAAATTGCGCGGACGCTGGTTGTACAGGAAGGTCGCGGCCGGCCCATTGCCGTCGCCCTTCACCCCGTGGCAACCGACGCAGCGACGCTCATAGACTTCTTTGCCGTGCTCGATCCATTCCGCCGAGCGCGGCATGGTGATCCCGGCCGCCTCCATCTCCTGCGGCTCGAACAGATCCCGCCACTTGCCGCGGTTCATCCCCAGCTTCTGCACGTAGGCGATCAGAGCCTGGACCTCTTTGGTCTCGATGACGAGTTTGACGCTGCCGCCGGCGTACTCGTTGTTGGGCGTAAAGACCACCGGGTATTTGCCCTGCGCGACCATCGGCACGAACAGCAGACCGTCGGCATTGGGCGTGATCTTCACCTGCTCCTTACTGGCGAAGTCGAACAACCTTTCGGTCATTGCATTTCGTTCGAGCGTGTTGCCCGACGCGCTGTCTTTGACGATTTTCACCGCTTCGGACGGCGCATCGAACAGACCGGAATAGGGGTCCATGATCGAATCGGGCGTCAGCATCCGTGGATTCCAGAAATGCGCCAGATGCCACTCGTCGCTGTATTTGAGCCCCACTCGGGTCAGGTCCGGACCGATGCGCCGTGTGCCGAACATGATGCGGCACGTCGTAGGCATATTCACCCGCCTCGCTCACCGGTCCCCAGCGACGCGTCTCGCCGGTCACCGGCCGCACGTACTGGGAATGGCAATACCAACAGCCCTCTCGCAGATAGACACGCCTGCCTTGGTTCTCGAGCGGCGTGTAGTCGGTGGCCGAGGTTTCCATCCATTTGAGTTGGCCGATATCGTTGCGGATCACGGCCGTCACGTGGTTGGTGGTTGCCGAGGGTTCGAAAAACGGCAGCACACCCTGGGTGATCAGGGCGAGGAAGAAGAAGCCGACCCCGGCCACCAGTGCAACGAAGCGCGCGCTCATCTTGCAGGCTCCCCGGCCGGCAAGCGCGGCCACGCTGTCCGGCGCAGGATTTTGAGGCCTGAAGCCGATCGCCGTATCCGACCTCTTCAGCGCGGTCATCATCAGATTGATGATCAGCAGCGACATTCCGATATCCATCGAAATCCCCGCCAGCGTGCGTACCAGCCAATACGCGCGCATCTGAACCACCGTATCGACCCACTCCGCGCCGTTCATCCATTGGAAGCCCTGCTGCAGACCGGCGGCGCTCAGCACCAGACCCATGATGGAAATGCCGCAGGTGATCAGCCAAAACGACCAGTTGCCGAGCGTGAAGGACCACAGTTCTCGCCCGCACATGCGCGGCCAGAGATAGAGCAATCCGCCCATCGCCCACACGACAAAGGTTCCGAAGACCGTGAGATGCGAATGCGAAATCACGAAGTCCGTGAAATGGGTTGGCTGCTGGATCGAGCGCAACGCCTCGATCGAGCCCTGAAAGCAGCCGAACAGGTACATGAGCGAGCCCATGATCAGGAATTTCGCCGACAGGTTCGGCCCGAACTCGCGCCAGCGGCCCTTCACGGTGCCGAAGAAGTTGACCAGCACGGTCCAGACCGGAATGATCAGCAGCATGGAGGTGATGATCGCCAGCGTCTCGGCCCAATCGGCGATCGGGCTGTAGAGATAGTGGTGAATGCCCACGAAGGGATAGAACAGCGCAAGCGACCAGAACCCGACCAGCGAGAGCTTATGAGCGTAGAGCGGATTGCGCACGCTGAGCGGGAGGAAATAGTAGATCAACACGTAGCCCGCCGGCGTGATCCACAGACCGACGATGTAATGAATATAAAGTCCATGGAACGCGGCGCTGTTGATGCCCGCGATCGTGTAGGGCAGGATAAAACTGCCCAACACCAGATTCAGCGACGTCCACACGAAGGCACCGATCAGATACCAGAGTGCCACATAGAGCGACGGATCAAGCCGCCGGCCGATCGTCGTCAGAAACTGCAAGGTGGCGATGACCGTGCAGATGAAGATCGGAATTTCCGCGAGCAAAGGCAGCTCACCCGCCTCGAGACCGTGATTGTAGCCGAGCGGCAACGAGAACAGCCCGGCGGCCAGGAACACGTTCCACACCCAGGCGACGAGCACGCCGTAGCGATTGAACGCGACCCGCACGCCGCACAGGCGCGGCACCAGGTAATAGCATTCGCCGATGAACAGGCCCGAGAACGCGCCCATGATGACGCCATTGACATGCACCGGGCGCAGTCGCCCGAATGTCAGCGCCAGATGCGTCCCAAGATAGTCGGGATAATTGAACATCCCGGATATCGTGCGCCCCGACCGTGGGCGCGACCATCAGCCAGAACATGCCCCAGTAGAGCCACGCCCGCACCACCGGCCAATCGACCAGTGCATCCAGGTCGAGTCCCGCGTACGGACCATGCAACGCGTCTGCTGTTGTCCCTGTCGTCGCCTCTGGCATAAGCGCTCACCCCGTAATTCCGTCTATCTGGTCTTCGAGCGAACCAACCGGGCCTGTATTCCGGAGGAATTCGCAGCGGTTGAACCGTGCTTCGTGCTCGACTTCCCCTTGACGGGTGTCTTTCTACTTGGGCGCGAGCTGGATGTCGGCGGTCACGGTCTTGCCTGCAGCCACCGTGACCGACATTGATTTCTCACCCGCGGCTTCCTGCCATGCCACAAGAGTGTAGGTACCGGGCGGCACATCCTTGATCGTGAATTTGCCGTCGTCTCCAGTGGTCGCAAAGTAGGGATGGTCGAACTCCCAGATCCATGCGTGCATCCATTCATGCGCATCGCATTTGACCTTGATCAACTGCGGGGTTGCCGGCAGCGGCTTGGTTACCGAGAATCCCTTGAAGGGCAACGCGATGTTGTAGATGGTCGCGTTGGTAACGCTGTTTTGTGGATGCGTGTTGTGCAGAACCGGATCTTCGGAGGAAATCGTGATTTGCTGACCGACGGTTGCAGCCTGCACCCGCGGCTTGAACATGCAGTGGGTGTTCACCAGAGAAATGGCAACGGGCTCCGTCGGAAGTGCCTTGCCCGAGGTGATGTCCTTCAGGTACACCTCGACGTTCTGCAGTCCGCCATCTTTGCCGACCACATACACAGGGTTCGGTATTGAGTCACCGCAATAGTCCTGGTTCTTGGTGACCTCGATGGGAGCGATGGTGGGCGCCGTGCCAGCGAGCTTTACCACCCCCTGGATGGTGCCTCCATTGGAGACCGAAACGACCGTATAGGGGTCTGCGAGAGCCAGTTGCGCCAGCAGCAACGTGCCGCTTACGACTGCCGCGCTGCGCGCCCGGCAGGCGCATCTTCGCTGAGGTCTTCAACAGGTATCGTCCGACCGCAAATTCTTTCACTATCCCCCCTAATGCGATTTCCATTTACTTGCGATCGCTGGTTATTTTCTGGAGTGAACTCACATCGCGGGCAAAGCCATGGTGCATCGCGCTCGAAGTGGTCGCAATGGGGAGAAATACCCGCGATCTCGGCGGTTACGTAAATCAACCCAGCTCACATCGTTCCATCGCGTCACGTCAGCCACGGCAATTCTCCGAGGAAGTCTTCATAGTTGAACTTGATCGGGTCAGCGTTCGCCTTATTGTTTCATCCCGGGCCCCGGTCGGAGGCGGCGGTGGCGCACCCCCGGTCAGGTTCTTCGGGTAGACCGGACTTAGGCTCTGGATGAAATGCACCAGATCCCAAGCCTCGTCGGGGCTAATTGAGTCGGCGAACGAAGGCATCGGCGTGCCGTTCAAGCCGCCAATGAACACTCGATAAATGTCAGGTCCGCTGTCACCGCACTTGATGTGGCCTTCGGTGAGGTCATACGGCACGATTGGGTTGCCCCAATCATCCGTGAGATCATCTGCCGACGGACCATCACCCTCGGCGCCATCACCGTGGCATTGCGCGCAGTTGAACTTTTGGTATACGGCCGCGCCGCGTTTTACGGATGCTGGCCGTGTACGGGGGCTCGGGTGGAATGGTAATCGGCGGCTGAGGCTTCTCGGTCGCAAAGCGCGGCGAAAAAGTCTTGATGTAGGCGATGACATCGAGCCTTTGGGCATGGCTCAACGTAGTAGAAAAGCTTGACATGGACGTGCCATACAGACCAGTCATCAAGACTCTTTCAAGGTCGGCGTCGGTCGGCAACGAGCCTGACGGCGTGCTGCGCCACTTGAATGTGCCCTGCCGGAAATCGCGCGGCACCGGGGTTGTCGCTTCGGAAAAGTGACCCTTGCCGTCGCCCTGTTCTCCATGGCAGAGGACGCAATACTTCTCATAGACGACTTTACCCTGCTGCGCGTCTCCCACTTCCTGTGCGCAAGCTGGGCCCGCCATTAGCAACAGCGTGACCAGAGCCGGGAGGACCGTCGCGTTGCGGGTGGCCATTAGTATTTCAACTAGCCACATCGAAGCCTACATGGTGGAAACGTAATCAACTACAGCGGCGATCTCATCATCGGTCATCTTTTCGGTGACGTGTTGCATGACTTTGTTTTCTCGCAGTCCACTGCGGTACTGGAACATCTCCATCACAACATAGTCTCGATGCTGGCCGGCGAGCCGTGGCTGGGTGTTGACTCCCTCACCGCTGTGACCGTGGCAGACAGTGCAAGCCTCAATGTCACGCTCCGGCGCCCCGTTTTCGTACATCACCTTGCCTTTGTCGGCGAGCGCGGGGTTGCTCGACCCGCTGCCTTTTACAGCGGGTTGGCTCGAGAAATACTGTGCCACTCCTTTGATTTGCTCATCCGTAAGACCCCGGGCTATTCCCCACATAAAGGCCCGCCCGCGGGGATCGCTACGACCGCGTAGCCTGAATAGCTTCAGCTCAGCCTCGATGTAGCCGGGTAGCTGCGCAGCCAGAATCGGGAATAGCGGCGAGGTGCTGACTCCATATTGACCATGGCACTTGGAGCACGCGCTATTGACGAGGTGCCTTGGTGTCCATGGTGGATGGATCCGGCGGCACGATGAGAGTCGCCGAGTACGCGTCACGAACGGCCATTGCCGCGAGCGCGATCGCAGCGATCGACCAAGCGAGGTTATTGCCAGCTTTCTCATTAGAAGTCCATCCATAGTCCCACCACCCAGGTGTTGTTGTTCCCCGCTCTGACATTGGGAAAGCCTGGGGAATTGGGAAAGTTGGCGTTGCTCAGATTAAAGGGGCTTTGGTTGTTGGCCACGACCTGATAGGCGTTGTACTGCAGGATGAACCTGACGTTCAGCCAGGGGACGTAATCCAGCTCATAAACCTCGTATTGATTGGCCGGTGAGCCATTGCCCCCATTTGCGAGCGGATCGCACGTGCCGGTCGTCCGCGTGAAGCTCACGAGTCCGCCATAGTGACGATCACGGAAGTACTCACCCGTGACTAAAAACTGCGTCAGCGTGTCCGTTGGATTGGTGTAGATCGGTGACGACGCACCGGTGAAGGTCGCCGCTACCAGTTGATTGCTGTTCTGTTGCCGCTCGTGGGTGACATGACCCAGAAAGCCAAAGATGTTGTGTTGACCGTTGTACTGGTACTGCCAATCGACGCTGAGATCGGTATACCGATTGATGGCTCCCGGGTTGAAGGTCTGCGCGGGCGTGTAGGTATTACCCGCTAAAGCGGCAGCCGCCTGTTGCTGCGCGAGATGTAACCGACCGATGGAATCCAGTTGACGTACAGCGCGCTGGCGCCGATCTCCGCGGAGTGGTAGCCCCAGTCGCGCTCGTAGGCGATGCGCGCGTAAGGCGCGAACCGATCGACGGCACCGCCATTGGCGGCAAGACTGACGCTGTCAATGGTGGGTGAATTGCCGCCGGCAACCGCAGAGTGATATTCCGACAATTCGAAGTACAGCGAGTCGTTATAAAAAACGTAGGCGCCGATACCGGCCACACTCCCAGGCCCCAAAGCATTGATGATCGGCCCACTCGTCCCGGCGCCGGCGACGCCGCCGCTCCACAAGGTCACGGTATTGAAGTTCGGAATGGTATAGCTTCCGATTCCGTTCCAGACATCTTGGAAGGTTGACATAGTTGTTGGCCGTGACGCCCCACAACCATTTGTTGTCCGAGGTGTGATCGCTGTATCGGATATCGATATTGTCGACCCCGACGCTACCGGCCTGCCCGTTGTAGGTCAATTGCAACCAAGCGCCCACCTTGTCCGAGACGGCTCCCGCGTACACCAGGCTAAACTGATCTGGAAACTGATATGTATCGCTTTGCGCGTGGGCGGGATAAGGCTGACCGGTATCCGGCGGCGCCCGGTTGTAATGATCGTAGCCAATTTGCGCGAGGACGGCGATTCCCGGCATATCGGTGAGCCACAACGTGTTCTTCTTGTGGTCATCGATGTCATTGACCAGCGGCGGCCTCGTGGTCAGCGTGTATCCGCTGAGCTTGAACCGTCGGCCGAATGCCGTGAGCTCGGGCGGCATCGTGTGGCAGGCCTCGCAGGCCAAACCCGTCTGCCGGGCGAAAGGTGGAATGGCGCGTGCGGGCTTAGCGACAAGCATCAGCGCTGATCCGCCGAGGACAAAGATGGCCAGGGCGCCGAGTCTTGATAACCTCACAGCAGCCAACCCTGACCTGAATTCGCGTTGGTCATCTTAGTATCCCCTTCGGCCGCATTGGTCTTCGTTCTTGAATGACTCTATTTCGGAATGCGCATTGCGCACACTGCATCGCGATTCGTTTAGTAGCAATGGGGAGTTGTACCCACAATTGCTATCGTCATAGGGATTTATACGCACGATTGCTGACTGGGTCTTAGAGCCGGGTGGCACAGACAAAACTGTTAGAATTACTGCCCGTCCAGCAACGATCCCGCGCGATTAGAGCGTGTTGCTGGCTACCGTAGCGAGTTCGAATTCATGACGTTTGCAGATCTGTCGGTGCCACCGGAACTCATAGCTGCGCTCGCGAAGCAACAGATATCCGGCCCCAGTCCCATTCAAATCGTCGCAATTCCGCCGCTCGCTGCCGGAAAGGACGCGTATTTGCGAGCCGAAACGGGTACCGGTAAAACACTAGCTTATCTACTGCCCCTCTTTTCGCGCATCGATCCTGCGCAAGCTGCGACCCAGGTCGTGATCGTGTCGCCAACCCACGAATTGGCCATTCAGATCCATCGTCAATCCTGTGAACTTGCGCTAAATGCGGCGTGCGCCATCCGCTCGGTGTTGCTAATCGGTGGTACGACGACCGACGCGGCAGATCGACAAACTCAAGGCCAAGCCGCACGTCGTGGTGGGCTCGCCCGGACGAATCGTGGAACTAATCGAGCGGGGCAAGCTGAAGACGGCGCACATCCGCGCCGTCGTCATCGATGAGGCCGACCGACTGCTGAACGACGAAAGTCTGGATTGGATTCGGAAAATCGTCAGCGCGGCGCCGCCAGCGCGACAGCTGATTTTCGCATCAGCGACGATCGAGCAGCAGACTCGTCAGGTGTTGGAAACGCTGGCTCCAGATATCGTGATGCTTCGCGCGGGTGCGGCCGCGGTCAACGCGAACATCGAACATCTGTATCTGGTTTGTGAAAGCCGGGACAAGCCGGATATGTTGCGCAAGCTGCTGCATGCGCTCGATGTGCCGCGCTCGATCGTGTTCGTGCATCGCAACGATGTTGCGGAAGAGGTCGCCTCGAAGTTAACCCATCACAAACTAGCTGTTGCGGACTTGAATTCCGAGCTATCCAAGATGGACCGGAAGCGGGCAATGGATGGAATTCGCAACGGCGCCATCCGCATCATGATTGCATCCGACCTAGCGGCCCGCGGACTCAACCTACCCGGCGTAACCCACGTCTTCAATCTCGACGTACCGACGATGAGCAAGGCCTATCTGCATAGGGTCGGTCGCACTGCGCGCGCCGGCGCGAAGGGCACGGCAGTGTCACTAGTCACTGAAACCGAGGCCCGCCTCATCCGACGATACGAGCAGGACTTGGGCATCTCCCTGCAATGCATACGAGTTCTTAACGGCGAAATCACATCGTCCAGATCCCGCTAATTCGGCTTCCAAGCTTTGAAAAGCAGTGCTATAAACCAAGGCTATATTAAGAAATAACGGCAAATTGTGTCTGCCCTGTTCATCCGCGTCCTCGAGCGTTGGATCACTTAAATCATTTGGATCCGCAAAAATCTAGGGAGTATGACCGTGAAGAGCCTGATGCCGTTGATATTGGTCCTTGGTGGTCTGCAATTCGGGGGCACCGCGACGGCCAAGTGCACCAACGCTACCCTCCAAGGGACGGTTGTAGCTGCGGTCAGCAAGACCACAGCGGGCGCACCCGCGAGCACCATGTATATGGAATCCTGGGATGGAGCCGGGAATTTGCAGTACCTAGAAACCGATTCTAACGGCACCACCACCTCCGCGCCGTATTACGGAACGGGCACTTACACCATTGCTGCAAACTGCATCGCGACGGTTAACTACGACGGCGACACCGCCCAGCCTTGGACCTATTACATTGACGCGAACGGCAAGGGCTACTCCTGGGTCAACACTCTGAACGTCGGCACCGTCTCGGCAGGCCAGACTCGCCCGAGCTCCTGGTAAATCCGAGTGCTACCAGCGGACCTTGCTCCACCACCAGCCTGAAGGGAACGATGGCATTCGCTGTCGAGAAGACAAGGTCCGGCGTTCCGATGGCAAGTGCCGGTATGGAATCGTACGATGGCGCGGGAACTGCACGTCGGACAGGATCGCCTATCGACGATGGCGCGTTGTAGAATTGTATGTTGGCAACCAATAACTAATCCAATAAGGGAATATCAAATGAAACTACGATACCTGGTCACGGTCGCTGTGGCGGCACTGTCGATGAGCGCTATCTCCTCCGTTTTGGCCGACGATTCGAAGCCCTACACCGAGGGGGCGGTTCTGGAGGTCACCTCCATTCGCACGAAGCCCGGCATGTTCGATGCGTACATGAAATGGCTTGATACCACCGGCAAACAACTCAGGGAGGACGAGAAGAAGGCTGGCCTCATCGTCGACTACGCTATCTACGCAGTCATGCCACGCTCGCCGCACGACCCAGACGTGTACATGGTTGTCACTTACAAAAATATGGCCGCCCTCGATGGCCTCGATGACCGCGAGGAGCCCATCTTGAAGAAAATCTGGGCCTCGAGAGATGCGGAAAGCAAGGCCGCCGTCGATCGAGAGAGCCTGCGCGAAATCCTCGGCAGTCAGCTAATCCGGCGGCTCAATCTGAAATAACCGACTACTTGCAGCAGGCGTGGCCGCTCGCTCGGAGCGCGATTCGTGTGCTCCGAGCGTCGGGTGGTCGGCTGCTTTGCCTTTAGCCGCGGTGCTGTCGCGACGTGGGCGGACGAGTGATGTCGCTTGCGGGAGTTCATGGCCGGGCAAGGGTCGGTGACGCGACAATGGATACTCTCAAACGGGATCGCGAATCTACACGACAGGAGCTTCCGGAATCGGACCCCAAGCCGCCAATCACGCGCGGCCGCTTCCAGGGGGACAAAGCGGCCTCTCAAGCTTCCCCATGGAAGCTCACGTGCGTTCGAACGTCGCCGTGCCCGTCCTTCTTGTACGTCACGAAATGCCTTTTGACTCCTTTGATGTAGATTGCGCACCAGAAATATTCTCCACCGTCTAGTTGTTCACGAGACATAGAGAAGTTACGTGGAGTGCTATCGTCAATATTTGAGCGTTGCAGAGCGGCGCGCAAGAGCCTGAGCTGCCATATGCAATGCCATCGGTGCATGGCGACCCTCCGATTGCGTTGGTCGCTGCCAATTGGGCGGCCGCAAAAGACTTTTATCCCAAGGCTGAGGTTGCGGGAAATCCGGCGGTTCTACGGGAAATCACTCTTCACAGGTCAACCTGGGATCAGGCCAACGCGCAGGTCGGCGATCTACTGAGTGCTCACGAACTTGGCCACGCTGTGATCGACGCTTACGGCATTGTGCCAGGGAGTCATTGGCTGAACGAGTTCTTGGCCTCCTACGTCTGGTATGCGTATATCAGCGAGCGACACCCCGAGCAGCTCTGGCTGTTCGATGTTCTTCAAGCGGGGAATCAGCTCGAGCGTCCACAACGTTTCGTGACGCTCGCAGAATTGGACAAGAACTATCATGCGATTGTCGAAAGCGACATGAAAATCGATAACTACGGCTGGTATCAGGGTCAATTGATCGAGCGTGTGCGCAAAATCTATGCTTTGCGGGGATTCGACTTTCTGAAGGAAGTCCGTGCGGCATTCCCACCTGGCGAAGCCCCGCAGTTAGGCAGTGACGAGGCGCTACGTCGAGTTGAGCGTATCGATCCCACCTTTGGCGACTGGGTGAAGGAACTCGCGAGCAAGCCTCGTGGACAAGACACCGCACCGTGAGCGCGGGGACAACGAGACCAGCTTGACATCGACGTTTGGCATCGGTTTTCCGCCGTCGGATCTGAAGTGAACCGTACCCAACGACCGCGCACCGGCAAGCGCGTGTTACTTCCACGCGCGTGTCAGGAGTTCATCCAGCGCCGCAACGATCAATTGGCTGTCATCGCTTAGAGAGCCGACCCTCTCTCCGAGTTGATCAAGGGGTATGGAAACGATCTCAAGGGGGTGCAGCACGACCGTGGTGCCGCGGATCTTGAAGGTCGGATTAAAGCCAGCGTAGCTGACTTTGCCAATCGCCGTCGCCCGGACGAGTGGTACGACAACTCTTCGCCGGTAGTCATCGAATTGCGCGGATTGCACCACAACGACGAATGGGATGGTGTCCCTATGTTTCCCGGAGTTCCGGTGGACATCAAACTGCGCCATCAGAGCGAAGAGTACTCGTCAGCAATCGAACCTGATTTGGCATTGAATCTGTTCCACGCTGCGATTGTCGCCTCCACAACCTTGGTCTTTACAAGCCTTTCTCGGCTCTCTCGCTCAACAAACTCCGACAGCAACGATTCCACGACACCAGAAAGGTTGTCGGTCATCGATTTAGCCTGGCTGACCAAGTCTTCGTTCAAGGTCAGATTGACCGGACGCTTCCGGGCCGTCGCATTAAAAGCTGCTTTCATGTTTCGCCTCCAGTATGCGCATTATATGCGCATACTAATTTGTTGGTCAATTCCGCGAATTCCAAATGCGGCGACCGCAGTCAGTTGAGATTGGGAGCAACCGAGACTCTGCCTGACGCAACGTCCGGGAGACCGAAAACGCTGGTTCGAGGTGGTCGGAGTCGGCCCGATTGAGCGGGCGTGGGGTCAACGCCAAAATTATTGGCCGCGCCTTTCGAAGAACTCTGCGTGCGACGTTGCGTGCGAATGCTAGGGCAACCCAAGACAATCTAGGACAACGGGGCTGGCGTGGAATCGACACTGAATCCCAAGATCTTCCCAAACATTGAATGGTTTGGTCTAGGCGAATTGTCCTGGGTTGTCCGAGGTGGTCTTAGAGTGGAGCGGGCGATGGGAATCGAACCCACGGCTCAAGCTTGGGAAGCTTGGGTATTACCATTATACGACGCCCGCGGCCGGCATTGATTCTAGTCGTGTTCCGATGAATGACGCAAATGCCTGCGCTCAGGCCTCGTAGACCCATTTTCCGCCCAGCATCGTGCGCTCGACCTTGATGCCCTGCCATTGCTCCGCCGGAACTTTTAACGGGTCTTGCGCGAGCACCGCGAGATCGGCGAGCTTCCCAGGTTCGATCGAACCCTTGTCGTGTTCCTCGAACGATGCGTACGCGCCGTCGAGCGTCATGGATCGCAGTGCTTCCTGCACCGTGATTCGTTGGCGCTCGCCCCAAACATGTCCCGTCGGATCCCGGCGTGTGGTTTCCGAATACAGCCAAAGCATGGGGGCCGGCGGACTCGCAGTGTAATCGGAGGAGGACGGGGGCCGGAGACCGGCGTCGATGAACGAGCGATATGCAAACATTCTATTGGCGCGCTCATCGCCATAAAAGTGCAGGACGTCGCCGTGAAAATTCACATAGCCGGCAAACGGAATCGGAATTGCCTCGACTGCGCGTATTCGCGCGATGAGTTCCGGCGTCACGACCGTGCAGTGCTCGAGCCGAAAGCGCGGATCGCGCCGCGGCAATTCCCGCTGCAATTGCTCGTAGACGCCGAGTGTACGGTCGATGGCGCGTTCCCCGTTGGCGTGCGTCGCCAATTGAAATCCCGCCAGCCACGCCTTGCGCGAATTTTCATACAAGCTCTCGCGCGTGCCCATCTCGAGTCCGGTGTAGTTCGGAATCCCGATGTAAGGTTCCGCGAGCCACGCGGTCCGCTCGGAAATCGACCCGTCCGCAAATTGTTTGATGCCGCCGATCCGCACCATTGAGTCGCCGAATCCGGTGTGCAGCCCCGCATCGATATAGCGCTGTAGGTACGCCACATCCATGTGGCAATACGCGCGGTAGCCGAGTTCACCGGAATCGCGCGCATCCTGATACGCCTGAAGTCCCGCAGGCGCCGTATCAGCCTCGCACGCCGAGGTGATTCCATGGCTCGCGTAGAGCTTGGAAATGAGGGCGACGGCTCGCCGATGATCGTCGCGCGTCAACTCGTCGGGGATCTTTTTGCGCACGGCCTCCATCGCATTATCGGCAACCCGGCCGGTGAAATTGCCGTTTGCGTCGCGATCGAACCTCCCGCCGGGCGGGTCTGCCATTCCTGCCGTCACGCCGGCCGCGGCGAGCGCAAGGGAATTCACATAGGCCGTGTGGCCGCCTCGATGGCCGACGATGACGGGATGGTCGGGTACCGCGGCGTCCAGATCGGCAAGCGTCAGCATTCGGGGCGTCTTGCCGTCGTCGTAGAGATAACCCTGCACCCAGTGACCGGCCGGGGTCGTGGCCGCACGCTCGCGCAGCGCGATTTGAATCTCCTCGATGGATGTCTTGTCGCATGCGACGTTGGTAAGCGCTCGGAGACCGCTTTCCCAGGGATGCGCATGCGCATCATTAAAGCCGGGAAACACGCGCCGATGCCCAAGGTCAACCCGGCGGGTGCGCTTGCCGGTAAGCGCCAGTACCTTTTTGTCGGAACCGACGGCGAGGAATCGGCCGTCGCGAATGGCGACGGCCGTCGCCTCGGGCTGTCCCACGTACATCGTCGACACGAGCCCGTTGTAGAGAATCACATCGGGCTGTCCTTGCTCTAGGCGAATCAGCGGCAACGCCGCGAGTGATTTGACAAAGTCACGCCGGGTATTTCGCACGGGGTCTTCTCTGAAGTTAATGGATCGGGAATCCTACACTTGCATCGTGGCTGCCGCCTCACTGTCGCAGGATGTTAAGCTTGAGCTGCGAATATGGGCGAAGGGCACAGAGCCAGTACCAAGGACAATTAATTTGACGGCGCTTGCGTTCCGGGCTCTTCTGAAAACTCTATTGCTGCCGCCGGCGAGTCCGCTGCTGCTGGGCGTGGCCGGCCTTTTGTTCTGGTGGCGGCGCCCGCGCGTCGGCTTCGCGCTGTGTGCCGCATCGATCGGCAGTCTTTGGTTGCTTGCGACTCCCATCGTCTCAGATGCCCTTGCGCGCGCGGCCGAGGGCTACCCCGCGCTCGATCCGGCTCACCTGACGCCGACGCAGGCGCGCGCTCAAGCAATCGTGATACTCGGCGGAGGAGTGCGTCGCGGCGCACCTGAAGCCGGCGGCGACGCACCGAGCACCCATGGCGATTTGCGGCTGATCGAGGGCGCGAAGATCGCGCGCGCGACGCAGCTCCCCATTTTAATTTCCGGCGGTGCCCGCGAGACCAGCGCGATGCGTCGCTTTATAGAAAGCGATCTTCAGGTCCCCGTGCGTTGGGTTGAAGGCGCCTCCGTAGACACCCATGAAAACGCGGTCTTTTCCGCGCGGCTGCTCAAGCAGCAGGGTATCGATCGAATTATCCTAGTCACCTCGAGCGCTCATATGGTTCGCGCGGCCGCGGAATTCACCGCCGCGGGCGTCGAAGTGACTGCCGCACCGGCCGAGATGTGGACCCGCGACGAATTCGGCGCCTTGGCGTTCGTGCCTTCCGTATTGGCGCTCTATCGATCCCACATGGCGATTTATGAGTGGGCCGGACGGATTGCTCGATAGGCGCTAGGGCCGCCCGGCGTCAAAACGCGATATACGGTCCGGTACCCACGGTCGTCGTGCTCCCTTCGATCGCCGTGGCGACCCGGCGCCCGAAGAAGAACGGAAGACCCCAATCGAAGCTTCCTTGCGTTTTATTCGGTCCTGCGAGGCCGGGAAACGCCGTGAATGCCGCATCGAGCATTTCCGCATTGGCCACGCTGAAATTCTCAGTGATGCTGGTGCCGTTTGCGCCCTGCAGTGTTGCCTGGAAACTCAGCGTGCTGGCGGGACAGTAAAAATCCGTGAAACCCGAATTGGTGCAGGCCGTAACGTTCGGATCGGTGAAAAAGGTACCGTTCGAACCCGAATCGATAAAGCTCCCGTTCAAGGTTTGGCCATTGAAAACTGTCGTCAAGAGTCCCGCATACGGGCCGGTCGATGCGAGAGTCAACACCGTTTCGGTGCCCGATTTATTGTTCGACTGAGTGTCTATGCCGAATATGAGCGACCCGGTCGGGCTCGCCGCACCGCCGGCCGGGACACTGGGAAAGGAAATGATCGTGCCGTTGTTGTCCGCGGTAAACAAGGTTACGGGATTTTGGACCTGGCTCGCCAGTGCGACCTTGGTGCCTACGCACGCCGATGGGGTGCAGGAATCGTAAACCGCAACCGGGGTCGGAATGTTGGTGACGCAATAGCTGCCGCAGTCCTGGGCAAAAGGCCCAATGCCCAAAATACCGTTGGCGCCGAACTGCTCGATGGTATCTTCCGGCGGCAGCCCCGCGCCTGCACAGTCGGACGCTACGGTGGGATAGCGCGGGTCGCCGATGAGTTGCACCGGTAGCGAACTAGCCGTTTCACCCGCAATCTGCACTTCGACCAGCGCTACGGGACCCCAGCTGTAGCCGTCGACGAACTGCGTGCACTCGACCAGCGCGTTGCCGTTAGCCGCCGTCGTCACCGGCAAGGACAACGTCAAGGCCGGCGCCAGCAAGCGGAGTCCAAAAGATCCGGTATCGACCTGAATGTTGTCGATGGTCTGGCAGGTCGTGGTGCCCGGCACGCACACCGTAATCGTGGTGTAGAGCGTATTGACGTTTTCGTTGCCGGGGCCGGCGCTAACCACGACGCTCTGCACATTCGCGGCGGGGGCCGGAGGTGCGGGCCCGGGGCCCAACGAGTTGCCGCCGCCGCACGATATCGCCGACAAACCCAGCAACGTTGCGCTGCCGTAGCGCAGTGCCCGCGATAGAAACTTCACTGTAAATCCTCTACGGACACGCCGCTCGGAATGGCTTGAGGCAAGTAAGCACGCCCGATGAATGCGCGCATGTGGCCGCTTTCCTGCACCACGAGATCGCTTTGGCGGACTTCCAAATGACGGCGATCGGTGTGCCCGGATTTCGCGGCCGCCGCAAAGGAATCGAAATAGCGGCCGAGCATTTGCCGCAAATCCGGCATGAACGGTCCGATCCACGTCACCGCAAACACATTGCCGTCCGGTCCGGAGTACTCCCTCACCAAAGTACCAGTGGGCAATTGAAACTCATGCACCCGATAGCTGCCGTGATCCAATTCCTTGATCGAGCCTTGAAGCTCCTTGCCATCCGCCTGCACTGATGATGCCGGTTCACCGAGAGCGGCCGATGCCATACCCGGTAGGCACAGCGCGGCGAACGCGACGGTGCTGGGCAACACCAGATAGTTGAGGCGGAATCGGGGCGGCATGCTTGAACCTTTCATTTACTTCGTTGGAGCTATTATCCCCAAATTGGTTCACAAAGGGGGCTGTCGTGTACTAGAGACATGGTTTGTCCCCCGCACTCAATCGGCGGGACCGGCATTGTTGAACGGCGGACGCGCAGCATACAATCAACGGGAATTACATAAGGCCGAATGCCGGATGCTGAAAATCATTTGCGAATCTCACGCGCCGTCGCTGGCCGCGCTGGTCTTGGGGGTAACCGCTGCGTTCGGCCAAACAAGTACGGCCGAGGTCCAGACGCCGGAAAAGATCGGCGATGCAGCGAACTTCTTGATGCTGCCGCCGGACGAGCAGCCGGCATCGTTCCGCAACACGGATAGGCTGTTTGCGACGCGCACGTTCAAGCGCGGTTCGACGGTCTTTTCGCTGCCGGCGGCCGCGCAGCCTCTGGTGTCGGTTCACTATAGATTTGCGGGCAAAGAGCTCGGCATTACCGAGTACATGACCCGGAATCGCGTCTCCGGGCTACTCGTGCTCAAGGACGGTGAAGTGCAATTGGAGCGCTATGGGTTGGGCAACACCGACAAAAGCCGTTGGACTTCGTTCTCCGTCGGCAAATCGGTGGTGTCCACCTTGGTGGGGGCCGCGGTCAACGATGGCGCCATCACCAGCATCGAGGATCCGGTCACCCGGTATCTGCCCCAACTGCGCGGCTCGGCTTATGAGGGCGTATCGGTGCGCAACCTCCTTCAGATGTCGTCGGGCGTGAAGTGGAACGAAGACTACCGCCAACGCGATTCCGACATCGGCACCCTATTGAAGTGCGTGGCGGCCAAGAAAGCGGGTTGCATCATCGGCTTCATGAGCAAACTGCCGCGCGCGGCGCCGCCGGGGACTCTATTCAATTACAACAGCGGCGAGACACACTTGCTCGGCTTGGTGGTGAGCGCCGCCACCCATAAAACGCTGTCGGATTATCTATCGGAGAAGATCTGGTCCCGATACGGAATGGAGAGCGACGGTTATTGGGCGCTCGAATCCCCCGGCGGAGCGGAAATGGCCGCAGGCAGCTTGGCGATGACGCTGCATGACTACGGCCGATTCGGTGAATTCATCCGCACCGGCGGAGTCGCCGGCGGGCAGCACGTTCTGCCGGCGAGCTGGATCGCTGAGGCAACGCAGCCGCGCGCCGATTCTCCGCAAGTCGGCTTCGGCAAGCTGGAGCCTGGCGATCCCACCGGTTACGGCTACCTTTGGTGGGTGCTGCCGCATCAAGCCCCGCACAGCGGCGCATTTCAGGCGGAGGGCATTTTCGGGCAATACATTTATATCAATCCGAACGCTCATACCGTCGTCGTCATATGGAGTGCCTGGCCCGAGGCGTGGGTGGATGCAAATGACCAGGAAACGAATGCATTCTTGGGCGGAGTGGTGAACGCACTGAAGCTACCGTTGCGCTCGCAGGCCGCCGTCTCCCGCCGCGCTGCTGGTTCGGCACGTCGGGGCGAACTACACGTTTCTTGACGCAGCCACATGACAGAATCACGGAATGATTCATGCCGCTTGCGGTCTCAAACCGCAGTGCCAACATCGGGTGGGGAGATGCATTAGTGAGAACCATGGTGAAGATGGGGATCTGGGCGGCGGCGGCAGGACTCGGGATCAGCGCCTGCCACATAGGGGGCGGCTACACCGTTGGCGGCACCGTCACCGGGCTTCAGGGTTCAGGGCTCGTACTACAGAACAACTCCGGTAATAATTTGACTCTCGCTTCGAGCGGCTCATTTGTCTTCACATCGAGCATCGACCAGGGCGGCCCCTACTCCGTCACGGTCAAGACACAGCCGTCGAACCCCGCGCAAACCTGCGTCGTTCATAACGGCTCCGGGACGATCGGCACGGCGGACATCATCAATGTCGTGGTCAACTGCACGCAAGCCGGGCGTTTTGCCTATGTAGCCAACGAGACCTCGAATACGATCTCGGCGTTTTCGATCGATGCCGCGACCGGTGCTCTGACCCCGGTTGCCGGTTCACCGTTCGCCTCAACGGGCACGACGCCCGTGGCGGTGACCGTGGACCCAAACGGTACCTACTTGTACGTAGCGAACAATGGATCCAATAACGTGTCGGTGTTCTCCATCGACAACGCCACCGGTGCTCTGACGTCGGCCGGAGATCCGATCGGCGCGGGCGCCGCCCCGTTCGCCGTGTTGGTGGATCCGAGCAACCAGTTTCTCTATGTGGCCAACTGAAGGACAATACGGTTTCGGTATTCATGATCCAGAACGGCACGGGACTCGCGACTGCGATCAGCGGCTCGCCGTTTGCGGTCGGAAACGAACCCACTTCGATGAAGACCGATCCCGGCGGGAATTTTCTCTACGTGACCAACTATGCCGATGGCGACGTCGCTGCATTTTCAATCGAGGCCGGCGCGGGCTCGCTCGCCGCCATTGGCGGGTCGCCGTTCGGAGCGGGCAAGGGAGCTTTGTCCATCGCCATCGATCCGAGCGGGACATTTGCCTACGTGGCCAACGAAACCGCGGACTCGATTTCCTTGTACACGATCAATCCCGATACCGGCGCGCTATCCTCGATTTCGGGTTCTCCGCTCTCGACCGGCTCCAGCCCGGAATCGGTAACCGTCGATCCTGCCGGCAGATATCTCTACGTCGCCAATGTCACCGCCAAAAACAACCTCAGCAGCTACTCCATAACGCCCAGCGAGCGGTGCGTTGGCGGTGGCCTCGACCGTCGGCGCGGGCACCTTTCCATTGAGTGTCGTCATCGATCCTGCAGGCCAATTCGCTTACGTTGCCAACGAGAATTCCAATGACGTCTCGGTATATTCCATCGATGCCGACCACCGGTGCGCTGACCGCGGTCGGCGGCTCGCCGTTCGCGGCGGGCGCCGGATCGAGATCCATAGCCATTGATTGATCGAATGATCGAGGAAATCGCGACCGGCCGCAGTCATTGGCACCGTTGAGCCTTAAGGCCGGCCGCTGATCTCCGATCGCGATCATCCGCTTCTTCGCATTCGCGGCGTACACCGCTGCAAGCCTCTGGTTGTTGATCTTGTACACGGCGCGAGCGACCGACTCCTCGCGGCATTGACGCACCGCGGAGCGGATGAAATGGGCGCTGTCGTCCTGTGGGCAAACCTCGACGGCGGCTTTGACGAGCTTTCGATACACCGCTCGAGCGCCGCTGTCCGTGTCGAGACTCTGCGCGTTGTAGTGGACGGTGACGCTCATTGCATCATCCTCGGTCGTGGCCGCGCTCACGGCACCGACGCAGGCCGCGCTCGACGATGCCGCACATCAGCATCATCAAAGTGATCTTTGGGCGTGAAACGGTGACTTGGCCCGTGGTGACGATATTCATGACACTTCTCCTTGGTGGCGGTTTGACAACGGTGTTATGAAACGCCCGCCGGGCAGGCCGCGTCTGCGCTCCCGGGTCGAGGTCGTCCCTGATACCCACGATTTCGTCCCCGAGCGAGGGTCGGATGGCCGCAAGGGCACTGCAATTGAGCTAGGCTGGCGACCCATGAGCGGGTATGAAAATGCCTTGAAACAGCACTATGGCTGCGGCCTTGAGCCGCCGTCAGTTCTTTGCCATCGTCTGCCTGTTCTGGCTGTACGTCACGATGTCGAACGTCCTGTACGCGTACGGCATGCGCACCGGCATCGCCCGCATGACCACCGCTATCCTTGTTCGCGCCCTGGGATGCGCGCGTGCTGCAGCATCTGCTGCTGCTGCCGTTCCTGTTGGTCTCCTACTGGGCATCGCTGCGCATTCAGTGGCGGCCGTTGCTGGTCGCGATTCCGCTGCAAGTCGTTCTGGCTGTGGTATTCGCCGCCATTGCCTATCCCGCGATGATCCTCGGCGGAGCTGACCGTGGGCGGCGAGGAACTTTCACAAGGAAATGATGGCTCACAGCTCCGAACCCTGGGCCGACCCGCTCGTCCTATTCGCTGTGGCTCGCGAGCTTCGTGAGTTTCCTGCCCGCCTATGGCTTCGGCCTGGCGCTGGTGACCGGTCTCGCGCTCTACACGCGATTCCGCGACTCCGAGCTGCAAGCGTACGGCGCTCGAGCGCGAGTGGAGCGCCGCGCGGCTGGCGGCGCTGCGCATGCAATTATCGCCGCACACGCTGTTCAATCTGCTGCACACCATCCGCGGCCATATCGAATGGGACCCCAAGGGCGCGCAAGCCATGGTCGTGCAGCTCGCCGATCTGCTGCGCCGGCTGTTGAATGCCGGCGAGCGGGATTTCTCGCGCCTGGCCGATGAACTGCAGTTCGTCCGCTTGTACCTGGAGTTGCAGCAGAAGCGCTTCGCCGACCGGCTCACCGTCATCCTGCCGCGAGCACGAGGACATCGTCGATGCCTGGGTGCCGAGCTTGATTCTGCAGCCCTTGGTCGAGAACGCGGTGGTGCATGGGCTGGCGGGCCATCAAGGACCGGTCGTGGTGCGTGTCGCCGTGCGACCGGGAAGATGGCATGCTCATTCTGCGCGTCGCCAACACGCTTGGCCGCGGATCAAGCGCTCGGCGCCGACGGCATCGGACTGAAAAACGTGCGCGAACGCTTGGCCGTGCAATTCGAGGGCCGCGCCGGGCTCGCGGCCGGCCCCAGCGGCACGGAATGGATCAGTGAAATCACTCTGCCCGAAATTCATGATTCCGCGGAGCGACGCAGCGCCCCGGCGCCGAGCCGCAACACTGGCGAATGCGTGATGGACGTCATCATCGTCGATGACGAGCAAGCCGGCCGTCGCACGCTGCGAGAGCTGTGCGAGGCGGAGGGCGATCTCGCGCGTGATCGGCGAGTACGGCGACGGCGCGACCGCGCTCGAGGAAATCCGCGCGAAGCGGCCGCAGCTGTTGTTTCTCGACATTCAGATGAGCCCCGTGAACGGCATCGACCTCGCGCGAGCGCTTGCGCCGGATGAGCTGCCGTCGCTGGTGTTCGTCACCGCCTATGACACGTATGCGCTCGAGGCGTTCGAGGTCTGCGCCGTCGACTATCTGCTGAAGCCCTTCGATCAGGAGCGCTTTCGCAAGACCTTGGCCCGGGTGCGCCCGCGCCACTTGCGCAAGCGGCGCCGACGAGCGCCAAGCGCTGCTGGCCGGGCTGCTCGCGCAACTCGAGCGCGGCGCCCGCGCAGTCCCGAGGAGCGGCCGCGCCTGCTCGCCGAATTCAACGGCCATTTGCACGTGATCGATGCGACGCAGGTCGAATTGATCGAGGCGGATCGGAATTATGTCGCTGATCCGGGTCGGGCACGACAGCTATCACGCGCGCAGCACCTTGAGCCAGGCGGAGCAGGCGCTGCGCTCGCAGCCGATGCTGCGCATCAGCCGCTCCTGTCTGGTCAACATGAATTATGTCGAGGAGGTGAACCGCACCCTGCGCGGCGATTTCATTTTGGTGCTCGCCGGGCGGCGCGACCGTGACCAGCAGCGAAGGGATTTCGCGGCAAAGTCAAGGATTATCTCGGCACCTTGCGCATGACCTCGTCGGTTCCGACCGAGGTCTCACAGCAGCTCCTCCGGCGCGAACGGCGCGAGCAGCTTCAGCGAAAACGCTGCATGCGCGTCGTTTCCGGATCCGTGTGCCAGACGATCTCCGCTCCCGGCTCGCCGCTCGACCACACGATGTGATCATGCTCGATCGAGCGACAGCTTGTAGCTGCCGTCCGCGCTGATGTCGTCGAGCAGGCTCGTCACCTGACGGGCGATCTCGGGGCTGCGCATCACGAGGCCGAGTTCGCTGTTGGTGCTGCGCCGACCGCGCATCCATGTTCATCGAGCCGATGAATACGGTCTTCTGATCGATGACCAGCGCCTTTGCGTGCAGGCTCGCGTTCGAGCGCTGCGAAACGGGTGAAAGCGCGGGCGCTTCTGCCCGAGCTTCGGCCGCACCTCGCGCAAGCTCGACGCCTAGCTTCAAGCAGCGCGACGCGGTAGCGCGCATACCCGTTGTGCACCAGCGGCGAATCGGTGGACGCCAGCGAGTTGGTGAGAATTCGGATGTGCACGCCGCGCTCGACCAGCTCGCGCATCAGCGCGACGCCTTCCTTGCCGGGCACGAAATACGGCGAGATGACGATGACTTCCTGCTGCGCCGGAGCGCATCAGGGCCGCGATGTTGTTCGCGATCGTCACCTCTTCCTCGGGCGAGACTTCGCTCGCGATCTTGGCGGGCCGGTCCGCCAGCACGGTGGCCGGCACCCAGGTCAAGCTTCAGGTCAGTCGCGCGTCGAGTTCGCGCTCCAGCCAGTCGGCTCGCCGGCGGGCGCGCTCTCGCTCGACCGGCGGCGCGGCTGCGGTTCGGCCGGCCACCGGGCGCGGCGAGCGATGCGATCGGATAGGCGTACTTGCTGTTCCAAAAGGCGTCGAAGGACGCCGACAACTGCGGCACGATGGGCCCCGCCGCCACCACGTCGAGATCGATGAAATTGCTGTGCTTGTCGCGCGTGAAATATTCATCGCCGATGTTGCGGCCGCCGGTGATGGCGATGGCGTTGTCGGCGACGAACAGTTTGTTGTGCATGCGATGATTGATTCGCGGTATGTCGGATATCGAGGTGAGGAAGCGGGTCCAAATCGCGGAACGGCCGCCGGGAAACGGATTGAACACCCGGACCTCGATGTTGGCATGCTGCTCCAAGTGCATGAAACGCCGGTCCTCGCCCGCGGTATTGAGGTCATCGACCAGCACGCGCACCCGCACGCCGCGATCGGCGGCGCTGCGCACATGCTGCAGCAAGATGCGCGCGGACTCGTCTTGATGAATGATGTAGTACTGGATGTCGAGCGTGCGCTCCGCGTGATCGGCGAGCGCGATCAAGCTGTCGAAAGCCTCGTCGCCCGAGATCAGCAAGCCGGATGCCCGATAGATTTCGGGCGCTGCCGTCCTGCGCTGTCCTCGACGATCGCGCCCGAGCGTCGTGGATTGCGGGTGAGCGCAGCGCTTCGCTGCGGTATCTTCTTGACGTGCTGCGGCAGGCCCACGCAACCGGCGAGCAGCAGAAGAGCGCAGGCGAGGCGCCTAACCAGGTTTTGCGCATCGCGACGATGATATCAGGCACACTTCGCGCCCATGCATCCCCGACGTCCCATTCGAAGTTTCGTTTTGCGCGCCGGCCGCGTCACGGCCGCGCAGGAGCGCGCGCTCGACGGAACTGTGGCCGGCGTTTGGCCTCGATTTTCAACGGCGCCCCGATCGACCTCGATGCGGCTTTCGGCCGGTCATCGCGCCGCGCTGTCTCGAGATCGGCTTCGGTGCCGGGAGAAGTCATCGGGACGTTGGCGAAGACCAATCCGCACATCGATTACCTAGGCATCGAGGTGCACCGCTCAGGGGTGGGCCGCCTGTTGCTGGAGGCCGCGCAGGCCGAGCTTGCGAATTTGCGCGTCATCTGCCACGACGCGGTCGAGGTCTTGGCGACCGCGATTCCGGACAACTCCTTCGATGCGATCCTGATTTTCTTTCCCGATCCGTGGCACAAGAAACGCCATCACAAGCGCCGCCTGATCGATGCGTCTTTCGTCCAGATGCTGGCGGACAAATTGCGTGCGCGCGGCGTGCTGCGGCTGGCGACGGACTGGCAGGCGTACGCCGAACAAATGCTCGAGGTGTGCAATGCCTGCGCCGGGCTCGCTTCGCTCAGCGCCGATGGAAGCTATGTACCGCGGCCCGAATTCCGTCCGCCCACCCGATTCGAACGGCGCGGAGAACGCCTCGGGCACGGCGTTTGGGATCTCGCCTACGAGAAGCGCCGTGCCGACGGCAGCTATTGAGACTTTCATAAGTAGATGACGATCTCAAAACAATTCCGCCTGCTTCCAGAAGGCCGTGACCAATGTGCCGCGGCGTTGCATCGAGCGCAGGTTGCGGCTCGCACGCTGGCGCAGATCGGTCAGATCACCGGCGCAGTAGTTCGGCATGGCGTGATGTTTGAGGTAGCCCCAGATGTATTCGACCGGGTTCAATTCCGGCGCATAGGCGGGCAGATGCTCCAGGGCGATGCGCCCGTCCAGGCCCTCAACGTATTCTTTGACCAGCCGCGAGCGATGCGCCTGCAGGCGATCCCAGACGATCAGAAGCTTCTTGCCGATCGTTGCCTGCAAGGCTTTGAGGAACTGGACAATCTGCGGGCTCTTGATCGAACCGGGGAAGAAACGAAAGTAGAAACGCCAATAGCTCACGCCGGCGATCACCGAGAGCTGCTTCCAGGAGAAGCTGTACTGCAGGACGGGCGTCTGCCCCTTCGGGGCCCAGGTACGTGCGCGGCAGGGTCGTTCGGACAGACCCGATTCGTCGATGAAGACGATTATTCGGCCTTGCCGCGCAGCGATTTTTTTATCGCAGGCCACCGCTTCTCTTTCCAAGTGCGGATCGCTGCCTCGTCGCGCTCGCGGGCCCGTCCCGCCGGTCGCTGCACACTCCATCCCAGTTGCTGCAGCATGCGCCACACCGAGGGCTGCGAGAGTTCGACGCCAAAACGTTCTTTGATCAGCGAGGCGATCCGCGGCAGCGTCCACAGCTCGCTCGCAAAGCCGGCGGCCAAAGCGCCGCCCTTGAGCGTCCTGATCAATTCGGCGCGCCGCGCCTCGGCGAGCTTCGGGGGTCGCCCAAAACGCTCGGGTCGCTTCAATGCCTCCACGCCGCCTTGCTCCGTGAGCTTGGTCCAACGCAGCACCGATTGCCGAGTCACGCCCACGCGTCGTGCCACTTCCGCAGGCCAGAGACCTTCGGCCAAGAGCCGCATTCCACGCTTGCGGCGCCTCTCCAGTTCCTTCAATTGCTTTTCGATACCCATCTGTACCTCGAATATAACCATCCGAAGTACTTCGACAGCAAGAATTGGAAAAAGTGTCATTCACTTACGTAAGTCTCAATAGGACGCGGTGCCGGCGACGGCTAGGACGCGGTCGCGACGGCGGCTAGGAAAGGAAGCTGCCGCGAATGCCGTCGACCATGAATTGCACTGCCAGCGCCGCCAGAATTACCCCGGAAAGACGATTCATGACGTTCGCACCCGTCACGCCGAGTACGATCATCAGCCGCGGTGCGGCCAGCATGAGGCTCCAACAGATGAGGATCACGAGTCCACCACCGCCAAGAATCCGCCGAACAACACCGGTCTTCCCCATACCTCGCCGGCCGTCAACAGAATGGTCGCGAGCGCCCCGGGCCCGGCAATGAAGGGAAACGCCAACGGGAATACGGAGATGTCCTCGCGCTTCCTGGATTCCTCTTGCTCAGGCGCGGTCGATCGCGTGCCGGACGGGCGGGCGAACACCATTTCGAGCGCGATCAAGAATAGCAGCGTACCGCCGGCGATCCGAAACGAGTCGAGAGAAATCCCCATGATCTGGAGAAACTTGGCGCCCCCGAGCGCGAACAAAACGCAGATCCCCAAGGAGATCGCCGCCGCTTTGCCCGCCATGATCTTCTTGTAAGCGGCGCTCGCGCCCTCGGTCAGACCGGCAAACAAAGGGATGAGCGAGATCGGCTCGACCACGACGAAGAAAACCACGAAGAACTTGATCAGGTGTCCGACCATTGGAGATGCTGCTTCGCGCAAAAATATTCGATTGCACGAACGACTCTTTGGGAGTTGAATTGAGTTGAGCATAGCAGACGGAGACGGCGATGAACGTAATGAAGCCGATCGTAGGTCAGTGGTATCGGGGCGGTACCAACGAGCTTTTTGAAGTTGTCGCGATCGATGATGAGGACGAAACCATCGAGATTCAGTACTTCGACGGCACGGTCACGGAAATCGAGTTTGATTCTTGGAATGAGCAATTGCTCGATGAACTCATCGACGCCGCCGATGCTCCCGAGGACTGGTCGGGTGCGGTCGACATGGAAGCCGAAGACCTGGACCGAGAGTTCGAGGACAATGCGCGCAGCGCGTGGTCCATCCCGCAGGATCGATCGCTGCGCCGCTGAGCGAATCGTCGGTTTATAAACGCAGTGCTAAGACGCCGCCGCATTCGCGGTCGGCGAGCTCGTTCAATGGCCTGCGTAAAATCACCAGCAATGTGATTCCTGGCATGGCGGTGAGAAATGTCACCACGAAGAAATTCGCCCAGCCGATCTTCGATACCACGATGCTCGCCACATAGCCCATCACCCTGCTCGGAACGCCCGCCAGCGCCGACAACAATGCATACTGGGTTGCGCTGTAGTTCGCGCTGCACAGCGACACCAGAAACGCGACGAATGCCGCCAGACCCATGCCGCCGACGCCGGTGTCCAGGGACGTCGCGAGAACCAGCAGCCACACTTTTTTCCCCGCGAGCGCGAGCCACACATACAGAAGGTTGGTCGACGCCTGGGCGATGCCGAAGATCAACAGCGATTTGAAAGTGCCCCAGCGCATATAGACCCAGCCGCCGAAGGCCACGCCGATCATGGCTCGACACGGTCATGTTCATTTTGCCGGCGATGCTGAGTTCATCGAGCGAAAACCCCATGCCCTTGATCATGAATGCGCTGTACAGGCTCAAGGCAAATGCGTCGCCCACCTTGTAGAGCAACACCAATGCGACGAAGCCCCATGCGCCCTTCCGGCTGAACAATGCGCGCAGCGGCATGCCAGACGGCGTCAGCCAAGGTGCGGGGTGGTTGGCCGGGCACTTCCGGCTCCGGCGCCCACAGCGTCCCCACCATCGTCGCCGCCATGAGGCAGGCCACGATCAGAAACGCCAAGCGCCAGCCCAGTGTGTGCGGCAATCAACACCAGCACCGCGCCCGCCAACATGGCGGCCGTACGGTAGCCGAAGGATTGGGCGGCGGCGGCCAGCCCACGCTCGCTGACCGGAATCGTATCCACCCGATACGCATCGATCACGATATCCTGGGACGCGGAGAGAAATGCCACCAGCAGCGGCGATGGCTCCCAGGACATAGAGTTCCTTGGTCGGCGAACAAAACCCCATGACGCCGATGGCCACGGCCAGGCACGCCTGATAAATCAGAATCCAGCCGCGGCGCCGGCCCAGGAGGGGCGGCAGGTACCGGTCGAGCAGCGGCGCCCACAGAAACTTGAAGATATAGGGCAGCGCCGACCAGCGAAAAAATGCCGATGGTCCTGATGTCGAGCCCGCTCGGAGGCGAGCCATGCCTGCACGGTGAATCCGGTCAAGTTGTAACGGCAGCCCGGAGGCGAAGCTCATCAGCAGGACCGCCGCCATACGCTTGTCGCCCAACGCCTGCACAGCGTGGGCTTCTGCAGCCGCCGTCAAACCCTCGAACTCGCATCGCGCATGGCGCGCGATCATAGCAGCCCACCGGCGCCGGTGCTGCGCTTGCGCACGGCCATTTCCCTTGCGAGACTGCCGCCCCTATGACCCTGGCCTACAAAGCGATTTCATCGAGTTGTGCGTACGGCTGGGCGTCTTGAAATTCGGCAGCTTCAAACTCAAGTCCGGCCGCGACAGCCCGTATTTTTTCAATGCCGGCCTTTTCAGCACGGGCGCGGCGATCGCCGCAGTCGGGCCGCGCCTACAGCGACGCCGTGGTCGCCTCGGATTTGACCTTCGACATGTTGTTCGGCCCGGCCTACAAGGGCATTCCGCTGGTGACCGCGACCGCAGCGGCGCTCGCCGAGCGGCACGGGCTCAATCTGCCGTTCGCCTTCAACCGCAAGGAATCGAAGGACCATGGCGAAGGCGGCGTCATCGTCGGTGGTCCCTTGCAGGGCCGCGTGCTGATCGTCGACGACGTGATCACCGCCGGAACGGCGATCCGCGAATCCATCGACATCATCCGAGCGGCCGGCGCGCATCCTGCCGGGGTGCTGCTCGCCCTGGACCGCCAGGAGCGCGGCAGCGCGTGAGCCCGTTGTCGGCGGTTCAGGAGGTGCGCGAGCAGTTTGGAATCCCGGTCATCGCCGTGATCAGTCTGTCGGACCTCATGCAGCACATGCAGGCGCAAGGCCGCGCCGCCGAACTTGTCGAGCATGCAGGGCTACCGGGATCGCTATGGCCTCACAGATTGAGGCACGACCCCTGGAAAACAGGCCTTGCCCGCGGCTCACAATGGCGCCGGCTTCCATGGGGATATGCTATTGAAATACCTTGCCTGGATCCTCTGCGCATCCGTGCTGCTATTCGCCGGCTTTTGCCGCAAGCCGCCGCCCGGCTTCGCGGCCGCAAGATCTACAAGTGGGTGGACGAGCAGGGCGATCACCCACTACGGCGACCGCATTCCGCCGGAATACGCGACGCAGGAACAGCACGTCATCAATTCACAGGGCATCGAGATCAGACCACCTCGAGGCGCAAAAGACCCCTGAGCAACTGGCCGCCGAAGATCAAAAGAAACTCGACGCGGAGCAGCGCGCCAAGCCGCGACAAGAATCTGCTCAACACCTATGGTTCGGTGCAGGAGATCGAACGCCTGCGCGATCAGCGGCTCGACCCTGCGTGTCGGATCAGATCAAGGTCACCGGCCAGTTCCTCGAGATACTCAACGGGAAATTGAAAAAGCTGCGCACGACCAGCATGCGCTTCAAGCCCTACAGCAACGATCCGAAGGCGCCGCCCATGCCCGATCAGGTGGCCGAGGATCTGGTGCGCGTCGCGCAACGACATCCGCACGCAGGAGGAAAATCTGCGCGAGAAGCGCACCGAGGAAGCGACCATGAGCAAGCAATTCGAAAGCGATATCGCGCGCTTCAAAGAACTGAAGGGCATCCATTGACGCCGAAGACTCGAATCCTGCTCGGCGTCACCGGCGGCATCGCCGCCTACAAGAGTCCGGACCTGGTGCGCCGGCTGATCGAACGCGGCGCCGAAGTGCAGGTGGTGATGACCGCCGGCCGCGCAGAGATTCGTCACGCCCATGAGCTTCCAGGCGGTGTCGGGCCGGCCGACGCGCAGCGACCTGTGGGACGAGCGCCGCGGAAGCGGCCATGGGCCACATCGAACTCGCGCGCTGGGCGCAGCTCGTGCTGATCGCGCCGGCCAGCGCCGATTTCATCGCGCGCCTCGCGGGCGGGCCGCGCGGATGATCTGTTGGCGACGCTGTGCCTCGCCACCGAAGCGCCGATCGCGCTCGCGCCGGCGATGAATCGCGTCATGTGGGCGAACAAGGCCACGCAGGCCAACGTCGACACCCTGATTGCGCGCGGCGTGCGCATCCTCGGGCCCGGTTCCGGCAATCAGGCCTGCGGGGAAATCGGCGCGGGCCGCATGTGGGAGCCCGTGCAGCTCGCGGAGAGCTCTGCTCGAGCCGCCGGCCAATGCCGGCCTGCTCGCCGGGCTCAACGTGCTGATCACCGCCGGCCCGACGCGCGAACGCCTCGATCCGGTGCGCTATCTGACCAATCGCAGCTCGGGAAAAATGGGCTTTGCCGTGGCCGCCGCGGCGCGCGAAGCGGGCGCGCATGTGACGCTGGTGACCGGGCCCGTGCAACTTGCCGACGCCGGCCGGCATCACGCGCATCAACGTCGAGAGCGCGCGCGACATGTACGCGGCCGTTCACCGCCACGTGGCGGAGGCGGACGTGTTCATCGCCGCGGCCGCGGTCGCCGATTTTCAGCCGGTGACCGTCGCCAAGCAGAAGATCAAGAAACAGGGCGTCGCGGTCAAGCTCGATCTCGAGCCCGCGCCCGACATCGTCAAATCGGTCGCCGACATGGCCAAGCGGCCGTTCGTCGTCGGATTCGCCGCCGAGACCAACGATGTCGAGGAAAATGCGCGCAGCAAGCTCAAGCGCAAGAAGCTCGACATGATCGCGGCCAACCAGGTCGGCGACGGCATTGCCTTCGACTGCGAGGACAACGCGCTGACCGTGCTGTGGCCCGGCGGCAAAATCGAGATCGCCGCGCGGACCGAAGATCGAGGTCGCGCGCGAGCTCATCGCGCTGATCGCCGAGCGCCTGCCGCCGCCCGACGGCGGCCCGCGGCGCGGCGCGCGCAAGCGCCGCACGCCGCCGCCGATCCGCGCAATCGCCTGCGCAGCCGCCGCATCCGCCGCTGATCGATGCAACGCACGGTCAAGCTGCGGATCCTGGACCCGCGCATCGGGCGGGAATTTCCCTTGCCCCGCGCACGCGACGGCCGGGCTCCGCCGGCATGGATTTGCGCGCCTGCCTCGATGCGCCGCTGATCCTTCCGCCGGGCGCGCGCCGAGCTGATCCCCACCGGCATTTCGATCTACGTCGAGGACCCGGAGCTCGCGGCGCTGCTGCTGCCGCGCTCGGGGCTCGGGCCATAAGAACGGCATCGTGCTCGGCAATCTGGTCGGCCTGATCGATTCCGATTATCAGGGACCGCTGATGGTGTCGTGCTGGAATCGCGGATCGGCGCCCTTCACCGTCAATCCCGGCGATCGCATCGCGCAAATGGTGATCGTGCCGGTGGTGCAGGTCGAATTCGACGTGGTCGAGGATTTCGCGACGAGCGCGCGCGGCGCGGGCGGCTTCGGCAGCTCGGGACACCGAGTAGCACGCTCGCGGACGGGCGCCGCCAATCTCCCCGCTCGCCAGTCGATATGGCGCTAGTGAATCCGTGCTCCGCGCGCCCATGCTCGGCTGCATGGCAATTCGAGGATTGGCCGAGCGACGAACGGCCGCGCGAGAAGCTGCTCGAGAAGGGCGCCGCGGCCCTGTCGGATGCCGAGCTGCTGGCGATTCTGCTGCGCACCGGCATGCCGGGCCATTCCGCGCTCGATCTCGCGCGCGAGGTGCTCAAGAAGCTTTCGACTCGCTGCGCAAGCTGATCGCCGCCGATCGCGCGCGCTTCTGCGCCGAAGCCGGGCTTGGGCCCGCCCGCTACGCCGAGCTGCAGGCCGCGGCCGAAATCTCGCGGCGGCAGCTGTCGGAGTCGCTGAGCGCCGGACCTTCGCTCGCGTCAGCCCGCGGGCGACCTGCGATTTCTTGAGCGCGAAGCTGCGCGACCTCGAGCACGAGGTGTTTTGCTGCCTCTATCTCGACAAGCGCCATCGCCTGATCCAATTCGAGGAGCTGTTCCGCGGCACCATCGACGGCGCCAGCGTGCACCCGCGCGAAATCGTCAAACTGGCGCTGCAGCGAAATGCCGCCGCCGTGATCGTCGCGCACAACCATCCGTCCGGAGTCGCCGAACCCAGCCAGGCCGACGAGCTCATCACGCAGCGGGTCAAGGAGGCGCTCGCGCTCGTGGACATCCGGCTGCTCGACCACATCATCGTCGGCGACGGCGTCAGCGTGTCGCTGGCGGAACGTGGACTGCTCTGAGTCGTGATCGAATTCCGAGGACTCGGGCGGGGGGATGGTGCAGTCGAGGCCGCTCCGCCAATCAGCAATTATTATACAACAGATCACTTAGCCGTAGCTTGCGGGAGCGATTCTTATGCGGGTGGCACCGTAGGCCTTATGCGTTTATGGAAGGAATGACGTTTTCGACGTCAAGACTGCCAAATTACTGCTACACCGGCGGACACGAGACTCGCTGGCCTCCTCCCGGGAGCGTCGCCGCTAAGAAATGCCTCGACTGCCGGTTGCCCGCCTGAGGCGCAGCTGGTATAAAGCGCGGCTGTCCTCATTCGTTCAAGTCCAAAGGTTTACGCCATGTCGCGAGTCTGCCAAGTCACGGGAAAGGGCCCCAAAACGGGTAATACGGTTTCCCACGCCAACAATCGCAAGCGGCGCCGATTCTTGCCGAATCTGCACACTCACCGGTTCTGGCTGGAGACGGAGAAGCGTTTCGTCAGCCTGCGGGTGACGACTCGCGGCCTGCGCACCATCGAGAAGCGCGGCGTGGACGTGGTGGTTGCGGATCTGCGCGCCCAAGGCGTCAAGGTTTAAGGAGCATCTCCCATGCGCGATAAAATCAAGCTGGTCTCCTCGGCGGGTACCGGCCATTACTACACGACCACCAAGAACAAGCGGCTGCATCCGGACAAGATGGAGACCAAGAAATTCGATCCGGTCGTGCGCAAGCACGTCGCCTACAAAGAATCGAAGATCAAGTAGTCTCTAAGTTTCCCGGCGCCACTCCCGCCCGAGCTTCCTGAAGTAGAAACGACGCGACGCGGCATCGCGCCCGGCGCTCATCGGCGCGGCGCGTCGTCGACGTGATCGTGCGCGAACGGCGCCTGCGCTGGCCGATCGACGACGAATTTCGAGGCCGCGATCCGGCATGCAGACCGTGCGCGGCGTCGAGCGGCGCGCCAAATACCTCCTGATCGCGCTTCGATTCCGGCACCCTGATCGTGCACCTCGGCATGTCGGGAAGCCTGCGCATGCTCGACGGCCGACGCGCCCGCCGCGGCGCACGATCATTGGGACATGCGTCTGGATTCGGGGCAGGTGCTGCGCTTCCACGATCCGCGGCGCTTCGGCAGCCTGCATTGGACGCGAGTCGGATCCGCTCGAGCATCCGCTCCTGGCGAAGCTCGCGCCCGAGCCCTTGAGCGACGGCTTCGACGCGGAGTACCTGTATCGCGCCACGCGCAAGCGCGCCGTCGCCATCAAGCAATTCATCATGAACTCGCAGATGGTCGTCGGCGTGGGCAACATCTATGCGAGCGAATCGCTGTTCCGCGCGCGCATCTCGCCGCGCCGCGCGCGCGCGGCGCATCACCCGCGCGCAGGCCGCGGCGCTCTGCTCAGGCCATCAAGGACGTGCTCGCCGAAGCCATCGAGATCGGCGGCACGACGCTTGCGCGACTACGTGAACGCCGACGGCATACCGGGCTATTTTCGGCAGCAGCTGTTCGTGTACGAGCGCGTCGAAGCAGCCCTGCCGCGTCTGCAAGACGCCCGTAAAGCAATTCGTGCAGGGCCAGCGATCGACCTACTGGTGCGCTGGCCTGCCAGCGCTACGGGCGCAGCACCGCGCGTCGGCCGCTAGTAAACCAACCCCTCGCCCTCGCCGCGCGGATCCGAGGCGGCCTCCACCTTGCCGCTGGCGTAATCCCAGGTGATGACCTCCATGTTGCCCCAGAGGCGGCTGCCCTCCTCGAGCTTGTGGCCCATGGCCTACAGCCGGGCGATCTCGGCTTCCGCCAGGGCGCCTTTCTCGTACTCGATCACGTCGGGCAGATATTGGTGGTGGTAGCGCGGATCCTTGACGATGTCGGCCGCGCTCATGCCGTTCAAGTAATCGATCGTCCCCAGCAGCACCATGCTGATGATGTAGCTGCCGCCCGGCGTGCCGATGATCATCAAGCCCTTCGGCGGTCTCGACGAAGCTCGGCGTCATGCTCGACAGGGGGCGCTTGTTCGGCGCGATCGCGTTGGCGGCGTTGCCCACCAGCCCGAAAGCATTCGGCGTCCCGGGCTTGATCGAGAAATCGTCCATGGTGTCGTTGAGCAGCACGCCGGTTTTCGGCACCATGTCCCCGGTGCCGAAAAACAGGTTGATGGAGATCGTACCCGCCACCCGATTGCCTTGCGGCATCGAGGACGGAGAAGTGCGTGGTCTGCAGGCCCACCGGCGCGGTCTCGACGCCCGGCAGCAGGTCGCTCGGCATGGCCTTGTCGGCACGGATGCTCGAGCGCTGGCCCGCCGCATAATCCTCGCTGGTGAGCTGCGCCAGCGGCATTTTGCACGAAATCCGGATCGCCCAAGATACACCGCGCGATCGCGATAGGCGCGCCGCATGGCCTCGACCACCAGATGCTTGCGCGTGGCCGAGTCGACGCGCTTGCAGATCGAAGCCCGACGAGATGTTGAGCGCGTCCAACACCGCGATGCCGCCCGAGGAGGGCGGCGAGGCGGACACGATGCGCGCGCCATGGTATTCGCCCACCAGCGGCTTGCGCTCGACGACCCGGTAAGTCGGCGAGATCCGCCAGCGTCCAGATGCCGCCGCCCGCGCGCACGCCGTTCACCAGATCCTGGGCGACGCGCCCGCCGTAGAACCCTTTCGCGCCCTGGTCGGCGATGGCCTCGAGCGTGACCGCCAGATCGGGCTGCTTGATGAGCGCGCCGAGCTCCGGCACGCCGCCGTCGGCCGTCAAGAAAACCTTCGCCGCATCCGGCGATCGCAGCAGCAGCTCGCGCTTGTAGCGAATCGCGCCCTGCAGGCGCGCATACAGCGGAAACCCGTCGCGCGCCAGACGGATCGCCGGCTGCAGGCTCGCCTTCAAGGGCAGCTTGCCGAATCTGCGCGCCAGGTAGTCGAACGCCGCGGGCTCGCCCGGAATGCCGGCCGCCAGCGGTCCGTCGATCGAGGCGCGTGGCGATCGGGATTGCCGGCCGCGTCCAGATACATGTCGCGCGTCGCGGCGCCGGCGCCTTTTCGCGCGCATCGAGCATGGTCTCGAAGCCGTCGGCCTGACGGTGCAGCAGATAGAACCCGCCGCCCCCAAGACCCGAGCTCGTGGGTTCGACCACCGCGAGCGCCGCCGACACGGCGACCGCCGCGTCGAAGGCATTGCCCGCCTTGGCGAGCATTTCCTGGCCCGCTTCGCTCGCGAGCGGATAGGCGCTCGCAATGGCCCCCTTGTGCGCGACGCGCGGCGGCAACGCGCCGGGGCAGCGATTCGCCGGCCGCAGTCGCCATGCGGAGATCGCGCGACGCAGGCGGCGGCGGCCACGATCCAGGCAGCAGCGAGCGAGTCGAGGGCGCCGGCATGCTGCGACAGGCACCGGCGGCGTTGCGGCTGCGACGGACTCAAAGCTTGCGGTGCCGCTTCAGTTCGACTTCGACGATCGGGTGAACGAATTCGGAGACATTGCCGCCCAGCACGGCGATTTCGCGCACCAGGGTCGAGGAGATGAAGGTGTATTGCTCTTGCGGCGTCATGAAGACCGATTCGATTTCCGGCGTCAGGTGCCGGCTCATATTAGCCAACTGAAACTCGAATTCGAAGTCCGACACGGCGCGCAAGCCGCGCACGATCACCGCCAGCCCGTTCTGCCGGGCGAAATCCACCGTGAGACCGACATAGCCCTTCACCTCGACGTTGTGCACGTCCGCGAGCACCCGGCGCGCCATGTCGACGCGCTGCTCCAAGGTGAACATCGGCGCCTTGTTGGGATTGGCGGCGATGGCGACCACCAAGCGATCGAAGATGCTCGCCGCGCGGCGCACCAGATCGTGGTGGCCGTTGGTGATCGGATCGAAGGTTCCCGGATAGACGGCGGTTCTTTTATTCATTGTCCGGATCGAGCGTTGACGCGCGCCAGATGATAACCCACCTCGCCGGCCGACTTCGATTTGAGCAATTCCCAATGCGCCGGCAGCGGCGGCATCCCGGCCGCCCGTTCGTTTTCCAGGTACACCAGGCCGCCGGCCTTTACCCACTCGCCGCTCTCGAGCAGGGGGATGTATTCCGCCAGGGCATTATGTCCAAATGGCGGATCGAGAAATACCACATCGAAGGGCTCGCCCGGAGTACGTAGAAATCGGGACGCGCCCATCTCCATGACCCGCGCCTTCGCTGTGCCGCCCAGCCGCCCGAGCTCGACTTGAAGAGCTGCGCGGCGGCCGATGCCGTGCTCGACGAATACCACTTCCTTGGCGCCGCGCGACAGGGCCTCGAGCCCCAGCGCCCCTGATCCTGCGAACAGATCCAGGCAACGGGCCGCCGCAATGGAGTGCTGCAACCAATTGAACAAGGTCTCGCGAACGCGATCGGGGGTCGGCCTAAGGCTCGGAACGTCGGGAAAGCTCACGCGCCGTCCGCGCCAGGCGCCGCCGATGATGCGCACGAAATTGCGGCTGCCCGGTACTGTCTTGATTGAGCTTGGGGTCGTCACCCCGCTCATCATACCTGGTAGAACCCAGCATTCGCTCTGCTAAGCTCCCAGGATCATGACGAACGAAGCCGACAAGCCCGGCGTCCGCGGCTTCTTCAAGCGCCTGCGCGCCAAATTGAATGTCGGACCGGCGTGGCTCACCACCGACATCAAGGAGTTGCTGCCGGGCCGCAAGATCGACGCCGAAATCTTGGACGACCTCGAAACGCGTCTCATCACCGCCGACGTCGGCGCGGAGGCGACCACACGCATTCTCGACGGGTTGCGCCGGCGGGTCGCGCGCAAAGAACTCGACGACGTCGATGCATTGCTCGGCGCCCTGAGCGAGGCAATGGTCGATATCCTGAAGCCCGTCGAGCGCGCTCTCATCATCGACCCCAGGATCAAGCCCTACGTCATCCTGGTCGTCGGCATCAACGGCGCCGGCAAGACCACCACCATCGGCAAATTGGCGCATCGGCTCTTGGCGGAGGGACGCACTGTCATGCTCGCCGCGGGCGATACATTTCGAGCCGCGGCGCGCGAGCAGCTGACGGTCTGGGCGGAGCGCAATCGCGTGCCGATCATCGCCCAGCAATCGGGCGCCGAACCGGCGGCGGTCATCTTCGACGCCTTGCAGGCGGCGCGCGCGCGCCACATCGACGTGTTGATCGCGGATACCGCCGGCCGGCTGCACACCCAAACGCATCTCATGGATGAACTGAAGAAGGTCAAGCGCGTGCTGGCGCGGCTCGACCCCAGCGCACCCCACGAAGTGTTGCTGGTGCTCGACGGGACCATCGGGCAGAACGCCGTGGCGCAAGCCGAGGAATTCAACAAGGGTCTCGGGGTCACGGGATTGGTCGTCACCAAGCTCGACGGCACCGCGAAGGGCGGCGTGGTACTCGCCATCGCACAGAAGCTGAATATCCCCATTCGGTTCGTCGGAGTCGGCGAAGAGAGCGAGGATTTCGGCGTGTTCAATGCCGCCGAATTCGTCTCCGCCCTGCTTGAAATCCGGTCCCGCGGATGACCGCCGCATGATCCGCTTCGATCAGGTCCACAAGCGCTACCCGAACGGGCGTGAGGCCTTGGCCGGTGTTTCGTTCGCGATCGAGGCCGGCGAACTCGCGTTCCTGACCGGCCATTCCGGCGCCGGAAAGAGCAGCATCTTGAAGTTGATCGCGCTCATCGAGCGGCCCACCCGCGGCCAGGTCTTCATCGACAATCAAAACACCGCTTCCATCAAAGCTGCGCGGCATCCCGCAATTTCGCAGGCAAATCGGCGTCGTCTTCCAGGACCACAAGCTGCTGCACGACCGGCCCGTCGCGGACAACGTCGCGGTTGCCGCTGATCATCGCCGGCGTTCCGAAGCGCGAGATCGACAAGCGCGTGCGCGCCGCGCTCGACCAGGTGGGCTTGTTGGCCAAGGAGAAGAGCCGCCCGCTCGAACTCTCGACGGGCGAGCAGCAGCGGGTGGGCATCGCGCGTGCCGTCGTCGCGAAACCCAGACTGCTGATTGCCGATGAGCCGACCGGCAACCTGGATCCCGATCTTGCGCTCGAAATCATGCAATTGTTCAAGCGCTTCAACGAAGTCGGCGTGACGGTCGTGATCGCCACCCACGATGTGCACTTGATCGATCGATTTTCCGCGCGGCGCATCGTTCTCGACGACGGACGAGTGGCAGCACCTTTAAGATGGCGGGCGCCGTTCGAACCTGGCTTGCGCGCCACGCCCAGACTCTGGTGGGTTCGCTTGGGCCGCTTGGCGCAGTATCCCTTGGCGACGGCGATGACCATGGCCGTCATCGCGGTCGCGCTCGCACTGCCGCTGTTTTTCAACGTGCTGTTGCAGAACACCCGAGCGGCCACCGCTGATTGGAACCAAGCATTCGATCTGTCGGTGTACCTCAGCAAGAAGGCGGGTGGCGAACGAGCGCAGGCGTTGGCGAAGCAATTGCGCGCCCGCGCCGATGTGGCGGCGGTGCGGGTCATCACAGCTGATCAGGCTCTCGCGGATTTTCGCCGCGCGTCCGGATTCGGAAAGGCGCTCGATGCGCTGACGGACAATCCTTTGCCGACGACGTTGGTGGTTACTCCAACCCTTCCGGCCAGTACCCCTGAGGGAACTCAAACATTGAAGAGCGGCATCGCGGCGATGCCGGACGTGGACTCTGTGCAATTGGACACCGAGTGGGTGCAGCGCCTGAACGGCATACTCGACCTGTTGCGGCGCGTCGTCTGGCTCACCGGAGGGCTGCTGTGCCTCGGCGTCGTTCTCGTCGTGGGCAATACCATCCGTCTGGATATATTGAACCGCCGGGCCGAAATCGAGGTCATAAAGTTGGTGGGCGCCAGCGACGGTTTCGCGCGGCGGCCGTTCCTTTACGGCGGCATTTGGTACGGATTGGGCGGCGGCATCGGCGCCTTGATCGTAGTTGCCGTTGCGATCGCGGTGCTCGGTGGGCCGGTCGAGCATTTGGCGGGACTGTATGGCAGCCAATTTCATTTGCAGGGCCTCAACCTCGGCTCCGCGCTGCGCGTTTTGGGCTTAGGCTTGGGCCTGGGTTGGTTGGGCTCTTGGATTGCGGCGACGCGGCATATCCGCGCCATCGAGCCCGTCTAACAGATTGTTTTTAGTCACTTTATTGTGCCCCGTGAACTCCGGCGTTCGTTAGCACTCTAACTACAGGAGTGCTATTATGTCCCCATGTTTTGGAGGATTCTTTATTGGAGGTTTCCTAGATGACTTCCGCTTTAGTCGCTAAACAAACTGGTTTGGTTTTCGCAGGCCCCGTTGGGAGCCTCGATGCGTATATAGACCGCGTTTCGCAGATCCCGGTTCTGTCCAAGGAGGACGAGGTGGCCCTGGCCACGCGTTTCCGTTCGGAAGCCGATTTGGACGCTGCGCGGCAGCTGGTGCTCTCGCACCTTCGGTTCGTCGTGCACATCGCACGCGGCTACTTAGGTTATGGCTTGCCCATGGGCGACCTCGTGCAAGAGGGCAATGTGGGCCTCATGAAGGCGGTCAAACGCTTCGATCCCGCTGTGGGCGTGCGCCTTGTGTCGTTTGCGGTCCATTGGATCCGCGCCGAAATTCATGAGTACGTGCTGCGCAACTGGCGGCTGGTGAAGGTCGCCACGACGAAATCTCAGCGCAAGCTCTTCTTCAATCTGCGCCGGATGAAAAAGAATCTGGCGTGGCTGTCCGAAGAGGAAACTCGTGCGGTCGCCCGGGATTTGGGCGTCGACGTGAGCGACGTACGCGAGATGGAGCAGCGGCTATCCGCGCGCGATATGTCCTTCGATCCGGCTCCCGAGAGCGACGACGAGGAAAACTATTCGCCGGCGATGTATCTGCCCGCCAGCAACGCGGATCCCGCGATTGAAGTTGAGCGGGAAGAATGGGAAGAGGACTCGAGCGATCGGCTCAGCATGGCGCTTGAGAAGCTCGATGAGCGCAGCCGCAGCATCTTGAAGCGGCGCTGGATGACGGACGACAAAGCGACGCTGCATGAGCTCGCCGACGAGTACGGCATTTCCGCAGAGCGTGTGCGGCAGGTCGAGTCCAATGCCATCGGCAAGCTCAAAGGATTGATGGCATCGGCAGCGGCTTGAAGACGCCATCGGCCATTCGGCGCTCGTACGCCACGGCTTCCCGAAACGCGTGCGCATGCAATTCCGCGGTGCGCGCGCGAGTCGCGGCGTAGCCCCCCGCCAACACGATGGCCAGCGGCACGCCGCGGGTACGCACCGCTTCGATGACCATCCGGTCGCGCCGACGGATGCCGTCCTCCGTGAGCTTGAGCTTGCCGTAGCGATCGCCGGCGGCTACATCTACACCGGCTAGATAGAAAGCGATGTCCGCATCGGAGCGCTCGAGAACCGTCGCCAAGTTCCGCTGCAAGCTCTCGAGGTATTCGGCATCGCCTACGCCGTCGTGCAGCGGCACGTCGAGATTGGATCGCACTTTAGCGAGCGGATAGTTTCGTTCGCCGTGCATCGAGAACGTGAACACCTCCTCGACGTCCTCGAAGATCGCCGCCGTGCCGTTGCCCTGGTGCACGTCGAGATCGATGACCACCGCCCGCTCGATGGCGCCCTCGATGCGCAACTTGCAGATGGCGACCGCCACGTCGTTGAGTACGCAGAATCCCTCGCCGTGATCGGCGAATGCATGATGAGTCCCGCCGGCCAAGTTGCCGGCCAGCCCCTCGTCGAGCGCGTTGCGGGCCGCGAGCAGTGTTCCGCCCACGGCGAGCCGGGAGCGCCGCCAAAGCGCTTCTGACCAGGGCAGGCCGAGCCGCCGTTGTTCCGTCGCCGACAGGCTCGAGGATTGCAATTTGCCCAGATATTCCTGGGTATGCACCCGTTCGAGTGAATCGATGCCGATCGGTTCGGGTTCCAGGATATCGCCGGGCGCAATCACCCCCTCCGCCAGGAGCCGATCTTTGAGCAGCGGATACTTGCTGATCGGGAAAGGGTGTCCGGCCGGCAGCGCCACCTGGTATGAAGGGTGGTAGCTACACTTCATCCAGCAAGTATGCGCTGCCCGGCCTTCACAGGCACCAGGCCAGGCGTCACGCCGCCGAAGACACCGCGCAATCGACCGGGCCGGCAGCGATTCCTTGACGTTGTCCATCGCACTCGGCTAATTCCTCACCTAAGGCATCACGCATCGCCTCCAGGCGGGCGAGCCGGCTCCTTGCGCCTCGCCACGCGCTCTCGGCAAGTTCCATGACTTCCCCCAACACCGCGCACTCGGACTGCATGGTCTCAACGGCCGCGTTGGCTGCAAACCAACGGCGTTCCAAAAGATTCGAGGCGGCATCTCCGTCGGCATTGCGATGGATCATGACGGTTCCTTCAGCTTCTCAATCTTGGTTCAACAAGCGCCCTTCGAGCCGCTCCAACTTCGCCATGATTCGCGCTTTCGACGCCTCCGCTCGGTCCAGCCGCTCGCGAGCCGCGTCGAGAAAATCCGCATTCGCCTTGCGATCCGCCGCCAGGGCTTGATATTCGGCGCGCGCGATAATGCTGCTCTCGTACATCTCGCGCCATTCGTATTCCAAATCGCTCATTTGCGAATCTTGATTCAAATTGAAGCTGCTCATTGCGCGTGCCTCCCGGATGGTGACGTAGCGCAGAATCGTGCACCATGAAGATGACGATTAATGGACAGGCGTGCGGCAGTTTTTTTAAAGAAACAGACCCCACGACGGGGTGCCTACGACGGGGTGCCCAACAGGGGGCGCCGCCAAAGCTCCGGAATCGGGGAGCTTTCGGCCGCTAACGGTTCGCCGTGTACGTCGGCGCCGCAGCACAGCGTGCACGTACCAGCCAGCTGGCCGGCGGAGCCGCGGCGCGAGTGCCCGCAGAATGCAGTTTGGCCGCTGCACCCGGAGTCGCATCATCGAACCCATTGGCCACCCTTCGCAGCAAAGCGTGCCATGGCAGGCTCCACAATTCGCTGATCTCGCTCACTTTCGCACCTCCACGAAGATTGTCGATCAAGCCGCTTGTTCCACGGGAAGCGCCGCCGGTGCGGCGGCCATCTGCGAGCGCAGCTTCGGCCAATCGATCAAACGCAGGTGACCGTTCATATCCTCGACCAGCGAGGTGCAACTCTCGACCCAGTCGCCGTCGTTGCAATAAAGAACTCCGTTGATGTCGCGCAACTCGGCGCGGTGAATATGCCCGCAGACCACCGAGTCGACGCCGCGCTTGCGCGCCGCCTGCGCAACCGCTTCCTCGAAACTGCCGATGTACTGCACCGCGGTCTTTGCCTTGTTTTTCAAGTACGACGAAAGCGACCAATGCGGCAAATCGAACAATCGGCGCACCGCAGTTGATATAGGGGTTCGCGGCCAGCAGGACGTCGTAAATATTGCTGCCCAATTTTGCCAGCCAAGGACTGCATTTGACCACGCTGTCGAACTCATCGCCGTGCATCACGAGCATGCGCCGGCCGTCGGCACCTACGATGGATGTATTCGCGATGAATCTCCAGGTTGCCGAACACGGCGCCGTCGAATTCCCGGAAGACTTCGTCGTGATTGCCGGGAACGAAAATGACCTTGGTCCCGCGCTTGGCTTTACCCAAGATGGTACGCAATACATTGTTGTGAGACTGCGGCCAGAACATGCTTTTCTTCATGCTCCAAACATCGATGATGTCGCCGACGAGGAACAGAGAATCCATTTCTACGTGATGTAAGAAATCGAGCAGTAAGTCCGCGCTGCAGCCTTTGAAGCCCAGATGGATGTCTGAGATAAAGACCGTGCGTAGCCGCAGCGTCGAGGGGGCATTGCGCTCTACCATTTCTTCCTCCATGGTCCTTTCACGGGTTCACATTCGACTTTTGTTGTGACGGACGCATGACTCGAGGAAGAAGATTTGTTTACAAAAAAGGAACTTACGCGTGGAACATCGCGTGGAACAGTTAAATCGAGACCTAAGTCTCAGTCCAGCGGAAGGACTTGCCAACCGATAGCCGAAGCCGCGCACCGTCTGAAGGTAAGCTTCGTAGCCCAGTTGACGCAGAATTTTTCTAAGGCGCTGCACGTTCACGTCCACGGTTCGCTCATCCACTTCGCTTCGCCCCCCACACTTTCGCGAGCAGTTCGCATGCGATTGAATGTTCGTCCCAGGATGCGACATGAGAAATTCGAGCAACCGGTATTCAACGCCGCGCAAGTTGGCCAGGCGGCCATGCGCGGTGACGCGATTGGTCGACGCCTCCAGCACCAACTCGTCGCAGCTCAGCGCCGGAGGCTGTTCCGTCTTGAGCGTGCGAGCGCAGCAGGGCAGAGACGCGCGCGACGGCTTCGCGCAATGAAAAGGGCTTGGCGATGTAATCGTCGGCTCCGAGATCGAGCCACGTCACCACGTCTTGTTCAACCGACAAAGCGGACAGGATGATCAGCCGTACCGCTCGCGGAGTTCGCAGCCGGCGCACCCCCTGAATCAAGTCGAGGGCGGCGAAGCCTGCGGCATGTTCCAATCGATCGATCACCAAATGGGGAGGGCGCTCCGCGACCGCGGTGAGCGCGGCGGCGGCGTCGGTGATCGCTCGTACGGCAAACCCGGTCTCGGTCAGCTTCTGGCGGAGCGGTTCGACCGATGCAACATCTCGATCGATGATGAGTATCTGTTTATTGGTGTCCTTGGCAAGCACGGCGCCGCCATTAGAGATACTAAGCTTTACAGTACGTTGACGCTTTTGTGACCCTGGCAAAATGAGCGCAGCGTCGCCGCGCTGTCACCGCGACGCCATACGAAGTAACCGCGCGACAGGGAATAGCCGCAGCGTCTCGGCCGCCGATGCTGCTCGCCGGCGTCGTTGTCCGCGGCGTTCCATGCGGCGAGCAGCATCCCAAGCGCCAACCAATTGAGTGATGCTTCGCGGCGCTGGGACCAGAAATTGCGCGGCGCCGCCATTCTCTGCCTGATGCCCGACGTGTGCCTCGACGCTTGCACGTACGCCTGCACTGTGACATGTCTGCACGGATGTCTGCACCGGCGTTTGCTTCGATGTTTGCATAGAGGTCTCCTGGCGTTCGAGGACCAGGTTCGCCGCGAAATCAGCTTCTGATTGGGCGCAAAAGTGGCGCTGTTCGGGCCAATTCTGACGAATTGTGGCGGCCGTTAAATGGGAGCTGGTTACGCTTCAGCGCCGGCCGGCATCGGCTATGATCCTGCGATGAAAAAGCACATCGCGATCGTCGAGGATGAGCCGGCCCTGCGCGAGAATTATGCCGCGGCGCTGGCCCGGCACGGCTACCTCATCAAGACCTACGGCAACCGAAAATTCGCCATGCAGGCCTTCAGCACGCACTTGCCGGATCTCGCCATCATCGATATCTCGCTCGAGGATGAGGCCGAGGGAGGCTTCGACCTGTGCCGCGAGCTGCGTGCGCTGTCGGCGGAGCTGCCGATCATCTTTCTGACGGCGCGGGACAGCGAATTGGACGCGGTCTCCGGTCTGCGCTTGGGCGCCGATGATTTCCTGACGAAGGACGTGAGCCTGCCGCATCTGGCGGCGCGGGTCGCGGCGCTCTTCCGGCGCATCGATGCGCTGCGCCGGCCGGACAGCGCCGCCGAAATCGTGCGGCGCGGCGCGCTGTCGATCGACGGCGAGAAGATGCAGACCACCTGGAAGGGCGCGCCGGTGACTCTATCGTTGACGGAGTTCTGGATCGTGCATGCGCTCGCGCGCAATCCCGGCCACGTCAAGAACCGGCAGCAGCTGATGGATGCCGCGAACGTCGTCCTGGACGACAACACCATCACCTCGCACGTCAAGCGCGTGCGGCGCAAATTCCTCGAGGTCGATGCCGCATTCGACGCCATTCAGACCGTCTACGGAATGGGTTATCGCTGGGTCGAGTGAGCATCCGCCTTCAACTGCTGATCGTCGCGCTCACCACACTCGTGCTGCCGTGGGCCGGCTGCCAGTACGCGCGCGAGCTCGAGACGACGTTGCGCGTCTCGCAGGAGAACGCCCTGCGAGGCGAGCGCCGACACCATCGCCCATGCGCTGTCCGCGGAGCCGGCACGCGTATTCCGCGACTGGACGACACGGAGCCGTTCGCGGCCGCCGAGGGAGATCTGTATGTGTTTCCCCTCCACAGCCAGCCGCTGCTCGACGGCTACCGCGAAGATTGGGATGTCCCCGCGGATCCAGAACCGCTGCCGACGACGTCGGGCAACCGCCGCGCGCATCCAGGCGGGCTTCACCGAGCGATACCTATTTCTCTACCTCGAGGTCGACGACCCGCATTTCATCGCCGAGCCCGCCAAGGTGCATCCCGAGCACGATCGGTTCGACCGCGTCGATCTCACGGTGCAAAGGCCAGACGGATCGCGCGAATCCTATTTCTTCGCCACCAGCGCGCCCGGCCTGATCGAGGCGCAAACCGTCGTCAAAGGCGACGACGGTGTGGACCACGCGGCCGACGAACCGCGCATCCAAGCCTTTTGGCTGCAGACCGCTCGCGGCTATCACCTGGAGGCGCGCCTGCCCTTGAGCCTGCGTGGGCTCGCGCCTCTGGATCGACGCCGGCGACGGCGCACCGGCCCGCTGCCGCAGAGCCCGCTTCCGCAGAGCCCGCTACCACAGAGCCCGCGACCACGGCCGCCGATCCGAAGCGCGGCGGGCGGCTGTTCATGGCGACGCGCGGGTCTCGACGAGCTTGCTCGCCACCTTCATGCGCGCCGGGCACTCGCGCCACCGTGGTCGATGCCAATGCCCTGAAACTCGGCGTCGCCGGCAGTCTCAGCACCGCGGGCACCCTCGGCGGGAGCGTGACCGGCGAGGATACGGACACGAGCGACAGCTGGTACCGGCGCTTCGTCACCGTCGACACCTCGCGCGTGGCCGCTGCAAGGTCGTCGCGGCCGACCGTGTCGCAAGGGAAAAGCGTCGCCGCGGCCCTCGCCGGACACCCGGCGGCGGAATGGCTGCGCACCGGCAAGCCAAGATCTGCTGCTGTCGGCCGCCGCTCCGATCATGATCGGCGAGCAGACGCGCGGCGCGGTGGTGCTCGAGCAAGCCGGCGATCAATTGCTTCGGACTGCGCGATCAGGCATTGACGCGCCTGTTCAATCTGACGCTGCTCGCCACCGCGCTTGCCGTCCTGTTCGCGTTCAGCGTCGCGACCTCGATCAGCCTGCGCATCGGCCGATTGCGCGCCGCCGCCGATTCCGCCGTGGGTAACGACGGCCGGATTCGTCTCGACATGCCGGAGTCGGCGCGCGCCGATGAGATCGGCGCCTTGGCGCGTGGTTTCGAGCGGCTGTTGGCGCGTCTCAACGAACACACGCAATATTTGCGCACGTTGGGCGGCAAGCTCTCGCACGAACTGCGTACGCCGCTCACCATCGTTCGTTCGTCGCTGGACAATTTGGAATCCGAGGGCGTGCGCGCCGATCAGCGCGGCTACGTCACCCGCGCGCGCGAAGGGGCGTCGCGACTGCAATCGATCTTGAGCGCGCTCGGCGCGGCGGCGCGAGTCGAGGAGAGCATCAAGCAAGCCGAGCGGGTGAACTTCGACTTCAAGGAGTTGCTCTCCTCCGCCGTGGCCGGCTACCGCGACGCCTTTTCGGGAAAGCGCATCGATCTCGAAGCGCCCCCCGATGCCTGCTTCATGCGCGGCGCGCCCGATTTGCTCGTGCAGCTGCTCGACAAGCTCATCGAAAACGCGGTCGATTTCTGCCCGGCCGCCGGGACCATCACGGTGCGCCTGACGCGGTCGGGAAGCAACTATGAGCTCGCGGTGATCAACGACGGACCGCCGATTCCGACGCCGATGCTCGAGCGTCTGTTCGAATCGCTGTTCGAGCATCGCCAGGGCCACGACGACAAGCCGCACTTCGGTTTAGGCCTGTACATCGTCCGGCTCATCGCAGAATTTCACGGCGGCAAGGCGCTCGCGGCCAATCGTCCGGACGGCGGCGGCGCGATGTTCACGGTCGTGCTGCCGCTCATTTGATGCCAGAAGCGCCCTCGTGCGCCAGCAGCCAGCGCTTGCGCTCCAGGCCGCCGCCGTATCCGGTGAGCGAGCCATCGGCGCCGATCACCCGATGGCAGGGCACCACGATCGAGATCGGATTGCGGCCGTTCGCCAATCCCACCGCGCGCGAGGCATTGGGATTGCCGATGCGCTTGGCCTGTTCGCCATAGCTCCAGCGTCTCGCCGTAGGGAATTTCGGTCAACGCCTGCCACACGCGCTGCTGAAATGCCGTGCCCTGCAGGCGCAGCGGCAGATCGAATTCGCGCCGCGTGCCGGCGAAATACTCGTTCAATTGCCGCACGGCTGCGCGCAGCGGGCCTAAGTTCGCGTCCTCCACCCAGGTGCAGAGGTCCGCGGCGTGCGCGGCCAGGGACGTCCATATAGAGTCCGGTCAGGGCCTCGCCGTCGCGAACAGAGCAGCAGCCGGCCGATCGGACTGTCGATATAGGTATACGTATTCATGGATAAACTCCCATTGATTGCCATAAGTAATGAGCGGCGTAAGCGCGCCACGGCCGCCAGGCCTCCGCGCGCGCGTGCAATTCCTTCTTGCTGGCCTTGGCGGCCCGGAGCAGCATGAGATCGCCGCCGGGAAAGGCATCGGGCCAATGCAAAGCGCGCATGGCGATGTACTGCGCCGTCCAGGGACCGATGCCCGGCAAGCGTTGCAGCAAGCCTCGATCTGCTCCTCCACGTTCGCGGCATAGGCCAGCACCACGCGGCGCTCGATGACCGCCGACGCGAGCGCCACCAAGGCAGCGCGCGCGGCTGCCCACCACGCCCGAGGCGCCGATTTCGTCGGCTGCGATGTCGACCATGCGACCTGCCGTGGGTGCAGAGACGGTTGAGCTCCGGATAGGGAGTTGCAATGGCGGCGCCGAAAGTCTGCGCCCAGCGTCCGGCCATCGTGGTCGCCGCCTTCACCGACACCTGCTGGCCGAGAACCGCGCGCACCGCGAGTTCGAAGCCATCGAACGCGCCCGGGCACACGCAGCCCGGGCAGGCGGCGCACCACGCCGGCGAGCAGTCGGGTCTTGCGACAGCAGAGCGCTCACCGCATCGGGCGCGGCGCCCAGATCGAACAGCTGCTTGACGCGCACGATCACCGCGCCGATCACCGGCGCGAGCGACGGCGACATCTCGACGTCGAGCGCGATGCCGCTCTTCGCCAGCGACACCGCGATCCACCCCTGCGTGTCGTCGATCGCGACCGTGCGCCGGTAATGCGTCGCATCGACCCACTCGACGCCGGGAATGGCGCGCAGGCGCAGGTACGCCAAGCAAACTCTCCCACGCCAGCGGCGGCCGGAATTCGAGCTGGCAGCGCAAGCCGCCGGCGGCGATCGGGATGTCCGCGCAGTGCGCGCGGGCTCAAGTCCATAGCGGGATTTGAACAGCGCGTTGAAGCGCCGCACGCTGCCGAAGCCGCTGGCAAAGGCGATTTCCGTCAAGCTTGAGCGAGGTTTCGCCGAGCAGCCGCTTGGCGAGCAACAGCCGCTGCGTCTGCGCCAGCTCGATCGGCGAGACGCCGAGTTCAGCTTCGGTGACGCGCCGCAGGTGCCGATCGCTGACGCCCAAGGACGCGGCGAGTTCGCCGACCCGCGCGTTCGACAGCGCATGCTCTTCGATACCCGCGATGGCGGCGCCCGACGAGACGGCTCGCCGCATCGACGGAGGCAAGGCCGGGCGCGCGCTCCGGCCGGCAGCGCAGGCAGGGCCGGAAACCCGCACCCTCCGCCGCCGCCGCGCTCGAATAAAAGCGCATGTTCTCGCGCTTCGGCGGGCGCACCGGACAGATGGGCCGGCAATAGATGCCGGTCGATGCGACCGCCGACGAAAAACCGTCCGTCGAAGCGGCGGTCGCGGGCGCGCACCGCGCGAAAACAAGCTTCGGAGTCGAGTAGCATGGCGCCAGATTAGCCAATATCGTGCGACTCAATACTCGCCATTTTCGGACATGATTATTTCGGTGGGCGTGACTACCGGAAGCGGCGCTACGGCTGGGCGTTCGCAGCCGGCCGCACGCCCAAGTATCTGATGATTCCCTGCGCCGCCTCGCGCCCCTCGAACACCGCGGTCACCACCAGATCGGAGCCGCGCACCATGTCGCCGCCGGCGAACACCTTGGGATTGGTGGTCTGAAATCTGCAGTTGCGGCGCGCGCCGACGACGCGCACGCGGCCATTGCCGTGCAGCGCGATCTGCTGCTCGGCGAACCAATCGCGGCGGACTCGGCAGAAAGCCGAACGCGATGATCACGGCGTCCGCCTGGATGGTCTCCTCCGTGCCCGGGACGACTTCGGGGATGCGCCGCCCGCGCGGCCCGGGCGGACCCAAGCGCGTCTGGACCAGCTTCACGCCCTGCACCCGATCGGAGCCGACGATTTCGATCGGCTGGCGATTGAACAGGAACGCGACGCCTTCTTCCTTGCTGTTCTTGTAGTCGCGCCGCGAGCCCGGCATGTTGTCCTCATCGCGGCGGTAGGTGCAAGTGACGCTCGCCGCGCCCTGGCGGATCGCCGTGCGATTGCAATCCATGCCGGTATCGCCGCCGCCCAGCACCACGACGCGCTTGTCGCGCATGTCGATGAAGCCGGCCGGATCGTTCGGCGATTCCGAGTTCGCGATTGATGTTCGAGATGAGGTACGGCAACGCTTCGTGCACGCCGGGAAGATCCTCGCCGGCGAAACCGCCCTTGACGTAGGTATAGGTGCCCATGCCGAGAAACACCGCGTCGAATTCCCGCAGTCAGCTCGTCGAATGCTATGTCGCGGCCGACCTCGACGTTCAGGCGGAATTCGACGCCCATGTCCTCCATGATCTCGCGGCGCTTCTCCACCACCTCCTTTTCGAGCTTGAACGGCGGAATGCCGAAGGTCAGCAGTCCGCCGATCTTCGAGTAGCGGTCGAACACCACGGGGGTGACGCCGTTGCGCACGAGCACGTCCGCGCACGCCAAGCCCGGCGGGACCCGCGCCCACGACGGCCACGCGCTTGCTCGGTGCGCACCACGTTCGACATGTCGGGCTTCCAGCCCTGCTTGAACGCCTCGTCCGTGATGTATTTTTCGATGGAGCCGATGCTGACGGCGCCGAGGCCGTCATTCAGCGTGCAGGCGCCCTCGCACAGGCGATCCTGCGGACAAATGCGCCCGCACATCTCGGGCAGCGAATTGGTCTGATGGGAAAGCTCCGCCGCCTCGAACAACTTGCCGTCGTTGACCAGCGCCAGCCAATTCGGAATGTAGTTGTGGACCGGGCATTTCCATTCGCAAAACGGATTGCCGCACGACAGACACCGTCCGGCCTGTTGCGCCGCGGCCTCGGCGCTGTACTGGGATAGATCTCGCGAAATTCCGTGGTGCGCACCTCGACGGCGAGCTTTTCCGGTTCGCGGCGCGGAACATCGAGAAATTGCAGATACTTGTCGGACATGTGCTGGGAGCTTGGGGCTTGGGGGCTTGGGGGCTTGGGGCTTGGGGCTTGGGGATGAGCGCGCGGCTTACGCCGCGCGCCGCAGATTGACCAGCAGCGAGTCGATCGCGGCCGCTTTCGGCTTCACGACCCAGAATTTGCCGATGTAGCTGCGAAAATCGTTGAGCAGCTGCGCGCCCCAGACGCTGCCGGTGGCATCGACATGCTGCTCGATGAGTCCGCGCAGATGCTGGACGTGAGTTCCCATGCCCTCGGGCGACACGCGGTGAATATCGATCAATTCGTGGTTGTAGCGGTCGACGAAATCGCGCTCCATGTCGAGCACGTAGGCGAACCCGCCGGTGAACCCGGCGCCGAAATTGACCCCGGTGCGTCCGAGCACGCACACGACGCCGCCCGTCATGTACTCGCAGCAGTGATCGCCCGCGCCTTCGACCACCGCGAGAGCGCCGGAATTGCGCACCGCAAAGCGCTCGCCCGCGGTGCCGGCAGCATACAGCTCGCCGCCGGTCGCGCCGTACAAGCAGGTATTTCCCATGATCACGGTCTCGCGCGCGATGAAGGCGGAGCGCGCATGCGGCTTCAACACGATCTTGCCCGCCGCCATGCCCTTGCCGACGTAGTCGTTCGCTTCGCCCTCGAGATGCAAGTGCAGTCCTCCCGCGTTCCAGACGCCGAAGCTCTGTCCCGCGGAACCCTTGAGCGTGACGATCAGCGGCGCCGCGCTCATGCCTGTGTTGCCCCAGCGCTTGGCGATTTCGCCGGATATGCGCGCGCCGATCGAGCGGTGAAAGTTGCTCACGACATAGGAGAACTCGCCGCCGGACTTGTTTTCGTATCGCCTCGCGCATGTCGCGCAGCATTCTCTCGCCGAGCGCGCCCTTGTCGAACGGCTCATTGCGCGGGTCGAGGCAGTACTGCGGCTTGTTCGACACCAAGGCGGAATTCGCCAGCACCGGCGTAAGATCGAGTTTGCGCTGTTTCGAGGGTCTCGCCCGGCAGGATCTCCAGAAGCTCGGTATGTCCGATCAGCTCCGCGAGAGTGCGCACACCGAGCGCCGCCATGATCTCGCGGCATTCCTGCGCCACGAATTTGAAATAGTTCATCACCATCTCAGGCAAGCCGATGAAGAACTTGGTGCGCAGAACATTGTGCTGGGTGGCGACGCCGGTCGCGCAATTGTTAAGATGGCAGATGCGCAAATATTTGCATCCCAGCGCGACCATCGGAGCCGTTCCGAATCCGAAACTCTCCGCGCCGATGATGGCGGCCTTGATCACGTCGAGACCGGTCTTCAGGCCGCCGTCGGTCTGCAGCCGCACGCGATGGCGCAATTCATTGGCGCGCAGCGTCTGATGGGTTTCTGCCAGCCCCAATTCCCAAGGGGTGCCGGCGTATTTGATCGAGGACAGCGGACTCGCGCCGGTGCCGCCGTCGTAGCCGCTGATCGTGATGAGATCGGCATAGGCCTTCGCGACCCCCGCGGCCACCGTTCCGACGCCGGGCTCGGCGACCAGCTTGACCGACACCAAGGCTTGCGGGTTGACCTGCTTCAAGTCGAAGATCAGCTGCGCCAGATCCTCGATGGAATAAATATCGTGATGCGGCGGCGGTGAAATCAAACCGACGCCTGGGCGCGCGAAACGCAGACGCGCGATCATGTCGTTCACCTTGTGGCCCGGCAGCTGGCCGCCCTCGCCGGGCTTCGCTCCCTGCGCGATCTTGATTTGCAGCACTTCGGCGTTGATCAGGTATTCGGGCGTCACGCCGAAGCGCCCGGAGGCCACCTGTTTGATCTTGGAATTCTTCTCCGTGCCGTAGCGCGCCGGATCCTCGCCGCCCTTCGCCGGAGTTCGAGCGTGCGCCCAGGCGATTCATGGCGATTGCCAGCGCCTCGTGCGCCTCGGGCGACAGGGCGCCCAGGGACATCCCGGCGCTGTCGAAGCGCATGAGGATGGCCGTCATCGATTCCACCTCTTCGAGCGGAACCTGTCGGCCTGTTCGAGTTCAACTTCAATAAATCGCGAATGCAGGATACCGGCCGTTCGTTGACCAGCGCCGCGAACTGTTTGTATTGCGCGTAATCACCCGACATCACTGCCGATTGCAGCGTCGCGATCACGTCCGGGTTGTACATGTGGTACTCGCCGTCGTGCATGTACTTGAGCAAGCCGCCCTGGCTCACGCTCTCCGTCAGGTCCCACGCGCGCCTCGCGAGGTACTGCGAATCGGCTTCGAGGTCGGCGAAGTCGGCGCCTTGAATTCGGCTCTCCGAGCCTTCGAAACACAGCGAGACCACGTCGTCGCCCAGACCCACGATCTCGAACAGTTGCGCGCTGCGATAGCTCGCGATGGTCGAGATGCCCATCTTGGACATGATCTTGAACAGACCCTTGCGGATGCCGCGCCGGTAGCTGCGGCCGAGTTCCTGACGTGTGTCGGCGTCCATTTTCACCGCACCCTTGCGCATCAGGTCGAACAAAGTCTGATACGCGAGATACGGATATACGGCGGTCGCACCGTAGCCGATGAGGCAGGCGAAATGATGCGCGTCGCGCGCCGTGCCGGTTTCGACCAGGATGTTGCACTTGCAGCGCAAGCCCGTTTTGACCAAGCGGTGATGCACCGCGCCGGTGGCCAGCAGCGCATGAATGGGAATCTTGCCCTTGACCAAGTATCGGTCGGACAGCAGCAGCACCAGCTTGCCGGCACGCACCGCGGATTCGGCCTGATCGCATACCTTGAGGATCGCGGCGTCGAGATCGAGCTCGGCGTCGTCGTACTGCAGATCGATGAACTCGTGCGGCACGCCGGAGCTCTCCAGACCCATGATCTGGCGCAGCTTGCGCTGCGAGAGAACCGGCGAACTCAGTACGATTTGCTCGGCATGCTGCTGCGCCGGCACGAAGATATTGCATTCGGGTCCGATCTGCGTCTGCAGCGACATGACGATGCTTTCGCGCAGGGAATCGATCGGCGGATTGGTCACCTGCGCGAACTGCTGGCGGAAGTAATCGTATAGAGAGCGCACCTTCCTCGACAACACGGGCATCGGCGTGTCATCGCCCATCGAGCCGACCGCTTCGCTCTCGTCCTCGGCCAGAACGCGGATGATTTCATCGCGCTCCTCCGCCGATACGTTGTACATCTTTTGAAACAGCGCCAACGTGTCCCGATCGAAAGGCTCGGCGGCGAGGCGCGGATCGATGAGATCGGTTTGCAGATAGCGCACGCCCTTCTTGAGCCACACCTTGTATGGATGACGGCTCTTCAACAGATCGTCGACCTGCTTGGTGTCCATGAGCTCGGAGGTCTGCAGATCGAGGGCCAGAATCTCGCCCGGCCCGAGCTTGCCCTTTCTGACCACATCCTCAGGGGAGTAGTCCCAGACGCCCGCCTCGGAGGCGATGGTGATGTGCCGATTCTTGGTGATGACCCAGCGCGCCGGCCGCAGGCCGTTGCGGTCCAGCGTGCAGCAGGCGTACCGGCCGTCGGTGAGCACGATGCCGGCGGGACCGTCCCACGGCTCCATGTGAGTCGCATAGTACTCGTAGAAGGCCTTGAGGTCGGGATCGATCATGTCGACCGATTGCCACGCCGGCGGCACCAGCATGCGCATGGCGTGCATGGGGTCAAGGCCGCCCACGAGCAACAGTTCGAGCATGTTGTCGAGCGACTGCGAATCCGAGCCCGTCAAGCGAGACCACGGGCAGAACATCGCCCAAGTCGGGCAGCAGCGGCGAGCGGAACAAAGGCCCGCGCGCCACCGCCCAGGAACGATTGCCCTGCACCGTGTTGATTTCGCCGTTGTGCGCGAGATACCGATAGGGGTGCGCCAGGCGCCACTGCGGCAACGTATTGGTGGAGAAGCGCTGATGAAACACCACCACCGATGCCTCCATGCGCGGATCCTTGAGGTCCGGATAGAACTGCGCCAGAAACTGCGGCATCACCATGCCCTTGTAGACGATCGTGCTCGCCGACAGCGACGGGATGTAGAACACCGGATCGCTCGACTCCAGGATCTTTTCGGTGCGCCGACGCGCCATGTACAGCCGGCGGTTGAACGTCGCCTCGTCGATGTCGGCGCTCGAATTGACGAACACCTGTTCGATGAGCGGCAAGGTCTTCAGCGCCTCCAGCGCCGCAGGCCGAGGGGTCGACATTCATGACCCGAAATCCAGCGACGCTCATTTTCTCGCGTTCGATCTGCTCGGCGAGCACCCGGCGGGATTCGGCCGCCTTGGCGGAGTCGCGATCCAAGAACACGAGTCCCGCGGCGAATTGCGCGCTTAAGGATGATTTGCGCTTCCGCGGCCGCGGCCCGCAAGAAACGCGTCGGTGTCTTGATCAGAAGCCCGCAACCATCGCCGGTCTTGCCGTCGGCGGCAATCGCGCCGCGATGCGTGAGACGGTTCAACGAACTGATGGCGGTTTGCAGAACCCAATGGCTGGCCTGATCGTCGAGGCTCGCAATCAGGCCGAAGCCGCACGAGTCCCTTTCATAGGCGCATCGATACAGGCCCCAGTCCCCGGTACGCGGGTCTCTCCCGCTTAGCGTGGTCGTGAGATCTGGGATGTGCTCATTCGCCATAACGAGCCCGTGCATAACCGCATCCCTGCGGCCAATCCGCAGAGATCTTGCGAAAACAATCACTTAACTCGGTTCTAGGCGCGCAAATTCATGACGGCGCCAGGTGGGCAACCGGGCTCGAGCGCGCCAGTGCATGGCCTCATGATACCGAGGTGGCGCGTGTCGTCAACCGGCCAGGGAAGTGCAGCCCGGGCGGCGTTCAGGATCAACCGGCGATATAGCGCTCGAGCTGCTCGATGTGCGCGCTCTGCTCCTCGATCACGGCTTTCACCAGGTCGCCGATCGACAGCATGCCCACTACTCGGCCGGACTCCATGACCGGCAAATGCCGGAAGCGGCCCTCCGTCATGAGTTGCATGCAGTGGTGCACGGTGTCCGCGGCGTGACGGTCACGGCCGGAGCGGTCATGATCTCGCTCACCGGCGTGTCGTGCGAGGAGCGGTTCTTCAGAATGACCTTTCGGGCATAGTCACGCTCCGAAATGATGCCGAGCAAGGAACCCTGATTCATGACCAGGAGCGCCCCGACATGGCGAGTCGCCATGATTTCGATCGCCCGCAGCACGGAATCGGTCGGCGCGACGGAAAAAACCTGGCTGCCCTTGACACGCAGCAACTGATTGACGGTCTGCATACTAACCCCCATTAATTCCGCACGGCATTGATATCTCTCGCGTCAATGACTATACTCCCGCCTCGCGCAAGGACAAGTGACCGCAGCAATGACTCCCCGAGTCATCGAGCCGACCCCTCGCCCCTGCGAAGCCGCACCCCAGCGCGATTGCATCGCCGCACGGCGAGCGGATGGACCCGTACTACTGGCTGCGGGACGACGAGCGCGAGAACGCCGAGGTGCTGGCGTACCTGAGCGCGGAAAACGCCTATAAGGAGCGGCAGCTGGCGGCCGTCAAGCCGCTGGAAGACAAGCTCTACGGCGAGATCATCGGGCGCCTGAAACAAGACGACGCCACCGTTCCTTACCGCAAGAGCGGCTTTTGGTACTACACGCGCTTCGAACCCGGCAAGGAACATCCGATCTTTGCACGCCGCGAAGCCTCGCTCGATGCGCCCGAGCAAATCCTTTTGGATGGTAACGACGGGCCGCATCAGCGGCGAGCCGCGGGACACGATTACTATCAGCTCGGCGCCCTCGAGGTCTCGCCCAACTCGGACTGGCTGGCGTTCTGCGAGGACACGGTCGGCCGGCGCCAGTATCGAGCTGCGCTTCAAGAATCTGCACCACCGGGGAATCCTGCCCGACACGATCGACGACGTGGAAGCCGATGTCGCGTGGGCCAACGACAATGGGACGGTGCTCTACGTCGAGAAGGATCCGGAAACGCTGCTCGGGCTCTACGTCAAGAAGCATCGGCTCGGGCCAGGACCCGAACTCGATGCGCTGGTGTTCGCACAGACGGACAAGTGCTTCTACACCGGGGTCTCCAAATCCAAGTCCGACCGCTTCATCTTCATTCACATGGAAAGCACGTTGTCGTCGGAGTGGCGGTATGCGGATGCCGATCGACCCGTCGCTGTCGTTCAATGTTTTTCTGCCGCACGAGCGCGACCATGAATACGAGATCGAGCACCTGGGCGATCGATTCATCATCCGCACCAATTGGGGCGCGCGCAATTTTCGCCTGATGCAGGCGCCGATCGGTTCGACGCGGCGACCAGGCGCGTTGGCAGGACGTGGTGCCGCACCGCGACGATGCGTTCCTCGAAGATTTCGAAGTGTTCGAGCGCTTCATCGCGCTATCGGTGCGCACCGGCGGCCTGCGCAAGATCGGCATCCAGCCACTGGGGCCGGCCGGGCCGCCGAAGAATTCTTCATCGCGAGCGACGAGCCCGCCTACACCATGGCCATTTCCGTCAATCCGGAGATCGACTCCGACATCCTGCGCTACACCTATTCCTCGCTCACCACGCCGACCACCGTCTACGACTACGACGTGCGCACCGGCGAAAGGACCTTGCTCAAACGCGATCCGGTGATGGGCGATTTCGATCCCCGCGAACTACCAAACCGAATTTCTGTTCGCGCCGGCGCGGGACGGCAAGCGCATCCCGGTATCGATCGTCTATCGCAAGGATTTCGTCCGCAACGGCACCGCGCCGCTGCTGCAATACGCCTACGGCGCCTATGGGCTGTCCATGGATCCGTATTTTTCTTCGGCGCGCCTGAGCCTGCTCGATCGCGGCTTCGTTTACGCGATTGCGCACGTGCGCGGCGGCCAGGAGATGGGGCGCAGCTGGTACGACGACGGGCGCTTGCTCAACAAGAAGAACTCCTTTACCGACTTCGTCGACGTCACGCATGAGTTGGTGGCCAGGGGTTACGCCGCCAAGGACAAGATTTTTGCGATGGGCGGCAGCGCCGGGGGGCTCTTGATGGCGGCGGTCGCCAACTTAAGTCCGGAAGACTACCGCGGCATCGTCGCCCAGGTGCCCTTCGTCGACATCGTCACCACCATGCTGGATGCAGGCATCCCGCTGACCACCAACGAGTACGATGAATGGGGCAACCCGGCCGACCGGAAATTCTACGACTACATGTCTCCTATTCGCCCTACGACAACGTTCGAGCGCAACCCTATCCGGCAATGCTCGTCACCACCGGTCTGTGGGACAGCCAGGTGCAGTACTACGAGCCCGCCAAATGGGTCGCCAAGCTGCGCACGCTCAAGACCGACGACAATCCCTTGCTGCTGCACGTCGACATGGAGGCCGGCCACGGCGGCAAATCGGGCCGCTTTCAGCGCTATCGGGAGACCGCCATGGAGTATGCCTTCGTGCTGGCCCACTCGGCATCACCGAGTGACATGCCCCGCCTTAAGCGGAGGGCAAAAAAAAGCGCCGCGAGCTGGGAAGCTAAATCGCGGCGCAAAGATAGAACCAAAGGGGAGAAACAAAGACCATCAATCATCAACACAAGCATCGACACTCAAACCATTTCGGCGCCCGCGAGCGCGGGGGCGCTCCTATCCATGCCGGAAGCATCCTTAGCGATAAAACTCGCGGCAACGCGCGCGGCCGAGGCCACGCGTGCATCGATTCGTTCGAAGGCAAATTGGCCATCGGCGCGGCGTACCAACAAGGTGGCCCCGGGGCTCCCCTCTGGCATCAACATCGCGATGATTACCGATTGCATGACAGTGAACCAAGCAATCGGCGTGCCAGATCAAGAATACCAACGGATTCAGTTAGTTAGCATTTCCCGACGTGCCGCAACTGACAAAAATTGTCAGCGATGTGACGTACTTCGACGGGCATGAGTCGCTCAAGGGAAACTGGCGGTGTACAACTCGCTCGGGCGCGCGACCGGGCGCCCGGCCGTACCTGCGGGCACGGGTCCGGCGGTGCGAAATCCGTCAGGCGTGCGTGGGGCGGAGCACGACGCAGGGCTGCGATTTGGCCTTCAGATGCTTGCAAATCGCATGCGCGCGCTTTTCCGTCGCGCCGACCGCCTGCAGACGATAAAGAGTTCCCGTCGACGTCTTCTTCGGCACGACCTTGGAGGACAGCCCCGCCAGAAGCTCCGGATATTCCTTCTGCAGGTGAGCCCAGCGCCTGTTGGCGGCATCGGCGCCCGACTTGAACGCCCCGAGCTGCACGGCGTAGGCGCCCTGACGGCGACTTGGACGCGGGAGCCTCTCGGCGGCGGGCTTGGCGGTCCGCAGAGGCAGCTACCGGAGGCTTGCCGCTACGGGGGGTTTGGCCGCTGCGGGGGGTTTGGCCGCCACCGGGGGTTTGGCCGCCGCGGACGAGCTCGGCGCAGGTTGGCGCGGCTCCGGGAGCGCCAGGCGGGGTGCCGCCCGCGGCACCGGACCCGGACGGCGTCTGCGCCAGGGTGAAGTTCTCCACGCGGATACGCGCTTCCTCCGTCCATTTGCCTTCCGGATACTGCTTCAAGAACGCCTGGTACGCCTCCGGCGTATCGGCATCGCGCGCCTTCTGCCAGTCGCGCTCCTCGTAGAGTTCCTTGACGCGCGCCTGTGCCTGCGCCGTGAATTCACCGCTCGGATACTTCTTGAGGAACTGCTCGTACGCTTCGGTGGTATTGGTTTCGCGCGTCTTTTGCCAGTCGCTTTGTTGGCGGCTGCAGCCGCAAATTCCGAGCACCAACGCACAGCAAAGCACCAGAACGAATTTATTGATGATCATTTTCCCACTCGAGGACGTCATTTTTCGCCGTTGGCTGCCATTCTACTTCGATTCGCGGCGTCTGTCGGCGACGCCAAGCTCGTCACATCAGCCCATGGGCCAGATAGGATTAATAAGGCCTCATGAGCGCACAAAAACGCCGGTTCTTCGAAGGCAACTCGGCCGACCCCGACCTTCATCGGCGCCGAGTCCGTCATCGTCGGGGATATCCGCGGCGTCGGGCCGTTCGTCGTCTCCGGCGAAGTACACGGCGACGGCGAATTGGACGGCGGTCTGAATCTGTCGGTCACCGGCAGTTGGCACGGCAATATTCAGGCGCACCAGGCCATCGTCGCCGGCAAGATCACCGGCGGGCTCACGGTGAAAGACAAATTGGAAATCGGCTACACCGCCGTGATTCGCGGCAGAGTCTGCGCACGCACCATCGCGATCGCCAAGGGGGCGATCGTCGACGGCGAAATCGAGGTCACCTCGGGCGCACCGATGCTGCAATTCGAGGAAAAGCGCGACGGCAAATGAAACTTGCGCGTGCTGTTCGCGAATGGCGACAGCAGTCGGGAAATTTGTGTGTGCCTGATTCGCTCATATTGCCAACTTCGATTCCTTAGAGTCGAATGAAAGAATTCGATGTGATCATCGTGGGCGGCGGCATTCACGGCGCCGGCGTACTGCAGGCCGACCGCGGCGGCCGGTCATAGCGGACTGCTCATCGAGAAGCGCGGCGCTCGCCAGCGGCACGTCGAGCCGCTCGAGCAAGTTGATCCACGGCGGCTTCCGCTATCTCGAGTCCGGCCAGTTCGCGCTGGTGCGCGAGAGTCTGCGCGAACGCGCCATGCATCTGCGAATCGCCGCCGGACCTGGTCGAGCTCAAGCCTTTTTTCATTCCCGTCTATGCCGACACGCGCCGCCGTCCCTGGCAGCTCAAGCTGGGACTTTCGATGTACGCGCTGCTCGGCGGCTTCGACGCCAGCACCCGTTTCGGCAGTGTTCCGAAGCGCGAATGGTCCGCAGCTCGACGGTCTCGAGACCCGCAACCTCGATGCGGTGATCCGCTATTACGACGCGCAAACCGACGACGCGCAGCTGACCCGCGCCGTGGTCGATTCCGCGCGCACGCTCGGCGGCGAATTGGCCGATGCCCGCGAACTTTCTTCGGCGCGAATCTCACGGACGACGGCGTCATCGTGACCTTTGAGAGCGGCGGCGTCGCGGATCGAAGTGCCGTGCGCGGGTGCTGGTCAATGCGGCGGGTCCCTGGGCCACGCAGGTCGCGCGCGCCATCGAGCCCGCGATCCCGATACCCGACGTCGATCTCGTGCAGGGCACCCATATCGTCGTGCCCATGCGCGTCACCAGCGGCATCTACTACGTCGAGAGCCCGAGCGACGGCCGCGCCGTATTCGTCATGCCATGGCAGGGCGCGACTCTGATCGGCACCACGGAGACGCCCTATCGGGGAGAACCCGACCAGGTGCATCCGCTGCCCGAGGAAGAGGAATATCTGCTGGCCGTGGCGCGCCATTACTTTCCGGCGGCCGCCGCAATGACCCGTACGGACATCGTGCAACGTTTCGCCGGCCTACGCGTGTTGCCCGCGGCCTCAGCAGACCGCGTTCGACCGGTCGCGGGAGACCATTTTTACCACCGACCGTGATACGCATCCGCGCGTCCTCGGCATCTATGGCGGCAAACTCACCGGTTGGCGCGCGGCCGCCGCGCATGTGTTGGAGCGCATCAGCCCCTCGCTGCCCGCGAGACCCAGGCGGGCGGCGACGGATCAGCTGGTATTGAGGAGAGCCTTGATCGATCAAGTACGGCATCGCGGCGCTGGCGCTCGCGTTCGTCGCGACCCTCGCGCACGCCGACGGCGACTATATCAGTCCGACCGATGACCGCGTGCGCGTATCGCTCGGGCATCATGCACCTATCGTCCTCGACGACTCTTCAAGTGGACAGCAACACCGGAGTGTGCCGGGCACGGTCGATCAACGCGGAAAATCAATTCGGCTTGGACCAGTCGGACATCGAGCCCAAATTTCAAGTCATGGTGCGCGCCGGCGAGCGAAACCGGCTGTTCCTCGACTACTTCACGCTCGACCGATCCGGAAGCACCATCGTCGCGCGAACCGATCGTGTTTCGCGATGTCGTTGCTGCAGGCCGGCGATCCGCTGCAGTCGCAGCTAAATCTGCGATTGCTCAGCCTCACGTACGGATATTCCTTTTGGCACAGCGAGAAGCTCGAGATCGCCGCGACTCTCGGCGATCACCGCCGTCGACATCTCGGCACAGGCGAAAGTGCAGACAGATGCCGGTCCATATCAACCAACACGAAGATCAGGCGGGTCCCTTCCCGACGCCGGGCATCGCTGCCACGTGGGTGGCGAGCAAACGATTCTACTTCGACGGGCGCGTTCAATACCTTGACTTGCACATCGACCAATTGGACGGATCGCTGGGCTTTCTGGAATTCGATGCCCTCTACCGCTTCCGCCCCAACGTGTCCTTTGCGTTGGGATACACCAACGTCAAAGCGCATCTCTCGTCGACGCAGACTATCGAATTCGGGCCTGTTCGATTTCAACACCAAGGGTCCGGAGCTTTTCGTGAGAGTGGCGTTCTAGGCGATTACGGCGCTGGAGCCGGATCCGCCGCAAATTCGACGCGGTTATTGGCAGCCGCGGCCGCGATTCCATTCTCCGGCCGTGAGCGACTCATTGCGCGGTGGATAGGCCACGGTCGCGCGCGATGAGCCGGCATTCTCGAAGGCCACCGTGATGGCGCCCGACGTTCGCTGACGCATGCCGGCCACCAAGTTCGCGAACGCCAGCGACTGGCGCTGCTGCCCCGACAAGGACTCTTCGAACGGGTTGCCGACCAGATCGCATTTGTTGACCGGCAAGCTCGCGCCTGCGCCGGCGCGAAGCCGTCTGTCGCATTGCCGCTGAGGCAAAATAATCCCGCCAAACTCGTGATTTTTACCACCCCGTGGAAACCCTGCGCTTCGAGTTTCGCCAACAGGTCGCGCAGCACATCCAGGCGGCTGTGATCGAAGGGTATTTCACCGTATGGAACTTGCTCGGATCGCGGCAGCCCGGCGCCGACCCGGGACACTCGCGCCCGAAGTCGCCGCGCCTGAAGTGTTCGCCGCCGCGGCCGCGAGCGCGGCGGTCAGATCCTTGACCGTCGCGTTGAGTTCGGTCACGCGAGCGCTGCAAATCGGCATTGGCGGCGCGCATCGCCGCGAGCTCCGCGCGGGATTTCGCCAGCTCCTCGCGCGACGTGGTCCACAACAGCGCGCACATCAGCGCCAACACGCATGCCGCGCAAGACGCGGCTGCCCAAGGCCATAGCGGGCCGGCGCTGCGGGGCGAGCAGGGGTTGCAGCGGCGCGGCCGCGGCGGGCGCGGGCGCCGTGTGGCGCAAATCGGCGACGATCCGGACCGCAAAACTGTCGAGGCTCGCCACGACGAAGCGGCGCAAGTCGACGGACTGCTGTTTGACGGCCGCCTCGATGCGGCGCCCCCAGTCCGGCGGCGGAGCGCTCGATCGGCCGCAGCCGGCCGTTCGAGCGCAGTACCCGCATCCAGCTCCACCGGCAAGAGCGCGGGTTCATCCATGTCGCGGCGATCCGGCAACAGATGCAGTTCGTACAGCACCTTCGATACATCGACCGGCCGCACCTGCTTCGGCAGCACGCCCATCGCGCCGAGCGCACGCGCTTGACCGACGTACAGCTCTCCCTCCTGCGAGGTGTACATCATGATCGGAATCATCGCGGTCTGAGGATTGCCCTTGATGGCCTGCACGGCCTGCAGACCGTCCATGCCGGGCATGAGATGATCCATGAAAATCGCGTCAGGCCGGTCGTGCTTCAAATATTCGATGGCCTGCTCGGCCGACTCGGCCATGTCCACTTCGATGTCGTATTTCTCGAGCATTCGGCTCAAGATGACGCGAGCCGACTTGGAATCGTCGACGACTAAGGCACGTTTTTGGGCCATGGCAATAGTGTAACGCACTCATCCGCGGATTCGCGGCAGCGCTATTCCGCCGCCGCGAGTTAGGGTAGCACGCTCGGTGTCGCGTAACGGAAACACCGGTTGATGCGCCGCCCGACTCAGGCGGGATCTGAGCCCTGCGATTCTTTGTTTTGGCCGATCCAAGTCAACGCCGACTCGACATCCGCGAGCTCGCTGGCCGTAAACCCTTCGATCCTGACGCCGGTCGCCTCCGCTTTTTTCTTCGCAAGTTCGGCGCCGGCAACCGCGTGAACCCACACCAGACCGCGGCGCACTTTGGCGGTGAATTTTTGCTGCTTTTCTTCGGTCATCACTCATCTCCTTAAAATTGTCTCAACGTCCGCCGCACGATACACGACAACAGGAGCGGTGCGGAAGCGGGCCGCGCGATCGCCTCGACCCGCGGGACCGCTTCAGTCGCGGATGCCGGTGCCCCTGTTCAACAATGTCACCGCCAGCGCGAACATGAACACGGCAGCCGAAATCATGATCCCGTAGGCGAGCCGCAAATCGACGTCGGACGCTGCCGAGGAACCCGTATCGGAACGCACTGACCATGTACAGAATCGGATTTGCGTGCGATGCCGCTTGCGCCCATGCGGGCAGCATCTTGATGGAATAGAACACGCCGCCGAGGTAGGTGAGCGGCGTCAGCACGAACGTCGGGAACCAGGAAATCTGATCGAAATTCTTGGCAAACAGCGCGTTGATGAATCCGCCGAGCGAGAAAACGATGCTGGTGAGCAGTACGGCGGAGATGATCGCGAAAACATGCTGCACGGCGAGGCGCGTGAAGAAGAGCGCGACGATGGTCACGACCGATCCCACCAGCAGCCCGCGCAGTACGCCGCCGGCGATGTAGCCGGACAAGATCAGCCAGTTGGGCAGCGGCGACACCAGCAGTTCCTCGAGATGCTTGCCGAACTTGGCGCCGAAGAAGGACGACACCACGTTGCCGTAGGAATTGGTGATGACCGTCATCATGATGAGACCGGGCGCGATGAACTGCATGTAGTCGTAACCGCCGACCGCTCCGACTCGTTTGCCGATCAGGCTGCCGAAGATCACGAAATACAGCGTCGCCGTAACCGTCGGCGGGACGATGGTCTGGCCCCAAATGCGCACGATGCGATTGAATTCGCGGATGACGATGGTCGTGAAGCCGACCCATTCGGAACGCGCGCGAGAGGCCGTCATTCTTCAAGGACTCTTCACGGCGGCGGAGCGCACGCTGTCGTCGACCAGACGGATGAACAGCTCCTCGAGCCGATTGACCTTGTTGCGCATGCTGTTCACGCGAATTCCCTGCAAAGAAAGCTGCGCGAAAATATCGTTCAAACTCTGCCCCTTCGAGACCTCGACCTCGAGCGTGTGATCGTCCGTGAGAGTCGTGGCGATTCCCGGGATCTCCGGCGCGGTCGGTCCTGGACTCGCTCAAGTTGAACACGAAAACTTCGGTTTGCAGCTTACGCAACACGTTGGCCATGGTGTCGCGCTCGATGATGCGGCCGCCTTCGATGATGGCGACGTTGCGGCACAGATTCTCGGCCTCCTCGAGGTAATGCGTGGTCAAAATGATGGTCGTTCCCTCGTCGTTGATATTGCGCAAGAACTCCCACATCGAGCGGCGAATCTCGATATCGACGCCGGCGGTCGGCTCATCCAATATCAGCAGCTTCGGTTCGTGCATCAGCGCTCGAGCGATCATGAGGCGCCGCTTCATGCCGCCGGAGAGCGAGCGGGCGATCGAATGGCGGCGCTCCCACAGCTGCAATTGCTTGAGATATTTCTCGGCTCGCTGCTTCGCGAGCGGCCGCGGTATGCCGTAGAAGCCGGCCTGGTTCACCACGATCGTGAACAACGTCTCGAACATGTTGAAATTGATCTCCTGCGGCACGACGCCGATGCAGGACTTCGCCACCTCGAGCTCGCGATCCATGTCGTGGCCGAAGACCTCGACGATGCCGCTGGTCTTGTTGACCAGCGAGGTGACGATGCCGATGATGGTGGTCTTGCCGGCGCCGTTCGGACCGAGCAGCGCGAAAAAATCGCCCTCCGCGACCTCGAGATCGATGCCTTTGAGCGCCTTGATGCCGTTCTTGTAGACCTTGGTGAGCTGGCGAAGGACGAGGGCGTGCATAGGAGCCGCGTAGACTAAACCGCGCAAGGCTCCTCCCGCAACTTGCGCGGGACTTGCGCGGGTCGACCCGTGCCAGGGGTTTCGCCGCCGCCGACGGCCTACGGGAGGCGCGCGGCGGCCGCGAGCTGTAGCCCGAAGAGCTGCACTTTACGCAAACGAGCTGCGTCCGTGCGAGATGCGGCGCACACCAGGGCGCTCCAATAGGCGTTGCTCGTGCACCATCGCGCGGTCAAGTTCACCGTTTCGCTGGCAACGAGACGCCGGCAGGCAGTCGAGCGTGCGCCGCGCTGAACGCCGCCGCCGTGTGCTCGTTCATTCCCAACAGCAGCTGCGCCGCAAGCTTGGCGGTGCAGGCGACGTGCCAGGCGTAAAACAGGGCGAGCCTCACGAACTTGGCCGTATCGTCTTCGACGACGGTCTCATCGGCGACGCGCCATTGCCCGGCCCTGCTCAAGCGCGACTGCCAATGCTCGTCGTCGTAAAAGCGCAGGTCGAACAGCGCGTAGGGACAGTTCGCCGCCGCCGCCCTCTGCGCCGCCGAGAGGGGCGCCACCTGTTTCGGCACGTCGCCCGGCAACTTGAGCCGTTCGGGGAGGCGCCAATCGCCGGTCCGCGCTCCCGACCAAATCGAGGAACCGGTGATTCAAGTCGCGCAACGAACCGAGCAGCCGCGACCGAAAAATGGGGCTCGCGCGCCCAACCGCCGACGAATGCTTCCTGCATGACCGCCTCCGTATTGACCAGTCGACCCGTCGGACCGGCTCGTAGCGCATTTCGCCGCAAACGCACCGGCAATCGCGTGCCGCAAACACTTGGCAAGCACGCTAACTTTGTGATTAATTTCTGTCAAATTCTTTTATGGTCCAAAACCCCTCGAATTGCAGTCCGCCGCCAGGAGCCGCCCATGAGAGTCTCCGATGACCGCTACACCCGCGACCGCCAGCGTCTGGATTTGGCGTTGCGCCTGATCCGCCACGAAGCGCGCACTTTCACGATTCGCCAATGGACGGGCTTGAGCGATGATCGAATTCGCAAGCTGTACCGCAGCTATGTGCTGGATCATGGTGCGCAGTTCGGTACTCAGGCACCGCGGCAAGTCCCCGCGGCAGGCGGCGTTTTTCTTCAGAAACGCGGAACTGAATTTCCAGGCGGCGCAGCTGGCGAGCCTGTTCCTCGTGTACGGGCTCTTGCGCGGGACCGCTCTAGGACTCGAGTCGACGCTATCGTGTCGGCTCGTTGGAGTCGGGCGCCCTGCTCTGCCAGGCTTATGAGGCCTATGGAGAGCTGCACGTGCCCGCGAACATCTCCTTCGAGCATGCGTGGTTCTTGCTGCTCGCGCTCGCGCGGCGCGATGAACTGGCCATTCTGCGGTGCGCCGCTTGCGGCGGAGTGTGGCTGCGGGATTTGCTGGCGAAGCGGCGCTCGTCGTGCGCGAATTGCGAGCCGTCGGGTCCTGCCGGAGCTTCGGGGCGTGCCAACTAGTACGCCGCGGCCCTGCTAGAATTCCTCCATGCAAAGAAGGAACGTTTTCGCAGGTCCGTACCTGGAGCGCGCCGCTCATTTGCGCTCGGATCCGGCCTGGTTCGAGAGCGCGCTCGCCGATGAGCGCAGCCGCGTGGTGCCGGTTTGGAACTCGCGCAGCCTGATTGCCGTGGCGGACCCCAAGGCCGTGGCGACGCCGGACGGCGCCGTGCCGCGCGCGGCGTTGCTCGAACTCAATCAGATCGACCGCCGAGCGGCACAACAGCAATGATTTGATTCTATTGGGCCGATTCAACGATACGAGCTTTTTTGCCTACGAGATCGAGTCCGTCGATCCGCCGCCCTCGCCGCCCGGCACGCGCTTCGAAGACCTGCGGGTTGCCGCGTCGATGCTGCCGCCGGAGGAAGCCGGGCTATTGGGTTATGCACGGGCGATGATCAACTGGCGCGCCCGGCATGGCTACTGCGGCACTTGCGGCGCCAAGACCGTGGCTGCCAAGGGCGGACACGTGCTCGTGTGCACCAACCCCGCCTGCCGGCATGAACAATTCCCGCGCATCGATCCGGCAATCATCGTCCTGGTCAGCGACGGCGAGCGCGCATTGCTCGGACGACAGGCCGCATGGCCGGTCGGCCGCTACTCGACCATCGCGGGCTTCGTCGAGCCCGGCGAATCCCTCGAGGACGCGGTGGCGCGCGAAGTTCTCGAGGAGACCGGGGTAACCGTGGGCAAGATCGAATACCACTCCTCGCAACCTTGGCCTTTCCCGAGCTCCCTGATGCTCGGCTTTACCGCGCACGCGGTTACTCACGAAGTGCACTTAAGGGATGAAGAACTCGAAGATGCGCGCTGGTTTACACGTGCCGACATCGTCTCAGGCGTGCCGTTGCTGCCTCCGCGCCAGTCGATTTCGTTCAGCTTGATCGAGCATTGGTTTGATGCGGGCGCAGAACGTCCGCTGCGCGAGTTGCACGCCGCCACGACCTGGCCGCAAACGCGAGGCTAGCCTCGAAGGTCTAAAACACCATCAATCCAAGCGGCGTTTCGATCGATCGTCGCGGCGCCGGGCAGGATGCGCAGGAGAGCTCAGCGAGTCGATCGACTCCCTCATGAGGCCCTTGGCGCGGTACATCCGATCATCGGCCCGGTGCAGAAGCTCCGCGCAGCGGTGCCCGTCGTCCGGGTACACCGCGACGCCGATGGCGGCAGTCACCCGGATCTCCTCACCCTCGATTTGATGCGGCAACGCGACTCGATGACCGATGGTCGCAGCCACGTCGAAGGCGGCGGCCCGGTCCGGTATCCGGGGCAGGAGAACGACGAATTCGTCCCCGCCGTAGCGGCTCACGATATCCCCGGTGCGCGCCCTAGATGCAATCCGGCCGGCGACGGTGATCAGCAGTTCATCGCCTGCGGCGTGACCAAATTGGTCGTTGATACGCTTGAACCCGTCGAGATCCACGAACAATAGACCCACTCGATGGCGCTGCTGCGATGCCTGTGCAACCGCGGCCTCCAGGAGTTCTGACATACGCCTGCGGTTATAGAGGCCGGTCAGTCCGTCCCTGTCTGCGAGCCGCTGCGCCTGCGCTTCGCGCTGCTTGAGAAGGGCAATCTCCCGGATCAAATCCGCATTGATGGATCGCAGCGTTTCGATTTCAGCCGCATCCGCCCGGGCGTTGCTGTTGCGTTGCAATACGGGACCCGCGGCAACGTCGCCGCGCGCCGTCATGAAGGCATTGTCATAGGGTCCGTCGGGTCGGTGGAACATGCGTTAGGTGATCTTGGCGCGCGGGCAGTTGTGCGAAATCAGCCTGTCCCCCGTGCACTTGTAGGAATAAACCTACGCGCTGTAGGGCATGGTCGGCCGACCGGTCAACCGCAAGGCAACGGCGCCGTTACCTTGGGTCATGCTATATCCCGAGATTGCCGTCTTGCGCTTCGGATTGGGCGCCCGCCCGGGTGATCTTAACGCGGCGGCATCCGACCCGCGCGGCTGGCTCGCGGCCCAGACTCGCGGAGCCTCGGTACTTTCCGGCAGCGCGTCTCTCACATCCTCAGATCTCATTTTCGCCGGTGTGCTGGCCGCTCGTGAGGAACGACAAGAAATGAAACGTGAAGCCGCGGCGGCTCCCGACGCGGACGCGAAAGCCGGGGCAATGTTGTTGCGCGATGCATACCAACCTCACTATCGCGCTCAAGTTTTGGCGCGTGCTCAGAGCGCCGCCTCGACCACGCGGCCCTTCGCTGAACGGTTGGTGCACTTTTGGAGCAATCATTTTGCGATTTCCGCGGACAAAGGCGCGATCTTCGGGCTGGCCGGCACGCTCGAGAACGAGGCAGTCAGACCGCACGTCAATGGCCGGTTCATCGATTTACTGACCGCGGTCGAGCAGCATCCCGCGATGATTGCCTTCCTGGACAATCAATTCTCGGTGGGCGCCGACTCGTCCGCGGCACGTCTCGCCGCGCGCAGGCAAACGAAGCGCCGCTTCGGCATCAACGAAAATCTGGCAAGGGAAATTCTCGAGTTGCATACGCTCGGCGTGGACGGCGGCTACACGCAATCCGATGTCACGAGTTTCGCGCAAATCATCACGGGATGGTCGATCGGCGGCGGCCGCGGCCGGCTCGCCGGCGGCGAAACGGGCCGCTTCTACTTTCGCGACGACCTGCACGAGCCTGGACCGAAGACCTTCCTCGGCAAGAGCTACCGGGAAGACGGCCAAGCGCAGGGCGAAGCGGTGCTGGCTGATCTGGCGCGTCACCCCAAGACCGCGCACTTCATCGCGACCAAGCTAGTCCGGCACTTCATTGCGGATGACCCGCCGCCGGCGGCGGTGCAACGCCTCGCGCGCGCCTATCTGAAATCCGACGGCCATCTGCCGCAGGTGTATGCCGCGCTGATCGAGGCGCCCGAGGCGTGGGAGCCGGAACTGCGCAAGTTCAAGACACCCGAGGATTTCGTGTTTTCAACCTTGCGGGCCCTCGACGTGACGCCGCAGAAACCCCAGGAAGTGATCCGCAGCTTCGAACTGCTGGGGCAACGGCAATACACGCCCGGATCGCCCGCCGGTTGGGCGGATACAGCCAAGAGTTGGGACGGCTCCGATGCGCTCATGCATCGCGTGCTGTGGGCATCTCGGGTTGCCGAGCGCTACGAGGAAGGTGCGGACCCACTCGGTGTCGCGGCGTCAAGCCTCGGCGGATTTGCCCGCGCGGACACGCTGACGGCGCTGCGGCGCGCCGCTTCCGGGAGTCAGGGGCTGACGCTTTTGTTGATGAGTCCTGAGTTTCAACGGAGATGACGATGCACAGGTTTCAGGCTCCCGTGACACGACGCCGCTTTATCGTGGGCGGCGGCGCCCTGGCGGCGAGCGCTGCATTCCCCAGGGTGCTGTTCGCGAAAACCGGCGGGCCTTCGCGCCTCGTCGTGGTCATTCTGCGCGGTGCGCTGGACGGCCTCGCCGCCGTTCCCAGCCATGGCGATCCCGATTATCTAGGCCTGCACCGCGATTTGGCGATTGCCGCGCCCGGCGCCCCCGATGGCGCGCTCGGACTGGATGCCATGTTCGGTCTACATCCGTCATTGGGTTTTTTGCACGAGCGATTCATGGGCGGAGAATTGATCGTATTCCATGCGGTAGCTTCGCCCTACCGCGACCGGTCGCACTTCGACGGACAGAACGTTCTCGAGAACGGACTTTCCCAACCCCTCGGTACCGCGGATGGCTGGCTCAATCGAGCGTTGGCCAGAGTACCGGAGCGGGCCGTGGCGATCAGTCAAAACATTCCTCTCATTCTACGCGGCGACGCGCCGGTGCTGTCCAAGTCGCCGCTCGAGACGCCGGATATCGACGAAGATCTACTGGCGCGCTTGGCCGATCTTTACTCGAAGGACGATTGGTTCTCTGCGCGCCTCAGCGAGGCCGTGCAGACCGAAAAGCTCGCCGACGGTCTCGATGCTCCCGAAACGATGCTCGGCGAGCTTAAGAGCGCTGCGGCTAAGCCGGCGACGGATCGCGTGAGCGGCGTGACGCGCATGGCTGCCACCTTGATGCGCAGCGAGGGGGGGCCTGAGATTGCGGTCCTCGAGGCCGGCGGCTGGGACACCCACGCCAATCAGGGCGGAGCCAAGGGTGTGTTGTCGCAGCGGCTATTCGGGCTCGACCGCGCACTGCGGACGCTCGCTGATGAATTGGGGCCGCTTTGGCCGCAAACCGCCGTGCTCGTGGTCACCGAATTCGGGCGAACCGCCGCCATGAACGGCGCGCGCGGCACCGATCATGGCACGGGGGGCTGCGCCTTCCTCGTGGGCGGCGCGGTTCGCGGCGGACGCGTCATCGCCGACTGGCCAGGCCTCGCGGCGAAGTCGCTGCTCGAGAACCGCGACCTCAAGCCGACGCTGGACCTGCGCAGCGTGTTCAAAGGCGTACTCGACGAGCACTTGCACGTCGACGCCGACACCCTGGCCACCCGCGTATTCCCGAACAGCAGCAACGCGCGCGCCCTTCGCGGGCTGATACGCGCGTGACATCACCCAGAGCGATCCCTTACGAGACCGACGGGTCTGAAGTCGGTGCGGGCGGCGTTGGCTCGAATCCCAGATCCAAACTCGATGTGGCCTCCGGTGCGGGCGCCGGAGTTGCCGGTGCGACGCTCGTCGGTCTTACTCTCCTCAGGGCTGGCGCGGCCTTCTTTGCCGCCGCCTTCTTTGGTGCAGCCTTCTTTGGTGCAGCTTTCTTCACTGCGGCTTTCTTGGGCGCAGCCTTACGTGCCGCAGCCTTTTTCGCCTTTTTTGCGACCTTGGGCTTGCTCGGCTTCTTTAATTTACGCGTCTTTTTCTTCACTGCGCTGGTCTTAGCGGCTGTACGCTTTGCTTTCGCTACAGAACGCTTCTTCCCTTTACCTTTCTTCTTTGCCATGGTCAGTCTTCTCCTCGCGGTCTTACGGCTACTCGCTGTGAGAGTAGCCCCGAAAAAGTCTGCTGTCATCTGCGCTCGACGCTGGAGTCGATCAAGTGGAATGAGTACGCTGCTGTTGTGATACCGACTGACCCCGTACCGGAACAACCGATCCGTCCGCTGCATGATGTTTGGTTGCGACCGCGCCGCGTATTTCGCGAATTGGCATCGCAACCCATCGGCCGACTCGATTATCTGTTGGGGGCGGCACAAGGCATGGTCGGCTGGCTCGCCTGGAGCCGCGCGCAAAACGCCGGGGCAACCGACAGTGTCGCGGGCATCATTGGCAAGGGTGTCGTCGTAGGCTCTCTCATCGGCGTCGCGAGCCTGTACGTGATGGCTGCGATTTATACGCGTCTGGGCAAGCGGTTCGGCGGAAGCTCGACCCGCAATCAAGTGATACATGTCCTAGCTTACGGCGGTGTACCGATGGCCGTATCACTCGGCATTTGGGTGTTGACGGCTTTGCTCGCCGGCGAAGCAACTTTCATGCAAGTGCCGCGCCCCGACCTCGAGACTTTTCCCGCCCTGTTGTTACGGGCGCAGTTCATCGCCTATGTGCTGCTCACCATTTGGAGCGTGGTGCTGCAGATCATGGGCTTGAGCGAAGTTCATCGATTGGCGACGCGTAAGGCGTTCGGGGTCTGGGTTCTCGGGCAGCTCATCGGACTGCTCGCCGCCCTGTTTCTTACGCTTGTGATCGCAATGTTGTTGCCGAATACGTAAACGGCTTGCGGCGCTACGAGCTTGCCTCTTTGGCGACCGTCTCGGACGGGGCGTTGACCGGCGGCGGGGTTTTTGCCGGCTCACTCTCCAAACGCTTGATGACCGAGCGCGCCACCGCCGCTGCGGAGGGCTTTTGCGGGGCGCGGGACTTCGCGACCGGAGGCTTGCGCGCGACCGGCACTTTGGCAGCGCCGTTCGGTTTAGCGCTGCTCGATGTCTTGGAAGGGACGGTCTGCTTCGGGGCGGCCGACTTGGCCGACTTGGCCGCCTTTGCAGCCTTAGCTGCCCGAGCCGCTCGTGCGGCGCGCTGGGAGTTCGCCGCCTTGGCGGCTTCGACCTTTTTCCGCGCCTGTTTCGCGGCTTTTTTGGTCAGTTTCGAGTTCTTGCGCGCCTTTTTGAGCGTGGCCTTGGCGAGGCGAACTTGCTGCTTGGAATCCTCCGCCCGCTGCGCCGCCTTGTCGGCCTCGGCTTGCAGTCGTCGCACTGCCACACTTCTTTTGCTCGATGTTGAGGGAGTGCTTGCCACGATATACGCTCCGCTTAAAATGCAGGGCCGATGAGCTTAGCCCGGGACGCGCCCGGTGTCACGGGAGCACGCGAAACAGGAATTCGCGAATGTCGGCGATTTCCGCCTGGCAAACCGAATGCGCCATGGGGTATTGATGCCACTCGACCGCATACCCGAGATTCTTGAGGAAATCTCGCGAGGAGAGCCCCATCCCGATCGGCAGCATCGGATCAGAGAGACCGTGAGCCATGAAAATCGGCGCGCCCTCGTTTGCCGCCGCGCGCTCGGCACTCAGGCTGCTCGCGAGCGGCAGGTAGCAGGATAGCGCCATGACGCCGGCCAAGCGCTCCGGGCAGCGGGGCGCGGTATACAGCGACACCGCGCCGCCTTGCGAAAAGCCGGCGAGCACCACCCTGCTGGCCGGAATCCCGCGGGCAATTTCCCCGCCGATCAGCTCGCGAACGTGCGCATCGGTTGCACGAAAGCCGGCCGCATCCTCGGCCGCAGCTCTATCAAAACCCAGGATGTCGTACCACGCCCGCATGTTCATGCCGCCATTGATGCGTCACCGGGACGCACGCGGGGCGTGCGGAAATACGAAGCGCCATGCGCGCTCCTTGCGGCGCACGATTTCGGGCACGACCGGCTCGAAATCATGTCCATCCGCGCCGAGCCCATGCAGCCAGATCACGGCGGCGTTCGGGTTCGGCGCGGTTTCAACTTCGATTGTCTCGAGCGGCATGGGCATAGCGTACAAGAATTCTCGAGAAAACGCATTGACGGCGTTTGCATTTTTATGCAAAATGCGCGCAACTTTATGCACACCCTCGGTCTGATGCACCACATGCGAGAGCCGACAACGACAATTCCAATGCCCCGGCGCGGCGCACGATGCTCGCGAAGATCATTCGCGAGCAGTCGGTCGGGCGCCAAGCGGAGCTGGTCGCCATGCTGCGCAAGCATCGGCCATGTCGCGACCCAGTCGAGCGTGAGCCGCGATTTGCGCGAGCTCGGCGTGGCCAAGCTCGGCGATCGCTATGTGCTGCCCGAAGCAGGGGCCCCGGTCAAAAACGATTTCTCGACGCTCAAACAGTTCGTGAGCGCGATGCAGACCGCCGGCACTAACCTCACCGTGCTGAGAACCACCGTGGGCTCGGCGCAAAGCGTGGCCGTGGCCATCGACACGTGCCCGCTGGCCCGAGGTGATCGGCACCATTTCCGGGCGACGACACGATATTCATCGCGACTGCCGGGCGCCCGCGAGCAGCGCAAGCTCGGCGAACGGCTTCACGCCATCTTCGGACTCTAACCTCTATGACATCGACTCCACCCCAAGGGCGCATCGAGCCCATCCTCCTGGCATTTTCCGGCGGCTCTGGACACCTCGTTCTGCGTGCCCTGGCTCAAGGACACCTACCAACGGCCGGTCATCACCGTCACGGTCGACACCGGCGGCCTCGATGCCGCCGCCGCCGCAGCGCTCGCCAGCCCGCTCGGCGCAGCTCGGCGCGATCGAGCATCATCTGATCGACGCGCGCACCGCTTACTTCGAGCAGGTGCTCAAGTTCCTGATCATGGGCAACGTCCGCCGCGGCGGGTTGTATCCGCTGTGCGTCGGCGCCGAACGCGTGCTGCAGGCGCAGACCATCGCGCAGATGGCGCTGTCGCTCAACGCCACGCATGGTGGCGCACGGCTGCACGGCAGCGGGCAACGATCAGGTACGCTTCGAAGTCGCGCTGCGCACCTTGGCGCCCGACTTGGAGATCATCGCGCCGGTACGCGACCGCGCCTTCAAACGGCCGGAGCAACTCCAGTATCTCGAGGATCACGGGATGCCCATCCCGCCGTTGGGCGCCGCGTATTCGGTGAATCGCGGCTTGTGGGGAGTCACCATCGGCGGCAAGGAGACGCTGACCTCGGCCGGCAGCATTCCCGAAGATGCGTGGGTGCTGTCGAAGGACGCCTTCACGCACCCGCGGGCGCCCGAACGGCACACCATCGGCTTCGACGCGGGGGTACCGGCGAGTCTCGACGGCGCCGCTCTGGCGCCGGTCGCGATCATCGAACGGCTCGAAGCCCTGGCCGGCCCCTTCGGCATCGGGCGCGGCATCCACCTGGGCGACACGGTGATCGGCACCAAGGGGCGGGTGGCGTTCGAAGCACCCGCGGCGGATGTGTTGCTCACCGCGCATCGCGAACTCGAAAAATTGGTATTGACCGGCAAAGCAGGCGCGCATCAAGGAATCCGTGGCGCAGCCCTATGGAGATCTGGTGCATGAGGGCCAGCACTTGGACCCGGTGTGCCGCGACATCGAGGCTTTGCTCGTGTCCTCGCAAGCGCGCGTCACCGGCGAGGTCAGCGTGCTGTTTCGGCCGGGGTCGGTATTCGTCGAGGGGGTGACCTCGCCCTATTCGTTGATGGCCGCATCCAAGGGCGTCTACGGCGAAGCCGCCGGCGAATGGACGCCGACCGATGCGCTCGGGTATTCGAAGATGCTGGCGCTGACGGGAATTTTCTACAAGCGCGCCGGCGACGCCAGGCGCGCCCGAGACCGCGAGCGCGCCATCATGGAGCGGACGAATCATGAGCGGCATGCGCACGGTGGTGGTCGACAAAATCGCGTCGGTGACCCAGGCTTTGGGCCTCACGCACGAGATTCGCATCGCCGCGGACATTCCCTGCGAGGAAGGCGTGGTGGTGGTGGTCGAAGTACTCAACAACAAATCGACCTACAACACGCTGGAACTGACCAGCGGCCGCATGGCCAAAGTGGCGCGCGGCGATATCGTGGTCGGCGCGCTCGGCCACCGCAAGGCGTTGTTCGGCTATTCGGGACACATCCCCGATGCCCTCAAGCCCGGCGACGTGATTCAAATGCTGAACATCGGCGGCGTGCTCGGCATCTGCGACTCCGCGACGCCGGACAAGGGCAAACCGTTCGATTGCAAAGTGCTGGGCGCCGTTCTGACCTTCCCCTATCTCGGCGAACGCATCGGCGTGACCGCCAGAACCGGATACAAGCGTTTGGACTACGACGCCCCGCTCGAACGTGCGCGGCGTGCCGGTGGTGGCGCTCGCCGGCACCTGCATGGAGGCCGGCAAGACGGCGGCGGCTTCGGCCATCATCGCGCGCATGCGCCATCGCGGCTTGATCGTCGATGCCTTCAAGGCGACCGGCGTCTCTCTGCGCCGCGACATCCTGGCGTTCGAAGATTCGGGCGCGCGGCGCACCATGATCTTTACGGACTTGGGGGTCGTCACCACGACGGCGAAATGCGGTCCGGCGCTGACGCGCACCATGCTGACCGAAATGGCGAGCGGCACTGCCGGACGTCATCGTGTTCGAGTTGGGCGACGGTCTGCTGGGCACCTACGGCGTGGAATCGATCCTGCGGCAGCCCGACATCAAGGCCGCGCTGACCGCCGTGGTGCTGTCGGCGAACGATCCCGGTCGCCGCCTGGGGCGGCGTCAAATTGCTGCGCGAGCGCTTCGGCATCGAGCCGTGCGTGGTCACCGGTCCCGCGACCGACAATCAAGTCGGAGTCGAAATCATCCGCGAGCAGATGGGCGTCGAAGCGTTCAATGCCATCAGCAGTCCCGCGGATCTCGGCGATCACATCATCGCCAGCTTGGGCCTGCGCAACGTCGGCGAAGCCAAGGTAGTCGGCGCATGACGCGAGCGCACGCCGGCGATCGTGCTCGGCGGCACCGGCTATGTGGCCGGCGAACTGCTGCGGCTGATCGCCGGGCATCCGCGGCTCGAACTTGCGGCCATTCTGTCCGACAGCCAGCCGGGAGCGGCGGTGGCGGCTGCGTTTCCGCATTTGCGCAGCGCGTATCCGGAGCTCAAGTTCGCGAGCCTCGAGGAGATCGAGGCGCTGCTCCGGCGCACGCCGAATTCCGCCCTGTTCTCCGCCGCGCCGCACGGCGTTGCCGCCGGCATCATCGACCGGCTGCTGACGCGGCCGAGGCCGGCGGCGTGCACACGCATTGCGTCGACATCTCGGCCGACTTTCGCTACGCGAGCGCCGGCGCCTATGAATCGGTGTACAAGCACGCGCATGGCGCGCCGGCGACGCATTCGCGCAGTTCACCTGCGCGGTGCCGGAACATCTGCCGAAGGCGCCGACGCCGCACGTGTCGCATCCCGGCTGCTTTGCGACCGCGACGCTGCTCGCCAGCGTGCCGCTGCTGGCGTTGGGCTTGACCGAGACACCGGCTGTTCGTCACCGGCATCACCGGCAGCACCGGATCCGGCCGCAAGCCGAGCGAGGGCACGCACCATCCGCTGCGCCACAGCGATTTGTACAGCTACGGCGCGCTTGAGCCACCGGCATGTGCCCGGAGATCGCCGCCTGCGCAAAGCTGGCGACCGGCATCGAGGCGGAATTCAATTTCGTGCCGCATTCGGGCCCGTTCGCGCGCGGCATCCATGTCACCGTGCAGGCGCAGTCTTGAAGAAGCCGATCGGCAGCGCGCAGGCGCTCGCGGCGCTGCAGCGTATTACCGGGACTGCCCCTTCGTGCGCGTGGTGCGAGACGGCGCCGCGGGTCAAGGATGTGGCGACCAGCAATTACTCGAACTTGAGCGCCGTCACCAACGGCACCTCCATTGCGGTCATGGCGGTGCTCGACAATTTGAACAAGGGCGCCGCCGGCGGCGCGCATGCAATGGATGAATCGCTTGTTGGGCTTCGATGAAAGCGCCGGGCTCACGGCCCCGGCACCCGGCTGGACCTAGAGGACGAGACACCCATGAGCACGGACACCGACACCGCGCGCGCGCGCTCAAGAGCCATCTGGCGCAGGTGTTCGCGCAATACCCGATCGAGGTGGCGCACGGCGAGGGCGTGTGGCTGCACGCGCGCGACGGCCGCAAGATTCTGGATTTCTACGGCGGCCATGCGGTCGCGGGATTGGGCTACGGCCACCCGCGCTGGCTGGCGGCGCTCGAGCGCCAGGCGCGGCAGATGGCGTTTCAAACCAATGCATTGCCCATGGCGATCCGCGAGCGCGCCGCCGCGCGGCTGGCGAAATTCGCGGGCCTGGGACTCGACACCGTGTTCTGGATCAACAGCGGCGCCGAGGCCAACGAAAATGCGCTCAAGCTCGCGTTCAAGATCACCGGCCGCAGCAAAGCGGTCGCGCTGGAACAGGGCTGGCATGGCAGAACCGCCGCCGCCGGCGCGGTGACCTGGGGCGCCCTGGAAAAATGGTACGGCTTTCCGCGCACGCCCTTCGATGTGAGCTTCACGCCGCGCGACAATCCCGCCGCGCGTCGAGCGATTCATCGATCGCGACACCGCGGCGGTGATCGTCGAGCCGATCCAAGGCGTGGGCGGCGCCTACGACGTCGGCAAGCCGATGCTGCAGGCGCTGCGCCGGCGCTGCGACGAGGTGGGCGCGGTGTTGATTTTCGACGAGGTGCAATGCGGCATGGGCCGCACCGGCGCGCCCTTCGGCGCGAATTACTACGGCGTCACGCCCGACATCATCACGGCCGCCAAGGCGCTTGGGCAACGGCTTTCCGGTGTCGGCGCTGCTGCTGTCGCGGCGCGTCGCCGGACAGCTCAAGTACGACGACATGGGCACGACTTTCGGCGGCGGCCCGATGGCCTGCGCGGTCGCCGAAGCGGTGATCGACACCATCGAGTCGGAATCGCTGCTCGCGAACGTGCGCCAGGTATCGGCCTACATCCGCTCCAACTGCATCATCGGCCCGGTCACCGGGCGTACAGGGCGCGGGCTTTTTGCTGGGCCTGAAAACCTCGCGCCCCGCCAAGGAAGTGCAGGCGGCGCTGCTGGAGAAAAACATTCTCACCGGCACCAGCGGCGATCCGAACGTGCTGCGCCTGCTGCCGGCGTACATCTTGAACGAAGGCCACGTCGATCAGTTGCGCGACGCGCTGGCGAAGATTCCGGCATGAAGCGCTTCCTCGATCTCGCCGATTTCAGCCGCGAGCAGGTCCTCGATCTGCTGGCGCTGGCGCAGTCGCTGCAGGACAAGCCGCAGCCGCAGGCGCTCGCCGGCAAGATCCTGGGACTGGTGTTCTTCAATCCGTCGCTGCGCACCCTGGCCTCCTTCCAGGCCGGCATGGCGCGGCTCGGCGGCTCCTCCTTCGTGATCACGCCGGGACAGGGAACGTGGCAGCTGGAGACCCGGCTGCAATGCCATCATGAACGGCGCCGCCGCCGAGCACATTCGCGAGGGCATCCCGGTGCTGGCGTCGTACTGCGACGCGCTGGGCGTGCGCGCCTTTGCCGAGGGCAAGAATCTCGAAGACGATTTGCACGAGACTCTGTTCGGATTGATCGACGAGCTGTGCGACAAGCCGCTGATCAACATGGAATCGGCCATGAATCATCCCTGCCAGGCGCTGGCCGATTGGCGCACGCTGGACGAGCTCGAGATACCGAGCCGCGCAAAATTCGTGCTGAGCTGGGTCTATCACCCGAAGGCGCTGCCGCTGGCCGTGCCGCGCCGCCATCGTGCACATGGCCGCGATGCGCGGCATGGAAGTGGTCGTGGTGCGGCCCGAAGGCTTTGCGCTGCCGCCGCAGATCATGGACAAGGCGCGCTGGCGGCCGCCGGCCGCCGGCGGTTCGGTCACCGAGACCTCGGATCGCGCCGCGGCGCTCAAGCGGCGCCAGCGTGCTGTATGCCAAGGAATGGGGCACCACGCTGTATTACGGCGATGTCGAAGCCGATGCGCGATTGCGCGCGGATCTCACCGATTGGTGCGTGCGGGAACGCTGGTTCGCGGGCGCCCTGCCCGACGCCAAGCTCATGCACTGCCTGCCGGTGCGCCGCAATGTCGCCGTCGCCGATGAAGTCCTGGACGGCCCGCGCGCGGTGGTCAAGCGCGAGGCCTTCAATCGCCTGGCGGTGCAGATGGCCGTTCTGCATCGCATGCTGGCCTGACGGCCGCTAACGTTGCGGAGTATATCTCATGATGATGAGCCGACCCGATCCCTCCGTCGCCGTGCGCGCGCTCAAGAGCGCGGCGCCGTACATCCGCATGTACAAGAACAAGGTGTTCGTCATCAAGGCGGGCGGCGCGGTGTTCAGCGATGAACTCTCGACGCGCGCGCTGATCGAGCAAGTCGCGATCCTGCACCAGGTGGGCATCAAGACCGTGCTGGTGCACGGCGGCGGTCCGCAGCTCGACAATCTGCAGGCGACGCTTGGGCATCGAGACGCGGATGGTCAACGGCCGGCGCGTCACCGATCAAAAATCCATCGACGTGACCGCGATGGTGCTCAACGGCCTCATCAACACGCGCATTCTGGCGATCTGCCGCGAGCTCGACATCGAGGCCATCGGCCTGTCCGGCGTCGACGCCGGACTGATCCGCGCGCACAAGCGCGCGCCGGTGCCGGTCTCGGCGGGCTCGAGCGAGACCGTGGATTATGGATTCGTCGGCGACATCGATTCGGTCAATGTCGGGGTGATCGAGAAACTGCTGGAGAACGGATTGATGCCGGTGGTCAGCCCGCTGTCGGCCGACTCGAGCGGCACCTTGCTCAATATCAACGCCGACACCGTCGCGGCCGCCATCGGCGGCGCGCTGTCGGCGGAGAAGCTGGTGCTGTGCACCGGCGCGCCGGGAATTCTCGAGCGGTCGGACGGACCCGGCTCGGTGATCTCCTACACCGACATCAACGGGCCTGAAGCGCCTGCGCGACGCGGGCAGCCTGAAGGACGGCATGCTGCCCAAGGCCACCGCGATCGAAAACGCGATTCGCGGCGGCGTGCGGCGCGTGCACGTCATCAGCTACAAGTCCGCCGACAGCCTGCTCGCCGAAATCTTCACCAACGAAGGCACGGGCACGCTGGTGGTCGCGGACCTCAAAGCCTTGAGTCCGGCCGAACAACAGAGCACGGCCGCCGCACCCCCGTGAGCAGCTACCCATGACTCGGCTCTGGGACAAGGGAACTCCGCTCGACGCGCGCGTGCTCGCCTACACCGCGGGCGAGGACCACCTGCTCGACAACCGCCTGGTGCGCTACGACATCCGCGCCTCGATCGCGCATGCGGAAATGCTCGCCGAGCAGGGTCTGCTGTCGGCGGCGGACCTCGAGCGCCATTCGCGATGCGCTTGCGGCGATCGGCGAAGAGCATGCGCACGGACAATGGCGCATCACGCTCGAGCAAGAGGATTGCCAAACGGCGATCGAGAACCTGCTGACGGCGCGCATCGGCGCGGCCGGCGGGCGCCTGCATGCCGGCCGCTCGCGCAACGATCAAGTGCTGGCTGCGCTGCGCCTGTACTTGCGCGACGCCGACGCAATCCTTGCACGCCGGCGCGCTCGCGGTGGCCGGAGCGCTCGACGCGCTGGCGGTGCGCGACGGCTCCATCGCACTGCCCGGCTACACCCACATGCAGCAGGCCATGCCGAGCACGGTCGCGCTGTGGGCCTCGGGCTTCGCCGCCGAAATCCGCGACGATGCGGAGGGCTTGCAGCACGCGCAGCGGCGCGCGGCAAGAACCCGCTTGGGTCCGCTGCGGGATACGGCACGCCGAACCTCGATGTCAGCCGCGAATCGACGCGGCGCCGGCTCGGCTTTGCCGTCACGCACGAACCGGTCACCGCGGTGCAGTTATCGCGCGGCAAGGCCGAGGCGCAGCTGTTGTTCGAGATCACGCTGCTCACGCCAGGACATGGGACGTCTCGCCGCCGACCTGCTGCTGTTCTATACGCAAGAATTCGGCTTCGTGAGCCTGCCGGACAGCTTTACCACGGGCTCATCGATCATGCCGCAGAAGCGCAATCCGGATGTCTTCGAGCTGATGCGCGGACGCAGCGCCGTCGCGCAGGCGGCGCTCAACGAGGTGCTCGGCATCACGCAAAAACTGACTTCGGGCTATCACCGCGATTTGCAGCTCATCAAGCCGCCTCTGTTCCGCGGCATCGATTCCTGCCAGCAGACGCTCGACATCCTGCCGAGCGCTCTGCAGGCGTTCGCTTCAGGCCGGAGAACATTCGGTTGGATCCCGGCATTCATGCCGCGGCGGCCGCGAACGCGCTGGTGGCGAAGGAAAACATCCCGTTCCGCGAGGCCTACCGGCGGGTGGCGCAAGCCTCAAGGATTCGAAATGAGCATCTGGCGCAGCGTGTTGTCGCTCGAGGCGCTCAATGCGACGGGCCCGGCACCATGATGCAGCCCCTCGGCATCGTGTTCACCGAAATCGGCGACGACTTCGTCCGCGGCACCATGCCCGTGGATGAGCGGACCAGGCAGCCCTATGGATTGCTGCACGGCGGCGCTTCGGTGGCGCTCGCCGAAACCCTCGGCAGCACGGGCGCGAGTATGTGCGTCGATCAGTCTCGCTACCTCTGCGTCGGCCAGGAGATCAACGCCAATCATGTGCGCTCAGCCCGCGACGGTCTTGTCACGGGCACCGCCCGCCCGGTGCACATCGGCGGCCGCAGCCATGTTTGGAGCATCGACATCATCAACGAAACCGGGGCATTGGTTTGCGTCTCGCGGCTCACGATGGCGGTCCTCAGGAGGGCCTCCTCGGGCGCCTGAAATCACGCTGGCTATTGGCAACTTCGAATCGGTATCGTTCGCGCCATGAAACAACCCACCTTTCGGTTGCTGCAACCTGCTTTTGTCGCCGGCGTCATGCTCGCAGCGGCGCCCCTTGTCGGAGCCCAAACTCCCCCGCCGGCGTCCGGCTGCACCGCCGACTCCGGGTGCTCCTGCGCGCTCCGCCCGCCGCCCCGGCATTGTCGAATGAACAAGCGAGCTATTTGTTCGGCCTGACGTTCGGCGAGCAATTGCACTCCATCGGGCTCACGAATGACGTGATTCCCGACGCGGTCAACCGCGGCATGAAGGAGGCTTGCAGGGCAAGAAACCCACTCCGGCCGATCGGCAGCAGGTGCAGGAATATGCGCGCGCCATCGATGCTCGCCTACGCGACGCGCAACAAGGCCGCGGACGAGGAATTTCTAGCGCGCAACGGGCAGGAAAAAGGCGTGAAGACCACGGCTTCGGGTCTGCAATACAAGGTGCTCGCCGCGGGCGACACGAAAGCGCCGGCCATCTCCGCCACCGATCAAGTGACGGTGAACTATCGCGGCAAACTGATCGATGGCACGGAATTCGACAGCTCGTACTCGCGCGGAACGCCGGCGACCTTTCCGCGTCAACGGCGTGATCAAGGGCTGGCAGGAAGCGTTGGTCCTGATGAAGCCGGGCGCGAAGTGGCAGCTGTTCGTACCGCCGAACTCGCCTACGGCGCGAATCCGCGACCGGGAATCCCGGCTAATTCGCTGCTGATATTCGACGTGGAACTGCTCAGCGCCAAACCGAATGCCGGCAGCCCGCAGGCGGCGCCACCCCGGGCAGCAAACCCCCGATCCGCACAGCCGGAGCAGCACGTCCCACCCAGTGAGGCCGAGAAGCGCGACGCTCTAGCGGCTAGAGATCGAGCGCGTTGGTAAGATCGCCCATCGGCGGCGCGCCGTGCTCGGCAAGCGCTTGATCGCGCCGCGCGATTCCCGGCAAGCCCGCAAGATCGAAGCGGCGCATGATCAAGCGCAGAATCGATTCGGTATCGTACTGCGTATGATCGACCGTCCCCTTCTTCGCGAACGGCGAAATGATCAATGCCGGAATGCGCGCGCCGGGACCCAGCAGATCGCCCCGCGGCGGCGCGACGTGATCCCAAGCGCCGCCGAATTCATCGTAGGTGATCACGATCACCATGTGCTTCCACTGCGGACCCGCGCGAAGCTTCGCCACGAGATCCGCGATGTGCGCATCGCCTTCGGCGATCGAGGCGTAGCCGGGATGCTGGTTCAGATTGCCCTGCGGCTTGTAGAACACCACCGGCGGGCAGGCGGCCCGCCGCGATGTCGGCGACCAAGTCGCCGTAGTCCTTCAAGTGCGCTGCGCGCTGCGCGGCGTGCGTCGCCGGATCGAAATTCGCGTAGTAATTGAACGGCTGGTGATGGGGTTGAAAATCGGGACTGCCGCCGGGAGTGTCGGGCGCGTAGATCACTGCGCGCGCTCGTGCGCCGCAGGCTGCCTGCCGTCCGCGAGCGCGGCGTCCCAAGCCCCGGCATACCATGTCCACTCAATGTTCTTCGCGTTCAATCGATCGCCGATGGTGGGACGCGGTTTGCGGCGGCAACGTCGTCGCATTGTTCGGGATCGGCATATAGGCCGCCGGCGTCCTGCGGCGCAGGCGCATTGCCGCTCGGCTGGTAGGGCGGCTGCATGGTATTCACGGCATAGAACTTGCCGTCGCCGAAGTAATTGAGCGGCGCGATATTGCCGCTTTTCACGAACTTCGGCGGCCCGTCGAGCGCCGAGCGCGGCGAATTCTTGGCCGTCTTGAGCCGCGGCAAGATAGTGGCCGGCGGCATCCTTATCGAGCATCGGCGATCGAGGGCTTGGCCGGCGCGGTATCGGCATTCGGGTACTGCGGCGCGCAGGCGCAAATCAGATATTGATGATTGAGGAACGAGCCGCCGAACGCGCCCTGAAAAAAATTGTCGGCCAACACGAATTCGCGCGCGAGCGCGTACAGCGCGGAACCGCTGTAGTCGTAGTGACCCATGGTGAGGCCGCCCGCATCGGACCATGCGGCATATCCGATCGTTCTTGCCGCCGTCGATTTGCATCTGATGCTCGAAAAAGCGGTGACACCAGATCGCGCGTGACGGCCGACGGTCGAAAGCGTTACGCCCGATTGCGCCGTGAAGGCGTGCTCGATGGAGAACGGCGCATTCGGCAAGCCCGCGCTTTGGGCCTGCGTCACCACCGGGCGCATAGCCCGGCTGCGGTCACGCCGCCCCATGTCGGCGGCAACGTCGGAAGCACGCGTGCCGTCGCGATCCCGCTGGGCGGCGTACGCAGGCAGCGGCCGCCCGTCGCGATCGACCACTTCGCCGAGACCCCGCGCACCGGGAAAATTGCCATATAGATTATCGAAGGCGCGATTCTCGGCGTAGATCACGACGATGGTCGCGACCTTGGCTGCGAAGCGCCGCGGTCGTGGGATCCGCGCCCGCGCGTCGAGCGGGCACGGGATATTGAGTCGAACAGGCGCCAGCAGCGACACCGGCGCAACGCGGCCGCGAGAATCGTGCGCCAGTTCGAGAGTGCGATCATGGCCTCGAGTATACCGCGCGCGCTGCGAGTCGCGACCCGCTCAAACGACGCCGCCGGTATATCCCTCAACGTGCGCCGTTAAATCGCTAGAACGTCAGAACGTCCAAGTCACGCTCACGGTGAACGCGGCGGGATCGCCGTACGTCGAAGCTGATGCGCTCATACTCTGCGCGGAACGCAAAATCCTGAAATTTCGCCTGAACTCCTGCACCGTATGCAAACTTATCGTTCCACTGATCGATCCGATAGTTGACGGGATTGCAGGTTGGCGGAGAACCGGGGCCGCCGGTCGAATAGGTCGGGCAGGAGCTGTAGGTGAGGTTGGTCTGCAAGCGCGCGACTCCGGCCTTGCCGTACACATCGAGAAACGGCAGCGGCAGCGGCAAGTATCCAACGCCGTACAGGAGCGTCGCCTTGGGGTGCGAGTTCGCTCTGTAATTGGTAATAGTTGTTGTAATACCCGTTGTTTCCATCGGCGCTGCCGAAGTCCATGTACTCGACCTCGGCGCCGATGATGGGCAGCGGCCGTATGCCGGCATCACCTTCCAGGCGACGACATTGTTTGCCATAGCCGCCGCCATATCCGTAGCCGTATCCATAGCCATAGCAATTATTGCCGTAACCGCAGGGAGCGTTGTTGCCCACATTGGAAGTGCCCGCGCCGAAGCCGATGTATGCACCTGCAGGGTTATTCGCCAAGACGGGAGTTGCGGCGCCGAAAGCCCCAACGGTGCAAACGGCCAACAAGACCCCTAATCTGCGATTCATCAATGTGTCTCCATTATTGCTATTGCTATGCACATGTAGGACCGAGTCGTCGCGCTAGAAGTTCCGGGCAATCTGCCGCACGCCGACGCGCGCTATACTTATTCCATGAAAACGATGCGCCTGTTGGTCCTTGCATGCCTGACGACACTCGTGTTGGCATGCGGGCAAAAAGGCCCCCTGGTGCTGCCGGACGCGCAGCACCCTCACAAAAAAGCGAAGTTTCCCGCCGCTCCCAAAGCGCCGGCACGCCCAAAGCGCCCGCTCCATCGACGGCGCCCGCTCCATCGACGACGCCCGCTCCATCGACGGCGCCTGCTCCATCCACGGCGCCCGTTCCGCCCGCGGCCGCCGACCCGGCGCCGAATTCCTCGCTGCCTGCGCCGACGGGCGCGACCGACTCGTCGCTCGCATCGAGCAATGCATCGTTGGACAGGGGCCGTTGAATTCATGAGCGCCCGCAAACTGCTCTTGGTCGACGGCTCTTCGTATTTGTATCGCGCATTTCACGCGCTGCCGCCGCTCAGCAATTCCAGAGGCGAGCCGACCGGCGCGGTGCTCGGCGTGCTCAACATGCTGAACAAACTGATCAAGGAGGAATCGCCGGAGCGCACCGCCGTGGTATTCGATGCGCCCGGCCGCACGTTCCGAGACGATTTGTTCGATCAGTACAAAGCGCATCGCGCGCCGATGCCGGATGATCTGCGCTCGCAAGTGCAGCCGCTGCTTGGAAGCGGTGGAGGCCATGGGCTTGCCGCTGCTGCGCGTCGCCGGCGTCGAAGCGGACGATGTGATCGGCACTCTCGCGATACAGGGCGCGGCAGCGGGCTACGAAGTGCTGATCTCGACCGGCGACAAGGACATGGCGCAGCTGGTCGGTCCGCACATCGGCTTGGTGAACACCATGAGCAACACGCGGCTCGATCGCGCCGGAGTCAAGGCAAAGTTCGATGTTCTTCCCGAACAGATCGTCGACTATCTCGCGCTGGTCGGCGACAGCTCGGACAACATTCCGGGCGTCACCGGCGTCGGGCCGAAGACCGCGGCGAAGTGGCTGAATCAATATCAGACGCTTGGATACGCTCATCGCGCACGCCGCCGAAATCAGCGGCAAGGTCGGCGAGAATTTGCGCAACGAGCTGCCGGCGCTCGAATTGTCGCGCAAGCTCGCGACCATCGACACCTGCGCTCGAGTTGGACGTGACGCCGGAAGGACTGACGCGAGGCGCACCGGATCTTGCGCGGCTGCGAGATCTGTATGGACGCCTGGAATTGCGCGTGCTGCTAAAGTCGCTGGAATCTGCATTCCCGACGCCGGCGTCGCCCACCGTGGCCGTCGCGTTGACCGAAGCGAAGGACGGTGAATCAGGCGCAGCGCTGCATGGTCGCGGCGACCGACTCGGCGGTGGCCGCCGTGCTCGTGGTGCGCGAACGCGCCGACGCGAGTGCAAGTGCATCGCGCGGAGCTCGCGCCGGCGCAGCCTCGCAACTATGAAAAAATCGTGTCGCAGGAGGCCTTCGACGCCTGGCTCGCCAAGCTCGCCGCGGCGCCGCTCATCTCGTTTCGACACCGAGACCGACAGCCTGGACTACATGCGGGCGCGGATCGTGGGTCTGTCGTTCGCCGTCGCGCCCGGGCGAAGCGGCGTATGTGCCGCTCGGCCATGATTATGCGGGCGCGCCGCAGCAGCTCGATCGCGACAAGAGCTGGCCGCGCTCAAGCCGTTGCTCGAGGATGCCGCGCTGCCGAAGCTCGGACATCACCTCAAGTTCGATACGCACATTCTTGCGAATTACGGCATCGCGCTGCGCGGCCAGCGATACGATTCCATGCTGGAGTCCTACGTGCTCAACAGCGTCGCCACGCGCCACGACATGGATTCGACGGCCGAGAAGTATCTCGGGATCAAGACCATTCACTACGAAGATGTCGCGGGCAAGGGCGCGAAGCAAATCACCTTCAACCAAGTCGATGTGGATCGCGCGGCGGAGTACGCGGCGGAGGACGCGGACGTCACGCTGCAGGCTGCATCAGGCGCTATGGCCGCAAATCGAAGCGTTGCCGCGCTTGAAGAACCTCTACGAGACCATCGAGCAGCCGCTGGTGTCGGTGCTGTATCGCATGGAGCGCGCCGGCGTGCTGGTGGATCGGGGACTTCTGAAGACGCAGAGCTCGGAACTCGCGGCGCGCATGCTGGAGTTGCAGGCGCAGGCTCACGCCGAAGCGGGCGGCCCGTTCAACGTGGATTCGCCCAAGCAGCTGCAGGAGATCCTGTTCGGCAAGCTCGGCTTGCCGGTGATGCGCAAGACGCCGACCGGACAACCTTCGACCGCGGAAGACGTGCTCGAGGAATTGGCGGCATCGTATGCGTTGCCCAAACTGATTCTCGAATATCGCGGCATCGCCAAACTCAAGTCGACCTACACGGACAAGCTGCCCGAGCAAATCGACGAGGACACGGGACGCATCCACACCTGCTATCATCAAGGTGTCGCGGCGACCGGCCGATTGTCGTCGTCCGATCCCAATCTGCAGAACATTCCGATCCGCACGCACGAGGGGCGGCGCATCCGCCAGGCCTTCGTCGCCGCACCGGGCCACTCGCTGGTAGCCGCCGATTATTCGCAAATCGAGTTGCGCATCATGGCGCATCTGTCGGCGGATGCGAGTCTGCTGAACGCCTTCGCGGAAGATCGCGACGTGCATCAGGCGACCGCTGCCGAAGTGTTCGGCATTGCCGCTTGCGGCAGTCAGCGCCGATCAGCGGCGTTCGGCGAAGGCGATCAACTTCGGCTTGATCTACGGCATGTCGGCGTTCGGCCTCGCCCGCCAGTTGGGGATCGGCCGCGGCGAAGCGCAACGATACGTGGATCTTTATTTCGAGCGCTATCCCGGCGTGAAGCGCTACATGGACGAAACGCGCCGCCAGGCGCGCGAGACCGGATATGTGGAAACGGTGTTTGGCCGCCGGCTCTATCTGCCGGAGATTCAATCGCGCAACCAGGCGCTGCGCCAATACGCCGAACGCAGCGCCATCAATGCGCCGATGCAGGGCACCGCCGCCGACATCATCAAGCGCGCCATGATCGAGGTGGATGCCTGGCTGCAGAACTCGCGCGCGCCGGCGCGGCTGATCATGCAAGTGCACGACGAACTCGTGCTGGAGGTGGCCGATGAGGCGATCGAAGACATGGTCCCGCAGTTGCGGAATCACATGGCGCAAGCCGCGGAACTTGCCGTGCCCCTCAAGGTCGATGTAGGAATCGGGCGCAACTGGGATGAGGCGCACTAGTCTCCCAAAGGTCCAATGTAAAGATTGCGCAAGCTGCGTTAAGCTAGTGTGAATTTCTGGGATTTTGGCTGGTTTTGAGCAGTTTTTACCGGCCAAACGGGCAACGAATTTAACGCTTCAGGGGTGGAACTTTCGCAAAGCATCCCCATCTAACCAAATGAGCGTGTAAGACGCTCCCCGCTCTTCTCCCTGAGCGGGCGAAACCCGGTTTGTCATCCCCATGCCGGGTTGGTCTGCCTCGGTGGCTGCCTCAAAGCGTCCACCGGGGCCTTTTTTTATCCCTCAGGCCAACCAGCGGTCCATCACGCACGCGCCTCCTCCAGCCCCTGTTTTGCGTGCGCCGAGAACAGCTGCGCGGTGACCGCCGTGTCGCTGCAGGCCGCTTTCGTCTCCTTCAGTACCCGCATCGAGTCGCGGCGATTCAGCTTGTCCGCCTTCGTCAGCAATATGTGCGCCTGTCGGTCACGCGCCAACACCCATTCGAGCATGGCGGCATCCTGAGCGCCGAGCCCGCGGCGGCTGTCGACGATCAGCACCAATCCCACCAGCGATTCGCGCACGTTGAAATAATGCTCCATGAGCGCAAGCCAGCGAGCGCGCACTCTTTCCGGCACCTTGGCGAACCCGTACCCGGGCAGGTCGACCAGCCGGCGCTCGGTCGTCAGCTCGAAAAAATTGATCAGCTGGGTGCGCCCGGGCGTGCGGCTCACGCGCGCCAGAGCGGAACGTTGAGTGATCGCATTTATTGCGGTGGATTTGCCGGAGTTGGAGCGCCCCGCAAAGGCGATCTCCCGGCCCGTGTCCGGCGCGAGTTGGTGCGCTTCGGCCGCACTCGTCAGAAATCTAACGTGGGGATAGGTCGACATGGCCGGTTGGACGCAAATTATTGAGTGTAGTGTACAATTTGCCGCTGCGAGCAGTTCTCTCAAGGTGGGGTCAGAAGCGATATGAAGCGGTTTTGGATCTTCGCAGCAACAATTTTCGGCGACCATCGTCAGCAACGCGGCCCTGCCGGCCGGCAACGCGCAAACCGGTGCCACCAAGGCGGTCGTTTGCCAGGCCTGTCACGGCGCAAACGGCAACAGTGCCAACCCGGAATGGCCCAGCCTCGCCGGACTTGGCGCCGACTACATCGCCGAGCAATTGCAGAATTTCAAGGATGGCAAGCGCAAAAACCCCATCATGATGCCGATTGCCGCGCCATTGAGTGCAGACGACATGGCGGACCTGGGCGCTTATTTCGACAGCTTGGTCAACACCGGCCTGGAGGCGGATCCCTCCTATTGGAAGGCCGGCGAAAAGCTCTACCGAGGCGGCGACAAGGCTCGCGGCATTCCCGCGTGCATGGCCTGTCACGGCCCGACCGGCCGCGGCAACGAGCCTGCGAAATTTCCGGCGCTGCGCGGCCAACAATCGGTATACATCGTGAAGCAGCTCAATGACTACGCATCGGGCGCTCGGCCGCCGGGAATCGGCGGAATCATGCCGATCATTGCCAAACGGCTTTCGCCCGACGACATACGCGATCTGTCCTCCTACGTTCAAGGGCTTCGCTAATGAAGTTCGCATCCCGATTGACGGTGTTTTTGTGCCTGACCGTCGCCTTGGCGGCATGCGGCAAGCAGCAATCCGCGCATGACCTCCGCGGCGGCCGGCAAATCGGCGGCCGCACGCGCCGGCGCGGTCACGGCCCACCAGCCGAACGCCGCCGGGCAGACGGCGCATCCCGCGCTCGGCCCTTACGCGCCCGAATGAAGACGGTTCGGAAACGGTAGAGGATACGACCGGCGACAGCGGCACTCACAACCCGCTGCTGGCTGCGGTCGCTTCGACGGTAGCCGCGGCGACGCCGGCGGCGGCGGCCGCCGCGATCACTGCACCCACGATGTGGCAGGAGGGGGTCAATTACACGCGGATCGTGCCGGCTCAACCCACCGCCGTGCCCGCGGGCCAGGTCGAAGTGCTGGAGTTTTTCTGGTATGCCTGCCCGCATTGTTACGCCATCGATCCATTGGTCGAGTCCTGGAAGAAGACCAAGCCGGCGTACATCACTTTCTCCCGCGTGCACGTGATGTGGAGCGAAGGCCACCGCTCGCTGGCGCGTCTTTATTACACGCTTGAAAGCCTGGGCAAGCTCGACCAGTTGCACGGCGAGGTATTCAAGGAAATCCATGTCAATGGGAATCCCTTGGTCGCCAGCGATCCGAACGACACGGCGGAGAGCGAGCGCATACAAGCGGCGTTCGTGAAAAAATTCGGAATCTCCGAAGATGCGTTCAAAAAGGCCTACCACTCCTTTGCGGTGGAGAACGCCGTGCAGCGAGCCGACGAACTCGTGCAGCGCTACCGCGTCGACGGCGTTCCGACATTCGTGATCAACGGCAAGTTCGTTGCCGATGTGCGCTCTGCCGGGACTCCCGGAGCGGTTGATCTCTCTGGTCGGCGATTTGGCCGCACAAGAGCACAAGCACCAGTAACGCGGGTCATGGTTACACACGCAGGCGGATGTCACTGCGGGCGTGTCCGCTTCGAAGTCCTCGCACCTGCGAAGCTCGAGGTCGCGGACTGCAACTGCTCCATTTGCAGCAAGTTCGGTTATCTTCATTTGATCGTGCCCGCGGATCGATTTACCTTGTTGAGCGGCAGCGAAGCGCTGCACACCTATACGTTCAACACGCACATCGCCAAGCACCATTTTTGCGCGACCTGCGGCGTCAAATCCTTTTACATTCCGCGCTCGCATCCTGACGGAGTAAGCGTCAATGTTCGCTGTATCGACAGCGGCACGATCGAGTCGATGTCGGTGATTCCCTTCAATGGCCGCGAGTGGGAGACGGGGCGCGCAGCTTGGCGAGACGCAGGCCCGCAATAGCTAATCGCGCTTGATGCGGCAATCGCACATGAAGCGGACATAATCAAGCTTGATTCTCGCATTATGTTGAGAGGAAGCAGCGCTTCTTCGGGCCTGGTAACAGATATGTGACGCATATCACGCGACCTTGAGTCCGTATTGTTGGATGCTGACGCTGTCGTTCGGATAGCGACGAAGTATCTAACCCATATGTCGGAATGTTGCCTACATAAAGACGCACGATGGGTCGTACCCGCAGGAAGTCACGGAACAATCTGCGGACGATTTCTCGTCGGGTTAGTCGTTCTCACGCTGTTTCGCGCCGGCGCAAGTTTTGCGGAAGATCAAACATCTCTCGCCGGCGCCAGCAAGCTCGAACCAAATAATCTGCGGCAATCGACCGCTTTTTCCGGATCTTTGTTCACCGCGCCGGAGACATTCCGCGCACCCAACGTGCCCGAGATCAAACCGCCTCCAAGTAAAGACTTTCGACCACGAGGCCAATCGATTTTCGGCCCGGATCCGCACCTCGATATGGCGAATGACGAACTAATGCACGACACGACCGTCTGGCAGCGATTGAACGAATTTCGAAATCGCGATCGAATTCGCCTGCTCACTCTATGGGAGTCGGGTGCAAGTTCGGTTTCGCTTCAAACCGGCAAGAGGGGCGATCCGTCGCTGCAATGGACCAGCCGGCTGATGAATCACGGCGGGGCCACGCACGGACTGCTCGACCGGTTGTTCCCCGTTTCCGGATTCGGCGGGAGCGGTGCTTCGCATCCTCTGCACCCCGTGATCACTCAAGCGACGGGAAAGTCAGCGGCGTCACTCGGCTTGTTGCGCCTCGGACCACCGCCCTAGCCTTAATCTTAAAACTCCGCCTCGAAGTCCGGATAGCGCACGGCAAGCAGGCGCAATCAATACAGCCCTCGTAGGTGCTCGAGAACCCGCCCAGCGTGAGGCGTGCCTCGGCACACGCCGTCGCCAGCGCGTCGTGTGCATCGAGCAAGTATATGTTAGCTTCGGCATCTTAAAATTTACAGCTCGACCGGCGAAGGCCGAGAGGAAGGGCTCGGCGGCGCTGCGCCCGGCGCCGTTTTTATTTCTTACGCGTCCGAAGATTTCGCTGTCGCCGAATCCCTGTGCAACGCCCTGGAGCGGCAGGGAATCGCCTGCTGGATCGCGCCGCGTAACGTTCGGCCAGGAAGCCTTTACGCAGACGCGATCGTACAGGCGATCAACGCCTGCAGAATTCTCGTACTCGTACTGTCTGAACGCTCCATCGTTTCGAGCCACGTGCTGCGGGAAGTGGAACGAGCGGCCGCGAAACAACGGCCAATCATTTCATTCCGGCTCGACCTGGCCGCTCTGCCCCCGGCCTTGGAATACTTCTTGAGCGCATCGCATTGGCTCGATGCAAGCAATGGGAGTGTCGATCGATCGTTGCCGACGCTCATCGAGGCATTGCGGGGTCATTTTGGTAGAGCGTTGTGGTATCGCTTGGTTGGTGGCGCGCCCGCCGAGATTCGAACTCGGGACCTTCGGCTTCGGAGGCCGACACTCTATCCAGCTGAGCTACAGGCGCGTGCTACGGGGTCGCGATAGTACTCGGGGTCACCGAGCGGCGTCCAGCTTCATGATCGATGAGCCGTAAGCTTTACTTCGGATAAAGAATCAGCTGCGTGCAACGGAAAAGAGCGATCGTCTTGCCGGTCTCTTTGTGCGTAATGACTGCGTCCCAAACCTGGGTGGTTCTGCCGCGATGCGCCGCGGTCGCCCGGCAAGCGATCGTGCCTTCGAGCGCAGTGCCGAGATGGTTGGATTTGAGCTCGATGGTCGTGAAACCCGTAGCTCCCTGCGGCAAGTTGGCTACGCAACCGTAGCCGCAGGAGGTGTCCGCGAGGGTAACGACGGTACCGGCATGCAAATAGCCGTTCGGCGCCATGAGCACGTCATTCAGCGCGAGTTCGGCCCCGATCTCCAAATCGCCCACGTGAGTGATGACGATGCCAAGATATCCCGGGAGATTTCTGGAACCAAAATTGTTCAGTGTTTCCAGTGTATGCATAAAAGCCATCAGGCACTCGCTCCGGCAACGTCGTCGAAGAAATCGACCACGCCGGTCTCCAACGAATACTCGGCACCCACCACGACAAGTCCATCCTCTTGGATCAGGTTTTCGATAATCTCCGACCCGTGCCGCAAATGATTCACCGAGGCTTGGATATTCGCGCGAACGGCCTGGTGGACCAGGGCACCCAAATCGTGTCTCAGATCCGTCGCCAATAGATCTTCAACCGACGGACGGATCAAATCCACAATCGAACGCAAGTTGCGGGATTGGTTCTCCTTGGGCCGCTGCAGCTGCTCGAGCGTCGCGTGGATGGCGCCGCACTGCGAGTGCCCCAAGACAACCACCAACCGCGTTCCAAATTGTTCCGCCGCAAATTCGACGCTGCCGATCTGCGATGGCGCAACTATGTTGCCTGCCACGCGAATCACAAAAAGATCGCCGAGGCCCTGATCGAAAACAATCTCCACCGGCACTCTGGAATCGGAACAGCCCAGAATGGCCGCGAAAGGCTCCTGACTCGCGGTCAATTCGATGCGGCGCGCCCGGCTCGGCAGCGTGTCGTGGCTTCGAACGTCGGCGACATAGCGGCGGTTTCCGTCCCGCAGCAGAGCGAGGGCATCTTGAGCCGATATCATTTATGTTTTTAGGAGCTGCGGCCGATCGAGCCGCCGCGGTACCCGAGGATTCGGGCGGGTAGAAGCAGAATGGCTTTGAGCAAAGCGAAGCTCGCCTCGACGACGACCGATAGAAAACGGAATGGAAGCGACAGCAGCCAGAGCAATGGCCACAGCACGAGTATCGCCAGGGCGAGAGGCCAGCACAGTACCCAGAGCAGGCACCACGCGACGATCAAAAATAGGGTTTTCATTCGAGCAGCACCTCCGGCGCGTGCTCCCTATCTTACTTGATGCGCGAATTGCAGCAAACGCTACTTACGATCCTGGGGCGCCGCGTATCGCCCGGCACGAGAAGCAGCCCCGCTTGGCGTTATGCAAATGAATATAGCTCACTTCATTCCTGCCAAACATCTCCTTCAAGGTGGACGCCGCCTGGCTGCCATCGCAAACCGCCGCATCAATCATGAGGTGCGCTGAATCGTACGCGCGAATCGACATCAATCTTAAGGTCACGTAGTCGGGTACGAGGTTGGGCTCCAACACCCGTTGCGTCGCGCCCTTGCGTACGAAGATCGGACCCTGCGAGCGATAGGGCGAATTCTCCGGCTGATGCATGTAAGGAAGAAGCAGCAACTCTTCGCCCACCTCGGCATCGAGCAGGCTCACCCGGCACGGATAACCCGGCCGCTCCGTTGCCTCGACCCGCTGCATCCCGAGGCCAGTGAGTTCGCGATCAGATAGATCGAAGTAACCGGCGAAGAGTTCAAATGGCAGACCGACCAACTGAAACGACATGGCGCACCTCAAGAGTATCGTGGAATACCCATGATTGCGCAGCGAAACTCAACCGTCTCGCCGTTATCGGACCTCTAGTTCCTTCATGGTCCGCTCGAGACGGTCGAGGACGGACGGCCACGCGCTCCGGTGGCGGTCGCGAGCGGCCTCGCTGGCAAAACCTGCATGAGTGAGCTTCAGATGCGTTCGCTCGGAAGCGGCCTTAAGTTCGATGGTAACAATGGTTTCCGCCCCATCCGTCCCGCCGGCTCCCGTGACCCAGGTGAGTTCTACCAGCCTGTTTGCGGTCAGACGCAGAAAGCGGCCGTAGTGAGGATGCCGTTTCGCGGCGGCGGCGTGTTCCAACTTGAATTCCGTCTCGAAGAAAAATGCTGCGTCGACGGCCGGCCGCATCAGCACCGAACCATGAGCGGCAAACCAAACATCGAATCTTTCGGTCCACGCTAGATACAGAGCAGGCGCGGGCATCGAAAAATCGCGCTCGACCGTCAAACTGAACGGCCGGTCCGAAAGATCCGGACTGCGAAATGGCGCGGACTCTACCGCTCCACTCGCGGCCGTCGGTCGAGTCGCCAATGCCTGCGCACGGCGTTCCAGGCTCGCTTTGGGCCAATATTCGGAGGCTCGGTAGTATTCCGGCACAGCAGGTATGTCTGGCGAGAGTGCGACCCACGGCTGCTTCGACGCGGTAAAGATGTGGATGTCCGGCGATAAGCGCCCGGGTTCGTCCAGAGTTCCGATCCGGACGAAACGAATGGCATCTCCTGCACCCGAGTAGTTGCTCCACAGCGCGATTCGGCATGCCGGACACCTGGAAATCTTTTGCCCTCTGCCGCTAGCGCTCGGCGTCGCAACCGCCTCGACGTCACCTTTCAATAGCTCGACGCGATCCGCTTCGATTATGGCGTTGAGCGCGAATGCCGACCCACTCTCCCGCTGACACCAGTAACAGTGACAGCAGTGGACGAAGAGCGGGCTGCCGGTCATTCGAAAGCGTACGAACTTACATGTACATCCTGCGTCGTAGTAGCTTGCTTCGCCGGTCATGGCTTTATCCTCCGTCGATCGCCGTAATACCAAAGGCACGCCGAAAAAGCGAACCACCATGGTACCGCGACCCACAAACCGTTCCGCACCTGGAAGTGCGTGGCAGCGGCAAACGCCGCAAGCGTGGCCGACATGCAGGCCAACGAAGTAATCGCGAGCGCATCGAGCGCCAAAGGATATTCTAAAAACCGGCGGATGAGGATTCCATACGCAAGCGCACCAAGGGCCGACAAAATTCCAAGCAATGTCGGCGGTCCCACGGGACCCGGCAATTTGGCCGCAAAACGCACTCCGTAGAATCCGAGGCGTACCATCGCCGCGCAGAGTAAGGCTGCGGCGGCGATGAATAGAATCCGCCGCCAGAGGGGCTTTGGAGAACGCAGGCTCACCACGAGTGCAAAAGCGTGCAAGGCGCCGTACAAGGCGAACGCAGAATCGGCGCGAGCGGCCACCCGCGATGGACCGATGACAGCGAGCAAAGCCGCAATGCACATCAGTAACGTGAAATGACGAGCGTAGTGCATGATTGCATCGAAACGCCTTACGTTAGAGGCGCTGCGCGATTGACGATGCCACACCCGCCAACACGCACAATACCAACCAGTCGAGCAGGAGCCCGACGACAAATCCGCGGTGCCACTTGACGAAGATCGCCACTTCCAAAATGACCGGTGCGGCAACCGCCGCCCACAGGCAGACACCGAAACTCGCGCCACGCACGCCGGCGGCAGCGAGACCATACAAGAGCCCGATGGCGATGCAGGCGAAAATCCTGATGGCCGATGACGCAAGATAATGTCCCCAAGATTCCGCTTCCCGCCACGTGTTCGGCGTCCTTGCCTGATACCGGTGGAACAGTTTTGCGGTGATCACAAATCCTGTGACATTTGCGACCACTCCCGCGATGGTGCCGGCGGCAAGTATCTTGAGAATCATCGCGACGCTCCCAAGCGCTACCCGCTGCGATGCTCGAAGAAAAGCCATTCTAACGAGGCTCGTCCCGCAATGTTAGCTCCGGGCAGGCGGCCTACCGTTCACGCAACCGCGGCTGGCATGCAGGCGTCTCCCGCTATTCCGTGATTCGCGAGGTACAGCTATACTGCCGCGGTCCCTATCTTTTTCATCGATTTTCAGCGAGTTACCGTGTCCCAACCCGAATCTTCAGATACGCATTTCATCAATTCCTTCAGCGTGGTACTCGGCATCCTCATCGCTTTTGCGATCATTCTGTTCGCCGTGGCGCGCTCCATCGGCAGGGACACATCAGGGACGCGATGTGCTCGCAGGATCCGCTGCATCTCAAAGTGTTCAGCACAATATCGCACCGTTCTCGCACGAGGCGATTGCGGGCCAGGACAATAGCGCGTTGGCGGCATTGTCCGCCCCGAAGGGCGACGGCGCGGCCGCGGAAGCTCCCCCGACGAGCGGCGAGCAGGCTTTCAAAAAGGTTTGTTCGGCGTGCCACGAGCTCGGGCATCAACGGCGCGCCGAAGATCGGGGATCATGCGGCCTGGGGGCCGCGTATCGCTCAGGGCAAGGATGCGCTGTACGCGCATGCCATCGCTGGAAAGGGCAACATGCCGCCCCGCGGCGGCACGACGTGGCCCGATGCGACGATTCGCATGACGGTCGATTACATGGTCTCGCTCAACAAGTAGCCGCCCGCTCGTACATCACTCGATCCAACGCGCGCAGTTTCACGGCTTCAGATACGTCAATCCGGCGAATATTGCGGCTCGGCGGCCATGTCCGCACAGGTGCGCGCGAGTTTGAGCACGCGATGATAGGCTCGGGCGGATAGGCCCAATCGCGTAATGGCGGTGCCGACGAGCGTGCGCGAATCGCGGTCGAGCCGGCAGATGCCGGCGACTTCCGTGGCGGTCAGACGCGAGTTGAGTTTCCCCTGCCGCTGCATCTGAATGGTCCGCGCGTTGAGCACGCGTCGCCGCGACGGCGGCAGAATTTTCGGGCGGCGGCGAGTCGTCCGAGACGAGATGCTCCACCGGCACCACGGGCAGTTCTACGTGCATGTCGATGCGGTCGATCAACGGCCCCGATATGCGGTTGCGATAGCGCGCCATTTGCTCCGCGGTGCAGCGGCAGCGGCCACGGGGATCGCCCGCATAGCCGCAGGGACAGGGATTCATCGCCGCCACCAGTTGAAACCTCGCGGGGAATTCGCAGGCCAGCTTCGCGCGCGATATGACGACCACCCCGCTTTCCAACGGCTCGCGCAAAGCCTCCAAGGCATTGCGCGCAAACTCCGGGAGCTCGTCGAGGAACAATACGCCCTGATGGGCGAGCGAGAGTTCGCCGGGCCTCGAAGAGCCGCCGCCGATCAAAGCTGCGACCGAGGCGGTGTGCTGCGGGTTTCGAAAGGGCCGGCGAGCCCCTAAGCCTGGTCTGCGGCCCGCGGCCGACTCGAGGCTCGCCACTTCCAATGCTTCGTCCCGGTCGAGCGGCGGCAACAAGCCGGGCAATCGCTGTGCCAGCAGCGTTTTCCCCGCGCCGGGCGGCCCGATCATGATCAATCCATGGCCGCCGGCCGCTGCGATTTCCAGGGCCCGCTTGGCGCCGAACTGGCCGCGCACGTCGACAAGATCCGGCGGAAGCTCTCTGTCGAGATGCGCCGAAGGCTCGGCTCGCGGGAGCACGTTTGCACCTTTCAACGCGTCGCAAACCTCCCGCAAATGCCGGGCCAGGCGCACCTTTGGACCGGCGACCCAGCTCGCCTCCAGCGCATTGGCGGCGGGGAGAATCACTTCGCGCTCCGCGCTCACCCCCGCGACCAACGCCGGCAGCAGTTTGGGCGTCTCACGAAGCTCGCCGCTCAAGGCGAGTTCTCCGTAGAACTCGCGCTGGTTTAGTGCGCGTTGGGACAATTGACCGTTGGCGGCCAAAATGCCGACCGCGATGGGCAGATCGAAGCGGCCGCCTTCCTTGGGCAAATCAGCCGGAGATAAATTGACGGTGATTCGCCCCGGGGGGAAATCGAAGCCTGATGTGATCAGAGCGGAGCGCACCCGCTCCCTGCTCTCCCGCACCACTGCCTCCGGCAATCCGACCATGGCAAAGGCCGGCAATCCCGCTCCCAGATGAACTTCGACGCGTACCAGCGGCGCCGCGAGCCCGGCGGGAGCGCGACTGAGCACCGTACTAACCGGCCGCGGTACCGGACCTTGCCCCATGAAACGGTGACTATGGCGCCGTGATTTTCGCTTCCAGATCCTTGAGCCGCTGCTCCATGGCCGCGAGGGCCGCCTGCGTCCGCGCCAATAGGGCCGCCTGGACATCGAATTCAGTTCGGCTCACCAAGTCGAGCTTGGCCAACTGAGCCTGCAAGACCGCCTTGAAGTTGCCCTCCAAATCCCGGCCGAACTCGCGCAGGGACGGGGGAACCGCCTCGGCCAGGCGGCGAGCCAGATCATCCAGTCCACTAGAATTCATAAAGCTCATCGCAACCTCCGCAGATTAACCCAGCGCTCGCACTCCCATAACGCAGTATCTGCCTCGAGCGCGCCAAAGCAGTGCATTTCAGTTCCTCCCCGACACGCAACTCATTGATAGATAACCCCGGCCGCGCTGGCATGGAAGCTGCAATGGTTAAAGGCAATAGTACGCGCAAGTGGTGTTGCAGGCGGCTCGATTAGACCGTGGATGCGGGGACATATGCATGAAGCTGATCACCGCGGTCATTAAGCCGTTCAAAGTGGACGAAGTTCGCCAAGCGGTGGCGATATCGGCATCCAGGGTGTGACGGTGACGGAGGTCCACGGATACGGGGACCAGCACGGCCGCAG
>CAWAMT010000001.1:0-340542 GCA_963783185.1 uncultured Gammaproteobacteria bacterium | reverse complement strand
CCAATTTGCGATCGCGCTATACGTAATTGCCGAAGCGGGCTATCGGTTGGGACGAATAGCCAGCACCGGCGAAATTGAGCGTCGCAATTGAACTTTGGGACCCCCCACGAACTACTCGCTGAGCGGCAGCTTTGTTCATGGTAACCCTGGGGGTCGATTGACCGCTGTGGCCGAATGGAGCCAGTCGCCGACGCGCTTCCGTTTCATGGGATCATGGTGCGCGGTGGCTGTATCTGCGGCCATATCGGGTGCGTTGATGCAGATTATCAGAGGAGTTTCAAAATGGATGCAGGCAGGCAGGGCAGGCAGGGCAGTTGCACGTAGACTTATGCGCTTTGAGAAACGGTCTCGAGTACGTACGCTCCAGCGTGCAAAGTATCGCTTGGGGAGTACTCGTAATCGCTGTTGCCGTGATAGCGGCCCTGCGGCATCCCTGGTAGGAACATAGTAAGGAGGAGTGCATGAGCGACTTTCTTCAGCAGATTATACCCCCACACTTTTGGATATTTGTTGTGTTGGCAGCTTTAGCGCTGCACGTTGTCGGGAATTACCTGCAACGGCTGTTGGACAAGAGCCTGAGTTCCGGCTCGGTGGTTCTGGTTCTGCGCGGAGTATCGAAACGCAGCCGAGAGAAGCGAGCGGCGCGCGTGCAGCAGATCTCGAATTGGATCGAGGGCAACAGTGACAGGGCTGCACTTGCATTAGTCGAAGCGAATTTTTTCTGTATCCTGGGATTTCTATTGCTGCTAAACGCATTCATTGGATTTGTCGCTGTTATCGTAACAAGACCGTCAAGGCCATTCCTCAATCCGATTCTGGAAGCACTATTTCTAGCAATGATTTGCCTTCTCGGATTTCTTTGTATGGCTACAGGTACCCGCATTCGCGGGGTATTGCTGCAACATCCAAAGGGTCTATCTGGACTGCATCGAGGTAACGCTCCCCGGCCGCGCTTATGAAATTTGTTGTGCGCGTATGTCATGGCTTCGGGCGAGGCTTAAAATGAAGAACGGCATGACGGCAATCTCGCGCTCTGGGCCGGTTGCGCCTTCAGCAGGGATCCAAGTGTATTGCCGTACCGCACAGATGGCCGGAGAATTAAACCTTGAGTCAGAGGATTCGAGGACTCTCGCATCTTCAACTATGCGATCTGTTCCCACAACGAAACTGAGTGTCACGGTCGCTTCTAAATCAAGGAGTTTGTGCGGACGTTAGGGTGCCACAGCGGATATTAAGCGCACATCCTTGAGATGCTTGCGCCTGCCAAAGCACCATATTCAGGTTTGTCACGCCACAGGCGCATTTCCTGATCAATTGAGAACTCCGAACCTGAGGAAATGCTGCCGCCCCGTTCGGTGTTTTCCAATGACGCGTTGGTTCGCTGCGCAGACCCCCAGAGTCACGGAAAACCCATTTGAGGATAACGCGCCATCGCGGTACTGCTGCTGCGGGAGTCGGCATGGATTTGTTAAGGACTGGTTCGAAGTCCGCGTTAGCTACTGGAGGATGCGAACTGCTGCTGCATGGCGATAAATTCATGCACCACCAGTGCCCGGTAATGGCCGATCGGTCAGCGTTACTTTGGCGATGTGGCGCCGTTCGAAATGTTTGGCATCCCACTTTTGATTACACTCTGAGCCCAGGACAAGGCGATCCGGGTCTTTCGATGTGCCCGCACGATGGGTGGGTGCGATTTTCTTGGCGACAAACGGAAATTCGTGCGCCACTTCGGCGTGCGCTTAGGAAAGCCGTGCGATTCCAGGGTGACCGTCGAAGCCGGCGTCGAAACTTAGGATGCGGCCAATCGAATGCTGTTCCATAACCGCCAGATGTAATGCATCACGAGCCGACAGGCGAGTCGATCCGAGGACAATGGATTTTGCGCGTTCCGCGGCGCAGGTCGAGACCGACTCGACAGAACCTCATCTACAGTTCCCAGAATGGCGTCGAAAGCGGGCTGGATGGCATCACGGCGATCGATCGCGACATAGCGATGCAAAATCTCTTGAAGGACTTCCGCATCCGTCGAATTAGCCGAACCCGCTCGCTGAGCAGGTTTTCGAGGAGCCGTTGGGCGTCGACCTTGTGCGGATGCAAAGCTCCCGACGAGATACATCGGAATGTTCGAGTCGATAAAAAGTACGCATCGACGGTTGGATACGCCGTAGCCGCGCTCAATCTCCGCAAGCATGTCGTTTATATCCGCCGTGGGGAGGATGTCGGGCGGCCGCCCGTACGAATCGGCTTTTCTCCAAGATTGCCCACGGTTTTGCGGCGTCGCGCCGCGGCGAGCGCCTGTCGGACCCATGCAGCGATCGACAACCGCTGCGCATCGGCCGCCCGTTGTATCTCTCGATACTCCGGGTCTTGAAGGATGACTTGTAGTCGTTTAGCCATTTGTTGAGTTCAAATGACTGATGCACATGAGTCAAACTGAATGTTCATTCAAGTATGCGTGAGCGATCCGCGCTCGAGGTATTTCTCACCTTTCTCAAGTTGGGACTTACATCGTTCGGTGGTCCCATCGCACACATCGGCTATTTCCGCGCTTGTCGCTACAATGAACTTTGTGATACAAGCTTAATATGCGCGTACGCATTGTTGCCTGTATCTGCTCCTAGGTTGCATCCGCGGGAATACTAATCATTGTCGTTTTTCATGTGCTTACGTTCTGAAAAAAGGCGATTAAACTCCTCAAGAGCCAACAGCGACGTTGGCAATTTCGTTGCTCGGGCGCGGTCTGTAGCGTCAGGCAGTTTGGGAGGGACGAATGCGGAGATGTCTTGCGTTTGCCGATTGTCCGCAGCCGGGCTCTTATCTATAACCCGCAAATGAGACTAACCGAAACAACGCGTAGCGTGCTCGGCATGGGCACGATAAGGCCAACCTCGTGAACTCTCGCTACATGAGAGGCATCGTCGGGTTTACCTGTGCATCGCTGGTGGCGATCTGCATGATCAGCTGCTCGATGGGCATCAGGCCGGCATCCGAAGTGATGGGCCACCCCTCATCGCCACCGTCATTCACGGTGATGGATCGAGACTTGGAGCCATCGCCCCGGTTTATCGTTTATGGCGACATGCGGTTTACTGATCTCAGCGAGACGAAAGCCAGCTTGCCTGGCCCGCGCCGCCTTCTTGTGGCACGCATCGGACGCGAGAAACCCGATGCGGTGTTTCTCACCGGCGATGTCCCTTGGCATGGCGGCAACAGGGTCGATTATGAGGTCTTCGCGCAGGAGACCGCTACCTGGCGGAGCGAACAGCTGCGCGTCTACCCCGTGCTAGGTAACCACGAATTCAAGGGATGCATGGAGGCCGACTGCCTGGCAAATTGGTGGCAGGCTTTTCCCCGAAGAAAGCGGCCGGCGCTGGTACAGCGTCGCGTTGGGAAGCCAACTGCAAATCATCGCGCTTGACAGCGATTCCTCGCTTCTTCCGGGCAGCGAACAGGGGAGGTGGCTCAAGGGACAACTGGATGATCTTCCGGTAGGCGTGCGCTTCGTCTTGTTCTTGTTGCATCACCCGCCGGTCACCGACGCGGCGGACGGTGTGCGCTCCAATGAGGCCGCACTGGCTCAACAGCTTGCCGCCGCCGCCCCCGTCTTCGCGCGCACGATTTATCGTGTGCGCGGCGCATGTTCACAATTACGAGCGCTTCCAGCGCGACAACATAGTATTCCTGGTCTCCGGCGGCGGCGGCGGCAAGCCGGATGCGGTGAAGCGCTCCGCTGCGGATCTTTATCAGAGCGATGATTTCCCAAACTTTCACTATTTGCGGTTCCAGCTGACCGCCGGTCAATTGCGCGGTGAAATGGTCCGCCTGACGCCGATGCCGCTGCGGGACCCTCATGGAGCGTGCGTGACCACTTCGAGCTGGATGCCAAAACGCCCTAGGTGTGGAGTCTCAGCACATTGCCCTGCTGAGACCTTAGACGATTGATGGGTGGGCGGCTGACGAGCTATCGGGAAGGGGAACGATGTTGGAGGTTGGTGGCCCTAAGCATCTGCCGGGGCAGACGTAATCGGCGAGCGTAGAGGTAATCGCCGCGAAATTTCCGCGCGTTCGAATCCCTGGCGGACATCAGCAACTTAACCTCAATGAGCAACAGCAATTTCTAAAAAGGCGCTGGTCCGATTTGCAGATTTTGTTCTCGGCGAATCACATCGATGTGCGACCGACTTCTCCTTGACTCGCGCGTTAGGCGCTAGAATCGCTTACTGAAACCAATGGTCACGCCGCGTGGCAAAATCTGAACCGAAAGCGGCGTCGTTGCGCGTCGTCACCCAGTACCCGAAGCCGGTTCCCAGAAGGCCCCCGGCGATGACGTCCGTCTGCCAGTGCGCCTGGCTCTTGAGGCGCGCGATGGCGTCGTAGACAGGTAAAGCTTCGAGCGCCCAAATCCACGGCTTGCTGCTTGTAGTAGTTGACGATCAAAGGCGTCACAAAAGCCGCTTGGAGTGTCACTTCGCCGCTCGGAAAGCTCTGGCAGCAACTTCCTTTGAACCATGCATTCGGGTTTTCGCCTTGATACGGGCGGGCACGGCTGAACGCATATTTCATCAGCTGCGCGGCCACTCCCGACAGAGCTGTCGAGTCGATGTCCTGCCAAAATGTATGGCCCAGCTTGTCGTCGTTGCCGAACCAGAGCGCTCCTGCGACTTCAACCGCGATGACTCCGTTCTCGATGCCGGTTTGATACTTACGCGCCCATATGCCGCCGGTGTCGAGGGGCAGCTCTGAGTCAATTCCCAAAGGCCCGCCTCCGGCGTAAACGATGCTAGGTGAGAGAAGCATCATCAGACCCAGCCAGTGGACTCCGTCCGAATCGACAAAAGCGCTTCCAAAGCGTGTGCGTAAGACTCATCGGGCCTCGGTATAGGCATCGCAAACTCGACATTGTTTAACAGTGCTTTGCGATGCAAACGCCTTTACGGCAAGTATTGCATGCAGCGCCTTCGCTTTGCATTGCAAAGTGCCTCAGTCGACTTCACACCAGATTGCTCTTCGGCCGCAGCGTTCGAGCCTGGAAGAGTTACACTGAGTCACCGCGGTACAGTATGAACGTCTTGCGCGCCCTACTGTTAGCTCTTCGGGTTCATACGCACGGCGATTTCATTGGCATTGGAGCACTGAGATGGCAGATTCGAAGCAAATGTTGATCCTCGCGCGAGTGGCTCGGGGGCGATGATGATGAGATCGATTCTCATGAGCATTTGCCTCATGTCATTCACGCCGGCTCATGCCGCCTCGGCCGCTTGACCTCACGAGCTTTCGCGGACGCGTTGTTTATCTGGACTTCTGGGCATCCTGGTGCGGGCCGTGCAGACAATCGTTTCCTTGGATGGAGACGCATGAAGAGCACCTACGCAGCACAGGGGCTCGAGATAGTCGCCGTCAATCTCGATACGGACCGCGCCGATGCGGATAAATTCCTGAAGCAGTTTCACCCGACCTTTGACGTGCGCTTTGATCCGAAGGGAGAGCTCGCGGAGCTCTACAAGGTTCAAGGCATGCCCTCGAGCGTGCTGATCGACCGTCATGGCGTGATGCGTTTCACGCACGTGGGCTTTCGACCCGTCGATGGCGCGATCTACGAGGCGCAATTGCGCGAGCTGTTGGCCGAGAAGTAGCTTCTTCTCAGGAGAGAACATGAATCTGTCGCTTGAGTCTCTATGCGCAGTGCTCGCAGTCGCGCTGATCTCCGGGTGCAGCTCCATCGGGGTTAAGCCTTGGCAGCGCGATGTGCTCGCGCGCGAGGAAATGCAGCTCGACTCCGATCCTCTCGATGCGGCCATCGATGATCACCTGTACTTCAGCAAAGAGGCCTCTTCGGGCGGCCGTTCCTTTGCGGGCGGCGGCTGCGGATGCAACTGAAGCCAAAATCGCTGCCGCCCAAGGCGGGGACCGCGCGCCGACGATTGATGGCCGCGAGCTGCGCCTTGCTCGGTGCCGGTGCCGCGCGCAGCCAGGAAACCCATATGGCCCCTCCCGACAGCGGATTGCTGGAGGACTGGTCGGTCGATTCGGCGCTCGCGTATTACCACGAGGACGGCCGTATCCAAGCGATCGAGCCCGTGGTCGATGTGGCCAAAGTCTTTGCGGACGGGCAGGCGCTCAACCTCAATGTGACCTTCGACGCCCTCTCGGGCGCAAGCCCCAATGGGGCATTGACGAGCCGTACGGCTCAGACGTTTGCATCGCCGTCCGGAAAGCCGCAGCACCAATACACGACGGCGCCGGGTCAATTGCCCGTCGATCCGGACTATCACGATGACCGCATCGCGGTGGGCGGCAACTGGACCGTGCCATTCACCCGAGTCGATCAAATGAGCGTCGGCGGCAAGTTGTCCGCTGAGGACGATTTCTTCTCCGCCACGGTGAACGCCTCGATCGCCCACGATTTCAATGAAAAGAACACCACGCTCTCGTTCGGAATCGATAACGAGTTTGACTCGATCCATCCGATCGGCGGTGCGCCGGTGCCGGGGAGCGATTACGCGTTGGCCGAAAAGCAAACCGGGAGTAAGACCAAAGACGGGGTTGGGGTGCTGCTCGGCGTGACGCAGGTGATGACGCGAAACTGGCTCTCCGAGTTCAATATCTCGATCGATCGGTTCCATGGATACCTGAACGATCCGTATAAATTCACCTCGATCATCAACAGCGCCGGCGGCACGACGGGATACGAATATGAGAGCCGCCCTGATCAGCGCACGCGCAAGAGCGCTTATTGGGAAAATCGCGTCGCCTGGAATTCGCAAGTGTCCACCGCCTTGTCGCTGCGCTATATGAGCGATGACTGGGGAGTGCGCTCGGACACCGCGCAGCTGCACCTGCGCTGGACATTATCGAATCGCGAACGCTATATCGAGCCCACGATCCGCTGGTATCGGCAAACGGCGGCGGACTTTTACATGCCGTTCATCTTGAACACGCAGATACCGACGACGGGCTACGAGTCCTCGGACTCCCGGCTAGGCGCGTTCCATGCTCTCACGTACGGCGTGAAATACGCACAGAAGCTTCCAGGGCTCGGCAGCCGCGCCGAATCAGAATTCAGTATTCGCGCGGAGTATTATCAGCAGACATTCGATGAGCGGGCGCCGGTACCCGCGGGTCTGCAAGGGCTCGATCTGTATCCGGGCCTCAAGGCAGTCCTGGTTCAGATTGGGTGGCGGTTCTAATATTGACCTACGGCTGCGCGATGGTCGCGCGGCGGAGGCAGCTCCAAGTGCCCGATGAGGGGTTAATCGTCGAGGCCCGGGGCGAGAATCTCCTGGCGGTCAAGTTTACCGCGATGGCGAGCCCTTGCGAGGTTCTACTGCCTTTGATGAGTCACCACGCGGCATTGGCGATCGGCGCGGTCGCGGCGCAGGAAGCATGGCGCGTCGAGAAGAAGTACAGCCGCTACCGAGACGACAGTGTCACCGCCTGGATCCACGCAAATCGAGGCACGACCATCGAGGTGGATGAGGAAACGGCCTCGCTGATTGATTTTGCGAGCCAGTGCTTTGATCTGAGCGAGGGTCTCTTCGACATCACTTCCGGCGTGCTGCGCCGCGCCTGGACATTCGATGGGTCGGACCGCATTCCCGAAGCCGCCGTGATCGAGCGTCTGCTGGCCTCTGGTGGGTTTCGAGAAGCTTCAATGGCAATCGCCGCAGTCTGTTGCTGCCGCCGGGAATGGAATTGGATTTCGGCGGCATCGGCAAGGAATATGCCGTCGATCGCGCTTACGAGTTGCTCGCAGCGCGCGATTGGACCCCATTCCTCATCAATTTCGGCGGCGATTTGCGCGCCAATCGCCCGCCATCGCACGGTCCATGGCAGGTAGGCATCGAGCGGCCGGATACCGACCGAGAGGCAACCATGCTGCTCGATCTGGAGCATGGCGCGCTCGCGACGAGCGGCGACTCGCGTCGCTATTTGCTAAAGGACGGCATTCGGTACGGCCACATTTTGAATCCCCTCACGGGTTGGCCGACGCCCGACTCGCCGCGCTCAATCACCGTTGCGGCCAGCAGTTGCACGGAAGCAGGATTGCTATCGACGGTGGCTATGTTGCACGGCGCTGGGGCACAAGCGTATTTAGAAGAACAAGGTGTACGCTACTGGCTCTTGGAGTGACCGTCCGAATCGGCGCGATCGAGGGAACGCAACAGCACGCTTAGTCGATCGGGAAGTGTTACTGTTTTTCATAGGATGGGGATCTTGCTACCGAAGAAACTCTATATTTCGCGTGCCAACCGCGTGACGGCTTCAACGCGCCTGGCATTGAAGAAGACAGGCATCGCTTTGGCATTAGGTGTATGGGTTGCGACCGGACTCTTTCCTACCTTGAGCCGGGCCTCCGACTCCTTCGTGGGGAGTGCGCTCGAGGATACGAAGCTCTATTTCACCGCGCCTTTGCGATGGGATGAGGAAGATTGGCTGTATTTCGGCGGCGCCCTGGTCGCTATCGGTGCCGCTCACTCGTTTGATGAGCGAGTGCGAGATCATTTCGCGACCGGTTCGAAGGCCATCCTGAATGGTGGTGAGGACAAGAACAGCTTGCGTGATGCGGCGCCGACGGTGGCGCTAATTGCCGGTACGGGACTCGCCGCGGCTTTTTACGATGATAAGGATGGCTATCGGGAGACTTGGGCGTTAATTGAAGCGGGCGCATTCAGTGGCGCCACCGCCGAAGTGCTGGGGTATGCGACCGGCCGCGAGCGTCCCGATGCGACCACGTCCCCGAACGAATGGGGCAAGGGAGGCGATTCCTTCCCATCACTCCACACCACAGTCGCCTTTGCGGTCGGAACCGTCTTTGCCGAGTCCGGCAATGATGAGTACCGATGGATTCGCCGCATCATCGGCTATGGAATTGCGGGTGCGACGGGCTACGTTCGAGTCGAGGAGAACGTGCATTGGCTCTCGGATACCGTCGCAGGGGCCGCCCTCGGTATTGCGACCGCGAAATTCGTGCTGAATCGACAAGACGCAAAGGATCGTGGGTCGGTGCAGTTCCAGCCGGTTAAGGGCGGCTGGTTGATCTCTTATTCAATTCGGACCCATTAAATTGCCCGATGGCGTCTAGTTGGTCTTCTCCTATTCAAAGATCCTAGAAGATCGAGCCGCCCCACATTGGCGGCATCCCTCGGGCTCTGCAAGGGAAAATTCTCAGCGCTTTTTCTGCGAAGGTGCGAATGGTTCTTATTCCAGTACCAAGTCGATAAGAAAAGATGATTCGGTATAGAAATCTAATAGTACTTTGCGGTACAAAGTAAATTAATCCTTTGCTCACCGCACATTGAGAGGATGGTATGCGGCTACACGTGAGGCTCAACAACGGCATCTCGACCCTCGCGCTTGGGTCTCGGGACTCTTGTTGCCCTCATTCTCAGGCTCTTTAGCGTGCGTGACGGGTCTGGACTTAATCGATCGTAGCGGCCATTTTCAGGTGCGGGCGTGGTGCGTTCGATAGGGCGGCGTCAGGTGGTTCCTTCGTCAGCCGTGCAACCGGCGCGATCTCGGGTTGCCGATTCTGCGATCAGGCACGTAAGTGACACAGCTCTTTGGGTTGCGACTTTTAGAGCACAAGAAGGGCAACGGGCAGACGCCGCTTTTGACGATCCGCTGGCCTCGATATTAGCGGGCGAGCGTCGCTCCTCTCGCATTAAATTCCTGGCTCGGTATCGGGGCGACCTCTAAGAACACGCTGGTGATCACGGAAGGCGTTCTATCGTATTTTTCCATTCACGAGGTGGCCGCTCTCGCAAGCGAGTTGCATGCCACTCCGTCAATCCGTTTCTGGATTCAGGATTTTGACAATGCCGGCCGGCGCAGGTTACCGCGGGGGTGGGCGGCAAAGCTCAAGGCAGCGCCGATTCTCTTCAAAGTGAAGGACTGGTTCGGGTTCTTCGAGAAATATGGATGGCAGTCTTCTCAAGTGATCACGAGCTCGGAGGAGTCGCAACGAATCAACCGACCCTACCCGCTCGATTTCCCGTTCGGTCTTTTGCTGCGGGCGCTCCCCACGGCGATGCGCCAAAAAATACACGGCTTGAGCGGCGCGGTATTAATGCAAAGCGTTGGCCGCCCGTCGATCACCCGCCCCTTACGTTTCAACTGTACTGTCAGATAACACACGTTGCGCTATGGGTCGCGCGAATTCTTTCCTTCACCTGTACGCTCGTGCCATGAACATCGAGTGCCTGCTCAACAATGACGACCGGTAACACCGCCGCAGCATTACTGGATCACTATTCGATCGAGATGACTGCCAAGGACGTCCCGCAGCTCGAGGCGGCAGCAGATATCATTCCCCAGGGAACCAAAATTCCGGTCGCCTTTCTGCCTGGTGAGACCTTCGAGATGCGGGTCGCCGCGGCGAAGCGGGTGCGGGAACTGGGATTTTTGCCGATTCCTCACATTTCGGCACGCCGGCTAGAATCACAAAAGGAACTAGAAAGCTTCCTCGCTGCCTTGCAGCGCGAAGTAGGCACCGATCATGCGTTCATCGTCGCGGGCGACCCGCCGAGGCCCATGGGACCATTCGAGGATGCACTGTCGATCATCCGCACCGGTCTGCTCGCTAAATATGGAATCCGACGGATAGGCATTTCGGGCTACCCAGAAGGGCATCCCGAGATCGGCAGCGAGAAGCTGTGGCAGGCTAAACGCGATAAGCAGGCAGCAATCCTAGAACGCGGGCATGACTTTGCCGTGGTTACGCAGTTCGCCTTCGATGCCGACCCAGTGCTAGCGTGGCTGAAACTGGTTCGCAAGGCTGACGTGCAAGCATTGGTTCGCGTCGGTGTCCCGGGGCCGGCCACCGTAAAGCGACTACTGGCTTTCGCATCACGATGCGGAGTCAGCGCGTCGACCAATGTGATGAAGAAATACGGCATGTCGCTCACCAAACTGTTCTCGGCGGCAGGCCCCGACCAGCTGATCGAGGAATACGCCGCCAGACTCGATCCGGCCATCCATGGCGAGGTGCGCATGCACTTCTATCCGTTTGGCGGAATGCGGGCGACGGCCGAGTGGATCCGCGACTTCCGAGAACGGACTGCGCCAGCAGGGTAATGCGAATCGAGATCAGTGGCCGTTGCGTTGATGGGCACCCTAATTCGCATCTGGGGCAACACTCTGTGTCACCCGTTATTGCGATTCCACTGTACTGTCAGATAACGCCCGTTACATAAGCTGCCCGCCATTTTCCACAGTGGTCATTCTGGTATCGAGACGGAAATGCGCGGTGGACGCGTCCTCAGATCCCGCCGACAATTTTCTCCTTTCGATGGTGCAGGCAGGGGAGGCGAACCTTCTCGTTACCGGAGATAAGCGCGATCTGCCCGGGCTGGGCACCTTCCGGCGCACCCGGAGAGTTACCGCGAGACAGCTGCTGGTACTTCTCGGCGATAAGAGAAAGCGCAAAGGCCAGCGGGCGGTCAAGGCGGCGCGCAAAAGCCGGCGGTAGGCTGCGGACCCACAGGCCATTTTTGTACCAGCACATGCGCGTTTTCCCCGCGCCTCCTTAACCCGTGCGAGACCGCGGCCTAGAGGCCCGCGCTGCGGGCGACTATATGACCCGCGAGATATTCGGCATCGTGCCAGACGCCCCAGATGAACGGCGAAGCCCTTCGCGACAGCCAAGCCAACCCCAGGAAGTACAAGTCCGGGCACTGCCGAAACACCGCGTTGATGCACCGGACGACCCTTTTCATCGAAGGCATCGACCTTGATCCAGCCAAAATCCAGGGCGTAGCCGGTCGCCCAGATGATCGATGTGATGCCGGCGTCGACCAGGTTCAACTGATCAGGGGATCGGTCACGCATTGCGGATCGGGCGCAATCTTGCGCGCCTCGGGCTCTTCGGGCAAGTCGAGGCCCTTCTGGGCGACATAGGCGTCGGCCGCGTCCAACACCGACAGGTAGTTCGCGTCGCCCTGAGCAATATTATTCGCAAGATTCGGCAGGAACCGCATGACACCGTCTTTGCAGTTCTCCGCGCTGCCCAACAACGTGATGCCGCGTGCGGCGAGGTCCCGGAAGTCGACCGTGCGGCCGCCATTGGCGCCGCTCACGGCGATCGTGACGTGCTCCGTACCGGGAGCGACGACCTTGGCGTCCCACTCACCCAACACCCCCAGCCACCAGACGAAATCCCGTCCCGCGATAGCGTCGAGGAGGCCGGTTGTGCGGGCCGACCGAAAGATAGACGCGCCTTCCCGCGCGCACGAGCTCATCGGCGATTTGCACCCCCGACGAGCCGGCTCCGATCACCAGAACCGCCCCTTCGGGCAACTGGCCGGGATTGCGGTAGGCGGCGGAATGCATCTGCACGATCCCGGCAGCGGCCGGAACCACGGAGGGAACGATCGGCCGCTGAAAAGGCCCGGTGGCAACGACGACGTTGGCCGGCTTCGATGACGCCATCGGATGTATCGGCGCGGAACCCGGGCCGTCCGCCTTCGTGTGAAGCGCGCTTACCTCCACGCCACAGCGGATGGGGGCCGCGATTTGTTCTGCGTAGGCGGCGAAATAGTCGACGATCTCGTCTTTGGTGGCAAAGCTGTCCGGATCGATGCCGGAAAATGTCCTGCCGGGAAACCGGTCATGCCAGGCAGGACCGTTGGCGACGAGTGAATCCCATCGTCTCCGAGCGCCATCGTTCGGCGATCCGATGCCGCTCGACGATGAGGTGACGCGCTCCGCGCTTGCCCAGGTGCTCGCTGATCGCCAACCCAGCCTGACCGCCGCCGATGATCAGCGTATCCACTTCTTCTATCGCCATGTGTTGCACCTTCGCAATGGACCGGTAAATGTAGCCGACACGCTAAGACTTGTCCTCATATTCGCGTGCCGAGCCAGGATTCAATCGTAACATCGTGCCAGACTGGAGCCTCGATCATGGAGCGGTCCTTTCGAAATGACGCGCTTTCTAATCGACCTTGGCACGACGTTCCGGGTCAATCAAGAACCAGAGTCCGGCAGCCACCAACGCGAACACGGTACCTGTAATGAAAGCGCCGCCCCACACGCCGCCGTTGGTAAGGAAGCCGACGAGCGGCTGCGCGATGATGCCGCCCGCGTTTCCACCCGTGTTCAGGACCCCCCACGCTGCGGCAACATCTGACCGGGCGACGTTCATGATCGCAGCCCCAAAGGCGCCTTCGTTGATTTCAACCATGAAGAATGCCGCGGTAAGGGCGACCACGGCCGCGTGAGGCGTCGCGGCTCGCAGCGTGACGAGGAGCAGGAGACCGGCGATCGGCAGCGTCACGAGCGGCACGAGTCTATAGCCCCAACGGATGCCGATTCGTGCAGCAAGTCCGTCCGAAATAAATCCCCCCGCCGCGGCGCCCAGACCCGCGCCGATCCACGGGACAGCGCCCACGAGACCGCCCTCGATGCCGCTGAAGTGCCGCACTTGCACGAGATACAAATACGACCAGAAGCTCAGCAGGTAGTACGCATAATTCATGCAGAGGTATGCGAGCGTGAGGAGCAGTACATTGCGGTCGCTGAGCAGTCTAAGCAGCCGGTGGACGGTTGGTGGCCCGGCGGTTTGTGCGGCGCCGCTGCCGAGCTCGGCGAGTTCCTCGAGCGTAACCGCGGCATGTTCGCGCGGCGTATCGCGGGAATACCAACCCCACGCGACCGTCAAAAGCGCCACGGGCAGCGCGATCCACAGCAGAGCGCCCTTCCAGCCGAATGAGCTGCTCAGCAATGAAACGAGCAACGGTGTGACGGCGCCGCCAAAGTTCATGGCGGCGGCTTGCAGCCCACCTCCCATCGCCCATCGATTTGAGGGTAGCCAGGATTCGACAACAGCGGTCGCCGCCGAGAAGAGCGGGCCCTGCGAGACACCGAGCATTGCCTGGGCGACCAGTAGCGCCCCAAACAATGCCGTCCCGGCGAAGATCATCGGCGACAGTGGAAATGCGAGAGTGGCAATGAAACCTAAGATGCCGACGACGACGAGCGTCCACCGGGTACCGACGCGCTGACAAAAGATGCCACCCGGGAGCTGCGCAAGCGCATAAGCCGTCGTGAACGCTGTCGCAAGCCACCCGATCTGCAGCTGACTCAAGTTGAGCGCCGGCATTACCGTCCCGGCCAAATCCTGCACGCCCAACCGCTGGATGTAGGACAGCATCGGGAACGCCAGCGTGAATCCGAAGATCCACCAACGGATCCGCAAGGGACGGCGAAATAGCGGCATTGCTATACTTCTTTATGATTCCAGCGCGCGCGCCGCCTGATTATGCACGGGATTGCGATAGGAAAGCCCGCTGTGCTGGGCGACGATTCGATTGAGCCGCTTAAGGATGTGAGAACTCGGCGGCCACTGTTTTGCTCAGCACAGTTGGGAATGAAAGGGCGGATATGAAAGGGCGGATATGAAAGGGCGGATATGAAAGAACTTCAACCGACGGCGGCGCCGGTGCGCGGCTTTCTCGACTGGCCGGTGGCGACGGATCCTACCGAATGGTCTGCGGACGTTGCGCTCATCGGTATCCAGCACAGCGAGCCCTACGCACACGACCCGCGCCCGAACGACCAGGCAAGCGCACCGGATGCGATTCGCCTGCGTTCGGAGCAGATTTCCTATGGCCGCGACCAGTGGGACTTTGATCTCGAAACCCCGCTTGCGGCGCTACTGCCGCGATGCATCGATATGGGTAACGTTGCCTGGACCAGTGGCAGCTACGACGACTACTCGGCTGCAATCAGCGACCGCGCTCGGCACTTGTGGAACAAGGGAGCGCAGATTTTCGCGCTCGGGGGTGATCATGGGGTGACAATCCCGCTGCTCGATGCACTGGATGCCGTCCGCGAGACCGTCCATGTGTTTCATGTCGATGCGCATCTCGACTGGCGCGCGGACGTCGGCGGTGTCCTCCGTGGCTATTCGAGCCCGCTACGCTGGGCGAGCACCAAACCGCAGGTCACCGGCATAACGCAGGTCGGGATGCGCCAGACGGGCAGTGCGCGGCGCCCCGAGATCGAGGCTGCGCGCGAGTACGGCTCGCACGTCTTTCCGGCCGAGGAGTTGTACGAGAAAGGCTGGGCGCCGGTGCTAGCCACGATCCCAAAGGGCAGTGCCGTGTACATCACGATCGATGCTGACGGGATGGACCCCACCGAGATGCCGGCGGTCATGGCTCCCTCGCCGGGCGGCATCCTGTACCGCGAGATCGCCCCCGTCCTCCGGCGCATAGCCCGCGCGCACCGCGTGGTCGGCATGGACGTGGTCGAGGTTGCGCCGAGCTATGACAACGCAAACGGCATCACCGCGATCATGGCCGGAAGGCTCGTGGTGAACGTGCTTGGTGCCTCGTGGGCTCCGGACGGCGCCATGCGCAGGAGATAAGCTGACGAGCCTGCTCTGCCGCTATGTACGCTGGCAGACGGTGCCGTCATTGGCGGCCGCGCAAACTCCATCAAGCAGGAAACAGCTCGTTCAGGGGCTGCTGCTGCCGGCATCCGCCGGGTCGGCATGGATGCCTGAAGGGAGGGCAAGCTTGCTTACTGAGGAGAATCACCTCATTAGACATCTTCCGAGAGAGGCGCGCAGGCGCTTGCTCGCCATATGCGAGCCAATTCATCTGGCGGCCGGTGAAATCCTCGGGGACCGAGGCACTGCGACTCGCAATGTCTACTTTCCCACCGACAGTTACATTTCACTCGTGGCTCGCATAGACGGTCGGCCCGTCTTGGAAGTGGGCATGGTCGGTCGTGAAGGCATGTTGGGGGCACATCTTGCGCTCGGGGTGGTGAATGACTCGTTGTTTGCGCTGGTGCAAGGCCCCGGCCGCGCGTGGCGTATTCCGACGCGCGCCTTCCGCCAGGAACTCGCACGGAGCGTTGCGCTTCAACGTGGCCTGGACCGCTATCTCTATGTGCTGATGGCTCAGATCGCATCTTCGGCTGCTTGCTTGTGCGTTCATTTGACCGTTCCACGCCTGGCTCGCTGGCTGCTAATGAGCCACGATCGCGCACATTCGGACGACTTCCACGTTACGCATGAGTCGCTTGCCTACATGCTCGGTGTACGACGCGGCGCTATCACCGCCGCCGCCGGAGAATTGCAACGCAGCGGCGTCATCGAATATAGCCGCGGAGATATCTCAATCCGGAATCGCGCGGGCCTCGAGGCGGCATCTTGTACTTGCTACGTCACCGAACGTCAGGCCTATTTCCGATTATTTAACTAGCCGGTGAGTGATGCTTCGTGAAGAACGTGGCCAGACGCCGAGGCTCTTCTCGCCTCTCTATGTACCCTGGCGAACAGACCGGCTCTGCACGCTCCTGTAAATCTTACACTCCTCCGTAGATCGGGAAGAGGACGCTACCGTGATGAGTAAAGCTCATGAGCAGGGCAAAGTCGTCGCGAATACACAGGGCCGGCGTCTTGCAGCCACCCCGGCTACCATCAGCGAGGCTAAAGCGATTGATTGCAGTGGCGCCATAGCAGCGGAACTGGCGCTTGAACGCACGCGCAGTTGGAATGCCGGTCTTGACCTTGTGGGAGTGCTCAAGAGCGATGGTTACTTCGAGAGTTGCAACCCGGCGTGGGGTACAACGCTTGGCTGGACAGAAGTGGAGATTCTCGATACTGCTGTCCTTGACATGATCCATCCGGATGACGTCGAGAATACCTCGGCCGGATTGGAAGAGCTAAAGCGCGGCCGACCGGTCGTGCGTTTTGAAAACCGGTGCCGATGCAAGAATGGTCAATACAGAAGTCTGTCCTGGGCAGCGGCACTGAACGATGGAAAGATCCATTGCATCGGGCGTGACTTGACGGCCGAGCAGGACACCCGAGCGGAACTCGCCTCCACCCGTGAGGCGCTAAGACAATCGCAAAAAATGGAAGTCGTGGGGCAACTCACGGGCGGTATTGCCCATGACTTCAATAATCTGCTGACAGGTATATCTGGAAGCCTCGAGATGCTCGGCACGCGGCTGACGCAGGGGCGCCTCAATGACGCAGAACGCTACATAGCGGCAGCCCACAGTGCTGCGGAGCGGGCGGCGGCGCTCTCGCATCGGCTGCTCGCGTTCTCGCGCAGGCAGACTTTCGATGCTCAGCCCACCAACATCGATCGGCTGATAGCAGGAATGGAGGATATGATCCGGCGCACTGTCGGCCCGGCGGAGGATCGAAGTTGTGGGGACCGCCGGATTGTGGAATACGCGGGTTGACAAGAACCAGCTTGAAAATGCACTGCTCAATTTATGCATCAACGCCCGCGATGCCATGCCGACGGGCGGCTCGCTGGTGATCGAGACCGGCAACCGGGGGATCGACGAGCGCTCGGCCCGCGAGGGCGACTTGACGGCCGGGCAATACGTCTCAATTAGCGTAAGTGATACGGGCACTGGGATGACACAGGACGTGGTCGCCCACGCCTTTGAGCCGTTCTTCACGACCAAGCCCATCGGCGCGGGCACAGGGCTCGGCCTCTCGATGATCCAAGGCTTTGCGCATCAATCCGGCGGCCAGGTACGAATCTATTCGGAGCTGGGCCAGGGCACGATGGTCTGTCTGTATCTGCCGCGCCACTTGGGCGACCAAGTGAAGGTTTCAGTACCGATTAAAGCATGCGAGTCACCGCGCGCCCTGCAGGGCGAGACGGTCTTGGTGGTGGATGACGAACCGACGGTGCGGATGCTGGTGACTGATGTGCTTGAGGAACTCGGCTACACGGTGATTGAGGCGGGCAATGGGGCAGCGGCATTGAAGACACTCCAATCCGATCTGCGCATTGATCTGCTGGTGACCGATGTGGGGCTTCCGGGCGGTCTCAATGGTCGACAGGTGGCGGATGTGGCCCAAACGCTTCGCCCAAGCTTACAGGTGCTGTTCATCACCGGTTACGCCCAGAACGCAGTCTTGAGGCACAGCCATCTCGATGCGGAAATGCATGTGCTCACGAAGCCGTTTTTAATAGAAGCGCTCGCAAGTCGGGTCTCTGATCTGATTGGGCGCCGCGTGGCTGAATGCGAAAGGGTAGGCGGATGATTCGGCGAGCTATTATGTTGCAACCCGTATGGGGAGCAACCGGTCATATTCCTTCTTGACGACCGCATAACACTCGCAAGTACGCTTCTCTAGCCCGGTACGGTTCAATACCGTGATGTGGCCGCGCATATATCGGATCAGTCCGGCACGCTGTAGTTTCAGTGCGCCCTCTGTCACGCCTTCGCGACGCACGCCCAGCATGTTGGCGATCAGCTCTTGCGTCATAACGAGCTCGTCGCCCTGCAGACGGTCCAAGCTCAGCAGCAGCCAACGGCACAATTGTTGATCTAAGGAATGATGACGGTTACAAACGGCAGTCTGCGCCATCTGCGTGATTAGGGCCTGGGTATAGCGCAACAGCAGGTGAAGCACCGGGCCGGCATTATTGAACTCGTCTTTCAGCATTTCCGCTTTGAGTCGGAAACCGTAGCCGGCGCTTTGAACGACAGCTCGACTAGGGGTGGACCCGCCGCCCATGAACAGGGAAATGCCCACGAGACCTTCGTTGCCGACAACGGCGATCTCCGCAGAGGCGCCGTTTTCCATCACATAGAGCAGCGAAACGATGGCGGAAACCGGGAAATACACATGACTTAATGTAGTGTCGGGCTCATACACCACTTGGCCAAGATGCATCTCGGCGAGCTCCAGTTCCGGTAGCCAGCGCTCTTGTACGAGTTTGGGGAGCGCGGCCAGTAACTGGTTACCTGCAGCGTTTTGGGTGGTGGCGTTCACAGAGGCAACTGGCGAATCTGTTCAAGGATTGTCTGTTCCTGGCTCTAGCTTCCAGTGAGTATGTACGATGGAATACAAATAGCAACTGCGGCGCGGCAACACAAATTATGGGTTCTATAAGTGCGCCACCGTACCGACGAAGCCGGCTCGGGTGGCCACCATCGCAGCTGAAACTTGCCAGGCTGATTCCGATAAAAAAGCTTCAAAAGCGCGATATTCGGCGCGCAAGTTGCCGTCGCTATCACCTCGGTCATTCGTTCCCACATGGTGACGAAATTTCTATTTGTCGCGATATACATAGCCATGGTGTATCTCTGTTTCAACAACAGTTCACCTTGAGAACGCCGGCAACGCACCGACACGCTATCAAACATCCCGCATGCTCGAGGCCGTGCGATATGAGAGTTTTGAGTACGATAGCGTACAGACGTCTGGCGGCGGCTGACTGATAATGTCGGGCCGTGTTACATCTATTCCTCTCGGAACACCGTGCTACGCTGATTGAGCGATGTCGCCTGATGGTCACCACTCGATCGGCGCCCAAGGTGACTGACTCAGAAATTCTGCATGGGATACCCATCTTTCTGGATCAGATTATCGAGACACTGCGCATCGAGCAGACCGCGGAGCCGATGAAAAGCCGGAAGGTTTCAGGTGTCGCCGGCGGCGGCACCCCATCTGACATTGGCACAACGGCGACCCTGCACGGGCGCGAACTACTAAAGCGCGGATACACCCTGGAGCAGGTGGTCCGCGACTACGGGGATCTGTGTCAAGCCATAACCAATTTGGCCGATGAACTTCACGCTCCGATCGAAGTGGATGAATTTCGGACATTCAACCGCTGCCTCGATAATGCAATTGCCGAGGCGATCACTGAATTTGCGCATGAGCAGCGTTCTGCGGCGGCGGAAGAAGGCGTTCATGCACTAAATTCACGACTCGGAGCTCTCGCACATGAGCTAAGAAACTTTGTTCATACGGCGACACTTGCCGTAAGCGCGATCAAAGCAGGGAATATAGGCCTCACAGGGGCAACCGGAGCGGTGCTGGATCGGTGCCTGTCGGGGTTACGCAATCTTGTCGATCGCTCTCTGGCCGAGGTTCGTGTGACGGCCGGGATTCCGGCGCAGCAGCAATTAGTTTCCCTTGCCAATTTCATTGGGGAAGCGAGAGTTCCGGCATTGCTGGACGCAACTTCTCGGGAATGCAAGTTCACGGTTGGCGACGTCGACGCGGCCCTTGCGATCAACGTCGACCGCGACTTGTTGTCCTCCGCTGTGGGCAATTTGCTGCAGAATGCGTTTAAGTTCACCAAGCGACATTCCGAAGTAGCACTGGACGCCTATGCTTCAGCGGACCGCATCTTAATCGATATAAGAGACCACTGCGGTGGTCTTCCGTCGGGAGCCGCAGAGAAAATATTCAAACCATTCAATCAGAACGGCGAAGATCGGTCGGGCCTGGGGCTCGGGTTGGACATTTGTCGCCGAAGCGTCGAGGCGAACGATGGTGTTTTGAGCGTTCGTGACGTCCCCGGCACCGGATGCGTATTTACGATTGACCTGCCGCGGCACCGGTTGTCGCCTATTGGCGCGATTCCGTAAACTTCCCTTGTATGAGAAGAGTCACTTCGGCATCTTGTTTCCGTTCGCTTTGAATTGTTCTCCAAGCGTTGTGAGCGGGCCGCCGCCCTGCGGATTGGTGTGGCAGTCCCCGCAGGATTTGCCGGTGTCCTTGGCGAATTGCGCCGTTGCGGCGGCAGGTTGAGAAATGATGAGTGATGCGGCGCCGATAATTACCGCAGCAGCCGCCGTGCCGCAAGCGAGGACGAAAGCATCTTTTGCCTTTAGATTCATAGTCGAATTCCCCTTTGCCGAACCGGCGACGCTCCTGAGCTTGGACGCAAGTGCTGCTTTTGTCTGTACGCTGTCGAACACGATAGCGTTTTACGCGTTGCCGCTATGGCTTCGAGCGCTTTAAGCTCCGATAGGACCCTTTGTCTGGATCGCGCCCATCGTGCCGATGCAGCCGAGGGAGTGACTGACGAAAGTCAACTCAACGGGTGCCAAAAAGAGACCTAATTGTGCTTGCTAGCTTTCTGAATTGATTATTCAATATTGGAGATAACGAAAACGATATAAACGATGAAGTTATTTACAGGATTGAAGAAAATCAGAGAGTTTGAAAGACAACAACTGTCCTTTCCTCAAGTCCGTCTCCGATTTCGATATCGTCATCGAGATCGGATATGCGGAAGAGCAAGGGCAACCACTAACACTGAAGCAGCTTTTCCTGCTGAATATCTGTTCACGCACGACGGTCCGCCGAAAATTAGCCATTCTTATTGAGCAAGGAATCGTATTCAGGCGCAAACATGCGGATGATCATCGCGCCAGCCTCCTGATGATTTCTCCTTCCGGTGTCAAACTGCTAAGCAAGTATGGCTGCACGCTCACGTCTATTTCGGTGTCGCATTTCAAATAGGCTGAGAACGGATGGCAGACAGGCACTCAAAAGAAGTGCGCGACGCGGAGAGACGGTCGCCATGACTTCACCACACACTCCTAAGGCAAAATCATCTTCTTTCTGCGCTACCCGCGGAAGTTTACGCGCGCTTGCAGCCTCATCTCGAACTCATTGCGATGCCGCTAGGATCGGTGCTCTACGAGTCTGGCGCCCATTTGAGCTACGTATATTTCCCGACCACCAGCATCGTCTCGCTGCTCTACGTCATGGAAAGCGGCGCATCGGCGGAAATCGCGATCACCGGCCACGAGGGATTGGTCGGCGTCTTCTTGTTCATGGGTGGCGAAAGCACCCCAAGTCGCGCGGTGGTGCAAAGCGCAGGGAACGGCTATCGACTCAAGGCAAGTATTCTAAAGGCCGAATTCGCGCTTTTTGGCGAGTTCGCGCACTTGGCGTTGCGGTACACGCAGGCGCTGATTACGCAGATGGCCCAGACCGCAGTGTGCAACCGGCATCATGCCGTGGATCAGCAACTATGCCGCTGGCTGTTGTTGAGCCTGGACCGGTTGCCCGGCAATGAACTGAATATGACGCAGGAACTGATTGCGAATATGTTGGGCGTGCGCCGCGGGGGCGTGACCGAAGCGGCAGGAAAGTTGCAGGCGGCCCGACTGATTCATTACCACCGGGGGCGGATCACGGTACTCGATCGTGCGGGTCTGGAGGAGCGCTCCTGCGAGTGCTACCGGGTGGTCAAGAGGGAATGTGATCGGCTGCTGCCCTACGCCGCCGGGTAGCTTCTAGAAACCCCAAGTACGTACCCTGGCGTAAGGACACGTTGGACAGCCGTTCTTAAGGGACGCGCTCACGTTGGCCGCTTCGGTTCAACGCGGCACGTCGATCAGGCACGAGGTGGTTTTATGCGGGCCAGACTTCGACGGATCCAGTTCACCGGCAATTCTTTGTTCTTGCCATTGATATAGGCATTCGTTTCACCGCAGCTGGCGTGTGGTTCCTGTCTGGCCAAGTCATCTGCTAACTCGCGGTTGAATGAGTCATGTCGACGGCTTCTGAAGACCGCCGCAATGCCGTATGAGCCCATTATGATCTTCCTAACCAATTACCTTCAGGCTTGACTGCGATACTTTCAAGCTAAGTCAATTTCCCGTCACAGTCGGTGCGGTGACGTACACTTCGGGGGAGCCAACCGCCTGATGTCGAAGCTCAGTTCGACCCTCGTAAACGCAATGCGTTGAAGATGACAGATACGGAACTCAAGCTCATGGCCAGAGCCGCGATCATCGGGGACAGCAACCAGCCGGTGAAGGGATACAGCACGCCCGCGGCGAGTGGTATGCCAAGCGCGTTGTAAATGAAGGCAAAACCCAGGTTTTGCTTCATATTTACTATGGTCTTCTCGGAAATATGCCGCGCCTGCACGATGCCTCGCAGATCGCCCTTGACGAGCGTCACCTGGGCGCTGTTCATCGCTACATCTGTGCCGGTGCCCATTGCTACACCCACGTCGGCCTTCGCAAGAGCGGGGGCATCGTTGATACCGTCACCCGCCATCGCCACGATTCGTCCCTCGCGCTGTAGGCGGTTGACCAGCGCGAGTTTGTCGGCGGGCTTTACCTCAGCGTGCACTTCGTCAATACCCAATTTGGCCGCTACTGCACGTGCCGTCGTCAAGCTATCGCCTGTGGCCATGATCACCCGGATTCCGCCGGATTTCAGAGCGGCCAATGCTTCGGCCGTGCTCGCTTTGATGGGATCGGACACCGCCAGCAAACCCGCCGCTTGCCCGTCAATCGCCAGAAACATCACGCTGGCGCCTTCGGCGCGCAGCGCTTCGGCCTGCGGCTCGAGCGCATCGACGCGCGCGCCGACCAAGGTCATCAATGCCGGGTTGCCGAGTGCTAATTCCTTGCCGCTCAATCTGCCCCGCGCACCCAAGCCGGCGCTGGATTCAAAGCCATCGACCTTATCGAACGCGAGTCCTCGCTGCCGAGCCGCACTCACCAAAGCGTGGGCCAAGGGATGTTCACTCCCCTGATCGAGACTCGCTGCCGACCGCAGGATCTCATCATCACTGTGTCCCGATGTCGCCACGCTACGATCAAGGCTGGGCTTGCCTTCCGTCAGCGTTCCGGTCTTGTCGACGATCAGCGTGTTTACCTTGCGAAGGTTTTCAATCGCAGCTGCGTCTCGAAACAGTATTCCCCGAGTAGCCGCGTTTCCCGTGGCGACCATGATCGACATAGGCGTGGCAAGCCCGAGAGCACAGGGACAGGCAACGATGAGCACCGCGACGGCGTTAATCAGTCCATACGCCCAACTGGGGGTGGGCCCAGATAGCCCCCAGCCGATCAAAGTAAGCAGCGCGATGCTGATGACACTGACGACGAAATAGCCGGCCACATGGTCCGCCATGCGCTGCATGGGCGCCTTGGAGCGCTGCGCTTGCACGACCATTTGTACGATGCCGGCGAGCACCGTCTGCGCGCCCACCCGCTCCGAGCGCATCACGAGCGCACCGCTGGTATTCAGCGTCGCCCCAATCAACAGGTCGCCGATGCGCTTGGTGACGGGCACGGGCTCACCGGTCAGCATGGATTCATCCACCGCACTACCGCCCTCGACAACGACACCATCGACGGGGACCTTTTCGCCGGGGCGTATGCGAAGCCGGTCGCCGACTTGCACGTCTCCGAGTGGAACATCTTGTTCCGTGTCATCGGCATTGATCCGGCTCGCCGTCCTGGGGGCGAGACCCAGCAGGGATTTGATCGCAGCGGAAGTTTGTGAACGCGCCTTGAGTTCGAGGATTTGACCGAGCAGGGTAAGCGAGATGACCACCGCTGCCGCTTCGAAATAAACCGGCACATGCCCCATGACCACGAAGGATTCGGGGAACGCTCGCGGGACAGCCGTGGCCACCGCACTGTAAACAAACGATGCGGAGGTTCCCAATCCAATCAGCGTCCACATGTTTGGTCTGCGATGGATTATCGATTGAGCGGCGCGCTCGAAGAACGGTCGACCCGCCCAGAAAACGATCGGCAAGCTCAGCACGAGTTCGATCCAGCCTCGCATTCCTGTGTCGAATTTCTGCATGTGCTCACCTGCCATGGCGAGCGCCGTGATGATGATGGTCAGCGGCAAGGTCCAGGCAAATCGCCGCCGAAAGTCTTGCAGTTCAGGATTCTCACCCTCAGCGAGAGTGGGCACCACGGGTTCCAGCGGCATGCCGCATTTGGGACACGCGCCCGGGTGGTCCTGACGCACCTCGGGGTGCATCGGGCAGGTGTAGAGGGTGCCGACGACCGTCGCGATGGCCACGCTCAGACCATGGTCAGAATTGCGATGATCATGCTGATGCCGCCGAGTGCGTGAACAGCGAGAGTCAGCTCAATGCTTTTCTTCAGCCGCGGACGCGCTGAGGGTGCTATCGATATCCCGCAAGCAGCCCAGAGTCCGAGGCTCCCGAGCGCCAGTGCCGGCAATCCCGTACCAGAGCGGCAGAGCGTGACGCACGATGGCTGCTGCCCGAAGCTGCCAGCGCGACCAGGGTAAGACCCCAATAGATCCAGCGCGCGCCGCCTGCGCCCCAGCGCACCACAAGCGTGCGTTTGTGCGCGCGACGGTCCGCCTCGATATCCGGCACTTCGTTGATGATCAGAATCGCCGCCGCCCATGCGCTCACCGGCAGGCAGATCAGTACCGCGCCGGAATCGATGCATCCGGTCTGCAGCCATACGGCACCCAAGCACCGGCAGTGCGCCGAAGCTCGAGTCGCCACCGCCGCTTCGCCGATGCCGCGCGCAGAAAACTGTGCGCCCGGGCAGCGAATAAAGAAGCCCGAGCCCGAGGCCCGCACACCCGAACAGAATCACGCCGGGGCCGCGCAACACCGCGAGCAGCGCTCCGAGAATCAGCGCGGCAGCCGCCAAGCCGACCGCGAGGCGAGTCATCTGGCGCGCGCGACAAGAGTCCGGTTTGAATGAAACGTGAGCCGCCGGTATAGGGATAGATGCGATCCGTGTTGCCGGCATCGGCGCCGATCAGATCATCGCCGACATCGTTGTAGACGTTGGCCGCTGCGTGCGCGAGCACCGTGGCTGCAAGGGCGAGTGCAAACAGCAGCCCGTTAAAACGGTGAAAAGCCGCGCTGGCCCAGGCGGTGCCAATGAGCACCGGCATCACCGAAGCGATAAGGAATGGCGGCCGCGTGGCGAGAAATGCCCGTCGTGCGGCCGCTGCCATGCCCGGTCCCGCCAATGCCGGCGATGGGCGATCGATCGGCTGGGGTGTGTCGAGCATGTATCGATCCCTCGTTAGATTAGTACGCGGTCATGTGCCTCGCGTATGCTTGTAATACGATGAACGTCGATGTCATACCAGAGCGATGTCTTTGTGCCCGATCGCGCATGGTGGGAGCGTGTGTTCGCGGTCGTCGATGCCGGCGACGCGGGCGGCTTCGTTGAGCTTGCTCACGCCGGATGCGCGGTTTCGCTTCGGCAATGCTCCTGTGGTCGTCGGACGTGAAGCCATCCGCGCCGCCGTGGCAGGCTTTTTCGCGGCGATCGCCTCCAGCCGGCACCAGCTGCTCGCCACATGGAATGGCTCTGGCACCGCAGTGTGCGAGGGCAAAGTGACCTATACGCGCCACGATGGCTCGATGGTCAGCGTTCCGTTCGCCAATGTGTTTGAGTTGCGCGGCGACAAGATCGCCGCGTATCGCATTTACATCGATAACTCCTCGCTGTTCGCTGCTCTGCTTGACGCCGGACTCATTGCGATCACGCGCCGTGCCGTCGTGGCCGAATTGATAGCGCACCGTGAGTCCGAATAGGTTCACGTTGTCCCGATAGGGCTGAACTCCGAGCGCCAGCAGATTCGGCACGGTCGACGGTCCCACGCCATTGAGCGCCCAGTCGCTGGAATTGTAGGTCTCGCGCGTGTAGCGAAAATGAACCTGCAGCGCGGGCGTCCATCGATAGGCCACTTCGAGCCGCGTGGAATCGAGTTTGGTCCAATTCTGCGGAAATGCCTGTTGCAGGCCGCCCCGGTCGTGTCGGTATCGTCGTAGGAGGGCGCCAAGAGATAGTCCAGGCGTGAGTGTCCAGCGCTCCTGCGGGACCCAGCGTCCGCCGACGCCCATGTTCCAATAGCGCTCGGTGTCCGCGGCAAGCCAAGGCGGCGTGTCGAGTCCGCGTATACGCCGTTCTGCAGATTGAACAAGCGCTCGTAGCCGCCGTCGATATAGGCGCTCAAGGTGTCGCGCGGTGTCCAAGTGAGCGTGGTCGAGCCGCGCTGCTCGTGCACGCTTTGCAGACCCAGCGGCGAGGATCGATAGTCGTCCTTGGCGATGGAACCCTCCACCGACCAGGTCAGGGTCGACGTCGCGGTCCACGCGCCGGTGAGCGTGGAGAACACCCGATCGCGCGGCGCATAGTCGTATGCGCGGATCAGCGGGTTCTCCTCGGGCGGCAGCGCGGCGGCATCGAAGGAAGAGGCCTTGCGCAGGCCGTTGCCGATCTTCAGCGTGAAGCTCAAGGGCGCGATCGGCGTGATCGTGGCGCGGCCCCAGCTCTCCGCATTTTGGGTCCATGTGACGACCTGCCCGGGGCCGTAGTGGATGTCGTCGAGCTTGCCGCCGACTCCGATCTTCAGCCAGTGGGCCAGCGCATAATCGGCGCCGCCGTCGAGGCGCACGCGATCCTCGCTGTAGCGGGGCGTGACCGCGGTGCCGCCCGGAAAGGTGTCGGTGACGATGTAGGCGACGGCGAGAGGGGTGGTCTTATCGTCGCGCCCGTCATAGGTCGCGTTGCCGCGCACGCTGAGCTTCGGCAGCGGCCGCGAGGCCAATCCGAGCGCATAGTGCGACAGATGCACATCGCCATCGAGCGAGCCTGGCGCGGGCACGGTGGAGCCGGGCAGGGTGCTGACCGGCAGAAACGCGGCGTTTTGCTTGAGGGTGCCGAGCGAGGCGGCGATAGGTCAGCGTCGTGCGAACCAGGGCAGCTGCACGTTGCCCGTGGCGCGCGAGCTGCTGCAGCGTGTTGCCCGGCGGCACTCCGAGCTGCCCCTGAGTCGAGCCCGGCACGATCGGCAGATAGGGATTCGCGAAAGTCAGCGAATCGCTGTCATCCTCGAACCAGGAGCCCGTGTAGCTCAGCCGAAGACTCGCCTTGCGGCCGGCCCAGGCGGCGCCGGCTTCGAAGGAGTTCGTGACGTAGTCGATTGGCTGCGGCAGCTGCACGGCCTCGGTCAGAAAGCTGGCGCTCGTGAGCCCGGTGCCGTCATGCTCCTGGCGCCGGAACTCGCCGAAGATCGTCCAGCTGGGACTCGCGAAGTAGCGAGCCGAGCAACGCAACGGTGCGCCGATCGGATCCGATGTCGACGGGTGCGAGACTTGGCGCCGAGCGCGCTCATGCCGCCGGTGCTGCCCGCCGGCACCCAGTCTGCCGGCAGCCCGAGGTTCGAGCCATTGGCCTGAAACGGGGTCACGGCCGTGTCGTACAGACGCGTCGGCTGGCCGTCGTAGCTGACGCGCAGGTCGTAGCGCCCCTCGCGGCCGCCCTCGACGTAGCCGTCCCGCGAGGCGAGGCCGAGGCGCTCGAGGTCGTAGTTCGCGTAAGAGCCGTCGTCGCTGCGCAACTTGTCCGGATGCCGCCGGCATCCGCATACGCACCGCTGTGATCGATCCCGGTGTAGCGGCCGAAACGTCGCGTTCGCGCCGCTGGCGCCGAGCGCGCCGGCCTCCGCTTCGGCCGTGTAGCCCTGCAGGAAGGGACATTGCGTGCATTTCCAATCGCTCGTGTCCGCGCTCGGCGTGTCAGCCGATGCGGCCGCAAAAGCGATCGCCGCGGGGATCCCCAACATCAGCCATGTGCGCGATGGCAGCGAAACGAGAGTTTCATGGTGAGCGCCTAGCGCATCAACGCGCGGCCCGAGGGGCTGTTCGAGCCGTGAACCTGGGAGTGACAATTGATGCAGCCGCCGACGAGCAGATACGCGCTTGGGCTTCCGCCGCCCGGCAATCCCTGCGGCGTGTTGACGATCGAGGGATGGCCCGCGCCCTCGTGGCACGTCTGGCAAAGAAACGGCGGGCGCATCTTGAGAAGCGCCGGCTGCGCCGAACCGTGCGGATCGTGACAGTTGGTGCAGTCCTCGGTGACCGGCTGGTGCTCCCAGAGGAATGGCCCGCGGTATTCGGCGTGACAGCTCGTGCAGGTCTCGTTGACGGTGTTCTTCACCAGCTGCGCCGGCGCCGTCGAGCCGTGCGGCGAATGGCAGGAGGTGCAGGCCATCTTGCCTTCGCGCAGCGGATGATGCGAAGGCTTGAAAAGATCGGTGTGCTGCGCTTGATGACAGGTGGTGCAGACCTCGATCTGGGTCGCCGCGGTCTGCACCGGATCCTTGGCCGCGTGCAGCGTGTGGCAGCTCGCGCAGGCCACGTCGCTCGCGGCATGCGCGCTCGATGCCCAATCATGCGCCGCGTTCGACTGATGGCAGCTCAGGCATTGCGCGTTCTGCTTCGCAGCGGGCGCGACTCGCCTTGGGGCCGAAGTCGACCATGCCCGCCAGCGGGCCGCCGCCCGCCTTCACGTGCGCGCCGCCCGGTCCGTGGCAGGCCTCGCACTGCAGCCCGCCGTGACCGAAAGGGCCATGCGGGATCGTTCGGACGCGCATGCTTGGTGCGGAACATGCCCGTGACGGTCGCATCGTTATGACAACCGAGGCAGGTATCCGCTCCCTGCGGACTGTACGCGAGAATCGGTATGCGATGAGCCATCGGCCTTCGGCGGCGCATCGGCCGAGAACGCATGCATGACCCCGCCCAACAGCAGAGCAACAGCGGCGGCCACGCAAGCACGCGCAAACCGCCGCACTCAATTCGCCGTGGCGGGAATGTTGTGCACGACCCTCACATCCGCGACTCCGCCCGCGCCGTGGCAGACGCTGCAGGTCTCCACGTTCGCCGGGTTCGTACTCAGAATCGTTCGGCCTTCCGCATCCTTCGTGACCGTGGTCGAGCCGCCGTTCTGCAGCATGTGGGCCTGGGTCACAGCGTCGACGTGGCATGCCGAGCACACCGACATATTGGCCGAGGTTGCGATCGGATTGCCGACCGTCGTCGGATTGGGCGATTGCTTCGACAGGCCGGTGAAGAATGTCGTCGCCTGCACCGCGGTGTCGGCCACCGGGATAGTAGCTGGTGCCGACATGACAGGCGTCGCAGCGATTGAGCTGGCCCGGATAGACGACATCGGTGAAGTTGTTCACCGAGCCGCCGAAGCCGTAGATGACGAACGGCGAGCCCGCGGCGCCGCGCACGCTGCCGTCATGGATGGCGTGGATCATGTGCTTGAAGTCGATCGTCTGCTCCCACAGGCCGTCGATTCCCGGCGCGTTGTCAGTGTTTGCCGCATGCCCACGTCGGTGGATGCCGGGTTGTGGCAGGCGACGCAGACCTGTGTGTTGTCATTGCGGTTGTTGCCGTGCAGGGCGAGCACGCTGTGGCAGACATCGCACTTGGCGATATCCACGACCGTGCGCCGCGCGACCGGCGCACCGCCGGCGACATTGCCGTAGCCGACCGCGCTCGTCACCGGGATGGCGGTCGCTCCCGGGCCCGTGGTGACGACGCCCGGATGCCCTTCGAGGACGACGCCGACGTTGGCAATGGCGGGGCAGGCCGTGGCGCTCGCCGGCGGACAATTGGCGGCCGGTGGCGTCGGCAGCGGAGTGGGCGAAGTCAGTGTAAACGCGCCGGCCGCATCGGGCCCGGACAGTCCGGCGGCGGGGATCGCAGTGCCGCAGCCGGCGAGCGGATTCAAGGAAATCGGCTGGCCCCATGAGGCGCCGTCATGCCGCTGCCCCAATTCGTGTAGTCGCTCGTCTCCCAGGCGATGTCGATCGCGAGGCGCGCGGTGCCATCGGCGCAGACGGGCTTGCCGGTCCCCGGATCGGTGCCGGCAAACGGTGCGGCGGTGAGTATGTTGTAAGGCGCGTTGCCGTTGGTCGGATCGACGACCGAGAAATTCACCACCGGATAGATGCCGCCGGCGGTGGTTTGAAAGGTCACGCTGTTGACGAGTACTGGAACTTGGCCGCTGCGACTACCTCGGGAATCACGTGCGCCGCGATGACCTGCAATTGCCCGTTGTCGATCGTCGAGGTCGTGCCGTGACAGGTCGTGCATTGCGTGTCGTTGGCAACGATGTTCGCCGAGCTGTGATTCGCGCCGGTGGCAAAGTTCACGTTGTCGTGGCAGGCGCCGCAGGCCTCCACCGTGGGCACCGTCGAGTAGTTAGCCGCCTGAGTCGCGGCCGGGAGAGTCTGTACATGGCAGGTCGTACAGTTGCGCGTGTCCTGCGGGTAGAGCACCGCATTGAAATTGTTGAGCGACTTCATGTAGCCGACGATCCAGTAGCCTAGCCCTAAGGTCGGCGTGGTGTTTGGTCCGCTCGGCGTCTGGATGCTCGGCAGTGTGTTGCCGGTGTGGATCTTGTGGACCATCACCTTCATGTCCAGCGTATTGCCGCTGTAAGGGTCGGTAGTTCCGGGGTTGTGGCACATCACGCAGTACTGCACCTCGACGCGGGCGCCGCCGTGCGCATTCAGCATCGTGTGGCAGTTGTCGCAGGTGGCCGTCTCGACGATTTCGCGGATGAAAATGCCGGTGGTCGCGCCGGTTGAAGGCTGGAAGGTGTAGGCAGCGTTGTTCGCCTGCGCGAGGCCGCGGATTTCGAAGCCGACGCGATGGGTCAAGCTCGCGTTATAGATGACGTTCGGATCCTTCGTGATGTCCTTCTTGAAGGTGTACTGATAGGTGCCGTCGCCGTTGTCGAGCAGCGTGCCGGTCGTGGCGGCCTCTACCGTCGCCTGCGTCTCGGGAGTCGTTGCACAAGCCGCAACGCCGGCCGGGCAGCCGGCTGGGGTTACGGTGCCGTAGATGTATGAATTCCATTGGCTCGAAGAGCCGTCTTGGCCAGGCACTAGCTGCGCGATCGCGAAGCCGAGGTCGGCTGCCGGCAGCCCCTGGAGAGGCGCGCCATTCTGGTCGGTGAGCTGAAACTTCACCACCGGCGGTCCGCTGATCGCGACGCTCGTGATAGTCCCGGTGATGGTCAGCGCGGTGCTGATATCGAGTGCCGACCCTGTGGACGTCGGCCCCGTTGCGCCGGTGGTCCCCGGCGTACCTGCCGGACCAGCGGGACCTGTCGTGCCGCTGCACGATGTAAGAAACGCTCCCGACAGCAGGATGCATATCGCGCTCGCGCGCGAATAGGCGTTACGCGGCCGGCGAATCCCCATCGCGCATAACATATAGGACTCTCCCGGAGGATACGCAAAGCGGCTCGAGCAACAGCGTGCTTCACTGTAATGCCGGCGAGCTTGCAGCGTCTGTACGGCAGCGTACCGAGATTTCGCTGATGATCCCGTAGGCTTTGATCACTGGCGGAACTAACTTAGAACATTTTTCGCAAAGCACCTCAGTCAAATATCAATGTCCGCAGCCCCAAGCTCGAAGTGAATTCACCGCAGCCAGTTCGCAGGGGTTTCGCCGCATGGTTGTGGCGGCGCCCGCAACGTTGGTTCTTGCTCGGTATACCGGCTGGCGGGCTGATTGCTTTCATCGTCGGCATCGGCTTTACCGGCAGCTTCGTCGGCGGCTTGAAACTTGCGGAAACCGACTCGTTCTGTACGTCATGCCACGAAATGAAGCAGCCATTCCAGGAGCTCACGCGTAGCGCGCATTACTCCAACGAATTCGGCATTCAGGCAAGCTGCGGCAACTGCCACGTACCGCCCACCTTCCTCCCCGGGCTGTGGCGGCACATTCAAGCCTACGCCGAGGTGTGGGGGCACATGAGAGGCGAACTCAACACGCCCGCCAAGTACGAAGCACACCGATTGGAACTTGCGCAGAAAATCTGGACGGAACTGAAAGCGAACGACTCGGCCGAATGTCGCAGCTGCCATACGCCGGCCGCCATGGCGTTCGCAAAGCAGCCAGCGGAAGCGGCCAGCGCGCACCAATCGTTAGCCAAAAGCGGAATGACCTGCATCGACTGCCACCGGGGCGTCGCGCACACGCTGCCTCACGGCAGTTGAGCCACTCGCAACGGCCGGCGTAAGCGATGGCTGAGATATCGGCCGAGGATGCGCATGATCTCGCTGATCCTGAAGTTAAAGACGCGTCGAGGCCAGAATAACTCACGCTTGTCGCACACGGTCGAGATACTGAAGCGGGTGATTTCGCCTTTGAGCGCTTCCGATACCGCGCTGACATCGCCCTTCGCAATTCCTGCATCGAGTCGCGATCGAAGCGCGCGCGCGGCCGCTATCCCTTTGGCGACCCCGCGCCCACGGCGCTTCGACAATCGTCCGTGCTCCACTTTGAGGTCATTGAGGCGCTCCGCGGCGTCGTAGGTCGCATCGACCAGCTCGCGGCGCGTCATCCACTTGGTCTCGTAGTTGAGGATGTGTTCCCACGTCGGCTGCACCAACAACTGACGATGCTGCTCGAGGGTGCGCGCGAACAATCGGTAGCCGAATCGCTCGGGTTCCTCGAAGCCCCGGCTGCCAGGATCGATGAAGGGGCCCATCGGGGAAATGAAGCACGAAAGCCGCTTGTCTCCGAGTTGAAATAGATGCCCGCAATACTCGACCGTGTCGCGGACCGATGCCATCGTCTGCGCCGGCAACCCGATCATGAAGAAGATATCGATTCGTGAGCAGCGCAGCCGCACGGCCTCCTTGATGATGGCCTCCATGTCCTCGGTCGTATAGCCGGACTCGCCCTCCTGAGCGTCGCGCACTGCCTGCTCGTGGCTCTCGGGACTGAACTCCATGCTCCAGTGGCGCACGCAGCGGTCGATCTCTTGGAGGAAAGAGGCCGGCGGCAAGGCGAAGAACTCGAACACGATGTTGTTCGGCAAATCCGCCTGGCGTAACTGCTCGAGCACTTCGGCCGCGTGTTCAGGGCCTGCCATCAGCAGATCGCCGACCAGGACGATCGGGCCATGCGCGAGCCGGCAAATGTCTTTCATGTTGGCGACCAGGCTCGCCGGACTGCGATACACGGGCTTTTGCCGCTTCGTCAGATGCGTGCAGCTGGTATGCGAGCTGCCGCAGGTGACGCATTCGAAGGCGCACCCCTTGACCGTGAACACCGTCGTGATCGGGTTGTTCCACCAGCCGTTGAAGGGCAGAGTGCTTTCCAGGTCGCGGTAGCGCATCACCATGTCGACCATCAGATCGGGCCGCAGGTCGACGTAATCCAAGCTCATCGGTACGAACGAGAGGGGATTGACGTGGACCCCGGCGGCATCTTTCCATGTGAGATTCGGAATCTTGTCGACGGGCTTGCCGCTCTGCAGCGCGATGAGCAGCTGATGCAGCGGCGGTTCGGTGCTGTCGCCGCGCAATACGAAGTCCACCTGGGGGTAGGCGATCAATTCGCGGTGAAAGTACGTCGACGACAATCCGCCCATGATGACCGGTACGTCCGGGTGCAATTCCTTCACGATGCGCGCGACTTCCAGAGCGCCGTGGGCGTGCGGCAGCCAATGCAAGTCGATGCCGACGGCTTTGGGCTTCTGGCGCGCGAGGAAGCGGGGCACGTCGAAGCGCCGGCTATTCATCATGCGCAGCGCGAGATTGACGATCCGCACCGTCATGCCCCGATCGTGCAGATAGCTCGCGATCGTCAGGAACCCGAGCGGATACATCTCGAATACGGTCGAGGAGGGCACCATGTCGCTCACCGGACCGTACAGGATGGCCCGCTCCCGGAAATCGTAGACGCTCGGCGCATGCAGCAGCAGCAGATCCACGGGAGCGGACTTATTGCACGCGAACCCGAATCAGCTCCTCGCCGTCCGGATCGACGACGTGGACCGCACAGGCGAGACAGGGATCGAAGCTGTGAATCGTGCGCAGGATCTCGAGCGGCTGTTTCGGATCGTGCAGACTGTGCCCCTTCAGCGCCGCCTCGTACGGCCCCTCGGTGCCGGCCGCATCGCGCGGACCGGCATTCCAGGTGGTGGGCACCACCGCCTGATAGTTTGAGATCTTGCCGTCGTCGATGACGATCCAGTGGGCGAGGGCGCCTCGCGGCGCCTCGAGAAATCCCACGCCCTGGGCATGCCGCGGCCAGCTCGAGGGCTCCCAGAGCGCCTCATTGAAGGTGCGCACGTCGCCGGCCTTGATGTTCGCCATGAGGCCGTCGTACCACCGCGGCATCGCATCGGCGAGGATCTTGCATTCGAGCGCCCGGGCGGCAGTGCGGCCCATCGTCGAAAACATCGCCTCCAGCGGCAGGTCGAGTTGCGCCAGCGCCTTGTCGGCGAGCTCCTTGGTCGGCTCGTGACCGCTGGCGTAGAGCATCAGCACGCGCGCCAGCGGCCCCGTCTCCATGGCGTGTCCCTTCCAGCGCGGCGATTTCAGCCAGGAATAACTGGCCGAGGTATCCAGGTGCTCGTACGGTGGCTGTGGGCCCGAATAGTTCAAGCGGGTCTCGCCCCTGTAGGGGTGCAAACCCGCTTCCTTGCCGGCGCTGTAGTCGTACCAGGAATGCGCTACGAACTCCTGGATGTCCTCGTCCGCGGTGAGGTCGACTTCCTGAATGTGAGAGAGATCGCGATCGAGAATCGCGCCGCGCGGCACCAGAAAAGTCTTCGGATCCTGGCTGCCCGTCGCCGGAAAGTCACCGTAGGTCATGAAATTTCCGGTGCCCTCGCCGTAGCCGGTCTTGAACCAATCCTTGTAAAACGAGGCGATCGCCAGCATGTCCGGCAGATAGACCTGATCGACGAACTGCGCATCTGCTCGATGATCTCGGCCACCTTCTGCAGGCCGACCTCGTTGACCGCGGTGGTGCCGGTCCCAGCGCCCGCATGCACGCTGATGGCGGAGGGGGCGCCGCCGACCAGCACATTGGGGTGCGGATTCTTGCCGCCGAAGATGGTCTGCAGTTGCACGACCTGGCGCTGCCAGGCCGAGCGCATCCAGATAATGCGCCACGGCCATCAGGTTCGCTTCCGGCGGCAGCTTGTAGCCCGGATTCCCCAGTAGGCGTTGGCGAAAATGCCAAGCTGCCCGGATTCCACCAGCTTCTTGACGCGCTCCTGCACGTCGGCGAAATAGCCCGGCGAAGAGCGCGCGTAGCTCGAGATGGATTGCGCCAGCGCCGAGGTCGCCTTGGGATCGGCCTTCAGCGCCGACACGACATCCACCCAGTCGAGCGCATGCAGGTGATAGAAGTGCATCACGTGGTCGTGCACGAACTGCGCGCCGATCATCAGATTGCGGATCAGCTGCGCATTGGCGGGAATCTCGTACTTCAGCGCATCCTCGACCGCGCGCACGGAGGCGATCCCATGGACCAGCGTGCACACGCCGCAGATGCGCTGCGCGAAAGCCCAGGCATCGCGCGGGTCGCGACCCTGCAGGATGATCTCGATGCCGCGCACCATCGTGCCGGAGCTGGACGCCCGCGTGATCACGGAGCCGTCGAATTCCGCCTCGATCCGCAGGTGCCCTTCGATCCGCGTGACCGGATCGACGACGATGGTTTGTGCGCTCATGGGCGGCTCGCCGTCCCAACGCAAATTGTCGGCCACCAGCTCCAGCAGGCTTTGCGGCGTCTTTGTCCCAGTTGAAGTGGGCCTGCGCATCGTCGAAGGTGCGCCGGCAGTCCGAGCAACTGGTCAGAAAGGTCTCGGCGCCCGTGTCGTCGATCTCGCGCAGCTTGTTCTCCATCGTCCGGTAGCGCAGCGGCGCGGCGCGCTCGATGTCGACCACTCCGCCGCCGCCGCCGCAGCAGAAACTGAAGCCGCCGTGATTCTTCATTTCGTGCAGCTCGACGCCCATCGCCTTCATGAGCGCCCGCGGCGCATCGTTGACGCCACCCTTGCGCACCAGCTGGCAGGGATCCTGGAAGGTCGTCGCGCCGCCGTCGGCGGCACCGCAATTTCAGCCGGCCCGCCTGCAGCTCGTCGGCGAGGAATTCGGTGACCTGGCGCACCTTGAACGGCAGCGGCTTGCCGTACAGATCGGCCGCCTCCCAGCGCAGCGCGGTGTAGGCATGACCGCATTCCGGGACGAGCAGGATCTTGGCCTTGCAGGCAATGGCCTGGTCGATCAGCCGGAGGCTGATCTCGCGCTGCCAGTCCTTGCCGCCCGCGTAATAGCCGTAGTTCTCCGCCACCAGGCCGTCGCTGCGAAACGTGCACGACACGCCCAGGTGCTGCATCACTCGCGCCAGCGCCGCGACCGCGCTCGGGTAATGCTCGATGTCGGTCCGCGGCACGCACAACATGACTTCGGCCTCGGGCTTATCGAGCGGTATCTCGACGCCGAATCGCGCGCCGATCGCCAAGCAGCTTGCTCGCGGTACGGCTCGGCGCTCGCCTCGGGCTGGCCGGTGGCCCGCTGGTGCGCCGCCTTCTGATAAAGCTCCTTCGGCGCGAGCCCGGCCTCGAACATCGCGTGGCGCGCCTGCTCGATGAGCGCGGCGACATCGATGCCCATCGGGCAGATCAGGCTGCAGCGACCGCACATGTTGCAGCTGTCGAACAGCAGGTGCTGCCACTGCTCCAGTTGGTCCGCCGTGACCTCGCGCTTCAGGCCGAACAGCCGGTAAAGCGGAGCGAATGGCGCTCGCCTCGCGCTTGTAGGCCTGCTTGAACGGCTCGACCTTCCAGATCGGCGTGTACTGCGGATCCTCGGTGGCGATGTAGAAGTGACAGGCATCGGCGCAAATGCCGCAGTGGATGCAGGACTCGAGCCGGAAGGCGCTGAGCGCACCGATCTCCTGCGCAAAACCGCTCATGGCGCCGGCCACGCGCGCCTCGCGGTGTCGCGCCTCCGCGGGCGCGAGATTGGCGCCGAGCATGCCCGCGGTGTTGCTCATGAGGTCGCTCCTTTGCGCGCCAGCAGGGCGCCGTTGATGGCGCGCGATGGAAAGATATAAAAGGCGTGCATCAGCTTGCCGAAGGGGAACCAGATCAGCAGCACATCGAAGCTCAGAATGTGCAGCGCCGAGCAGCGTCTGGTAGGGCGCGCCGATGTGCGCGGTGGCCGCAAGTCCCGTAACCATCACCAGCATCGTGATGAACCAGCTGAAATAATCGTCGAAATTGGACAGCATGCGCATCACCGGATTGGTCACGCGCCGGAACAGCACCGCCAGGAACAACGTCAAGGTCAGCACCGAGATGATGGTGATCACGCTGCTCGGCAAGCCCGGCCAGGTGACGCCGAACAGGCTGCCGAGAAAGACGATGTGCGGCGTGAACAGCAGCACCACGGCAAACAGGCCGAGGTGATAGCTGTAGCCCAGCGCCTCGCCCGCGCCGGTGCGGCCGATGAATTCCGGGTGCGGCCAGGAACGCGAGCCGACCGCGACGCAGGCCGCCGCTCAGGTATTTGAGCACCGAGGCGCGCGGCTCGTTCAGATCGCGGCGGATGCGCAGCAGCGCGAAAGCCGACGATGCGCCAGACCACCCCCAGGCAAAACACCGCGAGCGCGACCTTGAGCGCCGGTCCGCGCGCGAAGCCCAAAAGATCCATGGCTTCAGCCTTCCTTTGGTTCGTCGTCGGCGGCATCCTGCTCGCTGCGGTGTTGGCGCAGGCGGCTCACGCCGGCGGATGCAGCCCCGAGCACGGCACCGGCCGCCACGGCGGCGCCGGCGAGTTCCAAGCACCTGCCGCGGCGAGGTCTCGCCCGCCTTGCCCCAGCCGGCGCCGGACAGCGCGGCAGTAGAAGCTGCCCTTGTCCCAGAATCCGGGCTCGGAGCAGCCGAGGCACCCATGTCCGGACTCGATCGGGAAGCTGGTGCCGCCGTTCCACTTGATCGTCGCGCAGGCGTTGTAGGTAGTCGGCCCCTTGCAGCCGAGCTCATACAGGCACCAGCCGTTGCGCGCGCCCTCGTCGTCGAAGGACTTGGCGAACTTGCCCTGGTCGTAGAACGGCCGCCGATAGCAGCGGTCGTGAATGGTGTTGCCGAAGAAGACCTTGGGGCGCCGATGTTCGTCCAGATCCGGCACTTGTCCCGTGGTGACGAATTGCAGCAGCGTGCCGGTGATCACCTCCGGAATGGGCGGGCAGCCGGAGACATTGATGATCGGCTTGTCGCCGACGATGGCGGAGACCGGCCAGGCATCGGTCGGATTGGGATCGGCGAAGGGAATGCCGCCGAAGGCCGAGCAGGTTCCGACGCAGACGATGGCCGCCGCGCCCTTGGCCGCCTCGCGCAAAGTGTCCACGGCGCTGCGGCCGCCGGCGGTGCAGTAGGCGCCGCCGGCGCCGGTCGGCACCGATCCGTCGACCACCAGCACGTATTTGCCGAAGTTGTCCTTCATGGCCTTGTGCGGGCCGCTTCGGCCGCCTCGCCCGCCGCGGCCATCAGGGTGTCGTCATAGTCCAGCGAGATGACGTTGAAGATCAGGCTCTCGATGGTCGGCGCGAAGGATCGGGTCAATGACTCCAGGCAGCCGGTGCATTCCTGGAAGGACAGGTACACGACCGAGGGTCGGGGCGCCTGGCGCAACTGCTCGGCCATGGCCGGTCCCATCCACGGCGGCAGTGCCATGGCCGAGGCCGCGGCGGTACAGAACTTGATGAAGCCGCGGCGGCTGATGCCGTGCCGCCGCAGCATCTCGCCAACCGTCAGCTCGCTCACTGACGCGACATCGGCTTCTCCTGAACGCGCGCGCGCAGCGGTGCGCGCGATTTGCTGCGCGCAGCAGCGCGCGCCCCGGCGGCGATCTCATCGGACGCGCTCGCGAGAATCTGCGGCACCCGCGTCACTTCGATCATTTCGGCGATCAATTCGCCTTGCCGATCACGATGCTCTACCCACCAGACTCCCGGCACCGCCGGTCTCACGAATGTTCGACAGTCCTTCCGCATTCAGACCGTCGCCTGCACTTCGCCGTCCCCGAGCGCGCGCTGCAGCTCGACGCGGTCCTGCGGGCTCATCGGCAGGCTGCGCAGGTCGATCGCCGCCGGCTCGTCTCTGTCGGCGAGCCGCTCGAGCAGGGTGACCAGTTCGCGTAAGAATCGCCGCGACGCCGCCGCCTAACCCGCCAGCACGCGGGGGTTCGATCCGCGCCGACGGCTCGATCCGGATCGGGATTTCGGTGAGGCGACTCACGCGAGCTTCCAGCGCTGCAGCAGTTGCCCGCGCTTGCCGCGCGGCCTCGGGTAACGCCTCGTGCAACCGGAGTCGAGAGCGTCTCGCTCCAGTCGATGCGGCCGGGCTGAATGCACAGCAGCGCCCGCCGGCGCGGCAGGCAGTCCTGGAGCCGCGCCATATCCAGCAGATCGATCAGACCCACTTCATGAACCGTTCGCCGCCGCGCTGCTCGTGAGGAACTCGTCCATTGCGGCGCCTTCGAACAGGCGATACCGTTCCCGGCGCGCTGTTCAGATCGGCGGCATCGATCACCAGCATCGAGTCGGTCGCCTCGACGTAGGGCAGCAGGCTGAAGCTCAGCGTGCCGCCGTCCACGAACTCCGCGGCGTCGGCGCCCGAGCTCAGAGCGCAGCCGCTCGACCAGCTTGACACCGGCGCCGTCGTCACTCAGCAGAACATTGCCGAATCCGAGCACCAGCGGCGGGCGAGGTCGCGGACGAGCTCGGCGCAGTCGACGCGCGCGCCATGTCGGGCCGGGCTGCATTCGTTCGTGTCTTGCCCTAACCGTACTGTCACACGCTATCCTGTTGAGATTCTCGATAATCTGAGCACTTCGCGCTGGCACTGGTCTGTGCGGCTAGCGTACATAGAAACGCCTGCGCCGATGCGCTACGCTCGACACTGTGCACGAGCTGTCCGTCTGCCAAGCTCTGTTGGCGCAGGTCGCCGACATCGCGGCGGCTCGCGGTGCCACTGTGGTCGAGCGAATCACCATCGAAGTGGGTCCGCTCTCGCGGCGTCGAGCCGGCGCTTGCTCGCCAGTGCATTTGCAGTCCTGCGCGCCGGCAGCTGCGCGGCGAGGCGCTGCTGTCGATCGAATCGACCGGCAGTCATCATTCGCTGCATGATCTGCGGCGCGCAATCGCAGACCGAGCCGAACCGGCTGGTGTGTGCGCGCCTGCGGCGGATTCCGTACGCGAATCGTGGCGGGAGATGAACTGCGGCTGCGTCGCGTGGAGCTGCGAATGCCGCAGTCGCTGCCGCGCAGTCACTGACCGACCTAACGGAGAAATCGCGATGTGCCAAACCTGCGGCTGCGCGATGACCCCTGGAAATGCTCACTTGCGTGGCGATCGCGAGGTCAGGCGGCAGCGCGGTGATCGACGTGCTGCAGGATCTGCTCGCCGCCAACGACCAGGTCGCGAGCGCACAATCGCGAACACTTCGATGAGCACGGCGTGCTCGCCATCAATCTCATGTCCTCGCCGGGCGCCGGCAAAACCGCGCTGCTGGAGGCGACGATCGTGGCGCTCGCGCGACCGCTATCGCATCGCGGTCATCGAGGGCGACCTGGAAACCGACAACGATGCGGCCCGCATCCGCGCGCACGGCGTGCCGGCGTTGCAGATCACGACCGGAACCGCCTGTCACCTCGATGCGCACCTCGTGCATCGGGCACTGCATGATTTGCCGCTGGCCGGGCTCGATCTGCTGTTCATCGAAAACGTCGGCAATCTCGTTTGCCCGGCGAGCTTCGATCTTGGCCAGCACCGCAACGTCACCCTGCTCAGCGTCACCGAAGGCGACGACAAGCCGGCAAAATATCCCGGTGATGTTCCGCGCCGGCGATCTGGTGGTGCTGAGCAAGACGGACCTGCTCGACGTGCTGGACGATTTCGATCCGGCGCGCGCAGCAGCGGCGCTGCGCGCGCTCGGCCGCGACACGCCGATGATCCGCACCGCCGCGCGGCGCGCCCCGGCGATCGGCCCGTGGCTGGACTGGCTGGAGCAGCAGCTGGCGGCGCGGACGGCCGGTCGCGCACAGTGCCGCGGCGCGGATCGCCGCCGCGACGGTCGGGGCCTGATGCATGTGCCTGGCCGTTCCGGTACGAGTCGTGGCGCTGCTCGGATGATCAATGGGTCGAGATCGAGGTCGGCGGCATTCGCAGCCGCGTCTCGATCGCGCTGATCGATGAGGTCGCGGTCGGCGACTATGTCATCGTGCATGCCGGCTTCGCCATCGCGCGCCTCGACGTCGAGGAAGCGGAGAAGACACTGGCGCTGTTCGATGAGATTGCCGCGCACCTACGGGAGCCCGCCGATGCGCTACATCCGCGGCTTCCGTGACGGCGCCGCGGCGGCGGCTCTGGCGCAGCTGCTCGCCGCGGAGGTCGACCCGGCAGCGCGAATATCATCTGATGGAATTTTGCGGCGGCCATACGCACGCCATCTTCCGCTACGGCGTCGAGGACCTGCTGCCGGGCAATATCCACCTGGTACACGGCCCCGGCTGTCCGGTCTGCGTGCTGGCGGTGCCGCGGCTCGATGCCGCGATCGAACTGGCGCGCCAGCCCAATGTGACGCTGGTCAGCTACGGCGACATGCTGCGGGTGCCGGCATCGCGTCGGCGCAGCCTGCTCAAGGCGCGCGCCCAGGGCGCGGATGTGCGCATGGCGTACTCGGCGCTCGAGGCCCTGGACATCGCGGCGGCGCATCCCGAGCGGCAGGTGGTGTTCTTCGCCATTGGCTTCGAGACCACGACGCCCGCGACCGCGCACATCATTCTCGAAGCGCACCGCCGGGGCCTGCGCAACTTCAGTGTCTACTGCAATCACGTGGTGACGCCGGCGGCGATCCAAAGCATCCTCGACTCGCCCGAAGTGCGCGAATGGGGCCAGGTGCGCGTCGACGGCTTCATCGGACCCTCGCACGTCAGCGCCGTGATCGGCAGCCGGCCGTATGAATATTTCGCCGAGGAATACCAGCGGCCGGTGGTCATCGCCGGCTTCGAGCCGCTCGATGTGCATGCAGGCGATCCGCATGCTGGTGCAGCAGCTCAACGCCGGCCGCGCCTGTGTCGAGAATCAATTCACGCGCGGCGTCACCGCGCGAAGGCAATCGCAAGGCGCAGCGGCTGGTCGCCGAAGTCTTCGAACTGCGGCCGAGCTTCGAATGGCGCGGGCTCGGCGAGCTGCCGTACAGCGGGCTGCGCATCAAGTCCGCCTACGCAGAATTCGATGCCGAGCGCCGCTTCGCCATGGAGTTCCGGCCGGTGCCGGAGAACGCCGCCTGCCAGTGCCCGGCGATCATTCGCGGCGTCAAGAAGCCCACCGACTGCGCGATTTTTGGCACCGTGTGCACGCCGCGCAATCCGATCGGCTCGTGCATGGTGTCGGCGGAAGGCGCCTGCGCCGCCTATTATAAGTACCGTCGCGGCACGGCTGCAGGCGGCCGGCTGATGCGCATCCTGCTGCTGGTGCACGCCTTCAACAGCCTGTCGCAGCGGCTCTATGTCGAACTGTCGCGGGACGGGCACGAGCTATCGGTCGAGCTCGACATCCACGATCGAGTCACGTGCGAAGCGGTCGAGCTGTTCCGGCCGGATGTGATTCTGGCGCCGTTTCTGAAGCGCGCCATTCCGGCATCGGTCTGGCAGCGACATCTGTGTCTCATCGTGCATCCTGGACCGCCCGGCGATCGTGGACCGTCGGCGCTCGACTGGGCGATTTTGCGCGGAGTCGACGCTTGGGGAGTCACCGTTCTGCAGGCCGACGCCGAGCTCGACGCCGGACCGGTCTGGGCCAGCGCGTCGTTTCCGATGCGCGACGCACGCAAGAGCAGCCTGTACCGCCACGAGGTGACCGAGGCTGCCGTCAGCGCCGTGCGCGAGGCACTCGCCCGCATCGCGGCGGGCCTCGGCCCGCTGGCCGACTCCGGCGGCCGAGCGGAACACGGCTGGCAGCCGCTGCTGCGCGCAGGCGCAGCGCGCGATCGACTGGCGCCGCGACGACACGGCCACCGTGCTGCGCAAGATCCACTCGGCCGACGGCTTTCCGGGTGTCGAGGATCTGCTGTTCGATCGTCGCTTCCGGCTGTTCGACGCCCAGCCGGATACCCGCCTCACCGGTCGGCCCGGGACGGCTCATCGCCCGCCGCCACGATGCCATCTGCCGCGCCACGCGTGACGGCGCCGTGTGGATCGGCCAATTGCAGCCGGTCGAGGGATCGCAACGCAGCTTCAAGCGTCCCGCAGTGCTCGCGCTCGGCGCCTCGGCGGACGAGCTGCCGACGATTCGACGACGACCCGACCGACGGGAGCGCGATTCCGCGAACGGCGAGATCCGCTACGAGGAGCGCGGCGCGGTCGGCTATCTGCATTTCGATTTCTACAACGGCGCGCTGAGCACGGCGCAATGCGAGCGTCTGCGTGCCGCCTATGCGCACGCGCGACGGCGCCCGACCCGCGTCATCGTGCTGATGGGCGGAGAGGATTTCTGGTGCAACGGCATGCACTTGCACTGCATCGAGGCCGCCGACAGTCCCGCTGACGCCTCCTGGGACAATATCAACGTCATCGACGACCTCGCCCGCGATATCCTGACGACCGACACGCATCTCACGATCGCTGCGCTGCGGGGCAATACCGCCGCCGGCGGCGTGTTCCTGGCGCTCGCGGCCGACCGTGTTCTGGCGCGCAGCGGTATCGTGCTAAATCCGCACTACCGCAACATGGGCAACCTCTACGGATCTGAATACTGGACCTATCTACTGCCGCGACGAGTCGGTGTCGAACAGGCCCAGGTGCTCATGAGCCGCCGGCTCCCGCTCGGGGCCCAAGAGGCCTGTGCACTCGGACTGATCGACGATCAAGCGGGACCCGAGGAAGCAGGCATTTCGCGCGCTCATCGAATCCCATGCCGCCGACCTCGCGTCAGACCATTTCACACTAGCCTTGAGCGAAAAGACCTTACGGCGCGAACGGGATGAAAAGGCACGTCCGCTCGCGGACTATCGGGCGGACGAGCTGGCGCGAATGCGCATGAATTTTTACGGCTTCGACCCGAGCTATCACATCGCGCGTCACCGGTTCGTCTATCGTACGCCGCACGCGTGGACACCGCTGCATCTGGCACGACACCGTCGTGTCGGTCTTGCCGCGCGGCGCGAGTTGGCAATTGCATGAGTGCCAGCGCCATGTGGACTGCACAACGTTGGCGCATTGGCGGCCGGGTACAAGGTGTTGGCTTCCGTCCGTTCGTCTATCGCCTTGCGCAGGTCTATGCTCTCAAGGGCTGGGTGCGCAACAACGGCGGTGAAGTCGAAATCCACGTAGAGGGACCGCCGGAACGACTGCAGGTTTTCGGGGATGCATTGTTTTCGCGAGCGCCACCCGCGGCGGTGACTCAGTTGTTCGAAGTGCAGCCCGCTCGTCCGGAGTTGAGCACCGAGTTCAAAATCCTGGTTAGCACCTTCGACCGGGACCCCTGCATCCACGTCCCTACGGACCTGTTCACCTGCGATGAATGTCTCGCGGAGCTGCACGACCCAGCGGCACGACGTTACCGATACCCCTTCATCAATTGCACGCAGTGTGGACCGCGATACACATTGATCCGCACAATGCCTTACGACCGGCCGAATACGTCGCTGGACGGGTTCGTGCTTTGCGCCCATTGCGCCGCCGAGTACGGTGACCCACGCGATCGACGTTTCCACGCCGAGCCGTTGGCATGTGCTGCTTGCGGGCCTGCTCTGCACTGGCGCAGCGACCGGCGCGAGGTTTGCGGCAATGAGGCGGCGCTCGCAGCCGCCGTGTCGGCCTTGCGCGATGGTCAAATCGTCGCCCTGCGCGGGGTGGGAGGCTATCATCTCCTGTGCGATGCGGCCAACGAGCGCGCGCTCGCTCGTCTGCGCGTGCGTAAGGGCCGACCCACGAAGCCATTGGCGGTCATGGTACCGTGGAGGGGCCGCGATGGCCTGGACTACGCTCGCGGTTTGGCATTTCTGTCGCCGGTCGAGACGGCCGCGCTGTGCCATGTAATGCGGCCCATCGTACTCGCAGCGTTGCGGCCGCAATCCATGCTCGCAGCGGTCGCGCCCGGCCTGCGCGAGGTCGCGCTCATGCTGCCCTACAGTCCGCTACACCATCTGCTCCTCGAGGATTTCGGCGCCGCGCTCGTGGCCACTTCCGCTAACTTGAGCGGCGAGCCTGTGTTGACCGAGCCTGAGCAAGTTGAGGCGCGACTTAACCACGTCGCCGATGGATTTCTGCATCACGACCGGGCCATCGTGCGGCCGGCGGATGACCCGGTCTTGCGGGTCGTTGCAGCCACTGTCCGACCTCTACGCCTTGGACGGGGTATCGCGCCCCTCGAACTCTACCTGCCTGTACCCGTACGGTCGCCGACTCTTGCAGTAGGCGCGTATATGAAAACCACCGTGGCACTGGCATGGGGCGACCGAGCTGTCGTGTCACCGCATATCGGTGACCTCTCGAGCCCCCGAGGTCGAGAGGTCTTTGCTCAGGTCGCCCGGGATCTCCAGAAACTCTATGGCGTACGTGCGGAGTGTGTGGTGCACGACGCTCATCCAGGCTTTCCAAACACCCGCTGGGCGCGCGAATCAGGCCTGCCGACCCAAGCAGTTTGGCACCATTTCGCGCACGCCGCAGCGGTGGCCGGAGAATACCCGAGCGATGCGCCGTTGCTGTGCTTTACCTGGGACGGCGTCGGTCTCGGCCCGGACAACACCCTATGGGGGGGCGAGGCACTCTTTGGCGGACCCGGTACATGGCAGCGCGTGGCCAGCTTCCGTCCGTTCCACTTGCCCGGAGGTGAGCGTGCTGCTCGCGAGCCCTGGCGGTCGGCGCTTGCGCTCTGTTGGGAGTGCGGTCAACCTTGGCTGGAGGGAGAGCGCCTCGGCGGTCCGTTGCTGCGTAGCGCAATCGACGGCGGCGTTAACGCTCCCTCGACGACGTCGGTCGGCCGCTTGTTCGACGCTGCCGCCGCTTTGCTGGGGCTGTGCATGCGGACGAGCTACGAAGGTGAAGCGCCGATGCTCTTGGAAGCGCTTTGTACGGACCCGGTCGCGCCCGTTGCCCTACCAATCGCGCTCGATGCGGCCGGAGTTTGGCGCAGCGACTGGGCGCCGATTTTGCCGGCACTTCTAGACGCTCGCCTCGCGCCGGCCGTGCGCGCCGCCCTGTTTCACTCGACCTTCGCGCAGGCCTTGTGCGACCAAGCACTCGCCGTACGCACGCAGACCGGCGTCGAGCGCGTGGGCCTGAGCGGCGGAGTGTTCCAGAATCGAGTGTTGACCGAACAGGCGCAAGCGCTTTTGACAGGGGCCGGCTTCCAGGTCTTGATCCCCGAGCGGCTGCCGATCAACGATGCCTCGATCAGTTATGGACAACTCATCGAGGCCGCCGCCGTGCAGGCTTGGGCCAAAGGCTAGATGAGCGGCGCGCTTAAGTTTCGGGACACGCATGTCAGCCTCGCGCACGGCAACGGTGGGCGGATGATGCGGGAGCTGATCCAAGAGCTCTTTGTGCCCGCGCTCGCAAACTCCCAACTCGACACCACGGTTGATGCCGTCTCGCTGCCGACTCCCGCCGACCAAGAACTCATGGTGACGACCGACGGATTTACTGTGCAGCCGCTCGAGTTCCCTGGCGGCAACATCGGTTCGCTGGCCGTCCACGGGACCATCAATGACCTCGCGGTGAGCGGCGCCGCGCCGCGGTTTTTGACGCTAAATGTCTTCCTCGAAGAGGGCTTGGAGATCGCGCTGCTGCGCCGCGTGATCGATGCGCTGGGCAACGCGGCGCGTAAATGCGGCGTAGAGGTCGTCGCCGGTGATACGAAAGTCGTCGGCCGCGGCGACTGCGACGGAATCTATCTCGCAACCACCGGCATTGGTTTTCGGCCGCACGGCACGTGTTTTGCGTTGCACCGCGTGCGCGCCGGCGATCGCATTTTAGTCAGCGGTCCGATCGGTGATCACGGCGCTGCGGTCATGCTCGCGCGTCAAGAATTCGGCCTCCGCGGTGACCTCAAATCAGACGCGGCGAGCGTGCTTCCCCAGGCGCAGGCCTTGATGAGTGTCGAAGGCTTGCGCTTCATGCGTGACCCAACGCGTGGGGGACTCGCCACCGTCGCTCATGAGCTCGCTCGGGGCACGGGACTTTCGGTGCGCCTATCGGAAACACAGATCCCGGTGAATGAGCCGGTGCAGTCCGTGTGCGAGCTGCTTGGCTTCGACCCACTGTATTTGGCCTGCGAAGGCCGCATCGTAGCGGTGGTCGCGCCAGAGGCCGCTGAAGCCGCACTGGCGGCGTTACGCACAATCGCGCCTCTTGCTGCGCTCATAGGGGATCTTACAGCAGGTCATTCCGAGGTCGTCTTGAATACGGCGTTCGGGGGTCAACGGTCTCTCGATGAGCTCGAAGACGACCCACTCCCGCGCATCTGTTGATGCCCTGATAAAATATTGAAAAACGAATCCTTCTCTGCCGGGGTCTCGGCCTTTTGCATCGTGAAGAAGATGTTGACCGAACAGCTCCGGGGCGCAATCTCCCCCCTGCAGCGCGGTGCTTCGTCAGATGCGGCCGTCCATGCAGTTCACACGAATCTTAAGCGGGCGCGGGCTACCTTGCGCCTCTTGCGTGGGTGCGTTGGCGAACGTGCATATCGTCGATACAAGTGCGCCATTCGCGATGCAGCTGGACAACTTACCCCGATTCGTGACGCCGAGATGCTGGTTCAAATGGTCGTCCGGCTCGGTGACGACGCAGACATGAAGTCGATTGACGAGTATCGAAAGCATCTGCTCGCGCTATTGATCCAGCAACGGCGAGTCGTTCAACAACGGCGGCGTTGGGAGCCCCTCATCGTTTCCCTGCAGGACGTAGTGCACGAAGTGAGGAACATTCCACAATCGGTGCTGACAAAAGTTGCCGTGAAAGACAGTCTTACCTTGGCATACAGATCCTGCCGTAAGGGTTTTTTGAAGGCTAAACGCAGACCCACAGACGCGCATTTTCATGAATGGCGCAAGCAAGTTAAGTTCTTCACATACCAGATTGAAGCGGTTCAACGGGCGAATAAAGCGCGGTTAACCAAGATTCATCATCAATGGGGTAAATTGGCGGAGTGTTTAGGGAATGATCACGACTTAGCGGTTCTGCAAACGAGGATGCGCAAACTCCATAAGAATTCCAAAGTCAGGAATCAAGCCAACTCCGGCCGTGTCTTCATTGCGCGGCTTGAACACATCCGCGCCGAATTACAGCGCGACGCAGATCAAATCGGCGCGCGGCTGTATTCAAAACCGCCAAGGGACTTTGGAAGGAGAATTAGAAAACAACTGGCAACGAGTCCAGGGTTATTATGTCATGTTCGCTAGCGCACCGACCGAGCTCTGGCATTGGATTCATTATGATTTCGATGCCTGAACATTTGCATTCGGCACAGGATTGGAAGCGTGATTTGGGACGCCGAATTGTATGGACCTTGGCGGCCAAATCGGCCGCCTTGATTCTTCTATGGTTCTTGTTCTTTCGAAGCAGTCATCCATGATCGACCTGGATGTCGTCACCCTTTCGCGTCTGCAATTTGCTCTCACCGCCCTGTATCACTTTCTGTTTGTGCCCCTGACGTTGGGGCTATCCATGCTCTTAGTAATCATGGAGTCGGCATACGTCATGACCGGTCGACAAATCTGGAAGCGCATAACTCAGTTTTGGGGGCTGATTTTTGGAATCAATTTTGCTATGGGCGTGGCCACGGGCATCACCATGGAGTTTCAATTCGGTACGAATTGGGCTTATTACGCTCACTATGTGGGCGACATTTTCGGCGCTCCCCTCGCAATTGAGGGATTGATGGCGTTTTTCTTGGAATCAACCTTCGTCGGTCTATTCTTCTTTGGTTGGGAACGGCTATCCAAGTTGGGACATCTAGTCGTGACCGGCTTGGTCGCCCTCGGCTCGAGCTTATCGGCCGTGTGGATTCTGATCGCCAACGGCTGGATGCAAAATCCGGTCGGTGCTCACTTCAACTATCACACCATGCGCATGGAGCTGTCCTCCTTCAGCGATGTGGTTTTCAACCCGGTGGCTCAAGCGAAATTTGTCCATACCGTTGCCGCGGGTTACGTGTTGGGGTCGGTGTTTGTGCTCGCCATCAGCGCCTGGTATTTGTTGCGCGGACGCAATGTCGACATCGCGAAACGCTCTATGGCCGTGGCGGCGAGCTTCGGCCTCGCTTGTTCACTATCGGTCGTCGTGTTAGGCGATGAGTCCGGATACCTCGCGAGCGAAAATCAAAAAATGAAAGTCGCCGCGATCGAGGCCGAATGGAAGACCGAGGAGCCGCCTGCCGGATTTACTCTGTTTGGGCTACCCGATGTGGCCGCCCACGTGACCTACGCCGAAGTGAAGATTCCATGGCTGCTCGGGCTTATCGCAACCCGCTCGACCGATCAGCCGGTGACAGGCATCGTAGAGCTTGTTGATCGCGCTCGGCAGCGCATCGTGAGCGGCGCTGAGGCGTACGTGGTGCTCCAACGCCTGCGGTCCGCGCCCGCCGGAACACCCGACGCAGATACGCTGCGGCGCTTCGAGGAACACCAGGCGGACTTGGGCTATGGCTTACTGCTGCTGCGTTATACGGACAATCCGTCGCAAGCCACGGCACAGCAGATCGATGCCGCGGCATGGTCAACGGTGCCGAATGTCCCCGTATTGTTCTGGAGTTTTCGCTGCATGGTGGCGTTGGGCGTCTACTTCATTCTCTTGTTCGCGACCGCATTCTATTTTTCCACTCGACATCGCTTCGACGCGCACCCGTGGTTTCTTAAGCTTGCCTTCTGGAGTCTTCCGTTGCCGTGGGTCGCAATCGAGCTTGGCTGGATCGTCGCCGAATATGGCCGACAGCCCTGGGCGGTCGATGGCGTGCTGCCAACATTTCTCGGCGTATCACCGATCGCCGTTGGCAACGTTTGGCTCTCGCTGCTGGGCTTTGTGGTTTTTTACACTGCACTCGCCATAGTCGATGCATTTCTGATGGTGCGCACAATCCGCCGTGGTCCGGATGGCTTGGGCTATTGGCCTATAGCCGCCGCGGCGACCGCAAAATAAGAGGACCCGATCGATGCTCTACTACGAAACGCTGCGAGTGATTTGGTGGTTGTTGCTCGGTGTGCTACTGATCGGCTTTGCGATCACTGACGGCTTTGATCTTGGTTTAGGCGCTACGTTTCGATTTCTCGGTCGAACCGACGCTGAACGTCGCGTTCTGCTCGAATCCATCGAACCTGTATGGGAAGGCAATCAAGTGTGGTTTATCTTGGGCGGCGGTGCGGTATTTGCTGCGTGGCCGTTACTCTATGCCGCCTCCTTCTCTAGTCTGTACCTGGCGATGTTTGTGCTGCTGATTGCATTGATCCTGCGACCTGTGGGATTCGGCTTTCGCAATCACCTTACTGATCCGCGTTGGCGCGGCATCTGGGACTGGGCGCTGACCGTGGGCGGAGCGGTGCCCGCACTGCTCTTCGGAGTTGCATTCGGCAATCTGTTTCTCGGCCTCCCTTTTCACTTCGATTCGCTGCAGCGGCCAGTCTATTCCGGAGGATTCTTCAATCTGCTGCATCCCTTCGCCCTGCTCGCCGGTATCATCAGTCTATCGATGCTTATCTTGCACGGAGCCACTTATGCGGCCATGAAGGTCGGCGAGCCGTTGGCGGCGCGTGCGATAGTTTTTGGCCGGATCGCCTCGGCGGTGTTTGCGCTTGCCTTCATTGGGGCGGGTGTTTGGATAGCATCGACCATCGGAGGCTACGAAATTGTAGGCCATATCGACCATTCAGGCCCCTCGAACCCGATGCAAAAGACCGTAGAGATTCTCACCGGTGGGTGGCTCACTAATTTCAATACGTGGCCGTGGATGTGGATGGCGCCGGCAGTAGCGCTGATAGCGGCAGTGTGCGCACACGTGCTGCTACATTTTCGCCGCGCCGGTGCTGCGTTCGTGGCAAGTGCCGCGGTCCAGGTGGGCACCATTCTGACCGCCGGCTTCGCGTTGTTTCCGTTTCTAATGCCGTCCTCTTCCCAACCGAATCACAGTCTCACCATCTGGGATGCATCGAGTAGCGCAAAAACGTTGTTTACAATGCTCTGGGCGGTCATCGTTTTATTACCTATCGTGCTGGCTTACACCATGTGGGTCTTTCGCGTCCTTAGAGGTCGCATAACCCTCGAGACGCTGCACTAAAACCACGGGCCGTATTGACGGTCGGTCAGAATTTCCTGGAGAGCAGTTCAATGTGGTACTTCAGCTGGATACTCGGTCTCGGCCTTGCGCTGTGCTTCGGCGTGCTCAACGCAATCTGGTACGACGTTTTGGAACAAAAGCGTTTGGAATTTACCCCTGAGCGGCAGGGTCGAGCGGGGGTCGCCCAGTTCGTGGCGACCTCGATCAATGGGCTGCCTGACGAAGATTAGTGGTATGAGCACATCAAGGCCGAAGCTGTGGGTGGGAGCGTTCACGGGGTTTTACAAGCCGGGTGTGCAAGAAGTTCGAGGTCTGGATGCTGTGTCGCGATTCCTTTATGCCGCACGCAGCGTCATTCTGGTGATATCGGCGCAAGCAGCGATCATTGCAGGACTTTTGGCTGCGGCGGTCGGTCGATTTGCATGGGGGAGTTTCCTCGGCGTATTGATCGGATTCGTGGTCGCCCACATGATCAGCAATCTAAGCAATGACTACTTCGGCTTCAAGCGCGGGCACGACACCCCGGACTCGCCACGAATGCGTTATACCGTCCACCCTCTGGCCAGCGGGGTACTCGAGAAACGAACGCTGTTGACTGGGCTTGCGATCCTGGTCCTCATCGGCATCGCCATCACCACTTACTTCATCATCGAGCGCGGCTGGTTAGCGGTCGGGTTTGCCGCGGCCGGCATCTCGCTATTGTTTTTATACGATGCCGCACCGACTCCACTCAAGAGTATCGGATTGGGTGAATTTGCGGTGCTGCTCGTGTGGGGGCCGTTGATGATCGGCGGCGGCTTTACCATGATCACGGGACAATTGTCATCCGACGTGTTTTTTGCCTCAGTTCCATATGGACTGGGAGTCATGACCATTCTGAACGGCAAACACATTGACCAGATTAGTTTTGATTCTCACCGGCACATTCGTACTCTACCGGTATTGATCGGAGAGTCGGCCGCGCGCGTATTGAACATCATTGCGCTGATTGCGATCTACGCAGTGGTTGCCACCTTAATCGCCTTTGGACGGCTTACGCTATTTGCGGCGGTCATTGTCATTGCAGCTACCGCAAGCCGTGCACGCCATAAGAATCATGAGCCGTGAACGCCCTGAGGTGCCACCGGCTGGCTACGTTGGTTGGCCACTTTGGTATCACCGCGCATGTCTTGAGCACAACCGCGTATTCGGCTGGACATACATTGGAGGGCTGGCCGCGGCCGCCATTTGGCACATTCTCGGACACTAGAACGTTACCCAGCGAGGACAGCCGTCGATACGTTCGTCCAATGGATTTGTCGTCGCGCTTCTGACAACGTCTGGCTCGAACAATCACTCGCTCTGACATCGAAAGGGCTACCAAATGGACGGCACAAATGGACTGAAAGAGAGACACGCGTGACCGCGCCCGTCGCGTCGAGCACGCTGAGTGTGAATATCTTTACCGCCCCGGGAAAGGCTATGGTCGGCGAGCGGCCAAAGCCCTTCGGCGAAGCGCTCGGCTTTGACCCGATCACGTCGACTTTAATCTTCGGCGACTACGACGCGGTGCTGGTAGACGCAATGACGACGGTGGCTGAGGCCGAGGCTCTCGCGGATTGGGTTGCCCTGCACAACCGCAACCTGGAGACCATCTATATAACGCACAGCCCATTTCGACCACTTCTACGGTCTGGGCATTCTGCTCGACCGTTTCCCGCGGCGCTCGGGCGATAGCAACGCCCAAGACGGTGAACGACATGCAGATGTCTTTCACTCCCACAGTGGAGCGGCTAGCCCGCCGGTTGTTTCCTGGGCAAGTGCCCACTAAGTTGGTTGCGCCTGAGGCCTATGAGCACGACACGTTCACTCTCGAGGGCCACGAATTGCGCATCATCGAGCAGGGCCGCACCGATAGTCCCGATTCGACGTCCCTATACGTTCCATCGATCGGCCTGATCGTCGCCGGCGACGTCGTGTACAACCAATGCCGCATGTATGTCGGCGATACCACCCCCGAGAGCCGAAAGAATTGGATCGAGGCGCTGGACCGGTTAGCGGCGCTGAACCCGGCGATCGTTGTTGCCGGTCACAAGAAGCCTGGCGTCGCCCGACTCTCCTTCGGCGATCCAAGAGACCAAGCGTTACCTGCAGGACTTCGATCGGGTGCAGAAAACCGCGAAGTCCGAGCAGGAACTGTTCGATCAGATGACGGAGCTATACCCGCATTGGGTAGCCAATCAGTCGTGGTTGATGTTCGGATTCCCGCAGCCATGACCCACATCAACCGCTATGCAGATGAGCCGATATCGGAATTGGAGTGTGAATGAGCGCTACAAATCGAACAGAAGAGCTATGAGATGCCCCCGCGCGACGGGTTCACCGTCACACTTTTTATCACCGTCGCCGACATCGACCGATCGGCTCGCTTCTATGAAAAGGTCTTCGGCGGCCGCATTCTGAGCAGAGGCGACAGCAAGGGTGCGTCTGGACACATTCAGATCGCGAATACGTGGCTCATTGTCAACGTCGGGGGCGGGCCGACCCCCGATAAGCCGACGGTAACGCTCAGCGTCCTCGCCGACCCGGATAAGATCAGCAGCTTTATGAATATCCGCGTTGCGGATATTCAAGCGTGCTATGAATTATGGAAAAGTCGAGGAGCCGAATTCATCACGGAGCCGATACCCAAGTACGGCGAGATACGCTGCTACATCCGCGATCCTGACGGCTATATCATCGAAGTCGGACAGAGCACCGACCTCACGTACGGTTAATCGGTCGTGGGTCATACCGTCCCGGCGCGAAGCGAGGATCATCATCTTCATCATGAGTTGCTCTCGCTCACTTCATCGCCGCCGGGTTTATAGGCCCGATAAAATGTGTCCACACCGCTGCGGATAACCTCGTCTTGGTGCAGATTGGACAGATTGTCATCGAGGGCCAGCATTGCGCGCAGCTGTAGATCTCCTCGAATGAGTCCGATGAATTGTTCGGCGGCGCGCCGTGGATGGGCGGATCGCAGTTTTCCGCTCCGCATTGCGTTCACAAAGAACTCCTCCAGCCGCGTAAGTAGTCGGGCCGGGCCTCGTTCATAAAACACGTTCGCGATATCCGGAAACTGGCGCGCTTCAGCCGTGATCATTCGATAAGCGCCGACGGTTTCGGGCGCGAGTAGGAGGGCAAGAATCGTTCTGCCGAAGCGAAGCAACTTCTGGCGCATGTCCTCTTGACCGGCCTCACCTGCAATCAACGTGCGCGAATTGCGATCGCCTTCCGCTTCGATGACCGCGGCGAACAACTCGCGTTTGCCGGAGAAGTAGACATAGAGCGTCGCCTTGCTTACGTCCGCTTCCCGGGCGACGGCGTCCATGGTCGTTGCGCCGTACCCGTGGGTGCGAAATAAATGGCCGGCTGCCGGCAATATGAGATCGAGCTTCGAGCGGGATCGTCGCGCCCCGCGCGGCGCCTCTATCGCCGAGGCAGTCATATTTCCGAAGGAAATAAACTATTCGGTACGATTATGCGCTTCACTGCCGCTCCAAATTTAGTGGAAACAGGAGATAATTATACCAGAAAGTCTGATTTTATGAAGAGAATGCCGTGTTAAATGACGCTATTGGACCATCTGGCGATAATTGTGTCATATTAACTATACTATACAGTATGGTCTAATCTGGTTCGGCTCTTTTCTCCCCCATGGAATTTTCACTATGTCCGCAACTTCAACTCCCGCTCTGACCCAGTCTCGCAACACAACCGCCCCGGCCCTTAACTTTCCCGATCTGCTCATCTATCGCGGCTATGCGGCGCCGGTTCGTATCGAAAGCGACGTTTACGACCTGGAAGTGAGCGGCGACATCCCCCGTGGACTCGAAGGAACGTTCTATCGCAATAGCGCCGATCCGCAGTATCCGCCGCGGCTTGGCACGGATATTTTTCTCAACGGCGATGGCATGATCCATATGGTGCGCATCGAAGGCGGACATGCGGACCTCAAAACCCGCTATGTGCAAACCGAAAAGTGGAAGGCGGAGCGCGCCGCCCGGCGGGCCTTGATGGGCGCGTATAGAAACCCCTTCACCGATGATCCAACAGTTGCAGGGATCGACCGCGGCACGGGGAATACCTCGGTTTGGTGGAATGCCGGTCGCCTATTCGCGCTCAAGGAGGATTCGCGCCCCGATCGAACTCGAGCCACATACGCTCGCAACCATCGGGACCCACGATTTCAACGGCCGCTTGAGCAGCAAGACATTTACCGCGCATCCGAAGATCGATCCGGCGACCGGAGAGGTCGTCGCCTACGGCTACAACACGCAAGGCGTGGCGAGTCCTTCGATTGAGCTTTTTTTCATCGATGGCGACGGTACGCTCACGCGCACGGAACGATTCGAGGCCCCTTATGCCTCGATGGTGCATGATTTTGTGCTCTCCGAGCACTACGTCGCCTTCACCATATATCCGATGATTTGCGACTGGGACCGAGTTAAGGCGGGGAAACCCTTCTTTCACTGGGACGGCCGCTTGCCGACGAAGATCGCAGTCATCCCGCGCAAACCTGGCGGAACAAAGGAAGTCCGCTGGTTCACGGCGCCCGTCCCGTGCATGGAGACGCACACCATCAACGCCTGGGAAGAGGGGAACGTCTTGCACCTAGAGCACTTTGTGACGGCCACCGGTTGGCTGTCGCAATTTCCGGATATCAATGACCCTGGCGCGCGTGAGCAACCGCCATTTGCGTATCGTTGGTCGTTCGACCTGGGCTCGCCGATCGACACGTACACTTCGCAACAGCTGTTTCCCCATATCGGCGAGATGCCGATGATCGACTTGCGCTTTCTTACGAAAAAGACCAAGCATATTTGGTTTGGAACAACCAATAAGGATTTGGGGCCCATGCTTGAGGTAGGGCCGAAGGGGCCGCCTTTTACTTGTCTCGGTCATTGGAATGCATTAACAGGCGCCCTGGATTTTTTCTACGCCGGCGCGCACTCGGCGCCGGAGGAGCCCGTGTTTGTACCGAGAAGTCCCGATGCGGCGCAAGGCGACGGTTGGTTGCTCTCCGTTGTAGGGCGGCGCGCTGAAAATCGCACCGATCTCGTGATTCTAGACGCGCAGCGCCTAAGTTCCGGGCCGCTCGCGACGATTCATTTCCCAGCGCGCGTGCATGAGGGATTTCATGGTATTTGGGTACCTTCGGGTGCTTAGCGATGAGTGATCAAAAATGAAGCCTTCAGATGTCATGTGGGTCGGACTTGGCGGTGGGCTGGGATCAGGGTTGCGTTGGTGGGTTGGGCGTGTGGTCGGGGAGCGCTACCATGGTGATTTTCCGCTCGGTACGTTCCTGATCAACGTCTCGGGCACCTTCCTCATTGGTTACCTATCCGCGCTCTTCGGGGTCGACTGGCATGACCGCTACGGTCACGGCATGGTACTGAATGCCTTTGTTCTGACCGGAGTGCTCGGCGGCTACACAACCTTCAGCAGTATGCAGCTCGATGCCCTCAAGCTGTCCGAGAAAAGACGCGGGGGCCTTGCCACATCCTATCTTTTGATGTCGGTCGCGGCTGGTTTGTTGGCAGGCCAGCTTGGGGCCGCGCTTGCCCGCGCACAGGGTTAAAGGAGGAATCGGATGTGATTAGGACCGTCATACTTGTGTGCGTCGGCGGGGCACTCGGCGCGATGCTGCGCGAGTTTCTCATGTTGCTGGTGCCGATAGGGTCGCGCGGCTTTCCGCTGGATATCCTAGCTGCCAATCTTGCGGCCGCGCTACTGCTGGGTCTCATTGCAGGGCTGAATCGGCGAAAGGTCGCCTCTGACGAGGTCTACGCGCTGATCGGAACTGGTGTCACGGGTGGTCTATCGACCTTCTCGAGCTTTGCATATGGTTCGTCTGAGCTGATGACACATTCGGCAACAGGCGCCGTCGTCGCGTGCGCGTATGTCGTGATCAGTCTTACGCTCGGCTACGTTGCTGTCCTTCTGGGACTAAAGATCGGCGAGCGACGCCGCTAGATGCTCTTGACATTCAATCAATCGGTTTTGTGTCCCCAACAGCCCATAAAAACGTCACCGGAGTAGCTTTCCATAGTAATGCGGTACTGCCCCGGGCAATTTGTAGGTAGAGTGCATGCTGAAAGCGTGGCGCCATTCTCATACGGGCCTCCCGGCGTAACGGCCATTGAATCCAGACGAACGCTAATCCAGACGAACGCGAATACCGCCCCAGACCGCCCGCGGTGCGCCGGGCGAAACTGCATTTTCGTTCGGCCAGTCGTTGGGGTTGGCGATAAGCGAGCCGTTGGGATTGAACGAGCTGCTGGTCAGGAATCCGGCGGTCGCATAGCGCTTGTCGAAGAGGTTGCTAAGGCGGGCGAAGATCTCGAGACGCTTCGTGACGTGGTAGGTGCTCTGCAGATTGACCACCTCATAGCCTGGAATCCAGCCGCTTCCGACGACATAAGCTCCCTCGCCGTTGGTTCCACCCGGTTGATTGGCGTTGTTCTCGTTGCCGTGCAGGTACGAGCCGGACGTCGCGATCACGTTGCCGCCGACGTCCCATTGTGGCGTGATCGCGTAGTCCACGATCAACCGGCCGGTGTGCTTCGGAATGAGCGGAATCCGGTCGCCTGGCCGCACCAGGATGTTGCCGTTCGCATTTGCGGTGCTGTTCGACTCGGCACTGACCTCGAAGGTCGACTGGTAGGTGGCATCCACGTAGCTGTAGGCGACATGCCATTTGAGCGGCCCCTCTTTGCCGCTGAGCGAAAGGTCCAGGCCCTGCCGGCGGGTGTTGCCGACGTTGTCGAAATACCCCGCGTTGGTCGCAGTCGCGACGAATTGAATATCGTTCTGGTTGACGGTGTGAAAGACGTCCGCGCTCCAGTTCAATTGTTGATCGACGAGGTTGCCGCGCGCGCCCACCTCGAAAGTGCGCGCGACCACTTGCTTCAAATCTGGATCGCTTGCGAAATCGTTCGGCAGTCCGCAGGGCGCCTGCGGATTCGCGCATCCGAGCTCGATCACGGTCGGCGCGCGGCTCGCCTGGTTGTAGTCGGCGTAGAATGTCAGCGTATCGGTAGGCGTTACCGTGAAGCCGAAGGCGGGATTGACGTGGCTGAAGGTGTGGTCGCCCGAAAGCGTGGTCGGCTCGTTGAAGCCATTGCCGAAATCGCCGATATCCGTGTCGATGCTGTAACCGTTCAAGGTCTCGGTGCTCTGGTTGTAGCGCACCGACAATGTGAAATGCAACAGCTTGTTCGGTGAGAGCGTATCCGTGAAATACGTGCCATAGATCTTGTTCTGGCCGGAGAGCGAGATCACCGTTTCGTTGTTGTAGGGACTCACGGTGTAGATCAGTAGACGGTCGGGCGTGCAGGCCGCCGTATTGATACGCCTGGGAGAAAGAGTCGTCCGAATCAGTGAAGTCGGCGCCGAGGATGGCTTGGTTTGTCCAACCGAGCACGTCCTGTGAGTCCGTGAGCTGCAGACCCAGCGCCTTTGGTGTTCTGCACCAGGCGCGAGGTCGCATTCTGTCCTGGCGTGCAGTAGGTGAGCGCGGCGAGGCTCGCGCCCGGCGCCGTACAATCGAGCGGCGGACCGCCATAGTCGCCGTCCAGGTAGCTGTCGTTGGAATTGCCGTTGACTGCGTTCGTGATGAGGTGCCGGTAGAAGACGTTGCCCGACAGCAGCAGCTTGTCGGTGAGGAACTGCGTGCCGGTGAGATTCACGAAGCTCATGAGGTTCGCGGTGTAGTCCGGCGTGTAGCTCGCCTCGTAGTCGTAATCAAGCATGCTCACCGGCGTCGCGCCGTTGCCGTAGAGGCTGGTATCGGCGTAGGTATAGCTCAAGTCAACGTCGGTCTTGTCGTTTTGCCAGCCAACCTTGCCGAATGCCTGGTAGACCCTGCTTGGCGAGTTCTCGCGCCAGCCGTTCTCATCGAAATAAGTCCCGGCGACGAAGTAGTCGAAATTTCCGGATTCGCCGCCGGTTTCGCCCTCGAAGGAGCGCCGTCCGAATGAGCCGCCGTAGGCTTCGAGCTCGGTGCCGGGATTATCGTGTCCGCTCTTCGTATGCAGCGAGAGTGCGCCTCCCAGCGTATTGAGCCCGAACACCGGATTCGACCCTGACATCAGCGTTACCGTGGAGACCGCATTTTGCGGGATCAAATCCCAGTTGACGGTGTCTCCGAACGACTCATTCACCCGTACGCCGTCCACGTAGACCGACAGACCCTCCGGGGTCCCCAGGAGGGGCGATGCGGTGAAGCCGTGATAATTGATGTCGAGCTGGAATGGATTGTCCGCGCTCTCGTTCACGTTGACGCCGCTGAAGTTGTTGTTGAGATAGTCCGCGATCCCGAGCGATTGCTGATTCTCCATGTCCTTGCTGGTGGCGGTCTGCACGTTCGCCGGTATCTGATTGAGCGGTAGGCCCAGACCCTCGAGCGGCGTGTTCGAGATGACGGTGATCTGCGGAAGTTCGCCGGCGGTTGCGGGATTGCTGGGCAAATCTCCCGACGGGTCGGCCGCCCATGCGAGATTTATCGTCGCCGCGGCCGCGAAGTAAATCGACACTCCCAACTGGAGCATATGTTTCGAATATTTCAACGACTTTTTATCCCTCAATGCACACGCAAGGGGAAAGCGTGCGGCGGCCGGCGTACCAGCCGCGATCGATTTTTTTCGCTTTTCATGCACCGACGCACTCGCGGTCGCCCTAAACCTGAGCTCAGTAGAGAGACCCCGTATAGCCCGTCCAGAGAATTCCCGGCCACACCGGGATTTTTTCCCATGCCGGGAATAACTCCCAACAAGTTCGGGAAAAACTCCCGCCCGGGCTAGCGAACATATTGATTGCTGGGGTCATCCCACTGCAGCCCGGTACGCGGCGTTGGGGGTTGCCTACCGGCTCAAATGTGAACAAACCCACCGATTAGTCAGCTTGACCGCCAGCTTGTCCGGGGGGTTATATGGCACTACGGAAAAGTGGCGGCCCTCCGAACCGCCCAGATTTCGAATGCCCCCATTCGTGTGTTGCTGTCGCCGCATCCGAAATATTCGGGCCTGCACCGGGCGGATTTGCCTGCCGACTAAACTCCGAGATGCCGGTGCATCAAGTCCGGTTCTCGCCGCAATTCGTCCGGCGTGCCCGAATAAACCATGTGACCATTGTTCAGTACGTAGCAGCGATGCGCCAGGCCAAGCGCCGCGTGTACGTTCTGCTCAACAATGATGATGGTTCGGCCTTCGCTGGCGATTTGCCGGCAGACGCCGATCAAATCCTGCACGATCAACGGCGCCAATCCTTCGAATGGCTCGTCGAGCAATATGAGCTGCGGCTCACGTACCAAGGCGCGTGCAATCGCCAGCATTTGTTGTTCGCCGCCGGAAAGCTCGCGGCCGCGGTTGTGACGCCGCTCTGCCAGCCGCGGAAACATCTCATAGGTGCGCTCGTTGCTCCAGCGGTTCGGTGCGGTGAGGCCGGCGAGAGTCAGATTCTCCTCTACTGTAAGGCCCGCCGATGATTCGGCGCTCCTCCGGCACAAGCTGTAACGCCGAGGTGTGCGATTTTGTAGGGGGGCAGAGATTCGATCGCATGTCCGGCGAAACGGATGCTGCCGCTCGCGGGCGCCATCACACCCATGATCGTTTTCATCGTTGTGCTCTTGCCGGCGCCGTTGCGTCCTAGCAGAGCCACGACTTCGTGCTGCTCCACGTGCAGCGAGACATCGAACAGCGCGTGGGCGTCGCCGTAATACGTATTGATGGCATTGACCTCGAGCAGGCTCATGTGCCGGCAGGGCTCCCGAGATAGGCGGCGCGCACTTGCGCATTTGTCTGGATGGCCTCCGGCGAATCCTCCGCGATCTTGCGGCCGTTGAAGAGCACCGTGATGCGGTCGGCAAGGCCAAACACCACATCCATGTCGTGCTCCACAATGACGATGGTGATGCCGGCTGCAATGCGCTTGAGAAGCTGTACGGTGTCCGCCCGCTCGCTTGGGCTCATGCCGGCTGTCGGCTCGTCGAGCAAAAGCACTCGTGGCTTGGTGGCGAGCGCGAGTCCGATCTCCAACCGCCGCTTTTCGCCATAGGCGAGCTCGCTGGCCGGTGCATCAGCTCGGTCGCCAAGCTGAACCGCCTCGATGGCCTCATCGATTGCCCGTCCGATGTCGGCGTCGTTGCTTGACGTCGCGCAGCATCGACGGATGGAATTTTCCATAGCGGCGAGCCAACGTTGAAATGCGGATGTTATTGCGGACCGACAGGCTCGGGAACAACTGATTTATCTGAAAGCTCTTGGCGAGCCCGCGCTGGCAGACAACCGTGCTGCCGAGGTGGGTGATTTGTTCGCCCGCGAAATGAATCTCGCCTTCCGTCACCGGCACCGTGCCCGCGAGCATGTTGAAGAAAGTGGTCTTTCCAGCGCCGTTCGGGCCAATGAGAGCCCGAATTTCGCCTTCGGTTAGTTGAAACGACACGTCGTCCACCGCGGTCAAGCCACCGTAGCGCTTCACGACATGTTTGGCTTCGAGGATGACCGGGCCGGTCAGAGTCAGCGCGCTTACGCGCGACGAGCGGCAATGCAGCGGGCCGTCCTGTCGGGAGTTGCAACGCCCAATTCCGCCGGCGGTGCAGCGGCCGGCGGTGTCGAGTCGGCGCCACAGCGCTCGCACACCGCCGCAAATCCCGTTGCGCAGTAGCGTGACCATCAGCACGAAGATGATGCCGAGAATCATCTTCCACAGATCCCCGATGACCGCCACTTGCTGCAGTTCGCTGCGCAGATAGACCCAAACCGCGGCGCCGATGGTCGGCCCCACCAACGTTCCCGCACCGCCTATGATGGTTTGGACGACCAGCTGACCGGAGGTTTCGAGGTAGAACGCGTCCGGCGGCATGTAACCCTGAAATAACCCCAGCAGCCCGCCGGCCAATCCTCCGTAGGCCGCCGCAATCACGAAGGCGGTCAGCTTGTATTTCTGTACGTCGTGGCCGAGCACGCCGACGCGCACGATGTTATCGCGGATCGCGAGCAGGATGGCGCCGAACGACGAATTGACGATGCGGCGCGCCAACAGGAAACCAAGTAAAAACAGACAGAGCAATGAGCCAGTACATTTGCTCGGGAGTGCGCAACTCAATGCCGAGGCCGATATTCGCGGCGGGCACACCTGATAAGCCGTTCTCGCCGCCCGTCAGTTTCGACAGCGGCGACATGTCAAGAAAATAGAACATTTCGCCGAATGCAAGAGTGAGCATGGAGAAATAGATGCCGGAGCGCCGCAGCGATAAAACTCCAATGACGATGCCGAACGTCGAAGCCAAAATCGTACCGGCCGCCAACGCGACGACCGCGTTCGACAGATAACCGTTGATCAGCAGGTAGACGGCGGTGAACCCGCCAATTCCGTAAAATGCCGCCTGTCCGAACGAGAGCAGGCCAGTGAAGCCGAACAATATGTCGAAGCCCAGGCCGAACAGACCCCAGATCAAAATGCGGTCCATCATATCGAAGGTTCCGCCGATCATCGGAAACAGGAAGGGAAAAAGCAGAAGGCTCGCTACGGCGGCAAGTTCCGGCAGCCAGCGGCCGAACGCCCCGTGAACACGAAACCTCGGCATCATTGCCGCCCCTGGACGCCGAACAGGCCCTGCGGCCGCAGCACCAGCACCAGCGCCATGACGGCGAACAACATCACTTGGGAGTAGGCCGGCTGTACCATGGCGGTGAGACTGAGGATTTCGCCGGCGATCAACCCGCCGACCACGGCACCCCAGAATGAGCCAACGCCACCGATGACGATGACAACGAAGGACTGGACCAACACCGATGCGCCCATTTCCGGTTCGACGGTGACGATGGGAGAGTTGATAACCCCTGCGAAGCCTGCCGCCATCGACCCGAGGCCGAACACGACAAGAAAGGTGCGGGTGACGTTGATGCCGAGGATGCTGACCATCAACGGGTCTTCGATCCCCGCGCGCACGATGAGACCGATGCGCGTGCGATAGAGCACGATATAGAGAATGATCAGCGCCGCGCCGACGATGCCGAGCACCTCCACACGATAGGTCGGGTAATACAGAAATCCAAGATTGACCGCCCCTACGCCCCAATCCGGCACAGGCACGCGCTGCGCGATACCGCCGAAATGGGCGCGCACCGCCTCGACAATGATGATCCCTATTCCGAATGTGACGAGGATTTGATCCTCGTGTGGGCGTCGGTAGTAGTAACGGATCAAGGTGCGCTCGATGACCAGCCCCAGCAGCAGCGCGACGATCGAACCGGCAGCGATGGCGACGAGGAATGACTTGGTGGCCGCAAACGCGACATACGCCGCATAGCCGCCAACCATGTAAAAGGCGCCATGCGCGAAATTGATCACTCCGAGGGCGCCGAAGATGATCGTCAGGCCCATTGCAACCAGCACAAGCAATGCGCCGAGCGTGAGCCCATTGAATAATTGGGCCCAGAGCAAAGGCCAGTTCATCGTACAGCCCTCGGTAAAGCTAGGCCGCCATCCTCAGACGGATGGCATCTTGCAGCCGACGGAATCGCACGGCGCGATGACATCCGGACCGGGCGCGAGACCCACGATTCTGTACAGATCGTCAGGATTGCGCATTTCGCCCGGTTTCTTGCCGACTACGACCGGAACCGCGCGCACTTGCTGGTGATCGCATTCGCGGTAATAGACTTCACCGAGCGGCATTTGCAACTTGTGACCGGCTTCGAGCGCCTTGATCACCTCGACCGGATTGAAGGTTTTGGCGCGTTCCACCGCGTCGGCCCATACAAGCAATTGGGTATAGGCGATATGCGCGGGCCAGCTCGGCTTGTATTTGTTATGCGCCTCGAAGGAATCGACGAATAGCTTTGCCGCTTGATTGGTTTCGGCCAGCGTCCACCAGAAATCCTGAGTCCCGTAGACACCTTGCATTATTTCGGCGCCTACTTCCCGCCCTTGGAAAGCGGATATGTTCGGGACCACCAATCTCATCCTATCCAACACGCCGAACTGCTTGGCTTGTTTGGTGGATGCGACCGAGTCTGCGCCGAATGCCACGTTGACGAAGACGTCGGCGCCGCTATTGGCGATGTTCAGCAGATAGGAACTGTAATCAGCGGTGCCGACGGGACAAATCTGGGCACCGACCTCCGTCCAGCCGATTTCTTTGGTGAACTGGGACATGGATTGATGGACAGAGTGACCGTACGCGTAGTCCGGTACGAGATAGACCGCCTTGCGAGATTTGCCGAGTTCCTTGGCCAGCACCGGAGTGAGCGCCTTCGCCGCCATATAGGCCGATGGCTGAGAGCGGAATGCATAGCGCTGACAATCTTTGCCGGTGGTCTCGTTCGCGCCGCTGCAGCCGACCATATTCAGCACTTTGTATCGCTGCGCTACCTTCTCGAGAGCGATTGCTTCAGCACTGCTGACGCTGCCGGAAATCATGATCGCCTTGTCGTTGGTGATGAAATTCGTCGCCGCCTGCACGGCTGGGTCGGGCTGTGTCTGTGTATCGGCCACTCTATACTCGATCTTTTTGCCGAGTACGCCTTTGCCCGACAACGTGGAAATCTTGCTGACGAGACCGCCGCCGTTGTTCAGATGCTCCATGCCGAGCTTGTAACCCTTCTGCATGTCGTTGCCCTCCGCGGAATAGGGCCCCGTCAATGGAACGGTGATGCCGACGAACACGCTGGGGCCGGACACGCCGGCCGGGAAATTTCCTATCGTTTCTTGCGCAAACGTGCGCGAGACCTTGACGAGTGGGAGGGCGCCCATTGCCGCTCCGGCCTTGAGGATGGTACGGCGACTGAACTTCCTTGAACGAGATTCCGGCATTGCTTCGTCCTTTATCGATTTAATTATTGGACCCGCATTCCCCAACACACCACCTGACCCGGGACCAATATCGCGTTTTTGCGGCGCCCCTGCAAGACCCCAGCGGCGTCAATTTCCGTTGATCCCTCGGCGCTGCTCTACCCGTTAGGCGCCCGCCTACGCGCGAGCGGGGTATCGCGCCCCTATCTTGCCGTGAGGGAAGTGGCGAGAATGAGACGGGAATTGGCTCAACCAAGGATCGGCTACATTGGAAGCGGCAATGCAATCCTTCGTCCCTTTATCGAATTGCCCAGACGCCAGCGAGATGGTCGACCACCTTCAGGTGTCGCTGGAAAATGCCCGGGGTTCTCTCTCACGCCAATTGCACGATGAGATGGGCGGCATGCTGGTCTCCGCGGTCATGGATGTTGCGTTCGCGGAACAAAACATCCCGATCGACGATCAACTGCGACAGCGTTTGGGGCGCGTACGTCGAACGTTGGCCGAAGCGATCGATTTAAAACGTAGAATAATAGAGAGCCTGAGGCCCTCGCTATTGGATAATTTTGGGCTCTTTGCGGCGCTAAAGTGGGAGGTCAAGCACGCGAGTCACCGGGCTAAAATGGCCTACAGCGAAACTTACCCCGACGTTGAACCGAACTTCACCAAAGAAGCGTCGATTGCCTTGTTTCGCATCGCGCAAGGATCTTTTGGCGTTGCGCTCCGTCAGCCTTCAGTGAACGCGGCCCGTTTGTCGCTCGATGTGGATAAGGAAATCTTGAATATCGCCGTCTGCCACGACGGTGTAACGTTCGCTACGACCCTTCCGAAGGAAGATGCCTTCGCGATCTGCTCGATTGCCTACCGGGTCCACGCACTCGGCGGAGAGATGGCGATTACTGAGATGGACGGCGGCGGCGGCCGGTACAGCGCAAGAATTCCTCTCGCGCAACTCGTCACCGCACGCTGACGCCGCCGCACGCCGGCGCACGCTGAGGCCGCGTTTAAGCAAGCGCATAGCGCCGGCAGTGTTCCAAGTAAGCGGCTTCGTGAGCGGCTGCCAACTCCACGACGCTGGCTCGATTGGCTTGCGTTATTGATTCGCGAGCGGCCAAAAGCGCTCGCCTTTGGGGATGTTGAGCTTCAGGTCCTTGAGGCGCTCGCGCGGGTCCCCTCAAGGCACGTTGATAGCCGATCATCATTTGCTCGAGCATGTGGGCGGTGGTGACGCCCGGCAAATCGGAGCCGCGCGCGGCGGAGGATAGCGACAATGCGAGTCTAATGAGATCGTGATTGGGTTACCGATCACGGTTTGATCAAGATCTCGAATTTGTACATGAATCTTGCCATCCGCTGAGGCAAGAGGGCCCAGATTGCCTGCGTGGCAGTCGCCGCATATCCAGACGGGCGGTCCCTTTGGAACGGCCTGCTGGCCGCGCTTCTGCAGCCATTGATAGAACTGTACCGTGCTGCCCCGCACATAGGCGTGGGCGGAACTTGCCATTTTTAGCGTGCGCCGCTCCTCCGACGTCCGCCGACGATTGGCGCGAGTCGGGAATGGGCCGGCTTTAGTGGGCATGAGCAGATGTCATAAAAAATTCATCGTAGCAGCCTGTCGGATAATCCCGGCACGAAGTGCATCCGAACGGCCCTGTTGGCATCACCCCCGAGGCCCCATTCTGTGGTGCCGGCGAAGGCCTGGCCGCACACCAATCTGGCCGCAATCACCAAAGGAATACCTTCTTGAAAAAGCCTCCGTCTAAGCCGCCCAAAGTGCCGAAAAAGGCTATCCGCACAGATTCGATCATCGCGAGTGCGAGTGGCGTGGGCACGACCACGAGTGGCCCGAGCCATCCCGCCCCGCCTGAAACCGAGTTGGCGGTGCACGCGCAAAATCAAGAAGCGCTTGCAGCGGCGACGGCTTGGAATGAAGCAAAGGCCCTTGAATATGGTTACGACAATGCGGTGGCGCCGTCCGAAGGCGTCAATACCGAAATGCCTTCGGTTTCGGCGGGCGCGGGAACGTTGAGCGAAAAGAATGAATCTCCAAAAACTGGCGCGCCCGCGTCGCGAGCCCGTCAGCCTCGGTGGTGGACCTCGAGCGTGTGCGAGTCAATTCGTCCGGTCAGGCGCTCACCACGAATCAGGGCGTTGCCGTCTCCGACAATCAAAATTCCTTAAAGCCGGATCTGCGCGGCCCGACGCTGCTGGAAGATTTTGTTCTTCGGGAAAAAATTACTCATTTTGATCACGAGCGGATTCCCGAGCGCATCGTTCACGCGCGAGGCTCGGGCGCCCACGGCTATTTTGAATGTTACAAGCCGCTCACCAAATACACAAAGGCCGCGCCTTTTGCCAGAAGCAGGCAAGATCACGCCGGTGTTTGTGCGGTTTTCGACCGTCGCGGGCGAGCGCGGATCAGCCGATACCGCCCGCGATGTTCGCGGATTCGCGGTGAAGTTCTACACCGATGAAGGCAATTGGGACTTGGTGGGCAATAACATCCCGGTGTTCTTCATTCAGGACGCGATGAAATTCCCGGATCTGATCCACGCCGCTAAACCGGAGCCGCATAACGCGATCCCGCAGGCCGCGACCGCGCACGACACGTTTTGGGATTTTGTCTCCCTGATGCCCGAATCGACACATATGCTGCTGTGGATCATGTCGGACCGGGCGATTCCGCGAAGTCTTCGTATGATGCAAGGATTTGGCGTGCACACGTTTCGGCTGGTGAACGACAAAGGCGAGTCGTGTTTTGCAAATTCCACTGGAAGCCGATGCTGGGCACCCACTCGCTGGTTGGGACGAAGCGGTCAAGATCGCCGGGCGCCGATGCGGACTTCCATCGCCGCGATCTGTGGGAAGCGATCGAATCGGGCCATTACCCGGAATGGGAGCTGGGTCTGCAAATATTCACCGAGGAACAAGCCGAATCGTTTAGCTTCGACGTGCTCGACTCCACCAAGCTCATTCCCGAGGAGATGGTTCCGGTCACACCGGTTGGCCGCATGGTGCTCAACCGCAATCCGGATAACTTCTTTGCGGAAACTGAGCAGGTGGCGTTCTGCACGGCGCACGTCGTCCCCGGAATCGATTTCAGCAATGACCCGCTGCTGCACGGCCGAATACACTCCTATCGTCGATACGCAAATATCGCGCCTGGGAGGCCCGAACTTCCACGAGATACCGATCAATGCACCCTGGCGCCGTGCACAACAATCAGCGCGACGGCATTCATCGCCAGGCGATTCCGCGGGGCCGAGTGGCCTACGAGCCGAATTCTCTCGGCGGCGGTTGTCCTTTCCAGGCAGGCGCCAATGGTTTCACCTCATTTGCCCCATGCCATCAGTTCTGACAATACGCCCGTCGACAAGGTGCGCGGCAAGCCTGAGAAATTCGCCGAGCACTACAATCAGGCGACGCTTTTTTTCAACAGCCAAACGTCCACCGAGAAGGCTCATATCATTGCCGCATTTCGATTTGAGCTGAGTAAGCTGACCGTTCCTGCGATTCGTCTTCGAATGTTGAGCTCACTTTTGAATGTCTCCAAGGAATTGGCGTCAGCAGTCGCCGATGGCCTGGGGCTCTCGCTGCCCGATCCCATGCCCCGCGCGGCCCAGAAGTCCGTCAACGCGGAGGTCAAAAACTCTCCGCCGCTTTCATTGATGGCGCTGCCCGGCACCGGTGCGATCGCGACTCGCAAGATTGCGGTGCTCATCGCTGCGGGAATGGATGTCTCATCGATTGAAGCCTTGCAGACCGAACTGACGAAAGCCGGTGCGGTCATTCGCTTCTTGGGGGCTCGCCTCGGGGCCGTCAAAAGCGAATCGGGAGCCATGGTGGAAGCTGATGCGACGCTTGAGAACTCACCGTCCGTGCTCTTCGATGGAGTGATCGTGCCGAGCGGCGATGGTCTAGCTCAAGCATTGGCGAAATCGGGTCAAGCGGTTGAGTTTCTGAAGGACCAATACCGGCACTGCAAGACCCTGCTGGTGTTGGGGGCGTCCGTGGCACTCCTTGATAAAGCGGGCATACCAAAAGTATTGCCCTCGGGAAAGCCTGATCCCGGCTTGTTAATAGCCCCGCAAGGCGCAACTGCCGCAAAGGGATTCATTGCAGCGCTTGCGAAGCATCGTCACCCGGAGCGAGACCAAGACCCGCCTTCGGTGTAAGCTAAAGCTGTGATTTGAGCGGAATGAGGACCACCTCGGCCGCTTTTTCGAGCCAAGACCGCCCGCGCCACTGCGATAAGTCGTAGGGAGTGGAGTTCTTGAGGTCGTCTTCGAAGACGTTTGTCATGCGTTGCGCAAAGTTGGCATCGTAGACATTGAGGCTCGCCTCGTCGTTTAATTCGAACGATCGCATGTCGAAATTGGTCGATCCTACCGAGACCATGTAGCGATCGAAGATCAGCATCTTGCAATGGAGCATGGTGGGTGCGTACTCGTGAATTTCCACGCCGTTTTCGAGAAGCGGGCCCCACGCTCGTTTGCTTGCGATGCGTACCGTTTGAGAATCGATATGCTTATCCGGCAGAAGAATCCGAATTCGAACCCCGCGCGCTCGCGCCTTGATGAGTTCGCGGCTCATGAGCGCGTCGGGAACGAAATAAGCGGCCTCCACGTCGATTGATTGTTCCGCCGCGGTAATCGCCATCAGATACATGAGCCGCATGCTTTCGCTGCCGCCGGCAGGAGAGCTCATGAACATATGCATCTTCAGTTCGCTGACGGGAGCGAGCGGCGGGAAGTAGATCTCCCCAGTTAGCACCCGTCCGGTGGTTTTGATCCAGTTGTCGAGGAACGCCGCCTGAAACTGCGCGACAACGGGCCCCTCAATCAGAAAATGCATGTCTCGCCAATGATCGGGATCCTGGGCGTGGCCGGTCCATTCGTCGGCGATGCCCACCCCGCCGGTGAAGCCGATCTTACCGTCGACGATCAGCACCTTGCGATGGGTGCGGTTGTTGATCTTTCCCAAGCTATACCAATGCAGCGCGTGATAGCGTTCGATTTCCACACCGGCGTCCCTCATCTGACCGATGAGTTGGGGTGCCATCTTTTCGCTGCCCAGCCAGTCAAGCATGAGATGCACTTTGACGCCGGCCCGGACGCGCTCTATGAGCGCTCGAGCGAATTCCTCGCCGGTATGCCCGGACCAATAGATGTATGTTTCGAAGTTTACCGTGTGCTGCGCGGCCCGAATTGCCTTTAGCATCGCGGGGAAGATTTCATCCCCGTTTTGAAGCGCTGTGATCTGGTTGCCGTGCAGGATCGCCGGCCCCAGCAACGTACCCATTTCCCGCTCGAATTCGGGATCCGCGACGCCATAAAGATGGCGTACTTGATGCTGTATCTTTTTTTCGGGCGTACGGAAATTGATGATCAGGACGACGACGACCACCGTCGCACCGATGGTCGCCACAATGGTCCACATGGGCGGTGCCTCTATTGTGCGGGCGGGCACGTTCCAAGAGAGTCGCTAATCGAGTGCCCGCCGCCGCCTCTGGTCAGTATTTACACTCGCGGCGATCGACGAACCAATGCATGGTAGATGAATAGCACAACGACGGCGCCGATGACAGCAACTAGAATGCTGTAGAGGTTGACGCCGCTTACGCCCGCCATGCCGAAAGTTTGAAAGAGATACCCGCCGATGACAGCTCCGACGATGCCTAGCACGATGTCGAGCACCAGCCCTTCGCCGGCTTTGTTGACGATCTTGCTCGCAATAAAGCCTGCCACCAATCCGAGAACAATCCAGGCGATGAATGACATGTTGGCCCCTTTTTTGTGGTTAATTCTTCGGTGAAATTATGATTAGAGCGGTCGTTTCTACTTTCCGCCGAAAATCATGCGCCAAATGCGGCCCTTCGTTCAGGCCCAAGAACCGCAACAGCGTGTAGGAATAAGACTATAGGGGCGCGCGTTTCAAGGGCGGAGCAGCCCACTTGCCTTCCGTCGCCGCTTCCTTAGGCCAAGAGCCGCATGATCATCGTAAAAGGCCCTTTTGGCGCGGGGAGATAATTGGCTTCTTTATCCTTGCCGGGGATACGTTTTGGCGCCGGCGTGTAGACGCGCGGGCACGGGCCTTCGCCAATGAATGCCATCGATGGTCTTCCAAGTGTTAGGCTCGAAAGTAGGCCGGCTCTTGTACGTTCTTAGAGGAACATTTCATGTCAAAACCCTTGCGTCGAATCGTGACCGGGCACGATAAGTCCGGCCGGGCCGTGATCCAGTCCGATGGACCACCGGAACGAGTTCGGGTCATCGGTCAAGTCGGACCCACTTTCTACGAGGTATGGAACACGCGCAACACCCCGGCGCCCATCGATCGCAGTAGTGGTGAACCTCCGGAAGATCAGCTCACCCTCGCGCCGCCGCCCAGGGGTACCCGAATCCGGGTACTGGATTTCCCGCCGGAGACCAAGGATATCGAGGCGATCGATGCGGCTTCGGCCCGCGAACACTTCGCGGAAATGGGTGCCGCAGGTGCATCCACTCACGGCCGCAGCGACTCCCGCCATCCGTTCATGCATCGCACCGAGACGATCGACTACGGCATCGTGCTCGAGGGCGAGATCACTCTCTTGGTGGATGACGGCGAGACCACGGCTCGCGCGGGCGACATCGTAATTCAGCGGGGCACCAATCACGGGTGGTCGAATCGCTCGGGACGTAATTGCCGCGTCGCTTTTATCCTGATCGATGGGAAATTCACGGACGGACTGTGAAACGCATGACTCCATCATCGAAGGAGCGTGCTCTTAAGGTCACGGAGTCGAGCACATAGTTGTCGTGTAATTTCCACGGCGATTTGGAACCCTGTTTCGGTAGCTTGTCGATTACACGTTGAATGTATCCAGAGGAGAGATTCAGCCAGCGCGCTTCCTCGATGAACGCATCATCGTTTTGCGGTACGCAGACCCGGGCGCCGATACTCTTCATGTGATTGAGCAGGCGGCATACGAAATTGCACGTCAGTTCGCACTTGAGCGTCCACGACGCATTGGTATATCCGAAAACTGATGCGACGTTGGGCACTCCACTATACATCGCTCCTTTGTAGAGCATGGTCTTAGAGAAATCCACGGCCTGGCCGTCGACGCTGAATTGAATGCCGCCCAGTAAAAGGAGGTTGAGGCCCGTGGCGGTGACGATAATATCCGCTTCGAGTTCGATCCCGCTCCGCAGCTTGACGCCGTTCTCGGTGAAGGTTTCTATTTGATCCGTGACCATTTTAGCCTTGCCCGATTTGATCGCGTCAAATAGATCGCCATCCGGGACCAGACACAGACGCTGATCCCACGGATTGTATCGCGGCGTAAAATGTTTGCCGACGTCGTAATCGTCGCCGAGCGCCCTTCGAACTTGTTTGAGGAGCCACCGCTTGGCCCGTTCGGGTTTATGTTTGCATAGCGCGAAGAAATAGATTGTGAATAGAATGTTCTTCCATCGAATGAGGCTGTAGCTCAGTGCCAGCGGCAAGTGGTGCCGAAGAAAGTTCGCGATTTTGTCGTGGTATGGCATTGAAGCCACATACGATGGCGAGCGCTGCAGCATCGTCACGCTCGCGGCGGATTTGGCCATCTCGGGCACCAAGGTGACCGCGGTGGCGCCGCTTCCGATGACGATGATGCGTTTGCCGGCGTACCCAAGACCTTGCGGCCACTTCTGCGGGTGAACGATGAGTCCGGAGAAATTATTGCGGCCGGGGAATTCCGGCGTAAAACCTTCAGCGTAATCGTAATAACCGCTGCACATCAAAAGGAAATCGCAAGTGAACCGAACAATCGCCTTTTCCGGGCCGCGCTCCGCTTCAATAGTCCATACAGCGTCCTGCGAAGACCACGAGGCGCTTTTAACGCAATGGTTGAATCGAATTCTCCGATCGATGCCGTATTCACTCGCCGTGTCCCGGACATAGTTGAGTATGGAATCGCCATCGGGGATCGCCTTTTGCCCCGTCCAGGGTTTGAACGAATATCCGAGCGTAAACATATCGGAATCCGAGCGAACCCCCGGATAGCGGAACAAGTCCCAGGTTCCGCCGATGGAGTCGCGGGATTCCAAAATCGCATAGGTCTTCTGGGGGCAATTCGTCTCGAGGCGGGTGCCCGCACAGATACCCGAAAGGCCACCCCCGACTATCAATACATCAAAGTGATCGGCCGACACCTAAACCCTCCATAGGCTGCGCCAATCAGTTCAATCGATCGGCGCCGCCGCTTGAGCTTAGCTCCAAAGTGCGGGAGCGTCGATCGCGTTAGACTAACGGCGGGGCGCTCTTCTGGCCCAGTCAATGTGGAGGTTCTGTAGTGAAATTGGCGAGCTTTCATGCGGCGGGAGCCGAGCGATTTGGCGCCCTCGTCGAGGGGCATCTTCTGGATCTTTCGGTCGACGCCGGCGATGGTGCGTTTCCGAATTCAAGTCCCCGGACGTTGTTGGAGGTCATTGAAGCGGGGGAGGAGGGCGCCGCCTGGCTTGAGCGACTTGTGCAATCGGCGTCGGTAGATCCGCAGCGATATGTACGTTACTCGTTGGACGACGTCCAATGGCGGGCGCCGGTGCGGCGGCCATCCAAGATTTGCTGTATTGCGCTCAACAACAGCGCCAACAAGGAACGAATCATTCGAGGTCCGGATCACCCTGCGATGTTCATCAAGCCGAGCAGCGCGCTCATCGGGCATCTCGGCTCCATCGAGTGCCGCACCGAGTACGGTAGAACTCATCCCGAACCGGAGTTGGCCGTGGTCATGGCGAAAACCGCCAAAAACATCCGTGCGCGGGACGCTTACCAGTACGTGTTCGGCTACACCATACACAACGACATCACCTCCCCGACCATGCGCGGCGAGGATACGTTCCACTACCGGGCGATTCATCCCGATCCGAATCATCCTAAAGAGGTCAAACACGTCGACACCTGGGTAAGCTATCCCGGGCGGTATAAATGCAGCGATACATTTGCCTGTATGGGTCCGTGGTTGGTGTCGAAGGACGAGATTGACGATCCCCATGATCTCGAAGTGACGTGCTCACATAAAGGCGAATTGATCACGCAGGACAATACGAATAATCTGCTCTACAAGACGCCGGAGCTGATCGAATTTTTGTCGAGCTATCTGACTCTGATGCCGGGAGATATCATTTCTCTTGGAACCGCCTTGGCAAAATCAGCCGCGGGCGGCGCCGTGCAGAACGTAGACCTCAACCGTTCTGGTGGACCGGTGTCGGTCTCCATCGAGCGAATAGGAACGCTCACAAATGCAGTGAACTGGGTATGAGTGCGATGCGACGCTTCCCCTACTTCGAGGATGAGACAGCTCAGTCATCGGAACTCATCGACGCAATTCGTGCGCGTCGCGGAGGGACTCTGCTTAACCTCGATCGCATGCTATTGCACAGCCCCGAATTGGCGCGAGGTTGGAATGCGCACCTTGGGTCGGTGAGAAGCCGTTTCGGCGTCCAGCCCAAATTGCGCGAGCTGGCGATTTGTGGGGTTGCCGTGTTGAACGATGCCGATTATGAGCTTGCACAGCATCTGCCCCTGTTCCTCAAGGAAGGCGGCAGTACGGCAGCGGCTGAGGCGCTCAAATCGTTCGACAGCGCGTGTTCGGATACCGCGCTGTTCAATGCTGTGGAGCGTGCCACACTGCGTCTCACCGGCGAAATGACGCGTCAGGTGCAGGTGAGCGATGATACGTTCGAGCGCATCAGACGCGAACTCGGCAACGATCAACATCTGGTCGAACTAGTTGCGATCATCGCGACCTATAACATGGTGTCGCGTTTCCTGGTGGCGTTATGTGTCGACTCGGAAGGCGAGGGCTCGGCACCCCATGTTGGAGCATCATGAACGCCTCGGACGAACTCGCGTTATTTCGAATCCGCTTCGCGCTGCAGGATCTGAATTCGGCATACACATTCCTTCTCGACCATGATCGGATCGATGATCTCGTCGATCTTTTCACCGAAGATGCGGTATATACACATGCTCAGCGGAGATCGGTGGGACGCGCCGAAATCCGCGCAGTATTCGATAGGCGCGCCTTGGCCGGCGTTCGTACATGCCGGCACATGTCGGCCAACTTGATACTTCATATCGATAGCCATTCGTCTGCCCGCGGCAGCAGCGTGTGCATGACGTTTGCCTTTGATGGGCCGCCGCCGATCACGCCGGCGACACCCTACCTTGTGGCCGACTTTGAGGATGTCTATCGTTTGTGCGCGGACGGGAAATGGCGAATCGCAGGACGCGACATCCGCAGAATATTCACAGCGGCCGGCAATCCCGGACCGGTAGGGATGCAATCGTGAATGTCGCTCTTACTTGCGTCTCTCATTCTCCGTTGATGTACTGCTACGCGCGAAAACCAGCGTGTTATGAGGAGACGGAACGCTTGTTTGCGGAGCGGGCCGCCGCCGTGCGTGCGTTCGATCCGGAGCTGGTCATCGTTTTCGGACCTGATCATTTCAACGGCTTTTTCCTGAACATGATGCCGCCGTTCTGCGCCGGTTTATGCTGCAGCGCTGTGGGGGACATTGGGGGGTTTGCCGGCTCTTTGCGGGTGCCGGCCGACGATGCAATGTCGTTGATCGGCTACGTGCGAGATTCGGGCGTGGACCTCGCCGTATCCTACGATATGACGGTGGACCACGGCTTTTCGCAAACCATGGTTCGTATCCTGGGTGCGCTCGACGCCTACCCGGTCATTCCGATCTTCGTTAACGGAATCGCGCCGCCCTACACTCCGTTCAAGCGATCACGACTCCTTGGGAAAGCGATCGGCGAGTTCGCCGCAGGTCTCGGACGGCGTACGCTGCTGCTCGCTTCCGGGGGTATGTCGCACAACCCTACTCGGTACTACCCGAAATATGGTACGGGGGACGTGCGGGTTTCCGGGTACCAGCTGGCGGGTGGCCAATCGAAAGGCATGTCGCATGGCGAGTGGTTGGCGCGGCTGGAGGTCATGCATCGCGAGGGCGCAAAAATGCTGGTCGATGGATCGCGTACTCGCGCCGATCTAAAACTCAATCCCGAAGTCGATGCACGTTTTCTCGACATTCTGGTATCCGGCGATCTGGCCAGGGTCGATGCCCTCGATCCGAACTGGCTGGTCGAGCATGCCGGCATCGGGTCGCTCGAAATGCATACATGGGTGGCCGCCGCCGCCGCGAACGCAGCGGCCGGCGGTTCTGCGCCCATAGTCGATATCTACGCCGAGGCACTCGAGTACGGGATCGCCTTCGGCATGCTCCACGCAGAATAGACGCTCGTGTGGCTACTGCGAATCGGGCTGTTGCGCCTTGGCAATGCGATCGATGAGTTGACGGCATCGCACACCGCCGTTATCGATGCTGAACGCTTTCAATTTCAAACCCGGGTTGGCCGATATCGATCGCTGCTGGGCCTCGAGTACCGCGACGTCTTCCTGAAAGACACCGCCCTGTTGTTTCTTGAATCGTTCCGTAAATCCCGCGTCTCCGATATCGAAGTTTCGCGCCATCCCCCAGAAGTAATGACTCGTCGTCTCTGTCTCCGGCGTAAGTGCGTCGATTACAAAGCCGCGCACGCCCTGGTCGTGTTTCTCGACGGTGGCTCCGCTTTCGACCGGTGCGACACCCACGTCGATAATGACCGAGGAGGGAAGTAGAAAATGGCAAATTTGCCAGCGATCGACCGGGCCATCCTTTTTGAGTGCATTACGCCAGAGCGGGGGAGCTTCGATATTGGACATCCAGCGGGTCACCACAACATGATTCTCGGATGAAGTCGTCTGGATTGGAGACTCGAGAATCTCCTGCTGGCCTATGGAGTCTTGGTGAGTGTAGGTTTCATGAGTGAGGTCCATGAGATTATCGATCACGAGGCGGTAATCGCATTTGATGTGGTAATAACCTCCATCGAATGTCCAGCTTGGGTGAGAGCATGGCCAGAAGTCGGGAACTAGAGCCGGGTCGGCTTTTTCGGACTCTCCGATCCACACCCACACGAAACGATGCCGTTCGATGACCGGGAACGTCTTTACGCAAATCGATTTATGCGCTTTCTCGGATTTGAGCGGCATCTCGATGGCTTGCCCTTCGCTGTTCACCAGCAGTCCATGGTATCGACAACGAATGTTGTCTCCCTCTTTTATTCCCAGCGACAGCGGCACCAGGCGGTGGGGGCATGCATCCTGCATCGCCACGACGGTCCGGTCGAACCTGCGATAGAGCATGATCGACTCGCCGCAAATGATCCGAGCGAACGGTGAGCGATCGATTTCGTGGTCCCACGCGGCAACGTACCATTGATTACGAATGAACATATTTCTCGTCCGCGTTGAGGGCTACGCCTGATATTTCCTGCAGGATATCACCGGTTGTTCCCCCGTCAATTCGGCGGCGCCGCTTGCCCAAGCAACGCCGCACAGTCTGCATCCTTCGCCACGCCACGACTAGTGGCCGCAGACATCGTGGGTCGCTGTCCCTGCGTGTTTTGAGCGGCATCGCGCGCCTGGATTGCGAACTCGGGGTGAGCCAGGGTACCGCGCATCAATATGGGCAAACGCAACCGGAAGATCCGCAACTGCTTGGGTTGGCCGCGGAACGTCAAATCGAGATCCTCGGAATCGAGATGGATTTGACCCTCGCCGACGATCAGCACACGCTCGGTGTCCACGACCAAACTCTGCACGGTAAGAGTGCCGTCGCGAACCTGAAAACTCGCGGCTCCGCAACGAACGGCCGTCTCCTCCGTGTTTTTGGTGAGTAAAAGACCGACCCCGCGCAAATCGATTCCCGTCAGTTCCGCCAAAGAGGCCCGAATGGCGCCTTTCGGAAGCGCCGCCGTCACGGTCCCATTGGCGCTCGCGGCGACCTGATGGACCGAGCTTCCCCGGCCGGAGACGGCGACTCTCACCTGCAGCAGACCTTCAAAGGGCGGTGCAGCCGGATCTTTCCGATCGATTTGTTCCAGTTGCAAGTCGGTGATCTTAAGATCAACGTCCGCGGGTGGAACATTTCGCCGCGCGTCGAGCCTGAGACGACCGAGAAGCTTGCCCCCATACACTTCGGCCACCAACGGCGACACGGTCAGTATGCCGTGATCGATCGTTAATTTGGCCGAGACCCCGTGCAGTGGGATGCGGCCCACATCGACGCCGCGAGCATTGAAGTTCACCACCGCATCGCCTCGGCGCACCGCGCCGACGCTGAGGGTGGCGTTCGACAGCAAGAGCGATGGACTCGTCTCGGATTCGGAGGCCCGGCCCGCCGCGCGCGGCCCAAGATCCGACACGCGCAGCAGCTGCGAATTGAGATCTCCCGCGATTTTCGGACGGCCGCCGGAAGATTCAATCGACACCGTGCCTCGCATATCGCTCTGTCCCGAAGTCACGACGAGATCGCTGAACGTCGAGCGAGTTCCACGACGCGAAACCTTCCCGGACAGGGCGTAAGATCCGGTGTTGACCAAGGTCACGCCGGTCAGAAAGTACAAATCCTTGAGGTCCGCCCCCGTTGCGTCGAACGATGTATCGAGCAGGTCGAAATTGAAGGGTTGCGGCAGGAAGCCGCGGCCGCTGAGACGGGAGCCGCTCGAGCGCCCGACGAAGTCAAAGTGATAGGGCTTGTCGTGACTCGCGGTAGAAAGCGGATCGCCGGTGATTTCGATAGAGGCCGTTTTGCCGTTCAGTTGGCCCGTCCCGTCGAGACGCAGCGCTTGAAATCCTTCCGGTCCGTTTGCCTCATGGACGGAGACTGTACCGTCGAACTTAAGGTGTCGAAGCGCATCGTCGAGCAGCACGTGCGCATGGGGTATCGACAAACTTCGGACGATGGTGAATTTCGCGCCGCTGCTCTTGCCCGGGTCAGTCCACTGCCAGTTGGCATGATTCGTAGAATCGCGCTCCAGATGAAACGTCGCGTCCTCCAATTCCATGCGCTCGATGCCGAAGGAGTGGCCGAAGCGGGGCATATCCATGAGCAGTGAGAGTTTTCCGATTTCCGCCGCAATACCCGGGGGCATCCAGGGCGGGTTGCCGATCGTCACGTTTGCAGCGACAACGCGCGGATGGAGCGAGAAAAGGTCCGCTTCAATTGCCCCTCTGACTTGAATTGGGCGCCCCATCCGCCCGGCGGCAAAGCGGATGAGCGCTCCACGAAAGTGGCCCGCGTTCGCCGCGGCGGCGAGGGCTGCGGCGACCGCGACCAGGGCAGCGATGACTGCCGCCGTCCAGATGAGCCCTTTGCGAGTGACCAGCGCTCTGTTCATGGCCCATTAATGCACGAAACGCTGCGCTACTACAGGTCATTGAGGCGGATGCTCGAGTCAGAAAATCCCAGCACCACAACATGCTAACCTCGGGTCTTTGGGCGGGGAGGGGGATGCCGCCGTAGGAATGCTCGATCGAAAACCCGCCGGTTACACGGTAGCGCGCCTGCGCGCGGGCGGCATTGTATTGTCGGCCTTCACAATCGTAGCGCCGCGCACCCTGGCGGCCGATCAATGGGGAGGTTCTCTCGCCTTGACCAGCGACTACTTTGTACGCGGTATCACTCGCAGCAACGATCAGGCGGCGTTGCAACTCGATCTGCACGTTGCGGACACTTCCGGCTTCCTGGCCGGGTTATTTGCGTCCAACACGCAAATCGATCCCAGCACCCCGCGGGATGTGGAACTCGAAGGGTACGTCGGCTTTTCGTGGAGCGGGGGCGGCAGCTGGCACGGAAAAGTCCTTGCGGGCTACTATGCTTATCCGTGGAATGCCGACGGCTCCGGATATAACTACGCAGAACTCGATCTCGACATCGCCTATCAAGATTGGCTCGATATCGGTGTTTCTTATTCGCCGAATGCCCCCCATTTTGAGCCCTACGCCGGCCTGGTCGGGACCTCTGCCGAATCGGTGGAATTGAACCTCCAGCGGCCGTTGGTTGGCAAACTGTCCGGCTCGGCGGGGGTCGGCTACTACTCGATGGCCGGCGAAGACGGCGCCGGATACGTCTATTGGAGCGTTGGCGCCGCCTACGATGCGGCCCCGCTGACTCTGGCCGTGTCCTACATCGGCACCACGGCAGGAGCTAAGACATTGTTTTATAATGATGCGGCTGGCGGGGGGCGTTGGGTGGGAACGGTCATTTGGCGTTTTTAGTGCCGTCGGGTTGTAACTCTTTGGACCGCCGATGGTACTTACGTGGGATGTCTCCAAGCGGTTTAAGGAGTGTTACGGCCGATGTCCCTGCCTGTCAAAACCCTGCCAAAAGAATGCGATAAGGATCTTTTGGCCAGCGTCGCGGCCGGGGATCGCCAAGCTCTCGAGAATTTGTATCTCAGCTACCACCGGCGCCTTGCCCGATTCTTGGCGCGATTCACGCCGCGGTATGAGAATGTCGAAGAGATCATCAACGATACCTTTATGGTCGTTTGGCAAAGCGCCAAAGATTTTCGCTACGCTTCGCAAGTCTCGACCTGGATCTTCGGTATTGCCTACCGTACGGCGCTCAAGTCAATGCGTCGGCAAAAGAACCATAGCAACGCGCTGAGCCTCGACGAATATCCCGAACAGGCCACAGATCCAGGGCTCGAAGCCGAATTGCAGGACTGGTTGGCACATGGCTTGCAGCGACTGCCCCTTGAACAGCGTTTGACGCTGGAACTCGCCTATCACATGGGGCATTCACTGGAGGAGATCGCGGCGATCACCGACGCTCCGGTCGGGACCGTCAAGGCACGCATGTTTCATGCACGCGAGAAATTGCGCCAGTATTTGCCGCTGCTCGGGGGTGGCTCTCCTGAATTGACAGAGAGAAGCGAATGATCGACGACCACGGCACCGATAATAATCACCATCAGATCTCGGGGCTCATCCCTTGGTATGTCAACGGCACCATCGGCGAACTCGACCGGCAGAAGGTCGACGCTCATCTGCCCGACTGTGCGGTCTGTCGCGATGACTTGATGCAGGAGCGCTGTGTTTATGAGGGAATGGCCGCGGAGACGGGCGTCGAATACATGCCTACCGCGTCGCTCAAACGCCTGCATGCAAGGCTGGATGAGCTTGGCGCCCAACCAGCGGCGGTGAACGCATATCCGGTCGAGCAGTTCGACCGCCGCCGGTTGCCTTGGCAGGGCTTGGCGGCGGCATCGATCGCCGGCGTCGCAGTCGCGCTCAGTGTGATGTCGGCCGGACAATGGATGCAACTGCACGCACGGAACTTTCCGCCCAACTATCATACGGTCACGACTTCCGAGGCGCGCGGGCCGGATGAAGTCATTCGTGCCGTGTTCTCTCCAACCATCACTCTGGTTGAACTTCAGACCATACTCGATGAGGCAAAACTGCAGAATCATTTCCGGACCGACGGAAGCAGGCGTGTATTCGTTGGCGGTTAATTCCGACCGGCCGGTGAGCTCCTCGCTCGCGCTGTTGCGGGGGCATGAGGCGGTTCGTTTTGCGGAAAGCACCCAGCCGCACGTCAAATCACACGATTCTGCTGGGTCAGGCGAGCCTCCATGAGGCGATGGGCGACGGCAATTCTTATCGTCGCGTTGACTTGTGCATGCAGCAACACGCCGGTACGGATTGAATCGCGTCCCCTCGCGAACCCCGGTTCCGAGTCATCCGACCGCTTCGTCATTGCCGCCGTCGACAACGATTCGGCGTCGTTTCTGAGCCGCGCGGGCAGCACGCCGCGCGGCTATGACACCGTCACCGTGTACGGGCCGACATCGCAAGCGCCTTAAGCTCATGCATTCCTTGGAGAGCGACTATGGGCTGCGCGAAGTGAGCGCGTGGCCCATCGAACCTCTCCACATGCATTGCGCAGTGCTGCGAACTTCCCGACGGCGCCGATCGTGCAGCGATGTTCGCCACGCTGTCGCACGATCGGCGCATCAAGCTGGCGCAGCCGTTGCAGACTTTCGCCACCCGCACCGATGACTACAACGATCCGTATGTGGGGTTGCAGCGAGGCTTTCAACAGATGGAAGTCGCGGAGGCTCATCCATGGTCGCGGGGCGAGGGCGTCAAAGTGGCCATCATCGATACCGGCGTCGATACGGAACATCCGGACTTGGCGGCAGCATCGCAGCCGCGGCAAATTTCGTCGATTCCGATCGCGAGCAGTTTCGGCGCGATCGGCACGGTACCGAAATCGCCGGCGTCATCGCGGCGGTTGCCAACAATCGCGAAGGCATCGTCGGAGTGGCGCCCGAAGCCCGTCTTCTCGTATTCAAGGCGTGTTGGCAGGCCCGCGCCGATGACGACGCCGCCCTTTGCAATTCCTTCACGCTCGCGCGGGCCCTCGTTGCCGCATTGGATGCGCATGCACAGGTGGTCAATCTGAGTCTCGCCGGTCCGGAAGATCCCTTGCTGAGCGATCTGATTCGTGAAGGCTTGCGCCGCGGAGTCTAGTTCGTCGGCGCGGCTTCTCCGGACATGCCGGCAGGCAAGCAGGGCTTGATGCATCAACCGGGCGTCATCGAAGTCGCGAGTTCCGAGAGCCATTCCGGGATTCGACCTGCCTTGTACGCTCCGGGACGCGAGATTCTGACGTTGCTGCCCGGCGGGCATTACGATTTTGCGTCGGGGGACTCGATCTCGACCGCGCAGGTGACGCGGCGTCGTGGCTTTGTTGCTGGCAAAGAATCCTGCGTTATCGGCCACGTCGGCACTCCAGCTCTTGCGCAGTACCAGCGATCATTCCGGCGCCGCCGCCGGCGATGAGCATGTGGATGCGTGCGCGGCCGTGATCGTGCTGGTGGGTCGGGGATCGTGCAAAACCACCGAAGAAAAGCACGTCGCGCAGCATTGAGCGAGTGACTATGGCCGTTCCCCTCTTTGAATTCACATCATCGCCGGCTGCCGCTGGTTACGCTGTACGTGACCGAGCGCTGCAATTCGCGCTGTGTCACCTGCGATTACTGGCGCCACGGCCGTACCGATATGAATCTTGAGTCGGTCGACACGCTTGCTGCCCGATCTCGAAGCAACTGCGAACGCAGGCTGGTGGTGCTGTCGGGCGGCGAACCGCTGCTCAATCCCGAGTGGGCGCCGATCGCCGAGTTGCTGAAGTCGCACGGACTCGACGGTGTGGCTGCTGACCTCGGGTTTGTCCCTGGCCAAGCACGCGCGCCGGGCGGCGAGTTATTCGAGAGCCATCACGGTTTCGCTGGATGGCACCGATCGGGAGACTTACGCGGCCATTCGTGGTTTGGACGCCTTTGACAAGGTATGCGAGGGTATGCGGGCGGCGGCGGCCAACGGCGTGCCGCCAAGCTTACGCGTCACTCTGCAGCGCACGAACTATCGGCAGCTGCCGGCATTTGTCGAGCTGGCGAAAAGCCTCGGCGCGCGCGATGTTTCCTTTCTCGCGGTCGACATCGCGAACCCGCACGCATTTGGCCGCACCGACGATTTCGCACCGATCTGTCATTGCGTGCGGAGGACTTGGCGGTCCTCGAGGACATTTTGGAGTCCTTGGAGTGCAGTCACGCCGATGAATTTCGTTCCGGCTTCATCGCCGAGAGCCCGCAGAAGCTGCGGCGCATCTTGCAGTATTTCGCCGCCGTACAGGGACGCGGATCCTATCCTTCGGTTCGCTGCAATGCGCCTGAGTTTTCCGCGGTGATCGACGCGCATGGGCGCGCGCAGCCGTGTTTTTTCATCTCGGGGCCGCCGGCCGCTGCGTTGCACGGGGGCCTCTCGAATGCGCTGAACAGCGACGCCATGGTCGCTTTGCGCGAGGACATTCGTGCGGGCAACCGCGCCGAATGCAAAACGTGCGTCTGTTCGATGTGGCGGGACCTCAACACGGTCGAGACCTCCATTTTGCCTGTGAAGTCGGCGTTGGAAGTTTCGGTGCGACGGCTGCCATCATGACCACTTTGACCACCGCAAACGGCGAGACTCCGGCTGCGCACGGCCATCGTCATTCCGACGGCGGCTCCATTCGGCTGCGTGCCAAGCGGCTCAAGGTCTTGCTTTACAATCCGCAGGCGGTTTTTTTTACGATGCCGCTGGCGTTGCTCGCGATCGGCTCGGAACTCGACCCGGAAGTTTACGAGATCGTGACGGTCGACGCACGCCTCGACCCGGACGCAGAAAATACGGTTCTCTCACATATCGGCGATGCCCTGTGCCTCGGGGTTACGGTACTCACGGGCGCACCGATTTCCGATGCGTTGCAAATATCGCGCTCGGCGAAGCGAACGCGGCCTGATCTGCCCGTGGTTTGGGGAGGCTGGCATCCATCCATGTTCTCTCGCGAGTGTCTGCTCGAGCGCTCGGTCGATGTGACGGTGCGCGGGCAGGGAGAGGAGACATTTGCCGAGATCGTGCAGCGGCTTGCACAAGGCCGTTCGCTGGATGATTGCGCGGGCTGCACGGTAAGGCTCGCCGACGGCACCATTCAAGAGAACCCGGCGCGGCCGCTGGCGCAGGTCGATAAATTCCGGGCGCACGACTATGGGCTGATTCCTGTTGAGCGTTACTTCGAGCTCAAAGGCAAGCGGCAGCTCGACTACATCTCATCCCAAGGTTGCAATTTCCGTTGCGCGTTCTGCTCGGACCCGTTCGTCTACGGGCGAAAGTGGGTCGGCCTCGAACCCGTGCGCATGGCGATGCGATTGAAGGAGCTGTGGGATCGGTACCATTTCGACGATGTCAATTTCCAGGACGAGACCTTCTTCACCAAAGCGCGGCCGCGTGGAGGCGCTTGCCGATCGCATCGTCGAGTCCGGGATGAAGATCACCTGGGCGGCCACCATGCGCGCTGATCAGGGCATCCGGCTGCCCGATGAGGTCTGGGCACGCTGCAAGCAGTCCGGCCTGCGCCGCCTGCTGGTCGGCGTGGAGTCCGGTTCCAACGAGGTACTGAAGCGCATTCGCAAGGACATCAAGATCGAACAGGTGTTCGAAACCGCGGAGAAGATGCTCAAATACGGCATCGCCGGTCATTTCCCCTTCATCGTCGGCTTTCCCGGACGAGAGCGATGCGAATATCCAGGCGACGCTCGACTGCGCCAAAAAGCTGCGCTCGATGAGCCCGGACTTCCTGACGCCGATGTACTACTTCAAGCCTTATCCGGGCAGCGCGCTGGTCATCGAAGCCGTCGCGCGCGGGTTTCGCCTGCCGGAAACGCTCGAGGACTGGGCGAAATTCGATTACGTGGCCGGCGAGCCCGGGCCCTGGGTCTCGCCGGAGAAATTCGAGCTCATCGAGCGCTTCAAGTTCTTCCACGAATTGGCCTGGAAAAGAGTGCCTCGAGGCAAGCGACTCCTGCAGCGACTCGCGCGTTATCGCTGCGACAAGGACAACTATCGATGGCCGGTCGAGATGCTGTTCACCCGCTGGCTGGTTCCGGTGCAAACCTTGTCATGATCATCTTAAGGCTAATTCGGGTGATCACCCCTATCATTGCGGCGCGGCGCCAGGATGCTTAATCCCACGCGTCAGTCGCCCGTGTCATCCAGTCGGAACGCTCTGCGGATCGCCCGGCTGCCGCTGCTCATGCGGCTTCTCGGCAAGGCGATGGCCCTTGGCTACAGATTCGCCGGTAAGGATCGATACGACGATTTCCGCCTGGAGCGCGTGCTCGGCATGCCTTTTCTCGTCACGCCGAGCGTGTTCAATCCGAAAGTGCCTCGCACCGGTGAGTTTCTCGCTTCGCAGCTCGAGTCGCGGGTCGTGCATCGGGATTGGGACGTCCTGGACATGGGCACGGGATCGGGAGTCTGCGCGGTGGCTGCCGCAAATCACGCGCGACGCGTCGTTGCGGTGGATATCAATCCGGCTGCGGTTCGCTGTGCCGGCATCAACGCGCTTCTGAATCATCTGGAGCACAAGATCGACGTGCGGCATGGAGACTTGTTCGGGCCTGTGAGCGGTGAGCGCTTCGATCTGATTCTGTTCAATCCACCGTTCCTGCGAGGCGCGCCGCGAGACGACCGCGACAGCGCATGGCGCTCAAATGACGTCGCGGAACGATTTGCGGCCGGTCTCGGCGCTCATCTGAAACCTGGGCGGCTCTGCGCTCGTAGTGCTCTCGACTTTCGGCGACGGACGCATCTTCCTCGATGAATTTCGCGGGCATCACTTTGAAATTTCGGTGCTGGCCGAGCGCCGGTTCGTCAACGAGAGGTTGACGGTTTTCAAGCTGGTGCCGCCGAACCCACAGAGAAAATCGTGACTTCGCGACGTGTTCTGCTCATCAACCCGAGGATGACATCGGCAGCGCCACGCACGCTTCCCTCTTGCGATCATGAGCTTGTCCGCGTCGCTGGACGGCAAGTACGCATCGACAATCATCGATGGTAACGTCGATCGCGACTTCGTCTCGACGGCCGTGCGCGCCGTCGGCGATGGCTCCGTCGCCGCCGTGGGCGTTAGCGTCATGGGAGGGCCGCAGTTGCTCTCGGCAATCGCCGTGTCGAAGGCTATCCGCGAGAAGCTGCCTACGGTGCCGATCATCTGGGGCGGTGCTTTCCCGACCATCTGTCCCGACGCGGCACTGAATGCGCCGTACGTCGACTACGCGGTGCAGGGCGCAGGGAGAGGACACTCTCGTGGAGCTTCTGGACGCGCTCGCGGCGCCGCGACGAGTCGTTGGGCTCGATTCCCGGACTCACGTGGCGCCTCGGCGGAGCGATCGTGCACAACAAGGACCGCAAATTTTCCAGCGCGAGTCTCAATCGGATGCTGCCCTACGACAAGCTTGGAAAACCCAGGGCAGTATCTGACCAATACCTATCTCGGGCGGCGCACCATCGGCTATCAGGCGGCCTTGGGTTGCCGTTTTCGCTGCACCTTTTGCGGTGTCGCGAACGATGTTCCGCGGCAAGATGGCGTTGCCGCCGGCAGCGCGGCTCGAGCAGGATCTTCGCTACATGAAGGATCGGCTCGGCGTGGACGCAATCCAGTTCTACGACCACAACTTCTTCGATCGCGAAGTCGATATGGTGCCGCTGCTGGAAGTTCTCGCGAAATTTCGGATGCCGTGGTGGTGTTTGCACGCTCCGATGCGCTGGTGAATCTGTCGGAGAAGTCCTGGGCGCTCGTCAAAAAGAGCCGGCTGCGCATGGCGTATATCGGAGCCGAGTCTCCCAGCGATTGGCTGCTGCACGATATCCGCAAAGGCACCAACACCGATCAGACTTTGGAAGCGGTGGAGAAATGCCGCAGCCATGGCGTGATCCCGGAGCTGTCGTTCATGCTGGCGCCGCCGCAGGACCCGGAAGGAGAGACGGAGAAAACGTTCGAGTTCATCCGCCTGATCAAGCGGCTGCACCCTGCAACGGAGGTCATGAACTACATCTACACGCCGCTGCCGCGGCGACAGGACGACGAGAACCCGACTGTGACGCGCATGGCAAGCGAGCTTCGCGATTGCGCAGGCAGGCCGGTGGTGTTTCCGCGAACGGCAGATGAATGGGCCGAGCCGCAGTGGGTGGATTACTGGTGCCACCAGGATGCACCGTGGCTCTACCGAGCGCCTGCGGCGGCGAATCGTCGATTTCACGACTGTGTTGGGATGCAGGTACCCGACCATCATGGACATTCGCGCTTCCGCGTGGGGCAAGTCCGCCCTGCGGGCGCTGGCGTCCTGGCGCTATCGGTTTCAACGCTACGATCGACCCTGGGAGCTTCGTGTTTCGCGGAAATTCATCCGTCATTGGGACCCGCGTATCATGGGGTTATGATGAACGAGCGTGACGGCGTTTCGCCGGCGGGCGCCGTTGAGCGGGTGCGCGTTTCGACGCAGCCGGTGGTATCGATCATTCTTCCGACGTTCGGGCGCCTGCACTACCTGCGTCCGACCGTCGCCTCCGTTTACCGCCAGACCTTGCAGGATTGGGAGCTCATCGTTGCCGATGATGGCTCGGACGCCGAGACCCGCGCATATCTGCGTACACTCGAGGCCGACAGCCGGGTGCGGCCGCTGTGGCTTACCCATACCGGCATTCCTGCCATCGTCCGCAATGCCGCGCTGCGCGAAGCGCGGGGCGAGTTTGTCGCATTTCTTGACTCCGACGATTTATGGGCGCCCGAAAAGCTGTCACGGCAAGTCGCGATCCTTCGCTCTCGACCTATGTGCGGTTGGTGTTACACGGGGGTGTCCCACATCGACGGCTCCGGACAGCCCCTGACCGAGCCAGTTTTCGGGCCGTGGCTTCCCTGCGACGGCGCAGTCTTCGAGCGCCTCGTGAGCGGCCCGGTGGTGATCCGCACTCCGAGCGTGCTCGCGGCGCGGGAATTGGTCGCGAGAGCCGGCGGCTTCGACGAGACCATTCGCTCCGGTGAAGATTACGATTTGTGGTTACGGCTCGCGTTGGCGAGCGATTTGGCGCTACTCGATGAACCACTCGTGCAAGTGCGCCGCCACGAAGCCAACTATACGGGGGACTGGGAAATCGCCTTCACCGGCCGCGATCACACCCTGGAGAAGTTGCAAGGAACAGTCGACGCAGACAGGCGCACGCTGCTGCACATGGAGCGCACCCGGAACGCACTGACACTGGCTGCGAGGCACGCCTCGCTCGGCAATCACGCCCTTATGTTGCGCGCATTGTGCCGGGCCCTACCGTACTCATGGAGCAGCCCCCTGTGGTGGCTCGCATTGGTAAAGATGCCGCTGCGTCCCTACGTGCCCCAACGCCTGGTTGACGCCTACCGCAGGCGCCGCCGCCGCGCCGCCGCCGTATGACTCTATTTGCCGATTTCTGGGGCATTCTGACGCCGAAGCAGAGGCGCGGCATCTTGACAATGCAGATTGTCTCGATAGCAATGGCCTTCTCGACCGTCAGCGGGATCGCGGCGATTGCTCCTTTTTTTGCGGTGCTCGGTCAGCCGGAACTCATCGATCACAACCCGTTGCTCCACTTTGCGTATGTGCACGGCGGCTTCTCAAGTAAACGCGGCTTTGTCGTCGCTGTCGGCATTGCATTCAGTGCGGTGATGCTGATCGCTAATCTGATTAACGTCTTCGGCTCCCTGGCGATGAGCCGCCTGGCGCTGCGGATCGGCACCGAGATGCAATCCACTTTGTTCGGGGAATATCTCGCGCGCCCGTACGCCTTTCACATCCGCGCGAACAGCACGACGCTCTTTAACAACATACTCTACGAGACCGCGAGGGTTACCAACGGCATTCTGAGGAATGCTTTCATGCTGGTGACCAATCTGGTCACCGCAACGTTCATCATCTTGGCAATCCTGCTGTTGAACCCGGTGATAGCACTCGTCATGATCGCCGGTCTGGCCGGTGGTTATGCTCTGATCTATTTCGTCCTGCGCAATCGGCTGCTGCAACTCGGACAGACCCAGTCGCGCTCTGCCATCGAACAGGCTCAGATCCTCCACGAGAGCTTCGGAGCCATCAAGGAAATCATCGTTCTGCAGGCGCAGAATTTCTTTCGCGGCCGATTCGAGCGGGCCAGCAAGTCCTTTTCTCGCGCCGCCGCTCACAGTCAAGTCGTAGCACAAGATCCTCGGCACCTCATGGAATGCGTTGCCGCGGTGGGCCTCGTCAGCCTCGCGCTCGTGCTCGGCGGCCGCGAGGATGGCGTCGGCCCCTGGCTGGGAAAATTGACGTTTCTCGCATTTTCCGCGTACCGGCTCTTGCCTACGCTACAGCTGGTATTTGCTGCGTCCGTGAACATTCGTGCCGACCGCGCCGGGCTCGCCTTGATTGCGCCGGATTTGCTGCGAGCCCGAGCTGCAATTCACACGACCGCGCTGGCAAACCTCGCGCGGACGGACCGCACATGGCAGGTGCGCCCTCAACAGGAAATCCGGCTCGCAGAAGTATCGTTTCGTTATGCCACTGACCAACCTTGGGCCCTCAGAGGGGTCTCCCTGCGAATCCCCGCCCGAGCTACGGTCGGCATCGTCGGCGTCAACGGCTCGGGAAAGACGACTCTTGTGGATGTGATCGTAGGGCTGCTGGTGCCTTCTGAGGGTCGTGTGGAAGTGGATGGGAGCGCGCTCGACGAGGCCAATCGCGCAGCCTGGCAGTCCCAGATTGCCTACGTTCCGCAAAATATTTTCTTGCTGGACGCGAGCATCGCGCAGAACATTGCATTGGGAATTCCTGCCGCGGACATCGATCGACACCGGCTGTCGGAAGCGGTTCGGCTGGCGCAACTTGATGAGTTCATCAAGACTCTCCCCGCGGGCTGCGATCATAGGGTGGGTGAGCGAGGCATCCAGTTGAGCGGCGGCCAGCGGCAGAGAATCGGCATTGCGCGCGCGTTATATCGGGCAGCAACCGTCCTTGTGTTCGACGAGGCCACGAATTCGTTGGACGGTCTGACGGAACAGGAACTAATGGCGACGCTCGGCAGTTTGCGCGGCCGCTATACAACCATTCTCATCGCGCACCGAATGACCACGGTGCGCTCATGCGACATCATATTCGAGCTCGAAAACGGAAAAATCACCGGCAGCGGTACTTATGACGGACTCCTGAAGAGCTCGGCAGTGTTCCGGCGAATGACCGGGGACCAACTCGGCTTTACGCGCCGCGACAGGAGCGGAGGCATAACGTGAGACCTGCGCCAGATTTCTTCATCGCAGGTGCCCCCAAATGCGGAACCACCTCGCTGTGGAACTACCTCAGGGCGCATCCAGCGGTGTTCATGCCCGCAAACAAGGAGCCAAACTACTTTTGCAGCGACCTGCCCGCGGAACGCGTCGGCACCCTCGCGGAGTACGAGGCGCTCTTCTCGACCGCTCCGCCGCAGGCGCTGACGGGCGAGGCATCTGTGTTTTACCTGTATTCGAAGGTCGCGATCGGTCAAATAATGGCGCACAACGTCAATGCCAAGATCATCGTAATGTTGCGTAACCCCATCGAGGCGACGCGCTCCATGCACGCCTTCCGGTGGAACAATCACCTGGAGGACGTCGGTGATTTTGAGCAGGCGTGGAGACTGCAGGAGGCGCGCCTCGAGGGACGGCACTTGCCGCCGCGCTGGCCATACCCTGTGCTGTTGCAGTACGGCGCTCAAAATTCCTATGCGACGCAAGTGCGCCGGCTGTTGGCGCAGGTGCCGCCAAAGCAGTGTCTGTTCTTGCTCTTCGAGGAATTCTTTGCCGATCCGTCGCGCCAGTTCGCGCAGGTGCTCGAGTTTCTGGGATTGCCCCCCGACCCCGCCAGAACGGCTTTCCCACCAGTGAATCAGACGGTCGGGGTCAGATCCCTCCGCCTGGATCGACTGCTGCGTCAGCCACCGCCGGCACTCCTGGCGCTGCGGCACGCGGCACATGCGTTTGGTTTTCACCCCGCGCGTGCACTGAAGCTCCTCAACCGGGTCTCGGGCGAGAGGCCGCCCCTGCGAGAGGCGTTTCGCGCGGAGCTCGAGGAATATTTTTCCGTCGATGTCGCCGAACTAGAACAGTTGCTCGGCCGGGGGCTGTGGTCGTCACTGCCGGCGGCTGCGCCGTCTGTTATGCGCGAGCTCAATTGAAGGAGCAGGAGCGCGTGCAGGTGAGAGGTCATCGTACGCGGAGTCGAGCGTGGCTCCGTTCTTCATAGTCGGCTCGAGCCGCTCGGGGTCCACACTGCTCCGCCTGATGTTGGCCTCGCACTCGCGTATCGCCATACCTTCAGAAACGTGGTACCTCACCGCCTTGGTTGAGAAGTTTCCGTTCGACAGACCGCTTCAGGAGAACGAAATAAGTGAGGCTATTTCGTTGATGACCAACCATTACACGTGGCCCGATATGGGGTTTGACGCCGCAGAAGTGCGAGGTCGGGCAGCCAATTTGAACGGGCTACGTTTGCGCGATCTGGTGGAGATTGTCTATCGATGGCATATGGAGGTTCAAGGCAAGAGTCGGTGGGGAGATAAGACGCCGGCTTATATCGAAATAGTTCCGTCTCTTGCCGCCATGTTTGGTGATGCAAAGTTTATTCATTTGATTCGAGACGGGCGCGATGTGGCGAAATCCTTTCAGAGGCAGGGTTGGCACGGACCCTGGATGCATGGATATACGAGGGAGTGGTTGAGGGCAGTTGAGCTGGATATGAGGCTCAGCAAGACGCTGCTCAATGAACGAATTCTCCGTGTCCTTTACGAGGATCTAGTGCTACATCCTGAGGCGACACTGCGCAGGATTTGCGCCTTTATCGATGAAGAGTTCGAGGATCGGATGCTCCAGTGGCATGGACAGGTAGATACCGCGATACCAGTTCGGGATAAGCAATTTCATACGGGTTTGGGTAGAGACATGAATCCGTCCGACGTCGGTCGCTGGAAGCGGGAGATGACATCTCGAGAAATCTTCGTTGCGGAGGCGCTCATCGGAACACAGTTGAGCCATTTCGGTTACGAACGTAGATATCGAAGCAAGCTATGGAGTCCGTTACTCGCGATTACGCGGATTTACTGTCGGAAGATATTGCCGGTCGTTGGATTGCAACGCAGGGTCTCTGGCTTCGTTGGGCGCGGGCTCCGGCGCAAAGTCAAGGTCCCGAGTTGACGTCCAGAGTTAAGGCAATGCGCCGCGAAGGACCGTTACCGAGCGCCGGTGGGCGGTGCGGTAATCAGTGCCTTCTGCGTCAGCTCTCCATTGGGATCGGGCGTGAGCAAAAAGTACCGAGATTTCCCGCTCAGCGTCTCTCCGAAACCCAAGATGTCGCCGCGGTCGTTGATGGCGGCCGCCTCCGCAGAACGATAGCCGTCGGGTGTCAAGTCGAACGCTCCCGAATTCGCACTCCACCTGAAGAGATGTCGTCGGCTGTAGCCGGTGGGTTGGTAGGACCCGACGACGCTCGCGGCGGAATTTATTCCGACCGCGGAGCTGGGCAATTTCAGTATTACGGTCGCGATGCCATTCTTGAATACAGTTGCCATTGCTTGACCATTCAAGATGGAGCCCCCGGCCGCTTCGCCCAGGCTGTTTATCGCATAGACAAACCCGGTCAAATACTGAGTGGTGCCCTGGCTAAAAACAAAACCGCGTTCGCCCGTAGAACGCAATCGTGCGGTGAGTAGACGCCGGATGAAGCGGAAACGACGGTTGCCGATGATGGTGCCGCTGGAATTGATGCCCAGTGCGGTCGTATTGGTTCCGGATACGGGCAAGCGGGAATAGGCGCCATCAGACCAAAGCCACCCTACAACCTTGTTACCTGAGGTATGGTCATATCCAACCACTTGTCCCCGGTTGTTGATGCCGATTGCAGCGCCGCCCAGATCCGTCGGGTCTGCCAGAGGTAGGACGGTGAAACCATTCCGGTCATGTATAAACCATCGCGACGGTAGGTCGCCAGCAGAGGTGTGGATAGTGCCGACGACCGCCCCGCAGTCGTTTATGCCGAACACCCGAGGCGTATTGAATTCGTGGCTTGGAACGCCGGGAGGGACGCCCAGGTTAGTGAGTGCCCCGTTGGACCACGCCGCGAGTGAAACAGACCCGTCAGAGTTGGCAATTCCGCCGGCGACCACACCGTTGTTGTTTAGGGCCTCGCCGCCGGTGTTAGAGAACGGGATGAAAGGCAGTTGAGTTACGTCGTACCGTTCAACTTCAAAACAAGAGTTCATATACTATATTACTCGTCGTCTTTGTAAGACCGGGTGGAGTGCCGTGACCACCCAAAACGTGGGCCGGCATACGCTTCTGGAACACACGGCGCGTTGGCCGAAGTTGCCCCTCACCGAGCGTGCCGGCGCCATTGCCGCCGCAGACGCTCATAAGGAGTAGCTACGTGCAGCAGAAAGTTCCAAAGGCCGCGTTCGCCATTCACGAGTATCCGGGGCAGCTGCAGGCCGTCATCCGACGCCCGTGCCACACCCGGCAAGACCGTGACTGCCGAGGTGTAGCCGGCGCGCCGCACCAACTCGACGGTATCGGCGGTGAAGTCCCCGAAAGGATAGGCGAAATGCTCGATCGGAACGCCGAACATGTTGCGCAGAGCAACCCCACTCTCCGCGATCTCGTCCCGCGCTGCATCCGGCGGCAATTCGTGCAGACGCTGATGCGAACACGAGTGCGAGCCCAGCTCCATCCCGGCAGCCAACCACTCATCGATCTGCCGGCGGCTCATCAACGGTTTTGTTTCCTGCAGATACTGCGCATCCCAGCGGTTGTAAGTTCCGAGAGCGCCGCTCACCACGTAACAGGTGGCTCCGAAACCATAGCGCTTCATCAGTGGTGCGGCCGCCGTGAGAGTGTCTGCGTATCCATCGTCAAAGGTGAGCGCGACGCACCCGCGCGCCGTGCCGTTGCGCAGGCGCGCGATACCCTCACCCGTGGAGACGCCACGCAGGCCGAGACGGCGCAACGTCCACAACTGCCGCTCAAATTTGTCCGGGCTCACGTACAGCAACTTGAAGCGCGCCTCCGGGGGAGCGAAGGCAACGTTGTGATAGCAGAGAATGGGAAGCGCCGACATGACCCATAGGATATTACCCGCATCTTCCATAAGCACGGAACGAGCATCGTGAGCCCACAAAGTGCGCACCCCAATAAGCTTCTCGAGCACGCGGGGCGCTGGCTGCAGTCGCTCGTAGATCGCGGCCGCCGATCCGATGGCCTGCTGCAGTCCGCACAGACCTGGGAAGCGCAATATGCCGCCGGGAAATGGGACTACCTTGCGGAGCTTTCCGAACTCTCCCGCTTCAGCATACTAGCGGGCTACATATGCCAGCTGAAGCCCGGCGCGGCAGTGTTGGACACGGGCTGTGGCCAGGGAATGCTGCTGAGGAGACTTCCGAGTGATTCCTACTCCAGGTACGTCGGAATCGACCTCTCGGCCAGCGCGATCTCGATAGCAAGGAAGCAGCAAAACGAGCGCTGCGCTTTCCTCGCGGCAGACTGTGAGACCTACTCTCCCGAGGAGCGTTTTGACGTTCTCGTCTTCAACGAAGTGCTGTGTTGCCTGAGTGATCCGCTGCAGACTGTGGAGCGATACGTACGTTCTCTGAACTCCGGCGGTCTCGTTTTGGTGTCCCTATGCTCGGCCGCGCGGGGCAGTGCCACAGTACTGTGGCGGCTCCGGCGGGCGTATGCCACCGTCGATGAGGTTCGGTTAGTGCATAGCGGCAGGAAAGTGGCCTGGGTGTGCACGGCGTTGCGCCCGCAGGGAGAGTAACGCGGGATCCAACACGAATCCTGCCGAGTCGCGCAGGTGCTCCGATGCGAGCTACCGACGGACAACCTCGTAAATGGCGAGTCGCGTGTGCAACCCGGGCTTGTCGAATGCAGTAATTAGGCGCACGTCGATTTGGTCGGGACTCGATCGACCGATGCTCGATTCCAATTCGACTTGCAACAGCTGTTCCGGGACGATGATCCACGCCGGCGACGTGCGGTTCTGAAGGTTGCTCAGGCGTTCTTCGCTGCCGCGCAGAACTTCGCCATTCTCTCCATAGTAGATCGGCGTCACGCGGCGTTGCCAACTTGCGGGCAAATAGGTGAGCAGCTGATAGGCGCTGTGACCATCCAATGAATAAATCTTCAATGGTGCAGCGGGTGCTTCAAGGAGGAATTTCGCCGCCTCTGGGTAACCATAACCAGAACTCCAACCCTCAAAGTACCCAAAGCGGTCCAGTGGTGACCAGCTTGCAGCGGCCGGGTCGAGGATAATCAGCGCGGATTGATGGCCCATGAATCCTACACAGACCGCCAATACCCCAAATTCGACAGGTTGCCGGAATCGGTGAGCGCGCAACGCCAGACTTCGCCAGCCGGATACGCTGCCGATAATCAGCGGTGGGAGAGTGAACAGCAGGTAACGTGGAAACCAAAATTGGGCGAGAAGGCCTATGCCGAGCATGGGCACCGCCCCGACTGCAATGAGCCAACGTTGACGCCAATCGTTGAGCAGCGCGCTCGCCGCGACTCCAATCAGCGCGATCACCGTGACGGGCCACGACAACTGCGTAGTGAGTTCGGTAATCAGGTTGGGGCGTGAAACGCCGATCACCGCCGCGATATCGTCATAGCGCCCCAGGGCGATCCCCACGAAATCCTGCAAACCGAATCCGGGCGACTGATGGCGCTGCGACCGAATAAGTGCCGTCACAATCACGATCAGCACCAGCAGAACTCCGGGCGCATGAGCAGCGAGCAGCTTCGTCAACACAGGCTGCTGCATCAGACTCCGGCGATTGCCGGGAGGCATCAGCAAGAGCGCGAGCGGCATCGAGATAAGAAACACAAATCCCACTGGAAACTTGCAAAAAGCCGCCAACACTAGGCCCATGGCTACTGCGGCGGCATGCCACCAAGAGGGATATTTGATGAACTTGATGACGCTCAGCAGCACCCAAATGCCGGCCGTGCACAGGAACATGTCCGATAGCGCGAGCCGCTGCAAATACACGACAAACGGACAGATGGCGAACAGCGCGCCGCACACGAAAGCCGTCCGTCGGTCGTCCATTTGAAGCGCCAGTTTGTAGGTCAACACGGCGCCGATCATCCCGGCAAGCACATGCATCGCGCGTATGACGGTGAGCGGATGCAGACCGAGCCGCACCAATGGCACCATCGGCCATGCTTCGAGCGGCTTGCCGTCTCCCAGGGGTTGCAGCCATTCCCCTGCCTCGATGATTCTCCAAATCCAGCGCAATTGGGAACCTTCATCCTCCATCGGGGGTATCGCGAGTAAGTGCACAAAGGCGATTGCACCGAGGAGCAGCAGCGCAGTGACCGCCAATAGGTCGCTTCGGCATCTATTCAAGATCGGGATTATCGCTTCCTCATCACAATCAGGAAATGATCGCCGAGCGAACGCAACAACAACCAGCCTGCTGCGCGTCGATCAATCCGCCACAACCAGTTATGAATACGGGGATGCCTGTCCCGCACCCACGTCAAATAGGGCGGCGGTGCAAACACACATAGCCCACGGTAGTGCTCTAGCGTGAAATCGCGTTCGAACGCGCGATAGAACTCCTGGGGCGTGTAGTAGCGCGTCCAGATAGTGTGCTTATTCATGCCTACCGGTACGATGTTGCGGGCGAAGCGAATTTTTAATCGCGACCAGCGCCGCCGCCAGGCGTAGTGGGCGATTTCCCACGGGCATATGCGGCCGATCACCGTAAACACCAGCGCACCGCCGGGCTTCAGCAAACGGGCACAGGCGCTCGACACATTCGCAGGGTCGGGTACGCAATTGAGCGGGCCAAGATTGGAATAGGCGCCGTGGAACGTCCCCTCACCCTCTAGCCGCTGAAGTTCATGAGCGCCAACAGCCATCGCCTGCACTCGATCGTCGACAGATTCCTGGCGCGCGCGATCGATCGTACGGACAACCATTTGGGGCGACCAATCCGTCGCCGTTACATGGTGTCCCAGCTGTGCCATGCGGACCGCGTCCAAACCCGTACCGCAGCCAAGATCAATCAACCGGCTGCTTGGCGCGAAGGTTTTGTCCAACCAACGCCACATCTCGTCGCGCATGTCCTGGATCGACGGGTTGTTACCGCGCGGCCCATCGTAGTCAGCCGCGACGCTGTCGAACGCGGTTCGTGTCTCGCGCAATCGTGTTAGTGGGTCGCCGTGGGTCATCTAGTGATTCAATGGTTACTGGGCAAGCCTTACGATAGATTATAAGGTTCATTGATGCTACCCACGATACCTGCAAGGATCGACCGATGAATTCCTCGGGCCTGCTTGGCGACACCGCGGCGCGCAACTATTCGTCCAAGTTGAGACTCTTCAACTCGTACGCGGAGCCCGAGCTCCGCCAAGCGGTTGCGAGCTTAAACCTAAGACCTGGAATGCGCGTGCTGGATGCCGGTTGCGGCACCGGTGAGGCGCTGGGATGGTTGCACGATGCGGTAACGCCTGATGGCATCGTCGTCGGAATCGACCTTGCGTCGGCGCACACCGGTTCGGCCCGCGTGAGCGTCTCGTCAGAGACACTGGTGGTACAGGCGGATCTGCGGCAGCCGCCGTTGGCCAACAAGAGTTTCGATCTTGTCTGGTCCGTCAATACCATCAACCACCTGCGTGATCCTGTTGCCGGTATAGAGGTCCTTGCCGCGCTCCTACGGGATGGTGGTCGAATCGCATTGGGGCAAAGTTCCCTGCTTCCGGATATGTACTTCGCCTGGGATTCCAGCCTCGAACGGCTGACTAACGAGGCCGTACGGCAGTATTACCGCGACCGTTACCGGCTTGCGGAACGCGAACTGACAGGTGTCCGATCCATTGTAGGGATAGCTCGCCGTGCGAAATTGCGGAATGTTCAGGTGCGAACGTTCATGATCGAGCGCGTTTCGCCCCTGAGCGCGAAGGACGAGGCCTATCTTCTCGAGGCGATCTTTCACGATACCTGGGGTGAACGTTTGCAACCCTATCTGTCGAGCAGCGACTACGAGGAATTGAGCCGGCTTTGTGATCCTCAGCATCCGGATTTTGCACTTCACCGTCCCGATTTCCATTTCCTGCAGACCTTCACCCTCGTGGTGGGGGAGTATTAGGAATTGACCGTTGCGCTTCAAGCCGGGTCAGATCACGTGTATTTCGGTGGTCGCAACTACGTCGCTTCCCGGGCCGGTTCCGCTCGGTTCCAAATGAAGTAAACGCAACCGACGAACAACGCAAAAATTAGAAAGAGTCTGGGATAAGCCAGCAACGTGAGGGCGCCGCGTCCTTCAAACCGCCCGGTAAGCCCATATGGAAAGAATCCGATAAGTGCGTAGGTACCTAGAACGAAGTATGCGTATAGGGGAGCGCGCTCGCGAAAGAAGTAGCTGATGAGCAATCCGACGGGTAACCAAAGCAGCACGAAGTGGTAGGTTGCCGTCGCCGGTGCGAGTAGCAACGTGAGAATGCCCAGTATCCCGATTGACGGCGCGGTGGCGGTTGTGACACCCCTTCGGGCCAATTTGACGAGCGTCGCAATCGCCGCGAGGAAAATTGCAGTCTTCGTGATTGGTACTCCAACACTTTGGAGACGAGGGAAGTCGAACAACGGCTCGGGATTCGACGCCGGGTCGAAGATAAATAGCCGACGAAAGAGCGAATCGAATGACTGATAGCTCGCGGTAAAAGGATCCTGCATATCAAGTTTGCCGATAAGATGATTTCCGAGAACCAAAGAAAGGAAATCCTCGTGAACTTTCCATCCCAAGACGCCGATGCTTATCGAGACTACGACCAGGATCGTCGCCGCTCCGCCGAGCACTATCTTCCAGCTCTTCCGGAAGGCAAAGTAGATGAGAATGACCGCGGGAAAATATTTGATTGGCGAGAAAAGACCGAAACACGTCCCTGCGAACCAGGATCTTCCCTTGAGGAATCCGTAGTATCCGAGAATACAAGACGACGACACTACAATGTAGGGTTGTCCGTACCGCAACGCCTTGAGGGTGGCGTAGCCCGACAGTAGAACGAACACCGCCGAATCGACAAAACTCCACGACAGAATCTTTGATAATAGGATGATCGAACAAATCAGGCACAGAATACTTATGCCGGTCATCACCCGCAGCGCATTGAGCGGCTCCAATTGAGTTAAGGGAACGAGCAGCAGCGCCGTAGGCGGTGGAAAGGGACGAAATTCCCCTTCTGAAGCCTTCCCAATCTGGTAATGACGCATCTGTTCCTGGAACCAGGAATTGTCGTATAGCCTCTCGACATTGCCTCCGTCCGCCACGATCTTGGCGGCAGTAAAATAGTTGGGGAAATCGGTGTCCACTTTGGACATTGCCGGAACGACGCCCTTTGCGACGAGAACCACAGTGAGGGCGATAAACAGTAGAATTGCGACCGGTCGCTTGAGGAACAATTGCATTGCAACCTGGCTTTTTCGAGCAATACTTCGGGTTGTCGGTTTTGGTCATCATCGAACCCTAAACGACATAGGAAAGCAAGTTGCGCTATCTTGTTACCGGTTGTGCCGGCTTCATCGGAAGTCATTTGACCGAGCGGCTATTGTCGGATGGCCACTTGGTCGTTGGCTTTGACAATTTCTCAACCGGGCACGAGAAATTCCTCATCAACGCTCGCGGGTCGCGGAATTTCCGCGAAGTGCGAGCAGATCTCTTGGACTCAAGCGCTCTGATGAAAAGCATGAACGGTGCAGAGTTTGTATTCCACCTGGCCGGAAATGCGGACGTGCGCTTTGGTACGGAGCATCCGCGAAAGGACCTCGAGCAGAACACCCTCGCCACTCACAACGTTCTAAATGCCATGCGTGAGAACGGCGTTGAAAGAATAGCTTTCGCTTCCTCCGGTTCCGTATACGGAGAACCTTCGACGTTCCCGACGCCGGAGGAGGCCGCGTTTCCCATCCAGACCTCGCTCTATGGGGCATCGAAATCGGCCGCGGAAGGGCTGATCACGGCCTACTCCACGGCTTTCGGATTCCGCTCTTACCTATTTCGGTTCGTATCGATATTAGGCGAGCGCTATACACATGGACACGTCGTGGATTTCTACAGGCAGTTGAGAGATGACTCCGGGACACTTCGCGTGCTCGGCAACGGCCGCCAACGCAAATCCTATCTTTACGTCCACGACTGCATTGACGCAATGCTGCTGGCAACCCGGCAGTCGAACGACAGTGTGAACATTTTCAACTTGGGCACCGATGATCATTGCGAGGTCAACGACTCAATCGGTTGGATATGCGAGGCGCTGAAGTTGACGCCGAAAGTACAGTACGCCGGCGGCGAGCGGGGATGGGTGGGCGATAGTCCGTTCATTTTCCTCGATACGAAGAAGATTTGCGCCTTGGGCTGGAAGCCCAAACTGACGATTCGTCAGGGCGTCTTGAGGACGCTCGATTACCTTAGAATCAATCCCTGGATACTGGACGCGCACCGGTGAATATCGGCGTTCTAGGGTTGTGGCATCTCGGCTCGGTAACCGCCGCCGGCTTGGCCGCATTAGGGCATGAGGTGGTGGGTCTTGATTTCGACGAGCGACGAGTCGCCGATCTACGCCAGGGTACCGCGCCTGTCTTCGAGCCGGGATTGGACGAATTGATCAAGCAAGGGTTGTCCTCGGGCAAACTACGCTTTTCGTCCGCGGTGAGCGAGGCAACGCGAGACATCGATGTCCTATGGATCGCCTATGACACACCCGTCGATGAAGATGACCGCGCCGATGCGGATTTCGTCATGGCGCAAATCGGCCGCGCTCTGTCAGGGATCACCGCGGATACGGTCGTGCTGGTTTCATCGCAACTACCGGTCGGCTCGGTTGCTCTTCTGGAAAAAGCCGCCGCGGAACATGGAAGCGCTCGGCGTCGGATCGCGTACTGTCCGGAAAACCTCCGGTTGGGCAATGCGGTGAGCGATTTTCTGCACCCGGAGCGCATCGTGGTCGGTGTCAGATCGAACGGCGACAAGGATCTGCTAGGTAGGCTCTTGGGATCGATCACCGATTCCATCGAATGGATGTCGGTAGAATCCGCCGAAATGACCAAGCATGCCATCAATGCTTTTTTTGCCACGTCGGTCGCCTTTGCGAATGAAATCGCCACGATTTGCGAGGCGGTAGGCGCGGATGCAAAAGAAGTGGAACGGGGACTCAAGACCGAACGCAGAATAGGTCCGGGGGCCTATCTCTCGCCCGGCGGAGCATTTGCCGGCGGAACGCTGGCGCGCGACGTTGCCTATCTCAATCGGACTTCGCGTGAGCATGGATTGACGACGCTGCTGCTCTCGTCCGTCCTCGCGAGCAACGAGGCGCACAAGCTGTGGGCACAGAACAAACTCAAGCTGCTGTTCGGCGATCTTTCACAAATTACGGTTGCTGTGTGGGGCCTCACTTATAAGCCGGACACCGATACCTTGCGCCGCTCCATGTCGGTGGAGCTCTGCGACTGGCTGATCCGCGAAGGAGCGAGGATCCAAGTGCACGATCCCATGGCGAAGGATCTTCCCGAGCATTGGCGTGAATCGGTAAATCGATTCGAAACGCCGCTTGCCGCGGTGCAGGGTGCGCACGCACTTGTCATGGCGACCCCATGGCACATCTACCGCAGCGTCGCCGCCGGTCAATTGGCGGAGTGCCGCGAGGGAATTGCGATCCTCGACGCAAATCGATTTTTGCCGAATTTGGCGGCCTTTGGCGGGCACCTGAGGTACTTTTCGGTGGGAGCGTAATGGCCAAGGTACTCGAGAATCGATGTGCGATCATCACCGGTGCCAGTCAAGGCCTCGGTTTCGAGATCGCAAAGAAGTACCTCGAGGCTGGTGCGAGCTTGATCATCTGCGCCCGCAATCGAGACGTACTGGATCAATCGGCCCTCGAGCTTAGAAAGCTGGCCGGCCCCGGGCAGTCGGTGGTGGCGCAACGCGCCGACGTTTCCAAACCTATGGACGTGACGAGGCTCGTCGACGACGCACTGCGGGAATTCGGCCGTTTGGATATTTTGGTCAACAATGCCGGTGTCGCCGGTCCCGCCGGCGCTCTTGAAAGCGTCGACTGGCAAGACTGGGTACGTACGATTGAGATCAATCTTTTTGGTTCGGTGTTGTTGAGCCGGGCCGTTGTGCCGCACTTCAAGCGGGTAAAGCGCGGCAAGATCATTCAGCTCTCGGGCGGCGGCGCGACTGCTCCGCTTGCCAATTTGAGCGCTTACGCGGCATCCAAAGCGGCCGTCGTTCGATTCGTCGAAACTCTCGCCGAAGAAACGCGTCCGCACCATATCGACGTCAATGCGTTGGCACCCGGCGTTCTCAACACGCGCATACTGGACGAGATGCTGGCCGCCGGCCCCGAGAGAATTGGACGCGCGTTTCACGAGCGCTGTCTGAGGCAGAAAAAAGAGGGCGGCGCACCGCTCGGCAAAGCAGCTGCGCTCGCGGTTTTCCTAGGATCGTCTTCCAGCGACGGCATTACAGGTAAATTGATAAGTGCCCTCTGGGACCCGTGGGAAACACTCCCCGATCATCTCCAGGATTTGAACGGTACCGATATCTATACTTTGCGCCGCATCGTTCCCAAGGACCGCGAGTTCACTTGGGGGGAGGGGGATTGAAGATCGGTATCATCGGCTGCGGTGCCGTCGGCCAGAAGCGGGCTCAGCATCTGGCCGGTGCCCGGTTGGTTCATTGCATAGACACCGATCTTGAGCGCGCATCATCGACCGCGGCGCCGAATCCCGGGTGCGCCTTTGGCACCGACTGGCGTGCCCTCGTGGATCGCGCCGCTATCGATGCACTCATCATCGCCACGCCGCAGGATGCGCAAGTCGAGATTGCGCGCGCCGCCATCAGCGCCGGAATCCACGTGCTCGTCGAGAAGCCCGCGGCACGGCATGCCGATGAGCTCTGCGGCCTGCCGCAGCTGGCCGCCAAGCACAATGTTCGGGTGCGCGTGGGCTTCAATCACCGCTATCACCGGGCGTTTCAGCAGGCGAGGCGTCTCGTCGATTCAGGAACCCTGGGTCCGTTGCTGTTCTTGCGCGCTCGCTATGGGCACGGCGGCCGCCTCGGCTATGAGAGTGAGTGGCGTGCACAGCCGCAACGCTCGGGCGGCGGGGAACTGATCGACCAAGGCGTACACCTCATAGATCTGGCGCGCTGGTTTCTCGGCGAATTCGTCGAAGTGGAGGGCTTCGCACATACCTATTTCTGGGATATGCCGGTGGAAGACAACGGTTTCATGCTGCTCAAAACGGCGGCAAAACAAGTGGCGTTCCTGCATGCGAGCTGCACCGAGTGGAAAAACACGTTCTCCTTCGAACTTTACGGCCGCGACGGTAAGCTGCAAGTCGACGGGTTGGGGGGCAGTTATGGCGTCGAAAGATTGTCCTGGTACAAGATGCTCCCCGATATGGCACCCCCGGAAACCATCCTCTGGGAATACCCGACTGCCGATAACTCCTGGACGACGGAAATGACCGAGTTTTTGGAGGACATTCGCAGGGAGCGCGAGCCCGCGGCCGGCCTCAGTGACGCGATCGCGGCACTTACCGTAGTTGCAAAGATTTACACGGAGTCCGGATATGATCATCGCGCGTAGCCCGCTGCGGATCACCTTGGGCGGCGGCGGAACGGATCTCGCGTCGTATTACGCCGAAAATGAGGGCTTCCTGGTTGCGGCCGCAATCGACAAGTATGTTTACGTCACTGTCATGCGGCCGTTCAGCCCTGGCATCTACCTGAAATATTCGGCATTGGAACAGGTTGACAAGGTCGCCGACATCAAGCATCCGATCATTCGCGAAGCATTGATTCTGCAGAATATGGACGCCCCGCAGATCGAAATCACGACCCTTGCGGATATTCCGGCGGGGACGGGTCTCGGGTCGTCCGGCAGCTTTACCACGGCGCTGCTCAAGGCTCTGTACACGCACCAGCGCAAAGTCGCTCATGCGGAGGAACTGGCCGAACGCGCGTGCGATATTGAAATCAATTGCTTACGTGAACCGATTGGGAAGCAAGATCAATTCATCGCAGCCTTTGGCGGAATCTCGGCCCTGACGTTTCACAAAGATCACCGGGTTACGGTCGAACCATTGCGCGTTTCGACGAAGACGATGTTCGATCTCGAAGATAATCTTCTACTTTTCTTCACCGGCTTCAATCGGTCCGCGAGCAGCATTCTCCTGGACCAGCACGTTCGTTCGCGGGCACGAGACGCCGACATGCTGCGCAATCTCGATTATGTAAAGGCCTTGGGATACCGCAGCAAAGAGGCCTTGGAGTCCGGCAATCTCGAGCAGTTCGGGGAGCTGATGCACGAGCACTGGGAACAGAAGAAACGCCGTTCCTCCGTCGTCAGCAACCTTAAGATCGACAGTTGGTACTCACAGGCCATGAGAAACGGTGCGATTGGGGGCAAACTGGTTGGCGCCGGCGGCGGCGGCTTTCTGATGTTCTATGCTTCGGATCGAACCCGGTTGCGAGAGGCGATGGCGGAGGCCGGTCTAGAGGAAGTGCGCTTCCGGTTCGATTTTGAGGGCACCAAGGTCGTTCTGTCCTGACCATGCTGCCGGTTGCCATACTCGCGGGTGGTTTGGCTACTCGGCTGCGGCCCCTTGCCGATCGAGTTCCGAAGTCGCTGCTGATCGTCGCCGGCCGGCCCTTCATATTCCATCAGCTCGATTTGCTGAGGGGCCAGGGCATCGATCGAGTGGTGCTGTGCGTCGGTCACTTGGGTGAGCAGATCCAAGCCATGGTAGGCGACGGCCGTTCGTTCGGCCTTGCCGTAAATTACTCCTTCGATGGCAGTAAGTTGCTTGGAACCGGGGGAGCGCTCAAACAAGCGCTGCCGTTGCTGGGTGATGAGTTCCTCGCCTTGAACGGAGATTCCTACGTGCCGTGCTCCTTTGCACGGATTCAATCCGCTTTCGAGGCGACCGACCGTCCGGCTCTGATGACCATCCTGCGCAACGAGGATCGTTGGGACAAAAGCAATGTGTGCTTCAGGAACGGCGAGCTGATCGAATACGACAAGCAGTCGCGGCGACTCGATATGCAGTACATCGACTTCGGCGTATCGGCTTTTTGCAGCGACGTGTTCCATGCCTACCGGGAATCTCATGTGCTTGATTTGGCGGATATTTGCCGGGACTTGTCGATGATCCGGCAGCTCGAGCCGCTCGAGGTCTCGCACCGTTTTTACGAAATCGGCTCCCCGCAAGGCTTAAGAGACACGGACGAGTTCTTGTCGCGCCAATTGGACAACGCATGAGCTACGCGCAGAAACATTTGCGGGAGGCTGCGCAGATACTGCGGATGTTGGACGTTGCGGCGATCGAGAGGGTCGCGGAGCTCTTGGCACAGATAAAAGCAGCCGCGGGGCGGGTATTTTTCTTGGGCGTGGGCGGCAGCGCCGCCAATTGTTCGCACGCGGTGAATGATTTTCGCAAGTTGGCCGGGATCGAGTGCTATGCGCCGACGGACAATGTTTCGGAGCTCACCGCCCGGATCAACGACGAGGGCTGGGAAAGCGCATTCGTCGAATGGCTCAAAGTCAGCAGGCTCAACGCCAGGGATGCAGTATTCATCTTTTCGGTGGGCGGAGGAGACACCGAAAAAGGAATCAGCGTGAACTTGGTCGCGGCAGTGAATTACGCAAAACACCAAGGGGCCAAAGTCGTCGGAGTGTTGGGCCGCGACGGCGGCCATACCGCCCGAGTCGCCGACGCCACGGTGATCGTGCCGACGGTGAATCCGGACACGGTGACGCCGCACTCCGAAGCGTTCCAAGCGGTGATTTGGCATCTTTTGGTTTCCCATCCGCTCCTGAAGGAGGGCGAAGCGAAATGGGAGTCCGTAGGCAAATGATGCGCCCCGCCGTGTTTCTCGATCGCGACGGAGTCATCAATCGTGCGTTCGTCCGCGACGGCATACCGCATCCTCCGGCTTCGCTAGAGGATTTGAGCATTTTGCCGGGCGTTCCGGAGGCGCTCCTAGCCTTGAAAGCGCGAGGATACTCGCGGGTCGTGGTGACCAATCAACCCGACGTCGCCAGAGGCATCACATCGCGAGAACTCGTCGAGCGCATCCATGAGCGGCTGAAGTGCGAACTTGAAATCGATGCGATTTTTAGCTGTTTCCATGACGGCGCTGACCACTGCGACTGCAGAAAGCCGAAGCCCGGCCTGTTGATGCGCGCGGCCAATGAGCTCGGCATCGAGCTCTGTTCGAGCTTCATGGTCGGGGATCGGCGATGGGATATGGAGGCCGGGCGGCGTGCAGGTTGCAAAACCCTGCTGGTGGAGTACGGCTACGACGAAGAGCCTCCCGCCGCATGCGACTTTCGCGTGGGATCCCTGATCGAGGCATCGAGAATCATTCTGTCGCAGCCGCCTTACCCATGATCTCGCTCAGCCAACTGACCGTGAAGATCTTTGCCGACGGCGCAGACAAAGCAGGCATGCTCGACATGTATGCCAGGCCGTATATCCGGGGCCTGACCACCAATCCGACCCTCATGCGCAAGGCCGGAATCGCCAATTATCGAGCCTTCGCCAAAGATGTGCTCTCTCAAATCCGCGACAAGCCGGTGTGCTTCGAGGTACTCGCCGATGATTTCGAGGACATGGAGCGTCAGGCTCTGGAGATCGCCGGATGGGCGGACAACGTTTATGTGAAGATTCCGGTCACCAACACCAGGCAAGAGACTTGCCGAGCGTTGGTGAAGCGGCTGGCGGATCGACAGGTTAAGCTCAACGTGACTGCGATCATGACGTTGGCGCAGGTTGAGGACGTTGTGGCGGTCCTCAATGCCGCTACCGCGAGTTACGTATCGGTGTTTGCCGGGCGCATCGCGGATACCGGTGTGGATCCGTTGCCGCTGATGTCGCAAGCGGTCGAGATGCTCAGGATCAACGCGAATGCCGAGCTCGTCTGGGCGAGTTCGCGCGAAATTTTAAATATTTTTCAAGCCAATGCCATCGGTTGCCAAGTGATTACCGTCACGGGGGACATTCTCGGCAAACTGCCGCTGCTCGGTTATGACTTGAACAAATTTTCGCTGGATACGGTGAAGATGTTCTATGACGATGCGCGGGTCGCCGGGTATTCGCTATAGCGGACCGGCAGGCTGCCGCCTCACAGAGGTCGGGGAATGCCCTTCCAGGATGCGAAGCGCGGCAAAACGAGTTCTGACCATTGCGGCCACCCACGTCCAGGGATCCCGAAAGACGCGAATTTTCTTTCCTTCATCAAACCCCCGCGACGTATAGGACACGGGAACCTCCAAAGGGCTGAACCCCGCGCGGATCAACTTCCCCAATAACTCGAAATCGAAATCAAACCGATTGCAGGTGAAGTTCAGACCATGGAGACATTCCGCTCGAAACACCTTGTACATCGACGTCGGATCCGTGAGACGCGTGGAAAATAGTGCATTGAAAAGGCCATGAAATAACCTGCCGCCCAAATTCATGAAAGCCGTCTGCAAGCCGCGGCTCGCGAACTTCCGGATTTTCCACCCGTTCTGACCCATGTGGCGGCTCCCCAATACAAACGCGGTCCGTCCATCGATGATGGGCTTGAGCAGATCCGGATAGTCCTCGACCTCATATTCCAGGTCCGCGTCCTGGATGAGCAGAATGTCGCCGGTGGCGGCTGCAAATCCCTGCCTAATTGCATGGCCTTTGCCCTTCGGCGCATCCTCATAGAGGACTTGAATGCGCGGTGAGCATTCGGCCGCGTGCCGCTCGGAAAATTCCGCCACTATTTCGCGAGAGCCGTCCGTGGAATTGCTCTCGACGATGATTATTTCTTTGGTTACGTCCGATAGGGGTTGCGCCCAAACTCGATCCAACAGAGTCGCCACGGTTCGCGCTTCGTTATAGACGGCGATGATGATGGATACTTTCATGGTGGGTAAGTTCCGCCTCGGACCGCGGAAGTTGCGCCGGTCCGATTATTTGAAGCATACGCCTAAGTCGCGCTTTTCAAACAGCAGAAACCTGAACCGAAAGGTGGCGAGGCGCAGCCAAGCGGCGTCTCGGGCTCAACCGGGCATGAAGAGGTGTGCGCAGGATCTAGATGTGCGCGCGATCTGGATGTGCTACGAATGCGACATGACTCGCAAGAATGACGCCATGGCAGCCGACCTCATCGCCGATCCTTTCGGGGAACGGATGCCGATGAGGGCGCACAAGGCTTTGCAATTGTTGGGTGCGCGGTTCGAGTTCGAGAGCAACTCCCCTGAACTGCTTCGCCTGGTAGATGCGGCCTACGCAGGCCTTCCGCGGCACCGGCTATCAGCAGCGTCGCCGCGGCTGAAGGTCAGTTTGTTGCTGCGGCCCGCCAAGACATCGCGCCCGCACAGACGCTTCGATGCACCGCCGCTCGACATGTTCTCCGGAGCCGGCTTTTTGGGCGGCGCAACCGATACTTCCGACTTCGTTGTTTTGTCGCCGCGAGAACGCACGGCGCTCGTCGTCGTATCGCCGCAGATGATGCGATTTCCGTACCACACTCGATATGAGCTCATCGAATTTGCCGTGTTCAGTCTCGCGTCGCGTTCCCAGGGCCTGGTATCACTTCATGCCGCCTGCGTCGGCCGAGCCGGCCGCGGGATTTTATTGGTGGGATCGAGCGGTGCGGGAAAGTCGACCGTGACGTTGCATTGCTTGCTGCAGGGCCTCGACATCCTGTCGGAGGACAGCGTGTTTGTCGCGCCGGACGGAATGCTGGCTACCGGCGTCGCCAATTATCTGCACATCCGCGCAGGCTCGCTGCGTTGGATCAAGAGCGCTCCAGACCGCGCGGTGATTACCGAATCGCCGGTCATCCGCCGCCGCAGCGGCGTCAAGAAGTTCGAGGTGGACCTGCGCAGCGCAGGCTACCGGCTCGCCGCCTCGCCGCTCAAGATTGCGGCCATCGTATTCCTGTCGGCGCAAGGCGCGGCCGGTGGTCCGCTCCTCAAGTCACTGTCGAAGTCCGACGCGTTGGCGAAGCTGATTTGCGCCCAAGCTTACGCGGCCAATCAACCGGAATGGACAGCGTTCAGCAAAAGCGTGCGGGCGATCAAAGCATTCGAGTTGCGCAGAGGCCGTCATCCACTGGAGGCCGTGGGTGCCTTGAAGGCGCTGCTCGAGATTCGCTAGCCTCGCGGCTTGAGCGCGAGGCCGATGCACAAATTGCTGAAAACGAAAGGCAGGAAGGGGATTGGAAACAAGACCTTTTCTTCCACCGTGAAATACGGATCGAGTTCGGTCATGATTTCGCGGGGGCGGTTCAAGTGTTCCCGCGATATGAACCACTCGTAGCCGCCCTTGAAATGGCGATTATATACCCGCTCGGAAGAGATCTTGCGCGCAAACGAATAAGCCTGACCGCCCTCGCAGGGAATGACGATGAGCATCTGGCCCTTGGCTCTGTTGAGCAACCGATGGGCGTCGCGAATGCAAGACGGGAGGTCGGGCAAGTGTTCCAAAACGTGGACTGCGATATATCGGTCGAAAAAGCCATCCTCGAAGTCGAGGCGCGTTTGGCAGTCGCCGACGATCGCCTTGACCTTCGGGAAGCGCCTCCGGATTTCGGACGCCATGTTCTCGCGCAGCTCGACGGCGTAGTAATTTTCTTCCTGTTCCGGCGTCAGTCTCTCGTATCGAATGTGTTCGCCGAGACCGGCCCCGATCTCGATCGTCCTCCTGAATCCTGGTCGCGAATGCTTGACGGGAAAGCTGTGGTTGAACCTCTCCAGGAGTCCGTAGCGGGTCGGCAACCTCTCGTGCCAGAGCTTCATGAAATCGTCGCTGATCCGATGCTGCTCCGTCGTCATTGGAGGCAGGATTTTAGGCCACTTGACAGTCAAAGCGCCGCCGCCGTCTTGCCGCCCTGCGAGCGATATTGAGGCTCGTGAGTCAGCAGATCCCGCCACCGGCGCTCCAGCGAGTGTCTCGCGCGCCGGTGCTCGGCATCGTGTTGATGAACGTCGCGGGTTTGCAGCGATATCTGGTCGTGCAGCAGATTACGGACCGCACGATAGAAATCCGAGGTGTAGGTGCCGTCGAAACATCATGTCCAGATCGTTGCTCTCCTGCCAGTGCGTCTTGCCGCCGAGCTGCGCCTTGACCAGATCGTAGAATTTCGTGCCCGGCAGCGGATACGAGACGCTGACGCCGATCTCGTCGGGACGGGCGGCTGCGAGCAGACTACGCGTCGCCAGAATGTCCTGCGAGCTGTTCGTCCATGTAGCCCAGCTGGATGAAGAATCCGACGCGAATGCCTGCCGTCTTCAGCCGGTCGCGCGCAGTGACGAATCTCGGCCACGGTGGTGCCCTTGTTCATGGCGTCCAGCACCCGTTGGCTGCCGCTCTCCGCGCCGATCCACGCTTCGCGGCAGCCGGCATCCTGCAGCGCGTGGGCCATGCGCTCGCTGACCAAGTCCGCGCGGGTTTGTATGGTGAACGGAATTCCGCCGCCCGCGGCCTGCAGCGGCGGCCGCGAAATCGGCCACCCAATCGACGCGGAATCCGAAGATGTCGTCCGCGAACCAGATGTGCTGCGGGTCGAAGCTGCGCTTCAGGTAGGCCATTTCCGCGGCCACGTCGCTCGCAGCTGCGCTGCAAATAGTGATTTCCCCAGGTGGGTTTGGCGCACCAGGCGCAACGGAACGAGCAGCCCCGGGAGCCGGCCATGTTCAGACTGAAATATCCGTGGCCTTCAGCCACACGGCGCGGTAGCGCTCCATGTCCACGAGATCCCAGGCGGCGACTCCGTCATAGTGGGGAATGGGCGGCGCCCGAGAGCCGTGTACGGTGATGGCCTTGCCCTCGCTGAGCGATACGACGCCGGATAGTCCCTCGCTGAGTTCGTCGCCCACGCGCTTTTGGCTGAGAATCGAGTCTCGGCAGAAGCTCGAGCAGCGCCGACAATCCTTCACCGATCAAAGCCAAATCCGCTCCGGCGAGCAGGTAGGGCCCCGGAGCATCGGTGACGTCGGGGCCCGCGGCGATCACCGTGGCGCCGCTGCGGTGCGCCGAGGCGATCATTTCGCAGGCCGCACGCCGCATCGTGCCCAAGCACATCTTGCTCAAAAAATTGAAAGTGTCCTCGTAGAAGAGCACCAACTGCGGTTCGACGGCGCGCGAGCGTGCGATCGTAGTCCTCGATCCCGTCGGCGAGCATGGCGTCGAAAAACGCCACCTCGTGGCCGCACTTTCGCAGCATGGCGGCCACTTGCAATGTCGCGAGCGGAGGATACGGTTTGCCGCGCTCCAATTGCTTTTGATCCAATCGTAAAAAGTAGGAGTGGCAAACCAAGATAGAAAGCATCGTTGCTCCGTTTTAGCGCGCGGGAGTTCGTTGGCCGTCCATCATCGACAAATCGCCGGCCAACGGACAATGCGCCGCTGGAAGGTGAGTGCTCGGATCGACGATTTTGGTTTAATGATAGCGGTTATTTGATCATCGAGCCGCCGTAGGGCTGCGGGGCGGCCGTGCCGATCGACAACTCCATCACCGCGGTCGCATTGTCATCATTGAAGTAGATGACTTGATTGCCCTGGGCATCGACTGTGGCTGCGATGCCGAACAGCGCGCCGGGTACGGTGTTATCCATCTGCAACGGTTGACCGACGAAGCCGCCGGGCAACACCGGCGACACCTCGATCAACAAGTTCGTCGTAGGCGCTCGCGCTGCCGAGCCCGATATCGGCGTTTCCGACCACCAAGTCGCCGTTTTTCAGCAGGGCGGCGCTCAGCGGCGTATTGAACGGCGCGCCGTGGGCGATGACTCTGGCGGATGACATCGAGGGGCCTGAGAAGGTCGGAACGGGTGTCGGCGCCGCGGACCCGGTGCAATGTCCATTCACGACGACGCCATCTTTGGGGATGCTCGACACGCCCGCAAGCGCTACCACGCTCGCCGAGCCAGTGTCCACGATATACAAGGTATCGATGGCGGGATCGTAGGTGAGCCCGCTCGGGCCGTATATCCCTCCGGGTGCGCCGATGGTGCAAAACCCGGTCGCGATTTCCGTAAAAGAGGTCTGCGCATCGCCGTCCAAGCTGATGCGGTCGATGGTGCCGCCGGCGGAGAAGGCGCTGCCGCCGGGTGCGTTCGCCACGTAGATCGCCGCGGGCTGCGGTGGTCGTGGCCGCGACATACGCCTCCCCCCAAGGATTGGCGAACATGTCGCCAGAGAACGGTGTCGCGACGGTGCCGGTTGCACTGACCAGTGGGTTCTGCCCGCGCCGTTCCCCGGCCCGGACCACGCGGCGGCGGAGATGCTGTCATCCGGCAACAGCACGAGTGCGCTGCAACCTTGCAGTTCTGACGATTGCGCGATTCGATAGGGCGTCGATCCGGCGGTGGGATGCAGTCCAATGATAGTCGTTCCGAGACCCTGAGTATTCGGCGTGGGGCCGGTGTTGCCGTTATTGAAGTTGCAGGCGATGAGATCTCCGGTCGTGATCAGGCCCGCGGTGGCCGGCGCGATCGCCAGGCCATACGGATTTTGGTCGCCGTTGATCGGATCGATCGTTGAACCGATGGTCGTGATCTTGCCTGCGTCGACAGGGTGGTGAGAAGGCCTGGATTGACCGTCACAGCCGGAGTCGGCACCGACACCTTGCCTCCGGACCCCTGCAGCTGAGCGTGTAGGTGTATGTTCCGGCAGCGGTCGGAACAACGGTTTGAGTGCCGCTGATGGATTGGGTGCCGGTGAATGCGCCGCCGGCCGGCTCCGAGGCCATCGCCGTGCACGAGGTGGCGTTGGCCGAAGTCCATGTCAAGGTCACGGCCTGACCGAGATTGACGGCGGCCGACCTGCCGGTTGCGAGAAACTCGCCGTCGGTGCGGGCATCATGGCGGTCATGGATGAGCCGTAGCCGCCGCCTCCCATGCCTCCGCCCCCGCATCCCGCGATCACGACTCACGATCCGCCGCACTCATCGTGACCGATATGCCATTTCATCCAGGGACTCCAAGATTTTGACGGGATAGTAGTGAGTACCGCATTTGCTCAAGATGCGGATCGATCGGACTCAAAAGAATCCGTGCAGCTCGACGAAGTACAGCTTTTCGTGCTCGGAAGGGTCCTGCGGAATCCCGTCGTTCCAGCGAAATCCCGCACGTATCTGCGCGAACTGAATCGGCGTGAGCTCGTACACCAGACTCCAGCGAGTTTGCTCGCCATTCGGTACTTGACGATCGGGATTGAGAAACTCCTCGGTGATCTTGAGATTGTTTCCTCGAGCGATGAGCCAATCAGCCTCGAGCAAGGTTGCGAGCTCTTGACCCTGTCCATTGGGGATGCTCTGGTCATCGGTAATTTCGGCCTGCGCCAGCCATGAGATCGGACCGGTTCGCAGGCCGCCGAAAATCCCAAATGCACTCTTGCTTCCGGCAGGCTGGTCGTTGTTGTTGGCCGCAATTCCCAACCGCCAGCGAGCCTCCACGTAGACCAAGTTGAAGCTGCCCTGTTTGCCGTTGCCGGAGACGGCACCGCCGGCAGTGCCGTTGGAGACGGCAAGCTGCGCATCCCAGTGACCGTGTTCCCAACCGACCTCCACGCCTTGATCCGGCGTCGTCATGTTGATTCCGGTCGTGGTGAGAATGAAGGCCGTCTGATCCTGAAGCCGCAGACCGAACGGCAGGTACATCTGTCCGGCCTTGAAATACCACTCGTGCGCCGCAGTCCAGTACAGCACATAGGCTTCCCGATTTAGCGCACCTCCGGGAGCAACCTGCTCGTCGACGTACGCCAGAAGGCGGTCCGGGATGACGTTCGCCTCCAAATAGACGCGCGCCTGTTCGAGCGAGAATTGGTCCATCGAGGAGCTGTGCGGTACTTGCGTCAATTGGGCGTCGAACCGCAAGTCTCCGCCTGTTCGCAGGTATTGACCGAGGCCATCTGTCCTGTCCAGTAGTCCGGGATCCCCGTATCGAGATGCTGCGCCGGCATGACGGTTTGCGCGAAGATGTCGCCGAACGTCGTACGTAAACCGCCGCCAGTCGGATTGACGTGGCATTGACCGCATTTGAGGCCCATCTGAACGGCGAGATAGGGCTCGGCATGCGCCGTGTACGCACCGAAGCACAAGCATGCGAGCAGAACTCCAAGCCGAGTGCGCCGCCGCGTCACGGTGCGCTCTCAACGGTGAACTCGAATGAGACGTCCGCACCGAGGGTCGCCGCGTTCAAATTGGCCAAGGCGCCGCCGCCGGTGCCGCGCAGGGTTGCGCGATAGACTCCGGGAGCGAGCTCGGTAGCGGGAGTAATCAAAAGGACCGCGGGATTGAGTTCGGCGAGCGCGGCGGTCGCAGATATTCTCTTCATGCTGAACACCGCCGGCGCGTGCTCGGAATCGGAGCTAGAGCTCTCGATTCGCTCCAGCGTAACGGTGGTATCGTTGACGAGGGACGCGTCGAGCTCCTGAGTAAAGGCCACCACGATGCGCCTGGGCGGAGCCATGACGACTGCCTTATCGACGGGCACGGTGCTTTGGACGGCGAGTATTTGAGCGGCCGCTCCCGCCGCATTCGTTGCGCCGTCCGTGATCCATTGCCGTATGGCCTCGATCGTGGCCTGCGGCAGCGGAGTTTCACCGAGCGGCATTTGTCCGCCGACGATGCCGGGCAAACCTTCGATCTTGTGGACCATGTAGCTGTCGTCCGGATCACCCGGCTTTACCCGCAATAGACTGGGGTCTTCAACGCTCGGTACGCCGACCAGCGAGTTGTAGCTGTGTGAGGCATCGAGCTGCAGGCCTTCGGGTGCACTTGCGCCGATGTGACACTTCGAACAGATCGGCGTGAAGACGTTGTCCTGAATCGACTGGAAATTCGCAGTGACCGGCCCCGTCGAACCGCCGCCGCCTGGAGTGATAGGTTGACCGTTTTGATCGAGCCCGTCGCCGTTGCCCGCACAACCCACGGCACCTGCGAGTACGCCGAGCGCAGCCCATGTAAATCGGCCCATCCTCATGCTCGATCACTCGCAATAACTGTCACCGCAAGTAAGTACCCAGCAGCGGAGTTGGGGTTTAGCGGCACGCAGACTATTTTTTGCGCTAGACGAACACCGGAGTCATTTGTCCACGACGGGAGCCTGAGGACGAGGGTTGCGTGCGGTCAATCGTATACAATTTGGGTCTTTGAGGAGTGCAGATGCCCCAGATCCAAGTCTACCAAGTGATTCCACTGCGTCCCGAGCATCGATCGGACTGGGAGCGCCTATATGCCGGCTACGCCACCTTCTACAAGGTCGCACAAACACCGGAAATGCGCGAGACGGTTTGGCAATGGATCTTCGATGAGGACAAGGAACTCGAAGCTCTGGTCGCCGTCGACGCGGCGGGTGCGGCGGTGGGCCTCGCGCACTATCGACCTCTGCTTCGTCCGCTGCGCGCCGTGGTTGGCGGTTTTCTCGACGATCTTTTCGTCGAGCCGACGCTTCGCGGAACCGGTGTCGTGCAGGCGCTGATGCAAGCCTTGGCGGATGTGGGCCGGGCCCGGGGTTGGTCCGCGATTAGGTGGCTCACCGCCGAGGACAACTATCGGGCGCGCAACTTCTATGACCAGATAGCCGATCGCACCGTGTTTCTGACCTACGACATGAAGCTCTAGCGCAAGTCCATGATCAAGCTTCTGTCGCGTGTGCCCATGTGGGCGCTGTACGCATTCTCGGGTTTTCTCTACTTCCTTGCCTATTACGTCGTGCGTCACCGGCATCACGTGATCCGCGAGCAATTGGCGCAGGTCTTTCCCGACGCTGTCGGAGGCCGAGCGCACCGGCATCCACAAGCGCTTTCTCAAGAATTTCTGCGATGTCATGGTGGAGGTGCTGAAATCCGTGTCGCTGCGCGCCGGCGCGAGATGAGCGCGCGCATTCGCATACTCAATTTGCCGGCGGCGCGCAGCTACTTGGATGCCGGCCAGTCGGTCATGTTCGTGACCTCGCACTTGTGCAACTGGGAGTGGCTGCTGCAAGGCGTCACGCTGCAACTGGGCTATCCCGTCGATGCAGCCTACAAGCCGCTGCACGATGCCGTGGGCCGAGCGCTTGATGCTCGAGGTTCGCTCGCGCTTCGGCGCGCGGCTGATTCCCGCCAAGGAGCTGCTGGCGGATTTTCTGCGCCGCCGCGCGCATCGTGCGCGCGGTGGCCATGAACGCGGACCAGGCGCCCGTTTCGACCGACAAGCGCTACTGGACGAAATTCCTGGGCCAGGACACCGCCTTCTACGTCGGCGCGGAGCAGATCGCGCGCGCGACGCGCCTGCCGATCATGTATATGGTGATGCGCCGCGTGCAGCGCGGCTACTACGAAGTCGAGCTCCGGCTGTTGTGGGACGGACGCGAGGCGCTGCGAACCGAACGCACATCACCGAGCGCTACGCGCGGGCATGCGAAATCGACGTGCTCAAAGCCCCGGCCGATTGGCTCTGGTCGTACCGCCGCTGGCGGTTGAAGAAGCCCCTGTACGGCGGCGGCTGAAACTGACGTCCCGCAGAGCGTACTTGAGTTTGCTCCTCGCAGATGCTTCGCCAGCTCGCGCGATGGTCGGGTGATCGAACAGTTCGGTCAGATCGATGAGGCCCGGGAATTCCCGATCGATGTTTTCGTGGATCTCGATGAGCTTCAAAGAGCTTGCGCCGATCTCGAACAGATTGTCGCCCACTTCGATGCGCTTTCCCGGCAACGCGTTTTCGCAGATCGATCTGCAGCCGCGCTTCGAGACTCGGAGCCGGATACGTGAGGTCCGCGGTGCGCTTCGCGCAGCGCCTTGAGCGCCGCAAGTTCTGCGTCGAACTCGCCTTCGATGTGCGCCTGCTCCAACAGATGCCGCTGCACCTTGCCGCTCGTGGTCTTCGGGATCCGCTTGACCGGGATGACTTGCGCAACCTCGAGTCCGGTGTGTTCGTTGATGAGCCGGCTCACGGCGGCGGCGGTCGGCAGGAACTCCTCGAGGCTGCCGCGATGCAGGACGAACACCACCAGTTCCTCTCCCTGGGCGCCCGGCTTGGCGACGCCGGCGGCCACGACCTTATTGAGATCCAGACCCGGCGCACGCTGCGCGATGTTCTCCAGATCGTAGGGGTAGTAATTCTGGCCGTTGATGAAGATGATTTCCTTGCTGCGCCCGGCGATGTACAGCGCCGCCCTCGTGCAGGACCCCGAGATCGCCGGTGTCGACCCAGCCGTCGGCGCCGATGGCGAGGGCGGTCGCCTCGGGATCGCCAAAATAGCCGCGGGTGACGCTCGGGCCGCGGATCAAGATATGTCCGACTTGCCCGTCCGGCACGCGCCGCACGCTGCATCATCCGCGATGCGCAGTTCGGTATTCGGGACGACCTGCCCGACGCACATCAATTCGATTGCATCGCGCGGATCGGCGGGATTGACCTCGATGGTGGAACCGAGCCCGAGCTTGTGCCGGTTGGCGCGGATCCAGCGGTAGTCCGCATCGAGCTTCGGAAAGGTGACCGCGAGACAGGCTTCCGCCAGGCCATACACCGGATACATCGCACGATGCTTCAGGCCCGTGTAGGCGAGCGTCTGCATGAATTCGTTGCAAAGCTGCACGGAGATCGGTTCGGCGCCGTTGTAGATCGAGCGGATGCACGACAGATCGACGTTCTCCAGCCGCCGGTCGCCCAACACCTTGAGAAAATGGCGATAGCCGAAATTCGGCGAGCAGGTGATGGTCACGCGCTTCTTGGATGCCAATTGCAGCCACAGCAGCGGCCGCCGCACGAACAACTCCGTCGGCATCAGATTGACGTGCGCGCGATTGGCGAATTGCATCAGGTAGAAGCCGATCAATCCCATGTCGTGCGTCAGCGGCATCCAGCTCAAGGTCACGTCCTGATCGTTGTACTTGCCGACGGCTGTCGCACCCGGCGATATTCGCGATCAGATTTCCGTGCGTCAGCATCACGCCCTTCGGTTCGCTGGTCGAGCCGGAGGAGAACTGAATGAAGGCGAGATCCGACGGGTCGGAGCGATGGAGCTTTGCCCGGCTCGCGAGATATCGGTGATGCGACTCGACCAGAAAGCTGCGCGCCTTGAGTTCGGCGAACAGCGCGCGTCTCCCCGACCTCGGCCGCCAGGCCCTGCAGGCGCTCCAAGTTCTTCGCGTCCGTGTACAGCAGCGGTCTGCCGAGCTTGCGCGCCACGCGCAGCAGCTTGTGGCGGTGCTCGTCGCTGATGCCGACGGCGAGCGGCACCGGCACGATGCCGCCGCACACGGCGGCCCAGAAGCCGTCGAGGAATTGCTCGTTGTTGCTGAGGAAGATGATCATCTTGTCGCCGCGCTGTGCGCCCATCGCCTGCAGGTGGTGCAGGATCCCGACGGCGCGCGAATATACCTCGCCGTAGGGCACGCGCCGCTCGGCGTTCTCGCCCTCGATGTAGGTGACGGCGCGATCGACGTCGCGATTGTTCTCGAGACATCGTTCGCAGCAAAGTCTGTCATGTCGTTCATCGTCGGTTCCACCGTCATCATGAGATTGGAGCGCGGCCGCAGATTGATTTGCGCCTCGAGTTCGATCGGGCTCGTTGCCGACGCGCGTCAGGCGAAAGCGGCGCGACCATGCGTTCACGTGGACCAGCATTTCGAACATCGCGATATTCTCGCCGATGCAGTGGCGCGGGCCGACCGAGAACGGAATATACGCGAAACGGTGCCGCTCCTTGGCATCGGCGCCGGCAAAGCGCTCGCGGCCGAAATTCCTCCGGCTCGCTCCAAAAGGCCGGGTGCCGGTGCAGCATGTAGGGGCTGATGAACACATCGGTGCGCGGCGCGATGGCGAAACCGCCGAGTTCATCGGCCTCGAGCGTGCGGCGCGTGAACAGCCACCCGGGCGGATAAAGCCGCAGCGCCTCCTGCAGCACCTGGTGGGTGAACGCCAGCGACTTCGGCGGCGTCGAGCCCAAGGTGCATCGCGCGCGGTGCGGTCCGCCTCGGCCTGCGAGCTGCGCCGCGGCCTCCGGGTGCCGGCTGATCAGGTACCAGGTCCAGGTAAGCGCCGCGGCGGTGGTTTCGTGACCGGCGACGATCAGCGTGAGCACCTCGTCGATCAGCTCCTTGTCGCTCATCGCGGTCGTCGTTGTCGCGATCGCGCGTCGCCATGAACATGCTCAAGAAATCGAAATGCTCTTCCGGCGTCTCGCGGCGCCGCCGTTCGATCAGTTCGGCCACCAGTTTGCGCCAGCGAGCGAAAGCGAAACGCGAATTTCAGATCGCGGTTCGTTCTTTGGCGACGACCTCGAAGGGATTGGCGCCCAATTGGCGCTCCAGGCGCTCGAGGTCGTTGCCGAAAATCGAGCTTGCAGCACGATCTCCAGCGTCAGTTCGCTGATATCGCTCGATGAGATTGACCGGCTCGCCGCGCGCCGCCTTGGCCGCCCAGCGCTCGGCGAATTTCTCGTTGACCTCGTGGATCAGGCCGCTGAATCGATCGATGACGCGCCGGTGAAAGGAGGGCTGCATCATGCGGCGCTGGCGCCGCCAAAAATCGCCCTCGCTGGTCATGATGCCGTTGCCGAGCAGGATCTTGACCCGATCCATGCCCTCGCCCTTGGTGTAATTGCGATGATTCGACAGCAGCACGTGCTTGATGTCGTCGGGATGATTGATGACGTAGTTGTACACGCCGCGGCCGGGCGCGAAAACGCGGTAGACGTCGCCGAAGCGCGCGAAATACTCGCGCAGCCGCGCCAGCGATTCATCGCTGCCGCCGAGATCGAAGCCTTCGGCGGGGCCCGGAGGAAGGGCCGTTGTTTGCATCGGTCGCATTGTATCGTAGGTGGGCCGGCACTTCGGTGCGCGTCGCGATGAGCCATGTGCTTGAGCTTGCGGAGCGCGGCGCGCTTCCCGACAATGCAGGCCGTGCAAAAAAAACCCGACGGCGGCCTTCGCAACACCATTTACGAACAACAAACGCGCTCCGGCCGGCGCCTGACGCGCGGCCGTCTGTTGCTGTACAAAATGCTGGTGCCGCTCGGTCTCTGGCGCTGCTGCGCCTGGTGTGGGGCTGGTGCCGCGTCGGTGCACGTGAGCGGCGCGCGAGCACATCGCGGCGGCGCTCGCGCGCGCGCCCTCCTTCATCCCGGTGTACTGGCATCAGCATCAATTGTTCTGCGTCAAGCAGCTGCTCGAGCTGCGCGGCGCCGGCGTCAAATTGGGCTTCTTGATCAGCCCTCGGTCGACGGCGAGCTCGGCGCGATGATCGTGCGGAGTCTCGGCGGCGAGGTGATCCGCGGCTCCTCGACGTACACCGGCGCGCGCGCGTTGCGCGATTATTATCAGGCGCTCGCGCACGAGGGCATCTCGCCGGCCATTACGCCGGATGGTCCGCGCGGACCGCCGTGGAAGTTCAAGCCCGGGGCATTGCTGCTCGTCGCAGCTGTCGCAGCGGCCGATCATTCCCTTGGCCTTTGCCGCCTCGCGCGCGTGGAAAATCAATTGGGACCGCTTCGTCATCCCGCATGCCGTGTGCGCGAATCGCGATCGCGGTCGGCGAGCCGGTGTATGTCGCGAAGGGTCTGGATGCCGCCGGGCTCGAGCGGCTGCAGCCGAGATGGAGCAAGCAATTGCTCGGGCTGTACGCGGCAGGCGAAGGCGGCGTTGTCGAGCGCACTGTTAAATGAATTGCTCAGCAAGCCCTAAGAATACAATCGCTTAGCTTGTATTCCTGACAACTTATGCGAGAATCCGGTGTATGTGCCTCGCGAGCCCGATCTTAAGGAACTGTGTGACGCATTCGATTTTCGAGCTCGAATCGAGTGGCAAACTATTGATCTACAACCGTAACATAATCTCGGGGACCTTCGACGGCGCATGGCAATAGCACCCAACGATCCCCGCCACCCAGACCTGACCGCCTCGGATATCTTGTCCCCGCAACCTGGCCCAGGCGCGGCATTCGGCCCGCGGTCGGCCTCGATGTCATCTGCACCAAGATCGCCGTCGATTTTCAAACCATGACGGCGGCCACCGCCGCGCGACTGCATCATCGACGAATCTGGAGTTGCTGCGCGAAGCGACGCGCACCGACGCGGCCTTTCACATGAGCCTCGACACGGAAGCGGGCGTGTTCGCCGATGTCCAGGTCGCGCGCGGCCTGCTGGCCACGGGCAATCCGGAGCAACTGCGCGGCCAGAGCCTGGATGTCACTGCCGTGGCTGCGCTCGCGCCTCGCGCCGCTGCGCGTGTCGGAGCTTCGCGATACCTCGCAGCCGCGCGCCGATCAGGGCGACGATGCGGCGCTGTGGGCGAATCTCGGGATCGGATCGGTGCTGATGATCGGCTACTTCATCGAGGGACGCGCCGCAGGCGTGCTCGGCATCGCCGGCGCGCGGCCGCGCGACAATTGGGAGGTGCAGCTGCATCTGCTGATGAAGCTGGTCGGCAGCAGCCTCGCCACCGGACTCGAGCGCATCGAGATCCAGCGTCATCTTGCGCGATCTGGAAGAGCGCAACGAACTCGCGCTGTACAGCGCCAACGACGGGCTGTGGGATTTCGACACCCTCAACAATCGCGTGTATCTGTCGCCGCGCTGGAAGGCGATGCTGGGCTACGACGAGGCGGACGTCGGAGCAGGCGCCGGACTGGCGCACCCTGGTGCACTCCGACGACATGTCGCGCGTGCAGGCCGCCATTCGCGATCATGTGGCGGGCAAGACGCCGATCTTCGAGAGCTTGCACCGCATGCGCCACGCCACCGGCGAATGGCGCTGGGTGATCAGCCGCGCCAAGGCGCAAGTCGACGACAAGGGCCGCTTGCTGCGCCTGGTGGGCGTCGAGCTCGACATCACCGAGCGCAAGCTCTACGAAGAGGCGCTGTTTCGCGAGAAAGAGAGCGCGCAGATCACGCTGCAGAGCATCGGCGATGGGGTCATCACCACCGACGCCAAGGGCGTGATCGACTATGTGAATCCGGTGGCCGAAGCGCTGACGGGTTGGCGCCTCGAGGACAGCCAGGGGCGCGCGATCGAGGAGATCTTTCGCGCCTTCCACGAGGAGACCTGCGAGCCGCTCGAGAACCCGCTGGCGGTGGCCATCCGCCGCACCCGCTCGATCAAATCGGTGCGCCCGATGCTGCTGATCCGCCGCGACGGCAACGAGATCTATGTGGAAAGCACGGCCTCGCCCATTCGCGACGGCAGCGGCGCGGTGTCGGGCGGCGTGCTGGTGTTCCACGATGTCAGCGAAGCGCGCGAGCTCAATCGGCGCCTGAGCTATCACGCGAGCCACGACGTGCTCACCGGCCTCGTGAATCGGCGCGAGTTCGAAAATCGCATGGAGCGGGCGCTGAAGAGCGCGAAGGCGCGCGAGACCTCGTACGCGCTGTGCTGCCTCGATCTGGATCAGTTCAAGATCGTCAACGACACCTGCGGCCACAGCGCCGGCGATGCCCTGCTGGGGCAGGTGGGCGCGCTGCTGAAATCCAAGGTCCGCTGGCGCGACACCCTGGCGCGTTTGGGCGGCGATGAGTTCGGCATTCTGCTCGAGAGCTGCTCGCTGGACGAAGCGATGCGCACGGCGGAAGCGCTGCGCGAGGCGGTGCGCAATTTCAAGTTCACCTGGGAAGAGCGCACCTTCCGCCTGGGCGCGAGCATCGGCGTCGTGCCGATTTCCGCCGACAATGCCGATGTGGCGTCGGTGCTGAGCGCCGCCGACAGCGCCTGCCAGGCGGCCAAGGAAGCGGGCCGCAATCGCGTGCACAGCTTCGAGGAAAACGACATCGATCTGATGCGCCGGCGCCGCGAAATGCAATGGGCGGCGCGCATCAACAATGCGCTCGAGGAGGGCCGCTTCGAGCTGTTCCGGCAGACGATCCTGCCGCTGCAGCACACCGAAACCGGCGCGCACTACGAGCTGCTGCTGCGCATGCGCGACGAGACCGGCAAGATCGTCGCGCCGGATAATTTCATGACCGCCGCCGAGCGCTACGGCATCACCCCGAGCATCGATCGCTGGGTCATCGAAAATGCCTTTCGTTGGCTGGTGTCCGAGGCGGACGAGCGCGAGAAGCTCGCGATGTGCTCGATCAATCTGTCGGGACAGAGTCTCGGCGACGACAAATTCCTGCCCTACGTGATCGAGCAGTTCCATCGCAGCGGCTTGGATGCGACCAAGATCTGCTTCGAGATCACCGAGACCGCGGCGATCGCGAGCTTCTCGCAGGCGAACCGCTTCATCCAGGCGCTTGAAGGAACTGGGCTGCAAATTCGCGCTCGATGATTTCGGCACCGGGCTGTCCTCGTTCGGCTACCTCAAGCATTTCCCGGTCGATTTCCTGAAAATCGACGGCAGCTTCGTCAAGGAAATACTGCACGATCCGATCGACCGCGAGATGGTGCGCTCGATCAACGAGATCGGCCATCTGACCGGCAAACAGACCATCGCCGAGTTCGCCGAGAATCTCGAGATCATCAATATGCTGCGCAGCCTCGGCGTCGACTACGCGCAGGGCTACGGCGTGTCGCAGCCGCAGCGGGTGCTCAAGGCCGCGAACATCGCCTGATTCGCCCGCGCCGCGATCGCCGCGGCTATCATCTCGAAAGGTCCAGCGCACGCTCGATGTGTGCGGCCAGCGACAGCAATTGAAGATCGGAATTGCCCAGCCCCGCGATCGAGAGCCCCACGGGCGCGTCGCCCCGCCGGTGACAGGGCAGGCTGATTGCGCAGCCGTCGAGGAAATTCACGATCGAAGGATTACGCAGCAGCAGCTTATTGATTTTGAGAAAATCCTCGTCGTCGGCGCAATTGGCGAGCTGCGGCGCGACGACGGGCACAGTCGGCATCAACCAGCCATCGAATCCTTGAAGCGCACCCGTCACGGCTGCGATACTCGAGGCGCGGCATTTGAGCGCGTCCAGGTACTCCCAGGCGGCGTAGCCGCCGCCGCGTTCCAATCTCGAACGTACGCGCGGATCGTAGACTGACCCGTGAAGCGCGAGATTGCCCCGATGCCACGCATAGGCCTCCGACGCCACGATCACGGGTCCAGCCCCCACTGCCGGAACATCCACAATTTCAGGGAACGGCAGCTCGATGATGTGCGCTCCCGACCGACTGAGCACTTCGAGGGCTCTGCCGATCGCCGCCGCGACGGCGGCGTCAGTGTCCTCCGCAAGCAATCGTGACGGGACGGCAAACCTCACACCGGACAATACGTAAGAGGGGCGCCGGTTGGAATCATCGAGATGAGCGGAGTCGGCGCCCGTCAGTACGGAATCGATCAATGCACACGATTTCACATCACCCGCGATCGGGCCGACCGTGTCGAGTGAGGTGGAGAGAGGCAGAACGCCGTTCCGGGAGACGCGCGCTGCCGTCGGCTTCCATCCAACCAATCCGCACAGTGCCGCTGGAATTCGGATCGATCCCCCGGTGTCGGTACCGAGCGCGGCGGCCGCCATCCCGTCGCTCACCGAAACCGCCGCACCCGACGATGATCCCCCCGGTATGCGTTTGGCGGCCCGATCGAACGGATTCAGCGGCGTACCGAAAGTGCGGATTGATGCCGACGCCGGAATACGCAAATTCGGTCATATTGGTTTTGCCGACGATGATCGCTCCCGCTTTGCGCAAGCGCTCGATTGCGGCGGCATCCGCCGCGGCAGGCACGGCCTCGGGCATCGAGAGCGACGCCGCTCGCGTCACGGAGCCTCGTACATCGAACAAATCCTTGATCGAGATGGGCACGCCCTCCAGGGTGCGCACCGCGGCGCCGGTGCGAACGCGCTCATCGGCGGCGCCGGCGGCATGAAGCGATTCGTCGGTAAACAATTCGGTAAAGACCCTCTCTCCTTCCCCCGCCGGATCTCGAGCGGCGTCGAGGCAACTCTCCAGCATTGCTCTTGCCGACGATGCCTGCGATTTCAGTGCGCGAATCGCTTCACCGAGATTCATGGCATCGAACTCCTTTGGCTAACGTTGCCAATCGAAGCGCATCGACAAATCGAGCGCCCGCACATGCTTGGTGATGCTGCCGACTGAAATATAGTCAACGCCGGTTTCGGCGATTTTGCGTATCGTGTCGAGCGTCACGCCGCCGGATGCCTCGATCTTCAGAGGCCGCGGCGCATTGCGGTTGATTGCCACCGCTTGCACCATCGCTTCGAGCGGGAAATTCATCGAGCATGGCGATGTCCGCGCCGGCTGCGATCGCCTGCCGCAGTTCATCCAGGCTCTCCACCTCAACCTCCACGGGGACTTGTCGCCCCGGTCGATCGGGCGGCGGCCACCGCCTGCGCGATGGAACCCGCGGCCATGATGTGGTTTTCCTTGATCAATATTCCGTCAAATAGCCCGATGCGATGATTTTGGCCGCCGCCGACCCGCACCGCATATTTCTGCGCCGTGCGCAATCCAGGAATGGTCTTGCGGGTATCGAGCAGGCGGCACCCGGTGCCTGCCAGCCGCTCGGCATAGGCGTGGGCGGCCGTCGCGGTGCCCGACAGCAGCTGTAGAAAATTGAGCGCCGTGCGTTCGCCCGTCAACAGCGCCCGCGCCGGGCCGGCCATCGTGAACAGGATCTGGTTCGCCGCCGACGGCGGCGCCTTCGCTGATTCTCCATTCGATCCGCACGGTCGGATCAATGCGCGCGAACGTGGCATCCACATAAGGAATACCGCATAGAATCGCGCTCTCCCGAGCGATGACCGACGCGCGCGCGGCCGCGCGCAAGGGTATCAGGGCGGCTGTCAGGTCGCCGCTGCCGATATCCTCCTCGAGCGCCCGGTCGATCTGTTGCGGCAGGTCGCGGGGAACCGATACCGGTAAAGTATTCAAAATGATGGATCCGGGAGTGGAAAGCCTGGAAGAATAGGGAACCAGCCCCAATACTTCAACGATGGCCGAATTGCTGCCCGCTGTCCCCTTGCGTCAATATCTGCGCTCTCGATGCACACGGATATTGCACCGGCTGTTATCGTACAATTGAGGAGATAGCCGCCTGGGGGAGCCTGAGCGCCTCTGAGCAACGGGCGGTGCTGCGGCTGTTGGGTGAACGCGCGGTTGAGCGCGCACCCAATCCCAAGTGATCATTTTGGAGATTGTCGACTATGAATGCTATTGAACGGATCAAAAGCCAGCTCGCCGCCGCCCCGGTGGTGCTGTACATGAAAGGCACGCCCGATTTCCCGCAATGCGGCTTTTCGGCTCAAACCGTGGGCGCCTTGCGCGCCTGCAAGGCGCAGTTCGCGCATGTGAATATTTTCGAGGACCCGGAAGTGCGCGAGGCGCTGAAGACCTATTCCAACTGGCCCACTTTCCCGCAGCTTTATGTCAACGGCGAACTCGTCGGCGGCTGCGACATCGCCATCGAGATGTACAAGAGCGGCGAACTGAAACAGCTGCTGGCCGAAGCCGGCGCGGTCGCCGCCTAGCCGCTGCAAGCCGTCCGAGGAGCGCCGGGCTGGCGGCTCCGGTAGGAGCTGCGCGGTTCCTCGCGCCTCGGGCTCGACCTCCAGCGGTCCCATCGCGGCCAGGCGCCGGCGGCTGGCTCGAATACGCCCTGAAATTGATTGCACACCATGCAGAAGAGATCCGCGGTTCGCTCGGCGTCGTAGGCGGCGGAATGCGCCGAGGCCGGTGTCCCACTCCAGACCGGCCGCCAGCGTCGCGCGCATCAGCACCGTCTGGCCGAACGCGACGCCGCCCAGGGTCGCGGTGTCGAAGCTCGAGAAGGGATGGAACGGATTGCGCTTGATCTGCGTGCGCGCGACCGCGGCGTTCAAGAAATTCAAATCGAAGAATGCGTTGTGGCCGACCAGCACCGCGCGCGTGCAATCGGCGGCGCGCATGGCATTGCGCACTTCGCGGAATATGCGCTGCAGCGCGTCCTCCTCGGGGATTGCGGGCCGCAGCGGATGATGAGGGTCGATACCGGTCACCGCCAGCGACGCGGGTTCCATATTGGCGCCGGGAAACGGCGCCACGTGATAGCGATGGGTTTCGCCGCGCGTCAGCGTGCCGTCGCTGCGCATCTCGATGAGCACGGCGGCGATCTCGAGCAGTGCATCGGTCTGCGAGTTGAATCCGCCGGTTTCGACATCGATCACCACCGGCAAAAAGCCGCGAAAGCGCGTCGCGAATGTAATGGGCGGAAGCTGCGTCATGCGCGTGCCGTTGCCGGCAAGCCGCCATGCGATCGTTTCGCCGCCGCGATAGGGCACCACGCGTGCCGCCGCCGAAATCGTAAGTTTCTGGGGGCACCCAGGGCTCCTTGATCAACGTAATGGTCTCCTGGTGGCGCGGCAGTCCGTAGAAATCCGCGCCGAAATGGCTGGCGAAGGACTCCAGACGGTCGAGTCGGCCGGCTGATTCGAAGACCTCGGCGTACAACTCGATCGCCGCGTGTGCGGTGAACATGCCGGCGCAGCCGCAGGCATTCTCCTTGGTCGACCGCTCGTGCGGCGCGCTGTCGGTGCCGAGGAAGAACCGCGGATTGCCGCCGGTCGCGGCGCCACGCAGCGCTTGGCGATCGCTGCTCCCGCTTCAATATCGGCAGGCAATAGAAGTGCGGCCTGATGCCGCCTGAAAAAATCGCATTGCGATTGTGCAGCAGGTGCTGGGGCGTGATGGTCGCGGCGACACCCGGCCGCGCGCTTCGGCCACGAATTCGACCGCACGCGCCGTGGTGATGTGCTCGAACACCACCTTGAGATTCGCGAAATCGCTCGATCAGCGGTGCGAGCACGCGCATCGATGAAGAACGTTTCGCGGTCGAAGACATCGACATCCGCCCGCGCCGTTTCGCCGTGCACCAGCAGCGGCATGCCGAGCTCCTCCATGCGCGCAAGCACCGCTACGTCCTGCGGATATCCGTGACGCCGGCGTCCGAATGAGTGGTCGCGCCTGCCGGGTAGAGCTTGACGCCGTGGATGAACCCGCAATTCGATGCGCGGTCGATCTCCTCGGGCGCGTGGTGTCGGTCAGATACAGAGTCATCAACGGTTCGAAGCGGCTGTGCGCCGGCAGCGCGGCCAGGATCCGCCCTCGATAGGCGGCGCCAGCGCGGTCGTGGTGATCGGCGGCTTGAGATTGGGCATCACGATGGCGCGGCCGAATCGTTCGGCCGTGAACTTCACAACGGATTCGAGCGCGGCGCCGTCGCGCAAATGCACATGCCAGTCGTCGGGCCGCTGAATCGTCAGGCGTATTCATCGGCTCGCGCCGCCGCGGGCGGCCAGCCGCGGCGCAGCAGATCGAGGGTGTAACGCACGCCGAATCCTGTGATCTCGGTGGCGATGTGCGCGAAGCCCGCCATGCCGCGATACCGGCCGCGAGATCGAGGTGCAGCCAGGCAATCGTCTTGGGCACGAAGCGGCTCAGAAAACGCGCAGCCAGGATGTGATCGCCCTTGCCGTCGGCGGCACATTGCAGCACATCGGCGACCGCGCTCTCGAGATCGGTGTCGAAGTCCTTGTCCATGGGAAAGCACCAGACGCGCTCGCCGCTGCTAGCGCCAGCGGCTTCGATGAGGTCGCGCGCCTCCGGCCGATTGGTGAATGCGCCGCTGTAGCGCTCGGTGAGCGCATACACGCAGGCGCCGGTCAGCGTGGCATAATCGATGATGGCGAGCGGTTCGTTGCGCGGCCGCGAGACTCAGCGTGTCCGCCAGCATCATGCGGCCTTCGGCGTCGGTGTGGATCACCTGAATGGTCGTGCCGTTGTGGGCGCGCACCACATCTTGCGGCTTGTAGGCGAGCGGACTGATCCGATTTTCCGTGATCGCCAGCCAGCAATCCACCGCCAGCGGCGAGCGCAGTGCATGCAGGGCATACAGACTGCCGATCGCGACCGCGCTGCCTTCCATATCGGTGTGCATGTCCAGCATGCTCTTGTGCGGCTTCAAGTTCGTGCCGCCGGTATCGAAGCACATGCCCTTGCCGACCAGGCTCACTGCCGGCGCTGCGGCGCCGCGCGGACGGTAAGCGAGGCGGACGATCCCCGCATCGCGAGTGCCATTGCCGCGAGATACCGCGAGAAACGCGCCCGCACCGAGACGGCGCAACTCGCGTTCGCCGTAGAATTTGTAGCTGAGGTTCAGTTGCCGCGCAAAATCTTGAAGCACCCGCCGGTAGGCCGCAGCGTCGAGAGTGTTCGGCGGCAGCGCTGTGAGCCATCGGGCGATGTTGTTCCCGGCGGAAGTGGCGAGAGTGACATCGAGCCCCGCCAACTTACCCGTGCCCGCGATATCGATGCGCGTAAATGCCGAACGCGGCTTGGGCTTGCTCTTGAACGTTGCGAAGCGGAACGCCGCCGCCTCGACGGCCGCAATGGCCGCAAGGAGCGTCGCCTCGGCCGCTTGCGGCACGCAGCCCTGTTGCCACAGCAGCAGCGACCGCGGCTCGCATTCGATGACGAGGCGCGCGAGTTTTCCCGCCGCGTGCAGCCGCTCGAAAGTGCTCGCCACGAGCGGCACACACGCCGCGATGAGCAGCGTTTCGGCGCGCGCTCCCACTCTGAGCTGGACGCTATCGCCTTCCTTGCGCACCTTCAGTGCGTACAGATCGCGCAGCACGTCGGCATGGGGCAACGCCGCCCAGTCGGTTCGGGTTGGCTTGAGGGGAAGGAAGACGATGGCGGCGGAGTATCGAGCGAGTTTCGACGGCGAAAGCCGCGCGCCGATTTGGCGCACGGGTACCAGCAGGGAATTGAAGGGCAAGCGCGTCGGCATATCTTTGAACCGCAAGCGTTTCGCGGGCGTACCGCACGCTGCGCTAAGCTTGGTGCGAGCTTTCTACTAGCTGATCCCTTTGCTTGACCGAGAAAAAACAAACCCCGAAGATAGTGCCGCCAAATGCCCAGTGGCAGTTTGCGCAGGGGCGCTGTAACGTGCCTGCCATCTTAACAGGACACGCCGGCGCGTGCATGTGCGCGTGCCCAATTGCAAGGTTTTCCCTATGACTCAACAATCGCCGTTCGAAGACATTGACCCCACGGAAACGCAGGAATGGCTCGAGTCGATCGACTCGGTGATGCGCGCCCAAGGGCCTCAGCGCGCGCATTTTTTGCTCGAAAAGTTGGTGGATTTTACCCGTCGATCCGGCGCCTATTTGCCCTTCAAGCCCAATACCGCCTACCTCAACACGATCTCCAGGGCGCAGGAACCGGACTACCCCGGCGACCGCTCGCTCGAGCGGCGCAACGAGGCCTACATCCGGTGGAATGCGCTCGCCATGGTAGTGCAGGCGAACCGGGTGAGTTCCGAGTACGGCGGACACATCGCGAGCTATGCCTCGGCGGCCACGCTCTATGAAGTCGGATTCAACCACTTTTGGCGCGCGCGCAGCGCCGCGCATCCGGGCGACATGATTTTCATGCAGGGACACTCGAGTCCCGGCATCTACGCGCGTGCGTACCTGGAGGGTCGACTGGATGAAAGTCAGCTGATGCGCTTTCGGCAGGAGGTACGCGGGGGCGGTCTGTCCTCCTATCCTCATCCGTGGCTAATGCCGGATTTTTGGCAATTCCCGACGGTGTCGATGGGCTTAGGTCCCATGATGGCGATCTTTCAAGCGCGATTCGTGCGTTATTTGGAGCACCGCGGCATCGTTGCGCCGTCGGACCGTCGAGTCTGGGCGTTCCTCGGCGACGGTGAGATGGATGAGCCGGAGTCGATGGGCGCTCTGACCATGCCGGTGCGAGAGAAACTCGACAATTTGATTTTTGTCATCAATTGCAATTTGCAGCGCTTGGACGGGCCGGTGCGCGGCAACGGCAAAATCATTCAGGAACTCGAAGCCGCCTTCTTGGGGGCGGGCTGGAACGTCATCAAAGTCCTGTGGGGATCGCGCTGGGATCCTTTGTTGGAGCGCGACCATAAAGGGCTCCTCAAACGCTTGATGGAGGAATGCGTGGATGGCGAGTATCAGAACTTCAAGTCCAAGGGTGGCGCCTACACGCGTGAGCACTTTTTCGGCAAGTATCCGGAACTGAAAGAAATGGTCGCCAACATGTCCGACGAGGAGATTTGGCACCTCAACCGGGGCGGTCACGATCCGCAAAAGGTCTATGCCGCCTATGCCTCGGCGGTTGCGAACAAAGGTGCGCCCACCGTGATCTTGGCGAAGACCGTCAAGGGTTTCGGGCTTGGCAAAGAAGCGGAGGGGCTCAACGTCGCGCATCAACAGAAAAAGCTCGGACCGGATGCGCTCAGAGCGGTTCGCGACCGGTTCAATATCCAGATCTCCGATGAGGAGATCGCCGGTCTATCCTTCCGCAAGCCGGCGCCCGAGAGCGAAGAGATGCAATACCTGCAGGAGCGCAGAGCCGTTCTCGGAGGCTACCTGCCGGCGCGAAGTAGTTCCGCCCCGCCGCTGGTAGTGCCGCCGCTCGAAGCGTTCAGCTCGCTCCTCGAGGGTACGAACGAGCGTGAAATTTCCACCACCATGGCGCTGGTGCGCATGCTCACTACCCTGGCCAAGGATAAGAACATCGGTAAGCACATCGTGCCGATCGTGCCGGATGAGGCACGCACCTTCGGCATGGAGGGCATGTTTCGGCAGATCGGAATCTACTCGTCGGTGGGTCAGCTCTACACGCCCCAGGATGCCGACCAACTCATGTTCTACCGCGAGGATAAGCAGGGCCAGATTCTCGAGGAAGGCATCAACGAGGCAGGCAGCCTTTGCTCCTGGCTTGCCGCGGCAACGGCGTATTCCAATCACGGCGTCGCCATGGTGCCGTTCTATATCTACTATTCGATGTTCGGATTTCAGCGCGTCGGTGATTTCATCTGGGCAGCGGGCGATAGTCAGGCACGCGGCTTTCTCATCGGGGGTACAGCCGGACGCACTACACTCGCCGGCGAAGGATTGCAGCATCAGGACGGGCACAGCCAGTTGGTCGCCACGACGGTGCCGAACTGCGTGGCGTACGATCCGACTTACGCCTATGAACTCGCGGTGATCGTGCAAGACGGGATGCGCCGCATGTACCAAGAGCAGGAAAGCGTCTTCTACTACATCACCTGCATGAACGAAAATTATCAGCATCCGGCGATGCCGACCGGTGTCGCGCAGGGTATTTTGAACGGCATGTATTTGCTGCAGATTGGCGGCCGTGGCAAAGTTCGGGTGACGCTGTTCGGATCGGGGGCGATATTGCGCGAAGTTGTGGCGGCGGCCGAGTTGCTGGAACAAAGCTTCGGCGTGCCGGCGGACGTTTATTCCGTCACGAGCTTCAGCGAATTGCGTAAGAACGCGCTGCAGGTCGAGCGTTGGAATCTGATGCATCCCAACGAACCCGCGAAACAAACTTACATACGGCAGGCGCTGGGCGATCGGGAAGGGCCGTTCGTCGCCGCGACCGACTACATCAAAACGGTGGCGGATCAGATTCGGCAGTGGGTTCCCGGCAGGTATTCCGTGCTCGGTACGGACGGCTTCGGACGCAGCGACTCGCGCGCGGAACTGCGCCGCTTTTTCGAAGTGGATCGCCATTACGTCGTCATTGCGGCGCTCAAAGCGCTGGCCGACGACGGCAAGATCGACAAGGATAGCGTCACTCGGGCGATGGAAACCTTCGGCATCGATCCTGAGAAACCGAATCCGCTGTCGGTTTAGGGCAGCGGTAAGGCACGCATCGTGGCAACACTCAAGGTATCGGTTCCGGACATCGGCGGCTTCAAGGACGTGAGCGTCATCGAAGTGTTGGTCAAGGCCGGCCAACAAATCGACAAAGAGACCCCGTTGATCACGATCGAAACGGAGAAGGCGGCGATGGACGTGCCGTCGCCGGCGGCCGGGCGGATCACGGAGCTTAAGATCAAACAAGGCGACAAGGTATCCGAAGGCTCCTTGATATTGCAGCTCGAGACCGATGCGGAGCTCGAGGCAGCGCCGGCCGCAAAGGCGGCGGCTGACGCCGCAGCTGCGCCCGATGCAGCGCCTGCGCCCAGCGCTGCGCCTGCGCCCAGCGCTGCGCCTGCGCCCAACGCTGCGTCTGCGCCCAACGCTGCGTCTGCGCCCAACGCTGCGCCCGCACCGGCAGCGAAACCGGCTCCTGAGACAGGGGCTGAGCCCTCGGCAAAGGCGGCGCCCGCCGCTGCGCCGTCCGGAACGGCCGCCTCGGGAGATGCGGCGATAGATGAAATGGCATTTTCCAAGGCCTATGCAAGTCCTTCGGTGCGCAAATTCGCGCGCGAGTTGGGCGCGGATCTCGGCAAGATCAAGGGAACCGGGCCGAAGGAGCGCATCACGCAGGATGACGTGAAAGCACACGTGAAGAAAATACTCACGTCGCCTGCGGCTCCGGTGTCGGCACTGCCCAAGGTGCAGGAGGTCGATTTCACGAAATTCGGCGCCGTGGAAGTCAAACCGCTTTCGCGAATACAGCGCATTTCCGGTGCGCGATTGCAGGCGAGTTGGATCAACGTGCCGCACGTGACTCAACACGAAGACGCCGATATCACCGATTTGGAAATCGCCCGAGTTGCACTGAAAAGCAAGGCATCTCAGGAAGGTGTCCGCCTGACGCCGCTCGCCTTCATTATCAAAGCCTGCGTCCTGGCGTTGAAGGAATTCCCGCGCTTCAATGCATCGCTCGATGCGTCCGGCGAGAATCTGGTTTTCAAGAAATATTTCCACATCGGCTTCGCCGCCGACACGCCGAACGGACTGGTCGTACCGGTGATTCGCGACGCCGATCGACTGAATTTATTCGAGCTTGCGCGCGCGCTCGCGGCGTTATCCGACAAGGCACGCGCCGGCAAGCTGTCCGCCGCCGAGATGCAGGGCGGATCGTTTACCATCTCGAGTCTAGGCGGGATTGGCGGAACGGCGTTTACGCCGATCATCAATGCGCCCGAAGTCGCAATCCTCGGTGTTTCGAAGTCCAGTCAAAAACCGGTCTTCGACAAGGGCGCATTCGTGCCGCGCCTCATGTTGCCCCTGTCCTTGTCCTACGATCATCGTGTCATCGACGGCGCCGAGGCCGCGCGCTTCGTGGTATTTCTGAGCAAGACCTTGAGCGACGTGAAGGCCTTGTTGTGAGCATTATCGAGGTTCGGGTCCCCGACCTTGGCGATTCCAAAGGCGTGACTGTCGTCGACGTTCTGGTGGCGGCAGGTGCCCAGATTCGCGTGGACGATCCGTTGATCACGCTCGAGACCGAGAAAGCTTCCATGGACGTACCCTCGCCGATAAGCGGGGTGATCGCATCAATCGAGATCAAGAAAGGCCAGGAGGTATCGGCCGGCACTTTGATTGCGACCGTCAACGCACCGGACGCCGCGGCAGCCGCGCCGTCGGCGGATGCCGCGCGGGCATCACCGGCTGCGCCGGCTTCCGCCGTCCCGCCGGCCGCACCGGCAACACAAGCCGAGGGCGGCGCAGTCACCGTTGCCCCGCCGGGCGCGCTTGACTTGATCGTGCTTGGCGCGGGGCCCGGGGGCTATACCGCGGCTTTTCGCGCCGCTGATCTCGGCCTCAAGGTGACGCTGATCGAGCGCTGGCCGATGTTGGGCGGAGTATGCCTGAACGTCGGCTGTATCCCCTCCAAGGCGCTGCTGCACGCGGCCAAGGTTATCGAGGACGCGGCCGACATGGCGAGCTGCGGCATCACGTTCGCGCCGCCGCAGATAGACCGCGATCGGTTACGGGCATGGAAAAATCGCGTCGTGACCCGATTGACCAACGGTCTCTCGGTGCTCGCCAAGCAGCGCAAAGTCGACGTGCTGCGCGGGGAGGCCAAATTCACCGGGCCCCACACCTTGGAAATACAGCCGCCCGGAGGGTCGCCCGACGGTACCCGGCGCGTCGATTTCAAACAATGCATCATCGCAGCCGGATCTGAGTCGGTGCGGCTAGCCGGGTTTCCGGACGATCCGCGAGTCATCGATTCGACCGGAGCTCTGGAATTGCCGCTCGACTGCAAACGATTGCTGGTAGTCGGCGGCGGCATTATCGGGCTCGAGATGGCCTGCGTCTACGATGCCCTCGGCGTGGCCGTGACAGTGGTAGAGCTAAGCGAAGGCCTAATGCCGGGCACCGACCGCGACTTGGTCCGCCCATTGCAAAAGCGAATCGAAAAGCGCTATTCGAGAATCATGCTCAGGACAAAGGTCGCAAAGCTCGAGGCTCGCCCGGAGGGCTTGCGCGCTACTTTCGACGGACCTGATGTACCCGAGCCCCAGGTTTTCGATCGAGTACTGGTTTGCGTCGGCCGCAGCGCCAACGGAAATGCAATTAATGCGTCCGCCGCCGGCGTCGCCGTCGGCAAGAACGGGATCATCGCCGTCGACAAACAGATGCGTACCAATGTGCCGCATATTTTTGCCATCGGCGACATTGTCGGGGCGCCGATGTTGGCCCATAAAGCTACTCATGAGGCTAAGGTGGCGGCAGAGGTGGCGGCTGGGCACAAGGCCGCCTTCGACGCGAAGTGCATCCCTTCCGTCGCGTACACCGATCCGGAAATCGCCTGGGTGGGGGTAAGCGAAGCCGATGCCAAGCAGCGAGGCATCGAGTTCGGGAAGGGTATGTTCCCGTGGGCGGCGAGCGGCCGTTCACTAGCGCTCAATCGCGACGAGGGCTTTACCAAGATCTTGTTCGACAAGGAGACACATCGCGTCATCGGCGGCGGCATTGTCGGCACCGACGCGGGGGATCTGATTGCAGAACTCTGCCTCGCGATTGAGATGGGGGCCGACGCGGCCGATATTGGACTGACCATCCACGCGCATCCGACGCTGTCCGAGACGGTGGCGTTCGCTGCAGAAGCGTTCGAGGGAACGCTCACCGATCTGTATATCCCGAAGCGGTAGCCGCGCGGTCAGCTCAGGGTGCGGCCACGCAATCCTTGATGAAGGCTGTTTTTTGAGCACCCACTAATTTCTTTGCCTTGGCATTCTTTACGCATACGGTGCGCTTGGCATGCTTGGCGGCCGCATCGCTATCGGTGACCGCGGTGGTTGTCGCCGCTGCGGCGGCCGGCGTCGCAGCGCCCGGTGCTGCGGCAGGGGAAGCGGGAGCGCTCGCCGGAGCATTGTTCTTCGGCGGGGGCAGCGCGGAAGCAAATCCTCCGGCCGGCGACAGCAGCAGGCAGAGGATAATGGTTCGAGGCACGGCGCGCATGTTCGAGAGAATACCGGCCGCCGGGCAGCGCACCGATGAAGCGCACATGAAGCTTGCTTAACCTTGATGCGCCGTCCCGCGGTCTCGGTCTAGAGCCGCCTGCGAACGAGATCCAAGTAGTGGACTTCATCCGGCGGTTTGCCCGCGCGTTGTGCTTCCCAGAGCGTCTCGGCCAACGCCTCCATGAGGACATGCTCGGCGCTGTGCGCATCGCCGAGCCGCGACTGAAGCGAGCGCCGCAGTTCGCGGATTCCCGGCGGCCGGTCGACGGAAACTTGCTCGCGAACCGCAAGATGCAGCCCCATATGTAAAAAGGGATTCTCGGTAGAACTTGCCGCAGCGGGTTCGAACGACAGAGCGGCCGCTGGATCCCGCACGACGGGTTGATACTCCGGGTGGAGTTCAACGACATCTGCAATCATCGACTCCTGCGGGGTGAGAGGCGCGCGCGCGAGCTGTTTGCGCCAGGCATCGGCGTAGCTCTGCCGCAACTCGTCGCGGGTGTAGCCCGCCGACACCGTTCGGGGATCTGCACTTGTCATAACGCTTTTGCCTTCGTCTTGTGGCGATATTCGCAAAGATCCGCAATGTTGCAGCGGGGGCAGGCGGGTTTGCGCGCCGTGCACACGTAACGACCATGCAGGATCAGCCAATGGTGAGCATCTTGGAGAAACTCGGGCGGTACGAACTTCAGGAGCTTGTCCTCTACCGCGCGGACAGTCTTGCCGGCGGCAAGACCGGTACGGTTGGCGACGCGAAAGATGTGGGTATCGACCGCGATGGTGGGTTCGCCGAAAGCCGTGTTCATCACGACGTTGGCGGTCTTGCGCCCAACGCCCGGCAGCTGCTCGAGCGCTTGCCGGCTGCGCGGCACCTCGCCGGCGTGTTGCTCGAGCAACGCCCGGCACGTGGCGATGATGTTTTTGGCCTTGTTGTTGTAAAGGCCGATCGACTTGATATAGGGAGTGATCCCCTTGACCCCCAGGGAGAGAATTGCCGCCGGCGTGTTCGCCGCGCGAAATAGCTGAGCCGTGGCCTTGTTCACACTCTTGTCGGTGGCCTGAGCGGACAGGATGACGGCGATCAGCAGCTCGAACGGAGTGTGATATTGCAATTCGGTCCGCGGCTTCGGATTGGCCTCTTAAACCGTTCAAAAATAGCGCGTCGTTTCGCCGCGTTCACGATCGCCGGCTCATGACGCAACCTGTGCGCCATGCGGCGCGGTGGCTTTCTTGGCGTCAATTGCCCTTTGGCGTTCCAGGGATTGCTGATGCAACCGCTGGATGTGGGCATCGAAGCGTCGGCGGTTAAGTTCAGCTTGGTTCAGCCCCGGCGCTGGTCCCGCACGCATCTCGATGCAATCAACCGGGCAGGGCGCCAAACACAACTCGCAGCCCGTGCAGCGTTCGACGAGTACCGTATGCAGGTATTTTGACGCGCCGACGATGGCATCGACCGGGCAGGGCGGCAGACACCGGGCGCAGCCGATGCATCGTGATTCGTCTATCCATGCAACGCGCGGCGGCGATTCGACGCCGTTCGCGGGATTCAATTCCAGGAAATCTCGCCCCAACAAATTGGCGAGCGCGTGAATCGTGGCGGCGCCGCCAGGCGGGCATTGGTTGATCTCGGCCTCGCCGCCGGCGATTGCTGCGGCGTAGGGGCCGCATCCCGGATAGCCGCAGCGTGTGCACTGGGTCTGCGGCAGCAAGGCGTCGATTCGCGCCGCATCAAGAGCTGGCGAATCCTCGGCCATCACTTTACGCGCATACCGGGAGACGCACCGGCGTCCGGCGATAAGACGAATATGTCCTGGCCGCCCGGACCTGCCGCCAACATCATCCCCTCGGATGTTCCGAAACGCATTTTACGCGGCTCCAAATTGGCGACTACGACGATCTGGCGTCCGACGAGGGTTTTCGGATCGTAAGCGCTGCGAATGCCCGCGAAGATCTCACGCTCGCCGAGCTCACCTACATCGAGGCGCAATTTTAGGAGCTTGTCCGCGCCTGCAATGAAGTCCGCCTCCAGCACCTTGGCGACCCGCAGATCCACGCGCAGGAACTCGTCGATGGAAATCAGATTGCCGGCGGACGGCGACTTCGCGGTTTCAGCGGCGGGCACCGCTGCCGGCGTGACCGCTGCCTGTGCGACCGCCGCCTGTCGCCGACCGCAGTTTGCGTAACTTCGGCCGCCCCGGTTGCTGTTTCGAGCAGTCGCGTCACGGCCTTCGGGTCGAGTCGGGTCGCCAGCGCTTGGTACGGCTCGATGCTCGTACCCAACAGGGGTTGTGCAACGCTCTCCCAAGTCCAGGACCGCTCCTGGAAGAATCGCTGCGCCTGCGCCGCCATTTGCGGCAAAACCGGCTCAAGATAAATCATCAGCGCGCGAAACAGATTCAAACCCTCGGTGCACACCCCCTGCACCTCGGCGGCCTTGTCGGCGTGCTTGGCGAGAGTCCAGGGCTTGCGCAGATCGATGTACTGATTGGCGCGATCCGCCAGACTCATGATCTCGCGAATGGCGCTTGCGGTGTCGCGCGCCTCATAGGCCGCTGCAATTGCATCGCCGGCCGCTGCGAAGGACTGATACAACTCGGGCTCCGGCAAGGCGCTCGCCAGACTTCCGCCCGCATTCTTGGTGATGAATCCGGCACATCGGCTTGCGATGTTCACGAGCTTGCCGACGATGTCGGAATTGAGGCGGGTCGTGAATTCGTCCAAATTCATGTCGATGTCGTCGATACCGGATCCGAGCTTGGCGGCAAAGTAGTAGCGCAGGTATTCCGGTTTGAAATTATTCAAGTAGTGCCGCGCAGTGATGAAAGTGCCGCGCGACTTCGACATTTTCTGGCCATTGATGGTGACGAAGCCGTGGGCATGGACCGAGGTCGGGCGCCGGAAGCCCGCGCCCTCGAGCACCGCCGGCCAGAACAACGTATGGAAATACAAAATGTCCTTGCCGATGAAATGATGCAATTCGGTCTGCGAGTCAGCCTTGAAAAAATCGTCGAATTTCAATCCGGTGCGCGCGCACAGCTGCGCGAAGCTGCCGAGATAACCGATCGGTGCGTCGAACCAGACGTAGAAATATTTGCCCGGAGCGTCCGGAATCTCGAATCCGAAGTAGGGCGCGTCCCGGGAAATGTCCCAGTCCTTCAGGCCCTGCGAGAACCACTCGTCGAGCTTTCGCGCGACACTGCCCTGCACCGCACCGCTCTTGACCCAGGCGGCGAGGCGCGTTTCGAACGCGCTCAAGCGAAAGAAGTAATGCTCCGATTCGCGCCACACCGGCGGCGTGCCGGTGACCACCGATAGGGGATTTTTCAGATCCGCGGGCGTGTACGTTGAGCCGCAATTCTCGCAGGAGTCGCCGTACTGGTCCGCCGTTCCGCACGTCGGACAGGTTCCCTTGATGTAACGATCCGGCAAAAACATCTTGGCCGTGTCGTCGTACGCCTGGCTGATGGTGCGCCGGTCGATATAGTTGGCGTCACGCAGTGCACGGTACATCCGATCGCACATGTTTTTGTTCTCGATCGAATGCGTCGAGCCGAAATTGTCCATCCCGATCAGCATTTGCGCCAGGTCGCGCGCGTGCTCGATGCCGACCTTAAGAATTAGCGCCTCCGGTGTGATTGCTTCGGCCTGCGCCCTGAGCATGATGGGCGTGCCGTGAGTGTCATCGGCACAGACGTAATAGCATTCGTGGCCCCGAAGCTTCTGAAACCGCACCCAGACGTCGGTTTGCACGGCCTCGAGCAAATAGCCCAGATGGATGGGACCGTTGGCATAGGGCAGAGCGCTGGTAACTAAAATTCGGCGTCGTGAAGTCATTCCAAATTATGCCATGCCCGCGCTCGCGGCGGGCAAGCGCAAGGCACGCTCGACTTTCGAGGCCGAATGACGGCGAGGCTCAGCCGGCGTCGCGAAATGGCTCGAATTTGGCTTTGTTGATCGCCTTTTTGAAGGCCTCTTTCCCGGAGATGATCCGTTGATCCAGCAGAGCCTGAATCGCCGCATCCATGAGGCGCATGCCGGAAGCACTGCCCGTCTGCATGCCGTTTTCCAATTGATCCATCTTGCCCTGACGTATCAAGTTCGAGATCGCCGGCGTATTGATCAGAATTTCGAGGGCGGCAACGCGGCCTTTTTTGTCGGCCTTCGGAATCAGCTGTTGGGATACCACGCCACGCAGGCTGGTCGACAGCATCGTGCGTACGTGAGGTTGCTTGTCGGCGGGAAAGGCATTCACCAGCCGGTCGACCGTCGCGGCCGCGCCATTGGTATGCAGTGTACCCATGACGAGAATGCCCATCTCCGCCGCGGTCACCGCAATGCTCATGGTTTCGAGGTCGCGAAGCTCGCCCACCAGAATCACGTCAGGATCTTCTCGTAGTGCGGACAGCAACGCGGAGGAGAAGGAGGCCGCGTGCACGCCGATTTCCCGTTGGCTGATCAGGCAATTTTTTCGCATATGCACGAATTCGATCGGATCCTCGATGGTGAGAATATGTCCTTTCTCGCGCGTGTTGATGTCGTCGATCATTGCGGCGAGCGTCGTCGATTTGCCGGATCCGGTCTTACCCGTGACCAAGATCAGGCCGTTGTTGATCTTGGTTAGATTGCGTACAGCTTCAGGTAAATTAAGATCCTCCGCCGATTTTGCCTTGGAAGGAATGGCGCGGAACACCGCGCCCATGCCGTTGAGCTGGCGCATGACGTTGACGCGAAAGCGCGCAACGCCGGGAATGCTGTGCGCGAAATCGGTACCATCTTTCGCTTCGAAGCGCTCGACGGACAGCTTCGGCATGATTTCGTACAGCGTCGTCTTGACCATTTCGGCATTGAGCGGCTCAGGGCTCAGCGCCTTCAATTCTCCGTACTGGCGCACGCGAGGAGGATCCCCCGCAAGGAAGTGAAGATCCGAGCCATCGCGCTCCAGAACCTGAGTCAGAAAGGCGTCGATGGCTGGCATGGCGGTGTCAGGGGGTTACCGGTTCGGCGGGCGGAGCGCCCGACATGTCGGAGACAAACCGCTGAAATTGACGTTTGTCGGTAGCGTAAGAATAAGCCTGCTCCGGATCGACTTCCTTCGCATTGATCGCCGCGAGCAACGCCTGATCCATCAACTGCATGCCGTATTCCTTGCCCATTTGCAGCTGGCTCGGAATCTGGTGCGACTGGTCGGTCATGATCAGTTTGCCGATGGCCTTGGTCAGCACCATGACCTCGCAAACAGCGCGTCGTGCGCGCTGGTCGGGCGTCTTGAGCAAGATCTGGGTGATGACCGCAATCAAACTCGAGGCCAGGAAGCTCTTGGTTTGTTCGCGCTCCTCGGTCGGCAGTGCATCGATGATGCGATCGATGGTTTTAGTGGCGCTGGTGGTGTGCAGTGTGCCCAACACCAGGTGTCCGGTCTCCGCGGCCGTCATCGCCATGGCGATCGTTTCGGCATCGCGCAACTCGCCGACCAGGATCACGTCCGGATCCTCTCGCATGGCCGCACGCACACCCTCGGCAAACGACGGCAAGTGCGTTCCCAACTCACGTTGGATGACTTGGCTCGACTTGCTGCGGTGGACGAATTCGATCGGGTCTTCCAAGCTGATAATGTTGAGCGTGCGCGTGGAATTAAGATAATCGATCATCGAGGCCAGTGTGGTCGTCTTGCCGGTGCCGGTCGAACCGGTCACCAGGATCATTCCCTGATGGTAGTCGCAGAGCTTGCGAACGATGGGGGGAAGACCCAGCTGATCCATGCTCGGCATCTGCGTCGGGATCGCTCGAAAAGCCGCACCAATGCCCGTTTCCTTGCGAAATACATTGACGCGAAACCGTCCGCCCTCCGTCGACACGTAGGAAAAATCGAGGTCATGTCCGCCGCGCAATTGTTTCAGTTGCGACTGGGTGAGCACCTCGGTGATGTAGCCTTCGAGTTCCGCTTCCCCCAAGTCGCGAAACTTGATCGGCGTCAAATCGCCGTGCATTCGCAGCATAGGCGGGACCCCAACGGCGAGATGCAGGTCGGAGCAACCCTGCGCCACGCCCAACTTGAGGAATGCGTCGATTCTTGCCATAACGCGCAAGGCTACCCGTAAGCACTTGGATTTTCGAGTGTTTGGTCCCGCAAACCGTCATAAACGTGAGCTACGTCTAAGCCGCCGCGTCCAATAGCCGGTCAAGTTCGCGTTTTAGAGGAACTTCTCGAGGGACAGGCGAAGTTCGTCCATTGACTGCGCCCGCTTGGCTTTGTCCAGGGCCATGCACTTCATGACCAGGTTGTTCAATTCCACGGGCAACGCCTTGTTGATCTCCATCGGCGGGCGCGCCTTGCCCTGTACGTGTTGGTACATGACGGACATGTGATCGCCGCGGGAATAGGGCGGAACCCCGCAGAGCATTTCGTACAGAATGACTCCGAGGCTGTAGACATCTGCCCGTTCGTCGACTTTCTTGCCGAGGATCTGCTCGGGCGCCATGTATTTCGGAGAACCGATCACGTAGCCGGTCTTGGTCAATTGCGTGTCGCCCTGACTCTGTGCCGCCGCCACGCCGAAGTCCACGATCTTGAGCAGGCTGTCGTTGTCGATCAGAATATTCGCCGGTTTCAAATCGCGATGCACGATGCCCACCTGGTGGGCAACCGCCATGCCGGTTGCAATGTCGATGCCGAACTTGACCGCCCGTTTGAGTTCCACGGCTTTTTCGTTGACGATTTCGCCGCCCAAAGTGTGCGAGGGGAAATACTCCATCGAGATGGCGTAGTTGCCTTGGATGTAAAGGAAATCGTAGATACGAATGACGTTCTTGTGCGTGATCTTGCGGCTGTAGCGCAATTCGTGGACGAAACGTTTCATCATCTCCTCGTCGGAGGAGACGTTGGGGTTCAAGAACTTCAAGATCAAGCGCTCTTCGACGACGGTATCTTCCATCAGCAGCACGGTGCCGAACGCGCCCTTGCCGATTTTCTCGATGAATTTGTAGCGGCCTTCGATGACGTCGCCCGGCTTCAAGACGTTGATGTCGAGCTTCGCCGCCTGCGCTTGCGCCTCGTTCTGCTTGATGACGGAAGCCAGTTCTTGATTGTCGATGAGCAGCGTCTTTGCCGGCTCCTGCATTTGCGACGCGCGTTGATTGGCGGCGATCTGTTGGGTGGAAAACCGGTTGTCGAGCTCGTGCATGGCCCGCGCCACCGCCTGGCTGATCGTTCCCTCGCCGCTGCCCGAAACCGCCTGCAGCCTGACGCGAATCGTCTCCGCCCGCTTTTCGTCGGCTAATTTCGCGAGCGCCGCGATGGCTTCGACCTTGATCTCGTTTTCCGGCCGCTGCAGCAGCGGCAGCAGGTGTTCGATGCACTTTTGATCGCCGATCTTGCCGATGGCGCGGATCACGGTCGGCATCGATTTTGGCTCGCCCGCCGCCAACATTTCAACGAAGCGCGGCAGCGCCTTGGTACTCCCGATCTCCGCAAGCGCATCGACCGCTCGTTCACTCACCCACCAATCGCCGTCCTTGGTGGCCTCGATCAACTGCGCCACCGCCCGCTCATCCTTGGTCTGGTTCAGGATCTCGATGGCGGCACGGCGAATGTCCTGATTCTCATCCTTGATGAGCGCAAGCACCGCATCGACCACGCGCGGACCGCCGATTTTCCCCAACGCGTCGGCAGCCCGCGTGCGTACCCACCAATCGCTGTCGGCGATCACCTCGAGCAGGTATTTGACCGATTTGGAGGTTCCGACGATGTTCAAGACCTCCACGGCGGCGCGCCGCGCATACTCGTTTTCGTCCTTGAGCACCTCCACCAGGTACTTGACCGTCTCGGGGTGATTGGCGCGAACCACTACGTCGACGGCCTTGTTTTGGACCTCGATCTCCGGATCGCGCAGCATTCCGCAGAGCAATGGCATGTCGAACGGACCATCCATTCGCGCAAGGGCCGACAGCGTGGCGGACCTGATCAATTTGCTGTTGTCCTTGAGTTGCCTTTGAAGGGCTTCCTGCACCTTGGGAAGGTTGAAGCGTGCCAACACGTGAATAATGTGCAGTCGCGCCAGCGGGTCCTTGCCCTCGATTCTTGCGATCAGATCATCGACTGAGGATTCGTCGGCAATTTCAGCGATGATCTTGAAGAGTCCGGAACGCTCATTGGCCTCCTGAGAGTACGCGGCATTCAGCAACTCGCGAACCGTGAAGCGAGTTTTGTGGGCGGCTATCACGTCGAGAATCTGTGGTTTCGGCAGGTCCGCTTTGTTCAACGCATCGAGGAGTGCGACAGCAGGGTAACTGCGGCTCGAGGAGAGGGCCCAGACGATGCCCGACATTGCCCGACCATTGGCGTCGGCCATGGTCCGCAGCATGTGCGGGAGCGTCTTCGAGTCAATGAGCTTCGACAGCACCTCGACGTACACCAGCGTTTCGCGTTTTTCGGCGTTGGAGAGTGCAGCGACGATCGGATCAATCGCGCTGGGTCCGAGAGCAACCAGTTTTTCCAGGGCTTTTTGCGCCAGCGGACTGTTCGGGTTGCCGCTGGACTTGACCTCGGCGATGAGCCTATCGGCACGGTAGTTGGCGAATAAACTCATTCAGTGCCTTAAATTGCACAGACCTCGAAGGCGTCCATTCTCACCTTAGTCGCGGGGCGCACCGCGGGTTTGAGTCTCAATTTCGGATTATGCCATACCGGACGGCCCGGTCTGGGTGCGTTAGAATAGGGGCAAATGACCTCCTCCGACGACACCGCCGGCGCAGTCCGCGCAAAGTTGAGTACCTATACCGATCCGTATCTGGGCCAAACCCTCGGGCAGGCTAAGGCAATCGAGGCCGTTTCGTTGCGAGGCAGCGAGGCGGTCATCGAGCTCAAGTTCGGGTTTCCGTGTGCCGATTACGCCGCGGAGCTGCAACCGGCGATCCAGAGTTACTTGGAGCCGGTCCTGGGCGGCGCACACGTCGATCTTAAGCTCCGGGCGGATATCACGGCGCATGCCGTACAACGGACCCTTAAGCCGCTCGCCAACGTCAAAAACATCGTCGCTGTGGCGTCGGGTAAGGGCGGGGTAGGTAAGTCGACCACCGCGGCCAATCTGGCCTTGGCATGGGCGGCACAGGGCGCCCGGGTGGGTCTTCTGGACGCCGATATCTACGGTCCAAGCCAGCCGCAGATGATGGGTCTGTCCGGCCTCAAGCCGCAAAGCGCGGACGGTAAGCACATCACACCGCTTCGCGCTCATGGGGTCGAAGTCATGTCGATCGGTTTCATGATCGATGCCGAACAGCCGATGGCATGGCGCGGACCGATGGTGACCCAGGCACTGAGCCAGCTGCTCGGCGACACCATCTGGGGCGACTTGGATTATTTGGTCGTCGACATGCCGCCGGGCACCGGCGACATTCAACTAACGCTTGCGCAGCGGGTGCCGGTGAGCGGCGCCATCATCGTGACGACGCCGCAGGATATCGCCCTGCTCGATGCGCGCAAGGGCCTCAAGATGTTCGAGAAGGTGGAAGTGCGGGTACTCGGCGTCGTGGAGAACATGAGTGTCCACGTGTGCGGCAACTGCGGCCACATCGAGCACATTTTCGGCAGCGGAGGTGGCGCTCGGATGGCTCAACAATACGGCGTGCAATTGCTCGGTGAATTGCCCCTTGACATTCGCATACGCGAAGAGGCAGACGGCGGTTCGCCGACGGTGGTGGCGGAACCCACGAGCGCGCGCGCGCGCGCCTATATGCAGATGGCCCGGCGCGCCGCCGCGCGGCTTTCGACTTTGAATAAGGACTACAGCGGCATGTTTCCCAAGATCACGGTTGAAGCGACTTGAGCATCAAGAGCGACCGGTGGATCCGGCGTATGGCGCGCGAACACGGAATGATCGAGCCGTTCAGCCCTGAACAGGTTCGGGTTGCCGATGGCCGGAAGATCGTCTCATATGGCACATCGAGTTATGGCTATGACGTGCGCTGCGCGGATGATTTCAAGATCTTCACCAACATCAATTCCACCATCGTGGATCCGAAGAGTTTCGACGAAAAATCGTTTGTCGATTTCAAGGGTCCGGTGTGCATCATTCCGCCGAATTCCTTCGCGCTCGCGGGCACCGTGGAGTTCTTTCGAATTCCGCGAAGTGTGTTGACCATCTGCTTGGGAAAATCGACGTATGCGCGTTGCGGCATCATAGTCAATGTAACTCCGCTCGAGCCGGAGTGGGAAGGGCATGTGACGCTCGAATTCTCCAACACGACGCCGCTGCCCGCGAAGATCTATGCCAACGAGGGCGTCGCGCAAATGCTGTTTTTCGAATCCGACGAGGTTTGCGAGACTTCCTACCGCGACCGCGGTGGAAAATACCAAGGACAGCGCGGGGTTACTTTGCCGAAAACCTAGGCGTCTACGGAGCCTTGGTGCGCGTTCATGCTTTTGATCCGCATCGCAAATTCGAGTTTGCCGTTGCGCCACCGTTCGGCCTGAATCGGCAGGAAACCCAGCGACGGCGCAAACCACATGCGCAAAATTCGGTCGTTGCCGGTGCGTTGACTCGCGACGATTACGGTGTCGAGTCGCCCGATAGCGGTCCTCAGACTGGCCGTACCTTCCTGCGTGTAGTTGAATTCCTTGATCTCATCCTTGTCGACGATATGAAATGTCTTGGGCAATTTGCCATTTTTCAGATCGAGCATGACCTCGATCTGGATAGACATGAGGTCTTGCGTTCCGTGCTTGAGCTTAAGATCCACCGGCTTCTCTTCGGAAAAGCCGCGCGCATGACCGCTGTCCCAGTCGAAATCGAAGCTGATGGTGGATGAGCCTTCTTCGGCCCGGTATTTTTCGGGACGCACATGATCGTCGATCACGCTGAACCAGCTTTGTTGCGTCACATCGTTCGAATATGCCAGACGGAAGATGCCGCGCGCCGTGATCGTCCATTTATAGACGTAATGCCCGGGCTTTGCATCCGCCCTGAGCTTGAGATCGCTGGACCCGACAGTGATGCTCTTCCATTCCGCAAGGTAGTGCGCTGAAAATGGCGCGATACCGGCATCGGCCGGTGCGGCGAGGCCGTCAGTTGGTTGCGGCGTGGGAGCTGCCGGCGTCGATTGTGCTGCGGCGGACCCCAAAGGGCCGATGGCGAGCACCCCCGCGATCATTGTTCGTGCCAGCATTCAGCGAACCCTCATTGCCTCGACGTCGCTGTACTGTACAGGGCTTGAAAGCGCTGCGCCGTCCAGCCACGCCTGGCCTTGCGGCAAAGCGCAGGCGGCCTGTGCAATACCAGCGTACCGCCAGTGGATAGATCAGGTGTTCCAGGGCTTGAACTCGCTTCGCTAAACTCTGCTTCGTCGTCGTGCGGCTCGATATTCGACGCGTGCCTGGATGATGGGCGGTCCACCGTCGAGCTGTTCCGTCACGAAATGCACGGTTGCGCCGTGCTGCGTGTCGCCCGCTTCAAGGACGCGCCGGTGCGTGTGCAAGCCGGGAAATTTGGGCAACAGGGACGGATGAATATTGAGGATTCGCCCCGAATAACGCGCGACGAATTCCGCGCGACAAAATACGCATGAAACCGGCGAGCACGATCAGAGCGGGTGACCATTCATCGATGGCAGCCGCCAAATCACGGTCGTATTGGCGAGCGCATCCGCCGACTTCGACGGTGCAACAGCTCGAGCCGCGACGCCGAGCTCGCGAGCCACCGCGAGCCCGGCGGCGGTCGGGCTTGTCGGACAAGACGGCGGCCACTCGGTAGCCCATCTTTGCGTCCCGACTGCTCTGCACGAGCGCGCGCATGTTGCTGCCGCGCCCTGAAATCAGTACGACGATCGGCTCGAGGTGCGGCTTGCTGCTCAAGCAATGACGACACCGCGCATGCCGCTGCGCACTTCGCCGATCCTCCGCGCCGGCTGACCGGCATCGCGAAGTATTGCGAGCCGCCCGATCGGCATCGCTCGCCGCCACTTGAATGGTCATGCCGATGCCGCAATTGAATACCCGGTACATTTCTTCATCGGGGACGCGGCCATGCAACTGCAGCCAATCGAACACCGGCTCGCGCGGCCAAGAACTGCGTTCCAGAACCACTTCGAGCCCGTCTGGAATCACGCGCGGGATGTTGTCGACCAGTCCGCCGCCCGTGATGTGCGACAGCTCCGTGCACCGGCAGCTCGGACAATAATTGCAGCAGCGGCTTTACGTAGATGCGAGTCGGCGCCATAAGACGATCGATCAGCGCGAGCGCCCTCGACGTCGGCCTCGAGATCGGCACCGGCGACTTGCAGAATTTTGCGGATCAGAGAGAATCCGTTGGAATGCGGGCCCGAGGAGGGCAGCCCCAAGCACCACGTCGCCCGCGCATGGTCTTCGAACCGTCGATGATGTCGATCCTTTTCGACGATGCCGACGCAAAATCCCGCGAGATCATAGTCCTCGCCGTGGTACATGCCCGGCATTTCGGCGGTTTCGCCGCCCACCAGCGCGCAACCTGCCTGCACGCAGCCATCGACGATGCCGGCGATGACGCGTTCACCGACATCGACGTCGAGTTTCCCGGTGGCAAAATAGTCGAGAAAAAACAGCGGCTCCGCGCCCTTGAACGACGACGTCGTTGACGCACATCGCGACCAGATCGATGCCGACCGTATCGTGGCGGCCGGTATCGATGGCCAGGCGCAGCTTGGTGCCGACTCCGTCCGTGCCTGATACCAGCACCGGCTTGCGGTAGCGATCCAGCGGGACCTCGACCAGCGCGCCGAAGCCGCCGATGCCGCCCAGGACTTCGCGGCGCATGGAGCGCCGCACCGCCGGGCTTGATCCGTTCGACCAGTTCATCGCCGGCGTCGATGTCGACTCCGGCTTGGCGTAGGTTACGGGCGCTCGCTCAGTCATTCGATTCCTTCGTATATGGATAGGGGGCCGGCGCGGCAGGCCGGCCAGCTGTGGTATTTTACATCAGGGGACTTAAGGGCTTACGTGATTACACCATGGCACAGGACTACAGCGACATTTGCGCCCGATATTTGCGTCTTGGAGGAGCATTTTTGTGCTTGCGGCCTCGTGCTTGTGCCTGGCCGATGCAAGCCGTGCCCTGACGCGCGCCGAGCTTTATCAGGCGACCGTGCCGCTCCCGGATCATTGCGAGACGGCCCAGTCGGCGGCCTTCCAAGCGGCGATGAAGATCGTGCTGGTGCGCGTCACCGGCCGCCGCACGGCGCGATGAGGATCCGGCGCTGGCGCCGCTGATCAGCAATGCGCGCCGCTACGTGCAGCAATACCGCGAGCGCCCGGACGACCAACTGTGGGTGGCCTTCGACGGCGCGCGCCATCGAACGCTGGCTCACGCAGAACGGCCAGCCGCTATGGGGCCGTGAACGGCCCTCGACCGTTCGTCTGGCTGGTCGTGCAAACGCGGCCCGCACCGGGCACGCGTCTCACAGCCGACGACACGCTCCGAGCTGAAAGCGGCCATCGATGCGGCCGCGGCGCGCGCGGCGCTGCCGCTGGTCTGGCCCAGTCGGCCGATCTGCAACGAAATCATCTGGATTATTCCGCCCTGACCGTTGCGCGCGCCAACTTCGCTGGCAGAGCTCGGGCATCGCCTGGGGGGTGAGGGCATCGCTGATCGGCCGCGCCGGCAATGCGACCGGCGGCGCCGGCGTTCGTTGGACCTTGTCTGTTCCAGGACCGCAGCAGCGAATTCTCCGGCGCCCTGGAGGGCGTCAATCGCGCCGCCGATCCTATGCGGGCATGTTTGCCGCCAGCGGCACGTCTGGCGCCGGTGGAAATCGAGGTCACCGGAGTCGAGCGATCTGCAAGCGACTATGCGCCGTCGTCAGACCTATCTCGAATCGCTGACTTTCATCATCCATGTGGGCGTGGAGGCGTTGAGCGGCGATACCGTGCGTTTCCGCCTGACGACGCGCGGCGGCACCGAGCCCCTGCAGCACGCGCTCGCCTTGAACGGCCGGTTGCAACCGATCGCCGCCGGCGAGAACGGAATCCAGCGCTTTCAATTGCGTCGGTAATCCGACTGCGCCGGCTGGCCGCGCCAAATTCCGAACCTCATCAGTTCAATCAGGATCCTGCTGGTCGTGCCGATCGCGCTGTCGCTCGCGCATCATCAATTCGTCTGCGACGCTTTGCGCTGTTCGCGCGTCGCCGCCGCGTCCGACGCGGCCGACGGCTTTCTGGCCAAGCGCTTCGGCTGGCAGACCCGACTCGGCGCCGTGCTCGATCCGATCGCGGACAAGCTGATGCTGGCCACGGTGTTCGTGATGCTGGCCGCTCTTCGGCTCGTGCCGCTGTGGTTGATGGCGGCGGCGGTGGCGCGCGACTGCATCATCGTGCTCGGCGCGGTCGCCTATCGGATTTGCTCGGTCCGGTCGAGGCGCGGCCGTCGTTCGTCAGCAAACTCAATACGGTGTGCCAGGCCGTGTTCATTCTGGCCATCATCGGCAGCGCAGCAGTTCTCCTGGCCGCCGGCCTGGGTGGTGTGCTGCTCGGCGCGCTGGTGTTCGTGACCGTCGTGATCAGCGGCATCGATTACGTGCTGCGTCTATGGGCGGCGCGGCCGGAGGACGCAAGTCCGCGGCGCCGCGGTCGCGCGGCCGGCGGATCGAAGCCCACATGAAGCAGCTCGCGCTCGGCGTGCGGTTGCGCGCGCGACGCGATTTTCGACGAGCTTCTGCGCCGGGACCGAACGGCGAAGTTCTGTCGGCCCTGCGCGGCCCGACCGCGACCCGCTCTGGCTGTGGGGAGGTCAGCGGCTCGGGCAAGACGCACCTGCTGCAGGCGGTGTGCGCGGCGGCCGCCGGGTCGAGCCCGAACGGCGGCGTATTTCCGCTGGATCGGTCCGCTGGCGCTGCCGCCGCAGGCGCTGGCGGGGTTCGAGCGCTGCCGCGTGCTGTGCCTGGACGATGTCGATGCCGTGGCCGGCGATGTCGGCCTGGGAGCGCGCGCTGTTCCGCCTGTTCAACGACGCCGCGGATCTTGCGTACGCGGATGATTTTCGCCGCCGCCGCGCGCGCCGCGCCAGATCGCTTGGCGCCTGGACGATTGGCGCTCGCGAGCCGCGCGCGTGCGTGGTCTACCAAGTGCGCGAACTCGATGATGCCGGGCGCATCGAGGCACTGCGGCTGCGAGCCGCGCAACGCGGCCTGCAGCTGCCGCCGGAGACGTTCGGACTATCTGCTGAAGCGCATGCCGCGCGATTTGCGCTCCCTGTTCGACATCCTCGACCGGCTGGACGAGGCGTCGTTGGTCGCGCAGCGCCGCCTGACCATTCCCTTCATTCGCGACGCGCTGGAGAAGCACGCAGAAACAAAACCATAGCGCAGAACCACCCGAACACCAGCAGCAGGCTGATCGACGCCACCCAGCGCGCCGCCGGGTTCACCAACAGCTCGGTCAACGCAAATACGAGATACGGAATCGCGAACAGAGTCGCCCAGGCGTAGGTGTAGCGCCGACCGCGCACCAGACCGTGCAGCGGCGCAGCAGCGGCAGCACCGCGAGCACGCAGATCGGCCACGGATAGCCGACGGTGATCCAGGCCAGCAGGCTCAACGCGACCGCGGTCCACAGCCAAATCGTCAGCGCGCGCGCCTTGTCCGCGACTCAAGCGCTGCCCTGCAGGCGAGAGGCCAACGCGGCCACGCGCGCGCCAGAGCGCGCGCCAGTTCGCGCTCGGTCTCCGACAGCTCGCCGTGACCGCTCAAGCTCGGCGACGTGGCTCGCGCCATACGGCGTGCCGCCGCTGCGGGTTTCGGTCAGGCCCCGTTCGGCTGTACGGCAGACCCGACCAGATACATGCCGTGATGTAGCAGCGGCAGCATCATCGACAGCAACGTCGATTCCTGGCCGCCGTGCAGGGTTTGGGTGGAGGTGAATACCGCGGCGGTTTGTCCGCCAATGCGCCCGAGAGCCACAGGCGCGCTGGTGCCGTCCAAGAAAAATTTCATCGGGGCCGCCATGTTGCCGAAACGTGTCGGGCTGCCGAGAATCAAGCCGCTGCACGCCACGAGATCTTCGTGAGTGGCGTACGGGGGGCCCTCATTCGGCACCGCGGGTCCATGCGCTCGGTGGTGGTGGTGAGCGGGGGCACCGTGCGCAATCTCGCCTGCATGCCGGCAACCATCTCCACGCCGCGGCACACCTGGCGCGCCAGTGCGGCGGTGCTGCCTTGGCGTGAATAATACAAAACCAATATTTCATTCATCGGTATGTCTCGCGGGAAAATCGCGTCGATATATCTCGAGTGCTGCGCCGGCGCAACGGATTATTTGCAACGGCTTGCAGAATTGTATAACGTCGCCGTGGTTTGACGGCCCTGCCGGCTGTTGTTAGTGTCCGTGACAGTTATGTTGCGCTTCATCGCAGTATTTGTCGGGGTTGCTTGCCTGATTGGCTGCGGAAGCGGCCCGCCCGTGCAGGAGATGAGCGATGCGCGGCAGGCCATTGCGGCAGCCCGAGCGGCCGGCGCAACGGAGACAACCTCACCCGACCTCTACGCCGCGCAAGCAGCGATCGTGCGCGCCGAAAAGCATCTCGAAGCGCAGGAGTACGTTCGCGGCCCGCTTGGCGGCACAGCAGGCCAAGCGCCATGCCGCGGCGGCTCTCAAGCGGCACGCAACACGCGGAAACGCAGCCTGTCCGAGGCGCCCAGTCGTCGCACGTCAGCGCCGGCGCCCGGCCTCGAAGGACGATTGTCTTGGAACAGGTGACGCCGCCGCTTCCGAATCACCGGCAAGGTGCAAGGCGTGTACTTTCGCGCACAGCACCCGGCTCGAAGCCGAGCGGCACTGCATTCGCGGTTTCGCGCGCAATCTACCGGACGGTTCCGTGGAGGTCGTGGCCCACGGGACCCAGCACCGCGGTAGAGGGCTTCGGAGTGGCTGCATCGACGGACCCCGCATGGCGCGCGTCGAGAGGTGTTCGAACTCGAGTTCGATGAAGCGCCACGGCGCCGACGAAGTTCGAGATTTTATAGCCCGGGACCCGCCGGACGACCGGACCGCAGGTCCACCAGGACCACCAGACTGCCCGGGGCGACCCGGGGGCCTTTGCCCCTGAAAAATGGGACGTTTTGACGTCAAAACGTCGAAACGTCGAAACGTCACTCCAAAAAATTAGAAACGCCAGCCGCGCTGCCAGCGCTGCATGACCAGGGCGGGATAGGTGTTGCGGCCGACGCTGCCGTTGTAGCGGGCGAGCGCGCGCGACCAATTGCGGTGTTCGGCGCGCAGGTAATAGCGCAGAATCTCGCAGCCCATGCGGATGTTGGGCGCGACGCGCACCAGCTGGTTTTGCACCCCCAACTCGCGCGGCCAGAACGGCATGACCTGCATCAGGCCGACGGCACCGGCCGGCGAAACGGCCCAGGGATCGAAGCGGCTCTCCACTTCGATCAGGGCGAGCACCAAATCGGGCGGCAGCTCCAACGTCGGGATCGCGCTTGGCCTCGCAATACACATGATCGAGAATGTTGACGCGATCTTCGTGCGAAGCGACGAATGCCTGCAGCCGCGGCTCCATGGTCTTGTACCAAACCTCGGACTCATACTTGTCGACGAAGCAGTCGCGGCTGCCGATGATCTTTTGCAGCAGATCCTTCAGTTCCGGATCGCGCTGCTGGTCGGCCCGCGCGGCGCCCCCGAGCGCGCAGCACACGGCCAGCGCGACCGAGGCGCAGAGAGCGAGGTATTCGCGAATGCAGCCGCCGCACGCTCGGATCCCTCAGGGGTTTAACTTATTGCGAATATAGGCTACGGCATCAGCCATGGGTATTTCTGTCGATTCGGTCTCGCGCCGGTGACGATATTCGAGAGTTCCGGCGCTCAAACCCCGATCGCCGATGACGATGCGGTGCGGGTATGCCGATGAGCTCGGAATCCGCGAACTTGACCCCGGGCCGGGCGTCGCGGTCATCGAGCAGCACATCGATGCCGGCGGCCCTGAATTCGCTCGTAGAGCGCTGTCGGCCGCCTGCTGTACGCGCTCCGACTTCTGGTAATTGATCGGCACCAGCACGACCAGAAACGGCGCCAGCGGCTCAGGCCAGATGATGCCGTTGGCATCGTGGTTCTGCTCGATCGCCGCCGCGACCACGCGCGTGACTCCGATGCCGTAGCAGCCCATGAACATGGTGAGCGCCTTGCCCTGCTCATCCAGCACGGTGGCCTTCATCGCCTCGCTGTAGAGCTGTCCCAGCTGGAAGATGTGGCCGACCTCGATGCCGCGCGCAATTTCGAGAGTTCCGCGCCCGCTCGGGCTCGGATCGCCGGCCTGCACATTGCGAATGTCGTACGAGCGCGGCTCGGGCAGATCGCGGCCCCAATTGACGCCGGTGAAGTGCACGTCCTTCTCGTTGGCGCCGCACACGAAATCCGCGAGGTGCGCCGCGGCATGATCGACGTAGATCTTGCCGGCAAAGCCGATCGGGCCGATCGAGCCGGGTTCGCAGCCGGTGGCTTCGCGCACCCGCTCCGCGCTCGCCATGCGCAAGCGGATTGGCGACGCCCGGCATTTTCTGCGCCTTGACGCGCATTGAGTTCGTGGTCGCCGCGCAGCACGAACGCCACCACGTCGCCCTCGCTGCCGTCCACCAACAGCGTCTTGACGCATTGCGTCCGGCACGCACCCCGAGGAAGCGCGGCGAGCTCGGCAATGGTGCGGGCATTCGGCGTCTGCACCTTGGCCAGGGATCTCGCGCCGCCGCCGGGCGCGGCGTCGCTCGGCGCCACCGCTCGCGGCCGTCTCGATGTTCGCGGCGTAATCATCGCCGTCCGAGAATACGATGGCATCCTCGCCCGAATCGGCCAGTACGTGGAATTCCTGGGACACGCTGCCGCCGATGCTGCCGCCGTCCGCTTGCACCGCCCGAAATTTCAAACCCATGCGGGTGAAAATGCGGGTATAGGCGTCGAACATCGCGCGATAGCCCTGCGCGAGGCTCGGCTCATCGATGTGAAACGAATAGGCGTCCTTCATGAGAAATTCGCGGGCGCGCATCACGCCGAAGCGCGGTCGAATCTCGTCGCGAAACTTCGACTGAATCTGATAGAAATTGACCGGCAATTGCTTGTAGCTGCGCAGCTCGCGCCGCGCGATGTCGGTGATGACCTCCTCGTGCGTCGGTCCATAGGCGAATTCGCGCTCGTGCCGATCCTTGAAGCGCAGCAGTTCCGGCCCGTATTTGCTCCAGCGGCCCGATTCCTTCCACAACTCGGCAGGCTGCACCGTCGGCATGCACAGTTCCAAGGCGCCCGGCCCGATCCATCTCCTCGCGCACGATGCGCTCGACCTTGTGCAGCGTGCGAAGCCGATCGGCAGCCAGGAATATAAGCCCGGCGGCCAAGCGGCGAATCATGCCGGACCGCAGCATGAGCTGGTGACTGATGACCTCCGCGTCGGTCCGGGGCACTTCTTTGAGCGTCGATAATGGGGTATTGAGATAGGCGCATGGCCGCGTATCTTACATCAGCCGCCCCCTGGTATTCATGGCCCGCAATGCTCATGAGTGACGTCGAAGATCCACAAACGCGGCCGCGAGGCGTGTATTGGCTGCCGAACCTGCTCACCACGGGAGCACTGTTCGCGGGCTTCTATGCGGTCGTGGCGGCCATCGACTTGAAGTTCGATCATGCCGGCGTGGCGGTGTTCGTCGCCATGATATTCGACGGCTTGGACGGCCGCGTCGCGCGCTGGACTCACACGGAGAGCGCGTTCGGCAAGGAATACGACAGCCTCTCGGACATGGTGTCCTTCGGGGTCGCCCCGGCCATCGTCACCTACCAATGGGGCGTGGCGCGCATCGCCGAGTACGGCCCGCTGTGGCGCAGGCTGGGTTGGCTGGTCTGTTTCTTCTATGCCGCGGCCGCGGCGCTGCGTCTGGCGCGCTTCAACTCGCGCGCCGCCACCCAGGACAAGCACTACTTCGAGGGTCTGCCGAGCCCATCGGCCGCGGCCATCGTCGCCGCGCTGATCTGGCTCGCGAGCGATCGGGTCAACATCGGTTTGCCGGGGCTCATCCTGGCGTTCCTGGTCACCGCATTCGCGGGCGCGCTGATGATCAGCCGGTTCGCCTTCAACAGCTTCAAGCAAGTGGACGCCGGCGCCCGCGTCCGCTTCACGCACATCGTGCTTGGTGCCGCTCGCCTTCGTCTTCATCTTCCTATACCCTGCGATCACCTTGCTGCTGATTTTCGGCAGTTATGCCTTGTCGGCACCGACCGTCTGGGTGTACCGCAAACTACGCCGGCGCTCGCGCGCGCGCCCCGACCCACGCACATGAATAGGTCTTTGCGACAAGGAATACCTCGCGGCCATGGGCTTGCAGTCCTGGGTGCTGCGCCCGCCGGCCGGCCTCCCTGCCGCAGCCGCCACGGCAGGTTCGGCCAGCCCCGAGCTCGGCAACGACCGCCAGCGCCGGTCAGCGACGCTCCTGCGCGAGGCGGCGATTCGACTGGGAGCAATTGCGCGCCCGGGTCGCCGCCTGCACGCGCTGCGCCTTGAGCGCGACGCGCACCCAAACCGTGTTCGGCGTCGGCAACCGCGAGGCGCGAGTGGCTCATCGTGGGCGAAGCGCCCGGCGCCGAGGAAGACCGCCAGGGCGAGCCCTTCGTGGGCCGCGCCGGTCAGCTGCTCAATTCCATGCTGCGGGCCATCGGGCTGGCGCGCGAGAGGTGTACATCGCCAATGTGCTGAAATGCCGGCCCCCCGCATAATCGCGATCCCGGCTGCGAACGAGACGCGCGCGAGTGTTTGCCCTATCTCGAGCGGCAAATCGCGCTTGTTGAAGCCGAGGATCATGCTGGCCGTCGGCCGGATCGCCGCGCAAAACCTGCTGCGCACCGATACGCCGTTGGGGCGCCTGCGCCAGCAAGTGCACTCGTTTGGCATCTCGCGCGTGCCGCTGGTCGTTACCTATCACCCGGCCTATCTGTTGCGCACGCCGACGGACAAGCGCAAGGCGTGGGAGGATCTGAAATTCGCGCGCGAGGTGTGTGCACGTGTCCAGCGTTAAGCAGAACGCGAATTCTGCGGCATGGTCGACATTCGGCCGATGCACGAACTCGATGTTCCCGTGGTCGTGGCGATCGAACGTGCCGCCTATCAGTTTCCCTGGAGCGAAGGAATATTTCGCGACTGCCTGCGGGTCGGCTACGTGTGCCGCGTCGTCGACGTGGGCGGCGATATGGCGGGCTACGGCATCATGTCCGTCGGCGCCGGCGAGGCGCACATCCTCAATGTGTGCGTTCGCGATGAATACCGCTGCCGCGGCCTCGCCCGCAAGATCCTTTTGTATCTCTTGGATCGCGCGCGCGCGCGCCGGCATGTACGAGGCTTTTCTCGAGGTGCGGCCGTCGAATACCGCCGCGGCGCGGCTCTATCATTCGCTGGGCTTCGAGCAAGTCGGCGTGCGTCGCGGCTATTACCAAGCCACCGTCGGCCGCGAGGATGCCGCGGTGCTGCGGCGAATTCTGCTGCCCGACGCCAAACTACCCGACGCAAAATGAGCGCCGTCAATCCTGACCTCGCGCGTGAGAGTTGCGCGCCGCCGCACGTTTGCCATCATTTCGCATCCCGACGCCGGCAAGACCACGCTGACCGAGAAGCTCCTGCTGTTCGGCGGCGCCATCCAAATGGCCGGAACGGTGAAGGGCCGCAAGGCGACGCGTCACGCGACTTCCGATTGGATGCGCTTGGAGCAGCAACGCGGCATCTCGGTCACCTCCTCGGTGATGCAATTTCCGTTCGATGATTGCATCGTCAATCTGCTCGATACGCCCGGCCACGAGGATTTCTCCGAGGATACCTACCGCACCTTGACCGCGGTCGATTCCGCCCTGATGGTCATCGACTGCGCCAAGGGAGTCGAAGAGCGCACCATCAAGCTCATGGAGGTCTGCCGGCTGCGCGATACGCCGATCATGACGTTCGTGAACAAACTCGATCGCGACGGCCGCGCGCCGATCGAATTGCTCGACGAAATCGAGAGCGTTCTGAAGATCCAGTGCACGCCGGTCACCTGGCCGATCGGCATGGGCCGCGACCTGCTCGGCGTCTATCATTTGCTCGAAGACAAGATCTACGTGTACGTGCCGGTGGAGAAAGGCCGAGTCGGGAGCCACGAGACCATCGACGGCCTGAAGAGCGATGAGGCCCGGGAATTTCTCGGGAATCGCTATGCGCAGTTCGTGGAAGAAGTGGAATTGGTGCGCGGAGCGAGTCCCGCGTTCGATCTGGCACGCTACCGCGCCGCGCAGCAGACGCCGGTGTTCTTCGGCTCCGCGGTCAACAACTTCGGTGTGAGGGAGTTGCTGAGCGCCTTCGTCAGGCATTCGCCCGGACCTCTGCCGCGGCCGGCGCTCGAGCGCATCGTCAATGCGGATGAGCCGAAACTCACCGGCTTCGTGTTCAAAATCCAGGCCAACATGGATCCGGGGCATCGAGACCGCATCGCCTTCGTGCGGCTGTGCTCCGGCCGCTACGCGCGCGGCATGCGCTTGCATCACGTGCGGCTCGACAAGGAAATCCGTGTTGCGGACGCGCTCACGTTTCTCGCCGCGGATCGCAGCCAGGCCGAGGAGGCGTACGCCGGCGACATCATCGGACTGCACAATCACGGTACCATCAACATCGGCGATACGTTCAGCGAGGGCGAGCATCTCACCTTCACCGGCGTGCCGAATTTCGCGCCGGAAATTTTCCGCCGCGCGGTGCTCAAGGATCCGCTGCGCATGAAGGCGCTGCAAAAAGGTCTATCGCAGCTATGCGAGGAGGGCGCCACGCAGCTGTTCAAGCCGTTGCGCAACAACGATCTGATTCTGGGCGCGATCGGCCAGCTGCAATTCGAGGTGGTCGCATTTCGGCTGCAGGATGAATACAGCGTGCAATGCGTGTTCGAGCCGATCAACGTCGCCGTGGCGCGCTGGGTGCGGCTCAAGGACGACAAACGTCTCGCGGAGTTTCGCGGCAAAGCGCACGACAATCTCGCGATCGATCATGCCGGGGAGCTGGTGTACCTCGCGCCGACGCGCGTCAACCTCGGTCTGACCGAGGAACGCTGGCCTGAGATCGAATTCATGAAGACTCGGGAGAATCTCGCGGCGTGAGAGCGGCTCGATGAACTCAATTCAATACATTCTTCTCACGGCAATCATTCTCGGCTTCGCGCTGCTCGAAATCGCATCGAAGCGGCACGAGAATTTTCACGCGACGCCGGATGACTCCAAGCTGGAATTGGCGATGTTTGTCGCGCTCCTGGCCGTCACGCAGCCGCTGGTATTCGCGGTCACCGGCAAGCTTTGTTCGCTATTGATGCCCGGCGAGTTCCATGCGTGGGCGGCTCTGCCCTGGTGGCTCATGGCCGGTATCCTTCTCGTAGGCGATGATATGACGCAGTATTGGTGGCATCGCGTGTCGCACACACCGCTGCTTTGGCCGCTGCACCGCGCTCATCACAGCGCGCACTACATGAGCATTCGCATTACCTATCGCAATAATTTCTTCTACTACCTGATGATGCCGGGTCTGTGGATATCGGGCGTGTTGGTTTACCTGGGATTCGGCACGGTGTACCTGGCCTACATCGTGGCCAAGCTTCTCGTCATCCTGGGCGCACACAGCGCGGTGCGCTGGGACGAACCGCTATATCGTATCAAGGTGCTGCATCCGTTGGCCTGGGTGCTCGAGCGCACCGTTTCGACGCCCGCCACGCACTGGGCTCATCACGCACTCACCAATGCCGATGGGATCGGACATTATCGGGGGAATTTCGGCAATCTCCTATTCTTCTGGGATGTTTTGTTTGGCACTGCAAAGATAACCCGCCGTTACCCGCCGGCAGTTGGTTTGTCGGATGATCTGATCCACGGCAAGGAGCGTTGGTATGTCGAGATGTTCTATCCGCTGGCGCGGTCCGCGCGGACGGATTCTGCGCTCGCGCGGGGACGAAACGCACGCACCGCGGAGATGAACGAGAACTCATCGGCGCTCGGCGGGTCGGCGCCGTAGCGAAGCCGCGTATAGCGGGTGCAGAGTGCCGTCACCGCGGCGGCTAGATCAGGCCGCAACTGCGCGACTCGAGTGGCGTAGGCTTCAGCTCCTTCGTGCGCTTGTCGTGGGAGGCCGACGGCCGCCAATTTACGGCACAGACGCTCGTAGGCGCGGATCAAGGGATCCAACGTGCGCGGCTGCAACTCACGGCGTACTTGCCAGGTGAGCCACGAAAGCCCCAGCGCCAGGCCGATCCCGAGCACCATCACCAGTTTCTGCCCGTCGGGATCGGGGATGCGCAACAGAACCAGAAGCTTGTTCTGGGAACTCTGATCGAATCGCAAGATTCGTTCTCGCCACAACTGTTGCAGAGCATCGAGGCGCAAGCGCATGTCGGCCAGCCAGGGTGTGCGTTGCTGCCAACGGCTGGCGAGAGGCTCGTTTGCGGAGAGAAGGTCGTTCAAGCCGCGCTCGACGCGCTCCGGTGCAATCGCTGAAGTCGGATCGACGCGCATCCAGCCGCGCTGCTCGACCCAGATCTCATCCCAGGCGTGCGCATCGCTTTGCCGCAAAATCCAATAATTTGCGAAACGATTGAACGTGCCCCCTTGATAGCCGGTGACGACGCGGGTGGGGATTCCCGCCGCACGCATCAGGGCCGCGAAGGCGGAGGCATAGTGACCGCAAAAGCCGCGTTTGGTGTCGAACAGGAATTCGTCGACCGAATCCTCGCCCAACTTGGGCGGGCTCAAGGTGTAGAAGAATTGCTCCTGCCGGAACATCGCGAGCACCGCACGAACATAGTCCATATCCGCCGGGTTCGCAGCGCGCAACTGTTGCGCCAGCCGCGTGGTTCGCGGGTTGCGGCCGGGCGGTAATTGCGTGTCGTGCACGCGCATCCCCGCGTCCAGGGTTTCCGCCGACCGGACTTGGCTGTATGAGGTGGCGACGACGTCCATCGATTGCGTTACGGGCAGGGGCTGCACCAACGTGTAGTCGCTCGTGAGAAACGCGCGCGGCAGGTCCCAGCGCGCAGGCCAATCGAGCGCGAATATCCAATTGTGTTGGTGCGGCTCCAAGCTCAAGGTGTATTGATACTCGCGGCCGGCGGGCACCAGCGCCGGCGCGGGCGCCGGCCTCGAATCCGTGCGACGCCATGTGCGGCCATCGAAATCGTGCAGCACTGGGCCTCGCCAGTAGCGTTCCCTCGGCGGCGGGGTAGGTCCGGTAAAGTGCACGCGAAATGCGATGTCGTCGGACAACGCGAGCTCCGTGATGTCGCCCGGGCTCATACTGTCGCTCAATCCGGATTCTGCGCCGCGAGTATCCGCGGGCATTTGCCACAGCGGCCCGTCAAAGCGAGGGAAAAATAACCAAAATACCAGCGCCAGCGGCAGTGCCTGAGCCAGGATGCGCCCGGCATAACGTGCGCTGCGCCTCCAATCGGGGAGCGGCATTGCACTCGACAGCCGCAGCAAGGTTGCCGTCGTGAGCCAGGAGACCCCGACCAGATAGCTTAGCAACCAGAACGACTCGCCGCGCAACAACGCCGACAGGCTCAGAAAATAAACGATCATGGTGATGACGTAGACATCGCGGCGGGTTTGCGTCTCGAGCAATTTCAAACCCGCCATCAAGCAGAGCAGCGCGGTTCCCGCTGCCAGCCCGTTGAAGGTGTGGAACTGCAGAAATAGCAGCACGATCGCGACCGCGGCAATCCCGAGCAGTATGCCGCGGGCCGGTGCGCGCTTGCCCGCGTGCCGCGAGGCCCAAACGAATCACGGCCGCTGCGCACACGGTGAGGAGCAGCCAAAGCGGCAGTGCGGCGACGTGCGCAGCGAGCGCCAGCGCGAGACACGCGCAGATCCATTTGAGCTGCGCGTAGGTGATGGGCTCTGCCGCGGCCGCCGCCAGCTTCATTGCGGAGGCACCCCGTACGTGGCGAGTGCCCGCAGACAGCGGGCACGATGCAGCGAACCCCGCCCGGGCGAGATTTCGACGCCGGGCAGCCGCAGGCCATAGGGCCGGCGATAGCCGGCTTCACTTTGCAATACCCAGCGGCACAGCTGCGACAAACGCGCCTCGATCTCCAAGCCCTCGAGTGCGGACCACTCCAGCCACTCCGGCTGCGCGGCCATATCGGTGTAACTGCGCACTGCGGCGTCACCGCCGCGCGCCAAGACCTTCCACGCCATGTGCTTGAGCGGAACGCCGGGCGTGTAGGAGCGCAGTCCCGCAAAATCCTCGTCTCCGCGTGCCTCGGTGGGCGCGGCACTGCCCGCCGCTGCGGTGACTGAGGGCAATGGTCGTTCACCGCGCGGCTGCGGCGCGACGAAGGCGGTGAGCGAGCCCTGCACGTAGGTCCAGGCTCGAAACCAACCGAACGGATAGCGCGTGCGCAGCTCGAACTGGCTCCATCGAGTCACGCCGCGCCGGGTCACCGGAACGTTGACGCGTGACTTGCTCGTAACTATTCGCGCCCACGCTCTTGATGGCTTCGGCTTCGGGGGTGCAACGAATTTCGATATCGCACCGGTCCATGGCCGAACGGTTCTGCAGCATGAAATCGAAAGCGGCATCCCGGCCGGCAAAGGCATCGACCTCGACATTCACGTCGACGCTAAGACCCAAGCAGATTGCGGTGGCAATGATGCATGGCCACCAAAGCCAGACTTACCATCAAAAAAGCGAAGGCCAGGCCAAGGTTGCTGTTGTAGTTGAGCCCGGCAATCAGCATGGCCACGAGTAACGAGGCCAGCATGAAGCCGAAACTCGTCGGCAAGATATAGATTCTGCGACGATGTATGGTCACGGGTAAGGTATCGAGGCCGTGCCGGCGCGCGGCCCAGGCACGTAACCGAGAAATCGCCGCCTGACGCAAATTGCGCAAAGTCAGTGCTCGCTCAAGGAACGGGGACGGCCTCGAGCAAATGGCTCGCCGCCGCGGCGCCCGGATCGCGCTGCCCGAGCCGATGCTCCACCACGGCCGCGAATACCGCCTGCACATGCTCCGGAATGACGGCGCTGCGCCCAGAGATCATTGCCCATGCGCGTGCCGCGCGCAACAAACCGATCGCGGCGCGCGGCGACAAGCCGACGCTCAAGCCGGCTGCGCTGCGGGTGTGGGCAACCAGCGCCTGCACGTAGTCGAGGAGCGGCGGAGCCACATGGATCTCGAGGACTCCGAGTTGCAGCCTGCGCAGGACCTCGACGCTGACCAACGGGCTCAGTGAATTGATGAGATCGCGCCGATCCACGCCGCTCAACAACTCACGCTCGGCAGCCGCTGCCGGATAGCCCAAGTGCACGCGCATCAAAAAGCGGTCGAGCTGCGATTCCGGCAGCGGGAAAGTGCCGATTTGCTCCTGTGGATTTTGCGTCGCGATGACAAAAAATGGCTCCGGCAGCGGCATGGATTGGCCGTCGAGAGTCACCTGCCGCTCCTCCATCGCCTCGAGCAGCGCGCTCTGCGCCTTCGGCGATGCGCGGTTGATTTCATCGGCGAGTACGAGTTGGGCAAAAATGGGGCCGCGCTGAAAACGGAATTTCCCCGTCTCTCGATCGAATATCGACACGCCGAGCACGTCGGCGGGCAATAAATCGCTGGTGAATTGGACTCGTTGGAACGAAAGCCCGAGCGTCTTGGCGATGGCGTGCGCGAGGGTGGTCTTGCCTACCCCGGGAATGTCCTCGATCAGCAGATGGCCGCGTGCCAGCAGACACGCGAGGCACATGCGAATCTGCGCATCCTTACCCAAAATGACGCGATTGAGCTGGGCCAGCACTGCGGTAAGTCTCAGGCGAGCTCATTCGCCGCGCAACGCGTCGACCCGTGCGGCCTGCGCCGCCAATTGATCGATTTCCGTGCGCAATTCGGATAGGCGCAATCGATCCTTGGCGATCACCTCCGCGGGAGCGTTGTTGGCGAAGTCGCCGTTGGCCAACTTGGTTTGCAATTTACCGAACTCGCCCTCGGCTCGACGTTGGCGCTTAGCCAAACGATCGAGCTCCGCCTTGCGGATCGATCAGCCCGGCCATGGGCACCAGAATTTCGAGCTTCCCCAGGAGCGCAACTGCCGAAATCGGCGCGGACTCGTCCGGTGCGAGCACGCGTGCCGCCGCGATGCCGGCGAGGCGGGACAAATAGGGATGATTGCGCGCCAAATATTGCAGATCGGCGGGGCCGGCATTTTGCAGCAACACCTCCAATTTGCGGCTCGGGGCAATGTCCATTTCACCGCGAATTTGCCGCACGCCGAGAATGAAATTCATCACCCATCGCATTTCAGGTTCAGCGGCAAAATCGGCGTGCACGCTGTCCGCGGCCGGGAAAGGGCTCACGCATGATGGTCTCGCCGGCAACGCCAGCACTGACGCGCACTCGCTGCCATATTTCCTCGCTGATGAATGGCGCGAGAGGATGCAGCGCGCGCAGCAACACTTCGAGCGTGCCGATCAAGGTGAGCCGTGTACCGCGCTTTTCCGCCTCGCTCGCGGATTCGGATTGCAGCACCGCTTTTGACAGCTCCACATACCAATCGCAGAACTCGCTCCACGTGAATTCGTAAAGCGCATTCGCGACGTTGTCGAGGCGATAGTCGCTGAACCCCGACTCCACGCGTTCGAGCATCGCGGCGAGGCGCGACCGGATCCAGCGGTCGGCGAGACTGAACTCGGCCTCATCGCGCGCCGCGTCCGGCCCGCGATTCGAGTCGTGGCCCTCGACATTCATCAGCACGTAGCGGGCGGCATTCCACAGCTTGTTGCAGAAATTCCGGTTTCCCTCGACCTTCGCCATGTCGAAACGCAAGTCTCGGCTCTGCGTCGCGAGCGAGGCGAATGTCAGCCGCAGTGCGTCCGTGCCGAAGGCCGGAATGCCGTGCGGAAATTGTTTGCGGGTCGCTTTCTCGATGGCGGGCTTCATCTGCGGCTGCATCAGACCGCTGGTGCGCTTGGCGATCAGCATCCTCGAGCGCAATTCCATCGACGATGTCGAGCGGATCGATCACGTTGCCCTTCGACTTGGACATCTTCTGACCGTCATGATCGCGGATCAGGCCGTGCACGTAGACTTCGCGAAACGGCGCCTGGTCGGTGAATTTGAGGCCCATCATGATCATGCGGGCGACCCAAAAGAAAATGATGTCGAAACCCGTGACCAGCACGGAAGTCGGATAGTAGGTGCGCAGCGTCGCGGCGTCTCTGCGGCCAACCCTGCGTGGAGAAAGGCCAGAGCGCCGAGGAGAACCAGGTATCCAACACGTCCTCGTCCTGGCGCAGCGCCGTGGACGGATCGAGGCCGTGTGCGGCGCGCGCCTCCGCTTCGCTGCGCGCGACGATACCATCGGCCCTCGCTGTCGTACCAGGCCGGAATGCGGTGCCCCCACCAAGTTGCCTGCTGATGCACCAATCCTTGATGTTGCGCATCCATTCGAAATACACGCCCGACCAGTTTTCCGGAACGAAGCGGATGCGTCCCTTCTTCGACGGCGCGAATCGCGGGCTCCGCCAGCGGCTTGATGTCGACGAACCATTGATCCGTCAACAGCGGCTCCAACACGGCATTGCTGCGATCGCCGCGCGGCACGATGAGCTTGTGAGGTTCGATACGGTCGATGAGCCCAAGGCCTCGAGATCGGCGAGAACTTGCGTACGCGCCACATGCGCGGTCGAGCCCGCGGTAGGCGACGGGAACGTTGTCGTTGAGCGCGGCCTCCGGCGTCATGATGTTGATGAGGGGCAGGCCGTGCCGCTGCCCCACTTCGTAGTCGTTGAAATCGTGCGCGGGCGTAATCTTGACGCAACCGCTGCCGAATGCCGGATCGACGTAGGCGTCGCCGATGATGGGGATGTCCCGATCGGTGAGCGGCAGGCGCACCCGGCGGCCGATCAGATGCCGATAACGCTCATCGTCGGGGTGAACCGCGACCGCCGCATCGCCGAACATGGTTTCCGGCCGCGTGGTCGCGACGATGAGATAGCCGCCGCCATCGCGCAAGGGATACCGGAAGTGCCACAGGCTGCCGGACTCCTCCTCGGCGACCACTTCCAAATCGGACAGCGCCGTCTTGAGCACCGGATCCCAGTTCACCAGCCGCTTGCCGCGATAAATCAGTCCCTCTTGGTAGAGCCGCACGAAAGCTTCGGTCACCGCCCGCGAGAGCTCCGGATCCATGGTGAATTTGTCGCGCCGCCAATCGACCGAAGCGCCGAGGCGGCGCAATTGCTGCGCGATGATGCCGCCGGAAGTGTTCTTCCATTCCCAAACTCGCTCGATGAAAGCATCGCGCCCGAGCTCGCACGCGGCTTTGACCGGCGGCGTTCAGCTGGCGCTCCACCACCATTTGCGTGGCGATACCGGCGTGATCCATGCCCGGTTGCCAGAGCGTGTCGAAGCCGCGCATACGCCGATAGCGGATCAGCGCATCCATGATGGTGTCCTGGAACGCATGCCCCATGTGCAGCGTTCCGGTGACATTCGGCGGCGGAATGACGATCGAATAGGCGGGGCCGCGGCCGCTCGGCGAGAAATATCCTCGCGCTTCCCAGTTCGCGTAGATGCGTGATTCGATGTCGGCAGGAGAGAAGGCTTTATCCATGCGCCTGCGATTATAGCGGCCGGGCAGCTCGGGCGCGCCGCTCGAGGCGATGAAACCGTGCTCACTCGCGTGTTTCTGCGGACTCGTCCGCGGCCGCCGCTTGCTCGCGCAACACGCGATCGACGAGTTCGGGAAGCTCGGCACGCAGACGGTCGAATACGCGCTCGAACAACGTCGCCTCGATGTCCCGTGCCGCCTGGTGCAGGAGCGAATCAGCCAACTTCAGTGTTTCCGTCAATATGGCCGCCTGCACGGCTTGGTAGTCGAATGACTGCGCGATCGGCTCGCCGGCCTTCTCGTGTGCTTCCCTGAGGATGGGAATGTCGCGGGGGTCGTGCGTTTCGGATGCATGCGGGCTCAGGTATCCGGGGTCTCGTCCAACTGATGGGTCTCGAGCGTCAATTTGTGTTCGCGGTACGATTTGAACCGCTCGCGCCCGAGGCGCCGGCGCTCCGGGTCGGCATCGATGATTTCGGCGATTCGCGCGAAGCGCTCCAATCCCTGAGGCAACCGGTCGCTCAGATTGATCAGCAAATCGGCTGTTCCGACGCCTCGAGGGCTGCGGTCAAATGCACCGGTGTGTCCGCGGCCATGGAATTCGCGATCTTCGCAATATTGATGCGGTACGAAGGATCGGTCGTTGAATGTCCACAGCAACTCATCGACCGCTTGGGCATCCGCGGCATTTCGCTCAAGATGACCACGCGCAAATCGCGCAGGTATGCCTTCTCGGTGAGCCGGCAGGCAACCGTCCAACGCTGTTTCGCCGCGGCGCTCTTCAAGACGTAGAAATCAACCCGTCACCGTTCATTTTGAATGGGCGCGGTTGATCAAGAAATCGACCAGCAAGGGGATGGGGCGACCCGGTGCTGCCCTTTTGCGAGCCGCCGAGCCACGCCGTTCCGGCGATGTCGAGGTGCGCCCACTTGAGATCCTTGGCAAATTTCGACAGGAATGAGGCCGCGGTGCACGCGCCGCCCTCGCGTCCGCCAATATTGGCCAAATCCGCGAAATTGCTCTTCAGCTGCTCGGCATATTCCTCCCCGATCGGCAACCGCCAGGCGCGGTCGTCGGCACGAATGCCCGCCGCGGAGAGTTCGTCCGCGAGACCCTCGTTGTTGCTCATCAAGCCGCTGAAATGATTGCCGAGTGCGACGATGCAGGCGCCCGTCAACGTCGCCACGTCGATCACCGCAGCGGGCTTGAAGCGACGGCTATAGGTAATGGCATCGCAAAGAACCAGGCGGCCCTCCGCGTCGGTGTTGAGGATTTCCACCGTCTGCCCGGACATGGTCGTGACGATGTCGGAAGGTTTCACCGCGCTCGCCGCTCGGCATGTTTTCGCAAGCCGCGATGATGACGACGAGGTTGATGGGCAGCGCAAGCTCGGCGGCCGCGCGCAATGCACCGAGCACGGTGGCCGCGCCGCTCATGTCGAACTTCATTTCGTCCATGGCCGGCGGATCCTTGAGCGAGATTCCGCCGGAATCGAAGGTGATCCCTTTGCCGACCAAGCAAATCGGTGCGGTTGTTGCTTTGGTCCCGCGATACTCGCACACGATCAACCGCGGCGGTTGGGCCGAACCCTGGGTGACCGCAAGGAACGCGCCCATCTTCAAGGCCCTGATGCCGTTTTCGTCGAACACCTTGGTCTTGATGCGCGGCCATTCCTTCGCCAAGGCCTGGGCGCGTTGACCGATATACGTGGGAGTACAGATGTTGGGCGGCAGATTCGCCAAATCGCGCGACAGAGCCATGCCCGCTGCCGACCGCGGCGCCGATCTTGAGCCCATCGGCCACCGCTTTCGCGGCCCGGGCGTTTTCCGCCGCCACGCTGACGCTCGAGAGTTTGGCCGGTTTCGGTTTCGCGCCGGTTTTAAGATCGGGAATCTTGTAGGCCTGTCCGCAGAAAACTTCCGCCACCATGCGGGCGCGGTATCGAGTCTCGAGCTGGGCGACTTCCTCGAGCGCCAGGTACACGATCGCATCGCTCGCACCGGTCTTGGAGAGCGCCAGGCGCTCGACTGCAAGCCTTGCGGTATTGTTTTCGGCCAAAGCCGGCACGCGAACCCAGACCCACCAACAGAACCCGGGCCGATGCGGCACCGCCGGGCTGCGGCAACAGCAGGGTGTCGCCCAGTTTCGCGGCAAAATCTCCCGCCGCATGCAGATGTCCGATCAGGCCGCCGATTTGCGCGTCGATATTTCGAGCGGCGATGCCGAGCTCGCCGTTCTCGTAGATGCCAACTACGGCGCAGCCCGCGGGATCGCGCGCTTTGACATCGACGATCGCCTTGAATTCCATATCCCGAACTCCGTGTTTATCTTAAGCTCCGCCAGCTCGCGTTTCGCAAATAGTTTACTCGATTAATGCGAAGGCTCTAAGCTCGGTGACTATGAAATGGACCGTTCAACGATATGTGCTGCGCGAGGTCGTGCAGACCTGGCTTGCCGTCACCGGCGTATTGGTCGCCATATTGGTTTCGAACCAGCTCTCCAGGGTCCTAGGCCAGGCGGCGGACAACGATTACGGGCGGCACGTGGTGTTCGATCTGATTGCGCTCGGCGCGATCATGAACCTGTCGGTGATCGTACCCGTCGGTCTCCTGCTCGCCATCGTGTTGGCGCTCGGCCGGCTATATCACGACAGCGAAATGGCGGCATTGCAAGCCTGCGGATTTGCGCCCGCGCGGCTGCTCGTGCCGCTGTTCTGCTTCGCCGCGGTGATCGCCGTGGGCTTGGGCTGGCTCGCGTTCTTCCAGGTACCGCGCGCGGATCAGGAAGCGCAGCTGCTGCGCCGATCGGCGCTCAAGGAGGCTCAGTTCGGGCAATTGGATGCCGGCCGCTTCCGCTCGTTCATCAGCGGCGGCGGGGATGCGGTGTTTTACGCAGAACGCGTCGACGAGGACGGGCTACTGCACAACGTGTTCGTGCGGCGCGAGACGGCGGGCCGTATCGAGGTGGCGCTCGCCGACACGGCCACCTATTCCAGAGCCGCAGCGAACGGCATGCACTTCGTTACGCTGTTCAACGGCCGGCGCTACGAAGGCGTACCCGGACGCAGCGATTTTCGCGTCATCGAGTTTCGCGAGCACGGTATTCCGGTCGTCACGCCCGGCGACCCGGTCGGCGGCCCGCAAGATCCGGATACGAAGCCGACCCGAGAGCTGTTGGGTTCCAGCTGCTCCTTCCGATATCGCCCAGCTGCAATTCAGGGCATCGAGTCCCATCATGGCGCTGGTATTGACCCTGGTAGCCGTTCCCTTGAGCCGCCTGCGCCCGCGGCAGGGCCGCTACGCCCGCGTCGGATTCGCCATCGTCGTCTATTTCGTGTATTCGAATTTGCTGTCTGCGGCCAAAGTCTGGGTGGAGAAAGGCGATCTGCCGCCCGCGATCGGCGTCTGGTGGGTTCACATCGCCATCTTGGCGCTGGGGCTATATCTCGTATTTCGCGAAGCGAGAACCGCGTGAACACCCTCGATCGCTATTTGTACCGCACCGTGATGGTCTACACCCTGATGGTGATGGGGGTACTCCTCACGCTGGGCGCGCTGTTTGTATTCATCAGTCAGCAGAGCGATATCGGCGTCGGCGACTACAACGCCGCCGATGCGTTTTTGTTCACGTTTTTGAACCTTCCGCAGCAGGCGTTCGAGCTGCTTGCCTATCGGCGCCATGATCGGCGCGCTGATGGGGCTGGGTAATCTCGCGGCCGGAAGCGAGCTGGTGGTGACGAGGGCATCGGGTGTCTCGGTATGGCGTATCGCGTGGCCCGTGGGTCTCGCAGGCCTCACCCTTTCCCTCGTCATGTACGGGATCGGCGAATATGTCGCGCCGCCGCTGGCGCAATTCGCCAAGCGGGAGAAGACCACCAGCAAGCTGGCGGCCGTCAGTTTCGCGGGTTCGAGCGGCGCTTGGGTCAAGGACGGCAATCTCATCCTCCGGGTGCAAACGGGCGAAGTCGACCAGGCATTCGGAGGCGTATCGCTTTTCGACCTCGAAGCCCCGAATCGTCTGCGGTCGATCCAGCGGGCCGAGCGCATCTCGGTCGCCGATCCGGGGCAATGGCGCATGCTAAATGTCGCGACCACGCGTTTCGGCGAGGATCATATCGATAGTCAGTTGGTCAAAGAGGTCGACGATGCACTCCACGATCAATCCGGATTTCCTGGGGCTGGCGGCGACAGACCCGGATTTGCTGACTTTGCGCGGCCTCGCATCGTACATCGATCATCTGCGCCGCAACAATTTGGGGACTGCCTCCTTCGAGATCGGTTATTGGTCGCGCATCGCGCGCATGTTTGCCGTCATCATCGTGACCCTGCTCGCATTACCGTTCGTGTTCGGGCCCTTGCGCACGACGGGCGCCGGTACGCGGACGGTGATCGGCGTGATGCTGGGTGTGGTGTTCTTTCTCATTACGCGCACCATCGAGAACGGCGGGCAGCTCTTCGACGTGAATCCGGTGCTGGTGGGTTGGCTGCCGACCGCGGTGATCGGTCTGTGTACCTTCGTCGCGATCTCAAGAACCCGTTAGGGAACCTGTCGGGTCCTAAGTAAGGTGCAGCACGCGGGTTTTCGAGAGCCGGTCGTGCAGGGCGAGGTGTTCAGGATCGAAATACAGCCACAACACACCGAGCGCCGCCGGAGTCCAAGCCACTATTGCGCTCAGAGAATCGCAACATCGCCGGCCGAAAGCCTAAGTGGTCTGCCTGAGTCGCTGAGCGCGCACAGGTGCCAGGCGCGCATCCCCAAGGTTTGGCCGCTGCGCGTCCAATTGAGCACAAAGTAGCCGGCAATCACCACGAGTTCGCCTGCCCGGTACACATACCACCATGCGCCCCCGTTTTGCTGGGTCAGCGCACCGCCGCGTACCGCCACGACAATTGCCGTGTAAATCGTAAGCAACGCGGCGAGCAACAGGCTGTCGTAGATCAGCGCCGCCAGGCGCCGGCCGAAACCTGCGCTGGTCCCGCTGATCACGAGGCCTAAGGGGCGGCTGCCTTATGAGCAGGGGCCGGGCGCTGTTGGCCGGGCGGTCGCGGTCTTGCGGCCAGGCGCGTGCGGTCTTGGCGGTGCTCGCGGGCTTGGCGGGGGCGGGCGATTCCTTGGGCACCAGCAGTTGATCCAAGGGGCGAAAAATCGCGTCGTACCGATAGCCGCCACTTCAAAGGCACGGCCCTGTGCTTTCGCGGCGAGAGCCGCATCCTTGCTGGCCTTCACTTGAATCCAGTGCTTGTCGGCGGCCGTCGTACCGATCACGGTGAAGGACATTGCCATCCGACAAAGTCACGATGGCCTCAGTCGGCTTGCTGAAATCCAAGGAACTTGCCGCCGCCACATCCTCCGCAGTGAGACCGGCCAGCATGGTGGCGGAGGGCGCCAAAGCACGCGGATCCGCGGGCTTGCGGCCCGCCGGCGTACCGTCGAGGCTGAAGCCATCCTCGTTGGGTTTGAGGCGGTGAACGACATAGCCCGCGCCGGTCGGGGGTTTGATCTCGACGCTTTGAACGGATGCCACGGGCACGTCGATCAGGCGGGAGTCGATCCAGATACGGGGCTCCGTTTCCACGGCGATCGCCGGTTCGACGAGGAAGCTCTGGTTCTCGCCGCCGCGACGCGCGAAATTTCCGCTCCCGACGGGCTTGCCGACGATGACGGCGTGCTTGCCATCCTTCGCGACACGCGTGATCTCGGTCCCGGTTGCACCGGGCTTTGTGGGATCCTCGACGCCGATGATCGAGAAATTTGCCGGGTTCGATGTTTTTTCTTCGACGATCTTGGCATCGCCGAGCGCCAACAACAATTTGCGCAATTTCGCGACGTCGGCCGGATAATCGCCGCGTTCAGCGACCGTCCATTGCCCCTCGACTTTGTGCACGGTCGCGATCGGCGTCGCTCCGCCCTTGCGAAGGGCGAGTTCCGTCACGGAGTCGAGTTCGTTTGCCAACGCGGGCAACAAGGAGACGCTGACCGATTCGTGCGATTGGTTTCGCTGAGTGCTGAAGTAAATGGCGCCCGATATCACGAGCAGCGCTGCGATCAGCAGCGTCAAGAATCGGCGCCGACTCATGCCGCGCTCGGGATGGATTTGCGCCGCCGCCGCAGCCACAGAATGATCACGCCTGCCACCGCAACGGCGAGCGGGGCGATGGCGATATTGATCACCTTGAGCCAGGTATCCAACCGGTTGATGTCGACGTCGAGGCCGCGCTCCGTTTCACGCAGTTCCTTGCGGACGCGCGCCTTTTCGGCAGTGAACCTCTTCAGTTCTTGTTCCTGTTCCGCGAGTCAGCATGAGCGATGTCTGATCGTTTCTCTTGCTCTGCAATTCGGTCAATTTCGTCTCGGTCTGCTGCAGCTCAGACTGCAGCTCCAGCGCCTTGCTGCGCAAACGATCGTCGGCCTGGCGCTTGAGAGCCTCGACGCGCTCGAACGGGCGGGCAAACGTGCCCCTGCCGCGTATGCTGATCAAAGCGCTGCTGCCGCTCAGGTTGTCGAGAATGTTGTCGACGAAATCCCCGTTATTGGCGAATGCTTGTGCGACTCTCTGTCCCAGCACTTCGCGAGTCTGCACCCACATGTAATCCGTCAGCATATCGGTGTCGGCGATGATGACGATATTGGCCGGCATGGCCGACTTGGATAAGTGGGCGATCGGCGGTCCCGCCGCGGGTTTTTGGTCCGGCGGCGCGCCGTGCGGAAATGCCGAGGTCAAAGGACCGGTCAGCCGGGCCGCCAGCGCATAGCGAGTGCCCGTCGGCTTGAATCCGTCGCGCAGGCTCGCGGGGTCAGTCAGCGCCTTGAAGCGCTCGGTGGGAATCGGAGCGGCATCGGTGGAACTTCTGCAGCAGCGGTTCGAATGAGGTTTTAGCGCCGGGGCTGGCCGACAAAAAGCCGGCCGTGGCGACATTGATTACATCGAGCGAAGCCGTTACGACGTCTTTCGGATCCATATCCTCATGGCGCAACCCGAGTATCCCGATATGCCGCGTCGGCGGCGCTTGCATGCTGGAACGCACTTCGAGTCCAAGCTTGAGATCGCCGACCACTTTGCTCGGGTCGTAGCTGACGCCCCATGCGGAGAGCAGCGGTTCGAGGTTCGAGGAATGATTGGCCATCGCGGCCGCGTAGGGATTCGAGGGATCCTGCCCGCTGGTGTCGGCAGCGCTGTCCGGATCGACGAACAGCAGCATTTTCCCGCCGCGCATGACGAATTGATCGATCGCGTACAGCGTCTTCGGCGGTAGTTGCTTCGGATGGACCAGCATCAGAACATCCACGTCCTTGTCGATGTGATCGATGTCCGGGGTCAGGGTGCGCACGGTAAAGAGCTGCTCTATCTGCGCGAGAACCGGCCACGGATCGCTCATTTGGCCGGTCATCGGATTGAATTGACCCTGCATGTTCAGAGTGCTCATCAACCCAATCACCGGCTTTTTCGGCGTCGCCAATTCCTGAACGAGCTTCGCCACGTCATACTCCAAAAACTCCTCGCGGTCGGGCTGGAAGCTCGAAATCACTGCCCGGCCGTCGGTCGAATTGGTGCCGACCAAGCCGAAGTAAAGCGCCTCGCCGCCCGCGCCCGCCTGCAGCGATTGCAAGCCGGCCTCCGCCGCATGGTCTTCGTCCTCAGAGAAGGGCTGAGGGTCGATCACTCGAAGACGAAGCTTGCCGCCGGAGCGCGCCGCGACTTCTTCGAGGAACTCGCGCACCCGGGCCGCATACGGCAGGAGCAAAGGGGACTGCTTCGAGGCCGTATCGCGCGAGAAATAGAAATACAGATTGATCGGCTCTTTGAGTTCGGCGAGGACTTGGTGCGTGCCCGGACTCAACGTGTACAGACGGTTCTGCGTCAGATCGAGGCGCATGCCGCGCAACGCCAGATTCGACAACATGACGATCCCGAGAAACAGCACGGCGAGCGCGACGAAGCCACCCACCCCGAAGCCCGCCTTTTGCCAACGATGTAGCGTTCACCTATTGCGCCTTTTTCATGTCGAGCACCAGAGCCGTGGCCGCGAGCCAAAAACCGATCAAGGCGGCGAAATACACCAAGTCGCGTAAATCGATGACGCCGCGGGAGATCGCCTCGAAATGCGTGAAGAAACTGAACGATGCGATCGTATCGACGATGACTTGCGGCAGCACGCCGCGTACGAAATCCAGCACCAGCGGGAATCCGGCGAGCAGGAATATGAATCCGACCAATGCCGCGGTAATGAAGGCAACGACTTGATTGCGTGTAGCGGCGGAAAGGCACATGCCGATGGAGAGAAATCCGCCGGCCATCAGGAAGCTGCCGCAGTAGGCGGCGACGATGGCGCCGTTGTCGGGGCTGCCGAGATAGTTGACTGTTATCCAGATCGGAAAGGTCAGCAACAAAGCGACACCGGCGAAGCACCACGCGGCCAGGAATTTGCCGGCCACGGCCTGCCACAAGGTGATCGGCAGCGTCATCAGCAGCTCGATACTGCCGCTATTGCGTTCCTCGGCCCACAGCCGCATCGAAATCGCGGGGATGAGTACCAGGTAGAGCCAAGGATGCCAGCGAAAGAAGGGCTGCAAGTCGGCTTGCCCGCGCTCGAACAGTCCGCCCACCTGGAAAGTGAACACCGCCGACAGAACCAGGAAAATGACGATGAACACGTACGCCAAAGGCGTCGCGAAGTAGCTCTTGAGTTCACGACGGAAAATCACCAGAGTCTTGTTCAAATCCGCGCCCCTCCCGCGCTCATAGCCCTCGCGTCGACGGCGTCGCGCGCCGCAGGCTGCGTCAATTTGCGGAATACCTCATCCAGGCGGCCCAATTCGAGATGCAGCTCCGGAACGTCCCAGTCGTACTTGACGATCATCGCGCTTACCGCCGGCAGCGCATTCTTTCCAGGGCGCGGGATCGCCGTGAGGCGCATCTCGCGTTCATCCGACTCCACCTCCGCCACCTCGGCGAGGTTCGCGATTTCTCGCTTCGCCGCCGCGAGCTGTTCGGTCTTCTCGAAGCGCAGGCTGACCGCATGATGATATCGCGAGCGGGTCTCGAGCGCGCTCGGAGTCTCGTCCGCCACGATTCGACCGTCCGCGATGATGATGGCGCGAGTGCACACCTCGTGAACCTCTTCTAAAATATGGGTCGAGACAATGACGAGTTTGTCTTTACTGAGTTCGTTGATGAGCCGGCGCACTTCGTGCTTCTGATTCGGGTCGAGGCCGTCCGTCGGCTCATCGAGGATCAGCACCTGCGGGATCATGGATGAGTGCCTGAGCCAAGCCGACGCGGCGCCTGAATCCCTTCGAGAGCGTTTCAATGACCTGCTCGATGACCGGGGCGAGCGCGAGACGCTCGATCACGATGCTGCGCCTTAGGCTGCGTTGCGCTCCCTTCAGACCGCGGATATCGGCGACGAAATCCAAAAATTCGCTCACCGTCATTTCGCCATAGCTCGGCGCACCCTCCGGTAGATAACCCATGCAAGACTTGGCCGCGACCGGTGCGCGCTCGATGTCGTGACCGCACACGGTGATCTCGCCGGCGGTGGGTGCAACGAAGCCCGCGATCATGCGCATGGTGGTGGATTTACCCGCGCCATTCGCACCGAAAAAACCCAGCACCTCCCCCGGTGCCACGGAGAAAGTGAGGTCATCCACCGCGAGTATCTCGCCGTAGCGCTTCGATAGATTTTTAGTCATGATCATGGCCGCCTTTGAGCGAACTTGAGCGTAGGAGGTTCCATAAATTTTACTCAACGCCGGTGGCCGGCAGATTCGCTAGCTTCTTCCGGCCTTCTTTTCGATGGCCGTCTTGTTGTCCTTGAGTATACGCCGCACTTCGGCCAATGACGGGCGATCCGCCATTCGCGCGATGAGTTCCGCCAATTCGTACCACTTGCGACCCCACTGCACCAGGCGCGCCGCGTCGGCGATCACCTGTTCGCGGGCGCCGTCGGCCGCGTCGGCGGCGGGAACCGCCCTCAAGTTGCCGACCGGCCTGGCGGGCGCAGACCTCGCGGGAGGCGCGGCAGGTTTGGCGGGCGGCGGGGCGGCCTTGGCCGGCGGCGAGGCGGCTTGGCCGGCGGCGAGGCGGGCTTGGATGGCGGCGCGCTCTTCGCCGGCGCCGTGAGCTTGGCAGGTTGTTTGGCCGCGGTTCGCGGCGCCGGTTTTGCATCGGGCTGCTTGCGCTCGGTGCGGGCGACGCGCGAGGTTCCGACCGGCGCGCGGTGGCGCTTGCTCGCAACGAACTCGGGCATTTCGCGTGTCCCCGTCACGGCTTCCGGCGGCGGCCCTGCGCTTGAGCGTCGGGCGCAGCGGGCGGCAGAAGGCGTCTCGTTCTGCCGGATCGGCCAGCGGAATGAAGCGTTCGATGTGCTCCGAGCCGATCAGATTGGCGAGAAAGGTCATCAACTCGAGCGAGTCGGAGAATTTCGCATCGCCCATTTTGATGCGCTCTTGGATCTGGGCTCGCAAGGCGACGGCTTTCTGCATGGCCAGATCGATGATCCACCGGCTCGGACGTTGATGCTCCGGCCAGGGCTGAATCTTCGAGTAGCTGTCGGCGTCGAGCGACGAATACCGGATGTGCAGCTCAAGGCTCTTGAGCCATTTTTCCAGTACTTCCAGTAGGCGTTGATCGGCCGGTGTTGCCATGTGTACGAGCCCCAGGCTGCACCCTAAACGAACGCGCCGGCCGATGGCTAGCGGTACATCGCCGTCCAGGTCGCGTTAGACTGCCGCGCATGTGCGGAATCGCCGGAATCATCGGTTCGCGAGCCAGCGTCGAGACGCGTCAATGTCATGACGCAGCGTCTGCGGCATCGCGGGCCGGACGGCGAAGGGCGTATGGAGCGCGCCGGGAGTCGTCTTTGGCTCACCGCCGACTCGCCATCCTGGATCTGTCCGAGGGCGGGCACCAACCGATGGTGCTCGGCGCGCAGGTGCTGACGTACAACGGCGAGATCTACAACCACGAAGCGGCTGCGCGCCGCGCTTGCCGGGCCCGTGGCACTCGAGCGGCGACACGGAAGTTCTGCTGCATCTCCTGGCGCAGCGCGGCAGCGCCGGTCTCGAGCAACTGGTCGGTATGTTTGCGTTCGCCATTTGGGACGCGGCGCGCGCGGCGCCTGTTGCTGGCGCGCGACCGGCTCGGCATCAAGCCCTTGTACTACCAGATACTGCCGGACGGCATCGCATTTGCGTCGGAACTCAAAGCGCTGTTGGTTCTCGGCAAGCCCGCAGATCGACCGCAGCGCGGTGCGGGATTATCTGTTCCACGGCTACGTTCCCGCACCGAAGACGATCTATCGCGGGATTGCGAAGTTGCCGGCCGGGCATACGCTCACGTTGGCAGGACGGCCGCGTGCAGCATCGAGCGCTATTGGCAGCCGTCGACCGCCATCGAAGCGAGGAGCGCGAGCGACACCTTGCACGAGCTGGACGACATTGCTGCGCGAGGTCGTACCGGCGCACACCTTGTCGGACGTGCCGGTCGGTGTTTTCTTGAGCGGCGGCATCGATTCCGCGCTCACGACGCTACTATCTCGAAGCCCCGCGCACCTACAGTCTGGGGTTCGATGCGCGAGACCGCTCGGAACTCGATGCCGCACGCAGCGCGGCCGCTCATCTGCACACGGTGCACACCGAAATGACGGCGCCTGCGGCGAACTTCGCCCAGGCGCTCGATGCGATGCCGGAACTGTTCGATGAGCCTTTCGGCGACAGCGCCGCCTGGTCCAATTACCTGATCGCGCAAGTTCGCGCGCCGCGAAGTCACGGTCGCCTTGAGCGGCGAGGGCGGCGATGAAATATTTTGCGGTTATCCGCGCTACTGGTCGAAAATCGGCGCGCGTTCGAACGCGTTGAACCGGATCGCTGGCGCGATTGCTTGCCGCCGCTGTCGCGCTTCGCCTCCTCGATGCAGCGTCACGCCTTTGTCGGACTGCCGGCATTCGCCGCGGCGCTCGGCGGCATGACGGCCCACCAGATCGATGCCTTGCTGGCCGATCGATGGCGAGAGCCCGACTACGATTATCTGTGGTTCTATCGGCAGTTCTGGCGCGAGGAGTTGAGCCCGCTGGTTCAGCTGCGCTGGTTGGATCTGAACACGGATCTCGCGGAAGGATTGTTGACCAAGGTCGACCGGACCAGCATGGCGCATTCGCTCGAGGTGCGGCCGCCGCTTGCTCGATCATCGCTTGGTAGAGTTCATGCTGAGCGTCGACCCGGCGCTGCTGGTCGATCGAACGCGACGGCGCGGCAAATTGCTGGTGCGCCAGCTCATGGAGCCGCGCTTGCCGGCAGGGCACTTGGATCGGCCGAAGTCCGGATTCGGGCTGCCGGTGCATCGCTGGCTCAAGCGCCACCCGCAGCATCTTGCAGGAGGCGGTGCAGCGGCTCATCGCGCGCGGCGTGCTGCGGCGCGCGGTGGGCAGCGAATTTCGGCGGGCGTGGTCGCTTCTGGTGCTCGATCGCTGGTTCACCGCCTTTGACTGAGTCGAGTCCACGCATCTTGTTCGTGCCGGTGTCCGGACCGTTCGGCATGGGCGAGTACGCGCGCTCGTCGGCGATCGCGCGCGCCGTGAGCGCAGCGTTGGCCGAATGCCGCCATCCACTTCGTCCTGAGCCGCGCGGCGCCGTATGCCGCCGACATGGCCTTCCCGGCGACGTTGTTGGCATCCTCGGCAACCTTTCATTCGCGCCGCCGTCATCGACCTCATTCGCGGCTGGCGCCCGCAGTGTGGTCGATCTTCGACAATGCCGGACGCACGGCGCAACTGCAGCGCCGCGCAACGTTCGGGCGCGCGTGTCGTCTACATCAGCGCGCGGCGACGGCAGCGAGCCAAGGCGTTTCGGCTTCGCTGGATGCGTCTCATCGACGAACATTGGATTGCCTATCCGGAATTCATCGCGGGCAGTTTGCGCTGTGCTCGAGCGGCTCAAGCTCAATATGTTGGGACGTCCCGTCGTGCGCTATCTCGACGTTATTTTTTCGCGCGCGCCGCCGGGACGCCAGGAGGCGATTTTGTCTCCGGCGGGCTTGAGCGCAGGCGGCTACATACTGGTGGTGCCTGGCGGCGGAACCGGACACCCGGGCGCAGCCGGCGCCGTGGCGCAATTTCTGGCGGCGGCGCGCCAGCTCGCGGCGAGCGGCGTCGTGACGGTGTTCGTGGGACCCGTCGGTCCGAGCTCCGACGCCGGCCGATGCGAATTTCCGGCCCATGGGCGCACTACCGCAATACGAATTGACGGAGCTGATGCGCTGCGCCCGCCTCATCGTCGTGAACGGCGGCTCCACGCTTGTTGCAATCGATTGCGTGCGGCGGCGCTTGCGTTGCGGTACCCATCGCGCGCGATCAAAGCAAGCGTATCCGCCGCTGCGTGGAATTGGGCGTCGCGGTCGGCGCGCGGCTCGAAGCCGCGAGCATCCTCGAGAAGGCGACCGCTCTGCTGCGACAACGAGCCGGCTCGTGAGGCACTCGCCGGGCGAGCCGCCGGCCTTGCGCTCGCAGACGGTGTCGACGTGGCCGCACGGGCGCTGGGTAATTTGATCGAATCGAATCGACGAGAGCCTTAGAGGGTCGCATGCCGAACGCGGTGCTGCTGGGGTACGATCTCGATCAGCCGTCATTTCGGCATCGCATGCGTTCTCTGGCCGGGACTTTGGAGGCGGCCGGTTGGCAGGTGCGACTGGAACGCTTCCCGAGCGGGCGCTACGGCCTGCGCACGTGGGAGCGCCGCGAGCTTTGGCGGTGGGCGCATGTCGTGGTGCTCCACCAGATCAAGTTGAGCGCCATCGAGGCCCATCTGTTTTCCTCCTTGAGCAGGCGGCGCGTATTTGACCTGGACGATGCGATTTATGTGCGCAAGCCGCGGCGGCTCGGTGAATCCGCGGACGACTCGATTTGGCGCCGTAGAAAGTTCGCTGCAACGTGTCGTTTGGTGGATGTGGTGGCGGCCGGTAACGAGGTGTTGGCAAGCGCGGCGCGCCCGGCTAGCCCGATCAATCGCCATCTTGCCGACCTCGATCGATGTGTCGTGTTATCAGAGAACGACCGCCGGCCCGCTCGATCCGCCCACCATCGTTTGGATCGGCAGTCCGGAAAATCTGGTTTATTTGGAAATGATTCGCCCCGCGCTGGCGCGGCTTGCGGCGCGCCACCCCGCCCTCAAGGTCCGAGTCGTCTGCTCCGCGTTCCCTGATTGGCCCGAGATCACCGTTGAGCGAGTTGCATGGAGTGCCGCCACCGAGGCCGCGTCCCTCGCCGGGGCACACATCGGCGTGATGCCGCTGTCCGACGATGAATGGGCCCGCGGCAAGTGCGCGTTCAAATTGCTCCAGTACATGGCGGCAGCGCTGCCCTGCGTGGCTTCACCGGTGGGCGCGAACACCGAAGCAGTCATCGACGGATTCAACGGATTCCACGCAACCAGCCTCGATGACTGGGAGGGCAATTTGGAGCGGTTGATCAATTCGCCCGAATTGCGGGCGCGCTATGGCGCCAATGGACGTACTCATGTGGCCGAGCGCTACGCGATGCATACTTACCAGGCGAATTACCTGGCGTTGCTGGCGCGTCTCGCTGGCGCCTGAAGAAGCCGGTATGCTTCAAGTACGACCGTGACATCACAACAGAAAAGTTCAGCGGATTTTTGGCGCGGCCGCCGCGTGTTGATCACCGGACACACCGGATTCAAGGGTGCATGGCTCTGCCTATGGTTGCGCGCGATGGGGGCGAAACCGACCGGTTACGCGTTGGCGCCGCAGGGTACTCCGAACCTGTGGGACATCGTGGGGGGCGAGACTGTTTCGGTGATAGGCGACATTCGCGACGCCGCACGTCTGCGCGATGCCGCGACGGTTGCCGATCCGCAAATTATCATTCACATGGCGGCGCAGGCATTGGTGAGGGAGTCGTATCGCGATCCGCTCGGAACCTATGCCACCAATGTGCTCGGGACGGGCGTGCGTTCTGCAGGCATGCCGGGAACTTAAGGGCTTGCAGTGCGTGCTGGTGGTCACCAGCGACAAGGTCTACGAAAATCACGGCGAGGGCCGCGCCGTTCGAGGAAGGCGATCGGCTCGGCGGCCATGATCCTTACAGCAACAGCAAGGCCTGCGCGGAACTCCTGACGAGAAGCTTTCGCGACAGCTTTTTCAGCGACGGGCCGCCGATCGCGACGGCGCGCGCCGGCAATGTCATCGGCGGCGGCGACTGGTCGCGCCGATCGCCTGATTCCCGATTGCGTCAGGGCGCTTAAGATGGGCAACCCGGTCGTATTGCGCTACCCGGAGGCGGTCGGCCGTGGCAGCACGTGCTCGAGCCGCTCGTCGGGCTATCTCGCACTGGCACAGGCGCTGGTGCAAGCGCCCGAAGGCACCGCCCCGCGCGCTGTCAATTTCGGTCCGGACCCGGCATCCTTTTGCACGGTGCACGAAGTGGTCGACGCCTTCAGCGCGCGCTTCGCGGGCAAACCGGGATGGGGACGCGATCGGGCGGTGCAGCCCTCCGAGGCGCACGCGCTGACTCTGTCTTCGGCGCTGGCCGAACGCTCTCTCGGCTGGCGCCCCGAGCTCGGCATCGCAGAATCGCTGGCGTGGACCGCGGATTGGTATCGAGCGCACGCGGCGGGAGAGAACATGTTGAAGTTTTCCGAGGCGCAAATAGCGCGGTATCGCAAGCTTGGGGAGTTCGAGCGATGAAGTGCGTCATTCTCGCCGGCGGCAAGGGCACGCGCATCGCCGAGGAGTCGAGCACGCGGCCGAAGCCGATGGTGGAAATCGGCGCGCCGGCCGATTCTGTGGCACATCATGAAGCTCTACGCCGCGTTCGGCGTCAGGGAGTTCATCGTCTGCCTCGGCTACAAGGGCTACATGGTCAAGGAATACTTTGCGAATTATTTCCTGCATCAAGCCGACGTGACCTTCGATATGGCGGAGAACCGCGTCGAGTACCATGACTGCCGCAGCGAACCCTGGAAGGTCACGCTGGTCGACACCGGCGAGGAGAGCATGACCGGCGGGCGGCTGCTGCAGGTGGGCAAGTATCTGAACGCCGGCGAGCCTTTTGCATGACCTACGGCGACGGCTTGGCGAACATCGATATCGCGGCGGAGATCGCCTTTCATGCCGATCGCGGCCGCAAGGCTACGGTGGCCTGCGTGCGTCCGCCGGCGCGCTTCGGCCGCATCGTGACCGAGGGTAGCCGGGCGATTTCATTCGAGGAGAAGCCGCAGGCCGAGGGCGGCCTGATCAATGGCGGATTCTTCGTGCTCGAACCCGAGCGTGCTCGAACTGATCGACGGTACGCACACGGTCTGGGAGAAGGAACCGATGGAAAACCTGGCGGCCGACGGCCAACTGGCCGCGTGGGTGCATCGCGGATTCTGGCAGCCGATGGATACGCTTGCGCGACAAGCAGCATCTCAATGCGCTGTGGGACAGCGGCGCGGCGCCGTGGAAGCTGTGGGAAGGATAGACGCACGATGGTAGGGCTCGTTGCGGGCTGCCGCGCCTGCGGCGGCCGTCTCATCGGTGACGATGGCCGATTTGGGGATGCAGCCCGCGTCGAATGCCTTCCTCGCGTCGATGGCCGCCGCGCGAGGACGAGAAGCGCTATCCGCTGCGCGCCAAGGTGTGCGAGTCGTGCAAACTGGTGCAGGTCGACTATCGACGTGGCGCCGGAGGAATTGTTCGGCAATTACGTTTACTTCTCCTCGTATTCGGATGAATGGCTGGCGCATGCGAAGCAGTACTGCGACATGGCGCGCCGCCGTTTCGCGCTCGACGCGCACAGCCTGGTGGTGGAGCTCGCGAGCAACGACGGCTACCTGCTCAAGAATTTCGTCGCAAATGGGCATACCGGTGCTGGGCATCGACCCGTCCGACACGGTCGCCGCGGCCGCGGAGAAGATCGGCGTGCCGACCTTGGTGGAGTTCTTCGGCGAGTCGATGGCGCAGAGGTCTGGCACGGGCAGGTCGGCGCGCCGATCTGATCATCGGCAACAATGTGCTGGCGCACGTGCCGCTGCTGAACGACTTCGTCGCCGGCATCGCGATGCTGCTCAAGCCCGAAGGCACGGTGACGATCGAATTTCCGCATCTGCTGAAACTGATCGAGCACGTCGAGTTCGACACGATTTATCACGAGCACTATTCGTACATCTCGCTGTACGCCATCGAGCAGGTGTTCGGCCGTCATGGCCTGCGGATCTACGATGCCGAGGAGTTGCCGACGCACGGCGGATCGCTTGCGCATTTTTGCCACCCACGCCGATCGGGACGAGACTCGAGGACAGCGCGCCGCTGCGCGCGCTGCGGGCGCAAGAAGCCGCGGCCGGTTTGGACCATCTCGATACGTACCGGCGTTTCGCCGAACGCGTCGAGGCCTGCCGGCGCTCGCTGCTCGGCTTTCTCGGCGCAGGCGAAAAGCGAAGGCAAGATCGTGGCGGCCTATGGTGCCGCGGCGAAGGGCAATACGCTGCTCAATTTTTGCGGCGTGACGGGCGAGGATATTACGATGGTCGCCGACCGCAATCCGCACAAGCAATCGAAGTTCCTTGCCGGGCACGCATATTCCCGTGGTCTCGCCGGAGGAGTTGATGCGGGCGAGGCCGGACTACGTGCTGATGCTGCCGTGGAATCTGCAAGACGAGATCAGTCGTCAGCTCGACGGGATTCGCGCATGGGGCGGGCAATTCGTCATTCCGGTGCCCGTGGTGCGCATCCTTCCATGATCTTCACTGAATCGACCTTGGGCGGCGTCCATGTCATCGAGCTCGACTCGAGTGGAGGATGAAAGAGGATTTTTCGCGCGAACCTACAGTGCCAAGGAATTTGCGGCGCGCGGTTTGCCCGCCGAAATGCCGGCAGTGCAGCGTGTCGTTCAATTCCCTCAAGGGAACTTTGCGCGGCCTGCACTTTCAGGCAGCTCCCCACGCCGAGGATAAGTTGGTGCGCTGTACCGCCGGCGCGATTTTCGACGTCATCGTCGATTTGCGCCCGGATTCGCCGACGCTGCATCGCTGGTTCGGAACCGAGCTCACCGCCGTGAATCGCCGTTCGCTGTTTATTCCGAAGGGTTTTGCACATGGATTTCTCACCCTGCAGGACGACAGCGAGGTCTTCTACATGATGTCGGTGCCCTACGCGCCGGGTTTCGACCGCGGAGTGCGCTGGAACGATCCCGCCCTCGGCATTCGTTGGCCGATCGGAACCGAAGGTCATCTCTCAGCGCGACGCGGCGTATCCGCTGCTTGGCGCCCCGACGCTCCCTTGAGCGCGCAAAAGCGTGTGTTGGTCACTGGAGCGGGCGGATTCATCGGCCGCTGCGAGCCTCGAGCCGCTCCGCGCCGCCGGCTACGAGGTACATGCCGTGCTCTCGAAAAACGTGCCTTCGCCGCCACGCCTGCCGGTGCCGCCACGCCTCCCGGTGTGGAGGTGTATGGCGCCGACCTGCTCGATCCAAAGGCGGTCGAAGCACTCATCGAAGCGATCCAACCCACTCATTTGCTGCATTTCGCGTGGATTGCGACTCCGGGAGTCTATTGGAATAGCTCGCAGAACTATGATTGGCTGGCGGCGAGCCGGCATTTGTTGGATTGCTTTTGCCAGCGGGGCGGCCGCCGCGCCGTCATGGCCGGCAGCTGTGCGGAATATGATTGGTCGAGAGTTGCCGTGTGCAACGAGCGATCGAGTCCGCTTTCGGGGGCGTCCGGCGAAGCGATGAGCGCCTACGCCGAATGCAAAATAGCCATGTGCCGGGCACTCGAGGATTTTGGCGGCGCGCATGATGTGTCCACGGCTTGGGGCCGGATTTTTTTTCAGTACGGTCCCGGAGAGCATCCACAGCGTTTGGTGGCCTCCGTCATCATCGCGTTGTTGTCCGGTGGCGAAGCGCTGTGCACTCACGGACGTCAAATACGCAGTTACTTGCACGTCGCAGACGTCGGCGCCGCATTTGCTGCGATCTTGGACAGTGACCGTCGAGGGACCCGTCAATGTCGGGTCTGGCCAAAGAATATCGATCGGCGAGCTGCTCTTGCGTGTGGCGCAGCACATCGGGCGCCCGGATCTGTTGAGGCTTGGCGCTCGTGGAGCCCCGACGGGCGAGCCGGAAATTCTCGTTCCCGACATCGATCGACTGAGCCGCGAGGTGGGCTTCAGTCCGCGGTTGACGCTGGATGAGGGGCTCGCCGATGCGATCGATTGGTGGCGGCGAAAAATCAGCGCGGTCGAGGGTCCTCCCGCCGGCGAAGCGCAGCGGCCATGAATGGCTTTCCCGAATGGCACCCGATCGCCGTGCATTTCCCGCTTGCTCTGGTGGTGACGGGGACGCTTGCCCTCACAGCGGCGCGGCTTGAGGTCCTGCGCCGTTTTGCGGCGACACTGGCCATCGTGGGCTCTTGGAATCTGTGCCTGGGGGCGATCGCCGCGCTGTTGGCGGTGGCGACAGGCTTGGCAGCCGTCCTTCATCTACAGGTCGGAATCGGCGCTCGTCTGGCCATTTCGCTGCACGTGAAGTGGGCCCTCTTTACGACCGTCGGACTCCTGCTGTTGGCCGCGTGGCGCGGCGCGGGCAGCGCCCAGGATTCTCGCCCCTCGCGCTCTTTCCTGGTGCTACTGTGGCTGGTGACCGCGGGTTTGCTCGTCACCGGCTACAGAGGTGGTCAAAACGTCTATCGCTACGGTGTCGGAGTGTCGCCGGACCAGGGGTCAGCGGAGTCTCGTCGCCAGGAGTAACGCTCTTGAATACACACGTCAATTCGGCGGATTTGCTCAATGCTGCCGATCTCTCGCGTTTCGTCGATACCGTCTGGGACCAGTCGATTGTCCCGGAGCTTTGCAACTATGTGCGGATTCCGAACAAGTCGCCGCTCTTCGATCCGGATTGGGAGCGGCATGGGTTTATGGAAAGCGCCGTACAGCTCTTGGCCGCGTGGTGCCGGCGCCAACCAATTACGGGAATGAAGGTTGAAATCGCTCGCCTGCCGGGCCGTACACCGGTGATTTTCGTCGAGGTACCGGGAACCGGCGACACGGTGCTGCTCTACGGCCATCTGGACAAGCAGCCGGAATTTACCGGCTGGCACGAGGGTTTGAGCCCGTGGGAACCGGTGATTCGCGACGGCCGTCTGTACGGGCGCGGCGCCGCGGACGATGGATATGCCGTGTTCTCTTCGCTGACCGCGATCGCTGCCCTCGAGGCTCAGCACGTGCCGCATGCGCGCTGCGTGGTGCTGATCGAGGCCTGCGAAGAAAGCGGCAGTCCTGATCTGCCGGCGCACGTCGAGGCCCTGGCGCCGCGCATTGGCACACCGAGTCTGGTCGTGTGTCTCGATGCCGAGACTGGAGATTACGAACGGCTGTGGCTTACGACCTCGTTGCGAGGGAACGTCGTCGGTACGCTGGATATCCAGGTGCTGACGGAAGGAGTGCACTCGGGGGCGGGCAGCGGCATCGCGGCATCGTGCTTCGATGTGCTGCGCGAGCTGCTCTCGCGCGTATCCGATGAGACCACGGGCGAGATCAAACTCGATGCGCTGAAGGTCGAGATTCCCGAGGAACGTCGCCGGCAGACCGCCGCCACGGCCAAGCTACTCGGCGACTCGGTCGCCGCCCGAATGCCTTTCGCTCCGGGTGTCCGCGCGGTCTCGGCCGATCCGGTCCAGTTGCTGATGAATTCCACCTGGAAGCCGACGCTCACCGTGACGGGAATCGATGGACTTCCGGAAGTGCGCAACGCCGGCAACGTGCTGGCGCCGCGACTTAGCGTGAAACTATCTTTCCGCCTGCCGCCCACGGCGCCGGCCGCCCAAGCGGCGGCCGCGATACGCCGAGTTCTGGAGTCCGATCCTCCGTGCGGCGCCCGCGTCAGTTTCGCTACGGGCGCGGACAGCAGCGGGTGGAACGCTCCCCCGCTCGATTCGTGGCTCGAGCACGCCATGCAAGAGGCTTCGCAGAGCTTCTTCGGACGGGAAGGCATGATGATGGGCGTCGGCGGAACCATTCCCTTCATGTCCATGCTCGGCGAGCGATTCCCCGCGACGCAGTTTCTGGTGACCGGGGTCTTAGGTCCGCATTCCAATGCGCACGGACCAAACGAGTTTCTGCACATCGATTATGCCAAGCGTCTCACGGCCGCCGTGGCGCAGATGATCGCTCGGCATGCCGCACGATAGAAAAAGCCGTGCAATTCTTTTTGAGAACTGCACGGCCCTGAATCAAATCGCAGCTACTGTGCCGGCATATCGCCCGTGAAGTACGCAAGCACATAGGCCTGCAACGTTGGATTGACTCCCGGTATGCCATACACCTTGACCGGAGCGCCAGAAGCAAGTCCCGCGGTCAGGTCGGCCATACCGGTGCTCCGTTGTGATGTCGATCGGGACTTACGGTCACGATGCCGTTGGTGCGATCCACTTGGTAGACCAATGTCGCGGAACCGGGTGTCGTGGCGACATCAACCGTAATCGGCATGGCACCGCCCATGACCGTCATGCGTGAAGGCATTGTTGACCAGGCCCGTCGACACATAACCCAGCGGCACCGACGAGGGCAGCAGAATGCTTGCCGCGGCCGCCCATCCGTTGGGATTGGCAGGATCGTTCCAGGTCGAGTAGCTCACGCCGCGCGAAGTTACCGCACCTACTGCACCGCCGAAGTCGACGCTGCCGTTGGTCGCGGAGATGAAATTGCCGATCGCGTCCGATCCGCTGGTGAGCAGAGTCGGATAGGCGAAGTTCCACCACTTGTACCCGGCGATCGCATTGCCCTTCATGTCCGTGCCGTTGGCGCTCGCATCGGCGATGTAATCGAGCGTGAAGACGTAGTCGTCGCCCGGCGTTCGGAAGTCGCGGGTATAGGTAAAGCCGGTCGTGTTCGGCGCCGAGATCGTGCCGCTGTATGCCGCCGTTTCGATGTCGATGCTCTGCGCGACCAGCGGTGTGGCCAGGGGATCGACCACGCTGGCATGCACTTTGAACCCGCGCACCAGATCGCTGGCTGCTGAGGAATGCCGGCCCTGTCCCGATGGGATTGCGAATCCACCGCGGGATTATGCGGTTCGCGGAAGAAGAACTGCGTGTTGGCATCGACATTCAAGGCGACCGCGACTCCCGACTCGTTGGTGACCGTGACCACGTCGTTGGCGGCGTCGACGTGCAGCACGTGGCCTTCCGGACTCTGCCAGACGCTGTTGAATTGGCTGCTCGCCCAGATGCGCGTGGCGACCAGCGTCCCGTTCTCCTGGTAGCGGGCGGCGATGCGCACGTACTTGCCGACCAAAGAACTCTTCGCTCGAGAAGTTATCGATGACCGTGCGGGTCCTCGCATCCACGTCATAGAAGATCGTGCCGTTGGCCGCGTCGGCCAAGATCTGCAGGATTGCGCGCCAGCTGATCGCGGTTTCCGGATTACCTGCGGGCTCGTGTGGGGAACTCCTTCGTGATGGTGATCGAGGTGCTGTCCGAGGAGACCGCAGTCACATCGCCGTAGATATGACGCAGCACGAGTCGGCTCAGATCGTACAGCGGCGATGACGCACCGGTCCATTGAAATTGACGGCCCAAATCGGTGTTGCCGCGCCGACGGGAACATGACCGATGAGAAATGCAGGATGCGAGAGATCGAATTCGAGGTCGAGCGCGTTGTTTTGCGTAGCGCTCACCACCAGCGGAGAGACGAATGTGACCTTGACGGGCACGGTGAGATTGGAGCCGCTGCCCTGGGTGTGCTGAACCTGAATCTGGCTCGGGCGGAATCGTGGCGCCTCCGTGGGCGCGGCGAATCCCGCCTCCGGATCCGGCGCAACCGTTAACAGAATATCGCCGGAGTTGCCGCTGACCGTCAGCACGGCACCGGTATAGGTGCCGACAGGTACGCTCGTGTTGCCCAGAAGTTCTGCGATCTGATCGAGTTTCACGAGATTCGTGATGGGCACCGGCGTCGGAGCCGTGTACACCGTCACGTTGCTGCCGCCGCCCTGCGGAACCAACGCGATCGAGAGCACCTTGACGCCGATGGTCGACCAATCGTCCGAGGATGCGTCGCTCAGCATCATCGCGACGTTGCCGCTCTGCGGCGAGCCGCGGTCATGTTGTTGCCCTGGATCCCGCCGGAACCGCCGCCGCCGCAGGCGGCGAGCAATGAGGCCGCGATGCTGGCCGGCAATAGTCGAGATGATGAAGAGAACATAATGCAAAACTCCTATGAATTAAATTGTCTGTCCCGGTGCGCTCGAGTGCGCCTTCGATGTGTTTCGAAACGCTTCAGGTTCGAGCGCGTTGACAGGGTGTTCGTCTCCAAAGGCAGACAGCTTTTCGCGAATCGATCGTTCGCTTCATTGCCTCTCTCGGACGGATCTAGCTATGAATGCAGTACGTCGTCCATGCCTGACGATAAGCTTCTTCGATACTTCTGGCGAAGCGAGCGCCATCCATCAAGGGCGAGCGTTCCATCCGCGAGCGCAGGTGTTGCCGCAAATGCGCCAGCCTCGGAATGTCTTTGGCCAAGGCGACCGCGATGTTCGCGAACGCGGCGTCGGATTCCGCAGCTAGATCGAGAAGGCCCAAATGAAATAGCTGACTGAGGCCGCCGCGACCGACGCTGGTCCGGCCCACTCGGGTCACTGTAGGTACGCCCATCCAAAGGCCGTCGAGACTTGTGGTGTGTCCGTTGTAAGGGAAAGTATCGAGTGCGAAATCGATGTCGTGATAGGAGCGCAGATATTCCGCGCGAGGCCGATATCCAACGACGTCGACGCGATGCGCCGCAATGCCTTGCGCCTCGAGGCGCTGCATCAACCGCTGGCGATGACGGCCGGCGGGCGCCATCAGCTTGAGCCGTGCGTCCGGCAGCGCGCGCATGACGCCTCCCCAAAGCTGCAAAGTTCGATGAGTCAATTTGCAGGGATTATTCAAGCACCCGAGCGTGAGATAACCACGCCGGACAGCCGGGAGAGGATTGACCCCAGGCTCCCTGGTCAATGGGTCGTAGCACCAAAATGAATCAGCGAGGCGCAGCGTCCGTTCGCTGTAATGCACATCGAAACCGTCAGGGTCGAGCCGCGGATCGCTCAGGCGATACTGCACGGCGCTCATGCCGGTGGTACCCGGGTAAGCGAGCCATGCAATTTGGACCGGCGCGGGCTTGCGCGCGAAAACCAGCGGGCGGCCGTTGGCCATGTGCATTGTCAAATCGACGAGGATATCGATTCGATCCTCGCGAATAAGCTCTGAGAGCGCCACATCATTCAACGCACGAACGTCGCGAAACACGTCGGCGCAGAGCGAGATGCGCCGAGTGTGCTCGTCGGGCCGCCCGGCGCTCGAATAGCAGAATACCTCGAAGCTCGCGTGATCATGGTGGGTGAGCAGCGGCGCGGTAAACAGGCTTTGGCAATGGTCGCGGAAGTCCGGCGAGACATAGCCTATTCGGAGTCTACGATTTGGCGAGCGATCATGGGGCGGGGAGTTCACGCGAGCCTCGAGAGGTGCGGCGAAGCAGTTGTTCCACCGCAGGCACTCGTCGAGTATCGGTTGTGCTTCCAATGATTGGAAACTCAGCGCGTACGCGAGGTTAGCGTGCGTTGCCGTGTTTTCAGGATCGAATTCGAGTGCCTTGCGAAAGCAATCGATTGCTTCATCGAGCTCGCCGGCGTCCTTGAGCACATTGCCGAGATTGTCGTGAAGAGCGGCATGTTTTGGGCTGACTTCAAGCGCGCGTCGCAGCGTATCCTCCGCCTCATCGCTCCGCCCGAGCGTACGCAGCAAGCATCCCAAATTGTTGAGCGCGATGACGTAGTCCGGACGGATACGCAGGGCTGCGTCGAACGCCTCCCGGGCGGACGAGAAATCACCGAGTTCCTTGAACACGTTGCCGAGATTGTTCAGCGCATCCGCATAGTCCGGTTTCAGCCGGACGGCGCACCGATACTGCTCCAGCGCTTCGCGCGACCGGCCGAGGCCATGAAGCGCGTTGCCCAAATTGAACGCGGCTTGCGCGTTATCGGGTTCGCGCGTGAGCGTTTCGCGCAGAATCGATTCCGACGCCGAAAAATCGCCCCGCTGGCAGTGCGCAATGCCGAGATTGATGGCATGCGATGCAACGAGGGGCTCGAGGCCCACCGCGGCCTCGAGGCGCTGAATTGCCTGCTCGACATGACCCATCTCCCGCAACACGGCGCCCAGATTCCCAAGGCTGCTGGGATCCTCAGGCCGCAGCGTCAGCACCTTGCCGTAGGCTTCCGAGGCCTGCGAGAGTTCTCCGGTCCGCTGCAAGGCGACGCCGAGGGCGAACAGAGCATCGACCGACTCAGGTTCCGATTTCAGTACGCGCCGGTACGCGCTTGCCGCTTCACTCCAACGATCGAGCGCCTGGAGCGCTTGGCCAAGTCCAAGTTGATAGCGCGCTTCGTCGGGAGCCGCCGTGCAGGCTCGTTCGATCAGGGCGAGCGCGGCATCGGTACGTCGATCCTGCAATTCCAGCAGGCCGCTGCGGAACAGCGCGAGCGCATTCGCCGGTTCGGCAGCCAATACTTGCGCATAGAGCGGGCGTGCCTCGGCGAGATTGCCGGCGCGATGGCGCTCGGTGGCGTTCTTCAGCAATTCATCGATGATTTGAATAATGTATCCTTTGCCAAACCCACACGGATCATGATCAAGTATCGGATGTTCCACAAGCGCGGGGAATCTATGGATCTGGGAATTCGAGGTCGTAAGGCGATCGTTTGCGCGTCGAGCCAGGGGCTCGGCAAAGGCTGCGCGCTCGCTCTCGCCGAAGCGGGAGTCTCGCTAGTCATCAATGGACGTAACCGTCAATTACTCGATCGAACGGCGGATGAAATTCGGCAAGCGACCGCCGTGGAAGTGACTCCCGTGGCCGCGGATGTTTCCACCCGCGAGGGGCAGGAGGCGCTCCTGAAGGCTTGCCCGGCACCTGACATCCTAGTCAACAACAACGGCGGCCCGCCATTTCGCGACTTTCGCGAGTTGGATCGGCAGGCACTCCTCACCGGTGTGACCATGAACATGGTGACACCGATTGAACTCATTCAACGAGTCATCGACGCTATGGCGGCGCGCGGATTCGGGAGGATCGTGAATATCACCTCTCTGAGCGTAAAGATGCCGCTGGCGGGACTCGATTTGTCGAGCGCGGCCAGAGCGGGGCTAACCGCGTTCGTCGCCGGCGTCGCCCGCAGCATCGCCGACAGGAATGTCACCATCAACAACCTGCTGCCAGGGAGTTTCGACACCGCGCGGTTGCGCGGCGGCTTTCTCGCAATGGCGAAGCGCGACGGAATCGCGGAATCGGAGCTTGCGAGGCAGTCGCAAGAGACCATTCCGGCGAAACGTTTCGGTACCCCGTCGGAGTTTGGGCAAACCTGCGCTTTTTTGTGCAGCGTGCATGCCGGCTACATCACCGGCCAAAACATCCTGCTCGACGGCGGAGCATATCCGGCGGCGTTCTAAGCCGCTCGCTGATCCAAGCCGCCCGCTAATTGCCTGTCTGAGTCTCGCTCCGGCTCAGCTGTATGATGCGCTGGAGCAAGGTCTCCGGATCCACGGGCTTCGTGAGGTGTGCGTCGAAGCCCGCCTGGCGACTCCGCAGCACGTCGTCCTCCTGGCCCCATCCCGTCAACGCGATCAATCGCGCCGTGCGGCCCCACGGCAAGGCTCTAAGGCGCTGAGCCACTTCGTGGCCGCTGAGATAGGGTAAGCCGAGGTCGAGCAGGACGACGGCAGGTTCCAGAATCTCCGCCATCTCGACTGCCGTGCGTCCGTCGTACGCGACACGGGTTTGATAGCCGGCGAGTTTCAGAAATTGCGCGAGTGCATCGGCCGCATCAACGTTGTCATCGACGACCAAGATTCTAATGCTGTCTGCTCCCAGGACCGACACCTTCGCGACCTCCGCGTGCGAGTCCTGCATCGCCGGAAGCTCGGCGGCGCGAGGCAGCAGTACCCGGAACTCGCTCCCCCGACGAGGTCCGTCGCTGTGCGCCTCGATGTGGCCGCCGTGAAGATCGATCATCTGCTTCGCAAGTGCCAAGCCAATGCCGAGTCCAGTTTGCGCACGCGAGTTGGGTTCGCCCTGAACGAACATTTCAAATACGTGCGGCAGCAACTCGCGCGACATGCCGCGGCCGTTGTCGCGTACGCGCGCGATAACGGTAGCGTCATCGATTGCGGCAGAGACTGCGATACGTCCGCCGGCGGACGTGAATTTGATCGCGTTGTTGATGAGATTCCCGAGGACTTGAATGAGCCGAGTCTCATCGCCCCGCACCTGAAGCGGGTAATCGGGAAGCTCGAGTATCAGATCTTGTTCCACCGCCTCCGCCAGAGGCCGTGCCGCATCGACGGCGTGCCTGAGGACCGAGCGCAAATCGACGGCGTCCCGTTGGATCTCGAGCGTCCCACGGGTAATTCGAGACACGTCGAGGAGATCATCGAGCAGGCGCGCCATGTGCGCGAGCTGACGATCGATCATGCGTCTCGCGTCATCGGCCATTTCCGGCGGAGTTCCCGGTTTCATGAGCTGGGTGGCATATCGGATGGGTGCGAGTGGATTTCTGAGTTCGTGGGCGAGTGTCGCCAGGAACTCATCCTTGCGGCGATTCGTATCCCGCAGTTGCTCCTCGAGCGCGCGCCGCTCCGTCAGGTCGCTCACGACCGCGACCCATCCGATGGGCGTGGCTTCGCCGTTCCAGACAGGCGTGTAGGTTGCGCGTACCCACCGACTCGGGTCCTCGCCCGCCAACAACGGGCCCTCATAGTCGACGGGGTGCCCGCCAAGAATCCGCAAGAAGTAGGGCTCGAGGCGTTCGAAGGCTGCGCGGCCCAGAACATCCTCGATTCTACGGCCCGGAATCTGGTCTATATGTGCGGGGTCGAGGCCCACCGCCCGAGCGTAGGCCGGATTCGCCCAAACGTATTCTAGTTGCCGGTTGACTTGTGCCACGCCGACAGACATGGCGTTCATCACCACTTCGAGCCGCGGCTCCATACCCTGCGCACCGTACCGTCCTCACCCCGAAGCGCGTACTCCCAGTCCCATGGCTCGCCCGAGGCCTTGCAGCGCTGCCATCGGGCGGCAGCTTCCTGGATCTCGCCGGGCGGCGCCTGAATAGCCGACCACAATTGCGCTTCCGCGTGCTCGAGAGGTACGCCCAAAAAAAGAAGGAACCGGGGGCTGACGAATGTCAGGCGGCCGGCGGAATCTGCGCTCCACATGCCGAAATCAAACGCCTCGCTGACCGAACGATAGCGTTGTTCGCTAAGTTCGCGGGCTTCGGTCGCCCGCTTCTCATCGTCGATATCGATCGACGTGCCGACCCATCCCGTGATGGCGTCTTGCGCGTCGCGCACCGGCACGCAGCGCGTTAGAAACCATCGCAGGTGTCCGTGCCGATCACGCAGGCGGAACTCGGCCCGAAGCGGTTTGCCTTCCCGGAGCGCGTCGTTGCGCCGGCCGGTGAGTGCCAGAAGGTCCTCCGCGGGCATGTGCGCGGCGATAGCCGCGTCGGTGACGGGCTCCGTACCCACATATTCCGCCCATCGAGGATTGACGTATTCCGTAGATCCACCTGCGTCCCACGTGTAGACAATGTCGGGCAGCGTGTCGAGGAATCGCTTGAATCGGGCATCGCTTTCGTCAAGAGCGCGTTGCGTCGACGCATGCGCGGCAAGCGCCTGATCGAGAAGACGCTGGCGCTGGTGGACCCGGTAGACCAGAGCGATGAGCGCCGAGCAAATCGCCGCGTAGACAGCGGCCTCCAGTACCTGTGGTCCCAGGAAAAAGTAGGCGCCGATCATATATCCGAGGATGGCGGAAAGAATTGCGGCTCTCACGCCCCAGAACCATCCGACGATGGCGACCGCGGCGTAGAACGTGCCGAGCGGATAATGGTTACCTAAGAATGGGCCGAGGATCGCTCGCGCAACCGCGGCCGTGCCAGTGACCAAGACGGCCCACGCAAAGGGAGCGCTCCGCCGCAGTAATTGATCGATGGCCAAATACTCCCCCTATTGAAATGCAGCCTTACCCCGCGTGCCGCCTCGCCGCGCGGCCGACGGTCTTGCCCGAGGTCAGCCTCAAGCCTCCGGGAGGCCTGGGACAATAGGGTCCGGCACGGGTAAGGAGGTAGGAAAACGCTGACATGCCTCTTGCGCACTATGTAATGCACTATGTTAAGAGGCCGAAACCCGCGACTGCGCTTTTCTCCCAGGCATGCTAAATTTTTCCACGGGCGCGCCTTCTAGTAGTAGAGTCGTTCGAGAAGCATTGGAGAGCGGAGAAGCATGGACATCACCAAGGTAGCGGATCCTTACCCGCACGCCATACTCGAGAACGTCATACCCGCGGAGCTATACGCGCGGCTGAAATTCCCAGAAATGCGCCGGCGCAACAATACCAGGGCGGGTTGGGATCTGTTCAAGGGCGAGAAGCAGTACGACGAATTCTTCGCGTCGGACCCGGACTGGAGGCTCGTTCAGCAGCTGCTCGACTCCGAGCAATTCATTATTTCGGTCTGCAGAATTTTTGAAGATGAGCTGCGACCCCAAGGGGTCGAGGTTGACAAGCTGAAACTCATCGAGTTCACCGAGACTCCGGCACAGATGCAGATGGGGCATATCGCGTTCGGCAAGTTCGACAACAAAATTTTTAGCCGCTTCGATCTGCAAGCCAGCAACGGCACCACGCTGCGCAATCCGCACGTAGATCACGCGCGCCGGCTCATCGGAGGCGTGTTGTTCTTTTGCGATAGCGCGGAAGAAGGCATGAGCGGCGGAGATTTTGGCGTGTGGGTGGACCGCAAATATCGGGGCGACCGCAAACCCCACGATTGTGAGCTGGTGGCCACCTATCCGATTCGTCACAACACCTTGTACGTATTCCTCAATCGGAACGATTCTTTCCATGCACCGACAGAGGTGACATCGATTTCCGGAATGCGAAAATGGTCTTATTTTTCGATCTCGGCCCGCCAGAACGTGTGGAAGACGGATCCTGGCGCACTCTCGATGGTCCAGACCGCCAAGAGCATCGTGAATGACGGGATGCGCTACGGCAGATATCACGTCTCGAATTGGAAGTCCGGCTGACCTCGCACCCAAAGTCGGTTTGATGAAGCGGAGGTTCGTAACGCTGGACGCGATGCGAGGGATTGCCGCTTTGGTCGTCGTCGGACGGCATTTCACCGATGCCTCCGGCGGACACGCGGCGCAGTTCAGCTATCTCGCAGTCGACGTCTTCTTTCTTCTGAGCGGCTTCGTCTTGTCGTTGAGCTACAGGCGCCGCTTCGATGCGGGCATGAGTGCTGCCGAATTCATGAAGCTGCGGGTGATCCGGCTTTATCCGCTCTATTTCGTCGGAATCTCCTTGGGACTCGCCATCGAGGTACTGCACAACGTTTCGGGCGGGAATTTCAGCCCACGGGCGCTCGCGGTTCTTGCGGCAACGAACCTGCTGATGCTGCCGTCTCCGACCTGGAATATCTGGACCCCGGTTTTTCCAGCCTTGATTCCAGGCTGGTCGTTGTTCTTCGAGTTATACGTGGCGAACGGCTTGTTCGCGGTATTACGCGGCCGGCTGACGCCGCGCCTGCGGAGCATCGTGTATGTATCGGCGATGCTGCTCATCGTCGCCGAGGTGGTGAATGGCTCCCTGGGCGTCGGTTCGACGTGGCCCACCTTTTTCGGCGGCTTTCCGCGCGTGTGCTTTTCATTCTTTGCGGGAGTTTTGCTGCAACGGATTCATCAACGTTCTCCGCCGAAACTGCGCGTGCCTTCGTGGTTGATCTTGTCGGTGCTGGCAGCGACGCTTTCGATTCCCGTTCCCGGACTGTGGGGACGATTGTACGAATGCGCGTGCGTCTTTCTGATCTTCCCGGCGCTGATTTATTGGGGCGCCGAAGCGATCGAACGCTATCCTTTAGTTGGTACGACGCTCGGCGACGTGTCGTATGCGGTTTACGTCATTCATTATCCGCTCTTGGAAATCCTCGCCCATGTGCGGGATAAAATTCATCGCTATCCAGCCCGTCTGGTGGAAGTATTATTTTTCGTGGCCGTAGTGACCATCGCCTACGCTTTGCACCGGTATTACGATGAACCGGTGCGGGCAGCCATTTCCCGATGGCGGGAGCGCAGTGGACCAGCACGTTACCAAGTCTCAGAATGAGGGCTTGGAGCGGCTCATTCTTGCACCATAACCCAAGGCTATCTTGCCAATGCCGGAAATCATCCTCTACCAGATTCTTAGCTACTACGCGAAGAGAGAGGATTTAGACCCCGGCTGCCTCGTGCTCGACAATTCGTCGAATGAAAGGCCGGATTGGTACGAATATTGGCCTATTAGAAAATTCTTGCTCAATGAACCGTTGGATGACGAATGCTTCTACGGATTCCTCTCGCCAAGCTTCAAGCGAAAAACCAACCTGACGGCCGCGGGAATCCGCGATTTCGTGAATCGCGAGAACTGTACGGCGGCCGATGTCGTTCTTTTCAGTCCGAGTCTTCATTTGACCGCCTACTATTGGAACGTATTTCAATATGGCGAGTTTTGCCACCCTGGGCTCGTGAATGTCGCCACGCAGTTCTTCAGGCGCATTGGACAGCCCACCAATCTCACGGATCTGGTCACCCATTCGCGCAACGAAGTATCCTCCAATTATTTCATTGCCAAGCCCGGGTTTTGGAGAGCATGGCTAGACATTACGGAACAACTCATCGCAATTGCCGAGTCGCCGGCCGATCCGCTGGGTGCCGAACTGCGTATGCAGACCTCGTACCGGGGTCATCGCGATACACAAATAAAGATATTCCTCATGGAGCGCATCCCGACGTGGCTCCTCGCCGGCCGCCCGAATTCACGGCGCGTGCCCGCGATCCGTTTGCAGTGCGGTCTCGCATTTATAAGTTGCCGGGCGCGGTCGCCTGCGACGCGTTGAAGCTTGCCTACGTTGTCAACGGCCGCCAGGAGCAATACAGGGATGTGTTCGGTCTCATGAGCAAAATGGGAAAGCTATTCAGCTGGCAGATTAGGCTGGGAAACTTCCTCGGCTTTAAGACCATTCGCGCTTGCATCACAACTCTTTCGTTCTATTGGACGACGGCCGGAAAGGACGGTAGCTCTTAGTTCATGGCAGGACGCACCCGCCGGGCGGATTGATCGAGTCAATGAGATCGCGGTTGATCTGACAATCCACGATGTCTTGAAGGGCTTTTACCTGGCCACGATTGGACGGTCCGAGCAACGCGCAACAAACCGTGGGGTTCGCGAGAACCCAAGTCAGCGCTAACTGCCACAGGGACATTGAGCAAGAGATGGCCGCAGCGCTCAGGGACTTTATCGTCCCGTCGACCTCGCTAGTCAGCCGGGTACCATAGTTGTTCGTCGGCGAAGCCGCGGCAAATCGACTGCCCGCGGGAAACGCCTCGCCGGTATGGTACTTGCCGGTCAATAATCCCTCAGCTAAGGGGCTGTACGTGAGATTGGCGACACCAAATCGGCAGGCGATAGGCAGGACATCGATTTCGCCGCGCCGATCGAGCAGATTAAACCGAGTTTGATGGCTCGCAATGGAGCAGAAGTGATGACGATCAGCGCACTCGATCGCTTCTAACAGCTGCCCGCCGGTAAAATTGCTGCACCCGATATATCGGACTTTGCCCTCCCGAACGAGTTGATCCAGACCTCCGAGGGTCTCCTCGAGAGGTACATCGGCGCCGAAATTGTGAATCTGCAGAAGATCGATCCAGTCGGTCTTGAGCCGGCGCAAGCTGAGCTCGCACTGTGCCATAAGGTTACGCCGGCTGTTGCCGATCGCCTCTCGCGCGGCATCGGTCGTCGCCGTGCCGCCAAATTTCGTCGCAATGAGCGCATCGTTTCGCCTGCCGGAGCGTTTCAACACTTCGCCGAGAATCGTTTCGCTCACGCCCCGGCCGTAGCTCACTGATGTATCGAATAAGTTGATCCCGATATCCAACGCGTCCGCGACGATCGCGGAGGCTTCAGCGGCGTCTGCGCGCCAGCCGAAGGTCATACACCCCACACCGATCGCGCCGACTTTGAGGCCAGTCTGTCCAAGCAGGCGGTAGTCCATCCGGTGCGCTACTTTGAGTCAGTCTTTGCTCTTGTTTGGTAGTCTTTTTGAAGACTCATTCCGTAGGGGGAATTTTCCGGCTTGTAGATGGTGAAGTGGGGAGCGTTCCACTCCGCATCGTTCTTTCGAGTCGTGTAGTAGAAGGTGCTGAACACACGTCGATAGACCGAGGGCGGCGTCTTGAGCGGCTGAGGCTGCCCATGGTTGGAATCGTCAGTCACCTCGAAAATCACGGCTCGGTTAAATATGGGCTCTACTTGAACGCGGCGGTCCATATTCTTCGACCACAACTCCAGGTGGCCGCCCCATTCGGATTGCCAATTGGGCGTCAGATACAGCAGGACGTTGAGTCTGCGATGCGCTTGAAGCTTATGGTGCCAGTTGAAGTCGGCATGGATTTTCAAGAATTGATCGCGCCCCGTCACCATGGCGCCGCCGCCGATGAAATAGGGATCGGCGAAAAGACAGTCGATGCCGGTCAACGCCTCTAGGAAAAGAAGAAATTGACGGCTTATAACCGCGTTAGCAAGCAGCCTCATTGGCACTGAGAGCGCCGATACGTCCTCAACGAACTTGCGAATCACATTGGAATTGGCATGCGTTTTCCAGCGCACCGAGGGATCGTCTGGATCCGGATATGACGCGGCCAGCGCTTCCGCCACGTCATTCGGCAAAAAATTGTCCAGCACGACATGCGGATACGGGTCGTTACTCCGGAAGGCATCCTTGAATTGCAATGCTAGTTTGGCAAAGTGAGGCTCATCAAAGAGCGTCACAATCTGAGGCAAAATCTGGCTCATCTTGAGTTCCCGAGCAAAAATTATCGGGTCTAATAGCCTGTTTTTTGATGGTTGTCCAATGCGCCGCGACTTTCATTGGTCGAGCGGCAAGTTTTGCGCAGTGAATTGCGCGCCGCCCGTTTATCGGGGTATTATGGCCCACGGCGATGAGCCATTTGGCCCAAGGTGAATCCGTGGAATCCGCATTTGTCCTTGCTGAAAAGCCCCCTCTCGAGATCCTCACCCAGGTTCGCATTGGATTACCAGCGGCCATGTTCGAGCAGGTCGCCTCGACGTTGGGACTTTCTGCCGGCGCGTTGGCTGCGAAATTGGGCATTGCACGGCGCACGGTCACCCGCAAACGCGGGAATGGTGCACCGCTATCCAGCGAGACTTCCGAGAAGCTCTTGCGGGTGGCCCGTGTGCGCAATCTCGGCCGCACGCTCTTTACGACAGACGCAGCGGTGTCGGAATGGTTGTCGAAGCCCGACGCGAGCTTGGGCAATATGGCGCCCTTGGACCTATTGGACACCGACCTGGGCGCTCGCGAAGTGGAGAATCTGCTGCGCGCGCTGGCCTATGGCCACTTCGTCTGAAGTAGATGAGGGTATTTCGTATCGGGGCAGCGCTCTTCACACGGTCGCGGAAAGAAGCATTCAGCGGTAATGGCGGCATGTACGCTTCGGCCCGCTGGCACACGGCAGGCAGGCCCGTGGTTTACACGGCACAATCTCTCTCTCTCTCGGCCCTCGAGATCTTAGTCCGCCTCAAACAGACGAATGACATCCAACCCTTCTATGCCTATTCGGCGGAAGTCCCAGACCCACTGATTCTGAAGCCGGATTCATATCCAACGCGATGGAAAAGTCGGACCGCTGTCAGCCGCGCATTTGGCGATGCGTGGCTTAAAGCCAAATCCACGCCGGCTTTGCTCGTGCCCACCGTCATCACGCCCGGCGAGTGGAATGTACTCATAGATCCCCTGCATTCGCAGTTCTCATTGAGTTGGATCGTGAGCGGCCCCGATGCCTGCACCTTTGATGCGCGATTGGTCCCGGTCAAGAGAAAGACTCGATCGCGCACGACCTCTCGCCGTTAGTCGCGGCCACGAGACCTTCGAAAATAGTGTGCAAAAGTCGAGACGGCGGCTACCGCTTTCTGTAAGTCCTTGAAAAGATGGCGCTCCCTACGAGATTCGAACTCGTGTTCCAGCCTTGAGAGGGCCGTGTCCTAGGCCTCTAGACGAAGGGAGCGTCGTTTTGGTCCTCAGGCCGCCTGAGCCTTAAGAGGGCTGGTAGTATACGGGCCAATTTTTTGGACTCAAGCGGAGCTGCCTTTTTTGAACCTACCGTCGACGCAATTCCCGCATTTGGTGATCCCTCGGTCGGAGCACTCGATATCCCGCGCAGCGATTTCTCCGAACGCCTTGAAAGTGCTCTATCGACTCAAGGAGGCAGGTTACGAGGCGTTCTTGGTTGGAGGTGCGGTGCGCGATTTGCTGCTCGGGATCACGCCGAAGGATTTCGACGTGGCCACCAACGCGCTGCCGGAGGAAGTGCGGCGGTTGTTTCGCAATTGCCGGCTCATCGGCCGGCGCTTTCGCTTGGCCCATGTCCATTTCGGCAGCGAGATCATTGAAGTGGCGACTTTTCGCGCCGCGGCGGCACCGGAACGCGAGGATGCGGAGGATTCGGACTCGGAGGAACAACCCAGTCCGGTCGAGGTGTCCGAGCACCGGGCGTTCGACACCACAGGGCGCATCCTGCGCGACAACATCTACGGCACCATCGAGGAAGACGTGTGGCGGCGAGATTTTGCCGCGAACGGTCTTTATTACAACATCGAAGATTTCTCCATTTGGGATTTTGTCGATGGTGCAAGCGATGTGCGCGCGCGACGCCTCAAGCTGATCGGCGATCCGGAAACCCGCTATCGAGAAGATCCGGTGCGTATGCTGCGAGCCGTACGTTTCGCGGCGAAACTGGACTTCTCGATCGATCCTGAGACGGAGCAGCCGATTCGAGAGCTTGCGTATTTGCTCGATGGGGTGCCCCCGGCGCGGTTGTTCGATGAGTGTCTGAAATTGTTCCTGTCCGGCTTTGGTGCCAAGTCGTTCGGTCTCTTGGAGAAATACGGTCTTTTCGAGCATTTGTTTCCCATGTCGGCGGCGGCCTTCGGCCTGCAGCCGTACGCTTATGCGCGCGAAATGCTCCAACTGGGATTGGCCAATACCGACGCCCGGGTGCTCGCAGACAAACCCGTCACCCCGACCTTTTTGTTTGCCGTCGTGCTGTGGAGCGCGGTATTGCGAGAATTGAACGAGCGGCAGGCGGGTCCCGCCCCGGATCTTTCGCAATTGATGCAGGCCTGCGATACGGTCTTAAGAGCACAACAGTCGCGTGTGGCGATTCCGCGGCGTTTCGCCGTCCCCATGCGCGAGCTGTTGATGCTGCAACCCCGATTCAACCGCCGCAGCGGCATCAAAGCGCTGAGCTTGTTGCAGCATCCGCGATTCCGCGCGGCTTATGATTTCCTGTTGCTGCGTGCACAAGTCGGCGTGGCAGATCCCGAGTTGGCGGCATGGTGGACGGATATCCAATTGCTGCCGCAGGACGAGCGGGTCGCAGCTGTCCAGGCTCGCGCTGCGGAGCCTGCGGCGGACGGTGAAACCGCGGCGCCGGGCCGGCGCCGGCGGCGCCGCCGCCGTGGCGGGGCGTCCCGCAGTTGAGCGTTTGAATCGCTCCGGAGCACCGATGAACGCGCTGTGGCGCCCGGCTTATGTCGCCATTGGCAGCAATCTGAATCACCCGCGGGAGCGGGTTTTGGAGGCGTGCGAACGAATTCGCGGGCTGCCCGAGACGCGGCTCGAATTGCAGTCGCGCATGTACCTCACTCGGCCCATGGGTCCCCAAGATCAGCCCGACTTCGTCAATGCCGTCGTCGGCCTACTGACTCGATTGACGGCCCGCGCATTACTCGATGCGTTGCTCGATATCGAGCAACGCATGGGGCGCCGGCGACAAGAGCGTTGGGGGCCGCGTCTCATCGATCTGGATCTCGTATGGATGGTCGGTGCCGCCATCGAGGAGCCGGGGTTGACCCTGCCGCATCCCGGAGTGTCGATGCGCAACTTCGTCCTGTATCCTCTCAGCGATGTTGCCCCAACGCTGGATATTCCAGGACATGGCCGTGTCATGGATTTGAAATTGCGGTCGGGAGAGGACGGAATTTCTGTTTTGGAGCGATAGTAGAGCCTGCATGTGAGCGCAATCCCGCACCGATTCATCGTCATCGAGGGGCCGATTGGCGTGGGGAAGACCAGCCTCGCGCGGCGGCTGGCTGAATCCTTCGCCGGCCAGCTCGTATTGGAGCACGCGGACCAAAATCCATTCCTGGAGCGTTTCTACCGCAATCCGCGCGCGGCTGCTTTTCAGACGCAATTGTTCTTTTTGTTCCAACGTGCGCGGCAACTCGAGGAAGTCCGGCAAGAGGATCTATTCGGCGCGGTGCGGGTCGCGGACTATCTTCTCGAGAAAGACCGGTTGTTCGCGCGGGTGACGCTCGATGATGCGGAATACGCTCTGTACGAGCGGGTGTACGAGCGCGTGGTGGTGGACGCGCCCAAGCCGGATCTCGTGGTGTATCTGCAGGCGCCGGTCGATGTACTCATGGACCGTATCGCCAAGCGCGGAATCCGCTATGAGCAACACATCGAGCGCAGTTATCTGGAAAAGCTCACTCAAGCCTATGCCCGATTCTTCCACAGCTATGATGCCTCGCCGCTGCTGATCGTCAATTCAGCGGCCATCGATCCCGTGACCAGCGAAGCGGACTATCGATTGCTGTTGACGGAGATCAGCAAATCGCGGCGCGGCCGGCATTTCTTCAATCCCGCCGGCAGCAGTCTCTTGCCCAGTCTTTAGCTCACTGCGCCGCCGCGATTTGCGCGTGCTGCTCGAGGGCCCATCGCACGTGCTCGCGCACCAACGGCGACGCGTCATGCTCGCGCCGGCGCAGCGCGGCGATCACGTTCGGGGAACTCGGCGCGTTGCCGAGCGCGACGGCTACATTGCGCAGCCAGCGCTCGAAGCCGATCCGCCTGATGGCGCTGCCGCGGGTCTTATCCAAGAACTCCGCTTCAGTCCAGGAAAAAAGTGCGATGAGCCCGGCCCGATCGAGACCGTGGCGCACGCCGAAGTCCCCCTCCGTCGTGGCGCGGGCAAATTTGTTCCAGGGACAAACCAGCTGGCAGTCGTCGCATCCGTAGACCCGATTGCCGATGGCGCGCCGGAATTCGAGCGGAATCGGCCCGAGCAATTCGATCGTGAGATAGGAAATGCAGCGCCGGGCATCCAAGCGATAGGGGGCGACGATTGCGCCGGTGGGACAGGCCGGCATGCAGGCGCTGCAGCTCCCGCAATGCGCGGTGCTGGATTCGTCGCTCGGCAAAGCCAAATTCACATAGATCTCGCCGAGAAAGAAATAGGAACCTGCATCTCGGTCGATCAGATTGGTGTGTTTGCCGATCCAGCCCAAACCGGCGTTGCGTGCCAGAGCCTTTTCCAGAACCGGCGCGCTGTCGGCAAAGGCACGATAGCCAAACGGACCGATCTGTCCGCTGATTCGATTGCAGAGTCCCTGGAGCCGGCCGCGCATGAGCTTGTGGTAGTCGCGTCCCAGCGCATATCGGGACACGTAGCCTAAGCCGCCGTCAGCGAGCGTCGCTTCAGCGTCGGCCGAGTCCGCCGGCCAGTAGTTCAAACGGGCGCTGATGCAGCTGACGGTTCCCGGCAAGAGCTCTTCAGGCCGAGTGCGCTTCTTGCCGTGCCTGGACATGTACTGCATTTCGCCGTTGAAACCGGCGCGCAACCAATCGAGAAAGTATGCCTCGTCGGCGGCCAAGTCGATGTTGGCCACGCCGACCTGGCCAAACCCGAGTTCATTGCCCCACCGCTTGATGTCGGACAACAAGGCAACAGGGTCGAATACTGCGCTATCGGTCATGCACACAAGGCTACGCGTAGCGACGGTATGATGGCGAGGATGTCGGAACCCGAGATTACGCTCAACCTGGTCGATGCCGACGCAACCGACGCCTTAGGCTTGGCGCTTGCGCAAGCCTTTCCAGGTGCCGCGCACGGCAGCGCCGTGCTCCACTTGAGCGGTGAGTTGGGCGCCGGGAAGACCACCGCTGCAAGAAGCCTTCTGCGCGCTCTCGGCATCACTGGCCTGATTCGCAGCCCGACATTCACTTTGGTCGAGACTTACCGCCTCGATGCCCTGAGCTGCGTCCATGTCGACCTGTATCGGCTGCAGGGCTCCGTCGAAGTCGATGAGCTCGGATTGCGCGATTTCCTCAATCCGGGCTGCCTCCTACTGATCGAATGGGCGGAGAAGGGCGGCAGCGCGTCACCCGCGGCGGATGTGGAGTTGATGCTGGAATACGCCGAGGAGGGACGGAGCGCCCGCCTGCGCGCCGGCACGGAGCTCGGAAACAAATGGCTGCACAATCTTCGGTTCGACACTAGATTATCTTCCTATGTCTCTAATTTAACTTGAAAAAGGCGCTAGTTACGCGTTAACTTAATGCCCCATGAGATCCTTGCTCTCTAGCCTCGCGATAACCCTTCTCCTCGCGATCGCCGGAATGGCCCCGGCGCATGCCGTTGATGTGCGCGCCATACGCCTGTGGGCGAGTCCAGAAAGTACCCGGGTCGTTCTGGATCTTTCAGGCAGCGCCCAGCACAGCCTCTTGGTACTGAAGAATCCGGATCGGATCGTTCTCGACGTCGCAGGCGCCCGGCTGTCGAGCGGGTCGCGTGCACCGCCGGGCACGGGGGTAGTCAAACAGGTGCGCATGGCAAAGCGTCCCTCCGGCGAGCTGCGAATCGTCTTTGATCTATCGCGGCCCATACGAGCGAAGAGCTTCCTGGCGACGCCGAACAATCGATACGGCTATCGCCTGGTCATCGACCTAGGCACGACGGCGACCACCGACACACCCGTCAAGGTGGAGCATGCGCGCCCGGACGCTCGAGACCTGATCATCGCCGTCGACGCGGGCCACGGCGGGGAAGATCCCGGTGCCATCGGCAAGAATGGGACTCGCGAGAAGGACGTCGTCCTTGCCATTGCACGCGCCCTCGCGCAGCGCATCGACGGGGAGCCTGGAATGAAGGCCGTCTTGACGCGCAACGGCGATTACTTCGTGCCGCTTCGCGACCGTATGCGGCGCGCCCGCGCCCAACAGGCTGATCTGTTCGTGTCGATCCATGCGGATTCGATTCGCGATCGGAGCGTGGATGGCTCGTCGGTATACATCTTGTCGCAGCGTGGTGCGAGCGACGAGGCGTCGCGCTGGCTGGCCGAACGCGAAAACGCATCGGACTTGATCGGCGGCGTCTCGCTGGACGACAAGGGTGATGTGCTCGCGTCGGTATTATTGGACCTGTCGCAGTCCGCTTCCTTGAGCGCGAGCCAGGCCGCCGCCGAACACGTACTGCATCAGCTGAACCAGGTGGGTGAAATCCGCAAGCCGCTCGTCCAACAGGCGCGTTTCATGGTGCTGAAGTCGCCCGATATTCCCTCAATGCTGGTCGAGACAGCTTACATCTCCAATCCCCAGGAGGAGCAGCGCCTGCGCGGACTCGCGCACCAGGCGAAACTCGCCGCCGCGATTCACCAGGGCTTGCGCGAATATTTTTATGCCGATCCGCCGGCGGGCACGCGGATTGCGCAACTCGCGGCGGGTTCGCCGCGGCCGGTGCTTGCCACGGCGGCGGGTGACTCCGGCGGTTAGTTCTCCCAAGCGATTTCGCTCCTCTCGACCACGCTGTGCGAAAATACGCAATTCGCGAGGTGGCCCTTGTCCATTCAGATTCTTGCCGACGGACTCATCAATCAAATCGCGGCCGGCGAGGTTATCGAGCGGCCCGCGTCAGTGGTCAAGGAGTTGGTCGAGAATTCGCTCGATGCCGGAGCGGTGCACATCGAAGTGGAACTCGAGCGGGGTGGATGCTCAGTTATTCGGGTAAGGGACGACGGCATCGGGATTCAGCCGCAGGAAATTTGCATTGGCGCTTGCGCGGCATGCAACCAGCAAGATCGCCTCGCTCCAGGATCTCGAGCGAGTTGCCACTTTAGGATTTCGCGGCGAGGCACTGCCGAGTATCGCGTCGGTGTCGCGCCTGTCGCTGACCTCGCGATCCAGCGACGCGGCGCATGCCTGGAATGTCGAAGCGCGCGACGGCGAAGTTAGCACCCCATCACCCGCGTCGCATCCCCCGGGAACCAGCGTCGAGGTCCGCGATTTGTTCTTCAACGTACCCGCACGCCGCAAGTTCCTGCGTACCGAGGCCACCGAATTTCAGCACACCCTGCGGATGCTGGAGCGTTTGGCTCTTTCGCGCTTTGAAGTGGGATTTACGCTCACGCACAATGGAAAGCCGGTCTGGACGCTGCGGCCCGCAACCACCCATGCAGAGCGCCTGGCGCGGCTGCAGAAGCTCTGCGGCGAGGAATTCGCCGCGCACGTGATCGAGTTGCGCCACGACACCGAGTATCTGCGCCTGTCCGGTTGGATGGCGTTGCCGACTTTTTCCCGCAGCCAGTCCGACCTTCAATTTGCCTTTCTCAACGGCCGCTACGTGCGCGACAAGCTCGTGGCCGGCGCCGCGCGCCTCGCCTACCAGGATGTGCTGTTCAACGGTCGATTTTGCGCTTATGTGCTCTATCTCGATCTCGACCCCACCCTGGTCGACGTCAATGCGCATCCGCAGAAGCTCGAGGTGCGGTTTCGAGATTCGCACCGCGTGCACGAATTCATGTTCCGCACGCTCGAGCGGGCGCTTGCCGGCACCCGGCCGACATCGGACTCCCCGGCAGTGCTCCGCTCGATTGGCTGACGGGCAGCGCTCGCCACTCGGGGACGGCGGCGCCGAATCAAGCGCGCTTCATGCTGCCGGAAGGGCAGGGGAGCCGCGCCGCCGCCGATGTCTATCGCAATCTCATCGGCGAAGGGCACACGCACCCCTTCGCGGGCCGCGGCCCCGGTGCATTGGCCGTGAACGATGCAGCGCGGCCCGATTTCGCCGCGACGCCGGGCGAGGATCATGCGCCGCTCGGCTTTGCGGTTGCGCAGCTGCATGGGGCTTACATTCTGTCCCAAACCGCGGACGGGATGGTATTGGTGGACATGCATGCGGCGCATGAGCGCGTCATGTATGAAAGCATGAAAAAGCTGCTGGGCGGCCAGACGGCGCAGCAACGATTGCTGGTTCCGGAAATCATTCACGTCACACCGGCGGAGGCGCAGAATGCCGAGGAGCACGCCGCGGAATTCGCCGCGCTCGGCTTCATCGTCACTCGATGGGCGCCGGACCAATTGGCCTTGCGGGCGATACCCAGCTTATTGGCGGGACGCGACCCCGCCGGCGTGGTGCGTGACGTGTTGGCCGATCTCATTGAAACGGGACATTCGCGCCGTGTCGAAGAGTCGATCAATCATTTGCTCGCCACCATGGCCTGCCACGCCGCAGTTCGGGCGCAACGCAATCTTAAGCGTTGCCCGAAATGAACGCGCTACTGCGCGAGATGGAGCGCACCGATCGCGCGGATCAATGCAATCATGGCCGCCCAACCTGGGTGCGCTTGTCGCTCACGGATCTCGATCGGCTGTTCTTGCGCGGCCGATGATGCGCGGGGCCACGAAGCGGCAGGCGTCGGACCGCCGTTGCGCGCTGTTGCTGATGGGGCCGACCGGAGGCGGTAAATCCGATCTCGCGGTTCGCCTCGCGAGCACTTTTCCGTTCGAAATCGTCAGCGTGGATTCGGCGCAAGTCTATCGCGGCATGGATATCGGCACCGCCAAACCCGATGCGCAGACGCGCAAGGCCATTGCGCATCATCTGATCGACATTCGCGATCCCGCGACGAGCTACTCGGCCGGTGAATTCGTCCGCGATGCGAGCGATGCCATGCATGAGATCTGGCAGCGGGGGCGCCAGCCGTTGCTGGTCGGCGGCACCATGCTGTATTTTCACGCGCTTACCTGGGGACTCGCACAGTTGCCGGAAGCGGATTTGGGCGTGCGCGCGCAAATCGATGCTCTGGCGCTGCCGCGAAGGGCTGGGGCGCGGTGCACGAGGAACTGCGGCGAGTCGATCCCGCGGCGGCCGCGCGGATCCATGTCAATGATCCGCAGCGCATTCAGCGGGCGCTGGAAGTGTATCGAGTGACCGGTGAGACCGATCACACGCTTGCAAGAATCCGCGATCGTCGGTGTTCGCAGGCGTGAACGTCCTCGAATTCGCGGTTGCGCCGCTCGATCGAGCTGCCCTTCACCGCAGGATCGAATCGCGATTTCAGGCCATGCTGGAGGCGGGTTTTCTGGAAGAGGTGCGCGGGCTGCGCGAAAGATCCGACTTGAGTGCGGAACATCCGTCGATGCGCGCGGTCGGATATCGGCAGGTATGGCGATATCTTGGCGGGGCAATGCGGCTTGGAGGACGCGAAAGCACAAGCGATTGCGGCGACGCGGCAACTTGCCAAACGCCAGTTGACATGGCTGCGGCGGCGCGAACGAGGTCACATTGGTTCGATTCCACGCATCCTGATGTTGCATCGATGGCTATCGACGCACTGTCCAGGGGCGAATTTGCAGAGTGGTCATACGTTTAACGTCGCCGGGTGCCGCTGTGCTAGCATCCAATCGGTATTGCCTTGACCGCAAGGAAGTGACACGGCAATGCAAACGACACAAAAAACAAGGAGCTTTCCCATGGCCCGTGGCCAGTCCCTGCAGGACCCATTTTTGAATGCCCTGCGCAAAGAACGCGTGCCCGTCTCAATTTATCTTGTGAACGGCATCAAATTGCAAGGACAGATCGATTCATTCGACCAGTTCGTGGTCTTGCTGAGAAATAGCGTGAGTCAGATGGTCTATAAGCATGCCATTTCCACCGTCGTACCGGCGCGCAATGTGCGCCTGCCGACAGGCGAGGACGGCGAAGTGACGGAACCGGCCATTGTCGAATGAGCCATGGTCAAATGAGCCATGGTCGACTGATGGGTAGGCGACTCTGCAGTTGTTTGAACGCCCCCGGGGCGGCGAGCGCGCTATTTTGGTGGGCGTCGGTATCGGGCACGCCGTGGATCCCCACGATACGGCTGAATTCAAGGCACTGGCCGCTTCCGCGGGCACCGTCGGCGTAGGGCTCGTGCTTGCGTCCCGTCCGCGGCCGGATCCGAAATACTTTGTCGGGTCCGGCAAGGCCGAAGAAATCCGCGCGTGCGCGGATCAGAATGACGCCGACCTCGTGCTGGTCGATCAGACCCTGACCCCCAGCCAGGAACGCAACCTCGAGAAACTCACAAATCGTCGAGTTTTAGATCGTAACGGCTTGATTTTGGATATTTTTGCGCAGCGCGCTCGAAGCTTCGAGGGCAAGCTGCAAGTGGAACTTGCGCAGCTTTCGCACCTGGCGACGCGCCTGGTGCGAGGCTGGACCCACCTCGAGCGGCAGAAAGGGCGGCATCGGACTTGCGGGGTCCCGGCGAAACGCAGCTGGAAACCGACCGGCGGCTGATCGCCAAGCGCATCCGCACCCTGCGCGCCGGCTCGAGAAGCTCGCCCGGCAGCGCGATACCGGCCGCCATGTGCGGCGCGAGGTCCCGGTTCCCACCGTCGCGCTGGTCGGCTATACCAATGCCGGCAAGTCGACCCTGTTCAATGCGCTGACCGGCTCCGACACCTATGTGGCCGATCAGTTGTTCGCCACCCTGGATCCCACGGTGCGGCGGGTGAAATTGGCGGGTGTCGGCGAGGTGGTGCTGGCGGACACCGTGGGTTTCGTCAGCGCGCTGCCGCACGAGTTGGTGGCCGCATTTCGCTCGACGCTGCAGGAGGCGCGCGACGCGGATCTGCTGCTGCATGTGGTGGATGCCAGCGATCCGCTTGCGCAACGAGCGCATCGAGCAGGTGCGCGAGGTGTTGCGCGGCATCGGCGCGGGCGAGATCCGCGAACTGCTGGTGTTCAACAAGATCGACTTGGGGCGGCGAAACGCCGCGGGTCCTTGCCGGCGCCGATGGCGATACCGCGCAGGCGTGGGTGTCCGCGGCGACCGGCGCCGGGCTTGACGCGTTGCGCGAAGCGATGGCGCAGGCGGTGCGCCCCAATCAAGTGCGACGCACGCTGCACCTGGAATGCTCGGCGGCCGCCGTCCGGTCCGATCTGTATCGGCGCAATGCCGTGCGCGCCGAACGGCAGTGCGACGACGGCAGCTGGGAGCTCGACGTTGAACTCGATTCGACCGAAGTTGCCAAATTACTGGGCGTCCGGGGAGTCAACCTGGTGGATAACGGCACGCCAGCGCGCGAACAGCGCGTCGCATAGCCGACTTGTGAGCGGCGAGTCGGCTGTTAGAATGCCCGGCTCCGCATAAATGAACCCAATAGTCCGCAACTTAACTTAGGCACACGCATGGCTTGGAACGAACCTGGCGGCGAGAAACGCAATCCCTGGAATCGCCCGCAACAGATCGCAAAACGATCTGGACGACGTGCTGCGCAATTTGCAGCGCCGCCTGGCGGCGCTGTTCGGGCGCGGCGGCGGTGGAGCGGCGGCGGCCAGAGTTCGCGCGAACTTCGGCAGGGGCCTGGGCAGCATCCTGGTCCTGATCGGCGCGGTGTGGATCGGCAGCGGCGTGTACCGCGTCGATGCGCAGGAGCGCGCCGTCATCCTGCGCTTCGGCAAGTACGAGCAGACCACGGGTCCCGGCTACAACTGGCATCTGCCGTGGCCGATCGAGCGCAAGATCATCGTCAATGTGTCGCAGCAGTACAGCGTCACGCGACGATGCGCAGCATGCTGACCGCCGACACCAACCTGGTCGAGGTCAAATCCGCCGTTCAGTACACGCAGCCCGATCCGCTCAAGTACTTGTTCAAAGTGCAGCGACGTCGAGGAGACCCTGACTCAGGTCAGCGAGAGCGCGATGCGCGAGGCGGTCGGGCAGGCCTCGCTCGACAAGGCGCTGGCCTTCGATCCGTCGATCACCGACCGCGCCACGCGTGCTGCTGCAGCGAACGCTCGATAACTACGACATGGGCATTCGCATCCTCAGCGTCAACCTCGACGGACGTGAACGTTCCCGAGGCCGTCCAGGATGCGCAGCGCGATGCCATCAAGGCGGACAAGGACCGGCAGCGCTATCAGCAGGACGCGGAGACCTATCGCAACGACGTGCGTGCCGCGGGCGCGCGGCGCAGGCCGCCAAGGAAATCCTGGACGCCGAAGCCTACCGGCTGCAGGTGCTGGCGCTGGCGCAGGGCGAAACCTCGCGCTTCGATCAGGTTCTTGGCGCAGTACGAGCATGCGCCGGCCGTGACGCGCGAACGCATGTATCTCGATACCATGGAAAACGTCTACAAGAATTCGCGCAAGGTCATCGTCGACACCAAGAACGGCAACAACATGATGTATCTGCCGCTCGATAAGTTGATCGCCGCCGGCCCGCAGTCGATCTCCATGCCCAACGACACGATGACGGTGGCTCCGGCGCGGTGCCGGAAGTGCAGGTGTCGCCGCCCGAAGATCCGGCGCGCGCGCGCGGGAGTGCGCTGATGCAAAACCGGATTTTGTACGTGCTGCTGGGGCTGGTGGCCGCTCATTCTGGTCGTGCGCGCCAGCGTGTTCACGGTGACCGAGGGCCAACTCGCGATCAAATCGACGGGCGGCGAGATCGTCGATTCGAACTTCCAGCCGGGGCTGCATTTTCGCATCCCCCTGGTCAACGAGGTCACGCCGGTTCGACAAGCGCATCATCACGCAGATGTATCCGGTCGGAGCATTTCTTGACGCGCGAGCAGGAACAGCTGAACGTCGATTTCTACGTGAAGTGGCGCATCAACAATTTGCGCCGCTACTACGAAGCGACGGGCGGAAGCGAAGATGTCGCCAACGCGCGCTTGGGCGAGACCATCAAGGACAGCATCAAGACGCGTGGTCACGCAACGCACGCTGCAGCAGGTGATCACCGCCGAACGCGCCGAATTCACCGATGCCATGATGAAAACCGCCCGGCCCTTCGCCGAGCAGTTGGGCGTCGAACTCGTCGATGTGCGCATCACCAAGATCGACCTGCCGCAGCAAGTCCAGGATTCGGTGTTCGAGCGCATGCGGGCGACCTTCAAGGCGCAGGCGGCGAAGCTGCGCGCCGAAGGCGTCGAGGCGTCGGATCGAATCCGCGCGGAAGCGAACAAGCAACAGACGGAAATCCTTGCCGATGCGGCGCGGCAAGCGAGCGAGACCCGCGGTCAGGGCGATGCGTCGGCGAGCGAGGTGTATGCCAAGTCGTACTCGAAGAATGCGGAGTTCTACAGCTTCTACCGCAGCATGCAGTCGTATCGCGAGGCGGTGGGAACGCCGGGCGATTTGCTGGTGATTGCGCCCGACAACGCCTACTTCAAGTATTTCAACAAACCGCAATCGCAAGCGCTGCCGCAGCCGAAGCGCTAGTTACTCGATATGATGACGGACATTGGATGGGCCGAATTGGCGCGCTATCTCGGCGGCGCCTTTGCGCTGTACTTGGTGCTCGAGGGCATCTTGCCCTTCCTCAATCCCGCCGCCGCGCAGCGGCTGATGGCGAAGCTGGCGCAAACCGAACCCACGCAATTGCGCTGGGGTGGATTGATCAGCATGGTGATCGGGACTCGCATTGCTGTGGATGGCGCGCAATGGGTAAGAACCTGGTCGTGATCGGTTTGCAGTGGGGCGATGAGGGCAAGGGCAAAGTCGTCGATCTGCTTACCGATCAAGTGCAGGCCGTGGTGCGCTTCCAGGGCGGCCACAACGCCGGACACACCTTGGTCATCGGCGGCAAGAAAACCGTTTTGTCGCTGATCCCCTCCGGAATCCTGCACTCGCAGGTGCAGTGTTTGATCGGCAACGGCGTGGTTCTGTCGCTGGAGGCGCTGTTCAAAGAGGCGGAAATGCTGATCGGGCAGGGTGTGCCGGTATTCGATCGGCTGCGAGTGAGCCCCGCATGCCCCTTGATACTGTCCTCCCACGTGGCGCTCGATCGTGCGCGCGAGAAGTCTCAGGGCGCCAACGCCATCGGCACCACGGGACGCGGCATCGGTCCTGCCTACGAAGACAAAGTGGCGCGCCGCGCACTGCGAGTCTCCGATTTGTTTCAGCGCGAACGCTTCGCCGCCAAATTGGGCGAGATTCTCGATTATCACAACTTTGTTTTGCAGCGCTATTTCCAGACGCCGCCGATCGACTTTCAACAAGTGCTCGAGTCGAATCTCGAGCTTGGCGATCGTCTCAAACCGCTGGTTGCGGACGTCACGGGTATCCTCGAACAATTGAGCGTCGAGGGCCGCAACGTGCTGTTCGAAGGCGCGCAGGGTGCGATGTTGGACGTCGATTTGGGAACCTATCCGTATGTGACGTCCTCGACCACGACCGCGGGCGGTGCCGCTTCCGGCACCGGATTGGGGCCGCGGCGCTTGCACGAAGTGCTCGGAATCGTCAAGGCCTATGCCACGCGCGTGGGCGCCGGGCCGTTTCCCACCGAGCTCTTCGATGAGTTTGGCGAGCACCTGTCGCGGGTCGGCCACGAATTTGGATCGGTTACCGGACGCCAGCGCCGTTGCGGGTGGTTCGACGCGGTGGCCTTGCGCCGCTCCATCGTTCACAACAGTTGCTCCTCGTTGTGTGTCACCAAGCTCGATGTCCTGGACGGCCTCGACACCATTCGGGTCTGCGTCGGCTACAAGATCGAGGGCGTTCTCATGCGCACTCCGCCGCTGTTATCCGAGCATTTTGCCCACGCCGAGGCCGTGTACGAGGATCTGCCCGGATGGAAGGAAAGCAGCGCCGGAGTGACGCGTTACGCCGATTTGCCGGCCAATGCCCGTCTTTATCTGGAGCGGATGGAAGCTCTCGTCGAAGTGCCCATCAACATCATCTCCACCGGTCCGGATCGCGATCAGACCATCATTCGACAACATCCATTCGCGTGAACCGCGAATGGGAGGCATCGGCCGGCGTGCTAAAATCGCGATGAAATGGTTGATCGACTGACTTCTTTATTGGCCGAACGGCCGTGGCTGCTCGCGGACGGCGCGACCGGCAGCAATCTGTTCGACCGCGGCTTGCAATCCGGCGATGCGCCCGAGCTCTGGAATTTCGAGCACCCGGATCGGGTCGGCGAATTGCAGCGCGCCTTCGTCGATGCCGGGGCGGATATCATTCTCACGAATAGCTTCGGCGGCACGAGATACCGCTTGAAGCTCCATAAGGCGGCCGATCGCGTGTCGGAGCTGAATGAGCGGGCGGCCTCGATTGCGCGCAACCAAACTGACCGTGCCGGACGTGTCGTGCTGGTGGCCGGCAGCATGGGTCCGACCGGCGAGATTCTCGAACCTCTGGGGTCGCTCAGCCTTGAGGGCGCTCGCGAGGCGTTTGCTGAACAGGCGGCCGCTCTTGTCCGCGGGGGCGCCGACCTCCTTTGGATTGAAACGATGTCATCCGTCGAGGAAACGGAGGCCGCCGTGGCCGGAGCGCGGACCACCGGATTGCCGGTCGTCGCGACCTTGAGCTTCGATACCAACGGGCGAACGATGATGGGCATCACCCCGTCCGAACTCGCCGGGCTGCAGCGCCGTCATCATCTGGAGGCATGCGGCAGCAATTGCGGTGTCAGCCCAGCGGAACTCGTCGCCTCCGTCGTCAATCTCGCCACCGCTTCGGAGCCTGCGGCCATTCTGGTTGCGAAAGCGAACTGCGGCATTCCCCAATACGTCAACGGTGCGATCCGCTACGATGGAACGCCCGACTTGATGGCGCAGTTTGCTTGCCTCTCCTTGGACGCGGGGGCCCGGATCATCGGCGGATGTTGCGGCACGACTCCGGAGCACTTGCGGGTCATGCGCCGGGCGCTCGAATCGCATGTGCGAGGCCCGATGCCCGATCTTAAGACCATCGAGGCGAGGCTTGGCGCCATTTCGAATGGCGCGATGGCTCAATTGCGGGGAGAGTTGGATCGGTTGGCCGGCGCCGCCCCCGGTGCAAGCGGGAAGCGGACCACCGGCCGGCGGGCTTCCCGGATCGAGAATAGCTGAGAGTCGATTCTCGGCGGCGGTGATCCGGGGCTAGACTAGTCTTTGGCGCACACCCAGGAGGGCACTGTCATGACAACGATCCTACTGAAGGGCAGTGAACGAGCCGCAATGCGGGGCGCCCGAGTGCTCGCACCTGCCGATCCCGCCGAGCGCGTGCAAGTCACCGTGCTCCTGCGTCGCCGCGCCGCAGAGCGCTTCCGGGCGCGCGTGGCCGATCTCGCCTCGGGGAAGGGCACCGCGACCCATATGAGCAGGGAAGCATTTGCACGCGAGCACGGTGCCGATCCGTCCGATATCGCGCTGGTGCGCTCGTTTGCGCAGGCTCGCGGGTTGGCGGTGTTGCTGGAACAGCATGCGCGCCGCACCGTCATTCTCTCGGGCACCGTCGCTCAATTCTGCGCGGCCTTTGCGGTCGAGCTCAACCACATGGCGTATCCGGGCGGCACTTATCGCGGCCGGACGGGCCCTATCCATTTGCCTGCCGAATGGGACGGCGTGGTGGAAGCGGTTCTCGGGCTCGATAATCGGCCCCAGGCGAGAACACACTTCAGGACTCGGCCTCGCGCAGGCAATGTCGACCGGGGGCAATCGTCGGCTGCTGCGCCGGTTTCCTACACGCCCCCGCAGGTGGCCTCACTGTATGAGTTTCCGAGCGCAACCGGCGCGGGCGAGTGTGTTGCCATCGTCGAATTGGGCGGCGGCTATGTTCCCGCCGATCTTGCCGCCTACTTCAGCGGACTGGGGCTCGCAACGCCGACCGTCACGGCGGTGTCCGTCGATCAAGCCACGAACAGCCCGACCGGCGATCCGAACGGGCCGGACGCCGAAGTTATGCTCGATGTGGAGGTCGTCGGGTCCGTGGCGCCCGGCGCGAACATTGCAGTTTATTTCGCGCCCAACACCGATGCCGGTTTTCTCGATGCGATCACCACCGCGATCCACGACGCGACCAACAATCCTTCGGTCGTCTCGATCAGCTGGGGCGGCCCCGAGTCCTCGTGGACCTCGCAGGCGATGACGGCCATGGACGAAGCGTTCCAGGCGGCGGCGACGCTGGGCATTACTGTCTGCATCGCCTCCGGTGACAACGGCTCGAGCGACGGTGTCGATGACGGCGCCGATCATGTGGATTTCCCGGCCTCGAGCCCCTTCGCGCTGGCATGCGGCGGCACCAGTCTGCTCGCAGCGCAGACCGGTATCGCAAGTGAGACTGTGTGGGATGATGGGACGAGCGGCGGGGCGAGCGGCGGCGGCATCAGCGCCTTCTTTCCGATGCCCAGCTGGCAGACCGGCCTCAGTGCGCTCACCACCGAAGGGCAGTCGATCGCCTTGAGCATGCGCGGCGTGCCGGATGTTGCCGGCGATGCCGATCCGGATACGGGATACGACGTGCGCGTCGACGGCAGCGATAGCGTGATTGGAGGAACAAGCGCGGTCGCTCCGTTGTGGGCGGCTTTGGTCGCATGCATCAACCAGTCGACCGGAACCAAAGCGGGCTACATCAACCCGCAGCTCTACCAGAACCCACAGGACTTGCGCGATATCACCCAAGGCAACAATGGCGACTTTTCCGCCCAAGCCGGCTGGGATGCCTGTACGGGACTCGGCAGCCCCAACGGTCAGGCGCTGCCGGCCATCGTGTGATCTACTTCAGGTGAAACGAGCCGCCGCCGCCGAACAGACCCAGCAGTCCGGTGACGATCAGATAGATCGCGACGATGTAATTCAATAGACGGGGCACGACCAGAATCAATATGCCCGCGATGAGCGCGACGACAGGCGCAATACTTAGATTCATATGCATATTCACAGCAATCTCCTGGCGCTATTTTGACGAAATGCGGGCTACTGGAATAATTTCAAAGCATTCTCGAGCGTTTTCAGTACGCCCCACAAAAGCGGAAGCCCGACCGCCAGCCACAAAACAATGAACCGTGCTTTCATGACGTGGACCTCAAGAGGCGGCTGCCGCCAGTCGGTGATGGTATTTTTCGTTCACGGCGCGTATGCCGAGATTACAGAGTAGGCCGATCAGCAACAGCGCGCACATGATGTACATGGTGACCGAGTAGGCTTGCGCCTTCGGAACGCCGCTCTCGATTTGGTATTGACGGATATAGTTCACCAGCACCGGGCCCAAGACGCCCGCAACCGACCATGCCGTCAACAACCGGCCGTGAATGGCGCCGACGTGCATGGTGCCGAACATGTCGCGCAAGTACGCGGGGATGGTCGCAAAGCCCCCGCCGTACATCGACAAGATCACGACAAATGCGGCGACGAATAGCGGGATCGAGCCCAAGTGCCCAAGCGAGGGCACGGTCGAATAGAGCAGAATGCCCAACGCGAAGAACACCATGTAGGTGTTCCTTCGCCCGATATAGTCGGAGGTCGATGCCCAGAAGAACCTGCCGACCATGTTGAAAAGACTCAGCAGGCCGACAAAACCGGCGGCCGCCGAGGGGCTTACCCGGCCGCTGAAGATTTCCTGAATCATCGGTGAGGCCTGGCCCAACACGCCGATACCGGCGGTCACGTTCATGCATAGCACGCCCCACAGCAGCCAGAATTGCGGCGTGCGCCAAGCCGCGTCGACCGCCACTTGGGCATCGGTCACCAACGGCCGCGGTTTCGCCGAGGCGACCCACCCCTCCGGCTTCCAGTTGTCGGCCGGAACACGCACCGAGTAAACACCGATCATCATGAACAGGAAATAGATCACGCCCATGGTGACGAAACTTTCGAGCACCCCGTTGGAGGCGGCGGTTTTGAAGTGCTCCATGAGCATGACCGATAGGGGGGCCGCTATCAGCGCACCGCCGCCGAAGCCCATGATCGCCATCCCCGTCGCCATACCCGGCCGGTCGGGAAACCATTTGATCAACGTCGATACCGGGGAGATGTAGCCGATTCCGAGTCCGCAACCTCCGAGCACTCCATAGCCCAGGTAAAGCAGCCAGAGCTCATGAAAGTGAATGCCGACGGCGGACAGGATGAACCCTCCGCCGAAGCACAGCGCAGCGACGAACATCGACTTGCGGGGTCCCACTCGTTCGACCCAGCGTCCGAACACGGCGGCCGAAAGGCCGAGAATGGCTATCGCGATGGAAAACGTCCAGCCCACTTGGGCCAGTTTCCAATCGCCGGGCGCCGTATGGCTGATGCCGATGAGTTTGGTCAGGGGCAAATTGAAGGTCGAGAATGCGTAGACCTGGCCAATGGATAGATGCACCGCAAGGGCGGCCGGCGGCACCAAGAAGCGGTTGTAGCCGACGGGCGCAATCGTGCTCTGTCGGTCCAAGAAAGATGCTGGCATGCGTAGTCCCCGGACACCATCGTTGTTATTCGTTAACCCCAAATATGCGCCACCGGCTGCAAACTTGCCACTGTGACCTGCGTCACAGTTAATGCGGCACCTTCATGGGCCCCCGGCGAAAGTTGATAAACCGTGACATTCCGGCTCGATTGAGGCGTGGCAACAAAGTAGCTTTCAGCTACTCATGTACAACTTCAGGCATGCGGGCCGACACGCCTCTAGAACGGCGCGACTTTGGTGGTGGCCCTTCGTGCTGCTCGGATGGGCGTGCCTGCCGACAACGTCCCTGGCGAGTTGCCTCGCGAGTACCGACCCGGCCATCCTGCGATTGCAGGGAATGATCGGTGAAGACGCCGCCCAAGCGCTCAAACAAGCGCAAAACATGCTGAAGACCCTGAGGCGCGAACCTTCCCCCGACTCATCCCGCGACGCCTCGCGCATGGCTTCCTTGTATGCCATCGAGGCGGAGGCTTACGGCATTCTCGAATTGGATACGGAAGCCCGCTCGGCCGCCGCGAAAGGTCTCGTGCTCGCCTCCCGCGAACACGATCCCATCCACATCGAATTGCTGTCGGCTTACGCCGAGGCCGTCTATGACAGCGCCGGAATTTCCGCTGCCATCGAGGCGGTCGAGGCAGCGCGAATTCTCCAACCTCGCGGCTCACCGGCCGACACCTGCCTTCTGATGACCCGAGGCTTGCTGGAGCACCGGCAGGACCGGGAGGATTTGGCCATCGTGACGCTCACGCAGGCGTATCGCGCCAGCATTGCTCCCGCCGTGACCGAGATGCACATCACGTCGGCGGATTACCTATCGCTCGTCATGCGCAGCATGGGGGACTATGCCCAGGCGCTGGAACTCAATCAGGAGAAGATCGATTGGGACACGTCGCATAACGCCACGATGAGCCTTTCTGTTTCTCACTTCATGCGCGGCCAGATCCTCAAGTTGATGGGCAGCTACAAAGAGGCGATAGTCGAATTCACCCAGGCCCGCAAGCTCAGCGTATCGCTCGCCGACCCGCAAGGCATTGCGTTCGCCGACCAGCGGCTCTGCGAGGCGCAGCTCGAACTCGGGCAGTTCGCGGCTGCACAGATCAAATGCGCCAACGCGTTGCGAGTATTCAACGCCGCAGACTCCGCCGACTCCGTGAAGGAAACACAAGCCTTGCAGGCGCGCATCGACTTGGAGTCGGGTCACCCCGAGCGCGCGCTCGCGACCTTGAACAAGGTGCTCGATCACAGCGGCACGGACATGCCGCCGCGCCATGTGGGTCCGATTTACGAATGGCGCGCGCATACGAATGCCGCCTTGCATAACTACCGCGACGCATACAACGACCTGCTGGAGTACGTTAACCGCTACATCGCGGCCAATGACGCTGAACGCAAGCGGCAAGCCGGCGCACTGCGCGCTCGCTTCGAGACGGATCGGGAAATCGAACGCAATGCATCGCTGCAGCGGGAGCTGGCATCGTCCCAGGAGCAGGCGCACCGTCAAGCCCAGCAATTGCGGTGGAATGCCGTGGTGGTCGTGGCGGGCGTGTGGGTCATCGCGCTGCTGATCTACTTCCTGATCGCCAACCGCCGCTACCGGCAACAGCTGGTGAAACTCGCGAGCCAGGATGCATTGACCGGCTTGCCGAACCGGCGGCGCACTGCGGAGCTGGCAATCGCGGCGTTGGAAGCGGCAGCGGCGACGCAAATTCCGGTGACGATTGCCGTGATCGATATGGATCACTTCAAAGACATCAACGATCGCTGCGGGCACGCTACGGGCGACTATGTCTTGAAGGAGTTCGCGCGGGCGGGGCGGGAGGCTCTGCGCAGCACCGACATCCTCGGACGATGGGGCGGCGAGGAATTCTTGTTGGTGATGCCGGAGACTCCCGTGGAACTCGCTCTGGCGAATCTCGAGCGGCTGCGCACGTTGGTGTTCGGTATTCGGCTGCCGGCGGTGGGCAGCGGCCTGCAGGTGACGTTCAGCGCCGGTCTCGCGACCAACGACGAAACGACGCGATCGCTCGATGAGCTCATCGCCCGCGCCGACGCAGCGCTTTACGCGGCGAAGAATGAAGGCCGAGATCTCATCCGGCTCGCCGATGGCAACTACCAGACCGCGAGTACCGGCGTGCGGCGGGCGCTGCGGCTCACCCTATAAATAAATCACTGTAGAAATATATCTTATCTGTATGATTTAGATAGATAATAAGTTGGTGCCCAGGAGAGGACTCGAACCTCCACGAATTGCTCCACTGGTACCTGAAACCAGCGCGTCTACCAGTTCCGCCACCTGGGCAAGATGGGTCCGCCAAAGGCGAGGCGCAGAAATCTACGCACCCGCTTGAGGCTTGTCAATTAAATCGGTCCCCCTTGCGGCACGCGCTTGTTCGACGTTTGACTGCGCGCATACTTGAGAATCTCAAGGCTCGCGGGTGGCGCGTATGTCGATCAAAATGCCGGCTCCGGATCCGCGGACAATCGCGCATAGGGGCGAGATCGCCGCTGCGATGCGCGGCATCGTGCCCGGCGAGGGCGTGATCGATCACGCCGATGAGCTCGGACCGTACGAATCGGACGCACTGACCGCCTACGCCCAAAAGCCCTTGCTGGTGGTGTTGCCGGAAAATACCGCGCAAATCAGCGCCATCCTGCAATGGTGCAATGATCACCGGGTCAAGGTGGTGCCGCGCGGTGCGGGCACGTCGCTGTCGGGCGGCGCGCTACCGGTGGAAGACGGGATCTTGCTGGCCTTGAGCCGACTAAACCGAATCCTGGAAATCGATTACGACAATCGGACAGCCGTGGTACAGCCCGGTGTCACCAACCTCGCCGTGTCGCAGGCGGTCGCGCCGCGCGGCTTCTATTATGCGCCGGATCCCTCCAGTCAAATCGCTTGCACCATCGGCGGCAACGTGGCGGAAAATTCCGGTGGAGTTCATTGCCTCAAATACGGCATGACGGCGCACAATGTGCTCGGGTTGAAGCTCGTGTTGATGTCCGGCGAAGTCATCGAACTCGGCGGCAAATCTCTCGATATGCCGGGCTATGACTTGCTCGGCCTTGCCGTCGGCTCCGAAGGGCTGCTCGGCGTGGTGTCGGAGGTCACGCTCAAGCTTCTGGTCAAACCGCAAACGGCTCAAGCGGTGCTGCTCGGCTTCGCCACCGTCGAGTCGGCCGCGCAGTGCGTTGCCGACGTCATTGCACAGGGCATCATTCCCGCGGGCATGGAAATGATGGACCGGCCGGCGATTCATGCCGCCGAGGATTTTCATCGGCGCCGGCTACCCGCGCGACGTCGAAGCGTTGCTCATCGTGGAGGTCGACGGGCCGAACCAAGAATGCCAGCACCTCATGGAACTGCTGACCGGCATCGCTGCTCGCAATGGCGCCACGACCGTTCGGGTATCGACGAGCGAACATGAGCGGCTGCGGTTTTGGGCGGGACGCAAAGCGGCCTTTCCCGCGATGGGAAGGATGTCGCCGGACTACTATTGCATCGACGGCACCATCCCGCGCCGCTGTCTGCCGGAAATGTTGGCGCGCATGACCGGCATGTCGGAGCGTCACGGGTTGCGCGTCGCCAACGTCTTTCACGCCGGCGATGGAAATCTGCATCCGTTGATTCTTTACGACGCCAATGTGCCGGGCGAACTCGATCGGGCGGAAGCATTCGCCGCCGAGATCTTGCGCGCCTGTGTCGCGATGGGCGGGGTGTTGACAGGAGAGCATGGAGTGGGCGTGGAGAAACGCGATCTGATGGGCGAAATGTTCAGTGAAGTGGATCTGGCACATCAGGAGCGCATCAAGAGCGTGTTCGATCCGGCGATGTTGCTCAATCCCGGCAAGGTATTCCCGAACTTGCATCGCTGCGCCGAACTCGGGCGCATGCACGTGCATCGCGGAGCCGTCCCATTCCCGGATATTCCACGCTTTTGAACCATGGAGCAACGAGCTACGCCATACACCCGCGTCGGCGGCCGAAGTGCAAGCCATCATTACCGAGGCGGTTGCCGAAAAGCGCACCATCGAAGTGCGCGGCGGCGGCTCAAAGCGCCTCATGCGAATGCCGGTCACGTCCGCTGCGCTCCTGGATATGAGCGCTCTTACGGGTATCACCGACTACGATCCAGATGAGTTGGTGGTGACCGCGCTCGCTGGAACAACCCTCGTCGAGATCGAGGCGGCGCTTGCCGATCGGCAGCAGATGCTGGCGTTCGAACCGTTCGACCATGGGCCGCTGTTTGCCGCCGAGTCGGGGCATGCGACCCTCGGCGGGATCGTCGCTGCCAACGTTTCCGGTCCGCGACGCCTCTCCTTCGGTGCAGCACGCGATCACATACTGGGATTCACGGCGCTTTCCGGGAGAGGAGAGATGCTCAAGGGCGGGGGCGCCGTCGTCAAGAACGTAACGGGGTTTGACTTGCCCAAGCTAATGGCCGGCTCGTGGGGAACCCTCGCCGTGCTCGTCTCCATCACCATGCGCGTATTGCCGCGGCCGCGGGCCGAGACGACGTTGCTGTTCAAAGGACTGTCGGATCGAAGCGGCCAATGGTCTAATGAGTGCGGCGATGGCGATGCCGGCGGCGGTTTCCGCTGCAGCCCATCTGCCCTTGCCGCACCCCGTCACGGCGCTGCGTCTCGAAGGCTTCGGGCCGTCGGTCGAAGTGCGGTGCCGCGAACTTCTCCGGACGCTCGAGCCGATAGGCGAAAGCTATGTCATCACGGCAGACGAGAGCAGCGCATTTTGGCGGGATGTACGCACGCTCGACACTTTGCCGCGCGCGGGTCACGTGCTGTGGCGAATATCGGTCCCGCCCGCCAGCGGTTGGCGGGTTCCGTCGCTGCTGGCGGCGCACGATGCGAAGTATTGTGTACGACTGGGCGGGCGCGCTGGTCTGGGCGGCCGTGCCTGAAAATGCGGCGGACGCGGGCGGCGCCAGGATTCCTGCCATTGCACGGTCCCTCGGCGGACACGCCACGTTGATTCGGGCTCCTCTGACGGTGCGAAAAACGCTGATTGCCGATGCGGACTTGAATCAAGGGCTCAAACGAGTGCACCAGCGGCTGAAGGCGGCGTTCGATCCGCACGGAATCCTAAATCCCGGTTTGGATCTTGCGGCGGGGCTGTAGATGCATACCAAATTCAACGCGGCGCTACTCGCCGATCCGGCGACGGCCGCCGCCGCAGGCGAGATTCGAAGTTGCGTGCACTGCGGATTCTGCACGGCGACGTGCCCGACCTATGTGTTGTTGGGTAATGAACTCGACAGCCCCCGAGGCCGCATCTATCTGATCAAGGAAATGTTGGAAAGATCTGCGCAGCCTTCGGCGCAGGTCGTGAAGCATCTGGATCGCTGCCTCTCTTGTCTGGCGTGCGAAACGCATTGCCCGTCCGGAGTGAGCTATCGGAGGGTGATCGACAAGGGCCGAGCGTACGTGGAGGAACACTATCGCCGGCCGTTGCGTGAGCGGCTGCTGCGCGCCATGCTGGCGTCGGTCTTGCCGTACCGCCGCCGCTTCCGCATGGTCGTAAATTTGAGCGCTCTGGCGCGGCCGCTCGCCGGATTGTTCGAACGCACAGAAGCATTGAGGCCGCTCGCAACCTTGATGCGTCTGCGTCAGGGGGCAAAGTCTTCGCGGGGTGCGGCCACCCATCCGCGCGGCGAGCAACCTCCGGAGACGGCGCACGGCGCCCTACCGAACGGTCTTCGGGTGGGACTCGCCCTCGGATGTGTGGAGCCCGTGCTCGATCCTGAGATTCAGGCGGCGAGTGTGCGGCTGCTGCAGCGTGCCGGGTGCGAGGTGGTCAGGGCGAAGCGCGAGGGATGTTGCGGCGCCTTGTCGCACCACATGGGGCGAGAGAAAGAGGCGTTGCGCCTGGCGCGCGCCAACGTCGATGCGTGGCATCGCGAGATCGAGTCGGGGCCGCTGTCCGCCATCGTGGTGACCGTCTCGGGCTGTGGTCCGGTGATCCGCGACTACGGCCATATGCTGCGCGACGATCCAGAGTATGCGGCGAAGGCCGCCCGTGTATCCGAGCTCGCCTGTGATGTCAGTGAATTGATGGAACGCATCGGATTGCCGCCGCTCACCCAGTTGCCGCCGACCATCGTGGGATATCACGCAGCTTGCTCTTTGCAACACGGGCAGCGGGTCGGCAATGCGCCGGCGCGATTGCTCGCGGCTGCGGGCTTCGAGGTCCGCCTGCCGCAGGAAGCTCATCTGTGCTGTGGTTCTGCCGGTGTCTACAACATTCTGCAACCCGACATTGCCGGCCAGCTTCGCGCCCGCAAAGTGGAGGCTCTCGCGGCGCTTGGAGCCGATGTGATCGCGACCGGCAACATCGGCTGCATGCTGCAACTCGGCACGGCGAGTGCTGTACCCGTGGTGCATGTGGCGCAATTGCTCGATTGGGCGACAGGCGGCCCGAAGCCTGCCGCGCCGACAAACAGCTAGTCGAGGATTTGGGTATTGCAGAGTCTATCGGCGCAATTCCCACCGCTGAAATTCGCTTGGACGCAGTCGGAACCTCGCGATATTCCCTTCATGTAGTCCCGCTATTTCGGCGCGGACTAAGGAGCCAAATTGCTCGAGATCCCCCCTCGGCACAAGCGGCTTTGCAAGCTCCGCAATATTCTTGGCTTTGGGGTCCAGACCGCGGCGGATGACCTCACCTACAACTTTGATAAGTGCGTCGCGGTATTTCAGTCGAAACGCATCTGGCTCTGGGAGCGAATCTCGAACGGTCTTGTATCGTCGAGATGATCGCTCGTATGCCCAGACAAAGACATCCCGCAACAGCTCGACTCGATTTTGCTCATAGATACCAATCAGGCCGTCAAGGTATACCGTCGGCGGTACGTCGATGAATGATAACGGCACGAGATTCGCCCTTATGAGAGGAATGTTGGCGGCAAGTCGAGACGTGCGCTTATTGACGTCGACGAAGGGTTGCAGGTACGGAATCTGAACCATAAGAAAGAACGACTGCTCGAACGCATCGAGAATGGCCATTGCCTTTTCAAGCAGCAGCCCAAACAGTTCTTCGATTAGTTGCGGAATCGCCGTCGGAATGTAAGTCGAGGCACTAATGGCAATTGGTGTCTCACGAAGACGCCCGGTGTATGCCTGGTCGTCCAATAGATTATCCGCGAGCAAGGCGTGCAAGTTTGTGATCGTATAGCGATTAACGCCGATCTCGCGCGCCGAATCGACGAGCAATTCGATGGCTGCCTTGTGATTCAAGATCATCTGGGTTTCTTTGGCGTCTTTACCAGGAGCTGCGGCGCCGCGCTCGATAAGCGCCTGCGTATCGAGCAATGAGTAGGTATTTCCCTCAAGCCGGCTAGAGGACCAGGATAAATCGACGAGCAGTCGATTTAGAATGTCACGTGCATAGGTTCCCGCCGGCCGCTCACTCTCGGGCGTGCGGCCGAGTTCGTGCAGATGCAGACGCAACGTTTCCGTCAGGTATTGAGTGACGTTGGGTTGGTACTGATCAAGGAACGTACGTTGGTATCCAATCGGCGGGCGATCCGCGATGGGCCGCCGGACGAGTGCGCGAATTTCTTGGCCCACAGTTGAGATTGGGACGGTGTCTTCAACAGTTGAAATGGGGGCCGCTGCGGAGGATTCGACCGGAACCGGCGAGGGTAGGAGATACCGACGTCCTCGGCGGATGCCTTCCGTGCGAATGGCACCTTTGCGTTGCCATGCTTTGAGTCGACGTTGCAGAGTGCGGCGACTCGCGACACCCGCCAAGCGTACTTCCAGCTCATGAAGTGGAAGACCAGTTGGATAATCGCGGAGCTCGGATAGAACCCGTTCAAGCAGGTCATCGGGAATGCGTTTGGGCATGAGGTCTGTTTGGCGCAAATCGTTTTATGTGCCAATAGAATAGTCGCTATTGGCCTATAAAGCAATTAATGTGCCATTAAACCAGAGATTACGGCCTATAAACGCATTTATTGGCGCACAAAATTAACAATGCGCCAACAAAGACTGCCCTGTTAATAACGCAGGGCGGGAAGCGCCTAGCCTGCGGCTCGCGCGGCCGGCTCCTGCTGTGTCACACAGTGCATCAGCCCGCCTCCCGAGGCGATCGTGTCCAATCGAATGGGCACGATCTTGCGCCCGGGGTACGCCTCCGCGATGAGATCCCGCGCTCGCCGGTCCGAAAGGGTCTCGCCGAACGATGGCATGATGACGGCGCCGTTCGGCGTGTAGAAGTTCAGATAGCAATCGCAGAAATTAGGTTGGCCACGATGGGCCTCATCCGGCCGCGGCACTTCGATGACATGCAACCTGCGGTTCTTGGCGTCCGAGGATGCACTCAGAAATTTCGCCGCCTCGGGCAGCCCTTGGTCGACGAGCACGACTCCGGGCTTCGCGAAGCGAGCGATTCCATCGATGTGGCCATCGGTCCAATAGTCCGGCTTCGAATTGGGCACCCACAAAACCCGCTCGACGCCCAGCCATCCGCAGAGATAGTCGGTTAGCAAATTGCGGGAGAGTCCGGGATTGCGGTTCTTGTTTTCAATGGACGGCTCGCATACCAGTAGAGTGCCTTCGCCGTCCGTTTCAAAAGCTCCGCCCCCGGATACGAGGGGCGCATGAAATGCCTGCATGTTGAGGTGTGCGAGAAGCGCCGCCGCTACGCTGCCGTCCCGCGCGTGCGTCTGCTTGTTTCCCCATCCGTTGAAATTGAACACGGAACCCTGCGACTCGTCCGTGCCCGTCGGTAAGGAAAATAGGACCGGAATCACGAAGCCACATGTCATCGACCCGCATGGATACGATTTGCACGCCGGCGCCGCACGATTTACCGGCGGCCGTTTCCTGCCCCGGTTCCGCCAGCATGCTAACCGGCTCGAATTCGGCGATGGCCCTGGCCAAGCGCGATGTCCTGTCGCACGGCCGCTAGCTGCTTGCCCCACACTTCCGTGCGCGCCGGCCAGGCCATCCAGCAGCGCGTGTGCGGCGCCTGCTCACTCGGCATCGACCATCCTCGGCTGCCGGGAGATTTCTCCGGCGGTCCGGCTCCCACCTACGAAGCGACCATCGATGCGGCCGTTGTGCCGATCACCGCCGGTGCCGCTGCCAGGCGGCGGCGGCGCTGCGGCTACTTGCGGCGGTTTTTCGTTAGTTTAAAAGCCGGCGATGCGCGATGATGGGCTCGACCGCGGGACGCCAGACGGCCGCCCCGCCTTAATTGAAGGTGAACCGATGCATACTCGTATCCGGAAGTTCAACACGCGGGACACCTATCCTGAGCAGAAGATCGACAACGATTTGTGCCAAGTCGTGGTGGCGCAGGGACGCATGGTATTCGTCCGCGGACAGGTGGGGCAGGACCTCGCCACCGCTGCCAATGTCGCAGTTGGGGATCCGGCTGCGCAGGCAGAACGTGCGATGCAGAACATCGAACAGTTGTTGAGCGAGGCGGGTGCGAGTCTTGCGCACATATGCAAAGTCACGATTTATCTTACCGATCCGCGCTTTCGCGAGGTCGTTTACCGAACCGTCGGCCGGTGGTTGAAGGGCGTTTTTCCGGTGTCCACGGGAATCGTGGTGGCGGCTCTGGCGCGGCCGGAATGGCTCGTCGAGGTGGATGTGATCGCCGTGATTCCGGAGGACGCCGAGAGGTGACTTTCTCCATCGTGGCGCGCTCTGCGGATCGGCGCATGTTCGGTGTAGCGATCGCCTCCTCATCTCCGGCGGTCGCTGCGCGCTGCGCTCACGCGCGCGCGGGCGCGGGCGCCGTGGCAACGCAAAACATCACCGACCCTGCGCTGGGGCCGCGCATCCTCACCGCCTTGGCGCAAGGTAGGCGAGCCGACGCCGCGCTCGAGGAGGCCGTGCAGTCGACGCCCTTCGGCGCCTATCGGCAATTGGCAGTGATCGCGGCGGATGGCCCTCCGGCCGTGCATTCGGGTGTACACACCTTGGCACGGTGCGGAGCGGCGGTCGGCACCGATGCGGCGGCCGCGGGAAATCTCTTGGCGCATGCCGATGTTCCGGCGCTCATGCTCGCGGCATTCGAGGCGGTCGACGGGCATCTCGGCGCCCGGCTCCTCGCCGCCATGCGCGCGGGTCTCGACGGAGGCGGAGAGGCCGGTCCCATTCACTCGGCGGGCCTTCTCATCGTGCGCGAAGTGGCGTGGCCGATCGTCGACTTGCGGGTCGACTGGAACCAAGACGATCCGATTGGCGCACTCGCCGCAGTCTGGGACATCTACGCGCCGCAGATCGATGACTATGTGCGCCGCGCACTCGATCCGCGTACGGCACCCGCGTTCGGCGCGACTGAAGGAGCCGCATGAACAACCGCGAACAGGCGACCCGGCTCGAACTCTCGACTATCCAGCCGATTGCGCTCGATCAGCGGCACGGCACCGCGCGGCGATCTGTTCACCGTGTGGTTCGGCTCGAACCTCATGCTGCTGACCATCGTCACGGGCGGCCTCGCGGTGACGGTGTTCGCGCTGCCGTTCATCTGGGCCGTCGTCGGGCTCGCGGTGGGCAATCTGGTCGGCGCGGTGTTCATGGCGCTGCATGCGGCGCAGGGGCCGACGCTCGGCGTGCCGCAGATGATCCAGACCCGCGGCCAATTCGGATCGTTGGGTTCGCTGCTGGTCGTCGGCATCGTCATCGTCATGTATGTCGGATTCCTGTCGTCTCGAACCTGGTCCTGGGCGGCGAGGCCCTCGCCAGCTTGGTGCCCGGCGCGTCCGATGTCCCCGGCATCGCGCTGGTCGGCGATCTTGAGCGTCATTGCCGCCATCTATGGCTATGATCTGATCCACGCCTACGCGCGCGTCATGACCTATGTCTCCGGCGCCGTGCTGCTGCTCACCGCCGCCTGGATCATCTGGGTGCACGGATTGCCGCCGGATTTCCTGACCCGCAACTCCTTCAATCTGCCGGGCTGCTCGGCACCATGTCGGCCGCGCGCTGTGGCAGATCGCCTACGCGCCCTATGTATCCGACTACTCGCGCTACATGCCGCGGGACACCGGGCGTGCGGCCGGCATTCTGGGCGAGCTATTGGGGCTGCACCTTGGGTTCGTTGCTGCCGATGGTGCTGGGCGCCATGGTGGGGCTGGCCGCGCCGAAAGGCAACTTGATGGCGGGTCTCGCCGATGCTGACGCACGGCATCGCACCGCTGGTGCTGATCGTGTTCTCGGTCGGCGTCGCCGCCGCCAATGCCATGAACCTTTACTGCGGCGCGCTCGTCGACGCTGACCTTCGGCCAGACGCTGGTGCCGCGCTGGTCGCCGGGGCCGCGGGCGCGCACCGTCATCGCTGTCGTTGCTGTTCGGTTCTCGCTGGCGGGCGCGCTGCTCGAGCAAGGAATCCTTTCTCGTCAACTACGAGGACTTCATCCTGCTGCTGCTGTATGTGCTGGTTCCGTGGACCGCGATCAATCTGGTCGATTACTATCTGTTGCGCCACGGCCAGTACGACGTCGCCTCCTTCTTTCGGCAGGATGGCGGCATTTATGGCCGCGTCAACGTGGCGGCCGTCACCTGCTACGCGCGTCGGCATCCTGGTCCAGTTGCCCTTCATCGCCTCGCCGCTGTATACCGGCCCGGTGGCGCGCGCGATGGGCGGCGTCGATTTGTCCTGGATCGTCGGTCTTGCGGTGACCTCGCCGGCGTACTACTGGCTGGCCAAGCGCTCGCAGACGCGCGCTGCGGGCCCGCGCGCCCAATAGCGCCCGACGCGGCGCAAAGCTGCTAACCTCGTGCGCTCCTAAATCGGGCCGAGGCTTTTATATCCCATGACACGACGTGGTCCCACAGGCTCGCGCCGACCAAAGAAGCAGGCTGGCGCAACCGCCAAATCGAACGACTGGCGCGCCGAGGACCCGAATCTCGAACTCGAGAAGTTGCGCTATGCGGATCCGATCGCGAGCCGCGAACTGTTGCTGAAGCATCTGACGGAGGCGCCGGAGCCGCTTGAGCGCGGCGCGTCTGGCGAAGCGTCTGGGTATACATACGGACGCGCAGCGCGATGCGCTTGGCGAAGCGCCTGGCTGCGATGGTGCGCGACGGCCAGGCGATCGAGGGGCCCAACGGCTTCGCGACCGCGGGCGACGGCGAACGGGTCGCGGGGCGCATCCGCGGCCGGGCCAATGGCGAGGTGCTGGTGCTGCCGGACGACGGTTCGGCGCCGTTGGTGTTGGCGCGCGCCGACACCGCGACGTTGATGCACAACGATCGGGTCGAAGTGCTGGCCGTCGGGATGAACGAACGCGGGCGACGCATCGCACGCTTGATCCGCCGCACCGGCGATGCGCCGGCGCGCATCGGCGGCGTCTGGCACGCCGGCCACGGCACATGGCCGGGTCGAGCCGGAGGATCCGGGTCATTGGTATTCGGTCGAGGTGGCCACGCGCAGCGCGCACGGCGCCGGCGACGGCGACAATGTCATCGTCGAGATCACCAAGCGGCCGCAGGGCGACGCGCCCGCGCACGGCCGCATCGTCGAAGTGCTCGAAAAACCTGCGTCCCTCGGATCTCGCGGCGCGCTTTGCCATTCTGCGGCACGATCTGCCGCAGGAATTCCCGCCCGACGTGCTGCATGCGGCGAATCTGTTCGACCCGGACGTCGCTCGCGGCGGACCGTGCCGGCCGCGAGGATTTGCGCGACCTGCCGCTGGTCACCATCGATGGCGAGGACGCCAAGGATTTCGACGACGCCGTGTATGCCGAGAGCGTGCGCGGCGGCGGCTGGCGGCTGGTGGTCGCCATCGCCGATGTGAGCCACTACGTGCGCGTCGGCAGCGCGCTCGATGCCGAAGCGCGCGCGCGCGCCACGTCCGTCTATTTTCCGGACCGGGTGCTGCCGATGCTGCCGGAGCACCTATCCAATCACCTGTGCTCGCTGATGCCGCACGTCGAGCGGCTGGCCTTCGTCTGCGACATGCGCGTCAGCAAGTCGGGCAAGCTCGGCCGGACGCGATTCTACGAAGCGGTGATTCGCTCGCATGCGCGGCTCACCTACGATCAGGCGTGGGCCTACCTCGAGAACCCCGAAGGCGCTGCCGGCGATGATCTGGCGCCGGAAGTGCGCGCCTCGCTGCAAAATCTCTATGCCGTGTATGGCGCGCTGAAGACGGCGCGCGATGCGCGCGGCGCGCTCGATTTTCGCGGCGGCGAAGTCAAGGCGCGCATCGGCGACAACGGCAAGATCGAGGGCTTCTACGCGGTGATGCGCAACGACGCGCATCGCTTGATCGAAGAGTGCATGATCGCCGCCAACGTGGAGGCGGCGGTGGCGCTGCGTCTCGCCAAGGCGGGAAGCCTGTATCGGGTTCACGGCCAGCCCGAAGAGAAGCGGGTCACCGAACTGCAAAAGGTCATGAATGCGCTGCAGGTGGGCGCGACGTTCTCCGAAAGCCCGACGCCCGCGCGAATTTCGCCAGTTGGTCGAGCGGCTGGCCGCGCGGCCCGATGGGCTGCTGCTCGAGGGCTTGGTGATCCGCTCGCTCGCTCAGGCGGTGTATCAGCAAACGAACATCGGTCACTTTGGCCTTGCGCTCGACGAGTACGCGCACTTCACCTCGCCGATCCGCCGCTATCCCGGATCTGCTGGTGCATCGCGCCATCAAGGCGGCCGTGCTGCCGAACTCAACCTCCGGGCACAAGTACAGCACCGCGGAATTGCAGACCCTCGGCGCGGAGAGTTCGCAGCGCGAGCGGCGCGCCGATGATGCGGCGCGCGACGTCATGGGATATCTCAAATGCCTGTATCTGCAGCCGCGCGTCGGGCGAGACTTTCGATGCCACCATTTCGAGTGCGCTCGAGTTCGGCTTGTTCGTGCAGCTGAAGGAGATGCCCATCGACGGCCTGGTGCACATCTCGGCGATCCCGGGCGACTACTGGGAGCTCGAAAGCGGCGGCATGGGGCTGGTCGGCCAGCGCACCGGCCGGCGCTGGCAGATGGGCGACAGCGGTGCGGGTGCGCCTCAGCCGGGTCGACCTGACGCAGCGCCAAATCGATTTCGAATTGCTCGACGCGGACGCGGCCGCGTCGCATGGCACGGTGCGCGCGCCGCGGCGCGGCGGCCCGAGCACGCGCGCGGCGCGGGCCGGGCACAGCTCGCGGCGGCGGCAGCGCGGTGGCGGCAAGCGCGGCGGCGGCCAGCGCGGGGCGCGGCGGGCGCAACTGATCGCGCCGGACGTGGCTGATTCGAGGCGCAATTTGGTCTACGGCTTGCACGCCGTCGGCGCGGTCCTCGAGCGGGCGCCGGAGCGGCTGCTGGAGCTCTGGATCGCGGCAGCCGCGCGACGATGCGCGCGTGCGCGGCCTGCGCGAGCGCGCGCGAGGCGGCGGGCGTGCGCGTGCAATCGGCCGGTCAGCGAGGCGCTCGCCAAGCTGGTGGGCGACGTCGCGCACCAGGGAGCGGTGGCGGCGGTGCGGCCGCTCAAGCCCTGGGACGAGCACGATCTTGCCGCCTGCGTTTAGTCGATTGAACGCCGAGGATCCCTTGCTGCTGGTGCTGGACGGGGTCACCGACCCGCACAATCTCGGCGCCTGCCTGCGCACCGCCGATGCGCCGGCGCTCAGGCCGTGGTCATCCCCAAGGATCGCGCCGCCGCGGTGGACGGGGTGGTGCGCAAAGTGGCGGCGGGCGCCGCGGAATTCGTTCCGGTCGCGACCGTCACCAACCTGGCGCGCACCCTCGACATGCTCAAGGAGCGCGGTATTTGGGTGGTCGGAACCGACGGCGAGGCCGCAGCAGACCCTTGTACGCGGCGGATCTCGAACCGGCCGCTGGCGCTGGTGCTGGGGGCGGAGGGCAGCGGCATGCGCCGCCTGACGCGCGAGCGCTGCGATTTCCTGGTGCGGATCCCCATGGCCGGCCAGGTCGAATCCCTCAATGTGTCGGTGGCGGCCGGGGTCGCCCTGTTCGAGGCGCGGCGCCAGCGGCCGGAACCCTGCCTGACGCATCGGGTTGACCGGCACGGGCCCGAACGCGTATCCTTCGCGCTCTTTTTCGCCGGCCGACCGGCATCACTCCTTGCCTCACCGCTCGCAACGGGAGGCTAAAACCGTAGGGAGCCTACAATGCGGCATTATGAAATCGTGCTCCTGGTCCATCCGGACCAGAGCGAGCAAGTTCCTGCGATGGTCGATCGCTACAAAGGCATGATCAGTGCCGGCGGCGGCGCGGTGCATCGCTTCGAGGATTGGGGCCGGCGCCAGCTGACCTTCCCGATCTCCAAGGTGCACAAAGCGCACTACATCCTGCTCAACATCGAATGCGATCAGAAGACGCTGCCGAGCTCACCGGCTCGTTCCGCTTCAGCGACGCGGTGCTGCGCAGCCTGGTGGTGAAAATGGACGAAGCCGTAACCGAAGCCTCGCCGATGGCGCGCGCGCCCGATGAGAATGCCCGCCGTCACGATGACTTCGGCGACGACGGCGACGACGACGACATGCCGATGGGCATGCCGGTAAGGCCGAAGGAGCACAACATGGCACGTTTTTTTCGCCGCAAGAAGTTTTGCCGATTCACCGCCGATGACGTCAAGCAGATCGACTACAAGGATCTGGCGACGCTCAAGAGCTACATCACCGAAACCGGCAAGATCGTTCCGAGCCGCATCACGGGCACGCGCGCGCATTACCAGCGCCAGCTGCAGCTCGCGATACGCCGCGCGCGCTTTCTGGCGTTGCTGCCGTACACCGATCAGCACTAAGCCGCGAGCAGCACATGGACATCATATTGTTGCAGAAGGTCGCGAACCTCGGCCAAATCGGCGATCGCGTCAAGGTGAAGTCGGGCTACGCGCGTAATTACCTGGTGCCCACCGGCCGGGCCACCATGGCGACCGCCGCCAACATCGCCAAGTTCGAGGCGCAGCGCGCACGAGCTCGAAGCCAAGGCGCACGAGGAACTCGCCGCGGCGCAGGCGCGCGCGCTCGAAGTTCGAGAACTTCAAGCTCGAGCTCAAGGCCAAGGCCGGCGCGGAAGGCAAGCTGTTCGGATCCATCGGCACGGCCGACATCGCCGAAGCCGCCGTCAAAGCGGGGCAACCGATCAGCCGCAGCGAAGTGCGCATGCCGACCGGACCGATCCGCCTCACCGGCGAGCACCAGGTGCAGTTGCACTTGCACACGGACGTTGATGTGACCTTGACGGTCACCATCGTCGCCGAAGAGTAGCGGCCGGCAATGCCGCGGCCCGCTAGGCGTTGCACGTGGCCACTCGCGTCAGCAATCGGTCCATGGATCGAGCGCGCCGGCGACGGCCTGCGCCTGCCGCCGCATTCCATCGAAGCCGAGCAATCGGTGCTCGGCGGATTGATGCTCGATTCCACCGCCTGGGACCAAATCGCCGATCGGGTGATTGCCGAGGATTTCTACCGCAACGATCACCGGCTGATTTTCGCGGCCGTCGCCGGCCTGATCGAGCGCAACCAACCCTGCGATGCGGTCACCCTGTCCGGGCACCTGGAGAGTCAGGGACTGCTCGATCAGGTCGGCGGCCTCGCCTACCTCGGCTCGTTGGCGCGCGACACGCCGACCGCCGCCAATATTCGAGCCTATGCGGACATCGTGCGCGAGCGCTCGGTGCTGCGGCAGCTCATCACCGCGGGCAATTTGATCGTCGGCAGCGCGCTGGAACCCGAAGGCCGCGAAGCGCGCGAAATCGTCGATGAGGCGGAACGCGCGGTGTTCGAAATCGCCGAGCGCGGCTCGCGCGGCAAGGTCGGCTTCAGGACCGTCAAGAGCATCCTGCCGGACGTGGTCAATCGCATCGATGAGCTGTATCACTCCGACGGCAAGATGACCGGCATCTCGACCGGGTTCAAGCAGCTGGACGAGATGACCTCCGGTCTGCAGCCGGGCGACTTGATCATCATTGCCGGCCGGCCGTCCATGGGCAAGACCACGCTGGCGGTCAACATCGCCGAAAACGCCGCGCTCGGCTCGAACAAATCCGCGGCGATATTCAGCATGGAAATGTCGGCCGAATCGCTGACCTTGCGCATGATTTCCTCCCTGGGCCGGATCAATCAAAGCCACTTGCGCTCCGGCCGTCTGCACGAAGACGACTGGCCGCGCATCGATTCGGCGATGACGCAGCTGGGCAACGCGAACATCTTCGTCGATGAGACCCCGGCGCTCACGCCCACGGAAATTCGCGCGCGGGCGCGGCGCTTGAAGCGCGAGCGCGGTCTGGATCTCGATCGTCGTGGACTATCTGCAGCTCATGCAGGTCGCGGGCACCAAGGAAAATCGCGCCACCGAGATTTCCGAGATCTCGCGGTCGCTCAAGGCGCTCGCCAAGGAATTGAAAGTACCGGTCATCGCCCTGTCGCAGCTCAATCGCGGCGTCGAACAGCGCGTCGAGAAGAAGCCGGTGATGTCGGATCTTCGAGAATGCGTCACCGGCGAAACGCGCGTGTGTCTCGCCGACGGCCGACGCGTACCGATTCGCGAACTCGTCGGCCAGACTCCCGAAGTCTGGGCCATGAGCGCTGATCAGAAAATCATCAAGGCGCAGAGCGACCTTGTTTGGTCCAAGGGCGTGCGGCAGGTCTTTCGCGTGCCTTGCCAGCGGCCGCTCGCTTCGCGCGACCGCCAAGTCATCGGGTTTTCACCGGCGACTGGGTTGGCAGCACGGTCAATGAGATCGGCCCAGGGTTGCTCGCGTAGCGATCGCCCGGCAGTTCCCTACGATTGCCAACCCGGTGGTTTGGTCGGATGCGGAGATATCGTGTCTGCTCGGTCACTTGGTGGGCGATGGCAGCTATCTCGCACCAGCCGCTGCGTTACACCACAGCGTCGGAAGCCAATAGCAAATTGTTACCGAGTGTGCCGTGGCGCTGGGGAGCACTGTCAACGTTATGCGGGTCGCGGGAATTGGCATCAGCTTGTGATCGCGGGCAATGGTAACCGTTGGCACCCTGCGGGCGTCGGGGCCTGGTTGAAGGGACTCGGAATTTTCAACCAGCGTTCCCACGAGAAACATCTCCCTCAGCCGTGTTTCAGTTGAGCGACGCGCAAATCGGCTTGCTGCTGAAGCATTTGTGGGCAACGGATGGCTGTATTCATGTTCGCAGGACAGGACAGCGCGGTTCGCCGCGGGTGTATTTCAGCACCTGCAGTGAAAGACTTGGCGCACGATGTTGCGGCGCTGCTGTTGCGATTGGGCATCGTCGCGCGCATTCGGACCATGCGCCAGCAAAGTGGGCAGCCCTCTTTATTCGGTGATGTCAGCGGCTCCGAGCAGCAGGCTCTGTTTCTGGACCGAGTCGGCGCGTTCGGACCGCGCGAAGCTCCGGCTCGGCAATCTGGCGCGAGCAATTGCCGGGACTCCGCCCGAATCCGAATGTAGATACCCTGCCGCAGGAAATATTTGCTGAGGTCCGATCGTCGATGACGGCGCGAGGCATTAGCACTCGGCAAATGGCGTCGATGCGCGGCACAACTTACGGCGGCAGCGTCATTTCAGTTTCGCGCCGTCGCGCGCGACCCTCGCTTCGTACGCCGAGTTTCTGGACAACGAGGAGCTGCGGGTGTGGGCGAAGTCGCATCTGTTCTGGGATCGCGTTGTCGCGGTGGAATCCGGCGGCGAGGAAGGGTATTCGACATGACGGTTCCCGGCGCGGCGAGTTGGCTGGCGACGGCATCGTCAGTCATAATTCGGGGCCATCGAACAGGATGCAGACTTGATTTTGCTGATCTACCGCGAAGAAGTTTACGACCAGAACACCACGCGCAAGGGCATCGCCGACATCATCGTCGCCAAACAGCGCAATGGCCCGACCGGCGATGTGCAGCTCACCTTCCTGGGCCAGTACACGAAATTCGAGAACTACGCGCCGGAATCCTATGCCGAGGGCGTTTTTCGGTGAGGCTCGCGAGGCGCCGGTGAATAGACGGTGAGTCACCCTTGACTCCCATGGTCAGCGCGACGATCGACACCGCCGCGCTCCGACACAATTTGCAAGTGGTGCGGAATTGCGCGCGCCGCGGTCGCGCGTCATGGCGGTCATCAAGGCCAATGCCTATGGGCACGGACTCATCGCCGTCGCGCGAGCCCTCGATTCGGCGGATTCGTTTGCGGTGGCGCGGGTCGACGAGGGCCTGGCGCTAGACGCGCCGGCAAATCTTCAGATCGCCGATCGTGCTGCTCGAAGGCGTGTTCGACCGCGAGCAGCTGGATTGCCGCGGCGGCCGCCGGCTTCGAATTGGTGGTGCACACTGCGCCGAACAGATCGAGCTTGTTGCGCGCGGCGCCGGCCGGCGTGCGCTTTCAAGGTGTGGCTCAAGCTCGACAGCGGCATGAATCGTCTCGGCTTCAAAGGAGCGGACCTTCGAGCGCGGCCGCACGCGGCCTTGAGCGGCTCGCCGGCGTTGCAAAGTCCGGTGAATCTGTGCACTCATCTGTCCTCTGCCGACGCTCCACGAACTGCCCAGCAACGGCCGAGCAATTGCCCGCTTCGCGGACGCCACCCGCTCGCTCGCCGGGAGAGCGCAGCATTGCCAACTCGGCGGGCATGCTGAGTTTTCCGGAGGCGCATGCCGACTGGGTGCGGCCGGGGCTTGCTGTTGTACGGGGTTTCGCCCTTTGCCGGCTCGATCGGCGCCGACTACGGATTGCGGCCGGCGATGACGCTGCAGTCGCACGTCATCGCCGTCAAGGATCTCGTTCCCGGCGAGCGCGTGGGCTATGGCGGGGATTGGACGGCCAAGCGTCCGACGCCGCTTGGCGGTGGCTGCGGTGGGCTACGGCGACGGCTACCCGCGCAGCTTGGCCTCCGGCACGCCCGTATTGGTCAACGGCGAACGCGCGCCGCTCGCCGGCCGCGTGTCGATGGACATGATCGGGATCGATGTCACCGACCTTGCGCGGACGCCGCAGTTCGGCGACCCGGTCGTCCTGTGGGGTGAGGGATTGCCGGTCGAGGAGATTGCGGTATGGGCAGAGACCATACCGTACGAACTGCTGTGCGGCATCAGCCAGCGCGTCGCGGTGACGCTTCGCTGACCCTCGGTGCGCGCGGCGTACTGCCCGCTCGCCAATCGGACGGCGATTGGCCGGTCCAACGGCGAAATGCGCGGGTGAAACTACTTCCGCATGAAAATCCCAGCAAGTGCGTGATGTCGCTGACGCTGTGCTCGGGAGCGCTGAGATACGCCAACGCCAAGGCGTGGCGCGTCTCGTCCAGAATTTCCTTGTACGTCGTGCCGCTGTCGCCGAGCTTGCGCTGCAGGGTGCGGGCACTCATGTAGAGATGTTCGGCGACTTCTTCCTGGGAGGGCTCGCTTTTTTCCAATCGCTGCATCAGCAATTCGCGCACGCGCGCCTCTATATTCTCGCGCTCGTTCCGCGCCAGGTATTGGATCGCGATGGCGTCGCTGTGCCGTGCCAATTCGGGATTGCCTCCGTCGAGGGGGCTCTCGATGCTATCGCTGTCGAACACCAATCGATTTTGCGCGGCGCTGAATTTCAGCGGTGCGCGCAGCTGCCGTTCGAACTCCTCGATTCGGCCCGGCCGCGGCCGCCTAAGCTCTATGAGCAGCGGCGAGTAGTCCCGGCCGGTCAACGATCGGCACATCCGTAGCTGCGCGCTGACCAGCGCGTCGATCGACTCGAAGGGAACGCAAGCGGCCGGCTCGATCACGAAGTGATAGTCGGCGCCGCACCTGAAGAATTCGTATTCCACGGCGTCGCTCGCCACATGGCAGAAGCGCTGCAGCCGTTCGAAGGCTTCTTTCAAGGTGGAACTCGCGCAAAGCCCATAGCTTAAAGCGTGAAAGGAAGTGTGCTTGATGTGGCTCGCCACTTTGATGCCAAACGCGGGGTCGCCGGTCGCGGCCACGGCGATTTCCCACAGGCGCGCGGTATTGATCAGCGGGCAACGTGCGGTCGGACCATCCAGACACTGCAGATCGAACCCGGCCTCGGCGAGAAGCGCGGCGCCGTCGCAGCCCGCCGCATCGAGCGCACGGCCGATGGCCTTGACCCAAGTCGCCAAGATATAGCCACGATTCGCTGCGGTATTGATCCGCATTGCTGCACCCCCTTTAAGGCTAGAGACGCCCAAAGACACCGCCGCCAAAGGCAGAGCTTAGCTCGAAAGTGCCGGGCTGACGAGTTGCCGCTCGTCAATCGCGCCGAACGATGATCGGATGCGATGTAGATAGGCCGCCGTCCACGGGAATGGCTTGGCCGTTGACATAAGATGCAGCATCGGACGCGAGGAAGAGAGCCATCTGCGCGATTTCTTCGGGGGCACCCGGCCGCCGCAACGGATTGAGTTGGCCGATTCTCCGTTCGCTGCCGCGAGCGCGTGCCTGTTCGAAGATCGGACGGGTCATTCCGGTCTCGATCAGTCCGGGACAAATGGCGTTGATGCGCACGCCGGTGCCGGTGAGTTGATTGGCCGCAGTTTGGACGAGACTGATGACGCCCGCCTTGCTCGCACTGTAGGGCATCCCACCGGCGCCGGACCTGAGGCCGGCCACCGATGCGGTGCAGATGATCGAGCCGCGCCTCTGCTCGACCATCACCCGTGCTGCGTGCTGAACCGCGAGAAAAGTGCCGATCAAGTTGACGTTGAGAACTTCGGCCCAGCGCTCGGCGGTTTCCTCGAAGAACGGTACCAGCCCGCCGCTGATGCCGGCATTCGCGTAACATACGTCGAGACTTCCGTATTCTTTGACCGCGGCGGCCACCGCGCCGGCGACGTCTTGCTCCGAGGAGGAGTCTTTGACGAGAGCCATTGCGCGGCCCCCCGCAGAGCGAATCGCCGCAACGGTCGCCTCGACCTGCGGGGCGCGATCCAGCGCGACGACGGCGGCGCCCTCGGCGGCGAACAATAACGCGCTCGCCCGGCCGATGCCGCTGGCCGCGCCCGTCACCAATGCTGTCTTGCCCTGTAAAATATTCATGCGCTACACCTTCCGGTTGCCCGGCTGACCGCTCATTGGAATGTTTTATCACAACGCAGGAAAGTGTTTACAATGCGCGCGGCCGTGACCAACTCTATCGCTTTTCGGAACGACATACCGTTCGTCAGAGATCTGGGCATCGAGTTTCTCGAGGCCGATGCGGGGCGCGCGATCATCGCGCTTCAACTGCATACACGGCACCTGAACAGCTGGAACGTCGCGCATGGCGGAGTGGTCATGACTCTTCTGGATGTTGCGATGGCAGTCGCCGGACGTTCGCTCGATCCCATGGCCGGCGGCGGCGTGACCGTCGAGATGAAGACCAGTTTCCTGCAGCCGGGCCTGCCCGGTTCGCGTCTCATCGCACACGGCCATGCCTTTCACCGTTCCACGACTCTGGCATTCTGCGAGGGCGAGGTACGCGACGCTGAGCGCCGCCTAATTGCCAAATCGATGGGCACGTTCAAGTATATCCGCCAGCGTCCGACCGATCAGCCTGCCGACGGCGAATGAGGACTCACCGATGCGAGCGATTCTGCACCACTATGAAAATTCGCCGTTTGCCGAAAAGATCCGCACGCTGCTGGGCTTCAAGCGCATCGATTGGACCTCGGTTCTCATCCCATCGATCATGCCGAAACCGGACCTGGTGGCGCTCACCGGCGGATACCGCAAGACGCCTGTGCTCCAGATCGGCGCGGATATCTACTGCGATACCGCGCTGATCTCGCGAGTTCTCGAGACGCTGACACCGGAGCCCACGGCATATCCCGCGCCGGCGGGGGGTTTGGCGCCCATTCTCGCGCAATGGGCCGACAGCACGCTGTTCTGGACCGCCATCGCGTATACCTTGCAGCCGGCCGGCCTCGAGCACATGTTTGCCGGCCAACCACCCGAGGTCTTAAAGGCCTTTGCTGCGGACCGGGCTCCTTTCCGCGCATCAGCCCCGCGCATGCGAGTCCCCGAGGCGACTCAGTCGCTCAGGTCCTACTTAGGTGAGTTCGAAACTCTGCTCGCCGATGATCGTTCCTGGCTGCTCGGCGCCGCGGCTTCGATCGCCGACTTCTCGGTTTATCACTGCATTTGGTTCGTTTCGCGGGGCGGCCCGCCGGCTGCCATACTGGAAAGCTATCCCCGTTTGATGAGCTGGTTCAAGCGAATGCGATCCATCGGCCACGGTGTCTCGGACCGGCTCGAGAGCCGGGCGGCGGTCGAGCTTGCGGCCGCATCCAATCCTCTGCCGGTGGGTGCTGGAGATTTTCTCGATACTCACTCGATCGGCTTCGGTGCGCTAGTCACGATTGCGCCGGTCGACTACGGCATCGACCCTGTTTTGGGCGAGTTCGTCATTTCTCTGCCTCATGAGATTGGACTGCGGCGCACGGATCCTAGGGCCGGTACGGTAGTGGTGCATTTTCCGCGAATCGGATTCGAGATCCGCAAAGCGGAACCCGCCCGGTCCGCGTAGGAGCGGATTCGCCGAGGGCTTTCGTTATGGCGCCGGCGGTCAATAGATTGACGCCTGAAGCGAGGTGCTCTCGCCGGCCTTCCCGTACCCTCAATTCAAACATGTGGTATGAGTACGACTACAGGTGGTAGATTGCCTGACCGGTCGAGTAAGAGGGCTGAAATGCCCGTAGCAGTAATACAACAATCGCCGCGTCACAGAGCCCAAAGCGGTTAGCGACGCGGCGCATCATCGAGTTTGGACTAGGGGGTGGCGAATGGCGAATCGAAGTGTGCGTTTGCGACGGGCTATCGGTCTGATGGCGGCATTTTCCGGCGCCATGACGGCCGAGTCCGGTTGGGCACAACAGGCGGCGAATCAGCCTGCGCTGGCTGAAATCATCGTCACGGCGCAGAAGCGTTCGGAGAACATCCAGGACGTGCCGATTTCGGTGATCGCCCTGTCTGCACAGCAGATCAAAGATGCGGGCGTCACCGATATCAAGAACCTGCAGGTGTTGACCCCGGGTCTCACCGTCACTTCCACAACCTCTGAGAATGTCACCACCGCGCGTATTCGCGGCATCGGCACGGTCGGCGACAACCCCGGGTTGGAATCCTCGGTGGGAGTCGTGATCGACGGCGTATATCGACCGCGCAATGGCGTGGGGTTTGGCGACCTCGGGGAGATTGAACAAATCGAAGTGCTGGAAGGCCCGCAAGGCGAACTGTTCGGCAAGAACAACGACGCGGGTGTCATCAGTATCACGACCAAGAGACCCTCGAGTACTTTTGGTGTAACGGCTGAGGCCACCGGCGGAAACTACAACGATCGAGAGGTCTCGGCCTCCGTGACGGGGCCGCTGGGCGATATTTCCGCCGCCCGCTTTTACGCGGGATACCAGAGGCGCGATGGCTTCCTCGATGTCGATACGGGACTTGGCCCGAACTCGATGAACAACACCGACAACCGCAACCTTTACACCTTCCGCGGCCAGTACCTGCTGACGCCCAACGATGCGGTGAATTTCCTCGTCATTGGCGATTATTCGAAGCGCAACGAATCGTGCTGCGGAGCGGTGCAAACGTCCAACGGTTACTTTTCCGGAATCCTCAACGCGCTGGCGTCGGTCCCGGAACTGGGAGGTCAACCCGGCGTTACTGCCGTTGCGACGCCGCCCCTATCGCCGTTCAATCGGCAGGCATGGGCCAATCAGCCGATCACGCAACAAATACGGGATATGGGAGTGTCGGGCGAGCTCAATTGGAATTTGGGCTTCGCCAAGTTCACCTCGATCACCGCATGGCGCGACAACACCATAATCGCGGGCAATGATGTCGATTACAGCGGCGTCGATATATTGCAACAGCCCGGCAACGAAGGTAACCAGACCGACTTCAAGCAGTTAAGCGAAGAAATCCGTTTGGCCGGTAAGAACGGTCCGCTCGATTGGTTGGTGGGCGGATTTTTCTCGAGCGAAATCCTGACCACGAACTCGGCCATTTATGCCGGCGACGATATGGATTTGTACTTGAGTGGCTTCTCCTCCGCCACCGTTGGGCCGCCGAACTTCGGATTGACGTATGGCCTCACCGGGAAGCCTCCCGGTAGTTTGTTCATACCAGGTGTATCCGGCCAGGCCGATTCGTATCGCCAGACTTCGAAAAGCTATGCGTTCTTCACCAACGAGACCTACAACATCACGCAGGGTCTGGATCTGACCGCCGGGCTGCGATTTACATCGGAGAAGAAAACCGCCGACTCGAATTATGTGGACCCGGATGGCGGCTCGGCTTGCGGGCAACTGCTCCAGTCCCCGGCCGCGACGCTGCCCTATCCGGAGAATGTGTATCTACTTGGATATGGGTGTTCGACGTTATTCAATCCATTCTTTTCAGGCCAATCCACCAGCCAATCCTTAAGCGAGGGCAACGTGTCGGGTACGGTCAAGCTGGCGTATCACTTCACCGACGACGTCATGGGCTACGTATCATGGGCAAATGGCTACAAGGCGGGCGGATTTAACCTGGCTCGCGTTACCGGCTCGGGGCTCGGCGGGCTGGCTCCGGATTTCGATACCGAATTCCCTCGTGAAACCGTCCAGTCTTACGAACTCGGGCTCAAGAGCATGCTGGCCGATCGGACGGTTCGCCTCAATGCCTCCGTATTCGATCAGCGATACACGAATTTTCAGCTGAACACGTTTAACGGCATTCAGTTCATCGTCAGTTCCGTTCGGAAAGTTGAATCCAAGGGCGCTGAGTTCGACACCAGCTGGGCGACCCCGGTATCGGGCCTCAGTCTTTCGGGTGGTGTGGTCTATGCATTTACGAACATCACGGAGTTCGGTGAGTCATTTCCGTTGTTCGCGCCAAATGATACGGCGGCCACGACACTCAGCCGCCTGAACAATCGGCTGTCATTTGCACCCCTGTGGTCGGGAGTGGCGTCGGCTACTTACACCATACCCCTTTCTTCATCGCTTGAATTTCGCGGCAGCGTCAACGAAAAGTACAGCTCTTCGTACAACACCGGCTCGGATCTTGACCCAAGGAAACTCCAGGCAGCCTATGGGTTGCTGAATGCGCGGCTTGGGTTGGGCGCGCCCGACGGCAAGTGGACCGTCGAGGTGTGGGGCACGAACCTTGCCGACAAGGGCTTCTACCAGGTTGCCTTTGATGCACCGTACCAGCCCAACGCGATTGATGCGTTCTTGGGCGACCCGCGAACCTTCGGAGTCACGGTTCGAACGAAGTTTTAGCGGCGGCCTGAAGGTTGCGCGAGGTTGGACGGCGGCGGCCACGGCGAGCGCGCGGCGCAACGGCCTGACCACGGCCGATTCCCTCTCGTAGCCGAGGCAAATCTATGACGAAAACCACCTCGCGTGCCCTGTTTGCGCTCTTCGTATTGTTCGCCATCAATCTGCTGAATTTTTTCGATCGCCAATTGGCCGGTGCGCTGGGCGAGCCGATCCGCAGGGAATTTCATTTGAGCGATACGGCGCTTGGCTTCTTAGGTACCGTGTTCATCTTGATTTACGCGCTGATCGGCCTGCCGATAGGCCGGCTGAGCGATAAGTGGCATCGAACGCGGCTGATCGCGATCGGCACCGCGGTCTGGAGCGTTTTTACCGCAGCATCCGGTCTCGCCCAGAATTACACGCAGATATTCATATCGCGGCTCGGCGTCGGCGTGGGCGAGGCCACCTGCGCGCCCTCGGGCCAGTCGCTGATAGGAGATCTGTTCCCGCCGCACCAGCGAGCTCGGGCGATGGGCGTATTCATGCTCGGGCTTCCGGCCGGCGTTTTTCTGGCGTACTTCACCGCGGGCGCCATCGGTGCAGCCTACGGCTGGCGCGCGGTTTTTCTGATCGCCTGCGTCCCGGGATTGTTGTTCGCGCTGCTCGCGCTCAAGATTCGCGAGCCGGTGCGAGGTGCGCTGGAGGCCGCGCGGACGGTCTCATCGCAGGACGCGGTCAAGTCGCCGTACGCCGCCGTTTTGAGGCTTCCCACCATGTGGTGGATCATCCTGTCCGGCATCTTCCACAACTTCAACATGTACGCGATCAATTCGTTCACGACGCCCTTCCTGCAGCGTTTCCATGAAATGGGCCTTAGAGAGGCGAACAATGTGTCCTCCGTCTCTTTAGGCGCGGTGGGCGCCATTGGACTATTGGGCGGCGGCTGGCTGGCGGACAAGATGAGCGAGAAGCGGCGCAACGGGCGCTTGCTGCTTGCTGCCGGCTCAATGGCGATCGCGGCGCCTTGCATCTTCTTGGCTCTGAATCAACCGAAGGGCGCCGTCACGGCATTCATGTTGCTGATGATGATGGGGACGACGACCATGTACGTGTACTACGCGACCGTTTACGCCGCCATTCAGGATGTAATCGATCCGCGCCTGCGCGGCACTGCGGTGGCGATCTACTTCTGCGCCATGTATGTCCTCGGCGCGAGCTTAGGTCCCGTGGTCACGGGGATCCTGAGCGATCATTTCGCGCGCCAGGCCATGGTGGCCGCGGGCGCGACCCAAATGGCGGAAGCATTCAAAGCGATCGGCCTGCACAGCGCCCTGTACGCCGTTCCCGTGCTCGCGATGCTGGCATCGCTGGTGCTTTTCGCGGCGTCGCGGACCGTGGAAGCAGACATCCGCAAGCAGCAAAGCACCTAAACGTGTACCCGCCAGTTTGGATTTATCCGGCTCGTCAATACGTGGTCGCGCCATGCGCCGTTGAGATGTAGATAGTCGCGAGCCATACCTTCGACCGTGAATCCGGACCGGCGAAGGACTGCCGCGCTTCGCTCATTGGCGTGGATGTAGTTAGCCATGATTCGGTGCAAATTCAGGGCGGTGAAGGCGTATTCGACGACGCTCGCGACGGACTCCGATACATAGCCCCGACCTTCGTATTCGGCTCCGATCCGATAGCCGAGGTAGCAAGCTTGAAACGGACCTCTCACGATCTCAGACAGGGCTATATCTCCGATAGGCTCCTCGAGATCGGCGGCGCGTAGAAACATATAGAGTTTCATCCCGCGTCCGGTTTCGTATTCTGAGATTGCCGAGGACAAGGTCGCCGCGACGAGCTCGAGGGTGAGCGGCGGTCCCGAAGGCGACGAATCCAAAAAACGTGCGCGGTTGGCCGTGAGATATTCAAGAACCCGAGACGCTTTCGCCGGACTCGGCATCTCCAAGAGGAGGCGCTTCGTGATTAGGCGCGGACCTGCGGTATCGGACACAGTAGTTCGCTGAATCGTCCGAGGTGAAAATCGGCGTCGCCGAGAGTCAGATCGATCATGGTGAGGCGCTTGAAGTAGTGGCTCACGATGACGTCATCGACCACACCCATCGCGCCGTGCAATTGCACGGCCTGCTGTCCGACCAAGCGCGCCGCCTGGCCGACGTAGGCTTTGGCGCCGGATACGGCGCGCCGCCGTTCGACGACGTCCTCGGAATCCGCATGGACTGCTGCGATGATCGCCATGGAGCGCGCTTGCTCGGCGGCGATGAGCATGTCGGCCATCCGATGCTGCAGCGCCTGAAACTTACCGATGGGCACGCCGAATTGTTTGCGGGTTTTCAAATAATTGAGCGTCGCCTCGTTCAACGACGCGATGATGCCGACGGCCTCGGCGCACAGTGCCGCGATGCCCGAATCCGCGGCACGCTCAATGATGGCAAGACCCCGCTCCGCCGTGCCGATCATGGCGTCCGCGCCTACGATCACATTCTTGAGGTCGAGATCCGCGGCCCGGCCGCCGCACTGCGTGGGATACTCGAAGAGCGTCAAACCCGGCGCGTCGCGCCTTACCAAGAACAACGAAATGCCATCAGGATCTGCTACGTGGCCCTTGCTGCGCGCCGAGACCAGAACGTAATCCGCCGATCCGCCGTCGAGCACCACCGTCTTGCGGCCGGACAGTCGCCAGCCTGTATCGCCTCCGTTGACACGAGCGACGCCGGCTGCCGCGGCGGTACACGCGACGTGCGCCAAATCATAGCGTCCAGCCGCCTCGTAACAGGCGAGCGCCAATTTGAGCTTTCCGGCGCCGATCTGCGGCAGTATCGATCGCTTAATCGTGCCTGAGGCGGCATCGCGAATCAGTCCCCCGCATATCACCACCGTGCTCAAGAAGGGCTCCAGCAGCAGTCCCCGGCCGATCAGCTCCATCACCAGCATGACATCGGTGGCGCTGCCGCCGAGACCCCCGAATTGTTCAGGAAAGGGCAGCGCCAGCAGACCGAGCTCGGCGTATTGGTTCCAGGCCTCCGCTGAATATCCGAGCGTCGAGCGGGTGAGCGCGCGGCGTTGCTCGAAATCGTAGTCGCGGGCAATGTAGCGCCGCAAGGTTTCCTGCATGGCCAGCTGTTCTTCGGTGTAGCTGAAATCCATGGTGCCGGTCAAAGGCCCAAGATCATCTGCGAAATGATGTTTTTTTGAATTTCGGTGGAACCGGCGTAAATCGTCGTCTTGCGCAGGTTGAAGTACTGACCGGTGAGCGACGGTGCATAGGATCGATAATGCTCCGCCAGCTGTGGCTCCGCGACCCAGTTCAGTTCCAGCGATTCGCGCAAATACGGCAGCGCATCGTGCCCCAGGGCATGCATCTGCAGTTCGGCCAGCTGCTGAATGATTTCCGAGCCCTTGATTTTGAGTACGGATACTTCCGGGCCGAGCGCCCGATTTTCGCTCGCCGTAGCCGACAGCACTCTTAGGTTCGTGATTTCGAGCGCCATCAATTCGAGTTCAACCTGAGCGATGCGGTCGCGAAAGCGCGAGTCCTCGATGAGCGGCCGGCCGTTCGCGATTTGGTCGCCGGCAATCTCTTTGAGTTTTTTCAGCGCGCGCTTGCAAGCCCCGATTCCGGCGTTGTTGGTGCGCTCGTGGGTGAGCAGAAACTTGGCATACGTCCAGCCTTTGTTCTCATCGCCGACCAAGTTGTGCACCGGCACCTGCACGTTATCGAACCAGATTTCGTTGATCTCGTGTTCGCCGTCGAGCGTGATGATGGGACGCAGCGTAATGCCGGGCGATTTCATATCGATCAGGAGAAAGGAGATGCCCTGCTGCGGACGTCCCTCGGTGGCCGTGCGGACCAGGCAGAAAATCCAGTCGGCGTATTGTCCGTATGTGTTCCAGGTTTTTTGTCCGTTGACGATGTAGTGGTCTGCTTGGCGTACTGCGCTGGTTCGCAGCGAAGCGAGATCGGAGCCGGAACCCGGTTCCGAATAGCCTTGGCACCACCAGTCTTGGCCGGAAATGATCCTGGGCAGGAAGTATTCCTGCTGTGCGGCATTGGCGAATTTCATCAGCACCGGGGCGAGCATTTTCAGCGAAAATGCGTTTTGCGGCGGTGCGCCGATGTCCGCGCGCTCTTCCTCAAAAATGTGTTGTTGGACGACGTTCCAATCGGTGCCGCCGAAGCGCTCCGGCCACATCACGGCGCCCCAACCGTGACGGTGCAGGATCCTCTGCCACAGCATCAAATCGTCTTTGCGTAAGCGCTTTCCCAAGCGCATCTTGGCGCGCAGTTCGGAGGGTAGCTCGGCCTCGAAAAAGCCCCGCACTCGAGCGCGAAATGCCTCCTCTTCCGGCGTGTACTTTAGGTCCATGAGAGTGCCTCCATCTTATGGCATCGCGGCGGGGGGCGTGCCGCGCTTTCGGCGACAACCTATTGACCGTGAGCGCCAATCGTCACGATCGACGCACAGATTGCAATGCTTAATCGATGATCGCATTGCTTAGTCGATGATTGCAGTGCTTAATCGATCGTCACCACCACTTTACCGCGCGCCTCTCGTGCGCCGAGTCTGGCGATTGCTTCGGAGCCTCGCGCCAGCGAAAAGCGTTCGGTCACGGCGGGTCTTATGCGGCCTGCGAGATAAAGCTCCATGAGTGCCGCGACATTGGCGGCGTGCAGAGCCGGAAAGCGGGCCGTGAAGTCGCCCCAGAACACGCCGACGATCTGGCAACTTTTGAGCAGCGGCAAGTTGAGCGGCAGCTTCGGAATCCCGGCGGGGAATCCGACCACCAGGTGCCGGCCCTGCCACCCGATTGCACGAAGCGCGGCTTCGGTGTAATCGCCGCCGACGCCGTCGTAAATCACCTGCGCCCCGTCGGGCCGGCAGGCAGCCTTGAAACGATCGGTCAGCGCGCGAGCAAGCGTCTTGTCGAGCGGTCCGGCCGGGTATTGCACGCCCTCATCGGCGCCGTGTTCGCGCGCCAGCGCGAGTTTCTCGGCGCTCGATGCCGCGGCTACCACGCGCGCGCCCATCGACTTGCCGAGTTCGACGGCCGCGAGACCGACGCCGCCGCCCGCGCCGAGCACCAACAAGGTTTCTCCAGACCGAAGCTGCGCCCGGTCCTTGAGCGCGTGTTGCGAGGTACCGTAGGTCATCAGCAGAGCGGCCGCTTCGTCGAAGGGCATCGAGTCAGGAATCTTCCAGCAATGGTCCGCGGGTCCCACCGCTTTCTCTGCCATGCCGCTGCGTGCCGGCGAGAGCAGCACACGATCGCCGACACGCACGTGCCCGACTCCTTCACCCACTGCATCGACCACGCCGGCGAGTTCCGCCCCGGGTGCGAAGGGCCGCGGCGGTTTGAATTGATACAGGTCCTGGATGATCAAGAGATCGGGATAGTTGACCGCGCAGGCGCGCACGGCGACGCGAACCTCGCCCGGGCCCGCGACGGGATCCGGCACCTCCTCGAGCACCAGTGTTTCGGGACCGCCGGGTTGCCGGCTCAAGAGTGCTTTCATGACGGAGACGCTCGCTGATTTGGGGAGGCTGCTTCGCGGTCCTGCAACTCGCGCCACAGGATCTTGCCGGCGCCCGACTTGGGCAAAGACTCGGCGAATTCAATGATTTTGGGACACTTGTAGGCGGCCATATTCTGCCGGCACCAGTCGATGATGGCTTGGCCGTCGACCCGGCCGAGCCAATCGGGCCTGAGCACGACAACCGCCTTGACGGTCTCGCCGCGGTGCGCATCCTTGGTGCCGATCACGCAGGCCTCTTGGACCGCCGGGTGTTGGTACATGAGGGATTCCACCTCCGTCGGCCACACCTTGTAACCGGACGCGTTGATCATGCGTTTGAGCCGGTCGACCATGAAAAAGTACCCCTCATCGTCGACTCGCCCGAGATCGCCGGTGCGCAAAAAGCGCTTACCATCGATTTCAACGAGAACCTGCGCGGTGTCCTCGGGTTTATTCCAATAGCCCAAGAAGACTTGCGGACCGTGCGTGACGATCTCGCCGACTTCTCCGGCGGGGAGTTCCTTCAAGCTGATCGGATCGATCACCCGCGAGTCGACGTCGAAAATCGGGATGCCCAGGCATTGTTTCTTCGAGTGCTCGCCGGGATTGATGTGCGTGGCCGCCATCGTTTCGGAGAGCCCGTACCCTTCGAGATAGGTGATGCCCATGTTTTCGAGCCGCTGTGCGACCGCGGCCGGCATGGCGGCTCCGCCGCCGCTCAGCCGCTGAATCGAGGACAAGTCGTAGCGGCCGATATTCGGGTTGGAGAAGAAATCCTGCACCATGGTCGGGATAGCGGTCCACGTCGAGATTCGATATCGCTGCACGCACTCCGCCGCGGCGTCTCGATCCCAGCGCGGCAGGAGCACGACCGTGTTGCCGACATATAGCGGGCCGTTCATGCTGCCCTGCATGCCGGTGACGTGAAAGAACGGAGCCACCGCCATCATGGTCATCTCCGGTTGCACCGCGAACCAGCGCATGCTGCCTACCAGCGTATGCATGGTGGTGCGGTGCGAGTGCATACACCCCTTGGGTACGCCCGTGGTACCGGACGTATAGGGCATCACGCACATATCGTCGGGGCCGGCCGTCAGCGGACCGGGTTGCAATCCGAGGTCGAGAACGCCGCTCCACAGCGTCACGCCGGGTTGCGTTAGCCGCAGGCGCGGCGCAGAGATGAAATCGGGCACCGTGAGAGGGGTCGGCCCCTTCAGATAATCAGAATAGGCGGCGACAATGACATGAGTGAGTTCTCCGCTGCGGAGGAGCGGTTCGACCCTTGAAAACAATTCCTGCGAGACGATGGCCGTGGTCGCGCCCGCGTCCTTCGCGCAGCGCAAAAATTCCTGCGTCAAGTTCATGGGGTTCTGGGGCACGACGACGGCATTGGCGCGCAAAATGCCGTAGTACCCAATGACGAATTGCGGGCTGTTCTGCATGAACAGCATGACTCGATCGCCCTTGCGTACGCCGCATTCCCGTTCGAGGAAGCCGGCGATGCGCGTGGCTTCGTCGAAGAAACCGGCGAACGTGATCGAAGTGTCGTAGAACACCAGGTAAGGTTTGTCGGGATAGCGCGTCGCCGACACCTCGGCGTTGTAGAACAAATTCGTCTCGGGTGCGACCAGATGATGCTGCGCATGGGTCGGCCAGAACTTGAAGTGGTTATCCGACATTCAGCGTGCCCGAGTCGCGCGGCCGATGAAGCCCTAATTCGAGCTTGCCGATCTGCTCGCGATGAACTTCGTCCGGGCCATCGGCAAAGCGCAAGGTGCGTGCGCCGGCGTATGCGGCCGCGAGCAGAAAATCATCGCTGAGACCGCCGCCGCCGTGCATCTGAATCGCCCAATCGAGGATTTTGCAAGCCATATTCGGCGCCGCCACTTTGATCATGGCAATCTCTTTCTTGGCCCCGCGATTGCCGACCGTATCCATCATGTAGGCGGCATTGAGCACCAGCCAGCGCGCCTGGTCGATCATGATGCGGGATTCCGCAATGCGTTCCAACGTCACGCCTTGTTCCGACAATCGCCGGCCGAAGGCGACGCGTCGCTGCGCGCGATCGCACAGCATTTCCAGCGCGCGTTCGGCGAGACCTACCAAGCGCATGCAATGGTGAATGCGTCCCGGTCCCAGCCGGCCTTGCGCAATTTCGAAGCCGCGGCCCTCTCCGAGCAGCATGTTTTCCTTCGGTACGCGCACGTCGTTGAATTCGACCTGGGAGTGGCCGTGCGGCGCGTGATCGTAGCCGAACACGGTAAGCTGGCGTACCACCTTGACTCCGGGCGTGCGCATGGGCACGAGGATCATCGATTGCTGGCTATGACGCGACGCGTCCGGATTGGTCTTGCCCATGAAGATCAGAATCTCACAGCGCGGATCGCCTGCGCCCGAAGTCCACCACTTGGTGCCGTTGATGACGTAGTGATCGCCCTCGCGCACGATCGAAGCCTTGATATTGGTGGCATCGCTCGAGGCGACGTCAGGTTCGGTCATCGCGAACGCCGACCGGATCCGACCCTCGAGCAGCGGCACCAGCCAGCGCTGCTGCTGTTCGGGCGCGGCGTAGCGCGCCAGATACTTCCATGTTGCCGGTATCCGGCGCCGAGCAGTTGAACGCCTCCGGCGCGATATGCGAGCGACCCATGATCTCGCACAACGGCGCGTACTCGAGGTTGGTGAGACCGGCCCCGTGCTCGGACTGCGGCAGGAACAAGTTCCAAAGATTCTCGGCCCGCGCCCTGCGCTTGAGTTCCTCCATGATTTCGGAGACCTGCCACGGGTTGCCGTTGCGCCGGTTTTTCTCCAGCTCTTCGTGGAAGCGGGGCTCCGCCGGATAGACATGAGCCTCCATGAAACCGGTGAGCTGCTCTTGGAGGCGGCGGACCTTGTCACTGTGCGAGAAGTCCATACGGTATCCTCTAGAATCGATCAAGTGTCGAATGATTGTTGTACGAGGCGCCAGGCGCGTTCTGCCAGCGGCCGCGCTCTTTGGCCCGCCTCCAACGCGGTCGCGCTCGAGGCGTTGCCTTGCAGGGCGCGCGCCAGCACGCCCTGGAGGATTCCCGCTAATCGAAACATGTTGAAAGCCAGGTAGTAGGTCCAATCCTGCGGCGCGACCGGCGATCGGCCGCGCCGCCGGCAGTAGTCAGTGACGACATCCGCCTCGCTCGGAATTTGCAGCAGCGCGGGGTCAAGTCCGTCGAGTCCACGGAACTCGGTGGGCAGATGATATCGCACGCAGTAGTAGGCGAGGTCGACGAGGGGATGGCCCAACGTCGATAGTTCCCAATCCAATACGGCCAAAATACGCGGCTCTTGCGGATGGAAAATCACATTGTCGAGACGGAAATCGCCGTGGACGATGCTGGTTTGCTCATCGGCGGGTATGTGCCGCGGCAGCCATTCAATCAGCCGCTCCATGGCCTCGCTGGTGTTGGTTTCCGATGCCCGGTATTGCTGCGTCCAGCGTGCCACCTGACGCTCGACGTAGTGTCCCGGCTTGCCATAGTCGCTCAACCCCACGGCCGCGTAGTCGACGCCGTGCAAAGCGGCAAGCACGCGGGTCATCTCCTGGTAGATCGCGCTGCGTGCGGCGCCCTCGACCTCGGGCAGCGCGGCATCCCAAAAGAGACGGCCCTCGACGTAATCCATCACATAGAACGCGGTACCGATTACCGACGGGTCCTCGCACAACGCGTAGGCGCGTGCCACCGGGACCGAAGTAGCCTCGAGCGCCACGATCACCCGGTATTCCCGATCCACCGCATGCGCCGAGGGCAGCAACTTGCCCGGCGGCTTACGGCGCAGCACGTAACGAGCGTTCCCGGACTCGATCAGAAAGGTGGGATTGGATTGTCCACCGGCAAATTGCCGCACGTTGATCGGGCCCCGGAAACCCTCGATGTGCTCCGTCATCCAGGCGCCGAGCCTCGCCGAATCCACGGCGTGTTGCGCGGCCGGCGAACGCAGACCCGCGGTCGGGCTGCTCATGCCTCGGCCTCGACGCACTCGACGCGCCGCCGTCCACGGCAATGTACTGACCCGTCACATGACGCGACGCTTCCGAGGCGAGATACACGGCCGCGCCCTGAAGATCAGTGTCGCCGCCGAGACGGCCCAGCGGCGTCCGTTCGATCACTTCGGCTTCGATCTTTTCGAGCAGACCGCTCGCCATCTTCGATGGGAAGAATCCGGGGCAGATTGCGTTCACTCGAATCCCAAAGTGTCCCCACTCGCAGGCAAGTGCTCGTACCAGGTGCAGAGCGGCCGCCTTGGAAGCGTAGTAGGGGGCCGCTTTCATATGCATGCCGATGCGCAGTGCCGCGGCCGAGGCCACGACGATGATGTTGCCGGAGCGGTTCGGTATGAAACAGCGATTCGCCACCGCCTGGCTCAACAAGAATACGCTCGTTGAATTCAGCGTCATGACCTTGTTCCAGGCGTCTAAGGGAAGGTGCTCAGCCGGCGCACCCCAGCTCGTGCCGGCGTTATTGACCAATATATGGATGCCGCCATAGTGAGCGACGACTGCTTCGACCAGCGCCGGCACCTCTTCCGGTTTGGACAGATCGTTGATCACGGAAAAAACGTCGATACCGTGTTTCTTGAGATGCGCCGTGGCTTCCTCGAGTTCTGCGGGTTTGCGCGCGCTGATCGCGATTTTAGCGCCCATTTCACCGAGCCCCGTCGCGATCTGGAGTCCCAGACCTCGAGAACCGCCGGTGATCAGCGCGACTTTACCGCCCAACTCGAATAGTTCACGGACGCCCATTTTAAGACCACCCCATTTTTAGACTACCTCGAATAAGCCGGCCGCGCCTTGGCCGCCGCCGATGCACATGGTTACCACGACCAACTTGGCGCCGCGGCGCTTCCCTTCGATCAAGGCGTGCCCCGTCAGGCGGGCACCACTCACCCCGTAGGGATGACCCACCGCGATCGCGCCGCCGTTGACGTTGAGCCTCTCGTCGGGAATGCCCAACTTATCGCGGCAGTACAGAACCTGGCACGCGAAGGCCTCGTTCAGTTCCCATAAATCGATGTCTTCGACCTTGTGACCTGTCCGCGCGAGAAGTCGCGGGACCGCATAGATGGGTCCGATGCCCATCTCGTCAGGTTCGCAGCCTGCTACCGCAAAGCCGCGAAAAATTCCCAAAGGTTCGATGCCGCGTTGTTCCGCGATTTTGCCATCCATGAGCAGGCAGGCGCTGCTGCCGTCGGAAAATTGGCTTGCATTGCCCGCCGTGATCACGCCGCCGGGCATGGCGGGACGAATCTTTGCAACCGCCTCGAGCGTGGTATCGGGACGGATGCCCTCGTCCTGCGCGATCGTGACCTCGCGGGTGGTAATGCCGCCGGTATTCTTGTCGGCGACTCCCATGATCGTCGTCATGGGGACGATCTCATCGTTGAACTTACCCGCCGCTTGCGCCGCCGCGGCGCGCAATTGACTGCGAACACCGTATTCGTCCTGAGCTTCCTTCGCGATGTGATAACGCTTGGCAACCGTCTCGGCCGTCTGCAGCATGGTCCAGTAAAGCGTGGGTTTATGTTCGATCAGCCAGGGATCGCGACGCATGTGGGCATTCGCTTCGTTTTGCACGCATGAAATACTCTCCACGCCGCCGGCCACGATGACCGTCGCGCCCTCGGTAAGAATCCGTTGTGCGGCCAGAGCGATGGACTGCAATCCCGAACTGCAAAAGCGGTTGATGCTCAATCCCGCGGTGCTGGTCGGCAGTCCCGCGCGCAATGCAATCGCGCGCGCGATGTTGCCGCCGGTGGTGCCCTCGCCGAAGGTGGAGCCCATGATCACATCCTCGACTTCGGCCGGGTCGATGCCGGCGCGCGCCACCGCGTGCTCGACGGAGTGGGCGCCGAGGGTCGCACCATACGTCATGTTGAAAGCACCCTTCCAACTCTTGCCCAAGCCGGTGCGGGCCGTGGAGACTATGACGGCTTCTGTCACGGGGTAGATCCTTTGTAGCCGCTGAAGGTTTTATCCTGTTCGGCCAGCCGCTCGAGCAGCGGCGCCGGCCTCCAGAAGACTGCGTCGATGCCGGGGCCCTCTGCAATGCGCTTGAGCGTGCGCGCGATGACGCGTAATCCCGTTTGGTCCGCGTAGAACATGGGGCCGCCGCGGTATGCAGGAAAACCATAGCCGTTGAGGTAGACAAGATCGATGTCGGAGGAGCGCTGCGCGATGCCCTCCTCGAGAATGCGGGCGCCTTCGTTGATCAACGCATAGATGCAGCGCTCGACGATTTCGTGATTGCTCACCGTGCGCGGCGTGATGCCTCTTTTTTTACGGTACTCATCGATCATCGCCGTGACCAAAGGGTCGGGGATGGGATCGCGCGAACCGGCCGCATAGCGGTACCAGCCCGCGCCCGTCTTCTGGCCGAACCGGCCCGCTTCGCACAGCGCATCCGCCACGTTGGAGAAGTCGCGGTCGGGAAATTCCGCGGCGCGCCGTTTGCGCAGCGCCCAGCCGATATCGAGCCCGGCCAGATCGCCCACTCGAAATGGGCCCATGGCCATGCCGAACTCTTGCAACGCCGCGTCGATCTCTCGAGGCTCGGCGCCGGCCATGATCAAATCGTGCGCGGCAGCGCCATAACGGGCCAGCATGCGGTTACCGATGAAGCCGTCGCAGACGCCGGACACCACCGCGACCTTGCCGATCTTCTTGGCCAATTGCACGGCGGTGGCCAATACGTCCTTGGCAGTCTTCGCGCCGCGAACCACCTCGAGCAGACGCATCACATTGGCGGGGCTGAAAAAGTGCAATCCGATGACGTCCTGCGGACGCTTGGTGAAATTTGCAATCGCGTCAAGATTCAATGCCGAAGTGTTGGAAGCGAGGATCGCTCCCGGCATGACCACCGCGTCGAGCGTTTCGAATACCTTGCGCTTCACGTCCATGCTTTCGAACACCGCTTCGATGATCAAATCGGCATCGCGAAGCAGCGCGTAGTCCAACGTCGGCGTGATCAGCGCCAGACGCTGCGCGAGCATGGTTTCATTGAGCGTACCCTTGCGCAGAGCACCTTGATAGTTGCGGCGAATGTTGGCGAGCCCCCGGTCGAGCGCATCCTGGGTCATCTCCGACAGCACCACCGGCAATCCGGCATTGATGAGGCTCATGGTAATGCCTCCACCCATGGTACCGGCGCCGATCACGCCCACTTTGCGGAGCGGTCGAACGGGTGTGTCCGCCGGCACATCGAGGATGTGAGCGGCCGCTCGCTCTGCCTGGAACACGTGGCGCAACGCCGCCGACTCCGGCGAGAGCATCAATGTCGTGAACAGTTCCCGCTCGCGCTTGAGCCCTGCGTCAAACGGCTTCTGAACCGCCGCGGCGACCGCCTCGACGCAGGCGAGCGGGGCAGGATACGGTCCGGCTGCAGCTTTGACGCTGTTGCGCGCGAATTGCAAATAGGCCTCGGCATTCGGCATTGCGATCTCAAGGTCCCGCACGCGCTTCAGGCCTAGGTGTTCCGCAACCACCCGTCGTGCGAACAGCAACGCAGCCTCGAGCAAATCCCCGTCGGCAAAGGCGTCGAAGAGCCGCGAGTCGCGCAGCTTCTCCGAAGCGACGGTTGCACCCGAGACGATCATGTTCAGAGCGCTTTCGACGCCGAGCAGGCGCGGCAGCCGTTGCGTACCCCCCGCTCCCGGCAGGAGCCCCAGCTTTACTTCGGGCAGCGCAATTCGGGCTCCCGGCGCAGCCACACGATAGTGGCAAGCCAACGCCACCTCGAGACCGCCGCCCATGCACACGCCGCCGATGGCGGCGATCACCGGTTTGGAGCTCTCCTCAATCTCGCGAATCACGGTTAGCAGGTTAGGTTGCGCCGAAGCCTTGGGCGTGCCGAATTCTCGAATATCGGCGCCGCCGGAAAAACTTCCGCCGGAACCGATCAGCACGATTGCCTCGATACTCGGATCGGCATTCGCGCGCTCGAGCCCGTCCACCAGCGCCTCGCGCAATCCGTGACCAAAACTGTTAACGGGAGGATTGTCGAGCTTGAGGACAGCGATACCGGCCCGCGCCTCCAAACTCAGCTTGTTCATATCTGGCCCTTGATTCCAATTCCCCGAACTAGGTTCCGCCGATGGCGGTCATCAGTCAAACCCGACTATGACATGCGAGTTTACCGGGTCTGCGTACAACGCCGCTACGTCACCCGCGCGGCGTTCAATGACGCGGCGTTGGTTTATCGATCGCTTGTCGGTGATTTCGCCGTTTTCCAACGACGGCGGTTCTCGTACTCAAATAGCGCTATGCTGTAGAGCAGCCATGGCTAATACCTACCGTCGTATCGTGCTGGCGTCGCGACCCACCGGGTGGGTGGTGCCGGAGAATTTTCGGCTCGAGACGCTCCCGATCCCCAGTCCGGGTCCGAACGAAGTTCTGGTGCGCAATCATTATCTGTCGTTGGATCCCTATATGCGCGGCCGCATGAACGACGCGAAATCCTATGCGAAGCCGCAGGAAATCGGGGACACCATGATCGGCGGCACGGTCGGGGAAGTAGTGGCGTCGAATCATCCGGGATTCGCCGCCGGCAATCACGTACGCGGAATGCTCGGCTGGTCGGAGTTCGGAGTGGCCGGTGGCGGGGCCCTCGCGCTGATCGATACGCGCCAAATCCCGATGTCGGCCTATCTCGGAGTGGTAGGCATGCCTGGCATGACGGCCTGGTACGGCTACCATGAAATCATGGCCCCGAAGGCGCGCGAGACCATCGTCGTCAGCGCGGCCAGCGGCGCCGTCGGCAGCGTCGTTGGCCAACTCGCCAAGCTCGCCGGGGTTCGGGCCGTCGGCATTGCCGGTGGGCCCGATAAGTGCCGCTACGTGACCGCCGAGTTGGGTTTTGACGCCTGCGTCGATTACCGTAGGGCCAAGGACGCCAAGGAACTTGCGAAGCTCTTGGATGAAGCCGCCCCTAACGGGGTGGACGCACATTTCGAGAATGTCGGCGGCGATGTTCTCAATGCCGTCATGAGTCGGCTCAATCCGTTTGCCCGCGTCGCCATTTGCGGGCTCATCGCCGACTACAACAACGAGCCCGGCGGCGACCCTAAGAGTGCCATCCGCAATCCGGCAATGTTTTTGGTCGCGCGCTTCAAGATGCAGGGCTTCATCGTTTCGGACCACCTCGATCTTTGGCCGCGGGGACTGTCCGAACTCGGCGCCCTCGTGAGCGGCGGAAAGCTCAAGTATCGCGAGAGCGTCGCGAGTGATCTTGCGGCGGCGCCCGCGGCGTTCATCGGGCTCCTGCGCGGAAAGAATTTCGGCAAGCAGCTCGTGAAACTGATCTAAAATCCCCCGCGGCGTGATGATGCGCAGTCCGATTCGAAGCGGCCAATATGCGAACCTGCCGAACGGCATGCGTTTGCACTTCGCGAGCGCCGGGACGCCCGGACGTCCTCTGGCGCTGTTTTTGCACGGATTTCCCGAGGCCTGGTTCGCGTGGGAAGCACAACTCGACACGCTGGGTGAAGATCACTACGTCGTCGCCGTCGATCTGCGCGGATTCAATCTCTCGGGCAAACCCGCCGAGGTGAACGCTTACCGGCCGAACAAAATCGTCGAGGATTTAAAGCTCTTCATCGCGCAACTGGGTTATCGCGAGAGCCGGGTGGTCGCCCACGACTGGGGAGGCGCGATCGCCTGGAATCTCGCGATCACTTTGCCCCTCTTGGTCCGTAAGCTCGTCATCATCAATGCACCGCATCCGTATCTTTTCGTGCGGCAATTGAAATTGAACCCAGCGCAGCAACAAGCCTCGAGCTATATGAACTGGCTGCGCGCGCCGGGCTCGGAAGTGGCGTTGGCCCGGGATGATTTCCGGCTTCTCGATGCACTGTTCGCTGCGCGCGGCCCAAGCGAGGATCATTGGTATACCCCCTCGGTGCGCGAACGCTATCACGCGATGTGGTCGATTCCGGGAGAGGGAGCAAGCCATGGAATGACGGGCGGTGTGAACTACTATCGCGCATCGCCCTTACATCCGGCCAACCCAGAGGATCCTGCAATTCAGCTACCGGGGATGCGCGCCGAGGATTGGGTGGTTCGGGTGCCGGTGCGCGTCATTTGGGGATTGATGGACACCGCCTTGCTCTCGAGCCTCCTCGACGGGCTCGAAGAGTTGTGCCCGGATCTTGAGATCACACGAATTCCCGATGGCTCTCACTGGGTCATTCACGAGCAACCCGAACGCATCAACGCGCTGATCGCGCAAGCGCTCCGCGAGTAGGGCGGATATGGGTGCGATTTATCTGGTGCGCCACGGTCAGGCGTCCTTCGGCACCGAGAACTATGACCGGCTATCGGAGACCGGGTTTGCGCAAGCGCGTCTATTGGGAGCGTATTTCAGTTTGCGCGAGATCCGCTTTGACGCGCTCTATACCGGAACCCTCCGGCGCCACGCCGAGACCGCGCAGGGAATTTTGGACGGCGGTTCCGCAAACGGCGATGGGCTCGTGGTAAAGCGCTTTCCCGGCCTCGACGAATACGATTCCCAAGCCCTGATCGTGGCCCTCAAGGGCGTCCTACCCGAGCCCGTCGCGGCGGCGTCGCACCGCGACGCCGCCGCGGTGCGTGAGCATTTCCGCGTGTTGAGGGAGGCACTTCTGGCGTGGGCCGAAGATCGCATTCAGCCGTCTGGGATGCAGACCTTTGCGGCATTTCAGGCGGGAGCCGTGGCGGCGATCGACGAAACTCGCCGGCTCTTTGCGGACGGCAATGTGCTCATGGTGAGTTCCGGCGGCCCCATCGCGGCCATCGTAGCGGACGTGCTGCTGGCGCCCCCCAAGACGGCCGTTGAACTGAATCTGCGCATTCGAAACAGTTCGCTTTCGGAATTCGCCCTGTCTGCTAAACGCCATCAGTTGGTGAGCTTCAACGCGATACCGCATCTCGACACCCAACCCAATCCCGCCCTGATCACTTACGCGTGACGACTATCGAAGCAACGGAGCAGCGGCAGCGGCGCAAACGCCCGACGATTTGGGAGCTGGCGATTCCCTCCATAGCGGCGAACCTGATGTTCTCGATGGTCGCGATGATCCAGACCAAATTTGTCGGCGGCTTGGGGGCGTCCGCAGTCGCGGCCGTCGGCGCCGGACAGCGCGTCTTCTATGCATTGCAGGCGGTGTTGATGGCAATCGGTGTCGGCACGACGGCGCTCGTTGCGCGCTCCTGGGGCGCCGGCCAGCCGGAAGAGGCGAGCCGCATTACCTCATCGTCGCTGATGCTGGGCGGATTTGCGGGATTGGCTATCATGTGCGTCGGCGTGCTGTTCTCGCGGCAGATCGCCGAGATGTTCGGCTTGGACGAGTTCACCGCGCTGTTGGCGGCGCGCAATATATTTTGGCTGGCGGCCTTCATCGTCGGCTTCGCCATCGACATCATTTTATCGAGTGCGTTGCGAGCGGCGGGCAATACCTGGACGCCGCTGCTGTTCGGAACGGCCGTCAATCTAATCAACCTTCCCCTGCTTTATATTTTTATATTCGGTAAGTTCGGTGCGCCGCGAATGGGTCCGGCAGGGGCCGCGTTTGCGTCCGGGCTGTCGCTGACCCTGTGCGGCGTGGTGCTGGTCACTCTATGGATGCGGCAGAAACTGACCATCAAATTCTTTCCCGGCGATTTATTCCAGAAGACCCGCTATCAGCGCCTGCTGCACATCGGCTATCCGGTCGCGGTCGAGCAGATCGTCTTGCAGGCAGGGTTCTTCGTATTCCTGACGCTGATCGGCCGTTTCTACGGAACCGAAGCGTTCGCGGCCTACAACGTCGGCGTCAACATGCTCAATGCGGCGATGGTGATCGGCTACGGATTCTCGATCGCGGGATCCACCTTGGTGGGTCAGCATTTAGGTGCGGGCGACGTGGAGGGGGCCGCGCGCAGCGGCTGGCGTGCCTGCGTCATCGCAGTCGCCGCAATGACCACCGTAGGGCTGGTGGTGGTATTCAATGCGCCCGTGTTGGCGCGATTTTTTCTCGGATCCGACCAAATCGCGGTTCAGCGCACGACCGAGTTCACCTATATTATGGGGGCGATGCTGCCGCTATTGGGCATCGACATGGCGATCGGCGGTTCGTTGCGAGGTGCGGGCGACACTCGTTTTCCGCTCATGACGTCGTTTCTTGGTCTGATCGGCATGCGTTGCGGATTGGCGGCGATGTTCGCATTTGCGCACCTTCCGGTCGTGTGGGTCTACAGCTCGATCATCGGCGACTATTTGCTCAAAGGCTCGCTGCTCATTTGGCGATTCAAATCGGGCCGTTGGAGACATGCGCTGACCGAGAATGCCGTTACCGTTTGAGGAAAAAACATGCTTCCCCTGCCATTCGCCGTGCCCGAAGAGATAGGTCTCTGCACCTCCCGCCTGACGCGCTTGAGCGGGGTGATGCGCGGCGAAGTGGAGCGCGGGCGTCTGCCGGGGGCCGTTGCACTGATCGCGCGCCGGGGCCGGCTCGGCTATTTCGAAAGCTTCGGACTGCGCGATCCCGCCAACGGTGCGCCGATGGCCAAGGACGCTATCTTTCGGATTTATTCCATGACGAAGCCGATCGTTTCGGTGGCGGCGATGATGTTATGGGAAGAAGGGCGCTTTTTGCTCAATGATCCGATTGCCCGATATCTACCGGATTTTGCCGACCGTAAAGTCGCGGTGGAGCGGGGCGGAGAGATCGAACTGGTGCCGGCCGAACGAGAGATCACCATTCAGGATCTGCTGCGCCATACCTCCGGCCTCACGTATGAGTTTCGCGGCGCCGGTCCGGTGCACAAGATGTACACGAGCGCGAAAATCTTCAGCCGCGCTCAAAGCAATGCCGAGCAGGTCGCGACTCTCGGCAAAATGCCGCTGCTGCACCACCCCGGGACCCGCTGGGAATACAGCCGTTCGACCGATGTGATCGGCCGGCTCGTCGAGGTGCTCTCCGGACTGCGGCTGGGGGCCTATCTCGAGCGGCACCTCCTATCTCCCCTCGGCATGGTCGACACCGCTTTTCACGTGCCGGAGCGCAACCACTCTCGCCTCGCAGAGGCCTTCGCACGGGATCCCGAGAGCGGTGAATCGCTGCGGCTGCTCGAGGTTCGCGATCCGCCAAATTTCGAATCGGGCGGCGGGGGGCTGGTGTCCACCGCGAGCGACTACGCCCGATTCCTGCAGATGCTGCTCAACAATGGAGCACTCGATGGGATGCGGCTGCTGAGCCGCAAAACCATCGAACTCATGACCGCCGATCATCTCGGGTCTATCACGGGCGCCCCGGATCTACTGCTCCCTGGCTACGGATTCGGGCTCGGCTTCGCCGTTCGGCTTCACGCCGGCATCGCCCACACGCCGGGATCGATCGGCCAATATTTTTGGGGCGGCCTCGCCGGCACGACCTTTTGGGTTGACCCGGCGGAGCAGCTCATTGCACTCCTGCTGATCCAAGCGCCAGGGCAGCGCGACTATTACCGAGTTCTGTTCCGCGACCTCGTCTACTCCGCGTTTGCGGACTGAGGAGTTTGCCGGCTACCGACAGGCGGTGGTTCGCTCACCCGTAGCGGCGCGATATGCTCTCAGCCACGCACACGGGCTTTGTGCTGCCTTCACGTTCGATGGTCACCTCCCAAACCAGTTGAGCCGCGGATATTCCGCGCAGCGCCTCGAGCGTCTCGAACTTCTGCAATTTGAACCGAGCGCGCAGTCGGCTGCCCACAGGGACCGGCGCGGGAAAGCGCACTTTGTTGAGTCCGTAGTTGACGCCCATTTTGGTACTGCGTATCACCATCGCCTGCTGCGTCATCCATGGCAGCAGCGAGAGCGTCAAGAATCCATGCGCCACGGTCGCGCCGAATGGTCCAGCCTTGGCCCGCTCGGGATCGACGTGGATCCACTGGTGGTCGCCGGTGGCTTCTGCGAAGCGATCGATCCGTTCCTGGTCAACCGTGATCCAGTCGCTCACAGCGACTTCCTGGCCGACCAACGGTTGCAGCTCCTCGATCGAATTGAATTCTCGCATAGCGCGCGGCCGCGGCCTCATGCCCCTTGCTTGTCGATCAATCGCCGGTAGGCGAGCAGATGGCGTAACGCGTTCTTGGACTGACCGGCGCGCTCGTAGAGCCGCGCAAGATTGAAATGCGCGTCGGCGAAGCTCGGATCGAGCGCGAGTGCATTTCGGTATGCCAACATCGCCTCCGACTCCCGCTCGAGGTCCTCGAGAAGCACCGCGAGGTTGAAAGAAAGGAGCGGCTCCGTCGCATCGGCGCCGCGGTAAACCTGCTCGGCTTCGCGAAGCCGGCCGCCCAGGTGCAGGAGACGGCCCAGATTGAGCCGCGCCTCCGGGTGCTGCGGATCCACCGCTAAACATGCCTCATAGTGCGAGCGCGCCGCATCCACGTCGCTCTCTTCAAGCACGAACGCTTTTGCGAAATGCTCGTCGGCCGAGAGGTTCGGAGCCGCCGCGGTATTGCGCTTGTCGATTACGAGAAGGTCGCCTCCCTTATCGATGACTTCCAGGGCCAGGGCATATTGGCCCGTATCGGATTCCCGAAGCGACTGACCTTCGCGCACGACGATGCTGTCGCCAACGGCGACAATGGACAGCCCGCTCAGCGGCAGCTCGCCGGGAAGCGAGGCTCGAATCTGCTGCAATGTACGGTTGATTTTATGTGCGGGTATTTTCGCCGCGCGCAGCGAGCCGGCGGTGCGCAGCACGATGAGGTCCTGAAACGAATAGCTCAAGCGGCCCGCTTTCTTGAGCGGATGGATATGCCCCGCGCGGATCAGCGAACGTACTTGAGAGGCGGGGATACCAAAAAGCCGCTTTAGATCTTTAGTGTCGAATGCATGCATCTCAGCGTCGAGCGGACTTGCGCGCGGTTCCGGAGGATGCGGCGCGCTTCGGCGCCTTGCGCTCCTTCAGGCTGGCCGCTTTCGATCCCCGCGCATCGATGCTGGCACGAAGCGCCTGCATCAAATCAATTACATTGCCGCTGGCAGCGGCCACCGGGGCCTCGGCGAGCGAGATCTGCTTGCCTTGTATTTTCTTTTGAATGGCCGCCTCGACGCGTCCTTTGAATTCATCGGCGTATTCGTTCGGATCAAAGCGCTTGACGGCGAGATGATCGATGAGTTGCTGCGCAAGCTTGAGCTCGGGTTCCGACACTTGGGCCGGCTCGATGCCTAGGTCCTTCAGGTCGCGAACTTCCGCTTTGAAATGCAATTGATGCATGGCGAGACCATCCGCGATCGGTCTTATCACCACGATGTGTTCTTTGCCGCGCGAGACCCAACGCCCGACGGCACACTGTCCGGCTTTACGCAGCGCGGTCGAAAGCAACGTGTAAGGTTTGGCGCCGCCCTTGTCGGGAGCGAGATAATAGGTACCGTCGAAATAAACCGGGTCGACCGATTCCAGCGGCACGAATTGGCCGATATCGATTGCATGGGTTGTCGTGTCCTCGAGCGCCTTCAGCTCCTCGGAACTGAACATGACATATTGGTCCTTGGCGAATTCATAGCCCTTGACCATTTCCGAACGCTCGACGAGTTGGCCGTCGGCGACCGCAACATATTGCTGTTTGACGCGAGAGCCATCCTTCTGCCTCAGAAGATTGAAGGACACTCTCTCCGATGCCACGGTGGCCGAATACAATTTGACCGGAATCGCCACCAGGCCAAAGGAAATCGTGAGGGAAGCAATCGAACGCGCTTGTGCAGCCATGATCTACCTTCTCGCGGTGATTGCCCGCGGTCAAACTCGACACCCGCTCAAGATCTGAGCGTAAGCCCTTAAATGTACTGCGCTTCTACCAACAGTGCAAGAATTGACCTAACACTATTTCAGTCGCGCTCCGACACCTGTCACGGATAGAGGGTCCGGCAGTTCCTTGGCCGGCGGCTTTTGAAGTTATGATCGCGGCTTTGCCTTAAAAGGGACCCTAAAACCATGCCGACACAGATTCCGCGCGCTGCGTGGAAAGCTCTCTTGCTCGCGCCGGTGCTCGCGCCGGTGCTCGCGGCAGTCTCAGCCGTGGTCGTTGGACGAGATCTTCCGCAACAAGACTATGACGTGATCATCGAGCATGGCCGGGTGGTGGATGGCACGGGGGCGCCTTGGTACGCGGCGGACGTCGGTATTCGCGACGGACACATTGTCGCCATCGGCCGGCTCGACAAGGCGCCGGCAAAACAACGCATCGATGCGGCGGGTCGCATCGTCGCGCCGGGCTTCATCGACATGCTGGGCCAATCCGAGATTACGTTGCTAGTCGACCCGCACGCGCCATCGAAAGTTTTTCAGGGAATCACGACCGAAATCACGGGGGAGGGAAACTCCGTCGCACCCGTCAACGACGCCATTGCCAAGGAGCGCGCGGCCCAGTTCGAGCACTACCAGATCAAACGCGATTGGTCGGACTTCGCGGGCTACTTTGCGCGGCTGGAACGGCAGGGCATCGGCATCAACCTTGCCTCCTATGTCGGCGCCACCACGGTGCGCGAGATGGTGATCGGCTATGCGGACCGGGCGGCTACCCCAAGCGAATTGATCGCAAATGCAGGCGCTCGTCGCCGAGAGCGATGCGCCAGGGTGCGGTCGGAGTTTCGAGTTCGTTGGAATATGCGCCGGCGCCCTACGCCAGCACGGAAGAACTCATTGCGCTGTCGAGGACCGCGGCGCAGTTTGGCGGAATTTATGCGACCCACATGCGCTCCGAGCAAGAGGCCCTCATGACTGCGCTCGAGGAGACGATTCGTATCGGCCGCGAAGCGCATATTCCTGTCGAGATCTGGCACTTGAAGGCGGGCGGCGTCAATAACTTCGGCCTCATGCCCGAGATCGTCGCGCGCATCGACCGCGCCCGTGCCGCCGGCATCGACATCGCGGCCGACACCTACGCCTATCCTGCCTGGGCCAACGAGTTGTCCGCATTCATTCCGCCCTGGGCGCACGACGGGGGCACCGCCAAGCTGATCGAGCGGCTCAAGGATCCGGCGGTGCGCCAGCGCCTGAAGCAGGAGCTGGCGACGGTGTCGCTGGACTGGGACAACGAGTGGCAGTCAGTTGCCGGTCCCGAGGCGATCCAGATATCGACCGTGAGCAATCCGCAACTTCTCGGCATCCAAGGCCACACACTGGCCGATATCGCCAAGTCCCGCGGCACCGATCCCATGGACACGCTGTTCGACATCCTCGTCGAGGACAATGCTCAGACTGAAGTTGCGGTATTCGCCATGAGCGAGCCCGACATAGCGCTTGCCGCCGTGCAGCCCTGGGTGTCGTTTTGCAATGACAGCTCGGGAACGTCTCCCGAGGGGTTGCTGGGCAAGGAGTTTCCGCATCCGCGAGCCTACGGCACGTTCCCTCGAGTACTGCGCAAATATGTGCGCGAGGAGCGGCGCATGCGGCTCGAAGAGGCCATCCGCAAGTTCACCAGCCTGCCCGCGTCCCGACTGCGGCTCAACGACCGGGGTGTGATCAAGGCCGGCATGTGGGCAGACATCGTCGTGTTCGACCCGCAGGTGATCACCGATCGAGCGACGTTTTCGGCGCCCAATCAGCTCTCGGTGGGCATGCAGTGGGTGCTGGTGAATGGCGTACCTGTCATCCTCGACGGCATGGCAACCAAAGCGTTGCCGGGCCGGGTTTTGCGCGGGCCGGGATTCGGGCGCCCGCAGGGGCGCGCCAGCCGCGACAAAGAACTGATGGGCCGACAAACGACTGCGAGGATCTGCGATGTATCAGGGTAGCTGCCTTTGCGGAACAGTCCGGTATGAGATTACCGGGCAAATCGGACCCATCAGCCTGTGCCATTGCTCGCGCTGCCGCAAAGCCAATGGCTCGGCTTTCCTCGCCAGCGCCGAGGTTCGCCCATCGGAGTTCAAGATTGTCTCCGGCCATGAAAGCTTGGGGGACTTCGAATCATCGCCGGGTGTTCACCGGATCTTTTGCCGCGGTTGTGGTTCGCCGATCATCAGCCGGCGACCGGGTCCCCCTGAGGTCGATTCGGGTGCGCTTGGGCACGCTCGATTCCTACCTGAAGACAAAACCGCAATCGCACATTTTCTATGCCGACCGGGCGGAGTGGTTTGAATTCGAGGACGACGTGGCGAAATATGCGGGAGCGCCGACCTGACTACGAGCGCCCTTTGAGCCTTTTCGTTGTTTTTTGTGCGCAACCGCAGATTTATTGTGCGCTACGGCACCCACGCCGAACCGCCCTGCGCCTATAATTTGCACAGGCCTTCGGGGGGCGATCTTGAAATGAGGAAACATGGAACCGACCGATACCGGGGAATCTGATTATTTTCATAAAGTAGTAGACTGCCAGTGGGCCTGCCCGGCACATACCGATGTCCCGGAATACATTCGACTAATCGCCCAGGGCCAATTCACCGAAGCCTACATGGTGAACCGGGCTTCAAACGTCTTCCCCGGAATTCTGGGTCGGGTCTGCGACCGCCCCTGTGAGCCGGCCTGCCGACGCGGGCGGATTGAAAACAAGCCGGTGGCCATCTGCCGTTTGAAGCGGGTTGCGGCCGATCAACGAGACGACATCAGCGCGCTGCTGCCGCGCGCTCCCGACGAGAAAAACGGCAAGCGTGTTGCCTGCATCGGGGCAGGGCCCGCATCACTCACCGTCGCCAACGATCTCGTGCCTTTGGGGTACGAGGTAACGATTTTCGAGCAATACGGCGTGGCCGGCGGATTGATGCGCACCAACATTCCGGCCTTTCGCCTCCCGGCGAACGTGCTGGACGAAGAGATCGGCTACATCGTGGACATGGGCGTCGACCTCAAGCTCAACACCCCGGTCAACAGCATGCGGGACTTGCTCGATTCCGAGGAATTCGCAGCGGTGTTCGTCGGTACGGGTGCGCCGAAGGGCAAGGAGCTGGATTTGCCGGGGCGGCATGAAAGCAACCGCATTCATATCGGCATCGCCTGGCTCGAATCCGTTGCATTCAAGCACGTCGAGAAGATCGGCGAGCGCGTGCTGATCATCGGCGTCGGCAACACGGCCATGGATTGCTGCCGCACTTCGCTACGCCTTGGCGCGAAGGACGTCAAAGTCATGGCGCGCAAGCCGCGCCAGTTCTTCAAGGCGTCGGATTGGGAACTCGAGGACGCCGAACAGGAAACCGTGCAGATCGTGATCAATCACGCACCGACGAGGTTCGTGGTCGATAACGGCCAGCTGCAGGGCATGATGTTCGAGCACCTCGAGTACGAGATTCACAACGGGGACATCACGGCGACGCGCGTGCTCGGGGAGGAGTTCTTTCCGTGCGATGACGTCATCCTCGCCATCGGCCAGGAAAACGCGTTCCCGTGGATCGAGCGCGACATCGGGATCGAGTTCGACAAGTGGAACCTGCCGAAAGTCGATAAGACGACCTTTCAATCCACGCGCGCCAACGTATTTTTTGGAGGCGATGCGGCGTTCGGCCCGAAGAACATCATCTGGTCGGTCGAGCACGGCCATCAAGCCGCCATCTCGATCCACAAATACTGCTACGGCGAACCGGTCGCGATTCGCATGCCGCGCGGCGTGACGTTGAACAGCCGCAAGATGGGCATGCACGAGTGGTCGTACAAGAACGAGTACAACGCCGCCGAGCGAAGGCTGGTGCCCCATGTCGGGTTGATCGAACGATTCAAGAAAATCAACGTGGAAGTCGAATTGGGCTTCACGGCCGAACAGGCCGCGCTCGAGGTGCAGCGCTGTCTGAACTGCGACATGCAGACGGTGTTTTCCGCGAAGCTATGCATCGAGTGCGACGCGTGCATCGATATATGCCCGGTCGACTGCCTCACCATTGCTCCGAACGGCACCGAAGCGCAACTGCGCTCGAGACTCAAGGCGCCGGCGCAGAACGTCGAGCAAGCACTGTATGTATCGAGCGCGTTGCCGCACACGGGACGCGTCATGGTCAAGGACGAGGATGTCTGCGTGCATTGCGGCCTGTGCGCCGAACGCTGTCCCACCGCGGCCTGGGACATGCAAAAATCTACGATCAAAATTCCTCTCGCCGAGGACGAGAGCGCGACATGCCGAATCTGATCACCGCCGTGGATCGAGTGAACGATTTCGTCGTCAAGTTCGCGAACGTCAACGGCACCGGATCCGCGAGCGCCAACTCGCTGCTCATGAAGGCGATTTTCCGGATGGGCGTCCCGGTGACCGGAAAGAATTATTTCCCCTCGAATATCCAGGGCTTGCCCACCTGGTACGAAATTCGCGTGACCCGCGACGGCTATGCGGCGCGCGCCGGACGGGTCGACATCATGGTGGCGATGAACGCCGAGACCTATGCGAGAGATGTGCGCGAAGTCGCCTCCGGCGGCTATCTGATCTACGACGCCACCTGGCCGCGCAGCGCATTGCTGCAGCGGGGCGATATCACGGTGATCGGCGTGCCGCTGGCCAAACTGGTCAACGAAAACTTCGACGGCGTGCGCAACCGCATCTTGCTCAAGAATATCGCCTATGCCGGCGTCCTGGCCGCTTTGCTCGACGTCGATCTCGAGGCCATCAACGGGCTCATGCGCGAGAGCTACGGCAAGAAGCCGAAGCTTCTCGACTCGAACAGCAAGGCGTTGCGCTTGGGCTATGACTACGCCAAGGAGCATTTGGAGTGCCCGCTGCCGCTGCGCGTCGAGCACATGGACAAGACGCGCGGGCACATCATGATCGACGGCAACACCGCTGCCGGCCTCGGCTGCGTGTACGCGGGTGCGACTGTCGGAGCGTGGTATCCGATCACGCCGTCCACTTCGTTGATGGACGCTTTCAAGGGATTTTGCGAACGCTATCGGGTGGATCCCGCCACCGGCGAGCACAATTATGCGGTGATTCAGGCGGAGGACGAATTGGCGGCGATCGGCATGGTGCTCGGCGCCAGCTGGAACGGCGCCAGGGCTTTTACCCCGACCAGCGGCCCGGGCATTTCGCTGATGAATGAGTTCGTGGGACTTGGGTACTATGCTGAAGTACCGTGCGTCATTTTTGACGTGCAGAGAGTCGGCCCGTCGACCGGAATGCCGACCCGCACGCAGCAAGCAGACATCATGCTGTGCGCGTATGCTTCGCACGGCGATACCCGCCACGTATTGCTGTTCCCCGCGAATCCGGAAGAATGCTTCTACATGGCCGTGCAGGCGTTCGATTTGGCGGAACGTTTGCAGACGCCGGTTTTCGTGCTCTCGGATCTGGATATCGGCATGAACGACTGGATGTGCCCGGATTTGAAATGGGACGACGCGTACCGGCCCGATCGCGGCAAGGTGCTGTCGGCCGAGGAGCTGGCGGGTCTCGACAAATTCTATCGCTACGTGGATCGCGACGACGATGCGATTCCGTACCGCACGCTTCCCGGTATGAACCCCAAGGGCGCCTATTTCACCCGCGGTTCGGGACACAACCAATATGGCGGATATACCGAGGATTCGACCGAATACCAAGTGGTACTGGATCGATTGAAGCGCAAGTTCTCGACCGCCGCCAAGTACGTGCCCAAGGCCGGAGTTGATCGGCAAGGGCGACAACAAGATCGGCATCTTGAGCGTCGGAAGTTGCGACGGCGCCGTCCGCGAAGCGATCGATGTGCTCGCTCGCCAGAAAATCCACGTCGATTACCTTCGCGTGAAGGCGTTTCCGTTCGGGTTCGAAGTGGAAAGTTTTTTGAGTTTGCACGCCACGATTTTCGTCGTGGAGCAGAATCGAGATGCGCAATTGAGATCGCTGCTGACCCTCGAAACCGCGGTCGATAAATCCAAGCTCAAGTCCATTTTGAGCTACAGCGGGTTCCCCATGTCGTGCGAGCCCATCGTCGACGGCATACGGGCGACGCTCCCGGACGCGCCCCGGCTGTCGGCAGTGACCGCAAAAAGCACGCGCTAAAGGACGCTACGAGAACCCATGTCATTCATCAATAAACCGAAAGTCGCACACCCGTCCTTGCCGACGAATGCCCTGGGTCTGACGCGCCGCCAGTACGAGGGCAGCATGTCCACCCTGTGCGCCGGCTGCGGCCACGATTCGATCACAGCTGCGATCATCGAAGCTTGCTGGGGCCTCGATATGCGCCCCGAGCAATTGGCCAAACTCTCGGGCATAGGATGCTCGTCCAAGACCACCGCGTATTTCGTCAACGGGGCGCACGGCTTCAATTCCGTTCATGGACGCATGCCGTCGATCGCCAGCGGCGCAAACGCCGCGAACCGCGACCTCACCTATATCGGCATTTCCGGAGACGGCGATTCCTTGTCGATCGGCTTGGGTCAATTGGTGCATGCCATCCGGCGCAACGTGAACATGCTTTATCTCATCGAGAACAACGGCGTGTACGGTTTGACCAAGGGGCAGTTCTCCGCGTCTGCGGACATCGGCACCCAGGCAAAGAAGGGCGATGTGAATCAGACTCCGCCCATCGATCCCGTATTGTTGGCATTGTCCTTGGGCGCCACGTTCGTCGCGCGGGGCTTTTCCGGGGACAAGGCGCAGCTGGTCCCTTTGATTCAAGCCGGAATGCGTCATAACGGTTTCGCGCTCATCGATGTGCTCTCGCCCTGCGTGACGTTCAACGACCACGAGGGTTCGACCAAGAGCTATACCTTCACCCGCGAGCACTACCACGCCGCCATGGAGGCGGATTTCGTGCCTCCCGCGGAAGAAATCGCGGTTGACTATCCGATCGGGGAGTCGATACCGGTGCAACTGCACGATGGAAGCCGCGTCGTACTGCGCAAGCTCGGCTCCAGCTACGACCCTGCCGACCGCAGCGAGGCGTACAGCTTCATAGAGAATAAACTCAAGCAAAACGAATACGTGACCGGGTTGATCCACATCGACGAAACGGGCAGCACGGAGTTTCACAGGCTCAACAAGACGAGCGCCGTGCCGCTTTGCCGAATTCCCTACGAGAAGCTATCGCCGGGCCGTGCTGCGTTGGAAAAGTTGATGGGACGCTATCGCTAGATGATTGTGCCGCGGCGCCGGCCTGCCGCTGTTCTTGAGATAGGCCGCCGGGCGCTTTTACCGTAACGCTCGCAACTTTTTCGGTCCAGCCGTGTTATGGGTCTAAACGACCACATTCCAGTGCATACGCCATCTACGGAGTCCGACCGCTCAACCGAGTTCACGACGTTCATGCGTGCCTATCAGGATATGGTTTTCTCGACGGCCGCACGTTTGACAGGCAACGATGCGCAGGCCGAGGACATTGCCCAGGAGGTTTTCATCAAGGCCTACGAAAATTTTGCGCATCTACGCGACAGCCCAACGGCAGGGGGTTGGCTGAAGACCGTGGCTATCAACCTCGCGCTCAATCACCTCACGCGATACCGCAAACGGTGGCGGTTTTTCTCCGAGGAATCAACCCTGCCCGAGCCGCAGCTGCCGGATACGTTGCTCGCGGATCTCGGGGCGGATCAGCAACGTGCAGCGATCGACGATGCATTGAGGCGATTGCCGGAACATCAGCGGCTGCCGCTGGTGCTCTTTCATTTCGAGGATGCTTCCTACGAGGACATCGCGGCACGGCTGCGCGTGTCCCTCTCCAAGGTGAAAACGGATATCCGGCGCGCCCGCGCGGCACTTCTGCCCTTACTACAATCCCGAGGCATTGCCCGCGACTCTCTGGAAAGCTGAATCTCTCATGAACGAACCTTCTGAAGCGGATCGAGAACATGAGCGGCTGATCGAGCGCGCGCTGCGTGGGCTGCCGATGCGCCGTGCACCGCTCACGCTGGAGTCGCGGGTGCTCGGCGAGTTGCAGCGCCGCGCCGCGCTGCCCTGGTGGCGTCACAGTTTTGCGCAATGGCCGCCGGCCGCGCGCGGTACCTTCGTCTTGTTGTGCGCTGCCCTTGCCGGGCTCGTATTCCGGGGCGGGCTCTGGGCCATCGCGGGTCTGGAGTCATTGCACGCATCCGGGATGCCGTCGCTGCCCTGGGCGCGGCAGGTACTGATGCTCACCGGCGCTGCGGGAGAACTCGCGGCTGTCCCTCGTGCGAGCCGTTCCGCCGGACTGGGTCTATGAGGGCTTGGCGGTGAGCGCTTTGTTGTACACGGCATTGTTCGGACTCGCCGCCGCGGCGTATCGCACGCTTTATCTTAATCCCGAGATCTCAGGTGATTTACGGCCATGAACCGCATCCGCTCGCGACGTCTTGCCTCACTGCTTGCGATTTCGCTGTCGATTTTGGCGTCCGTAGCCCATGCGGAACCCGCTGATTCCGATTGGCAGGAGCGGTTCGACGGACATCGCCGCCACAACGACAATTTGGTCAACATCGGGGATGACTCGGACTTGCCTCGCGGCGAGCATGCCGACTCGGTGGTGTCGATTCTCGGTTCCTCGAGCATCGAAGGTGAGACTCGGGAGGTGGTGTCGATTCTCGGCAATACCCGGGTCACCGGTCCGGTGAAACAAAGTGCGGTCGCGGTCTTGGGCAACACCTACGTCGACGATTCGGTCGGCGGCGATGTGGTCGCGGTATTGGGGAATGTCGAACTGGGGCCCCACGCGAACGTCGGAGGCAACGTCGTTGCCGTCGGTGGGACGGTAAAACGAGACCCGAACTCGATCGTTGCGCGGCGGCATGCAAAGCATCGCCGCCGGTGCCGCCAGTTTCGGCTGGCTGCGCCCGTGGATCGATCATTGCCTGTTCTATGGCCGACCGCTCTCGCTGGCGGGAGGGTTGGGTTGGGCCTGGGGCCTGGCCTTCGCATTTTTGGCGCTATACGCCTGCCTCGCGCTGCTGTTCCGGGAAGGGATAGTCCGGTGCGCGCAAACCATCGAGACCCAGCCCGGCAGGACGGCGCTCGCCGCACTGCTTACCGTGTTGCTCGTACCCGTCTTGCTGGTGTTGCTGTGTATCTCGATCATTGGAATTGCTGCCGTGCCTTTCGTCGTGATCGGGCTTTTCTGTGCCGGGCTGTTCGGCAAGGCCGTGATGCTCGCGTGGCTGGGCCGGCGCTGTCTCGGCGCGCGCCATACGGGCGCGCTCGCTCATCCCGTGTGGGCCGTGCTCATCGGCGGGGTCATCGTACTGGGGCTATACCTCGTTCCGGTACTGGGCTTTATCCTCTACAAGCTGCTTGGCCTACTGGGGCTTGGAGCTGTTGTCTACACTCTCACGCACTCCGCGCGAGCATGGCAGGCGACCAGAAGTGATGGCCCTCCGCTCCGCGACCTCGCCGACGCGGTGCCGCCGGTCTGATCCGATGTCCCAGGCTGCCGCTGCAACCGTGTCGACGGGCGCCGCGTCCGTTGCCACTGCATCAGACGCCATCGGGCCAGGGGCGGCAGCCACGGCGCCAGGACCGGCACCAGGAGCGGCACAGGGACCGACGCCGAGCCCAACGCCAGGCGTCGGCGCTGGGGTCGCGCCGGTCATCAGCGCCGCACTACCGCGCGCGGGGTTTTGGGTTCGCATGCTGGCCCTTCTGCTCGACGGCTTGTTGATCGGATTTCTCATGGGTTTCTTGCACCATGCCTTTCACTTCGAACTCGTCATTCTCGCGATCTACGGTGCGATGATGTGGAAACTACGCGGATCGACTATCGGCGGCATGGTGTTCGATCTTAAGGTCGTACGGTTGGATGGCCGCCCAATCGATTGGGAGACCGCGATCGTTCGGGCGCTCGGCTGCTTTTTGTCCATGGCTGTGGCCGGACTGGGTTTTTTCTGGATTGCATTCGACGACGCCAAACAGGCATGGCATGACAAAATTGCCGGCACGGTGGTAGTGCGCGTGGCGAAAGGAGTCCCGTTGGTGTAGCGCGTCCGTTACACCAAACGCGGTCCGGCGAAGCGCAACGTGAGATAGCCGACGATGGCGGTGAATGCGGACACGCTGAAGACGCCGAGTTTCACGAGCCGCTGCAATTCATCCGAGCTGAATGCCAGGCCGCCGATGAATAGGCTCATGGTAAAGCCGATTCCGCATATGAGCGCAACTCCGTAGATCTGCGCGCCGGTCGCGCTCCGCGGCCATTCAGCCCATCCGCATTTGACGGTCAGCCACGATCCAGACAGCACGCCGATCTGCTTGCCGAAGAACAAGCCGGCGGCAATTCCCAGCGGCACAGGACTTAGAAGGGCGGCCGGCGAAAGACCCTCGAACGACAGTCCGGCGTTCGCCAGCGCAAAGACCGGCAGAATTCCATAAGCCACCCAGGGATGCAGGGCATGTTCAAGTCGATGCAGAGGGCTATTCTCTTGGAGCGCGTCGGCACCGCGCAGTGGAATCATGAGCGCGACCGCGATACCGGCAAGCGTCGCATGAATTCCGGAAGCCATGACCGCACACCACACGAAGAGCCCGACCAACAAGTACGGAGTCAGGCGCCGGATCTTGAGTCGGTTGAAAGCAAAAAGCAGCACCAAGCCGCCGGCGGCCAATGCCAAGGCAACGACGGAGATCTTCGCCGTGTAGAACAGGGCGATGATGATGATTGCTCCGAGGTCGTCGATGATCGCGAGCGCCGTCAGGAAAACTTTGAGGGACGCCGGCACACGCTTGCCCAGGGTTGCCAATATGCTGAGCGCGAACGCGATATCCGTTGCCGCAGGAATCGCCCATCCGCGCAGAGTGGTGGCATCATGCCAATTGATCGCGGCGTAGATCAGGGCAGGCAACACCATGCCGCCCACTGCGGCACTCGCCGGTAAGACCGCCCGACCGACCGAGGATAGTTCGCCGACGAGCAGTTCGCGTTTGATCTCCAGGCCGACCAGCAGAAAAAACAGCGCCATCAGGCCGTCGTTGATCCACAGCGATAGAGGCAGTTTGGCAGGCGGTAGGCCGATCGCGTAGGCCAACGCCGCACTGTAGGCCGGCGCCGCCGTGGAATTGGCGAGGGCAAGAGCGATCACTGCAGAACCCATGATGAGAAGCCCCGCCGCCGCCTCCAGCCGCAGAAATTCCGCGATTATCGAGATAGGACGGCGGAGCACCATTTCCCACGGAACTATACAACATCAACGCGCGCGCGCCGTTTATCAGGTCTACCCCTAATGCCAAAACAACGCTAATTGGCTAGGGTCACGCTCTGCACGTGACTAAAGGGTGGCGCAGAGGAAGCATGTCGATAGGGACGCCGGTTGAGCAGGATTTGGGAGAGCGCGCCCGGATCGATGCCGAATATGATCCGGAGCGGCGCGTCGGCTCGAGAGTCCCCTTCATCGATTGGTACGTTCGTCATAGCGCGCTCGCGCGGACCAAACTCAATTGCGTACTTGACGTCCCATACGGTCCGACGCCGGCGGAAACTCTCGACATTTTTCCTGCCGAAACGCCGGGCTCACCGGTATTGATGTTCATCCATGGCGGCTATTGGCGCGCACTCAGCAGCCGCGAATTCAGTTTTGTCGCGAGCGGTTTGGTTCCGCATGGCGTGACTGTCGCCGTCATGAATTACGGGCTGTGCCCGGAGGTCTCGCTTTCCGAGATCACCCGACAGAGCCGCGCCGCGGTGACGTGGTTGACCGGCACCGCATGGCAATTCTCGGGTGACCCGACGAATATTTTTGTCGCAGGCCACTCCGCAGGCGCCCAGCAGGTCGGAATGCTCCTATCGACCGACTGGTCACGGGAACCCGCGGCGTTCGCGAATATTCTCAAGGGCGGCATCGCTATCAGCGGTGTTTTCGATCTTCGGCCGCTGCGCCAATCATGGCTGCAGCCGACGCTTCAGCTCACCGATAGTTTATCCATCGATCAAAGTCCGCTGTTGCAGATCCCAAGACGGGCGCCTCCGCTGCTCGTTTCCGTGGGCGGCGACGAGTCGGGAGCATTTCTGGATCAGACGCAAAGCTACCATGCGGCATGGAAGGCGGCTGCTCTGGACGTCGAACAGTTCCCGCAGCCCGGGCTCAATCACTATGAAGCCATCGCCGGTCTCGCCAATCATGCAAGCCCGCTATCGCGGGCCGTCGCGGATTTCATGAGGCGGCACGGGTGAGCGGCTGACCGCGCCCACCCCAAGGGTTGGCGCGGTTAGCTTTCGAAGAATCCCATTTTCACACCGGCAAGCTGCACCACGTCGTTATCGTTCAGACGCCGCGCCTGCGGACCGATGGGCACGCCATTGACCTGCGGGTAGTCGTTTTCCTTGCCGCTGTCCACGTGAACGATGAAGTAGCCTTCGGCGCGGCGCGTGATGGCGGCGACCTGTACGCCCGGGCGGCCGAGGGTGGTGAGTGCTTTCGTCAACTCGAGCTCGCGGCCGGCGAATGCGCCGCTGAGCACCTGCAATTTTGCCTTGGGCAATGCGGTGGCGGACTCTGGTACGCCGGCGGGTAAGGGCGGCCGCTTCGCTGCAACCGCTTTGGCGGCTTGGTCCACCGCGACGCCGACGCGCCGAATCCGCTCCTCTCCCTGTGAGCTCGGAGTGATGACCATGGTCTTTTCGAACTCGTCCTGCTCGGCCTCGCCATCCTGGCTGTCGACGAAGCGCAGCTGATGGTGTCCTACCGTGATGACATCGCCGTGCTGCATGGCGTGCTTTTTGATCAGCTTGCCATTCACGTACGTGCCGTTGGTACTGTTCAAGTCCTCCAGGAAGGAGTCGTTGAGAATGTTGATAATGAGCGAGTGATGGCCACTCACCGCCGGATTATCGATACGAATATCGTTGTCCGGAAGGCGCCCAATCGTATAGCGCTCTTTATTCATGTTGTATTCTGCGAGGATTTGTCCATCCAAGCTAAGCATCAGGCGTGCCATTCAGACCTCATCTCCCTAGCCGAACCATCCCAATATTTTGTCAAATATACGCCGGTGTGCGGGGAACGGCTCAGCTACGTGCGCCATGATGACCGACACGTTGTCCCGCCCACCATTGTCGTTCGACAGCTGAATCAATTGCTTAGCAACCGTATCAAGATTAGCACTAAAGGTGCTGATTGTTAAGTGAATATCCTCATCTTCTATCATGTCGGATAGACCGTCGGAGCAGAGCACGTAGTAGTCGCTCTTTTGCACCGGCTGCTCATGTATCTCGACCTCGACATTCTGCTCGACTCCGAGCGCTCGTGTAACATAATTCTTGTTGGTCGCGCGCTGCGCCTCTTGCTGCGAATAAAAGCCCCGGTCGACCAACTCCTGCAACAGCGAATGATCCAAGGTCATCTGTTCGAACCGGTTGTCGCGCAGGCGATATAGCCGCGAATCACCGACGTGAGCGATGGACATCTTGTTGTCGTGAAACAGACAGGCAACTACCGTCGTACCCATCCCCTCACATTGAGGCTGGGTCTTCGAGGTGTGGTAGATGATTTTGTTGGCTCTGTGAATCGCGTCACGCAAGATGATGCTCGTGCGCGTCAAACCCGTCTCCGGGTCGCGCACTGTGAGGTCCTCGCGGGCCACTGCATCGCGCACCAGGTTGATGATGGTCTTCACCGCAATACCGCTTGCCACCTCGCCGGCGTTATACCCGCCCATGCCATCCGCCAATACGAACAAACCGATGTCCGCCTCGGTACCGATCATGTCCTCGTTGTGCTCGCGGACCTTGCCGGTATCGGTCAACGCCACGCTCGCGATTTTTCCGCGCAAACTCATGATCGCATTTTCGCTTCTAAATTCTTGTCGTCGTGCTCGATCATGGCAGGCCGCTCGGTAAACGTGACCGACAGTCCTCCAGGGCCGCGGCCATCTGGGCGCCGGAGTCGAACCGCGCTTCGGGATTCTTGGTCAGCGCACGATCGATGATGCTCTCGACGCAAGCCGGTAAATCCGGCCGGAAGGCGCGCAACGGCGGGTGCGGCGCTTCTGCGATCTGCTGCATCAACCCGGTCATCGAATCGGCGGTGAACGGCAACTGGCCGGTCAACAGTTGAAACAGGCTAACACCCAGGGAAAACAAGTCCGAGTGACCGGTCACAGTTCGTCCTTCGAGCTGCTCCGGCGACATGAATGAGGGTGTGCCAAGCACGATGCCCGTGCGGGTGCTGCCGGCGCCCGTCAGGCGGGCAATACCGAAGTCGGTGATCTTCAATACGTCCGTTTGCGGGTCGTACATAATATTCGCGGGCTTGATGTCCCGATGCACGACCTGCTGTTTGTGCGCGAATCCCAGGGCCTGCGCCGTGCGCGCGATCAAATCCAGCACCTTGCGTGGCTCGAGAAGCGCGTCCGAAGTTGCATACTCGCTCAAATGACGGCCCTTCAAATATTCCATCGCGATGTAGGCAAGACCGCGCTCTTCGCCGACATCATAGATGGTCACGATATTCGGATGATTGAGCCGCCCCGCAGTTTCTGCCTCGCGGAAGAACCGCGTTCTCGCTTCCACGAGTTCGGCATCGCTGAATTCGCTGGCGAGGGGAATGGCTTTGATCGCGACCAATCGATTGATGGCCGTGTCCCGGCCTAGGTAGACGATTCCCATGGCCCCGCGGCCGATTTCCCTCTCCAGCTGGTAGCGGCCGAGATGCTGAGTGTCGCCGCTGTCGCGGGTGGCTTCCCGCGCCGCAGGGGCGCCCGTGGAGGCGACCGCCGCCGTCCTCGCCTGCGCAGCCGGTGCCGGAGGAACGGCGGCGGGCGCGGGCGGCGCGGCCTTCGGTTTGGCGCGTTCCGCGTCCATCAAGCGGCGCAAGCGGACAGCCACATCGCGGTAGGTGTTGTCGATTCGCGCCAAATGCCGGTATACGGCGGTGGCCTGAACGGCGCGCGAGCGCTGTTCGAGCTGGGTGCCGAGCGCATACAAATCGCCCAAAACCGTGGCGCTCGGTTTGCGGCCCTTGAGTTCGGCAAAGCGCTGCTCGAAATTGTCCAGTAGCCGAGCCGTGTCGGTTCCCACAGGGGCGGGCGCCTTCGGCGCAGGAACCACCGGTGCGGCCGAGGACCAACGCGACAGTAGGAACAGGGCGCTGCCCCCGCTCAGCAGCAGAACGCCCGGCAGCCAAGCCCAGGGACTCAAATTAAGGAGTCCTCGGAGCAATAGGTCCAGCCCTAAGATGCCAAAGCCCACGATTGCAGCAATCAGCCCGAATTTTCGCATGCAATAGACATAATCCGCCTTCAGAAGCCCGGCAGTATAGGTGATCGGACTACCTTAACTGCAATGCTAAGCTCACAAAATCGACCCCAAGGTAAGTTCATGCCGAAATATAAAGAGGTTTTCATTTGTCAAAACTGCGGAGCCTCTTCGCCCAAATGGCAGGGACAATGCACTAGTTGCGGCGAGTGGAATACCTTAGTGGCCGAATCGCAGCCCGCGAGATCCCGTGCAGCGGCAAAGGCAGGGTCGAGATCGGCGCAGGCCGATGAGTCTTCCTGTTTGGCTGCGGAGGCAGTGCTCGAACAACCCCGACTGAGCACGGGTTCGGCGGAACTCGATCGGGTGCTCGGCGGCGGCCTGGTCGTGGGGTCGGTGACCTTGATCGGCGGCGACCCCGGAATCGGAAAATCCACTTTGATGCTGCAGGCCGCGGCAGCCATCAATTTGTCGGGGCCGGTGCTCTACGCCACGGGCGAGGAATCCCTCAAGCAGATCGCACTGCGATCGCGCCGTTTGGGCCTCGAGGCCGCAACCGCCCGGTTGATCGCCGAGACCCAAGTGGAACAGATCGTGGGAGTGGCTTCGAGCCTGAATGCGCGCGCGCTCATCGTCGATTCGATTCAAACAATGTATTCCGAGCGCATCGAGGCGGCGCCCGGCGCCGTGTCTCAGTTGCGCGAATGCACCGCCGAACTGGTGCGCTTCGCGAAATCCAGCGGCACGGCGGTATTGCTGGTGGGTCACGTCACCAAGGAGGGGCAAATCGCCGGACCCCGCGTGCTCGAACACATGGTAGATACGGTGCTGTATTTCGAAAGCGACACGGGCAGCCGCTTTCGCGTGTTGCGTTCGGTTAAGAATCGCTTCGGCGCCGCTAACGAGATCGGCGTCTTCGCCATGGTCGAACAAGGACTGCGCGAAGTGGTCAATCCGTCGGCGATTTTTCTGTCGAGACATGCTGAACCGGTGCCGGGCAGCGTTATCACCGTCATGCGCGAGGGCACGCGCTCTTTGCTGATCGAGGTCCAAGTGTTGGCCGACGTCAGCCTCGGCGCGAACCCGCGCCGGGTCGCGGTCGGCATCGATGGCAACCGGCTGACCATGCTCTTGGCGGTGGCGCACCGTCACGCAGGATTGCTGCTGCAGGGTCAGGACGTGTTCGCCAATGTGGTGGGTGGGGTGCGGCTTGCGGAAACCGCCGGGGATCTTGCCATCGTGCTGGCCGCACGATCGAGTTTGCGTGATATGCCAGTGCCGAATTCGCTGGTTGCGTTCGGCGAATTGGGGCTCGCGGGGGAGATTCGGCCCGTGCCATTCGGCGAGGAACGATTGCGCGAGGCGTCCAAACACGGTTTCAAGCTGGCGCTGGTGCCCGAAGCCAACGTCCCGAAGCGGCCGCCGGAAGGGATGACGGTGCGCGGGGTTACGCGTCTCAATCAGGCGCTCGATACGTTCTAAAGGTAGGGGTCGAATGCAAAGATTTTGCTGGACGATACTCCTTGCGGGCGGCGTGTTCGCCGTCGCAAACGCGGAGCCTTCCGTCATCGCGCAGCCGGAGGCGGCCGCGCGTGCCATTGTTCTGCATGCCGCGCACTTGCTCGAAGTCGACACCGGGCGCGTCGTTACGCCCGGTGAAATCCTCATCCAAGGCGATCGCATACAGGCCGTCGGCTCCTCCGTATCTCACCCGTCGGGCGCGGCGGTCATCGATCTCGGTGATTCGACGCTGCTGCCCGGACTCATCGACGTTCACGTCCATCTTTTTTTGCATCCCGGCGCCGAAGACCTGCAGACCGTGGAAGAATCCGTGCCGCATCGGACCATCCTGGCCGTTCTCGCCGCGCGGGACGATCTCATGGCCGGCTTTACCGCCGAACGGGACATGGGCACGGAGGGCGCCGGATCAGCCGACACTGCGGTGCGCGATGCCATCGACACGGGACTCATTCCCGGGCCGCGCTTGCGCATCTGCGGGAACGCGATCGACATTCTCGGCGGTCACGAGGATGCCAACACCTTCAATCCCGCACAGCACGTCCTGTCAAACGCTACTTATGCGAACACCGCGGATGAAATCGTCGGCGCCATGCGCGAGCAGCACAAGGAAGGTTCGGACTTTGCGAAGATCTACGAGACCGGACCGGACACGATGCGCGACGGCGTGCTGCACACTCCGTATCAATATACGGCCGCACAACTGAAAGCCGCGGTAGATGAGGCCGCGCGCCTGGGCGGCAGCGTCGCCGTACATGCCATGGGTGAGCCCGGGACACTCTATGCGGCCCAGGCCGGGGTGGCCTCCATCGATCATGCCACGCAGCTGAGCGACGAAACCATGCGGATCATGAAGGCCAAAAATATTCCCGCCGTGCCGACGTTCACGATTTTCGAGCACTTTGCGCAGCCGCCGGCCGTCGAGAAAGAGCGTTCGCTGCTCGAGTACAAAATCAAGGAATTCAAGAAGCAGATCGCAGCGGGCATCCCATTCGCCGTTGGTTCCGACGTAGGGCCGTTCGCGCACGGTACTCAGGCGCGCGAAATGGAGCTGATGGTCAAATACGGAATGAAGCCGCTCGCCGTGCTTCAGGCCGACATGATCAACGGCGCCAAATTGCTCGGTTGGGAAGGGCAAATCGGTGCGTTGAAGCGTGGCTATTACGCAGATATCGTCGCGGTGCCCGGCTCTCCGCTAAATGACATCAGCGTAGTCGAGCGCGTTTCGTTCGTCATGAAGGGCGGCGTGATCGAAATGTCGCGCTCTCCAGGATCACCTTCCACCACTCGCGAGTGAGCTAAAGGCCTGGGACCGACGCCGGCGATTACTCGCCCAGGATGAGATTGAGTGCGTCGAGATAGCGGGTAATCGCCATGGCGCCGCCATTGGGGTCTGCCAGCGCCACATAGCCGTCAGGTCGCACCAGATAAGCGGCATTGCGCTCGAAACCGGCGCGGCGCACGTGCCCATCCCAAGGAGAGACGTGCAGCGCCAGATTCCGGTCGGCGCACGCCGTCTGGATATCAGGCCCCGGGTCGCCGTACACGTGAACCTGCCATTTCAGCGAATCAAGCGGCGTGAAGTTGTCCGCGCTCTCCTTCAAACGCGGCCTTACCCACGGCAACCGATCGCCGCCATGAACCGCCCCCGCGCGACCCTCGCTCAGGCTGCTGCCGCGGTAGTTCACCGCCGTCTGCGAGACGGTGCGGAACATCAGGCGCCGCGCCGTCGAGAACCTGAAGACCAGCGGCATCAGGAGCGGCACAAGATGCAGCCGAACGGCGCGGGCGATAACTCCGGAACTCGTCACGCCGGTGAAAGCCCGATCCGTCGTTTCAACCAAGCGCCGTGCGAACGCGATTCGTTCAGGCTCGAAGCTATCGAGAAGCGATTCGCTCGCCGTTCCTCGGACGACCGCGGCAAGCTTCCAGCTGAGGTTGACCGCGTCGCCGATGCCCGTGTTCATTCCCTGACCGCCAACGGGACTATGGATGTGAGCGGCGTCGCCCAATAGAAATGCGCGCCCGCGGCGGAATCGATCGGCGACCCGATGATGCACACGGTATGCCGAGAGCCAGTTCGTGCGTTCGACGTCGACGGGCAGCCACTCGATCACGCGCTTGCTCACATCGTCCCACGTCAAGTTCTGGTTGCGGCTCCGGTTGTCGTCGCGCACGGTACCGACCAGCCTCGCGCGACCTTCGCCCTTTAACGGAAACAGCACCAGAAAATCGCTCGTGTCCAAAGCGACGTGAAGCTCGCCGTCCATGACCGCTCCGCGTGCTTGCACGTCGGCGACGTAGAAGAGATGGTCATACGTGCCGCCGGCAAACCCGATCTTAAGCATCTCGCGCACAGTGGAGTGCGCGCCGTCGCACCCAGCGATGTAGCTTGCCTCGCAGCTCTCCGTCGTTCCATCCGCCCGCTTCAGGCGCGCGAGCACACCGGAAGCCAGCTCCTCGAAGCCCAAAAGTTCCGTCCGGCGCTCGACCTCGACGCCGAGTTTGGCCAGACGATCGACGAGAAGGCTTTCGTGTTCGTCCTGCGGAAAGATCAGAGGGTAGGGAAACGGACTCACGCCTTCGCCCATGTCGCCGAAGGCAGCGCGAGCCGCTTTCCGGCCCGCCACCCAGAGATTGGCGGCGATGGCCCTTCGCCCGCGCTCGACGATCACGTCGGCGAGACCGACCTGCCGGTAGGATTCCAGCGTGCGTGCCTGTACCGCGATCGCGCGCGATGTCGTTCCCGGACCCGCCGTCTTATCGATGATCCTCGCGCGTACGCCGAGCAGCGTCAGCCACAGGGCCAACACCAAGCCCGTCGGGCCTGCCCCGACGATGAGAACCGGAGTGTCGGACGGGACAGGCCGAGCAGAGCTACTCATTGCGGGAGGGCACCGTTTCGAAGATCGTGAGGCCCGGCGGTATGACCGCCCAATTCGGCCGATTGCGGGCAAAGATCGCGATCGTCGGATGAAAGGATGATGGGTCGTCCAGAGAGCCCGCGTAAATCGTGAACTCGTGATCTTTGCCGACTTCGCCGCCGAAGACCAGGCTGTTGCAAACGGGACAGAAATTGCGCACGGCATCCGCGCCGCTTGCCGCTTTCGACGTGAATATTCGGGTTGGGCCGCTGAAGCGCACCGCGCTGCTCCGAAATCCCATGAAGGGTATGAAACCCGAGCCGGACGCCTTGCGGCAATCGACACAGTAACAGTGACCCGCATTCAGCGGTTCACCGACGGCTTCATACCGTAGCGAGCCGCACAGACAGCCGCCGGTGTAACGATTACCGCTTTCTCTCATTGCCACCGGCGTTCCCATCCTCGAGGCTGCCAGAGTGCGCGATGCGGCAGTCTCTTGTCTACTTCATCGAAGCTTGCGGCGGCCCCGTCTGTTTTATCTAGCGCGCCGAGCGTAAGGTCTGCAATATGTCGGTCGACGTGCAAGATCTCGAAGGACATTCTATGACTGACCTTGAACGTGCCAATCACCCCAGATTTTTGATCATGGAGGGCGGACCCTCACATCGGCTGGAAATCCGTCTGGGACTGATACGGGCGAACTCGCCCAGCATTGTTCGAAGATCGCTCCTCTCGATTTTTGCCACCTGGGTTCCGCTGCTCGCGCTGTCGGCATTGCAAGGCAACGCGGTTGGGCACCAAGTTCCCATTTCATTCCTGCACGATTTCGCGGTACACGCAAGATTTCTGCTGGCGGTGCCTATGCTGCTGTTGGCGAGCACTGTCATCGGGCCACGCTTAGCGGATGCCGCCACTCACTTCATCGATTCAGGGCTGGTGCCGGAAAAAGACCATGGGAAATTCGACGATGCGGTCGAGCGGGCACTCAGGAGGAGCGATTCCGCTGCGGCCGAAGTGATTCTCGTTCTGCTCTCGTATGCCTTCACAGTGGCGAGTTTGACGACCACCGCAGTACACGTCTCCACCTGGTATGCGATCAGGAGCGTTTCTGGGTTCACGTTGACATGGGCGGGCTGGTGGTTTGCATTATTTTGCGTCCCGCTGATGCAGTTCCTGGTCCTGCGCTGGCTATGGCGGCTGTTCTTGTGGGCTCAGTTTTTGTGGCGTATGAATCGCTTGAAGCTGCTGCTCATGCCAGCGCATCCCGATGAAGCCGCGGGGTTGGCGTTCGTCGGTGAAGCGCAGCAGTATTTTGGAATCGTGCTTTTCGCGGTCTCGATTCCCGTGGCCGGCGTCCTCGCCAACAGCATCATTTACGACGGGCTGTCGCTGCCGTATTTTTTGCCGGTCATAGCCGTTTACGTCATCGTGACGGTCGCAGTCGTCGTGCTGCCGATTCTGGTGTTTATTGCGACGCTCTTTCGCGCAAAAAAATGGGGCCGGTATCAGTACGGGACGCTCGCTACGGAGTACACGACATCGTTTCACCGCAAGTGGATCACGGGCCGCCGTCAGACCAACGAGACGCTGCTCGGGACGGGAGACATCCAATCGCTTGCGGACCTCGGGAACAGCTACGCCTTCGTGGATCGGATGAATTTGATCCCTATGGGATTCCGAACGCCGATTTATCTGGCGCTCGCGTGTCTGGTCCCGATGACTCCCCTGGTGCTGACGATGATGCGGCTCGAAGATATTTTGAAAATGTTGGTCAAGTCGTTTCTATAGCCGCCTCTGCCAAAACGGGGTCGTACGGGCGGCTTCAGTCTCTCGGCTTTTTGAGCTGATGATCGAGGTGGGCTTTCACCGCGGGCCACTCGTGATCGATGATGCTGTAAACGCAGGTGTCGCGCAGGACGCCGTCACGGCCGATCTGATGCTGCCGCAGAATGCCGTCGAGTTTTGCGCCCAATCTCTCGATGCCCGCACGGCTTTGCCGATTGAAAAAATGAGTACGAAACTCCACCGCAATGCAGCTCAATCGTTCAAAGGCATATGTTAGAAGCAAGAGCTTGCATTCGGTGTTCAAGGCGCTGCGCTGCACGCGTTTACGGTACCAAGTAGCTCCGATCTCTACCCGCCGATTGTCCGAATCGATATTGAGGAAAGTCGTCATGCCGACCGCTTTGCGGGTGGATTTTTCGATGACGGCAAACGGCAGCATCGACCCTTGGCGCTGCAGTTCCAAGCGTCTGTCGATTTCCGCTTTCAATCGATCGGGAGCTGGAACCGACGTGTACCACAGGTTCCACAGCTCGCCATCCTCGACCGCCTCGATGAGATCATCATGGTGGGCGTGCGAAAGCGGCACGAGCAATACATGCTGTCCATTCAGAGATACGGAATCCGCAAAACTCATGATTCACCCGTCGGCTCTAGGGTTGGTCGGGCGGCCGAATGCGCACGGTCTTGATGGCATTGTCGCCGGTCTGCAGTACCTCGAGCATGTAGTTCGGCCAGCTTCAAAGTGGTGCCCGGTTCGGGAATGGTTTCCAGAAACTCCACGATCAATCCATTCAGGGTTTTCGGCCCGTCGGTCGGCAAATTCCAGCGCATCGAGCGATTCAGTGCACGAATCGTGGTCGAGGCGTTGGCGACGAAACTGCCGTCGGCTCGCGCATGCACGTCTTTGTGCATCATGGTGGCAGGATCGGTGGTGAATTCGCCGACGATCTCCTCGAGAATGTCCTCGAGCGTCACCAGTCCCTGAATGTCTCCATATTCATCGACGACGAACGCCATGCGGCGCCTGTCGCGCTGAAAATTCAGCAATTGGTGTTGAGAGTCGTGCCCGACGGAACGAAATACGCCTCGCGCGCGCCTGCGGCCGCTCAACCAACGCGTCGCGGTCCAGCCGGCCGCGCGCCAACTCGTGCACGACTCGCTTCATGTGCAGCACGCCGATGATGCGATCGATCTCACCTTGATACACCGGCAAGCGGGTGTGCTGGCTCTGCCGCAGCTGCTCGATCGACTCGATCCCAATCATCATCGACGTCGATGCCGACGATCTCATTGCGCGGCACCATGATGTCCTCGACGGTGGCATTCTCCAGATCCAGGATGCTGACCAGCATTTGCTGGTGGCGGCGCGGAATCATGGCGCCGGCCTCGGCGACGACGGTGCGCAATTCTTCGCTGCTCAAGGAATTCGAGGCTTGCTGCCGCGACACCCCGAACAGGCGCAGAATCCCGTTCGCCAGCAAATTCGTCGCCCAGACGAACGGATACAACAACCAAAGCAACGGCGTGTAGATGTATGCCGCCGGCAGCGCGAGACGCTCCGGATACAGAGCACCGAAAGTCTTGGGCGCCACCTCGCAGAATATCAGCAGCACGAATGTCAACAGCGCCGCGCCGAAGGCGACCAAGAACTCGCCGCCCAAGCGCAGCGCGATGAAACCCACCAGCATCGGCGCCGCCACGTTGACGAGCGTGCTCAGCAACAGGATCAAACCGATCAATCGGTCGGGACGGGCGAGCAGCGCTCCGCCAGCCGCGCGCCGCGGCTGCCTTGCCTTGGCTCGATGCCGTAGCCGATAACGGTTGAGGCTCATCAGCGCTGTTTCGCTGCCGGCGAAAAACGCGGCCAGAATCAGCAAGCCCGCCAGCGCGCCGAACATAGTACCGAGGGAGGGATGTGCCATTCGTCTACTGGCGATCTAGCCCCAATGCCGCCCGAGCACGTACTCGAGAACGAATTTCGACACCGAAATACGCCAGTGCCAGAATCAGCCGAAACCGCACAAAGTCCAACGCACCGCCGAACGGCCGCGCCAGCCGTAGCGGATGCGCCCGATCAGCAGCACGCCGAACACCACCCATGCGATCAGCGACAGCACGGTTTTGTGCACCAGGTTCTGCGTGAACAGATTGGTGACGAACATGAAGCCTGTCAGCAGCGCCAGCGTCAACAAACCAAAGCCCGCCGCCATCAGCCGGAACATGACTTTCTCGAGCGCATCGAGCGGCGGCAGCGCTCTCGGCAGATCGGCGATGCGTCGGGTGCGCAACCGCCGATCCAGAAACACCAACAACAATGCCGTGACCGCGGCCGCGAACAGCAGAGCGCCGCCGCACCCATGGACAGCAAGATATGCGCCGTGAGTTCCCATCCGCCGGTGCCGCTCCTCGGCATAGGTGTGTCCGGCGCCGGTCACCGCCGCGCCGAATGCCGCACTCGACGAGCAGGATGGCACCGAGCACGCGGTTCTGTTTGTCGATGGCAGATCAAGCAGGCCAGCACCGCAAGCGTCCATGCGAGCAGCGACATCGCCTCGAGCAGGCCGATCGAGAACGGCCCACGAACGCATCATGCGCATGATGGCGTCGCTATGCGCGATGATCGCCGCCGAGGTGATCACCCAGGCGATGGGCTCCAACCGCGGATTGCTCACGCTGCGCAGCATGACCCAAGCACTGGCGGCGTAGAGCACGAACAAGGTGATGGCGAGGATCACGGCTGGGCAAATCATGACACAAGGACACAAATGCGCCTAGCCGACTCGCTCGCGACGCGGGCACTGTATAATATCCGCACTATGTTTGACCGACTCACTTCCAGTCTGTCCGCGCGCTGAAGTCCCTTTCCGGCCGCGGCCGACTCGACCGACGACAATATCGCCGACACGGTGCGCGAAGTTCGCCTCGCGCTGCTCGACGCCGACGTGGCGCTGCCCGTGGTCAAGAGCTTCACCGACGCGGTCAAGGCGCGCGCGGTCGGCGTCGAGGTCACCAAGAGCCTGACGCCCGGGCAAGCCTTCATCAAAGTCGTGCACGAGGAACTGACGCGGCTCATGGGCGAGCCGAGTACCGGCCTCAATCTGCGGGCGCAGCGGCCCGTCGTCGTCATGCTCGCCGGCCTGCAAGGCGCCGGCAAGACCACGACCGCCGGCAAACTCGCGCGCTGGCTGATCGAGAAGCAAAACAAAAAAGTGCTGATGGTCAGCACCGACGTGTACCGGCCGGCGGCGATCCTGCAATTGCAAACTCTGGCCGCGCAAGTCGGCGCCGGCTTCGCGCCGGCGCTGACCGAGCGAAGCGCCGGTGGCCATTGCCAGGCGCGCGTTGACCGAAGCGACACTGCAGGCCTACGACGTGCTGCTGCTCGATACGGCGGGCCGGCTGCACGTCGATGCCGAGATGATGGCCGAGGTCCGGGAACTGGAAGCCGCCGTTCAGTCCCCACGAGCGGCTGTTCGTCGTCGACAGCATGGCGGGCCAGGATGCGGTCAATGCCGCCAAGGCGTTCAACGAGGCCTTGAGCCTGACCGGCGTGATCCTCACCAAAGCGGATGGCGATGCGCGCGGCGGCGCGGCGCTGTCGGTGCGGCAGGTGACCGGCAAACCGATTCTGTTCGTCGGCACCGGCGAGAAATCCGAGGCGCTGGAGCTGTTCCAGCCGGAACGCATCGCCTCGCGCATCCTCGGAATGGGCGATGTGCTGTCGCTGGTCGAGCAGGTTCAGGACCAGGTCGACCAGGAAAAGGCCGAAAAGCTCGCCAAGAAGATCAGCAAGGGCAAGTCCTTCGATCTGTCGGATTTGCGCGATCAGTTGAGCTCAGTTGCAGAACATGGGCGGCATGTCGGCCCTGCTGGACAAGCTGCCGGCGCAAATGCAGGCCAACGCCGCCGCGGCCGCCGGCGCGGTCAACCCGCAAACCTCAAGCGCCAGATGGGCATCATCGATTCCATGACGCCGCGCGAGCGCCGGCGCCCGGAAATGATCGATGGGTCGCGCAAACGGCGCATCGCCGCCGGGTCGGGCGTGCCGCTGCCGGAGGTCAACCGGCTGCTGAAGCAGTTCGACCAAATGCAAAAGACCATGAAAAAGCTCGCCAAGGGCGGAATGCTGAAGAACATGATGCGCGGCATGGCCGGGCGCTTGCCGCCGGGATTTGGGCCCAGACGGTAGATTTGACTCCGCCAGTCGTGCTTTTTGTTGCTCTAAGGCCCTGATTTTCATTACAATTAGCGGCTAGGCTACTGCAAGGTGAATTCAAGATGGTGACGATCCGTTTGACTCGACGCGGCGGCAAGAAGACGCCCGTTCTATCACGTTGTGGTGACCGACAGCCGCAAGCGCCAGGGCGGCACCAGCCTCGAAAGCGTGGGCCTGTTCAATCCCGTGGCGCGCGGCGCGGAAATCAAACTGCGCCTGGACGTCGCGCGGATCGAGCACTGGGTCAGCAAAGGCGCCCACATGTCGGATCGCGTCAAGTTTCTTCTCACCGCTTCCGCAAGCAGGCCGCGTAAGGGATTTCCGTAAGGACTTAGGGGCAGCGATGAGCGACGAATCCTCGGCGCTCATCGAACTGGGATTCGTGGGCGCGCCGTTTGGCGTACGAGGTTGGGTCAAGCTTCGTTCTACACCGATCCGCCCGAACGCTTGCTGGAGCATCGCAGTCTGCAGCTGCGCTTGGGCGGCGCCTGGCGGACCTATCGGATCGAGGCGAGCGGCCGCAGCGGCGGGCAGCTGACGGCCAAATTGGCCGGAGTCGAGGATCGGGACCAGGCGCAGGCGCTGCGAGGTGCGCAGTTCGCGTGCCGCGCAGCGAGTTGCCGCAGCGCGACGACAAGGACTTCTACCGCGCCGACTTGATCGGCTGCGAGGTGGTGAATCTCGAGGGCGTCGGCTTGGGGTCGTGCAGCATTTTGTCGAGACGCCGGCGCAGGCGCTGATGGTGGTGCGCGGCGAGCAGGAATATTGGGTGCCGGCCGTGCCGCAGCATCTGCGGCGCGTGGATTTGCAGGCGCGGCGCGTGGTCGTGGACTGGGATGAGGCGGCCGGCTAGGGGCGGCGGTTGAAAGCATATGCGTATTGCGGTCGTGTCGCTGTTTCCGCAGATGATCCGCGAGGCGCTGGAGCACGGCGTGGTCGGGCGGGCGCTGGAGCGCGGGGTGTTCGAGGTCGAGTGCTTCGATCCGCGCGATCACACGGCCGATGTGCACCGCACGGTCGATGATCGGCCTTACGGCGGCGGGCCGGGCATGGTGCTCAAGGTTGAGCCCTTGCGCAGCGCCATGCGCGCCGCGGCGCGGCGCTGCCGCCGGGCAGCCGGCGCGTGTATCTGGGCGCGGACGGGCGGAGGTTCGAGCAAAGCATGGCGCGCGAGGCGCGCGACTGGCCGGGCCTGGTGCTGGTGGCGGGACGCTACGAGGGCGTCGATGAGCGCTTCATCGAGCACGAAATCGACGAGCAATGGTCGATCGGCGATTATGTGCTGACCGGCGGCGAACTGCCGGCGCTGGTGGTCATCGATGCGATCGCGCGGCTGATGCCGGGCACGCTGGGCAGTGCGGAATCGGCGGTGCAGGAATCGTTCAGCGACGGCTTGGTGGATTGGCCGCATTATACGCGGCCGCCTCGGTGGACGGGCACGCGGTGCCCGCGGTGTTGGCGTCCGGCGATCACGCGGCGATCCGTCGCTGGCGGTTGCAGCAGGCGCTGGGCGGCACCTGGCTGCGCCGGCCGGAGCTGCTCGAGCGGCGCGGCATGAGCGATGAAGAGCGGGAGCTTTTGGAAGAATTCAAGATCGAACGTGCGGCGCACGAGGCGAGTCGCAGATAGCTTAAGTCATTGACGATCGTCACGATGAGGGCGATAACTATGAACAAGATCATTCAAGAATTGAACGGCGAACGCGCGACGCGCAAGTTTCCGGACTTCAATCCCGGCGACACCGTCGTCGTGCAAGTCAAAGTGGTGGAAGGTGATCGCGAGCGCGTTCAAGCCTACGAGGGCGTGGTGATCGCCAAGAAGAACCGCGGCCTGAATTCCTCGTTCACCGTGCGCAAGATTTCGCATGGCGAGGGCGTGGAGCGCGTGTTCCAGACCTTCAGCCCCTCGATCAGCGAGGTCAGCGTCAAGCGCCGCGGCGCGGTGCGGCGCGCCAAGCTATATTACCTGCGCGATCTGTCCGGCAAAGCGGCGCGCATCGACGAGAAGATCTGACGCAAAGGCTCCTCGTGCTTGCATGCCGCCTTGGGAGGCATTGAATGGCTGTCGGGTCCGCTCTGATGGGTTTTTTTGGGCTGGTCTGGCGAATTCTGGAGGGCATACGCAAGGTCCTGCACCTCGTTCTGTTGCTGGTGATCTTCGGCTTCATTCTCGCGGCGCTGCATACCTCCATTCCGATCGTGCCGCGCACGCGCCGCGCTGGTGATCGCGCCCGAGGGCGAACTGGTCGAGCAGCTGTCGAGCGATCCGCGTGCGGCGCGCGTTCGGCCAGGCCTCCGGCGGTCCCGCGCCCGAGACCCTGCTCAAAGACGTGATCGATGCCATCGCAGGCGGCCAAGAGCGACTCGCGCATCAAGCTGATCGTCCTCGATCTCGGCAATCTGAACACGTCGGGCTTGTCGAAACTGCAGGAGATCGGCGCCGCGCTGCGCGATTTTCGCGGCGCCGGCAAGCGCGTGGTGGTGGCGGCCGATTCGCTCGATCAGACCCAGTACTACCTCGCCGCCCAGGCGGGCGAGGTGTATCTCGATCCGCTGGGACTGGTCTACGTCGACGGCTTCAGCTACTACCGCATGTTCCTGAAGGACGCGATCGACAAGCTCGGCGTCGACGTCAACGTGTTCCGCGCCGGCACCTTCAAGAGCTACACCGACCAATTCTCGCGCAGCGACATGGCGCCGAGCGAGCGCGAAGAGAGTTCCGTCTGGCTCGAGGCGCTTTGGAACGCCTACAGCCAGGACGTCACGCGTGCGCGCTCCCTGCCCGCCAACGCGCTGAACGAGTACGTCGCCGAAGCAGGCTGCGGCCTTGGCCGCCGTGAACGGCGATGCCGCAAAGCTGGCGCTGCAGCGCGGCCTGGTCACCGCACTGAAGAGCCGCCGGCAGATGGCCGACGATCTGAAGAGCCTGGTGGGCGAAGATCAAGACACCCATTCCTTCAATTCCATCGGAATGAATCAGTATCTGGCGGCGGTGCGCTCCAAGCGCGTGCTTCGAATCCAAATCCGACGCCAAGGTCGGCATCGTCGTCGCCTCCGGCGAGATTCTCGACGGCCATCAACCGCCGGGCACGATCGGCGGCGAGAGCACCGCCGACCTGCTGCGCCAGGCGCGCTACGACAATACGATCAAAGCGGTGGTGCTGCGCGTCGATAGTCCGGGCGGCAGCATGTTCGCCTCGGAGCAAATCCTGCGCGAAGTGCAGACGCTGCGCAAAGCCGGCAAGCCCGTGGTCGTCTCCATGAGCACCTATGCGGCGTCGGGCGGCTACTACATCTCCGCCGCCGCGAATCAAATATTCGCCAGCCCGACGACGCTGACCGGATCCATCGGCGTGTTCTCGGTGGTGCCGACCTTCCAGCGCACGCTGGAGAAACTCGGCGTCAAAGTCGATGGCATCGGCACCACGCCGCTCGCCGGCGAGATGCGCCTGGATCGGGCGCTTGGACCCGGCCGTGCGCCAGATCCTGCAAACCTCCGTCGATCACGCCTACGCGGAATTCCTGCAGCGGGTCGGCGAGGGCCGCAAGAAGAGCGTCGAGGATGTCGACAAGATCGCGCAGGGCCGCGTCTGGGCCGGTGTCGATGCGCAGCGCATCGGCTTGGTGGATCATCTCGGCGGACTCAAGGACGCGACTGACGCGGCGGCGAAACTCGCCGAACTCGGCGCCGACTACGATGTCGAGTATATCGAGTCCGAGCTGTCGCTGCGCGAGCAGCTGCTGATGCAACTGCGCTCCGAGGCGGTGCGCGTCGGACAGATGGCCGGCATCATCGCGCCACGCAGCGAGGTCGAACGGGTGCTGGATCCGGTCTTGGCACAGGCTCGCGCGATCGCCGAGCTCAACGATCCTCGCGGGCTTTACGCATATTGCTGGTGCAAGGAACCGCCCAGCCTGCGACGAGTGCTGATCGGACGCTAGCCTACCCGCGGAGCTGCTAGAGAAGCATGAGCACCAGCGATCTTGCGGACTGCACCGCCACTCAATTGCTGTCTTTGTACCGTTCGGGCAAAGCCTCGCCTGTGGAGGCGACTCGAGCGGCGCTGGCGCGCATCGACCGGTTGAACGCGACGTTGCGAGCCTTCAGCGTCGTGATGGCCGACGAGGCGCTGGCCGAAGCCCGGCGGAGCGAGGCGCGTTGGCAGCGAGGGGAGCCTTGCGGCGTGCTCGACGGCGTGCCGGCCTCGATCAAAGATCTGATCCTAACTCGCGGCATGCCGACGCTGCGCGGCAGCCGCACGGTCGATCCGCAGCAGCCGTGGGACATCGATGCACCCGCCAGCGCGCGCCTGCGGGAGGCCGGCGCGGTATTGCTGGGCAAGACCACCACACCTGAATTCGGCTGCAAGGGCGAGACCAATTCACCCTTGACCGGTATTTCGCGAAATCCCTGGGATCCGAGCAAGACGCCGGGAGGTTCCTCGGGCGGTACGGCGATCGCGGTGGCGGCGGGCATGGGACCGCTCTCCGTGGGCACCGACGGCGCCGGCAGCGTGCGCATCCCCGCCGCGTTCTGCGGCAACGTCGGCCTGAAGCCGAGCTTCGGCCGAGTGCCGGCATACCCGCTGTCGTCCTTCGGTACCGTCTCGCATCTCGGGCCGCACACCATGAGCGTGCAAGACGCTGCGTTGATGTTGAACGTGCTGAGCCGGCCCGATGCCCGCGACTGGACGTCGCTGCCCTACGATGGATGTGATTACACTCTCGGGCTCGAGGACGGTATTCGTGGGCTGCGCGTCGCCTGGTCGCCCACGCTCGGCTACGCGAAAAACGTCGACCCCGAGGTGACGGCGGCCTGCGCGCGAGCGGTGCGGCGATTGGCCGAGCTCGGTGCCCACGTGGAAGCCGTGGACCCCGGCATTGAGGATCCTCTGGAGATCACGTGCGGCCTGTGGTTCCTGGGTGCGTGGACGTTGTGGAATACGCTCACGTCGCGACAACAGGGTCTCACCGATCCTGATTTCGCGGCCGAGGCCCGTCTCGGAGCCGGCTACAGCGCGCTCGAGGTGCAGCAGCTCACCTTGCGGCGGGGGGCGCTCGGCTCGCATATGCGCCAATTCATGGAGCGCTTCGATTTGCTGATCACACCGACCGTTGCCGTCCCCGCCTTCGACGCGCGGCCGGCGGGCGAAGGTGCCATGACGCCTACAGCGTTGCTGGGGTGGACACCGTTCAGCTACCCCTTCAATCTGACGCAGCAGCCGGCGTGCACCGTGCCCTGCGGCCTGACCGCGGGCGGTCTGCCGATCGGCCTGCAATTCGTCGGCCCCATGTTCGCAGATGCCCTGGTGTTGCGCGCCGCGCGCGCCTACGAAAGCGTCCACCCGGTTCTGCGCCCGTCTCTTTAGCGACGGTCTCTCTAGCGACGACCGCTAGGCTTAGAGCGACGACCAGTCGAGCATGATCTTGCCGGATTTGCCGGAATTCATGATCTCGAAACCCTCGAGGTAATCGTTCACGCCCAATCGGTGGGTGATGACCGGGCGCACGTTCAATCCGCTCTGCAGCATCGCCGCCATCTTGTACCAGGTCTCGAACATCTCGCGGCCGTAGATGCCCTTGATCACCAAGCCTTTGAAGATGACTTGATTCCAGTCGATGGCGGTTTCGCCGGGCGGAATGCCGAGCATCGAGATGCTGCCGCCATGATTCATGGTGCGCAGCATTTCGCGCAATGCCGAGGCGTTGCCCGACATTTCGAATCCGACGTCGAAGCCCTCTTCCATGCCGAGTTCGCGCATGGCATCGTCCAGCGACTCGCGCGACGACATTGAGCGCTTTCGAGGCGCCCATTGCCGCGGCCAAGCCCAATCGATAGTCGTTCACGTCGGTGATGACGATGTGGCGCGCTCCGCAGTGACGCGCGATCGCGACACGCCATGATGCCGATGGGACCCGCGCCGGTGATGAGCACGTCCTCGCCGACGACGTTGAACGCGAGTGCGGTGTGAGTGGCATTGCCGAATGGGTCGAGAATGGATGCGATCTCATCGTCGATGGCGGGCGACAGCTTGAAGACGTTGGTCGCGGGTATCGTCAGGTATTCGGCGAATGCGCCCGCGCGATTTACGCCGACGCCCTGGGTATTGCGGCACAGGTGGCGGCGGCCGGCGCGGCAGTTGCGGCAATGTCCGCAGGTGATGTGGCCCTCGCCGGACACCCGATCGCCGGCGCTGAAGCCGCGCACCTCGCTGCCGATCTCGACGATTTCGCCCGCAGTACTCGTGGCCGACGGCCATCGGCACCGGCACGGTCTTCTGCGCCCACGCGTCCCAGTTGTAGATGTGCATGTCGGTGCCGCAAATGGCGGAGCGGTGCACTTTGATGAGGACGTCGTTGTGGCCCACGGACGGTTCCGGGCACATCCTGCATCCAGATCCCGGGTTCCGCACGAGCCTTGACCAGCGCTTTCATAGATTGTCCTTAATGAATGATGCCGAGCTCGCGGCCCGCGCGACCGAACGCCTTGATCACCTGATCGAGTTGCGCCGTGGAATGCGCGGCGCTCAGTTGAGTGCGAATTCGCGCCTTTCCATGGGGCACGACCGGAAAGGCGAACGCGACGACGTAGACGCCCTCGGCCTGCATGCGCTCCGCGAGCCGCACCGCGAGCGGGGCCTCGCCGAGCATGATGGGAACGATGGGGTGCTCGCCGGGAAGCAGATTGAACCCCAAGCGCTGCATGTGCTCGCGAAAATACCGGGCGTTCGCATGCACCCGCTCGCGCAGTTCGGCGCGAACTCTCGAGCAGATCGAGCACCCGCAGCGTCGCCCGCGGCGACCGGCGGTGCGATGCTGTTCGAGAACAAATAGGGCCGGGATCGCTGGCGCAGCCAGCCGACGATTTCCTTGCGCGCCGACACGTAGCCGCCGCTTGCGCCGCCGAGCGCCTTGCCGAAGGTGCCGGTCATGATGTCGATCCGGTCCATGACGCCGCGCAGTTCGTGGGAGCCGCGGCCGCGCGCGCCGATGAATCCGGTGGCGTGCGAATCATCCACCATCACCAAGGCGCCGTAGCGGTCGGCCAAGTCGCAGATCTCGCCGAGTTTCGCGATCGAGCCGTCCATCGAAAAAACGCCGTCGGTCGCGATCAGCCGCACGCGCGCGAACTCTGCGAGTCCTTCAACGCCTGTTCGAGTTCGTTCATATCGTTGTTCGCGTAGCGCAGCCGCCGCGCCTTGCAGAGCCGTATACCGTCGATGATGCTGGCATGGTTCAGCGCATCGCTGATGACCGCATCCTCGCCGTCGAGCAGCGTTTCGAACAGGCCGCCGTTCGCGTCGAAGCAGGACGAATACAAGATGGTGTCTTCCATGCCGAGGTAGGCGCTCAGGCGCTCCTCCAATTCCCGATGCACGCTCTGCGTACCGCAAATGAAGCGCACCGATGCGACGCCGTAGCCGAACCGGGACAGCGCCGTCGTGCGCCGCCTGCAGCACCGCGGGATGGTTCGCGAGCCCCAGGTAGTTGTTGGCGCAGAGATTGATCATTTCGCGCCCGTCGGCGAGCTTCACGACGGGTCCTTGGGCGGAGCCGATGATGCGCTCGCGCTTCAACAGGCCGCCGGCGTCGAGCGCCCGCGTGTCGCGCTCGAGTCTTTCACGAAATTCTTGCAGCACTCAAATCCTTGGATCGTCTCAGCGTTTGCGCGGAGGCTATTATAGCGCGGAGCCGCGCGAGGATATGGAGCACCTCACGTGACGCCAGATGACCAATGCCGATGGCCACCGCCTGGATAAATGGCTCTGGCACGCCCGTTTTTACAAAACGCGCACATGGCGAGCGCCGCCATCAGCGGCGGCAAGGTGCACCTGAATGCCGAGCGCGTGAAGCCGGCGCATCGGGTCCGGATCGGCGACCGGCTCAGCCTGTCCCTGCAGGGAATCGTCGCCGAATTCGAAATTCTGGGGCTGCCGCAGCGTCGCGGTCCCGCCGCCGAAGCGCAATCGCATTATCTCGAGACGCCGGCGAGCGCCGAGCGCCGCGCGCATTTGCGCGAGCAGCAAAGACTGGCGCAGCTCTCGCGGCCCCGGTCCGAGACGCGGCCCGACAAGCGCGATCGGCGCCGCTTGATGCGATTGCAGCGCGATCAGACCTGAGCGGGCTAGGCCCAAAGATCCGGCATTCTTTCGGGGTCATCCAGTTCGCAGCTGATGGCCGTCTCCGGCTGCAGCGTATCCCAGTTCGCGTTGTGCCAAACGGCGGTGGCCAGTCCGGCGGTCGGCAGGTTGCGCCGCTGCGGCTTAGGCCCGAGGCGGCTCGCAACTTGGCTCAAGTCCGGGATTGTGGCCGCAAATGAGGATGTGACGCAGGGACCCGTCGCACCGCGCGAGCAGCCGCCATGTCGTTTCCGGGGTCGCCAGGTACAATTCGCGCGCGCATTGCACCTGGTTGCCGTCGAGTTCGCAGGCATTGGCGATGATCTCGGCGGTGCTCCATGCGCGTTCGGCAGGACTCACCAAGATCATGTCCGGGACCAGGTTCCGGTGCACGATGCGCGCCGCCATCTCCTGCGCTTCGATGATGCCGCGGCGAGTCAACGTGCGCTCGAAATCCTCCGTGCAGGTATCGATGGCTTGCGCCTGACCATGGCGCAGCAAAGTCAGTCTGCGCGTACCCACAAGTGTCCACCATCGACCTTGGTTGCGAACACGCGAACGGGCTCATATGCGGGAGGCGTCAGAGCCTCGCCCGTCCGCAGGCAAAATCGCGCGCCGTGGCGCGGACAAATGATTTCGGCGCCTTCGATCGCTCCGCCCGTGAGCTCGGCGCCGTCGTGCGTGCAGATATCTTCGATGGCGAAATACTCCTCGCCGCTGCGCACGACGGCAACCGTGCGGCGGCCGACGGCCACTGATATCGTTTGTCCGTCGCCAGGCCCGCGGCGGGTCCGGCATCGATCCATCTCACTTCACATCATTCCGGTTTGTAAGCGAGCTTCATCCGACATCATCGTGTGGTTCCACGGAGGATCGAACACCAATTCGACATTGGCGCGAGCGACGGTCGGCACGATTTGCACCTTGTCGCGCACATCCTGGACCAGGATCTCGCCCATGCCGCAGCCGGGGGCCGTCAGCGTCATCTTGATGTCGACCGTGCGGGTCGCGTCCTCGTTCTTGATGACATCGCATTCGTAAACCAATCCCAGATCGACGATGTTTACCGGGATCTCCGGGTCATAGCAAGTTCTGAGCTGCTGCCATACGACGTTCTTGATGTCCTCGTCGGAGGCGCCAGGCGGCACCTCGGGCGCCTGGCGGCGGTCTTGCCGATGGCATCCGCATCCTGGCCGGCAATGCGGAATAGATTGCCGTCGATGTAGACCGTGAAGCTGCCGCCGAGCGCCTGGGTGATGTAGCCCACCGATCCTAATTTCAAATTGACCTCGACGCCGGCGGGAATCGCGACGGCCTTGACCTCGCGTTGGACGACGATCGGTTCATTTTCGTACGAGTGCATCGCTCAAAGACTCATTCGGTGGAGACCGCAGGCAGGGTGCGGCGCGCTCGGGCGATTGCAGGGCCGAGGCGAGGGTGTGCCAGCAGAGACTTGCGCATTTGACCCGCGCCGGAAATTCGCGAACTCCGGACAGCGCGGCGAGCTTGCCGAGTTCCTCGCTCGGGCGCCGCATCTTCCGTCAGGAGACTGGTGCACGCGATCGAATAATTCAAGCGCCTGCCTCGCGTCTTGCCCTTGACCGCTTCGGTCATCAGCGAAGCCGAAGCGGTCGAAATCGCGCAGCCCTGACCCTCGAAGCGAATGTCCGCAATCTTGTCGGCAGCCAGCTTCAGCCGCAGCGTCAGGCGGTCGCCGCACATCGGATTGAAGCCCTCGACGCTGGCATCGGCCGGCTCCAACGGGCCAAAATTTCGCGGGCGGCGATTGTGGTCGAGAATTACGTCGCGGTATAAATCGTTGAGTTCCATGGTCGATCTTTAGGCAAAGATCGCTCGTGCGCGTGCGATGGCGGCGGCGAGCCGATCGATTTCCTCGAACGTGTTGTAAAAGGCGAACGACGCGCGCGCAGTGGCGGGCACCTTGAAGAACTCCATGACGGGCATGGCGCAATGATGGCCGGTGCGAACCGCAATACCCTCTTCATCGAGAATGGTGCCGAGATCGTGCGGATGCACCCCGGCCACCACGAAGGAGACCAAGCTCGCCTTGTCGCTTGCCGTGCCGATGATGCGCAGCCCTTCGATCTTGCCCAAGGCACGCGTCGCATACTCGAGCAGCGCATGCTCGTGGGCATGCGCCGCTTCGAGATCGAGCGTCTGCAGAAAGTCGACGGCGGCGCCCAAGACCGATGGCGCCGGAGATATTCGGTGTACCAGCCTCGAATTTGTACGGCAGGTTGTTGTAGGTCGTCTTATCGAAGCTCACCGCGAGAATCATGTCGCCGCCGCCCTGCCACGGCGGCATGCGCTCGAGCATTGCCTCGCGGCCGTAGAGCACGCCGATGCCGGTCGGACCGAACATTTTGTGTCCGGAAAAGGCATAAAAATCGCATCCCAGCTCCTGCACATCCACGGCCATGTGCGGCACCGCCTGGGCGCCGTCGATGAGAGTGGCGATGCCGCGCGCCTTGGCGGCGGCGATCAGGCGCCGGACCGGCAACACCGTACCCAAGGCATTGGAGACGTGGGCGCATGCGAACAGCCGCGTGCGCGGACTCATCATCGCCTCGACCGCCTCGACGTGAATCTCGCCGCGCGAATCCATGGGGGCGACCTTGAGCGTTGCGCCGGTTTGCTCGCACAGAATTTGCCACGGCACGATGTTGGCGTGATGCTCCAGGTAGGTAATGAGCACTTCATCGCCCGGCTTGAGAATGGGCCGCGCATAGCTTTGCGCGACCAGATTGATCGCTTCGGTCGTGCCGCGCACGAAGATGATTTCGTGGCGCGAGCGCGCATTGATGAAGCGCACCAGGCGATCGCGCGCCCCTTCATAGAGCGCCGTCGCCTCCTGGCTCAGGGTATGTACGCCGCGGTGGATGTTGGCGTGGTGATGACGTTCGTAGTCGTCGACCGCGGCGATGACCGCATTCGGGCGTTGCGCGGACGCGCCATTGTCCAAATAAGCGAGCGGCTTGCCGTGCACCACGCGCGCCAGCACCGGGAATTCGCGGCGCACGGCGAGCACGTCGAAAGGCGAAAGCTCATCGAGTACGGCTATGTTTTTCATCGGAATTTCCGCAGCACTTGGGAATCGGGCAGTTGTGCGATCAGCGCGTTTTCGATGGCGGCGCGCGCCGAGGGCACGGACATGCTCGTCAGCACGTCGGCAAGAAAGGCATAGACGAGCAAGCTCTGCGCGGTCTCGCGGTCCAAGCCGCGCGACAGCATGTAAAAGAGCATGTCGGGATCGAGGCGCCCGGTGGTGGCGCCGTGGGCGCACTTCACCTCGTCGGTATGAATTTCCAGCTGCGGCCGCGAATCGATTTCCGCGGAGGGCGACAGCAGCAAACCGCGGCAGGATTGCTGCGATTCTGCATGCACGGCGCCGGCTTCGACCACGACCTTGCTGTTGAAGATCACGCGGCTGGTGCCGCTTGCGATCGCGCGCGCCGTTTGATGGCTGCGGGTGTCGGGCGCGACATGCGTGGCGATGTTGACGCAATCGACGTGCCGATCCTCGTGCCCCACCAACAACGAATAGCTGTCGAGGGAGGCGTCTGGCTCCTTCAAGTGCGCATCGAGCGAGGCACGCACCAGGCCGCCGCCGAGCACGATCGTGAACTGCCTGCATTGGCTGCCGCTGTCCTGCCGCATGTCCAGCGAATCGATGTGAGTGCTATCGGCGCCGCTTGCAAACACGCGGTAGTGTTCGATCTGCGCATCCCGGCGAAGCGAAATGTGGGTGGCGGAATTGCACAGCGGCGCGTACTCTCCCTGTCGCACGTGGTGTTCGATGATCGTCGCGCTCGATCCGGCCGACGCATCGATGATGACGCGGGGATGAGCGATGGTGTCGGGACGGTCGGCCGTCGCGACGTGCAGAATGAGAAGCGGTGCGGCGAGACGGGCGCCGATCTTGAGGTACAGCCCGTCGACGAACAAGGCCGTATTGAGCAGAGCCCAGCGCGCTTCCTCGGCATCCGACAAGGGCTCGAGATAGCGGGTCAGCAGATCTGGATCTGTTCGAGTCAATTCTCCTAAGCTCATGATTTCCAGCCCATTGACCGGCTGGCTAACGGGGAGGATCGGATAGCCGTTCACCATGAGGAGCGTCGCCGCGCGTTCAGTCCCGAGCAAGGAGATCGAGGCGGCCGGCTCGACAGATCCCGCCGGCGCGCGCGCCGCATCGATGAAACTTTGCGCTGCCAGGTGACGCAGATTCGTGTAGCGCCAGCTTTCGTCGCGCGTGGTGGGCAAGCCCAAATGCAAAAAACGCTCCATGGCCCTTTGACGAAGTGCCGACAGCGGATCGGCCTCGCGCGCCAGCCACTGAGCTTCGAAGGACCGCAGCGCCGCCGATTTCGCCGCGGCGGCGGAGGAGTGCTGCAGGATGTTCATGCGACCCGGCTCTCGCTGACCCAATCGTAGCCGCGCCGCTCGAGTTCCAGCGCGAGCGAACGGTCGCCGGATTTCAATATGCGCCCTCCGGACAGCACATGGACCTTGTCCGGCACGATGTAGTCGAGCAATCGCTGGTAGTGCGTCACCAGCACCACGGCACGATTCGGATCGCGCAGGCTGTTGACGCCCATGGACACCACTTTGAGCGCGTCGATGTCCAGACCCGAATCCGTTTCATCGAGAATCGCGAGCTTCGGTTCCAAGACCAGCATCTGCAATACTTCATTGCGCTTCTTTTCGCCGCCGGAAAATCCTTCGTTGACGCCGCGCGTCAGAAAGCTTTCGCTCATTTGCATGAGCCGCATCTTCTGCTTGATGAGTGCCAGGAATTCGTATGCATCGACTTCTGGCTCGCCGGCGGCCTTGCGTTTGGCGTTCAGGGCCGCCTTGAGCAGATAGACGTTGTTGACGCCCGGAATTTCGACCGGGTACTGAAATCCGAGGAACAGGCCGGCGCGTGCGCGCTCCTCGGCGGGCAGCGACAACAAGTCACGGCCCTCGAAGGTGACCGAGCCGCCGGTGACCTCATAGTCCTCGCGCCCGGCCAACACCTGGGCGAGGGTGCTCTTCCCCGAGCCGTTCGGTCCCATGATGGCATGCACCTCGCCGGCGTTGACCTCGAGGTTGATCCCTTTGAGAATCTCCTTGCCCGCGACGCGCGCGCTCAAATCTGAAATTTTTAGCAACATTTTCCTTATTCCTCGGTCAACCGACGGCGCCTTCCAAACTCACGCTCAATAAATTTTGCGCTTCGACTGCGAATTCCATCGGCAGCTCCTTGAACACGACCTTGCAAAAGCCGCTGACAATCATGTTGACGGCATCTTCCGCCGAAATGCCGCGCTGCAGGCAATAGAACAACTGATCCTCGCCGATTTTCGAGGTGCTCGCCTCGTGCTCGACGGTTGCGGTCGGATTCTTCACCTCCATGTACGGAAAGGTGTGCGCCGCGCATTTCGCGCCCATCAACAACGAATCGCACTGCGTGAAATTGCGCGCGCCCGCGGCACTCGGCAAGATTTTGACGAGGCCGCGATAGGTGTTCTCGGCATGCCCTGCCGAGATGCCCTTGGAGACGATGGTGCTCTTGGTGTTGCGGCCGATGTGAATCATCTTCGTGCCGGTGTCGGCCTGTTGATAGTTGTTGGCCACCGCCACCGAATAGAACTCGCCGACGGAATTCTCGCCTTTCAATACGCAGCTGGGATATTTCCAGGTGATGGCGGAGCCGGTTTCCACCTGCGTCCACGAGATTTTGGAATTGCGGCCGCGGCATTCGCCGCGCTTGGTGACGAAATTGTAGATTCCGCCGAGCCCGTTCTCATCGCCGGGGTACCAGTTCTGCACCGTCGAGTATTTGATCTGCGCATCATCCAACGCGACCAGTTCCACCACCGCGGCATGCAGCTGATTCTCATCGCGCATCGGCGCGGTGCAGCCTTCCAAATAGCTCACCGAAGCGCCCTCCGCCGCGATGATCAAGGTGCGCTCGAATTGGCCGGTCTTGGCGGCGTTGATTCGAAAGTAGGTCGACAACTCCATCGGGCAGCGCACGCCGGGCGGCACATACACGAAGGAGCCGTCGGAGAACACCGCTGAATTCAGCGCCGCAAAAAAATTATCGCCCGCGGGAACGACGGTACCCAGGTATTGCTCGATGAGGTGCGGATGATCGCGAACGGCATCGGAGAAGGAGCAAAAAATCACGCCGGCCTTGCCCAGTTTCTCCTTGAAGGTCGTCGCCACCGACACGCTGTCGAAAACCGCATCGACCGCGACCCCGGCGAGGCGGGCGCGCTCGTGCAGCGGAATGCCCAATTTCGCATAGGTCGCGAGCAGTTTCGGATCCACCTCATCGAGGCTTTTCGGCGCATTGAGCGGAGCGCGCGGCGCCGAATAGTAGGAGATGTCCTGATAGTCGATCGGCTTGTAACGCACGTGGGCCCAGGTCGGCTCCTGCATGGTTTGCCAGTGCCGAAATGCCTTCAGGCGCCAATCGAGCAGAAACTGCGGCTCTTTTTTCTTCAGCGATATCGCGCGCACGACGTCCTCATCGAGGCCCGGCGGCAAGCTGTCGGACTCGATATCCGTGATGAAGCCATGCCGATATTTCTGACCGAGGAGTGCTTCGACGTCTTGAGATTTGCTAGACACGTTTGATTCCAGTTGCGATGACACGGTTGCGATGACGCTTGCGATTCGATTGCTGCGGCGCCTGAAGGCTCAAGGCGCCGGGCGGCGCATGTCCGATGCCAGGTGGATACACGCAAAGCGGTGGAATCGAGCCCTGCCAACTGATGCAGCGTCACGTCCTCCAGCGCGCGGCGAATCGCGGCATTGACCCGCTGCCACGCGCCGCCGACGCGGCACAGACGCTCGATGCCGCATTGGCTCGCGGCGCCGCTGCATTCGGTGATGGCGATCGGACCTTCGAACACATCGAGAATTTGCGCCGCGGTAATCTGCTCGGGATCTCGCGCGAGCCGATAGCCGCCCTGCGAACCGCGCGAGGAAATCACCATGCCCGCGCGCTGCAAGCCCTTGAGCACCTTGCTCACCGTGGGCCGGCTGAGGCGCGTGCGCTCAGCCAGTTCGGCGGCGGCGCGGTGGCGAGTCGGCTCTTGCGCTAAACTTGCGAGCACGACGGTCGCGTAGTCGGTCAGTTTTCCCATTCGCAACATATAAAGTTACCTTCTTCCGGCGATCTTCATGTGGGACTATTTTAGTCCTATTTGGACCTAAGTGCCACCCCGGGCGCGCAACCACCTAGGGTTTGTTATCCTTGCAAGACTGTATCCAGGTCATCATCAGCGAGAGACGTCAGTCATGAACACCTAGAGCTTGCCGCCACGGCGCATGCGCTGGTCGCAAAACACAGAGGTATTCTGGCCGCCGACGAGAGCACCAGCACCATCGGCAAGCGCTTCGACAGCATCAAGCTGGAATCGACGGAAGAAAACCGGCGCGCCTACCGCGAGATGCTGTTCACGACGCCGGGTGCGAGCGAATTCATCAGCGGCGTCATCCTGTATGACGAAACGATGCGTCAGAAAACCAAGGACGGCGTGCCGTTTCCGGCGTATCTGAGCCAGCAGGGCATGATCCCGGGGATCAAGGTCGACACCGGGGCCAAGCCGCTTGGCCGGATTTCCCGGCGAGACCATCACCGAGGGGCTCGACGGCCTGCGCGAGCGCCTGGCCGAGTACTACAAACTGGGCGCGAGATTCGCGAAATGGCGCGCCGTGATCGATATCGGCGCGGGCATTCCGACCCCCTATGCCATCGATGCCAATGCTGCAGCGCTGGCGCGCTATGCGGCGCTGTGCCAGGAGGCCGGCATCGTGCCGATCGTCGAGCCCGAAGTGCTGATGGACGGCGACCACACGCTTGGAGCGCTGCGAAGAAGTCACCAACGCCGTGCTGGACAGCGTGTTCGCGCACCTGTTCGCCGGCGCACGTTGCCCTGGAGGGCATGGTGCTGAAACCCAACATGGTGGTGCCGGGCAAGAAGTGCCGCGCAAAAGGTCGTCCCCGGAGCAGGTCGCGGAGGCCACGGTGCGCACCCTGAAGCGCCATGTGCCCTCCGCGGTACCCGGCATCGCCTTCTTGTCGGGCGGCCAGAGTCCGACCGAGGCGACGCTGCATTTGAGTCTGATGAATGCGGCCGGACCCTTGCCGTGGGCGCTCACGTTCAGCTACGGGCGCGCGCTGCAGGAGAATGCGCTGCGCGCCTGGGGCGGAAAAGCAGCAGCCTTCACGGCGGGCCAGAAGGCGCTGTTCGTCCGCGCCAAGCTCAACGGCTTGGCGGCGGGCGGAGCGTACAAGAGCTCGATGGAAAGCGCTCGCGGCGTAGTCATCTGCACCGCCATTTTGGTCCGCGCCGACGGGGCGCGGAACTCAAACTTAAGCAAATCATTGAACCAAGCTGCCCCCATCGTCGAGATTCGCAATCTGGACTACGCCGTGAGCGGCCGCCCGGTGTTTGCCGGCCTCGATATCGACATTCCGCGCGGCCGGGTGACCGCGGTCATGGGACCCAGCGGCACCGGCAAGACCACGCTGCTGCGGCTGATCACCGGCCAAGTGTCGGCCGACAGCGGCTCGATCCAGGTGGCGGGGCAGGACATGCGCACCCTGTCGGGCGCGGACCTGTACGTGCTGCGCCGGCGCATGGGCATGCTGTTCCAGAACGGCGCGCTGCTCACCGATCTGAGCGTATTCGAAAATGTCGCCTTTCCGCTGCGCGAGCACACGGATCTGCCGGAACGGCTCATTCGCCAATTGGTGCTCACCAAGCTGCAGGCGGTGGGACTGCGCGGCGCGGCGGAACTCATGCCCGCGGAGCTCTCCGGCGGAATGAGCCGGCGCGTCGCGTTGGCGCGCGCCATCGTCATGGATCCGGAAATCTTGATCTACGACGAGCCCTTCGTCGGCCTCGATCCGATCTCCATGGGCGTCATATTGCGGTTGATCCGCCGCTTGAACGACGCGCTCGGCCTCACCAGCATCGTGGTGTCGCACGATGTGCAGGAGATCTCGACGGTGGCCGACACGGTGTTCCTGCTGTCGGGCGGCAAAGTCGTGGCGCACGGCACGCCGCAGGAGCTGCAATCCTACCCGTCGGAGATCGTGCGGCAGTTCATCGGCGGACTGGCCGACGGACCGGTTCCGTTTCATTATCCGGCTCCCGATTATTTCGGCGAGCTGCTGGCGCGCGGCGAGGATCATTGACGCCTGATTCAAGAACTTTGGAGCAGCCTTACCGAGTCGTTGGCGGGATTTGGGTGCGGTGAGTCGTTTCCTGCTGCGCCTGATCGTCAATTCGCCGCGCGCGCTGCTGCGATTCGATTTGATCGTGCAGCAGATCTTCAACTCCGGCGCGCTGTCGCTGGTCATCATCATGCTCTCCGGCCTGTTCGTCGGCATGGTGCTCGGTCTGCAGGGCTTTCAGCTGCTGCAGCGTTTCGGTTCCGAGGAGGCGCTGGGCACGGCGGCGGCGATCGGCTTGGTCAAGGAGTTGGGTCCGGTGGTCACCGCGCTGCTGTTCGCCGGCCGCGCCGGCACCGCGCTGGCCTCCGAATTGGGATTGATGCGCGCGACCGACCAATTGTCGGCCATGGAAATGATGGCGGTCGACCCGATTCGAGCGCGTGGTGGTGCCGCGATTCTTGGGCGGCGTGATCGCGATGCCGCTGCTCGCGGCCATCTTCAGCGTGATCGGCATCTACGGCGCGCAGCTGGTCGGCGTGCAGATCATGGGCGTCGATTCGGGCAGCTTCTGGTCGCAGATGCGCGCCGGCGGTCGACCTGCGCGGACGTCAACGAGGGCATCGTCAAGAGCTGCATCTTCGGCGTCGCGTGCAGCCTGATCGCCGTGTACGAGGGCTATTACGCGACCCCGACCGCGGAGGGCGTCGGCCGGGCGACCACGCGCACGGTGGTGACCTCGGCGGTCGTCGTTCTGTTCTTGGACTATCTGATTACCGCAGCGTTTTTGTAAGAGGGCATTGCTATGCGCAAGTCGACGTACGTTGAATCTCGGAACCGGGACCTTCGTGCTGCTCGGATTCGCGGCGCTGTTTTTCTGACGACGCAGACCACCAGCCGCGGCCTGCACTTCGCGAGCCCGCCGCACTACGACCTGACGGCGAAGTTCGACAACATCGGCGATCTGAAAGTCGGCGCGCCGGTGTCGATGTCCGGGCGTCGAGATCGGCCGCGTGGCGTAAATCGACCTTCGACTCCAAGGAATACAAGGCGGTGGTGCTCCTGCGGATGAACGCGAAATACAACCAGATCCCCACCGACAGCGACGCCAGCATCTACACTCAGGGCCTGCTGGGCGGCAAGTTCGTCGGCCTGACGGCCGGCGGCGCCGAAACTTATCTGAAGGACAAGGATCAAATCGACTTCACGCAGTCGGCCTTCGTGCTCGAGAACTTGATCGGCCAGGTTCTCGCGAACTTCGCGAAGAGTCCCGACCATCGGATTCGGCACAATCGAAGGCGGACGCGCCAGCGCCCGCGGAGAAAACCAAATGAGCACACCGAGTATTACGAACCTCCGCGACCCTCGCGCTTAGCCTGTGTTCGGCGATCGCCTTGCGGCGTATCGACGCGTCGCAGCGCCGTCGCATGGACAGGCTCCGGCCGCTCCGGCGCCCGACTGCCGAACACCCTGGGACCGCAGGCAACTGGTGGAAAATTCCGCGAAACGCATGCTGGCGGAACTGGACGCCAATCGCGCGATGTACGCCAAGGACCCGGCAAAGCTCGACTCGCTGGTGGCCAACGTGCTGCTGCCGAATTTCGACAGCGAATATGCGGCGCGGTTGGTGCTGGGACAGACCTGGCGGACGGCGACGCCGGATCAGCGCAAGCGCTTCGTCGACGCGTTCTATCATTCGCTGCTGCGAAACTACGGCACGGCGCTGCTGAATTTCACGGCCGATCGCTTCGTGATCCTGCCGTACAAAGGCGATCCCGGCGATACCAGGCGACCGTGCGCACCGAGGTGAAGAAGTCGAATCGGGCGAGAAGGTGCCGGTGAATTTCAGCCTGCGCAAAACCGACGGACGGCTGGAAGGCCTGGGACGTCGTGATCGAGGGCATTTCCTACGTCAAGAGCTTCCGCACCGATTTCGGCGCGGAGATCCAGCAGAAAGGACTGGATGAGGTGATCGCGCGGCTCGAGAAAGAGAACAGCGTCCGGGCCAACGGCGCCGGCCGGTACCAGCAATTGAAAGAGCCGAGGTACGGAGGCCCGCCACTTTCGAGGTATTCGCCGGATGAGCGCTCGCGTGTCGTCGGGCTCGCTGGACTTCGCCACGGTGAATGCGCTGTTGCCGGTGGGCAGCGACGCGATCGAGCCACCGGCCGGGCCGCGGTCATCGATCTGGCCGGCGTCACCGACAGCGACAGTTCGGGACTCGCCTTGCTGATCGAATGGCTGAGCGTGGCCAAGGCGGCGCAGCGCACGTTGCAGTACGAGAATATGCCCTCGCAGCTGCATCAGCTCGCCCGCTTGAGCGAGGTCGAGGAGTTGCTCGCCGCCGGCTGATTCGGCGCTCGACTGCTCTCATGGCTCCTGCGGCGGCGGACTCTCCGGAGGCGCGTTCTCCGGAGGCGGGCTCTCGGGAGGAGAGCTCTCTAGCAGCGCGGTTGGTGGCGCCGTGTCCTCCGGCGGGGGATTTCCCGGAGCCGGGCTGTCAGGCGGCGCGCTCTGCGGACTCGGCGGTTCACCCGGCCGACTCGGGGTGTGCTGCCTATTCGGGGACGCCGGCTCCGGATCATCCGCACCCGGGTCGACCAGCGGCTCGTCGGTCACCTTGCCGTCCGATATGAGGTAGGCGCGACGCTGCGAGTAGGCGTCGCGAACGAAGGCATACGGGTCGTAGACGTTCTTCAACGTGTCATCGAGCGGCAACAGGGCGGCGCGCTCATCGATGAAGTACGGGAGCTACAAGCCGTACCTGATCCAGTTGTTCTTGATGTACTGCCGCGGGTTGGTGTAGGTATCGACCAATTTGGCCGGCGCATCGCGCACGATCCGACGGCCCCAGAAACGGCAGTTCGACGAACGGGCCGGGGTGCACGCCCCAGTGGCCGAGGGTCTGGCCGAAATCCTCGTTGTTGCGATCCAAGCCCGCCGGCCGTCGCCGGATCGAGCAGCCCGCCCACTCCGACGGTCGAATTGAGCACGAAGCGCCCGAGATCGTTGGCGGCCGCCAGGAATTTTCCCTGCAGCGCGTCGTTGATCATCACCGTCGGCGTGTCGAGATTGGCGAAGAAATTGCTGACGCCGGTGCGGATGGGCTGCGGCACCACTTTCACGTAGGTCTTGCGCGACCGGCTTGGCGATCGCCCGATCGAGCGCATCATTGAATTTGTAGACCCCTCGGTTCCATGACTCCCAGGGATCCTGCGGCGACCGCTGGCGGTTCGGCGGCAGCGTGACGCAGGCGCTCAAGGAACGCCACGAAATGACGGCGAGCGCCAGGCGCGCGCGTACCCATCTCTCACCATGTTCTTTTGCTCTCCCTACGGAAATGGCATACCGCGACTCGCGGCTGCAGCGATGAGACCAGTTTCAGCTAATGGCGGCCGTTGCCGTTGCCATTGTCGTCCGCCACCGTATTCTTGCGGTTTTTTGGCATGGCCGCACGCACTTCCTCGAGGCGGGCGCTGAAGCGGGCGCGCTGGATCGGGTTCAAGCCCGGCAGCCCGAGCGCGAGCTGCAGCTGATTCGAGGCCATCTTCAGATCGCCGTTCATGAGATAATAAGTCCGACATGTAGTAGTACGAATCGGCGACATTGCCGGCCGCATTGGCGGCCTTGGCGATGAGCTTGCGTCTGATCGGGCGTCGGCTCGACCATGTTGAACAAATCGTCCAGCATCAGCTGCGCGCGTTTGTTGTCGCCGGCGTGCATCAAGCGTTTCCGCCAGCCGGATGGTGATCGGCACGTTGCGCGGGAACAACATCAGCGCCTTGTCCAGCACCGCCTGCGATTCCTTCAGCTGGCCGTTCGCCAGATAGGCCTGACCCAGCGCGCCGTAGAATTGCGTCACCTTCGGATATTCGCTGCACCAGCGCCTGCAGGTCCGGGAATCGCGGCGGCCGGATTGCGCGGCATTGATGTCCGCGACGGCCTTGCCGTAGCGCTCCTCGATGCTGAGGCCGCCGCCGTTCTTGATCAGGCTGGCGTAGTAGTCGCGCGCGACCTGCGGATCGCCGACCGAGCGATCGCAGCGCTCGCGGATCAACGAGTAGCCCAGCGAATCCTCGTGGTGAATGCGCCCGATCTGCTCGGCGCGATTGCGCGCTTCGGCGACGCGCTCCGCAGACATCGGGTGATCGATCAGGAACTCCACCGCCTTGACCCGGCTGGGGTCGGGCGAGTTGCGATCCAGCTCCTCGAAAAAGCTCGCCATGCCCAAGCGGATCGTAGCCGGCGGTCGCCATCGTGCCGATGCCGATGCGGTCGGCCTCGAATTCCTGGCGCGCGTGTAGTTGATCTGGTGCTGGATGGCGGCGCCCTGAGTCGCCAGGATGGCTCCCTCCATGGCGCTCGGGTCGCCGCGGCCGGCGGTCGCCCCCAAGCAGGATGGCGGCCAGCATCGCGGCCGTGGAAACCAGGCCGGCATGCCTTTGGTCGATGATGCCGCGGACCAGATGCCGCTGGGTGACGTGCGCGGTTTCGTGCGCCATGACGCCGGCGAGTTCGTTTTCGTTGCGCGTCGCCAGGATCAAGCCGCTGTTGATGGCGATGAAGCCGCCGGGCATCGCGAAGGCGTTGATGACGGGATCGCGCACGACGAAGTAATTGAACTGATGCTGGCCTTCCTCGGCGTGGCTCGAGAGGCTGTGGCCGATTTCCTGGATGTAGTCGCTGACCTCGGGATCTTCGAGGACCAGCCCCTGTGCGCGCATTTGGCGCGTCCACATCATGCCCGACCTGGTACTCCTCCTCGAGCGATACGGCCGCGGTCGCGGGACTGCCCAATTCCGGCAGGTCCTGCTCGGCGCCGCGACAGGCCAGCCGCCCAGCCGACGCTCACGCTCGCGCCGACCGCACAGGCCGCGGCAAAGCCGTCAGGGATTTCAAGAGCCTCATTCAGCCTCCCGTAAACACGGTTGGAGTGCTTTCGGCACCCCAAAGTTCGGTTATCCGCGCGGTGAAGCCCGCTTCAGGGACCATTTCAAAGAACTTCGGAGGCATAGTCTGCCAGGCGCGACCGCTCGCCGCGCACCAGCGTGATATGCCCCGAATACGTCCAGCCGTGGAATCGGTTGACGACATAAGTCAGCCCGGTCGTGGTCTCCGTCAGGTAGGGCGTGTCGATTTGCGCGATATTGCCCAGACAGACCATCTTGGTGCCGGGTCCCGCGCGCGTGACCAGCGCCTTCATCTGCTTGGGCGTCAAGTTTTGCGCCTCATCGATGATGATGAAGCGGTTCAGGAAGGTGCGGCCGCGCATGAAATTCAGCGATCGGATCTTGATTCGATGCCGGAGCAGATCGTTGGTGGCGCCGCGTCCCCAGGTGCCGCCCGACTGACTCTGCGTCAACACCTCCAGGTTGTCCATCAGGGCGCCCATCCAGGGCTCCATCTTCTCCTCTTCGGTGCCCGGCAGGAAGCCGATGTCCTCGCCCAGGGGAATCGTCACGCGCGTCATGATGATTTCGCTGAATCGATTGTGATCCAAGGTCTGCGCGAGACCGGCCGCCAGCGTCAACAGGGTCTTGCCGGTGCCGGCGGGACCCAGCACGGTCACGAAGTCGATTTCCGGATCCATCAACAAATTCAGGGCGAGATTCTGTTCGCGATTGCGCGAGCTCACGCCCCATACGTTGTTGCGCTCGGTGCGGTAATCGATGGTGAGCTCCAGGATCGCCGACTCGCCCTCGATCTTGCGCACGATGGCTTCCACGCCGTTCTCGCCCGGGTCGTAGACGAATTGATTGGTCTGCCACTCGCGCACCAGGGGCCCGCGAACCCGATAGAAAGTGCGGCTCTGCTGCTGCCAGGACTCCATGCCCTTGCCGTGCTTTTCCCAGAAATTGGGCGGCAGACTGCTGCACGCCGCTGACCAGCAGATCCGCATCCTCGATGGTCTTGTCGCTGGAATAATCCTCGGCTTGCACGCCGACGATCGCCGCCTTGATGCGCAGATTGATGTCCTTCGAAACCAGGGTGACCCGCGCGGTGGGAAACTTTTGTTGCAACGCCAGGGTATTGGCCAGGATGGCGTTGTCGGCGCCATGCCCGGGCAGGCTGTCCGGCAGCACCGACTCCAGCAGTTGAGTTTGAAAGAACAGTCGGCCGCCGGGCGGACGTTTGCCGTGATTGATCGGCACCGCGGTCGGCAGCGCGAGTCCGCGATCGATCTGTTTCTTGGTGGCGTCGCGCATCAACTCGTCGAGGAAGCGGCTGACCTGGCGCACGTTGCGGGCCGATTCCGACAGGCCTTTCTTGCCCGCGTCGAGTTCCTCGAGCACGGTCATCGGAATGTAGACATCGTGCTCTTCGAAGCGAAAGATCGCCGTCGGATCGTGCATCAGCACATTCGTGTCGAGCACGAAAATGCGCCGCTCTTCCTTGGCTTGGCGCGCCTTCACCACCGCGGCCGCGCGGGCCGCACGTTGCCGGTCACAGTGCCTTCACCGCCGCCAGAACCGCCTCGGCATGACCGTTGACCTTGACCTTGCGCCACTCCTGCCGCAGCACGCCCTTGGCGTCGATCAGAAAAGTGCTGCGTTCGACCCCCATGTATTTCTTGCCGTACATGCTCTTCTCCTGAATCACATCGTACAGCTTGCACACTTTCTGCTCGGGGTCGCTCAGAAGTTCGAACGGAAACCCCATTTTCTTCTTGAATTTCTCATGCGACGCGACGCTGTCGGGCGAAATGCCGAATATCAGCGTCTTGGCTTTCTTGAATTGCGCATAGTGCGCCGGCAAAGCTCGACGCCTTCCTGGGTGCAGCCCGGGGTGTTGTCGCGCGGATAAAAATAAATGACCACGTGGCTGCCGGCGGCATCGCTCAGCGACCAAGTGCCGCTCGTGCCTTCGAGGGTGAACGGCGGCGCCTTCTTGCCGACTCAATCTTGCTCATTGGTCGGTTCAACTCTTCACCGGTTCGAAAATGGCGTCCAAATTCAAGTGATCGCAGAAATCCATGAATTCCTCGCGCAGCACGCCGATGTGCAGACGGCTCGGCACGTTGACGATCATCTGCACGGAAAACATCGGCGCGCCGGTATGCGCGGCCGCATAGGAGCGCGTCGACAACTCGGCGATGTCGACGCCGCGCTGCGAGAAAAAGCCGGACAGTCCCGCGACGATGCCGGTCTGGTCGAGGCACACGACGTCGATGGAGTAGGGCAGCATGTCGTTGCGCGCGGCACGCTCTTCGGTGCGCCGCAACTGGATATTCATGCCGGTGGCGTCGGCCAGCTTCTTGAACTCGCCCTCGAGTTTCGCGAGGGTGTGCCAGTTGCCGTTCACCAGCAGCAGCATGGCAAACTCGTTGCCCAAGGAGGTCATGCGGCTTTCGCTGATGCTGCCGCCGCAATCGGCAATGGCCTTGGAAAGTTCGTGGACCATGCCGACGCGGTCGCCGCCGACCGCGGAAATCACGATATGTTGTTTCATCTGTCCAAATTCTACCGGATGGGCGCTTGCCACGGTGCATGTCGGCCACTTAAGGTAGCGATTATTTCCTCGCGGAGTTCCTCGATGTTTCGCGGAAGCCTGGTCGCTATTGTCACGCCGATGACCGCCGACGGCGGCCTGGATTGGCCGGCATGGGACCGGCTGCTCGATTTTCACGTGCGCGAGGGCACCGACGGCATCGTGATTGCCGGCACGACCGGCGAGTCGCCGGCGCTTGACGCTCGATGAAATCGAGGAACTGACCGCGCCGCGCGGTGGCGCGCTGCGGCGGAAAGCTGAAGGTGATCGTCGGCGCCGGCACTCATTCCACGGCCGAGTACGGTGGCGCGGACGCGGGCGTTGTCGCGGCTGGGCGTCGATGCGGTCATGCTGGTGACCCCGTACTACAACAAGCCGCCGCAGGAAGGCCTTTACAGGCATTTCATGGCCGCCGCTGATGCCTCTGAGGCTCCCGATCATTCTCTACAATGTGCCGAGCCGCACGGCGGTGGATTTGCTGCCCGGCACCATTGCGCGGCTGGCGCGGCATCCTCAGATCGCCGCGGTCAAGGATGCGAGCGCGTCGCTGAGCGCGCGCGCGCGAACTATTGACGTGCATGTCCCGCCTGAGTTTGCGGTGCTGTCCGGCGACGATGCCACCGCCATCGAATTGATGGGCGCGGGAGCGCGCGGGGTCATCTCGGTGTCGGCCAATGTCGCGCCGCGCCGCATGCACGAGGCCTGTATGGCGGCGCTTGGCGGGGATTTGGCAGCGGCGCGAGCGATCGATGCCGATTTGCAGCTCCTGCATAAGGATTTGTTCATCGAAGCCAACCCCATTCCGGTGAAATGGGCGGTCGCGAGAATGGGCCTCATCGGGAACGCAATCCGCTTACCGTTGGTCGAATTGTCGCTCGCGCACCAAGAAACCGTGCTGCGCGCGATGCGGGCAGCCGGAATTACACTTGAGGACCAAGCAGCATGAGTCTTGACCGAGCTATTTTGTTGATTGCAGCGGCAACGCTGATGAGCGGCTGCCATCTGGTTCGGCCGGGTGCCACTGACTGTCACAGCCCGCAGGAATATCAGCGCGCGGCGCAGGTGGCGCCGCTGAAGGTGCCCGCAGGGCTCGATACGCCGAACACCCAGGGTGCGCTGGTCATTCCCACGGTCGAGCTTGCCCCGCCGCCGCCGGGCCCGCATGACGCCTGCCTGGATATACCGCCGCGCTACAAGCCGGCGCCGCCCAACAAGGCCGCTAGCGGCTAGAGCTCAAATGCGCTCGGTCGAGGGGGCGGTATGGCGGTATGCACAAAAAAAGGTGCTGTTTTAGCGCTAAAACGTTTTGACGTCGTGACGCTTTGGCGTCAGAACGTCGCTCTTTCCTAAGAGAGTTCCGACCCGTCGAGGTGCGATCGGCAACAAGCGGCGGTGGCCCATCGGCAGCGCCTAAATTTGATCGTCCGGGCGCCTCCGGTACCCTTGCGGGCCCGCCAAGGTTTGGTTTTTGGATTTCGAGTGGAGAGGTGGCCGAGTGGTCGAAGGCGCTCGCCTGGAAAGTGTGTAACACCTAAAGGTGTTCGTGGGTTCGAATCCCACCCTCTCCGCCAACAACCACCGTGAGTCTATGGCGGCTCGCGTTTGCATCTTCGCGACGACTGGCCACGAACCCCGTCAGGCCCGGAAGGGAGCAGCGGTAGAGGCTTTAAGTCGGGCGCCGAAGTCCTGCTGGCGCGGGCCGCCTCCTTCTCGCACGCGTACATCGTCTAACGGTAAACTGGTTGTATGAGCTATATCGTACTAGCGCGCAAATGGCGCCCCAAGCGGTTCGCTGAAATGGTGGGGCAGGAGCACGTGCTGCGCGCGCTCAGCAACGCGCTCGACAGCGGCAAGGTTCATCACGCCTTTCTATTCACCGGCACTCGCGGCGTGGGCAAGACGACGGTAGCGCGCATCCTCGCGAAGTCGCTCAACTGCGAGACCGGGGTGAGCGCGAATCCCTGCGGAATCTGCGCCGCGTGCCGAGAAATCGACGAGGGCCGATTCGTCGATCTCATCGAGGTCGACGCGGCATCGCGCACCAAGGTCGACGATACGCGTGAACTGTTGGACAACGTGCAATACGCGCCCACTCGCGGCCGCTACAAGGTGTACCTCATCGACGAGGTGCACATGCTGTCGAATCACTCGTTCAACGCGCTGCTGAAAACGCTCGAAGAGCCGCCGCCGCACGTCAAGTTCCTGCTGGCGACGACCGACCCGCAGAAGCTGCCGGTCACCGTGCTGTCGCGCTGCCTGCAATTCAGCCTCAAACGCTTGTCGGCGCACCTCATCGGCGAGCGCTTGAAATTCATCGCCGCGGAGGAGAACCTCGACTACGAACCGGCGGCGCTCGCGCTGCTCGCGCGAGCAGCCGAGGGCAGCATGCGCGATGCGCTTGAGTTTGCTGGACCAGTTGATCGCCTTTGGCGGCGGCGCAGTGAACGAGGCGAATGCGCGATCGATGTTGGGAACCATCGATCGCGGCCACGTGACGCGGATCGTCGAAGCCTTGTCGCGCGCAGGATGGGCCCGGATTGCTCGCGCAAGTGCGCGAGCTCGATCGCGATGCGCCCGACTATGATCGGGCGCTCGTCGAGTTGGCGGCTCTCCTGCAGCGCATCGCGATCGTGCAGATCGTGCCGGACGCGGCGCAGCAGGACGAGGAATTCGATGCGCCAACTTTGATCCGCGCTGAGCGCAGGCCATGTCCGCCCGAAGATGTGCAGCTCTACTACCAGATCGCGCTCGGCGGCCGGCGTGATTTGGCCATGGCGCCCGAACCGCGGCTCGGCTTTGAGATGACGCTGCTCCGCATGCTGGCATTTCGACCCGATAGCGACGCCAGCGGCACTTGGCGCGCCAGTTGCATCGACCGCACCGGTCGCATCGACCGCACCGGTCGCATCGGTGGCGTCCCTGGCGCCGGTACGCGCCGGTGGCGGCGGGTGCTTGCGTCCGTTGGCGGCGGTTGCGGCACTGACGATCGATGCCGGCACCTGGCCTGCCGTGGTGGAGGCCGCGAACTTGAGCGGCATGGTGCGCCAGTTCGCGCTCAACTGCGTGCCCGCCTCTTTTGAGAAGCGATGTGCTCCATCTGCAGCTCGATCAGGCGGCGGCGGAGTCGGCGCACGCGCGCCATCGAGGAAAAGCTTCATGCAAGGCCTGTGCAAGTACTTGGGCCGCGACATCCGCATCGTGTTCGAGATTTCGCAGACCGACGCTCGCCACGCCGGCGCGGCAGCGTGTGATGGCGGAGCAGGACAAGGTCGTGCGCGCCGCGGCGGCCTTCGAGGAGGATCCCGCGGTCAAGGGCCTGAGAGAGCGCTTCGGTGCCGAGGTGGATGCCGCTTCGGTGAAACCAACGAACTAGCACTTCAGGAGAAATCGAATCATGATGAAAGGCGGACTGGGAAATTTGATGCGCCAAGCTCAGCAGATGCAAGAGACCATGCAGAAGGCGCAGGCGGAGCTTGCCGACCTCGAAGTGACCGGCGAAGCCGGCGCCGGCATGGTCAAGGTCGTGCTGAACGGGCGCCACGAAGCGAAGAAGGTGACCATCGAACCGAAACTGCTGGGCGAGGATCAGGGACATGCTCGAAGATCTGGTGGTCGCGGCGGTCAACGATGCGGTACGCAAGATTGCGGCGCGCAGCCAGGAAAAATATGCCGGACTCATGTCCGGAATGAATCTCCCGCCCGGCATGAAGTTGCCGTTCTGAGCGCGTCGTCGGCGATGAAGTACACGCCCGACCCTCGCTCGGCTGATCGACTCCCTGCGCTGCCTGCCGGGCGTCGGCCCGAAGTCGGCGCAACGCATGGCGTTCTATCTATTGGAGCGCGATCGCGACGGCGGCCGCGTGCTTGAGCCAGGCGTTGGCGGAGGCGCTTCGCACGTCGGGCACTGCAAGCGCTGCCGCATGCTCACGGAGAGCGAGCTGTGCACGATTTGCGCCTCGAGCCAGCGCGATGTCGCGCAGCTCTGCGTCGTCGAGTCGCCGGCGGACGTCGTCGCCATCGAGCAATCCGGCGGGTTTCGCGGCCGCTATTTCGTGCTGATGGGGCACCTGTCGCCGCTCGATGGAATCGGACCCGCCGAGCTCGGCTTGGATGAGTTCGAGCGGCTGCTCGGCGAGGGCGAGGTGCGGGAGGTGATTCTCGCCACCAATCCGACGGTGGAAGGCGAGGCCACCGCACATTACCTGGGCGAACTCGCGTTGCGCCTGGGCCTCAAGGCGTCGCGCATCGCGCATGGCGTGCCGGTCGGCGGGGAGCTCGAGTACGTCGACGGCGGCACGCTGGCGCACGCGCTGGCGGGCCGCACCGCGGTCTCCTGAAGCGCGCTCAGAGCGCAACTTCTCGTAGAGGCGGCACAGCCGCCGATAGCTTTCGTAGCGGCGCGCCGCGATGCGTTCCGCCAGCGACCGCGGCGCGCACCGCGCAGCCCGGCTCCTCCATGTGGCGGCAATCCTTGAAGCGACAATTGACGCCGATCTCATGGATCTCGACGAAGCCGCGCTCCGCGGCGCGCACGATGCTCGCGGGAGGCGCGAAATCGCGCACGCCGGGCGCATCGATGATCGCCGACTCGCGCCCGGCCCCAAGCGGTACCAGCGAGCCGTGGTCGTGGTATGCCGGCCCTCCGCATCGCGCGTCAGCTCAGCGGTCTGCGCCGCCGCCTGCCGGCGCAAGCGCATTGACGATCGAGGACTTGCCGACGCCCGATTGCCCGACGAGCAGGGTCACGCCGTCCGCAAGAGCGTCGCTTAAGCTCGGCGATCCCCATGCCCGACAGCGATGACACTTCGCGGCAGGCGAGACCCAACGCTCGGTAGGTCGCCAACTCGGACTGCACGCCTATCGGTGCCGAGGTCCGACTTGTTGACGATCAGAACCGCGGCGATATCCTTGAGCTGGGCGCCGGCCCAGTAGCGGTCGACCAGGAACCAGTCCGGTGCGGGCTCCGGCGCCACCACGATGGCCAACCGGTCGATATTGGCGGCCACCGGTTCGGCGCGGCCTCGTGCATCGATGCGCTCGAACAAATTGCGGCGCGGCTCGATCGATTCGACCGATGGGCCCTCCGCGGCGGTGCGCACGCCCACGTGACCCGATCGCCGCAGACGATGCGCTGCTTGCGTCCCTTGAGAGCTGCAGTGCAGCGTGATCGCGTCCGCCTGCACCAGCACGCCGCGGCCGTAGCTCGCGAGGACGACGCCGCTGCCGCTCGTGTCCTTCAATTGCGTCGCTCTGCTACCATTGCGGGTTTTCCGGCTCAATGACACGCATGAAATCCCCCGAAAATCTCGTTTGGATCGATCTTGAAATGACCGGGCTGCAAGCCGGACACCGACCTCATCATCGAAATTGCCACGATCGTAACCGACAAGCACCTGAACGTGCTCGCCGAAGGCCCGGTGCTCGCCGTGCACCAGAGCGAGGCCGTGCTTGCCGCGCATGGACGACTGGAACCGCAGGCAGCACGGCGGCTTCGGGCTTGATCGGCGCGCGTGCTGCGCGAGCAACATCGACACCGCCGCCGCCGAGCGGGAAACGCTCGCATTCCTCGAAACCTGGGCCGAGCCGGGACGCTCGCCCATGTGCGGCAACAGCATTTGCCAGGATCGGCGCTTCCTCGCGCGCCTACATGCCGGCGCTCGAGCGCTTCTTTCACTACCGCAATCTCGACGTGAGCACGCTCAAGGAATTGGCGCAGCGCTGGGCGCCGCAGGTCGCGCAGGCATTCCAGAAGAACTCGACCCATCTGGCGCTCGACGATGTGCGCGAGTCGATACGCGAGCTCAGATTCTATCGCGAGCGGCTGCTGCGCCCGTTCTGATGCCGCGTGACGCGCGGTTCTCGAGGATTCACGCAGGGCTGTCGCCGGCCAGGAACATCCAGGTCTCGACCACCGTGTCCGGATTCAGCGACAGGCTGTCGATGCCCTGATCCACCAGCCAGCGGGCGAGTTCCGGATGGTCCGAGGGCCCCTGGCCGCAGATGCCGACATACTTGCCCTGTGCCTTGCAGGCCTTGATCGCCATCGACATCAGCGCCTTGACGGCTCGTCGCGCTCGTCGAAGAGCTTCGCGACCACGCCCGAATCGCGGTCGAGCCCGAGCGCGAGCTGCGTCATGTCGTTCGAGCCGATCGACATGCCGTCGAAATACTCCAGATAGCGGTCCGCGAGCACGCGCGTTGGTCGGCAGCTCGCACATCATGATGTGCTTGCAGCCCGTTGTCGCCGCGCTTCAGTCCGTTGTCGGCGAGCAGCTGGGTGACCGTCTTCGCTTCGAGCAGCGTGCGCACGAACGGCACCATGATCTGCACGTTGGTGAGGCCCATCTCGTCGCGCACGCGCTTCAGCGCGCGGCATTCGAGCTCGAAGCAGGGCCGGAACACCTTGTCGATGTAGCGCGACGCGCCGCGAAATCCGAGCATCGGATTCTCCTCGTGCGGCTCGTAGTGCTTGCCGCCGATCAAGTTCGCGTACTCGTTCGATTTGAAGTCCGACAGGCGCACGATGACCGGCTCGGGCGCGAATGCGGCGGCGATCTGCGCGATGCCTTCGGCGAGTTTGTCGACGTAGAAGCTCACCGGATCCGCGTAGCCCGCGATCTGCTGGCTGATGGTCTCCTTGAGCTCGGGGCTTTGCTTGTCGAATTCCAGCAGCGCGCGCGGATGCACGCCGATCATGCGATTGATGATGAACTCGAGCCGCGCGAGGCCGACGCCCTTGTGCGGCATGCCGGCGAAATCGAAGGCGCGGTCCGGGTTGCCGACGTTCATCATGATCTTGACCGGGATCGCCGGCAGCGAGTCCAGCTCGATGTTGTCGCTGATCGTATTCCAGCATGCCCGTCGTACACGTGTCCGGTATCGCCCTCGGCGCAGGAGACGGTGACCGCCTGATTCTCGCGTATCGCGCTGGTGGCGGTGACGCAGCCGACCACCGCCGGAATGCCGAGTTCGCGCGCGATGATGGCCGCGTGGCAGGTGCGGCCGCCGCGATTGGTGACGATGGCGGCGGCGCGCTTCATCACCGGCTCCCAATCCGGATCGGTCATGTCGGCGACGAGCACGTCGCCGGCCCGCACGCGGGACATTTCCTTCACGTCCCGGATGATGCGCGCGTGGCCGGCGCCGATGCGCTGGCCGATGCTGCGGCCGCTGACCAGCAGCGTGGAGCGGGCCTTCAGCGTGAAGCGCTGAATCGTGCGTCCGGCGCGGCTCTGCACGGTCTCCGGCCGCGCCTGCAGAATGTAGATCTTGCCGGTTGTCGCCGTCCTTGCCCCACTCGATATCCATCGGCGTGCCGTAGTGCTCCTCGATGATCAGCGCCTGCTTCGCCAAGGCGACGATGTCCGCCTCATCGAGCGAGAACCGCTGCGCGGTCCTCGGGCGACACATCGACGGTGCGCACGCGCTCCGCCGAGCCGGGCGCGCCGTAGATCATCTTGATCGCCTTGCTGCCCGAGATTCTTGCGCAGCACCGAGCGGCGGCCGGCGCGCAAGCGCGGGCTTGTAGACGTAGAACTCGTCGGGATTGACCGCGCCCTGCACCACGGTCTCGCCGAGCCCGTAGGCGGAGGTGATGAACACCACGTCGCGAAAGCCCGAGTCCGTATCGAGCGTGAACATCACGCCGGCCGAACCCAAGTCGCTGCGCACCATGTGCTGCACGCCGACCGACAGCGCCACCGCGTTGTGATCGAAGTTGTTGTGCACGCGGTACGCGATCGCGCGGTCGTTGAACAGCGAGGCGTACACCTCGTGCATGCAGTCGAGCAGATGCTCCTCGCCGCGCACGTTGAGAAAGGTCTCCTGCTGGCCGGCGAACGAGGCCTCGGGCAGATCCTCGGCGGTGGCCGAGGAGCGCACCGCGACGGCGAACTCGTCGCCCCGGCCCATTTTGCGCCACGCGTCGAGCACCTCGTCCTGCAGTCGTCGCCGGAAAGGGCGTCGCCAGCATCCAGCCGCGGATCTGCTTGCCGACCGACGGCGAGCCGGTCGACGTCGTCGACGTCGAGCGAGGCGAGCACGTCGCGAATGCGCTCGATCGAGTCCGCCCTGCGCGAGGAAGTCCCGGTAGGCGTGCGAGGTGGTCGCAAAACCGCCGGGCACCGAGACGCCGAGACTCGCGAGGCCGAGATCATCTCGCCGATCGAGGCATTCTTGCCGCCGACCAGCTCGACATCCTTGTTCTTCAATTTCTCGAACGGAATGATGTAGGGATTCATGACTGGCTAGCTTGTCCGACGATAGGTTAAGTGAAACACTTCCGCGGCAAAGGCGCCGACATATGGGACTACCGTGATTAAACGAACCGTGTTCTTTGTTTCCGACCAGACCGGCATCACCGCGGAAACGATGGGTCACAGCCTCATGACACAGTTCGACGGCATCGAATTTCGGCAAGTGACTGTGCCATTTATCTCCACGGTTGACAAGGCAATAGAGGCGGTGCGCAAGATCGATCTGGTCGGCAAGCAGGAGGGCGTGCGGCCGATCGTTTTCAGCACGCTGGTGCAGGAGGACGTGCGCAACGTGGTGCGCGGCAGCACGGGATTTTTTCTGGATTTCTTCGATCCTTTCCTAGCACCGCTCGAGAACGAACTCAAGACGCAATCGCCCCATGTCACGAGCCGGACGCATCGCATGGCCGACACGCATGCCTACGCCATGCGCATCGACGCCACCAATTTCGCGCTCGCGAACGACGACGGCTCGGTGGTGCGCGACTACGAGCGCGCCGACGTCATTCTGATCGGCGTGTCGCGCTCGGGCAAGACGCCGACCTGCCTGTATCTGGCGATGCAGTACGGCATATTCGCGGCCAATTATCCGTTGACCGAAGATGATCTCGAGTCGCAGAAAATTGCCGCGCGCGCTCGAGCAGTATTCGCACAAGCTCTTCGGCTTGACCATCAAGCCGGATCGGCTGCAACAGATCCGCAACGAGCGCCGTCCCGACAGCCGCTATTCCTCGCCGCGCCAGGTGGCGTTCGAGGTGCGGGCGGCGGAGTCGCTGTTCGAGCGGCACGGCATTCCGTTCATCGATGCGACGGAATGCTCAATCGAAGAGATTTCGAGCAGAATTCTCGACCGCACCGGCATCGAGCGGCGCTTGCGCCCCTGACAAATTGTGGCTGCGTGGTATAGTCGAAGCATGATCGCGGACCAATGGTGTGAAACATCATGGCGGGCGCAGGCCCGGCAGCTTCGTCAGCCTCATGACGCTGTACGAGAGTAATTTCGTGCGCCTGGGCTGGCTGGTGCGCGATCTGCGCTCGATCGACGGCGCGCCGCGTGTCGAGGGTCGCCTCGGACTGTGACCTGTATCTCACGCCGCTGGAGCTGTCCCGCTACACGAGTGTGTTCCGCCTCACGTATGAATTCGACTCGGAAGCGGCGTGCGTCCGCGATCCGGACCTCGAAGTGTGCGTTTATCACGACGCCCGACTTGCCGAGGTTCGCAGTTTCCGCGGATTCCAGCGCCATCCGCAGCTCGCCAGGCTCCAGTCCGGACTCAAGCGTGAACTGGATCAGCGATGGACCCGAAACATGATGTTAAATAAATGGCTGGAATACTGTGCCGAGCGGGGACATCACTTCTAGCGGGCTTAATCCCTCGATGTCCCGCACTTAACTTCAAGTTCGAGGCGGGACTTTGATCGACAAGCTGAGTTTTCTGAAAGGAGGTCCGGAGGGGGGCGGCGTGAGCGCCGACGAAGAGCGGCTCATGCAGCTCTTCCAGAATCGCGCGGGCCTGAAAAAGGCCTATGCCGATCTCAAGGATGAATTCCACCTGCTGCGCGACCGCCTGAAGCAGCAGGAGGGCGCGACCATCCGCGTGCAGGAGCAATTGGACGCGCTCGGCGACCTGCTCGCCGATCCGCGCACCGGATTCGGCGCCCTCGTGTTCTATCAGCTGCGCGGCCTTTGGAAGACCTGCCATCAGCAGCTCTCCGCGTTCGCCGCCGATCTGACCCGCCAGCAGGAGGCGCGCGAAACGGCCAGCACAAGGCCGAGTGCGAAGCGGCGAAGAATGCGCGGCTCGCCGATGTGGACCAGCGCCTGCAGGCGGCGGCAGGCCGATGCCGATCTGCAGCGCGAGCATTTGGCGACGGCGCAGAGCGAACTCGACGCGCTTGACCGCGTTCTGGCATTACTTCGAGCGGCGCCGCCGCAAAAATCGCTCGAGGCGCTGCGCCAGCAGGTGGTCGTCGCCGATGCGGCGGTCGGCGACCTGCACGCCGAGCGCAGCGCCATCGGCAACGAAGCGCTGACGAATTTCCGGGCATATCGCTGGCGGCCCGGCGCAACATCAATCTGGCCATCATCAGCTATGCGGAATCGCTGTGCGAGCACGTGGATGCGTTCGGGCTCGCGGCGCGCGCCAAGGAGGCGGTGGCGCGGCGCGTGCACGAGATGAGCTTCGGCACGCGGGCGGACTGCGAGGGCTACATGCAGCGGGTGCAGAAGGCGCAGGCGGCCGTCGCAATCATAAACAGATCACCGGGGCGTGAAGACCAAGCTGGAGAGGCTGCGCGCCACCTGCGAGTACCGCAACACCGCCGATACCGTGCCAACGGCCGACTCGCTCGCGGCTGCGGCCGACCGGCAGCCGCTAGCGCCCGCCGGCTGGAACGTCTCGCGGAAGATTACTGGGACCTGTACACGCTCCTGCTGCGCTGAGGCCCGTCAGGGCGGCGCTAATGTGTGTCGTCGGTGCGGCGCGCCTGCGTCGGGCCGCGACCTTGCGGCGCGATCGCCACCGCAAGATCCGCCGCGATCTGCGAGGTCTCATCCAGGAAGATTCCCGCAGCCGCGTCATCCTTGATCTCCTCCAGCGACTTGGCCGGCGGCCGTTGTGCGCGGCGCGCCAGGCATTCTCGCGCGCCAGACGCTCGCTGTCCTGACGCTTGCGCTCGGCCTCGCGGGTCTTGAGGTTCAACGACAGGGTCTTCTGGTTGCGCATCGCGTCGAGCGCCGCGATGTCGTCGTGCAGGTAGCGGAAATCGGCGCTGTCGCCGGTGCGCTCCTCGTGCAGTTTCTGCAGCGACGGCGGCGATCGGTTTCAGGTCGCCTTCGGCCTTGAATGCCGCCGGATCGATGTGATCCCAAGGCAGGGCGCGGTCGCGAGTGCTCTCGCCGACCTCGTTGGCATCGATCAGCGAGGGCAGCGCGATGTCCGGGGTCACGCCGCGGTCCTGCGTGCTCTCGCCGGTGATGCGGTAATACTTGCCGATGGTCACGTTGAGCTGGCCGAGTTCGGGCTTGCGGCCGAAAATCGTGTAGTTGAGCGGGTGCGCGTTCTGCACCGTGCCCTTGCCGTAGGTCTGCTGGCCGACGATCAGCCCGCGGCCGTAATCCTGAATCGCGCCGGCGAAGATCTCCGACGCCGATGCGCTGAATCGGTCGACCAGCACGATCAACGGGCCGCTGTAGAAAATCGCCGGATCCGGATCGTCGTCCACTTCGATGCGGCCGGTGGTGTCGCGCAATTGCACCACCGGACCGCGGTCGATGAACAGGCCGGTCAACGACTCGGCTTCCGGCAGATAACCGCCGCCGTTGGCGCGCAGATCCATGATGAGCACCTCGGCGCCGTCCTTGCGCAACTCGCCGATCAGCCGCTGCACGTCGCGGGTGGTGCTGCGGAAGTCCTTGACGCCGGCGCGGCTGGCATCGTAATCCTGATAGAAGCTCGGCACCGTGATGATGCCGACCTTGACCTCGCGGCCGTTGCGCTCGACGGTGCGCATCGCCTTGTGCGAGGCCTGCGCTTCGAGCGACACGCGGTTGCGCGTGAACTCGACGACCTTCTGCGCCGAGCCGGGCGCCGCGCCGGCGGGCAGCAGCTGCAGGCGCACCAGCGTGCCGCCCGGCCCGCGTATCTTCTGCACGACATCGTCGAGGCGCCAGCCGATCACGTCGACGAGCTCGCCGGTCTTGCCCTCGCCGACGGCGGTGATGCGATCGTTGGCGGCGAGCTTGCCGCTGACGGCCGCCGGTCCGCCGGCGATCACGTCGATCACCGTCACATAGTCGTCGGTCAGCTGCAGCGAGGCGCCGATGCCCTCGTAGCTCAGGCTCATCTGGATGTTGTATTCCTCGGAATTGCGCGCCGAGAAATAGTTCGAATGCGGATCGAGCGACAGCACGAAGGCGTTCATGAACGCCTCGAAGACGTCCTCGGGCTTGCTCTGATCCATGCGCTTCGCCACGTGCTCGTAGCGCTTGCGCAGGATGTCCGCCACCTCCGGCCACTGCTTGCCGGCGGTGATCAGCGACAACGCGTCGTTCTTGACGCGTTTGCGCCACAGCTCGTTCATCTCGGCGGCGTTCGCCGGCCACGGCTCCTTCTCGCGATCGAAATTGAAGGACTCGTCGATGTCGAAATCCGGCTTCTTCGCGAGCAGTTCGATCGGCGTAGTTCATGCGCTCGCGGCTGCGCTGCTGAAAGCGCCGGAAAATGACGAACGCAGGTTCGACGTCGCCCGACTTGATGGCGTCGTCGAGCTCGTAGCGATACTTCTCGAATTCGGCGATGTCGCTGGCGTAGAAATAACTTCTGCCGCCGTCGATGGCGTCGAGATAACGGTCGAGGATCAGGCTCGAAAGTCGATCGTCGAGCGGCGCGCGGCGATAATGTTCGCGCGCGACGATGTCGCTGACGCGGCGGGCGACATAATTCTCTTGCTCCGTGGGCGCCAGCACGGCGCTTGCGGCCGGGGCGCGCGGCGGGCGGAGTCATGGCGGCGCCCAGCAAAGCCGCGAGTCCGACCGCACTCGCGCATACGGCGATCGCTGTAACCCAGCGCGAGCGCTTGGCCCAAGGCCTATTAGTCATCACCGTACCGGTTCTCCTGTAAACTTGCGATGGCCCCAGTGTTCAAGGCTAGACGAGCCGATGCCGCAAGCCAAGTGTATACGAGCCTGAGGATATGCGTCCGTTCACGGTTTTGATCGGTATCGTCTTGGGTTCGGCGGCATCGATCACCTTCGGCCTGGGCGCCGTCCTGATCGTCTTCTGCGTCCTGGCCGGCGAACACCCCGATCTGTCGCGCGAACTGCCGCGGCTCGTCCTGAGCTTTGCTGGCGTTCGGGGTTCTGACCGCGGCCAGCGCCGGTAGTTTCCTCGGCCAGGCTAAAGTTCGACCATGGCGCGGCTGGGCGCATGCGGCGACCCTCGCCTGCCTCTGTATGGTGGTCATGCTGTACTGGCCGCGCCGCGCCTGACGCCCTTGGAGAACTCAATTATCGTGCAAACTCGGGGTCGGCGCGCGCGGTGGGCAGCATGCCTCGCCCTGCCTGCTTGGCGCTTGCACCGGGCCGCACAAGGCCCCGCCGCCGTCGACCGACATCGAAGAGACGGGCTTCAGGGACGACGTCCGCGTGTTGGCTTCCGATGACTTCGAAGGCCGCAAGCCGGGCACGCGCGGGCGAGGATAAGACCGTTGCCTTCCTGACCGCGCAATTTCGCAAATTGGGACTCAAGCCGGGCAACGGCGACAGTTATGTGCAGCAGGTCCCATTGGTCGAGATTCTCGCCGCGGACGACGCGGCACTGTCGGTCGGCGGGCGCGGCGCCGCGCGTCGCTGCACTACGGCAAGGACATGGTCATCTGGACCAAGCGCGTCGTGCCCGACGGCGCAGCTCGAGCACAGCGACCTCGTGTTCGTCGGCTACGGCATCGTGGCGCCGGAGTACCACTGGAACGACTATGCAGGGGTCAACGTGCGCGGCAAGACCGTGCTCGTGCTGGCCAGCGATCCCGGCTACGGCAGCAAGGATCCGGCGGTGTTCAAGGGCAACGCGGCGACCTACTACGGACGCTGGGCCTACAAGTTCGAGGAGGCGGCGCGGCAGGGCGCGGCAGGTGTATTGCTGATTCACGACAGCGCCGCCACGGGCTACGGCTGGAACGTCGTCGCGAGCAGTTGGACCGGGCCGCAGTTCGAGCTGCCGCAGGCGGACGACAATGCGGGACGCGCGGCCATCGAGGGTTGGGTCACCAACGAAGCCGGGCGGGCGCTATTCACGCAGGCGGGGCTCGACTATGAGGCCTCGGTCAGCGCCGCGGCCGCGCGGCCGGGTTTCAAAGCGCTTGCCATGGGTCTTACGGTCGATGCGGCAGCTCCACAATTCCATCCGCCGCTTCAATTCCGCCAATGTCATTGCGCTGCTTGCCGGGCGGCGATCGCAAGCATGAATATCGTTCTGTACACGCGCTCACTGGGATCACTTGGGCCGCGATGCCGAGCGGCGCCATTTTCAACGGGGCGGTCGACAATGCGACCGGCGTCGCGGGACTTCTGATGCTGGCACAGTCCTTCACCCGCACTCTGCCGCCGCCCGACCGATCGATCGCCTTCATCGCGTTCACCGCGGAGGAGGCAGGACTCCTCGGCTCCGCGTACTACGTCGAGCACCCTGTATTCCCGCTGAGGCAAACCGCCGCGGTGCTGAATCTGGACGGCCTGCACATCGGCGGGCGCGACTCGCGATGTCGTGGTGTTCGGCGCGGGAAATTCGGAATTCGAGGATTACGTGCGGGCGGCGGCGCTGTTGCAGGGACGCGAAGTGCGTCCGGAACCCCACCCGGAGCAGGGACTTTACTATCTTCCGATCAGTTCAATTTCGCGCGAGCACGGCGTACCGGCCTTATTTGTCAAAGCCGGCATCGATGATTCGGCGCGCGGTCCTGCGTGGGGCCAGGCGCAGCTCGACGATTACATGGCGCATCGCTACCACCAACCGAGCGACAAATATTCGGACGATTGGGATGTGCGCGGCGCGGTCGAGGATCTTGGCGCTTTACTACGCAGTGGGCGAGCGGCTGGCGAACACCCGGCGCTTCCCGCGGTGGTATCCGAACAGCGAATTCAGCTCGAGCCGCAATCGCGTCGAGAGACCTCGGACGAATAGACCAACGCGCGCCGTCCGCGGCGCTAGCGCTTGCCGACCCGCGCCCAGTTCTTTTTGCGATCGAAGCTGCCGGAGGTGTTGTAGGGATCGAAGCCGCGAGCTTCATTCGCCGCGCCTTCGGCTGCGAGCCCTCGATCGCAAGTGCTCGCGCAGCGGTCTCGCGCGCAAGTGCCTCTTGCGCGGCTTGCGCCTCACGCAGTTCGCGCACGCCGGAGCTGAACTTCGGGTCTCGGTCATCTGCCGACTTGTCAATGTTCGCCATCGTTCTTCCCTCGAAAGAATGCACTCGTCATGATTGCTTTTTTTGATGTCTCTCGCGACGACATGTTCCCAAATTGCGACAGCTCGCGTTCCGCGAAAATCGCAAAACTGTGACGGGCTTCAAATCGCAGATGACTTAATACCGGCGGTGCACGACTTAATCTGCCGACGGCGAAAGAGCGCGCTGGAAACCAACGCGTCACGTGCCGGTGGGCGCGGGCCTCGCCGATGAGCTGGCCAACACGTTTGGAAGCTGCCCATCGAAGGGCACGGTGCGGTTGCGGCCGCGGAGCTTCGCGGTGTACAGCGCTTGGTCGGCGGCCTTGACGAATTCGGCGACATTGGGAAAGGACATCTGCGTCCCGTGTGTGGCGCAGCCGATCGAAATGGTCACTTTGGCGTGGTCCGAACCGATGACGTGGCCGGTGGTCTGGAATGCCGTGACGATGCGTTCGCAAATGATGCGCGCGGTGTCGGCGTCGGTGGCGGGCAGCACCACCACGAATTCCTCGCCGCCGTAGCGGGCGATCAAGTCGGTTTCGCGCGTATTGCCGCGCAGAATTCGCGCCGTCGCCTGCAGGATCCGGTCGCCCGCCTGGTGTCCGAACTTGTCGTTGATGCTCTTGAAATTATCGAGATCCGCAAACGCGACGCACAGCGGCCACTTGTGCCGGGTCGCATGTTCGAATTCGCGTGCCAGTACCTGATCCAGGTAAGCGCGGTTGTACACCCCGGTCATGGCATCGCGGCGTGTTTCCTCTTCGAGCTCCTGTGCGCGTGAGTTGGAGACCTCCGCCACTGCGCGCAGAGTATTGATTTCGCGCAGCGCGTGCAGACTGCGCAGCATCAACGCTTCGCGCGCCTGTTCGAGGATCAATTCCGGATGCTGCTCGGCCAATAGATCCGTCTCGAATATGGCCTCTGTCTCCGGCAACATCGCGCCTATCGTTCCGAGCACCTGGCCGAAGGCCATTTTATCCATTCCCAAACTACGCTCGGCGCATGAGCGCCGTTTCGGCGAAGTGCCTGTGCTCCGGCTCGCGCAGGAACAGATCCGCCACCGGACCCGATAACGCGACGCAGCGTTCGAAGATCTGGGCGGGCTCGGCGGTGACGTTCAGATCGACATGGTGACTGTGCTCGATTGCACGATGCAGCCGCGGAGGTAAATTCCAAGTCCGCATCAGCCAGCCGCCGATTTCAGCATGGTCGACTTGCAAGCGCTTTTTTTCGAGCGCGGCGAGGGCATTGTGATCCTGCTGCACGGATTCGCTGCCGCGGTAAAGATCGGGCACCGCTTGATCCAAAGCCAGGATGCCCACGTCTTGCAGCAACGCGGCCAGAAAGATTTCTTCGGCCATCGATTGGTGCATAGCGTCGGCTAGCGCACGAGCGGCGGTTGCCGCAACCAGCGCGCGCCGCCAATACAACGGGTAGTTGATGCCGTTCGCTTTGCCGTTGCGCAGCGACTTCACCAGGGAAAAGCTCAGAGCGAGCGTCAGGGTGGCATTCAATCCGAGCACGACCAGCGCTTGGCGCAGGTTCTCGCTTTTGCGGCGCTGCGCATAGAGCGGGGAGTTGGCAATGCGCAAAATCTTAGTCGACAGCGCGGAATCCATGCTCAAGGCCTTGGCGACCTTGCCCATTTCGATGTCCGGATCACTCGCAATCTCAATGATGTGGGTCGCCACGCCGGGCGGGGACGGGAAACTCACTAACGAGCGAAGATGAGCTTCGATCTCGGGATTCACGCGCAGCACTCCACCATTCGCTAACGGATCTCTCCGCTTATGGAATGTTAGCGTCCGTGCCGCACAAAACTTGAATGCTGATTTGGCGTAATTATCCTAACTGTCCGACGCGGGCTCGAAGCGACGCGGGATCGAAGCGAGTTTCGCGCCTTATGCCAACTTCGCACTGGCGCGCCACCAGCGCCCTTAAGGCCTTGAAGATCAAATAAAGGCCATAGGGCCCGAAAAGTACGATCCAGGAGGCGACCGACCCGCCCTTTAGCCCGCCATAGACGCTCTCGAATACTCGTCCCAAACTTGCTCCGTCGTAGCGTCCCAATACGGAGGAGCCGGCAAAGAAAATAGCTGCCGGCATCAGGGCGAAGCCGATCAAGAGCGCCACGGCGGTCAGCCGAAGCTCCCAGGACCAGCCAGGGGCCGAACCACGCCTGAAAATTTTCAAAAAACGCATACTGCGTCATTGTAACTAAACGGGTCGGTGCGTGCCTGTGGCTGTAGACTGACGGCATGCGCTCTTGGACCCCGCAGACGCTTTACGACGCCAAGCCTTGGGCGTTCATCGGCATCGGTGCGATCTTGGCAATCGGCATGATGCTGTGGTCGATGTCCGCGGGATTTTGGACCGTGTGGCGAGGACTATTCCTATTCGCCGGCGCGGCGCTCGCGATCATCGGCGGCGCCACTTTGCAAATGCGTCAGGATTACCGTGCACGCAGCAAATGGCGGCGCGAGATGCGGCCCTAATGCGCACTGCGGTAGTCGGCGTCGGCTATTTGGGCCGATTCCATGCGCAGAAATATCTGAGTTTGCCCAATTCGGAGCTGGTCGGAATCGCCGATCCTGCGGCGGCGGCACGTACCGCAGTCGGCCGCTGAATTGGGGGTGCCGGCGCACGCCGATTACCGGGACCTGCTGGGCCGCGTCGATGCCGTCAGCATCGTGACGCCGACGCCTTTGCACTACGTAGTAGCAAAAGAATTTCTCGAAGCCGGCGCGCACGTCCTGGTCGAGAAGCCTTTGACCACGACGGTGGCGGAGGGCGAGAGTCTCATCGAGGTGGCGCGACGCGCGAAGCGCATCCTCCAGGTGGGTCATCTCGAGCGGTACAATGCTGCGGTTCAGGCTTTGCAGCCAATCCTTACCGTGCCTCGATTCATAGAATCAGCGCGCCTCGCGCCGTTCAAGCACCGCGGCACCGACGTCGATGTGGTGCTCGATCTGATGATTCACGACATCGACCTGATTCTGAGCATCGTGCGCTCGCCGGTGGTGGCGGTCGACGCCATCGGCAACAGCGTGTTCTCCAACGAAATCGATATCGCCAATGCGCGCTTGCGCTTCGCGAACGGGTGTGTCGCCAATGCCACGGCGAGCCGTGTAAGCCTGAAGACCGAGCGCCGCCTGCGGTTATTCCAGGACGACGCCTACGTGTCGGTCGACCTTCATCAAAAAGTGTTGACCGTGATCCGCAAAGCGGGCGGAACGACGGCGGATGGGATGCCCCAAGTCGACATCAACGAGACCAGCTACGATCAGGGCGATGCGCTCAAAGCGGAAATCGAGGCATTCCTGAAGGCTGCTGAGACAGGCGGACCGCCGTTAGTGACGGGCGAGGACGGTTTGCTGGCGCTGCGTACGGCCGTGAGCATTGCCGAGCAGGTCGCGAACTCCAGAGCCGGATTCTCCTAAGGGGTGGGCGGCGTCGTGCTCGGCGGCGGCGCTGCGGGTGTCGGTGATGGTGCCGCCGGTGCGTCCACGCCAGGCGCCGCGCCCGAGCTGGGTGCTGCGCCCGAGCTGGGTGCTGCGCTTGAGGTAGGTGCCGGTCCCGGCGTCGGTGGCGCGGCTGCGGGGGTAGTCCCAGAGGGATTCTCGGTCACCGTTACGTGGTCGACGAAGTAGCGGGTATCTGCGAAACACCCTGTTGGCACACCGGGATGTTCCGTGTAGTGCAGTTGCACGCGCGCGCCGACGGCCCTCTCGAGTTCCGCTCCTACCTTCGCGTCGCGCACGCTGAACTGCCAAATCTGCGGCGAGATGCCCGCCACGACGTACTGAGCCAACTCGCCTTCCTGTGTCTTACAGAGCCAGCCGCGGCGCGAGTACTTTTGCAGCACGCCCGCACGCGTCCCGTCCGAATACGCCCAGGAGAGGGTTAGCCAGGTCCAAAGGCCGGCGCCCACGAGGATCAGCAACAGGAGAATAAATACCAGGCGCACGACCCGCTGCAACGCACCTCGCTGAGGTGCGGTATTCGGAACTTCGATTCGCGTCATTGCTTCGAGCCTTGTCCAGAGCCACCGAGCATTTTAGTACGGTGTCGGGCGCGGGTCGCGTCTTTCTCAACGAATACGTCGGTTTAATCGCTTGACGCGCACGGCGGGGTGGGCGATGTACATTGCTGTTCGGCCATTGCTCCAGCCCGAGACGAGGAAAGCGTGCTTTGGTGGACCCACGTCGGGCTGACCTTCGCGGCCGCCCCTTGCCGATTGACGTTCGCGTCTCTCGCTACTGGGGGCACCCTAAATCAACGATGGTTGTATTGGGCGAAGTGGCCGCCAGCATCTTGATACGTTGCTGGGCGTTGTCGTCGGGCGAGATAGCGTCGAAGCTCTTCTCCGTGCCGTTTGAGTAGGTGATCAGCGCCTTGGCATACTTTCCGCACAGCGTGTCGATTACGATGCCGGCTACCTGCGGGGCAATGAGATTTCCCAACGCCCTACCGGAGGCGGCCACTTGCTCGGGGCGGCGTGACGCGGTATCGGCGGATGTCGGAGCATAGGGGTTCTGTTGAACACTAACGGTCTGGGCAACCACTGGAGCAGTGGCCAAGGCTGCGACAAGAACTAGCTTCTTCATTTCTCGTACCCGTGGTAGTTGCATACGCAATCACCGGCGACTCTATGCCGCACCACACGGTATTTCCTGTGACGGAGTACTCGGCAAAAGCAAGGTTTGTGACGATCGCGTCGCATTGCGGCTCAAGGGCGCCGCTATGACAAACGGACGCACCCGCGGGAAGCTGCCAGCACGGAGGCGAGGGCGTGTGTGAGGACCTAGTCGATGACGTTAGGCTACTGCGTGCGCCGGCCGGACCGCGGTCAGCGACCAGACGAATGCGGCAATCCAGCCAAGAACTGTCCAGCCGAGCAGAATATTGAGAGCGCAAATTGCACCCGCGTTGTGGTGCTTGCGCACGAGCGCGACTATGGTCGGAATGAAATAACAGAGGACAACGGCGAACAGAGCGTGCGGTACGAAATACATAACCGTCTCCTTGTGCGAACGTGACGGCGGCCCGTCGCGGGCAATCGCCGTCGCTTCGCGGCGAAGTCATCGGAAGCGAAGCTCAATGATCGGCCTGACCGAATCAATTTTCAGAGCTTTGGATAACAATACCGGCGCAGCGTAGGTGCCTCAGTTCTCAGTTTTCCCGCCTTACACCGGACTTAAGTCTGATACCAATGGGGGACTCACGGGGATTCAGACCGCTGAAACTGCGATTTCAGCTGCATGCCCCGGCGAAGCCGTTGCTGCGCGGCAAGCGTCCATACCACTAACGTCCAACTAGCTCTCGTAGCAAGCGCGATGTAGAAGATCTGTCCGGGGTCGAACCCTCCTGCGCGGGCCCCCGCGCGGGCCCGGCAGATGATTGTCGCTGCGGAGCAGGCATCATGATGACCAGCGACTCCTCGGCGGCTTCTCGCTACCGTGTCCTTTCAGCGCTTTAAGAGGCATCAATGGCAGAAAAAACAGTGACAAAGCAGTCGGGGGCCCAAGGCAGCGAGCCCGCGACAGCCGCCTCCCTAGACCGTACCGTGCTGCCGATACCAGAGCCTGAGTATCCGCCAATCACCGAGCTTGATGCGCGGAAGGCGAAGGCCCCGCCGCGGTTCGAGGTGAAGGCACCGAAAGGTGCGCCCAACGTGGTGGTCATCCTTCTCGACAATTTGGGCTTCGGCGATCTATCGACGTTCGGAGGGCCGATCCAGATGCCGACGCTGGATCGTTTGGCCAAGACCGGGCTGCGCTACAACAATTTCAAAGTCCCCCCGTTGTGTTCGCCCAGCCGCGTGGCCTGCATAACAGGTCGCAATAGCCATAGCGCAAACTTCGGCGTGATCTCGGAGATTGCCACCGGTTTCCCGGGCTACACCGCGGTGCGCCCCAGTAGCGTCACGAATCTGCCCGAGATCCTACGACTCAATGGCTATAGCACCGCCATGTTCGGCAAGTGTCACGAGCTGGCGCCCTGGGAAGGCAGTGATGTCGGGCCGTTCGACCGCTGGCCGGTGCATAGTGGTTTTGAGAGATTTTACGGCTTCATGTCCGGCGAGGCGGATCTCTTTCATCCGGTCATTTACGACAACATGACCCGGCTGGATATACACCCCGATGCCGATTACTACGGCAGTACTGACATCACCGATAAGGCGATCCTCTGGCTGCGTTCGCAGCGTTCGCTCGCCCGCCAAAAACCATTTTTCGTCTACTACTCCGCCATTGGTACTCACGGCCCATTTCACGTACCCGAGACGTGGCGCGACCGGTACAAGGGAAAGTTCGATCAGGGCTGGGACCAGGTGCGCAAGGAAACGTTGGCGAGGCAGCTCGCGCTGGGGGTCGTGCCCCCGGGCACGGATCTCGCGCCCAAGCCGCCCGGAATCCAGGAATGGGACGACTTGACGGCCGATGAGAAGAAGGTCTTTGCCAGATACATGGAGATTTACGCCGCCTTCGCCGAAGTGACCGACTACGAGATAGGGAGGTTTCTCGACGAGATCGAGACCTTGGGACAAATGGACAATACGCTGATCTTCTACATCACCGGCGACAACGGTTCGGTCTTCCAAGGCGGCCTCAACGGCGCCTTCAATGAGTTGTCCGTGTTCAACGGGATACCAGAGCCCCTGGATATTCCGCTGAAGCACTTCGATGAGATCGGCGGCCCCAAATCCCATATTTTGTACAACAATGGCTGGGCTTTCGCCGGTGCCACGCCCTTTGGTTGGGGCCATCAGGTGGCCTCCTATGGCGGGGTCTGCCAATCCATGGTGGCCCACTGGCCGAAGGGCATCGCGGAGAAGGGCGGCCTGCGTACGCAATGGACGCACATGACGGATATTGCCCCGACGGTGTTGGAGGCCGTCGGTGTGCCCGAGCCCACTGTCGTCTATGGTGTCAAGCAG